>CAVPPN010000005.1:0-308407 GCA_963707425.1 uncultured Actinomycetota bacterium | reverse complement strand
TCGCCGTCCCTGATCGCGGCTCCACGCGGTACGGCGGCTCCGTTGACCACGACGATGCAGGCGCGAGGGTCGATCCCACACGCCGTGGGAACATCCGCCGCCACGGCCCGCTCGGGAAGAGTCACCGGCCCGTCGTACTGGCTCCGTCCCTCGGCGAGCCGGCCCTTCAGCGTGACGCTCACCTGCATCGGCCTCACCAGCCGGCGGGCTCGCCGTACTGCGCCTCGACGAGGTGCAGGATCCCCAGCCGTTCCAGCTTGTCCTGGGGCACCAGCAGGCTCAGCTGCACGAAGCCCGGCAGGCGGCCGATGTCGACCGCGCCGGAGATCGTGGACCGGTTCTTCACCTCGTCGACGGTGATCCCGAACAGCTTCGCGGCGCGTTCGACGGCGTTGTCGACCGCGGCGTTGATGAAGGGTCCCGACCCGAGCACCTGGACCGGCAGCACCGGCCCCTCCAGGGTCGTCGCGTTGGCCTCGGCGAGAGCCTTGCCGCGCGCCACCTCGTCGGACGTGAACGGCCGGGCCAGGAAGGGAAGGTCCTCTACGGGCGGGAGCAGTACGGGCCCGTCGAGCTCGAGGCCCTTGATGACGTCGACGCGTACGACGAGCCGCGCGCCGATGTCGGTGGTGTGCACGGCGATCTCACCGTCCCCGATCATGGCGTGCACGTCGCCTGCGTAGATCCCGGCTCCGTCGACCTTGACGGGCACGATCACCACGCTGCCCTGCCGTACGGAGTCGACGTCCATGTGCACGTCGGTGCGCATCTCGAGCTGCTCCTCGGTGACCGCGAACTCGTGCTCCGCCCCGACGAGGAAGGCTCCGAAGTCTCCGCAGTTGTGGGAGCTCGGCAGGTCGATGGCCGGGATGGAGCCGAGGTTCCCGGCAGAGATCCGGCAGCGCGTCATGGTGCCGACGAGGTCGGCCCTGCCGAGCGCGACGATCGGGTGCTGGGTCGAGTGCTCGGTGAGGGCGACCCACTCGCGGGCGTTGCGGGCCAGCTCCTCGGCGCGACCGGGGGCGACCGTGACACCGATGCCCTTGGGGTCGTCGAAGACCATGGTGTAGCCCTCGACCATGTGGAAGGGGATGACCTCGCTGTGGCAGGCCGCGCACTTCACCGCGGACTCGCCGATGCCGTCGAGGTAGGTGTCGGGGTAGAGGAAGTGCCGTCCCGCGTCGCGGCAGGTCGGACAGATGTTGGCCACGAACGGGTCGCTGATGAAGCGGTCCTCCACTCCCGACGTGCGTGCCCGAGGTGGTGGCGCGCGAGGTCTGCTCGAGCGTCTCGATGTACAACGCGACCGCGTCCCCGACCTTCGCGCCGTCGACGCGGACCGGCAGGGTTACCTCGTGGCCGCTGCGGATGGAGGGGGTGATCATCGGGCCCCAGCAGCCCGGCACGGTGATGTACTCGATGCGGCCGCCGTCCTTGACCGGCCCGAGCATCTCGTTGCTGGGGCCGACGATGTCGGTGTAGCGGTCGACGACGACGTGGTCCTGGGCCAGGTCCGATGAGAGCTGAACGGTCACGACGACGAACCTCCTCGACTGGAGCGGCCGACCGGCCGGCGCCGGTCGCAGCCGGTGGCTCGACACTACGCCCGGACAGCAGGGGCGGACAGGGCCGAAGGTCCGCGCGACCTTGGTAACGGAGGGTTCGCGCGAAATATCCCGTGCGACGGTCCCGGGGCTCGACCCGGGAGCGGGCTCAGACGCCGGTCGCCGACTCCAGCGCGGTCAGCTCCGCGTCGAGATGGGTGAGCAGGCGCTGGAGGTGAGGCACGGTGCGACGGCATCCGGTGAGCCCGAAGCCCATCTGCCCGGCGTAGCTGGTGCACGTGATGTTGAGCGCCATCCCGTGGATGGGGATCGACAGCGGGTACATCCCCTGGAGCCGCGCGCCGTTGTAGTAGTGCGGCGCCCGTGGGCCCGGGACGTTGGAGATGATCAGGTTGAACGGCGGCCGCGTGATGCCCTGGAGCTTCAGCATCGGCGAGAGGATCGCGGGTGCCATCCCGATCGCGCTCATCGCCAGGATCTGCATGGGCGTCATGCTGCCCAGGGCTTCCTTGCCGGCCCGCATGGAGATGTGGATCGCTCGGAGCCGCTCCGCGGGGTCGGGCAGGTCGGTGCCGAGCTTCACCATGACGGCGCCCACCGCGTTGCCGCCGGCGGCTGATGCGCTCTGGGCCTCCCGGGCCTTCAACCCGACGGGCACCATCGCGACCAGCGTCGAGTCGGGCAGGGCGTCGAGCTCTTCGAGATAGGTCCGCATCGCGCCGCTGCACATGGCGAGCACGACGTCGTTGATCGTCGTACCGCTGGCCTTGCCGACGGCCCGCATCCGCTCGATCGGCCAGTCCTGTGCGGCAAACCGACGCGACCCCGTGATCGTCGTGTTGAGGATCGTCCTCGGCGCGTAGAGCGACAGGGCGGAGGTGTCGTTGCGTATCGCCTGGGTGAGCGTCTTGACCAGTGCGCCGGGGAGCCCGGCGGCTTCGGCGGTGAGCCCCACCGCCGAGCGGAACGCGCTCAGCGGCAGGTCCATCACACCGTGACGGGCATCGTGTGGGGCCCGTTCCGCATGCGCCGCGGCAGGGCTTGCTGCCCAGGGCGGCGGCATGTGCCGTCTGTCTGGGTCGGTCGTGAGCACGCTCTGCAACAGCCGCATCGAGGAGACGCCGTCGGCGAGCGCGTGGTGCATCTTGGTGTACATCGCGATGCGCCCGTCCCTGAGACCCTCGATGACGTGTGCCTCCCACAGCGGCCGCTCCGTGGCCAGCCGGGTGCCGTGCAGCCGCGAGCACAGCTCGAGCAGCTCGCGGACTCGACCGGGTTTGGGGAGTGCGCTGTGCCGGACGTGGTACTCGATGTCGAACTGCGTGTCCTCGGTCCACGTCCACTGGCCGCCGGTCGACACGGACCGGTGGGGGCGCTTGGCGAACAGCGGCGCCACCTCGTCCACCTCGAGCATCGACGTGTACAGCTCCTTGCCGTAGCCGCGTCCAGCGCCCTCAGGCTTCTCGAACAGCTGGAGGCCGCCGACGTGCATCGGCTGGCTGCGGCTCTCGGCGAGCAGGAAGGCGGCTGACGTCGGATCGATCGGTGTGACCATCGGCGTCCCCTTTCGCTGTACGGATCCTCGCCGTTGGCCCGGATCGGGCGCAAGGCACCACGAGGTTCGTCATGCGAAGGGAGCCGGCACGTCAGTGACCCGCGCCTGGATGGGCGGGGGGCGACCCGTGTCCCGATCGTGTGACCAGCACGACTGCCGCGGTCACGAGCAAGACTGCGACGGCCAGACCGACGGCATCGGGTGGCCGCAACAGGAGGAGAAGGAGCAGTACGACGAACGCCACCGAGGTCAGCACGTACCAGGAGAGCCAGTCGCGCTCGAGGACCAGGACGTGAAACGCGCCGCCGACGGTCAAGAGGCCGATGACCAGCCACGTGATGGGCTCGATGACTTCCATGGCACTCGGCTCCGTCCACCTTGTCTCAAGCGGATCGCGCGCGAACCTTCAGATGAAGGGCCGAAGGTCCCGTTAGTTGCGGTGGATTCCGGGCACGGGGTTTGCACCTCGCTACACTCGCGGCACGCGGGGGACAGGAGATGAGGGTGGATCTGGAGTCAGGTGGCCCACGGCTGCGCCTCGAACCGAGGCCGGACTGCGTGGGAGAGGCGCGGCGGTTGGTGCGCCGAGCGCTGATCGACTCTGGTCACGAGAACCTCATCGACAGCGCGGCGCTCGCGGTCAGCGAGCTGGTCACGAATGCGCTCGTGCATGCCGGAACCCCGATCGAGCTGTCAGTCCGGATACTCGGTGACGGGATCCGCGTCGAGATAGCCGACGGCAGCCCGCACCTGCCATCGCCCCGGGGATACGCGGTGACCGCGGGGACCGGTCGCGGACTGGTCATGGTGCAGGAGCTGGTCGACGACTGGGGCGCCGAGCCGTGCCCAGACGGCAAGGTCGTGTGGTTCCAGCTCGGTTGTGGTCCCCGAGCCGAGGCGCGCGACGACCTGCCGGTGCCCGTCCCCTCCATCGCAGGCGACGGGGTTCTGCTCATCGAGATGGTCAACTTCCCGCTTCTCCTGCACGTTGCGTGGCAGCAGCACGCGGAGGCACTTCTCCGGGAGCACCTCCTGTTCAGCCTGGACGTCGAGAACGCCGAGGAGGCCCTGCAGGCCCACGCTCATGCGAGCGACGCGCTGGCGATTCTGGCCGAGCACCTTCCCCAGCCGGAGCTCGGCATCCACCCGGAGCACGTGATGGCGGCTGCGGTCGACCCCGAGCTGTCCTCGATTGACGCCACTGTTCCCGTCCCCGTGGAGTCGGTGCCGCACTTCGCCGCCCTGGGCCGGTCGATGGACCAGGCGGTGCAGTCGGCGGACCAGGGGCTGTACCTGACCCCCGTGATGCAACCGGAGCTGCGAATGCTGCGACGGTGGATCTGCCGTCAGGTGCAGCGCCAGAGCCAGGGCATGGCCCCTGAGCCGTGGGTAGCGGAGCGGGAGCCTCCCGCGGCCGCGGTGAAGCCGGTGGCCTGGGACGCCAGCCCGGTCGCCGAGGCCGTCGACGAGGTCATCGCCGCCGACGACGCCAACCGGATCCTGGCCGTGAGCCGCAGTGCACTGGAGCTGCTGGGGTACGACGACCCTGCTCAGCTCGTGGGCAGGCGGCTGCTCCGCATCATCCCGCCGCGGTACCACCAGGCACACCAGGCGGGCTTCACGCTGCACTTCTACACGGGCAGGAGCCCGCTCCTGCACCGGACGGTCACCGTCCCCGTGCTCTGCGCAGACGGTTCCGAGCGCCTTGTCGACCTGACCGTGCACGCCCACCAGCTGCCGGACGGCAGGGCCGTGTTCACCGCGGACCTGCGTCCAGCAGGACGCGCCGCAACGGCCTGAGCCTGCGCCGTCAACGGCAGCTGCGGATCCCTGAGTCGATCACCTTTCCGGTGATCGCCTTGAACTGCCAGGCGTACCTGTGCTTGCCGAGCTTCATCGCGAGCACGCCTGCTGACCCGTCGTACCGGGCCCGCGAACCTGGCTGACGCGCGCCGAAGGGGTAGAGGCTCCTGCCGCCCAACCCGGAGACGAACGACTGGATGCCGTTCGTGGCGGGTGTCCCGTCCGCCTTCATCGGAACGAACCGCTCGTAGCTGTGCTCGTGCCCGGCCAGCGCCACGTCGACGTGGTGGCGCAACGCGGGTCGCCAGAACCGGTTCATGGTCGGGTCGGAGCCGTGCTCGCTACCTGAGGAGTACCGGGCGTGGTGGGTGAGGATCATCGAGCATTCGCGGGGGTGCGCGACGAGGTCGTCCCTGAGCCACCGGGTCTCGCGGTCGCAGTTGATCTGGTCGCAGTTGGAGTTGAGCGCGTAGATGCGCCAGCCGTTGACGTTGAACGCGTAGTAGCCGGGTTCGCCGGGCTGTTGGTCGGCGAAGTAGGCGTAGTAACCGAAGGCGCCGTCGGTGCGGTACTCGTGGTTGCCGGGGATCGGGCGGGTGATCTGCTTGAACGTGCCCCACGACCGGCGGTAGCTGTACTGGAAGTCGTCACTGGTGCCGGACTGGTACTGCAGGTCGCCGAGCGCGAACACGTGCCGAGGCTCGTAGGTCTTCGCCAGACTCGCGGTCGCGGCCTGCTGGCACTCGTCTCGCGTGGTCGTGGAGCCGGGCGCGCAGACGATGTCGCCGGTGGCGATGACGGTGGGGCCGTGCACCTCGGCGGGCAGGCCGGCGCCGTTGTAGGCCGATGTGTTCGCTTTCACGCTGGAGTCGTCGCCGTTGCCGGTGCAGCCGGCGGCGAGAAGCAGCGTGATCGCCACTGCGACGGTGGTGCGGGTCCCCGGTCTCATGGCTGGTCTTTCGGTGTGGGTGCGGTGACAGGACGACGCTACGCCGGTTTCCTCAGGAGGCGCTTTACATGCATGCGTGTCTCCACGTGTCGCCGGTCCCGCAGAACTGTCGGTGGCCCCTCGTACATTCATGTCGTCGCGGTCGATGCGACCAGTTCCCACGGAGTTCCCAGACAGTTCGGCTTCCCGGGGCAACTGTGACCGAGCGTCCTTCCGGCGCTCGTTGTGCAACATCAGAAGGTCGCCGCGCTGACCCGTGGCGAAGAAAGTGGGGGACATGAAGTTCTCAGCCCAGCTGGACGTGAACGTCGTCGCGCACGAGGCCGACGACGAGGTGGCTCTGCTGCTCGACCTGGCCGCGCCGAGCGCGCCGGAGTCGGGCGAGGAGCGCCCCGGTACGTCGCTGCAGATCGTGCTCGACCGCAGCGGCTCGATGGCAGGTGCGCCTCTCGAAGGGGCGATCGCGGCGCTCACGGGACTGGTGCACCGCCTCGACAGCCGAGACAACTTCGGCGTCGTCGCGTTCGACAACGCGGTGCAGGTCGTCGTCCCGGCGGGCCCCCTGACGGACAAGGAGGAGGTCGTCGACCGCCTCGCGCAGGTTCGCGCCGGAGGGATGACCGACCTGTCGGGTGGGTACCTCCGTGGCCTCCAGGAGATCAGGCGGGTGGCCGGCGAGAGCGGCGGCACCGTGCTGGTCGTCTCCGACGGGCACGTCAACGGCGGGATCCGGGATGCCGGCCAGCTCGGTGACCTCGCCCGCAAGGCCCACGCGGACGGCATCGTCACCTCGACGCTCGGGTATGGCCTCGGCTACGACGAGACGCTGCTGTCCACGCTCGCGCGCGGTGGCTCGGGCAACCACCACTTCGCGCAGAACCCCGACGAGGCCGGCGCGGCCATCGCCTCCGAGGTCACCGACCTCCTGGCCAAGTCGATCCAGGCCGCCTCGCTGACCGTCCACTTCTCGGAGCAGGTCGAGCTGCTCCGGCTGTACAACGACCTGCCGGCCACGCAGATCGGGGCCGGCATGGTGATGATCGAGCTCGGGGACCTCTACTTCGAGGAGCAGCGGAAGCTTCTGATGCGCTTCAAGGTCCCCGCGATGGCCGCATTGGGGCTCGCGCAGGTCGCTTCGCTCGAACTGCGGTACGTCGAGCTGCCGGACCTGCTCGAGCACGTGGTCACGCTGCCCGTGACCGTCAACGTGGTGCCCGGCGACGAGGCGTCCGGCCGCGTTCCGGACCCGACGGTCCGCACCGAGGTGCTCTTCCAGGAGGCGCAGGAGTCGAAGAGGCTCGCCTCGGAGGCCCTCGAGCGCGGTGACCGGGAGACCGCTCGGACGTTGTTGGAGCGGGCGGTCGAGACCCTCGACGACGCCGGAGGCGCCGCGCCGGCTGCGCTTCGCGCGGAGCTCGAGCAGGAGGCGGCCGAGGTGAAGTTCATGGGTGAGCAGTCCACGATGGGCGACGTGAACCTCCTCTCGAAGATGACGAGGGAGTCCTACCACCGGAACAACCGCAAGCGCGGACGCTAGTAGGCCATGTCTGGAAAAGGTGCAGATATGACAGACACGGCCTAGCCCGTCCGGGTGGTGAATCGGGGGCCGGAACGGGTCATTTTTACTAATGTGTCGAAAATGACGCGAATCCGATTCTTCGCCAGCGGCCCGGTGGCTGCACTATGTGCATCGACGGGCTCGTGAAAGCCAGCACCCACGCACGAGCCCGCTTCTCGGAGACTTTTCTTGGGGGATCTCGCAGATGACCGTCGACGGCAGCCGGCCGCGCCTCTCCACGAACCCGTTCTGCGCCTGGTGCGGGGCCGGCCAGATCGAGAACGCGCGTTTCTGCCCCGGGTGCGGTCGATCCGTCGCCGCGGCCTCCAGCGTGCCCGACCGGCCGCCGCACGAGTGGCTGCACGACGAGGTGCTGCAGGACGAGCAGCCGCGAGATGAGGAGCTGTGGCACGAGGAGCTGTGGGACGAGGAGCCCACGACGCTCCTCGAGTCCCTGGGTGGTAGGCGGGACGAGGCCGCGTCATCGAAACGGCCTCGGTCGGGTCGAGGGCCTCGGCCGGTCCGGCCCTCCCGCAGTGAACGTCCCGCGTCCCTTCGCGGGGCGTCCCGTCGATGGGTCATGATCGTCGCGGTCGGGGTCGTCGTACTCCTGCTCGTCTCGGCCGCCGGCACTCTCGGGCTCCGATACTTCCAGGACCGGCCCGTGCGAGACGCTTTCGACACTGCGCAGCGGAGCTATGCGCCGCTCGTCGCCGCAATGGCGGGTGTCTCCGACATGGACGAGGTCGCCGCCGTTGGTGAGCGGTTCGCCGAGGTGAACGGCAGCCTGAAGGCGCAGCTGCGCGAGGTCGCCGCACGCGACACCAGACTGGCCGGTGCTGTCGAAGCCGTCCTGACCGCGCAGGTGGCGGTCGCGGACGCCGGAGCCCACCTCGCAGAGCTCGACGGCGACGACCTCGACGGCTGGGGGCCAGCTCACCAGTCGCTCCGTGACGCGTTCGGAAACGTCGAGTCGGCGACAAAGGCGCTCTCGTCGGTCGACACCGACGCGGCTGCCGAGGTGGCCGACGGCGACGACGCCCTGACGGGCCTGGAGTCCGTGGTCGGCGCCGAGGTCGCGGAGTCCGCCGAGGCGACGCTGGTCGACCTTGTCGAGCAGCTCGACGAGGCGAAGGTGACCGAGGACGTCCGTGCCACGGCGTCGGAGGCTGCCGCGGAGGCGAGCGCGGTCGAGACTGCGCTTCCCGGTGTCACCGAGGGCAGCGCGGACGCCAACCGGCTCGAAGCCATCCGAGGCGTGCACGCCCAGCTCGCGAAGCTTGCCGTCCTCGATGCCGACCACCTCGAGGAGTGGGGCACGCTCCGGGCGCCGTTGGAGACGTCTCTCGGTGCACTGCCGGCCGGCAGTCCGGCCCACCATGCGGGTGAGGCCGCCGTGGCGTCGGTGAACCGGCTGGTCAGGCGGGCGCAGGCCCGGCTGAGTGACTGGAAGGCGCAGTATGACGCCGCCGTCGCGGACAGGGCTTCCGACGCCGAGACGTTGGAGGAGTACCGCTCCGGCATGGACGCCCAGCTGCGCGCCTACTCGGCCCTCCGCGCGGACCTGTCCGAGTGGATCGCGCGCGTCGAGGAACCGGGCAGCACCATCACGTACGACGAGGGGTACTCCGTCCTGTCCGAGGCCCAGTGGGACCGGCAGATGGTGCGAGACGCGATGAACGGCCTGGTCGTTCCGGACGAGGTGCAGGCCGCGCACGTCGAGCTGGTGGGGGTCGTCGACGACGCCGTCGCCGCCGTGCAGTCCGCGTACGACGGCACGGCGGACTCCGACAACTGCGTCACGAGCTGCTACTACAAGGACACGCCTGGGTGGCAGCTCTTCAGCGCCGAGTCCTCACGGATCACCGACGCCTACAACGAGGCTGTCGAGAACTGGAAGGCCGTCACCGCCGATGCGGAGGCCGCCATCGCTTCACGCCCCCTGCCGGAACAGCCCGTCGTCTGACTGGGTCGGTCAGACCACGTCGCCTGACGCCTGGCGTCGCCACGCATACCGGCACAAGTCGGGCAGGCTCAGCGCCGAAACCGCACTGGCCGGTTTGACGGTCTTGGGTCTGGACCTGTCCGTTCTTCCGGTTTCGCCGGTCTTGTCACGGGGAATGCGCTATCCGGGACCGACGAGGAGGCCTTCGGATGCACGACGCGCTGGTGGCTTGCCGAACGTCCGTGTCGGGACTCTGTGACGCTCGTCTAATCCACCAGCACGCATGTTTGTGCTGCGCCTCGCCGGGGAGGGTCCGGCATATGGCGACATGTCCTGGCCGTCGCATGCCCGACGGCCGTGGTGCGCCTTTGAGACCCCTGTCCTGACCCTGATGGAGGAGATCGACCTTGCCCGAGCTGTTCATCGACGGGAGCTGGCAAGACGCCGGTGACGGACGGACCCGCGAGATCCGGTGTCCGGCGGACGGCAGCGTCGTGGCGACGGTCTCCGAGGCCGGCCCGGACGAGGCCCGAGCAGCGGTGCGCGCCGCTCGACGCGCGTTCGACGACGGTCCGTGGCCCCACACCTCCGTGCACGAGCGCGCCGCGATCCTCCACCGCGTCGCGGACCGACTCGAGGCCGACAAGGCGAAGGTGGCCCGGCTCGAGTCGCTCGATACCGGCAAGCGCCTGGTGGAGTCCGAGATCGACGTCGACGACATCGTTCCGTCTTCCGCCACTACGCCGGTCTGGCCGGTGCGGACGCGGGTCGGGTCGTCGACACCGGCCAGTCCGACGTGTCCAGCCGCGTCGTGCACGAACCAGTCGGCGTGTGCTCGCTCATCACGCCGTGGAACTTCCCCCTGCTGCAGACGTCGTGGAAGGTCGCACCGGCACTCGCAGCCGGCAACACGTTCGTGCTCAAGCCGAGCGAGCTGACCCCGTCCACGGCGATCTGGCTGATGGAGGCGCTCGCCGACGCGGGTGTGCCCGCCGGAGTCGCGAACCTGGTCCTCGGCACCGGCGCCGAGGTGGGCGCACCCCTGACCGAAGCGCCCGAGGTCGACCTCGTCTCCTTCACCGGCGGTCTCGAGACCGGTCGCCGGATCATGGCGGCCGCGTCATCGACGGTGAAGAAGGTAGCCCTCGAGCTGGGCGGCAAGAACCCCAACATCGTGTTCGCCGACGCGGACATCGAGACCGCCCTCGACTACGCGCTCACGGCGATCTTCCTGGACTCCGGCCAGGTCTGCTCGGCCGGGTCGAGGCTGATCATCGACGCGTCGATCAAGGAGGACTTCGTCGCCGAGCTGGCTCGTCGCGCCGAGAAGATCCGACTCGGCGGCCCGTTCGACGCCGACGCCGAGACCGGCCCCCTGATCAGCGCCGAGCATCTCGAGAAGGTCGAGAAGTACGTCGCGACCGGCATCGCCGAGGGGGCGACCCTTCGCGCCGGGGGATCGAGTCCCGAGGACCCGAAGCTCGACAAGGGCTTCTTCTACCGGCCCACCATCCTCGACAACTGCGGCTCGGACATGACCGTGGTCCAGGAGGAGTCTTTCGGGCCCGTGCTGACCGTGGAGACCTTCACCGGCGACAGCGACGACTCACGCGAGGACGCAGCCGTCTCGCTCGCCAACGAGACCATCTACGGACTGGCCGGAGCGGTGTGGACACGGGATGCCGGCCGTGCCGAACGCGTGGCGCGGCGACTGCGCCACGGCACGGTGTGGATCAACGACTACCACCCCTACGTGCCGCAGGCGGAGTGGGGCGGCTTCAAGCAGTCCGGCGTGGGACGCGAGCTGGGCCTGGCCGGGCTCGACGAGTACCGCGAGACCAAGCACATCTGGCACAACACGAAACCGGCCCCGCAGCGCTGGTTCGGGGCACCGGCAGGAGAGGACGCGTGATGAGCAAGCCCTACGACTTCGTCATCGTCGGCGGAGGCTCGGCGGGGTCTGCGCTGGCCAACCGCCTCAGCGCCGACCCGTCGACGAGCGTCCTGGTCCTCGAGGCCGGCCGCAGCGACTTCAAGATGGACCCGTTCATCCACATGCCGGCCGCCCTGCCCTACCCGATCGGCAACCGGCTCTACGACTGGAAGTACGAGTCCGAGCCCGAGCCGCACATGGGAGGGCGGCGTGTGTTCCATGCCCGCGGCAAGGTGCTCGGCGGTTCCAGCAGCATCAACGGGATGATCTTCCAGCGAGGCAACCCGATGGACTTCGAGCGCTGGGCAGGCGACCCGGGCATGGAGGACTGGGACTACGCCCACTGCCTGCCCTACTTCAAGCGCATGGAGACCTGCACGGCCGGCGCCGACCCGTGGCGCGGTGGCTCCGGCCCGCTCGTGCTCGAGCGGGGTCCCGCGACCAGCCCGCTCTTCGGGGCCTTCTTCGAGGCGGTTCAGGAGGCCGGTCACCCGTTGACCGACGACGTGAACGGCTACCGGCAGGAGGGCTTCGCGAAGTTCGACCGCAACGTGCACCGCGGTCGTCGGCTCAGCGCGGCCCGCGCCTACCTGCACCCGGTGATGAAGCGGCCGAACCTCGACGTCCATACCCTCGCCCACGTCACCGGCCTGCGGACCCGCGGCAACCGGGTCGTCGGCGTGGACTACACGCGCGGCGGCAAGGTGCACCGCAGGGTGGACGCCCGTGAGGTCATCCTCTGCGGCGGTGCGATCAACTCTCCGCAGCTGCTCCAGCTCGCCGGCATCGGCAACGCGCAGGAGCTCGAGGCGCTGGGGATCAAGAGCATCGCCGACCTGCCCGGCGTGGGGGAGAACCTCCAGGACCACCTCGAGGTCTACATCCAGCACGCCAGCAAGCAGCCGGTGTCGATCGCGCCGTGGATGAAGCACCGCCACAAGCCACGCATCGGCGCCGAGTGGATGTTCCTGCGCAGGGGTGTCGGGGCGAGCAACCACTTCGAGGCGGGCGGCTTCATCCGCAGCAACGACCGGGTCAGGTACCCCAACCTGATGTTCCACTTCCTGCCGATCGCGATCCGGTACGACGGGTCGCAGCCTGCCAGCGAACACGGCTACCAGGTGCACATCGGTCCGATGTACTCCGACTGTCGAGGCACGGTGAAGATCAGGTCCACCGACCCGTTCGAGCACCCCGCGCTGCAGTTCAACTACCTGTCCACCGAGAACGACCGCCGTGAGTGGATCGAGATGGTCCGCGCGGCCCGGGACATCCTCGAGCAGCCCGCCTTCGCTCCGTTCAGCGCCGGGGAGATCTCACCGGGACCGTCGGTGCAGACCGACCAGGAGATCCTCGACTGGGTCGCCAAGGACGCCGAGACCGCGCTGCATCCGTCCTGCACCGCGAAGATGGGCACCGACGACATGAGCGTCGTCGACCCCGCCACCATGCGTGTGCACGGCGTCGAGGGCCTCCGCGTCGTCGACGCCTCGGTGATGCCCTACGTGACCAACGGCAACATCTACGCCCCCGTGATGATGCTCGCGGAGAAGGCCGCCGACCTGATCATCGGCAACGAACCGCTCGCACCCCTCGAGGTTCCCTACTACCGCCACGGTGAAGGGATGCCTCTCTATCCGTCCGGTGATCCCCGCAACTCGATGAAGACTGGAGCAGCGTCATGAGTGAGACCCTTCACGACAAGGAGAAGGAGCTGGACCCGCCCGCCCAGATCAAACCGGTCGTGTTCTTCGGCTCGGCCGCCGTCACCTTGGTGATCGCGATCTGGGCGATGATCGCGCCGACGGCCGCGGCCGAGACGATCGGCGTCGTCGTCGGCTGGACGACGAGCTGGTTCGGCTGGTTCTACATCCTGCTGGCGACCGCCGTACTGGTCTTCGTCATCTTCCTCGGCGTCTCGCGCTACGGCAAGACCAAGCTCGGGCCGGAGCACTCCCAGCCGGAGTTCAGCACCTTCTCCTGGGCGGCGATGCTGTTCGCGGCCGGCATCGGCACCGACCTGATGTTCTTCTCGGTCGCCGAGCCGGTCACGCAGTACCTCGCGCCACCGGTGGGGAAGGCGGAGACCGTCGACGCCGCACGCGAGGCCACCGTCTGGACGCTGTTCCACTACGGCCTCAGCGGCTGGGGCATGTATGCCCTGATGGGCATGGCGCTCGCCTACTTCTCCTACCGGATGAACCTGCCGCTGGCGATCCGCTCCTCGCTGTACCCGATCTTCGGCAAGCGGATCTACGGCCCGCTGGGCCACGGTGTCGACATCGCGGCGGTGATCGGCACCATCTTCGGTGTCGCCACCTCGCTCGGCATCGGCGTCGTCCAGCTCAACTACGGGCTCGAGCTGTTGCTCGGCATCCCCGAGGGCGTGCCCGCGCAGATCGGGCTCGTGGTGCTTGCCGCCGTCATGGCGACCGTCTCCGCGGTCACCGGCGTGGACAAGGGCATCAAGCGGCTCTCGCAGCTGAACGTGCTCCTCGCCATCGGCCTGGCCCTGTGGATCCTGGTCACGGGCAAGACGACCTTCCTCCTGAACGCGTTCGTGCTCAACGTGGGTGACTACGTGAGCAGCTTCGCCGGGCTGACCAACCAGACGTTCGCCTACGACCAGCCGGTGCAGTGGATGAGCTGGTGGACGCTGTTCTTCTGGGCCTGGTGGATCGCCTGGGCATCCTTCGTGGGTCTGTTCCTGGCTCGTATCAGCCGGGGTCGGACCATCAAGCAGTTCGTGGCGGGAACGCTGATCATCCCGTTCTCCTACGTGCTGATGTGGGTCTCGATCTTCGGCAACGCCGCGATCGACGCCGTGCGCAGCGGCGACGCCAAGTTCGGCCAGCTCGCGATGAACACCCCCGAACGAGGCTTCTACACGCTGCTGACGCAGTACCCGGCGTTCACGTTCATCGCTGCGATAGCGACCTTTGTCGGCCTGCTGTTCTACGTCACCTCGGCCGACTCGGCAGCGCTGGTGATGGCGAACCTGTCGTCGAAGCTCCGCACCCCCCAGGACGACGCGACCAAGGGCTCCCGTATCTTCTGGGCGCTGGCGACGGGCCTGCTGACGATGGCCATGCTTCTGGTGGGCGGCGTCCCGGCGCTGCAGAACGCGACGATCATCATGGGGCTACCGTTCGGGTTCGTGATGGTGCTCGTGATGGTCGGGCTCTACAAGGCACTGAGGGTCGAGGCGTTCCGCCAGGACAGCCACCGGCAGAGCCTGCCGGGACAGTTGTCCGGCCGGACCACGCCTGGGCCGGAGAGTCACCAGGGTCGGCCGTGGCGGGCGCGGCTCAGCCGCGCGATGGCGTTCCCCAGCAGCGCCAAGGTTGCCGAGTTCGTCGACGACGTGGCGGTGCCTGCCCTGGAGGAGGTGGCCGGGGAGCTTCGCGGCAAGGGGGTCGAGGCCACCACCAACAGGGTCACCGACAACGGCACGTCGTACGTCGAGCTCGCGACCGACCTGGGCACCGACCACCCGTTCCACTACCAGATCTGGCCTCGCGAGGCGCCGGTCCCGGTCTACGGCCGCGGTTCGGCGCCCGGTGGGCACGAGGTCTACTCCCGGCTGGAGGTGCACCTGCGCGAAGGCGGTCAGGGGTACGACGTGATGGGCTACACCCACACGCAGCTGATCGACGACGTGCTCGACCAGTACGAGCGACACCTGGAGTTCCTCCGCCTCCACGAGGCAAGCACGACCTAGGCACGTCGCGACGAGGGGTAACGCCGGGCGGTCCTGCGGGGACCGCCCGGCGTGCTTGCGTCAGGGCCGAGATCGGCCACGTCCGGAGATGTGACCGACAGGGCTACGGCAGCAGGTCCCCGGTCGTGACGACGGTCGCGAACAGCACGTCGTGCCCCAGGTTGCCACCGACCCGGGCGGTGGTCTCACAGCAGTGGTTGGTCGTGATCCCGCAGACCACGATCCCCGCGACCTGCCCGTCGGCCAGCCCTAGATCTCATCGGACCGCCCGGGCCTTGAACCAGTGCTTCAGCCCGTCGTCCTTCGGGATCCCGCTGCACGAGATCGAGGCGCCGTACCAGCAGTCGTACCGGGTGCTGGCGTTCGTCATGGTCAGCACGACGTAGCCGATCGCGCTGCGCGTGAACGGCAACGTCACCCTGGCGTCACCGGAGGAGCTCAACCTGACGTCGACCCAGCGGACGCTGCCGTCCTTGCGGTGCACGGCCACGGTGGCCGCCGAGCCGCGGAACGTCTTCGGCAGGTCG
Source organism: uncultured Actinomycetota bacterium (assembly GCA_963707425.1). Lineage (GTDB taxonomy): Bacteria > Actinomycetota > Actinomycetes > Propionibacteriales > Nocardioidaceae > Nocardioides_C. The sequence continues at coordinate 292,851 of CAVPPN010000005.1, read as the reverse complement.
AGCGCGACGGCGAGCCTCCATCGCCCGGTCAGGCTCTGCCCGGGCCGCAGCTTCACGTGGATGCTCGTCAGGTGGTCGAGTGCTGCGTACCTCCAGCCCGTGCCCGGCGTCGCGCGCGTCAGGGTGAGGGTCGCGGCGACGGGTGCCTGCGGGTAGCTCCCGCCCTCGTCGTACCACCGCTTGGCCAACCGGTTCACGGCGCCGAAGTCCGCGAACGTCCGCGCGAACGACGTGCCGCGTGCCGCGGTGAGCTTCCGGACCGCCTCGATCGAGTACTCGTCCCGTCCGGTGGGGCCCGCGTCGGCGCGCTCCCAGATGCGCCGGACGACGGAACGGTCACCGAAGTACTCGCACAGGAAGCGCCAGAAGACCCAGGACCCGTAGCCGTACCCCTCGGGGGCGTAGTCGACCGGGACGTGCGGCAGGACCAGGGGACTGTCCGGGAAGTACTGGCGGTTGTCGTTGACGGAGTCGTAGACCTCGTCCTCCATCCAGGTCGCGGTGCCCTCGAGCATCCACGTGTCCTCGCCCAGGTCGTACGCCGCCTGGACGGCGTGGAAGAACTCGTGGGCGGCCGTGACCTGAAGGCTCCTGCGGGCGTCCCTTCCGCCGTACTGGAGGGGGTCGAAGTCGTCGTCCATCACGCAGTACGCCGAGACGTCGCTGCGTACCACGACCGCGGGGTCGTCGGTCGTGCAGTAGCCGTAGAGGTGGTCCGCTCCGAGCTCGGCGAGGTAGATGTCGAGCCGTCCGTCGGGCCCGTGGTCGGGGGACGACTCGTCGGTGAGAGGGGGCCGGTAGCCGAACTCGGTGACGATGCGGCCGTACACGTTCTCGAAGACGGTCATGTTGGTCTCGACCCAGTCCGGGACACCGTCCGTGTCGAGGTCAGCAGGAGGCGGCGCGTCCTCGGTGGAGGCGACCCAGTGGAAGCACAGGTGCTCGGAACAGGTCACCTCCGCGCCGGCGCGGTAGCCGTTCTCGTCGGGGTCGGCAGCCCCGTCGGTGGGACGCGCGAGGATCCGTCGCGCAGTGCGCTGGTCACGTGCTGGGAGCTCGTCCATCTCGAACGCGAGGTCGCGCAGGACCACGGTGGCCTCACGTGACGCATGGCCGGTGGGTCCGGTCGACCTCAGGTCCGAGCGCTCGGGGTGGAACAGGTGCTGTGCCCGGCGCAGCGCGGACTGCGCCTCCGTCAGCGTCCCGGGCCGCTGGTGCTGCTCCCGGGACTGGCTCGCACTCGCAGCCCCTGCGAAGCAGGCGGAACCGACCATGAGGAGGAGACACCCGAAGGTCCCAAGCTTGCGGCGCACCCGTGGTCTCCCTTGTCAGCATCGGGCTGTTGCCGGGAGCGTATCCGCGACCAGGGCAAGCCGGGGCGAAAAGTAAAAACCCGGTCAGCCCTCCAGGTCGATCACGGTCATGCCGGCATGACCGGCGTCCTCGCCCATTCCTGCGAGGGCGGCTCCGGCCTCCTCGAGGCGGATGACCCGCCCTACCAGGCGATCCGGCCGGAGCCTTCCGTCGGCGACCAGGGCGAGCATCGCGGGGTAGTCACGTGCCGCCATGCCGTGAGAGCCGTAGATCTCGAGCTCCTGGGCGACCACCTGGTCCATCGGGATCGGGGGCGTGGACGCCGTGCCGAGGAGCAGGCCGACCTGGACATGCCGGCCGCGCGGGCGCAGGCAGCGGACCGACGCCGTCGACGTGGCGGGGGAGCCCAGCGCGTCGATCGAGACGTGCGCACCGCCACCGCTGTGACGCCGGACGGCCTCGACCGGGTCGACCTCGCGTGCGTCGACCGCGACCTCCGCCCCGAGCTCGCGGGCACGTGCCAGGGCCGCCGGGGCGATGTCCACGGCGACGACCCGTGCCCCGAGTGCGGTTCCGATCATGACCGCGGACAGCCCTACGCCACCGCAGCCGTGCACGGCCAACCAGTCACCCTTCACCGACCCGGCCGTGAGCGGAGAGCGCCCTGAAGGCGGTGGCGAACCGGCAGCCGAGAGACGCCGCGGCGACGAAGTCGACCGAGTCGGGTAGCGCCACCAGGTTGGTGTCCGCCGCGTGGATCGCGACCAGCTCGGCGAAGGAACCGGGTCCGGTGAAACCCGGCTGGGTCTGGTCGGGGCACACCTGGGCCTGCCCGGCCGCGCAGTACTCGCACGCGCCGCAGCCACACACGAACGGCACCGTGACCCGGTCGCCGACCCGCCAGCCGGCCACGCGCGGGCCGGCGGAGGCGACCACACCGGCGAGCTCGTGCCCGGGCACGTGGGGCAGCGAGACCGGGTCGTGCCCCATCCAGGCATGCCAGTCCGAACGGCACACGCCGCTTGCACGTACCCGGACGAGCACGCCGTCGTCGGGGCAGGCCGGTGTCGGGACGGTCGTCAGCGTCGGGGTCACCCGGTAGTCGGGGTAGACGACGGCCTTCACGAGCGGCCTGCCGTTACGAGGATTGCGTGGGTCAGCATCGGGACAGTCTGCCTTGCGTCGGGCCGGAGACCGTTTGGTCCTGTTTTGCCCGGGTACGTCGCGTTCGACTATCTCGGGAGGCACGCCATGGCCACACGCACTCCAATCCTCGCCGCACTTGTCCTGACCGCCGCGCTCCTCACTCCGACGAGCGCAGCAGCGGGGCCTCGCGAGTCCGAGCGGACCGGGAGCCCGCCCGGGGCACCGGGAGCGAAGGCCACCTGGACCGAGGCGGACAAGGCGGGTTTCGGAACGGCACGGTCCCAGCGAAGCAACGTCTGGTTCACGCTGCACCACGGGCGGACCAGCGAGGTCTTCTACCCCGACCTCGGGACGCCGAGCGTCCGAAGCCTGGAGCTCGTCGTCACCGACGGGGAGACGTTCACCGACCGCGAGTCCGTGGACACCCGGCAGCGGACCAGGATGACCGACGACCGCAGCCTCGGCTTCACCCAGGTCAACACCGCGAAGTCGGGTAAGTACCGCATCACCAAGCGCTACGTCACCGACCCTGCGCGCGACACCCTGGTCGTCGACGTCAAGGTCACCTCCCTGGACGGAAGCCCCTACCAGGTCTTCGCGCTCTACGACCCGTCACTCGCCAACAGCGGCATGGACGATGCGGGTCGCACCAGCGGCCGCTCGCTCGTCGCTCGTGACGCCGGCGGTGAGCCGGTCGCGAGTGCGCTGACCGCACGTCCCGTCCTCGGCGCCACGTCCACCGGCTATCTCGGCGAGAGCGACGGCTGGACCGACCTGAAGCGCGACCACCGGATGGACTGGCGCTACGGCCGGGCAGGCGAAGGCAACATCGTGCAGACGGCCCGGTTGTCCGGTGTCACCGGACGCGCCGGCGCCCGGCACACGACACTCGCACTCGGCTTCGGCTCCGACGGCGCTGCCGCGAAGACGGCCGCCGACGAGAGCCTGGGGGAGGGGTACGGCGCTGTCGCCGGTCGTTACGCCGCCGGCTGGGACCGCTACCTCGACTCGCTGAAGCCGGTGCCCGCCAGTGCCGGCACGGTGAAGAAGGAGTACCTCGCCTCGACGATGGTGGTCGCCGCGTCGGAGGACAAGACTCACCGGGGCGCGCTCATCGCCTCGCCGTCGGCTCCCTGGGTGTGGGGAGACGAGATCGACTGGCTCGCCTCGCCGTCCGGGGCCTACCACCTGGTGTGGTCCCGCGACGCCTACCAGTTCGGGACTGCGCTGTGGGCCGCGGGTGACCGGGCCGCCGCGCGGCGCGTCGTGGACTGGCTGTTCCAGGTCCAGCAGAAGCCGGACGGGTCCTTCCCGCAGAACTCCCAGGTCGACGGCACACCGGTGTGGAGCAACCTGCAGCTCGACGAGGTGGCCCTGCCGATCGTGCTGGCCTGGCAGGTCGGCCGCGACGACTCCGAGACCTACAGCCACGTGAAGAAGGCCGCGGACTTCATCACCGACTTCCGTGACCCGGAGACGGGCACCCCGGCGCCGTACTCGCCCCAGGAGCGGTGGGAGAACCAGGCCGGCTACTCGCCCTCGACCATCGCCGCGCAGATCGCCGGCCTGGTGTGCGCGGCCGACCTCGCCCGCCGCAACGGTGACCAGGCGTCGGCGGCCCGCTGGCTGGAGACCGCGGACGAGTGGCAGCGCAAGGTCGAGCAGTGGACCGTGACCACGAACGGTCCCTACTCCGAGGCGCCGTACTACCTGCGCCTGACCAAGGACGGGAACCCCGACGCCGGCACGACGTACTCGGTGGGTGACGGTGGCCCGAGCAGCATCGACCAGCGCAAGGTGGTGGACGCCAGCTTCCTCGACCTGGTCCGACTCGGAGTGAAGCCCGCAGACTCCCCGGAGATCGTGTCCACGCTGCCGGTCATCGACGAGCAGCTGCAGGCGACGACGCCGAACGGGCCGTTCTGGCGCCGCTACAACCACGACGGCTACGGGGAGACCCGCACCGGAGGGCAGTGGCGGATCACCGATCCCGACACGTTCGAGACGCTCGGCCGGGCGTGGCCGCTCCTCGCCGGGGAGCGTGGCGAGTACACCGTCGCGAGCGGTGGTGACGCGACGACGTACCTGCAGTCCATGGCCGCCGCCGGCAACTCGGGCCGGATGATCGCCGAGCAGGTCTGGGACGGTCGCCCGCCGTCTGGTCAGCCGGGGTTCCCGACTGGTGAGGGCACCCGATCGGCCACGCCTCTGATCTGGTCGCACGCCCAGCTGGTGCGCCTCGCCTGGTCCATCGAGAAGGGCCGGCCCGTGGAGACTCCCTCGGTGGTCGCGGACCGCTACGTCCGCTGACTCGAGCCGGCCGCGGCCCGGTGTGAGTCTCCCGGGCCGCGGTCGCAAGACCGAAACCGTCGGTACCCGCTGGACCCGCTGTGAGGTTCGCGGGTGCCTTTCCGGGAGAAACGGATGGTTTGCGGACATGCCCGAGCGGGAATGCCACTCCTACAACCGACGAGGAAGGCTTGCAATGCGCGGGGTTCTCTACTGGATCGTGGAACAGGCGTGTCGACCGTTCGACTCGATGGTGTGCGAGATCGCGAACGTGACCGACGAGCCCGACTGGAGATCCTCGGGGTCCGGTTACGGCCGCAGGGCAAGCGCCTGACAGGAATCACCGCCCGTCGGACTACGTTGGAGGAGTTGAGACGACCCATCGCACCGACGGGAGCAACTACTCGATGAGCCGGCTGTTCAGCAGCTTCACCCTGAGGGACATGACGTTCCGAAACCGGGTCTGGGTCTCGCCGATGTGCCAGTACTCCGCGGTCGACGGCGTCCCGAACGACTGGCACCTGGTCCATCTCGGCTCGTTCGCCCGCGGCGGTGTCGGGCTCGTCTTCACCGAGGCGACGGCCGTTTCGCCAGAAGGCCGGATCTCTTCCGTGGACACCGGGATCTGGAACGACGAGCAGAAGGTCGCCTGGTCCCGCATCGTGCGGTTCGTCCACGGTCAGGGCAAGCCTGCCGGCATGCAGCTCGCCCACGCCGGACGCAAGGCGTCGACGAGCCCACCGTGGCTGGGGCGCGGCCCGGTGGCGGACGAGGACGGCGGCTGGCAGCCGGTCGCGCCGTCGCCCATCGCCTACCCGCGTCTGCGTGAGCCGCGGGAGCTGGACCACGATGGCATCGCCAAGGTCGTCGACGACTTCGCCTCGTCAGCCGAACGAGCACTCGCCGCCGGGTTCGACGTGCTCGAGGTCCATGCCGCGCACGGCTACCTGCTCCACGAGTTCCTCTCGCCGCTGTCGAACCTGCGCGTCGACGAGTACGGCGGATCCTTCGAGAACCGGGTGCGGCTGCTGCTCGAGGTCGTCGCCGCCGTGCGCGGGGTCGTGCCCGAGGCGACTCCTCTGAGCGTGCGGATCTCGGCCACCGACTGGGTCGAGGACGGCTGGACCGTCGACGACTCGGTGCGGCTCGGGGCCCTGCTCCGCGACGGGGGCGTCGACCTGGTGGACGTGTCGAGCGGCGGGAACGCCCCGGCCGACGTCCCGGTCGGTCCGGGCTACCAGGTGGAGCTCGCGCGTCGGATCCGGCGCGAGGCCGGGATCCCGACCGGTGCGGTCGGGCTGATCACCGATGCCAAGCAGGCAGAGGACATCATCGCCGACGGCTCCGCGGACGTCGTGCTCCTGGCACGCGCCATGCTGCGCAACCCGCACTGGGCGCTCGACGCCGCACGTGAGCTCGGGGTGACGGTGGGGGAGGGCGTGGAGTGGCCGAACCAGTACCTCCGCGCCAAGCTCGACTGACCCTTCGCGCGCCCTCGACGCTGTAGCGTGCGCCCTGTCTCCGATAGAAGATGGGCAGCATGGACCAACGCATTCTCCCGGTCTCCGACCGGACCCGTCACCAGCGGCTGCGGGAGAAGGGGAGTGTGTCTCGCGACGACCTCGACGCGATCCTGCGGGCGGGTTTCGTCTGCCACCTCGCGTTCGTCCTGGACGATGTTGCGGTCGCGCTGCCGACTGTCTACGGCTATGACGCCGGTGACGGCGCGCTCTACCTCCACGGCTCGGTGGCGAGCCGGAGCCTGGTCGAGTCCCCGGGCCAGACCGTCTGCGTGACCGTCACCCACGTCGACGCTCTCGTGCTTGCCCGCTCTGTCTTCGAGCACGGCGTCAACTACCGCAGCGCCATGGTGTACGGCGTGCCGCGCGAGGTCACCGACCCGGACGAGAAGCTGCACGGGCTCAACGTGTTGTCCGAGCAGGCCGCGCCCGGGCAGTGGGACTATGCCCGCGGACCGTCACGCAAGGAGCTCGCCGCTACCACCCTGCTCGCGCTCGGCGTCGGCGAGGCATCGGTCAAGATCAGCTCGAACCACCCCGACGACGGCGAGGGCCCCGACGCCGCGCTCGACATCTGGGCGGGCCGGCTTCCCCTCCACCACGTGTGGGGAACTCCTGAGCCGGACCCGTTGCTCCGGGACGGCATCCCGCTGCCCCCGCACATCGCAGGTCGCGCAGGCATGCCTGCAGGTCAGGATTCGTCCGAACCCCCTGCTACATAAGAGGATTGGGCCCACTACTCCCCGGAGGTTCGGACTTGGACAAGCAGGCGCCGGCGCTCCGCCAGATCGACACCTGGCAGGACGCCGAGCTCAACGCGGCCGCGTGGATGCGGCATTGGGGCTACCCGGACGCCGTGGCGGTGCCGGGCGGGGCCGACGGCGGGATCGACGTCCGGGCCCGGCGCGCGCTGGGTCAGGTGAAGTTCCAAGGCGCCCCGGTCGGCCGGCCCGCCCTGCAGCAGCTCGTCGGCGCACGCATGCGGACGTCGCAGATGCTGTTCTTCTTCACCGGCAGCAACTACTCCAAGACCGCGTGCGAGTACGCCGACCAGATGGGGATCGCGCTGATGAGGTACGACCCGTGGGGCCGGATGACACCGGTCAACGCCGTCGCGGCCAGGGTGGCCCCAGGCACCGCCGCTCCTGCGGACGGACCCACGGGGGACAGTGAACCGGCCCGGGTGACGCCGCGCACGTCGGTCCGGGCACACGTCGCCCGACACTGGGCCGCGTGGCTGGGAGGCTGCTTTCTTCTCGCGCCGTTCGGTTCGATGGGCGACACCCGCGTCTACACCGGCCCAGCGTGGCTCGACGCCGTGAAGTTCGTCGGGGTGCTGCTGCTGATGTGGACGCTGGCCGGCGCGTTGCTGGTGCTGTGGCGTGTCCAGCAGCGCCGGGTGTCCTGACCGGCGAGCAGCAGGCGAGTGACAGTGACGGGCTGGGTCACCGCCTCTCGGAGTGCGCACCAGCCGGGGTGTCCACCGGAGGGACGTACTCCCTGCCGGCTTCGGACGCGCGCCGCATCGCCGTGAGCCCCTGCTCGATCGTGAGCAGCGGTGTCGTCTTGATCGACTTCACCGAACCGCCTGCGGTCGCGGCGAGCGAGAATGCGGCCGCCTCCTCAGCGCTGGGGAAGTCCGCGAGCAGGACCAGGTCGTAGTCGCCGAACGCGTAGAAGCAGCTGTCCACACGTCCGTTGCAGCTCCTCAGCAGCGGCTGGATCCGATCCAGCACGTTGCCCTGGTCTCGCACCTGTGTCTTCCAGGACTCACTTGTATACGCAACCTGGAACAGGAACTGTGCCATGTCCGCCTCCTCCAAAGACCAAGTCTTCGGCCGCGGCTCCGGTCGCACGCGTCCGTTCGACCCTTCGCATGCTTCGCCCGTCCGCCCGCGGCGGCAAGAGACAAATGCCTTGGGCGGTTGGGTTTTCCAGCGACTTCCGGCCGACCCGTCGGTCAGGCTGCGGAGAAGGATGTCTCTGCCCCGGTATGTGCGGGCGGCTCAGCCGCTCGGGCGTCGTCGCCGTTCGCGGAGCGGATGCACCTCGTGACTGTCCGTTCCACCTTCGGCCCGTGAGGTGGCACACCCGGCAACCGTGCGAGCCCCCGAGGAGGCAGGCTCAGGAGGTCATCGCACAGGTTAGGTCTTCCTGGAAATAGAACGAGCGTGCTATTGTCGCTGCCATGGGCAAAGGCGAGGACACCAGGACTGCGATCCTCGACGAGGCGGTGCAGGTCGCCTCGCGCGTCGGGTTCGACGGTCTGAGCATCGGTGGTCTGGCCGAGCAGACGGAGATGAGCAAGAGCGGTCTCTTCGCGCACTTCCGGTCCAAGGAGCAGCTGCAGCTGCAGACCCTCGAACGCGCGCGGAACAGGTTCGTCGACGTCGTCGTGCGCCCTGCCCTGGCATCGGAGCGGGGAGTCGTCCGGGTTCGAGCGCTCTTCGACGGATGGTTGAGATGGGCCGCGGAGGCGCTGGAGGGTGGATGCATCTTCGTCGCAGCGGCCGCGGAGCTGGACGACCGGCCCGGGCCGTTGCGTGACGCGCTGGTGAGGAACGAGCGCGACTGGCTGGAGATGATCGCGACGGTGGCCGGCTCAGCCGTTGCCGAGGGCGACTTCCGGCCGGACCTGGATCTGGACCAGTTCGCCTTCGAGGTGCACGGGGTCATGCTCGCGCACCACCATGCGTCGCGCCTGCTTCGCGACGCCACCGCAGAAGCACGCACCCGCCGGGCATTCGAGTCGTTGGTCGCGGCAGCTCGCCGCGCCGAGTAGTCCCAATCGAGGAGAGAGACATGGCTTTCTCAGCGTTTCAGAAAAGCACGAACGTTCGAGTTATTCGAGGGTTCTTCCGGGTGACGGAGCTGGCGGCGCCGAGGGTGGCGGCGCGTGCGGCGGCCAGGATCTGGTTCACCCTGCCGCCTGCGCCGCGCTCGCACCGCGTGCCCGCCGGGGGCGTTCCGTTCGAGGTGGAGTCGCAGCGGCGTCGCGTGCGCGGCACGTACTGGGGCGACGGGCCGGTCGTCTACCTGGTGCACGGGTGGGGCGGGCGCGGAAGCCAGCTCTCGGCGTACGTCGACCCGCTTGTCGACCGTGGCTTCCGCGTGGTGATGTTCGACGGGCTGTCACACGGCGACTCGGACGCCGGGCCGTCCGGCGCGCGCTCGAGCACGGGTGTCGAGCTGGGCAGGTCTCTGGACGCGGTGGCCGCCGAGTTCGGCCCGGCGCGGGCCGTGGTCGCGCACTCGATGGGCGCGGCGTCCACGATGCTGACCCTGAAGTACGGCTGGCTCGGAACCGAGCGGCTCGTGCTGGTGGCGCCGATGTCCCGGGCGGCCACGCAGCTCGACGGTTTCCAGAGGATGCTCGGGATCGGCCGCAGGACACGACGACACCTGGACGCGCTGACAGGGCGGCGGGTCGGGATTCCGGTGGAGGAGTTCGATGTCGGCGCGCTCTCCGAGGACGTCGTGCCGGTGCCCACGCTCGTGGTGCACGACCGACGCGACCGGGAGACGGCGTACCACGAGAGCGTCGACCTCGTATCCGTCCTGCCCGCGGCACGGCTGGTGACCACGGACGGGCTCGGACACCGCCGGATCCTGCAGGATGCCGCCGCCGTGCGGGTAGTCGTCGACCATGTGGCCGACGCTCGAGCGCAAGAGCTGCTGCCCGCCTCTGCGTGAGGTCGAGGCGACCGGCTCTCAGGGCTAGCCTGGGAGCTGTGGCCGGGCTGTGCAGGACCCTCCTGCTGCTGTGCTCACTGGTGCTGGTCGGGTGCGGGGACGACCCGGCCTCGGACATAGGCGCCGGGGCACCTGTCACCGTCACGGTGACCAGCCCCGCCCTGGGAGAAGGGCAGGCGATACCGCCCCGGTTCACCTGCGACGGCCCGGAGCAGTCTCCGCCGCTGGCGTGGCGCGGGGAGGGCGAGCACCCGGCGGCGTGGGGCCTGGTCGTGGACGACCCCGACGCGCCGGGTGGAACGTTCGTGCACTGGGTGGTGGTCGACATCCCCGCCCGCTTCGGCGCCGTTCGAGAGGGCGAAGTCCCGGCCGGCGCGGCGCAGGCGACGAACTCGTCGGGCGAGGTGTCGTACGCCGGGCCGTGCCCGCCGAGTGGCACGCACCGCTACCGGTTCACTGTCTACGCGCTGTCGGCGCCGACCGGCCTCGCCGACGGTGCGGACCTCGAGGATGCACTCGCAGCGATCGAGTCGGCTGCCGAGGCTCGAGGCACGCTCGTGGCGACCTACGGTCGCGGATCCTCCTGACCACCAGGATGCCCGCGGCGCTGGTGGACCAGGGCAGCCGTGGTCAGTGCTCCCGGACCGCGGTGATCAGCCACGTCGCCGACCCGAGGTCCACGCCCTGCCCGGTCTCGTGCGCCCGGAGCCTCGCCATCAGGTCGTCCAGTGCTCTCGCCTGGCCCGCGGCGTCGAGCCCCTTGAGCATCCAGCCGCTCAGCCCGACGATGAAGGCGTGCGCGTCCTCGGCTGTGTCGCCGAAGCGCATCGGCCCGCGCAGCCCGACCAGGCGCGGCGTGGAGAAACCCGCGTCCGTGAGCAGACCCCGGACCCGGTCGGGGTCGCTCATCGAGAATGGTCCCGGAGCGTCCGGCGGTGGTGCCGACAGCAGGCGGCCGGCCGACAGTGCTCCGGCGATCGTCTGGAACCACTCGTTCTCCGGAAGGGGTTGCCAGACGAGCAGCGCGAGCCGGCCGCCGCGGCGCAGTGCCCGGGCGATGTTGCCCCACGCGGCGACCGCGTCGCCGAAGAACATGCTGCCGGTCCTGCTGATCGCCACGTCGAAGGACTCCGGCGAGAACGGGTAGACCTGCGCATCGACCTGCTCGAAGCCGACGTTGGTCAGGCCCTCTGCGGCGGACAGCCGGCGCGCGACCTCGAGCATCTGGGAGGACAGGTCGACCCCCAGCGCCTCCCCGTGCGACGCGGCTCTGCCGGCGTCCCTGGTCGTCTCGCCGGAACCGCAGCCGATGTCGAGCACGCGGTCCGTCGTACTCACCGCCGCTGCTTCCATCAGGGGCCCGTGGTAACGCGCCACAGACCTGTCGAAGCGCTCGGCGTGTGTTGCCCAATAGGTCCCCTCGCCGCCGTCCCAGGCGCGGAGCTGCTCGTGGTTCGAGGGTGCGATGCGGGGTGTGGTGGTGATGTCGTCCATGACGACGCCCTCCCTCTTGTTCTATCCTCCCTTTGGGACTATCTACAGGACACCTCCGGGAGGCAGCGCATGTCAAGGGGTCGGAGCCTGAGCACGACGTCGTACGCGATCCTCAGCCTGCTCGCGGTGAGGTCGTGGTCTACCTACGAGCTGGCGCAGCAGATGGACCGCAGCCTCGGCCGGATCTGGCCGCGTGCGCAGAGCAAGCTGTACGAGGAGCCGAAGAAGCTGGTCGAGCAGGGTCTGGCCCGGGCGCGGCAGGAGCAGGTCGGCCGACGGCCACGCACCGTCTACAGCATCACCGCGAAGGGACGCAGAGCAGTCGCTGCCTGGCTCAGCCAGCCCGGAGATGGCCCCGTGCTCGAGTCCGAGCAGCTGCTCAAGATCTTCTTCGCCGAGCACGGCACGAAGCAGGACACGCAGGCCACGCTGGCTGCCGCTCGCGCCTGGGCAGAGGAGCGGAACCAGGAGAACATCGCGGCGGGGCGCGCCTACGAAGCGGGGGAGGGGGAGTTCCAGTGGCGGGTCGCGCAGACCATGCTCGTCGGGGCCTTCCTCACCGACTTCTACAGGCTGGTCGCGGACTGGGCGGACTGGGCGGCCGGTCAGGTGGAAGGGTGGCCGGAAGAGCCGGGGAAGGCAGTCGTCGACCTGGAGGAGATGGCGCGGATCGTCCGCCGGGCCTCGTGGGACGGCTCGCCCTCCTGACCTGCCTGGCGGCCGGAATCCCGGCACTGCCGCGTGACCTGCCCTGTTGTGCACAGGGACCTGTTCGACGTCGGTGTCGTCTCCCTCGGGTGCCTAGCGTCGCCTCACCAGGCCGTTCGACAGCAGACGGCCACAGGACAGATGGAGAAGGCATGCACCTCACCACGCGACTCATCGTGCTGGCCGGCGCCCTGCTGCTGTGCGGGGGTGGAGCCGCCCAGGCGGCCCGCACGTGGGTGCCACCGGACGACACGATCACGGCGCTCAGCGGAGCGAGCGACCGCGGCTTCCACATCAGGTACTTCGACGGCTCCGAGACGTGGACGCCCACGCTGTCCGAGGCGGTCGCCGAGTGCGGCGAGTACCACCGACGCCTGGAGACGATCCGTTGCAGGACGGCCGTGCGCACGTGGTACCGCGGACTCGGCGACACGAAGCGAGCCATCCGCTACGCCCGCACGAGGTAGGACGAACCGCCGTTCGGCCGTGAGGTTGTCGGGCCATGACGCCACAATGGCGTCATGGCCCGCTCCTGGGTGCTCCACGTAGACCTCGACCAGTTCATCGCCGCGGTCGAGGTCCTGCGCCGTCCGGAGCTCGCGGGGAAGCCGGTCGTGGTCGGCGGTCGCGGCGACCCCACCGAGCGTGGTGTGGTCTCCACCGCGTCGTACGAGGCACGTGAGTACGGCATCGGCTCCGCCATGCCGCTGCGGACCGCCGCGCGCAAGTGCCCGGACGCGGTCTTCCTGCCCGTGGACGCGCCGGCGTACGAAGCGGTCTCCGCGACGGTGATGGAGACCCTGCGGTCTCTCGACGCAGTGGTCGAGGTGCTCGGCTGGGACGAGGCCTTCCTCGGGGTCGAGACCGACGACCCCGAGGCCTTCGCCAAGGTGGTGCAGGAGGCTGTCTTCGAGGCCACCCGGCTCCACTGCTCGGTGGGCATCGGCGACAACAAGCTCCGCGCCAAGATCGCCACGGAGTTCGGCAAGCCGCAGGGGATGTTCCGGCTGACCGAGCAGAACTGGTTCGACGTGATGCGGGACCGGCCCACCGATGCCTTGTGGGGGATCGGCCGGAAGACGGCCAAACGCCTTGCCGGCCTGGGCGTCACGACCGTCGCCGAGCTTGCCACGGCGGACGCCCGATGGCTCGCTGCGGAGCTCGGACCGACGATGGGCCCGTGGTACCGCCGCCTGGCGCGAGGGGTCGACACCTCGCCGGTCGAGGGGTCCCCCTACGTCGCCCGCTCGCACAGCCGTGAGAGCACCTTCCAGCAGAACCTCACGGACTGGCGGCAGGTGGAGGCCGAGGTACGCCGGCTCGCCCGCCAGGTGACAGAGGACATCAACCAGGAGAAGCGCCCGGCGGTCCGCGTCGCGGTCAAGGTCCGGTTCGCGCCGTTCGACACCCACACCCGCAGCCTGACCCTGGAACGCGAGACGAGCGACCCGGACGTCATCGAGGAGGCCGCGATCACCCTCGTGAACCGGTTCGAGCCGACGCGTGCGATCCGCCTGCTGGGGGTGCGGGCCGAGATGGCGCCACCCGCCGAGCCGCAGCCGTAGACATCCTGGCGCCCGCTGAACGCAGTCGACGGCGGCCGGACCTGCACCGTCCGGCCGCCGTCGCGCGGCTACGAGAGAGCCGCTCCCACGGCGATGAAGCCGGTGCAGAGCACCAGGAGCACCAGCAGCAGGGGTGCGATGAAGCGAAGGTACTGGTCGTAGCGCACCTTCGCCAGGGCGAGGCCACCCATCACCACGGCCGACGTCGGGGTGATCAGGTTGACGACACCCGACGCGGACTGGAACGCGGTGATCACCATGGCCCGGGACACCCCGGCGAAGTCGCCCAGGGGGGCCAGGATCGGCATGGCCAGGGTGGCGTGCCCGGACGTCGACGGCACCAGGAAGGCCAGCGGCAGGTTGATCATGAACATCAACGCCCCGAAGACCGCGGACGAGGTGTCGCTGACGGCGCTCTCCATGGAGTGCAGGACGGTGTCGGTGATCTGGGAGTTGTTCATGATCACGGTGATGCCACGCGCCAGGACGATGATCAGGCCGACCCCGATGAAGTCGCCGGCACCCTTCACCAGCGTGTCGGTGAGCCGTTGCTCGCCCAGTCCGCCGATCAGGCCGACGACGATCGACATCACGATGAACATCGCGGCGAGCTCGGGGAAGTACCAGTCGAACTGCCATGCGTAGCTCGCGGCGTCGGGACCGCTGATCACCTGGGCCCACGGGACGATTGCGAAGATCATGAACGCGAACGTGAGCGCGACGACGGTGAGCACCAGCCGCTGCCGGACGGTGAGCCCGGGCGGGGTGCTGACTCCGCGCGCGGCGATCTCGGCGTCGCCCTCCTGCACGCCCGTCATCGACCTGGCCGGCTCCGCCTTCACCCGCTTGGCGTAGCGGAGCACGAAGAAGATGCCCACAGGCACCAGAACGACGTACATCAGGAACCGGAAACCGATGCCGTCACCGATCGAGACGTCGGCAGCAGCAGACGCGACACCGGTCGCGAACGGGTTCACCGTGGAAGCCAGCACGCCGATCCCGGCGCCGATCAGGATCGTGGCCGCGGCGACCATCCGGTCGTAGCCGAGGCTGAGCATGAGAGGCACGACGAGCGCGTAGAAGCCGAGTGTCTCCTCCGCCATGCCCTCGGTCGTCCCGCCGATCGAGAAGAGGACCATCAGCAGCACGATCACCAGGGCACCCCGGGCACGGTACCGGTGCGCGACCCTCGCGATGCCGATGTCGATGGCGCCGGTGCTCATCGAGATCGTGATGAAGATGCCGATCGCGATCACGAACAGGAACACGCCGGCCGCACCGAACAGCTCACCTGTCTCGTAAGGGCCGATGAAGCCGGTCTCGGAGCTGGCGACACCGTACAGCCCGTTGACCGGTGCCAGGAACAGCTGCATCAGCCGGTCGACGAAGGACAACCCCACGTCCACGGACGCGTAGCTGCCCGGAATCGGACGGCCGGTCGCCTCGCTCACCTTGTAGGCGCCCGTCGGGATGATGAACGCCAGCAGCCACACCACCACCGTCACCCCGACGAGGATGGTGAAGGCGCTGGGGAAATGGAACTTCTTCCGGCCTTCGGCGTCCGGCGCCGTACCTTCCGGAGTGGTCTCTGTGGCCATGGGCTCTCCCCGCTTCGAAGCCAGCGCCCCGTGGGCATCAGGGAAGCACGGCACGGCTGATCCGACGACGGCCGAAGGGCCCCCCGCCCAGGGTCTTTCGGCCCTCATGCGTCCAGCCGATGGGCGAGCACCGTTGATGTGTCGAGGCTCAGCGCGACGAACCTGCTCGGGAACGGGACCAGGGAGGGCATCATGGACCTGCACGTCGACTCCGAGGTCGGCCGACTCAGGCAGGTCATCCTGCACCGTCCTGACCTCGAGCTGAAACGCCTGACCCCGACGAACAAGGACGAGTACCTCTTCGACGACGTGCTCTGGGTGAAGCGGGCGAAGCAGGAACACGACGGCTTCGCGGAGTCGCTGCGTGACCTCGGCGTCAAGGTGCACATGCTCGAGCACCTGCTGCGCGAGACCCTCGCCGTCCCCCAGGCCAAGACGTACATCCTCGAGCACTCCCTGGACGAGCTGGTCTACGGCCCCATGGCGCTCGACGCCCTCCACAGCGCGTTCACCGCGCTCGACGACGAGACCCTGGTCGAGTACCTCATCGGAGGCATCACCAAGCGCGAGCTGCTCGAACGAGTCGACGAGCCCAAGTCGCTCGTGGTCCAGGCGCTCGACCTCGAGGACATGCTGCTCCCTCCGTTGCCCAACCACATGTTCACTCGCGACACGTCCGCCTGGATCTACCCCGGGGTCTCGATCAACTCGATGCGCAAGCGTGCGCGCGAGCGGGAGACCATCCACTACGAGGCGATCTACCGCTGGCACCCGTTGTTCGCGGACGCCGGCTTCGACGTCTGGGCCGACGGCACCGTCAACGGCATGGCGACCACGGAGGGCGGCGACATCCTCGTGCTGGGGCGTGGCTCGGTCCTCGTCGGCATGAGTGAACGCACCACCCCTCAGGGCATCGAGCGGCTCGCGCAGCGGCTGTTCGCGAAGGAGGCGGCGCAGCGCATCGTCGCCCTGGCCATGCCGCAGAAGAGGGCCTTCATGCATCTCGACACGGTGATGACGATGGTCAACGAGGACACGTTCACCAAGTACGCAGGACTCGGGATGCTGCCGTCGTACACCATCGAGCCGGGTGACACCGAGAAGGAGCTCACGGTCACCGCTCACCCCGCCGACGACATGCACCAGGCGATCGCCGCCGCGCTCGGGCTCGACGACATCAACGTGCTGACCCCGACCCAGGACGTGCACGCCGCCGAGCGAGAGCAGTGGGACGACGGCTGCAACGTCCTGGCGGTCAGCCCGGGCGTGGTCGTCGCCTACGAGCGCAACGTCACCACGAACACCTTCCTGCGTCGGGAGGGCATCGAGGTGGTCACCATCCAGGGCAGCGAGCTGGGGCGGGGCCGCGGAGGCCCGCGCTGCATGTCGTGCCCCATCGAGCGGGAAGGGATCTGACCCATGGCATTCAACCTGCGCGACCGCAGCTTCCTCAAGGAGGTCGACTTCACCCCCAAGGAGTGGAAGTTCCTGCTCGACCTCGCCGCAGAGCTGAAGATCGCGAAGTACGCCGGGTCCGAGCAGCCACGGCTCCACGGCAAGAACATCGCCCTGATCTTCGAGAAGACCTCGACCCGCACCCGCTGCGCGTTCGAGGTGGCGGCGTACGACCAGGGCGCTCGCGTCACCTACCTCGACCCATCGGGTTCACAGATCGGGCACAAGGAGTCGATGGCGGACACCGCGCGGGTCCTGGGCCGGATGTACGACGGGATCGAGTACCGCGGTTCCGCGCAGGAGAACGTGGAGACGCTTGCCCGGTTCGCCGGGGTCCCCGTGTGGAACGGCCTGACCGACGAGTGGCATCCCACGCAGACGCTGTGCGACATGCTCACGATGCGCGAGCACTGCCCCAAGCACGACGAGGAGATCTCCTTCGCGTTCCTCGGCGACGCCCACAACAACGTGGGCAACTCCCTGCTGGTGGCCGGCGCGATGATGGGCATGGACGTGCGGATCGTCGCTCCGCGGTCGGTGTGGAACTCCGACGAGATCGTCAAGAAGGCACAGGAGATCGCCGCCGAGACCGGAGCACGCGTCACCCACACCGAGGACGTCGCCGAGGGCGTCGACGGCGTCGACTTCCTCTACACCGACGTGTGGCTCTCCATGGGGGAGCCGAAGGATCAGTGGGAGGAGCGGATCCACCTGCTGCGGCCCTACCAGGTGAACATGCACCTGCTGAGGATGAACGGCAACCCGCACGTGAAGTTCATGCACTGCCTGCCCGGGTTCCACGACCGGCACACCACCGTCGGCGAGGAGCTGTACGAGAAGACCGGGATGACCGCGCTCGAGGTGACCGACGAGGTGTTCGAGTCCAGGCACTCGATCGTGTTCGACCAGGCCGAGAACCGGATGCACACCATCAAGGCCGTCCTCGTCGCCACGCTCGGAGGCTGAGCATGCGCATCGTCGCCGCCCTGGGCGGCAACGCCTTGCTCCGGCGTGGCGAGAAGCCCGACGCGTCGGTGCAGGAGGGGAACGTGGCCCGGGCCGTGCGCGCGCTGGCTCCCCTCGCCGAGCAGCACGAGCTGGTCATCACCCACGGCAACGGCCCGCAGGTGGGGGTGCTCGCCCTGCAGTCGGCCTCCGACCCGCACCTGTCGACGCCGTACCCGTTCGACGTGCTCGGCGCCCAGACCCAGGGGATGATCGGCTACTGGCTGCTCCAGGCGATGCAGAACGCACTGCCCGGCCGGCAGGTCGCCGCGATCATCAACCAGACGCTGGTCGAGGCGAACGACCCGGCCTTCGACAACCCCACGAAGTTCGTCGGGGAGGTGTACGACGATGCGGAGGCTCGGAGCCTCGCGGAGTCGCGCGGCTGGACGATGCGGCCCGACGGGGCGAGCTGGCGCCGGGTGGTCGGCTCACCCCGGCCGCAACGGGTCATCGAGACGCGCCTGATCCGGCTGCTGCTCAACAGCGGCGCGATCGTCGTGTGCGCGGGCGGAGGGGGAGTGCCGGTCATCCGCAACGAGGAGGGCCATCTCGAAGGCGTCGAGGCCGTGGTCGACAAGGACCTGACCACCTCGGTGCTCGCCGAGGCGCTCGAGGCGGATGCGTTGCTGGTGCTGACCGACGTGCCGTGCGCCATGCGCGGCTTCGGCACCGCCGACGAGACGCCGATCCGACGGGCGACCCCGCAGGCGCTGCGGCGCGAGTCGTTCCCCACGGGGTCCATGGGACCGAAGGTCGACGCGGTCTGCCGCTTCGTCGAGCTGACGGGGGACATGGCGGCGATCGGCCGGCTCGAGGACGCGGTGGCGATCATCAACGGCGACGCCGGCACGATCGTGACGCCGGCGGGTGACTACGGCGGCCCCGACGATCTGCGGCCGAGCCGGAAGCCGGTCCCCGTCGCCCCCTGACGCCGACCCGTCAGTGTTGTCCCGCGACACGCGTGTCCGGGGTGTTGCGCGGCGAGTGGGACCAGTCGCTCTCTGCTGGGAAACCCGGTCAGGCTCGCCCTTACCTGCGACTCGGCGCATGTCATCCCATCGGCTCGCACGTCTCGCGCGCACTTCTCCGAGCAGATCAGTCCTGCTGCCCGGGGCCAACTGACGGGTCGGCGGGGTCCGGGTCAGCCCTGCTTCTTCGCCCAGACAGATGCGCCCTGCCAGTCGATGGCCACGACTGCCTCGTCGCCGACGACCCACGCGTCGTGCCCGGGAGGCAGGGACATGACGTCCCCGGGTCCGGACTCGGCTTCGGTTCCGTCCTCCAGCACGGTGTGCATCCGGCCGGACAGCTGGCACTGCTGGTGGGGCGCCATGCACAGGTCCGTGCCCGCCACTGGCTTGACATGCTCCGACCACTTCCAGCCGGGCTGGACGGTGATCCTGCCGACCTGCGCGCCTCCCGCCAGGTTGACGAGCTCCAGGCGCCAGTTGTCGCCCTCACGGACCTCGTCGGGCTTGTCGAACGACCGATGCTCGAACGTCTGCTGCGTCATGGCTCCTCCCGGATGGTCGCCTTGTTCTTCGACTGTCTGTCCGGGCCCCTCGAAGGTCAATGACCCACATGTGCTGACCCGGGGAAGGTTCGGGGAAGGTCCTGCCGACATCGTCCGGGTATGGACACCAGATCCTCCGCCTCTCCCACCACCGGCACGCTGCTCGGCGTCTGGGCACACCCCGACGACGAGGCCTTCCTCTCCGCGGCCCTCATGGCACGCGCCAGGGCGTCGGGGGAGCGGGTCGTGGTCGCCACGGCGACACGCGGCGAGCTGGGCACGCCCGACCCCGTCACCTGGCCACCCCACCGGCTCGCCGCCGAGCGTGAGCGCGAGCAGGCCGGCAGCCTGGGCATCCTCGGGGTGGAGGAGCACCACTGGCTCGGTCATCACGACGGGCGGCTCCCGGGGGTACGTCGCTCCGCGGCCGTCGCGCAGGTGGCCGGCCTCATCGACGACGTGCAGCCGGACACCATCGTCACCTTCGGCCCGGACGGCATGACCGGCCACGACGACCACCGGACCGTCTCGGCGTGGGTGACGCGGGCCTGGCACGAGACCGGCCGCGGCAGCCGCCTGTGGTACGCGACCGTCACCCCGGCCTTCCACCGGGCCTGGGGCCGCCTCAACGACGAGATCGGCCTGTGGTTCGACGGGACCCGTCCACCGGTCACCATGCAGCGAGACCTCGCCGCCCAGATCGTGTGCGACGAGGAGCTGTCCGACCTCAAGTACGCCGCGCTGCGCGCCCATGCGTCGCAGACCGACGGGCTGGTCGCCATGCTGGGGGAGGAGCGCTTCCGCCAGTGGTGGGCCGCGGAGTCGTTCGTGGCGGCCGAGCACGTGGCTCCCGGTCCGGGGAGACAGGAGCTGTCCCGTGCAGGTCGGTGACGTCGCCCGCCGTACTCGCGCGGTGACGGCGCGCGACATCGAGCTGTTCAGCGAGCTGACCGGCGACCGCAACCCGTTGCACTACGACGAGGAGCTGTCGCGCCGCAGCCGCTTCGGCGGGATCGTCGTCCAGGGCGGGGTCACCAGCGGGCTGCTCAACGCCCTGGTGGCCGAGGAGCTTCCCGGCCCGGGGAGCGTCTTCCTGCACGTGGACTGGAGCTTCCGTGCGCCCGTGCGTCCCGGCGACGTCATCACGGCTGAGGCGCGGGTGCTCGAGACCCGCGGGGACAAGCCGGTGACCACGATGGCCACCGAGATCACCAACCAGGACGGTCTGGTCGTGCTCGACGGCACCGCGGTCGTCTGGCGCGACCCCGCGGTGGCCGAGGCTTCCGAAGCGGCGATGCCGGGCCCGTCGAGGGCAGGACGCGAGTGACCCTGAGCTGGGCGCCGGCGCTCACACTGCCCGGTCCAGCAGCGTGCCCTCCTCGACCGCTGAGCGGCCCGCGCACGCCAGGCGGACCACCGCACCCCGGTCGACGGTGGCGTGCTCGAGGAGGTGCAACGGGCCCTCCGCCTCGACCAGGCCGCTCACGAGCCGGGTGCTGGCACCCACCCGGGTCACCAGGCGCTGCGAGGCGACGTTGCCCGGATCCGTGGTGGCCTGGACGGTCCGCACACCCTTCGCCGCGGCCACCGTCGTGATGACGTCGAGCAGAACGGTGGCGAGCCCCCGCCCGTGGTGCCGGTCCACGACCTCGAACGCCACCTCCGCCGTCGACGGGAAGTCGTCCAGCCGGACGTAACGGGCGATACCGGCGGGCTCGCCGTCCACGGACGCCAGCCAGGCGACGTGCCGCTCCCCGTCGACGTCGGCCAGCATCCGCAGCATCTGCCCGGGGAGACGTGGCATGCCGGTCAGGTAGCGCCTCGCGCGCGAGTCGCCGGACATCGCGGAGAAGACCGCGAGCAGCGGCTCCGTCTCACCCGGGCCGAGCGGCCGGAGGGTCGCGACACCTCCGTCACGGAGCCGTGCCCGGATGGACGGGTCGTCGCGAAGGTTCTGGCGGTCGAAGGTCTGCAGCTGAGACATCGTGTGCTCCGGTGGTGGTTGGTCGGGCTGTCCAAGCCACCGTCGACGACGCCCCTTCCTCGGACGTTTCCCTTCTCTTCCCCGGCGCCCGCGCCACCTTCCCCGAACCTTCCCCGGACGTCGTCTCGTCGGGAAGGGCGGAGGAAGAGGAGCGTCCGTAGGTTCCTCGACATCGACAACAGAGAGACGCCGGAGTCGCCGGCACTCGCAGATGGAGGAACTCATGACCACCACCACCAACCCCAGCCGCAACGGAGTAGACGTCCCGACCCTGTTCGCGACGCTCGACGCGGTCAAGGCGCAGAACGAGATCGCCACGTTCCAGTTCCGCGCCGAGAACACCTGGGTCAGCGGCACGCACAGCGAGTCGCGGATCTCGGGCTACTACGGGGCGATGCAGGAGATGGAGCACAAGCACGAGACGGTGCTCCACGCAGACCACCCGCCGGTCCTCGTCGGCAACGACAACGGCCCGACTCCGGTGGAGTACCTGCTCCACGCCATCGCCGCCTGCCTCACCGCCGGAATCGCCAACATCGCGGCGGCCCGGGGTGTCGACCTCACCCGGGTCAGCTCCACCGTCGAGGGTGACATCGACCTGCTGGGCATCTTCGGACTGGACGACGGATCCGTACGCAACGGCTACAAGCAGATCAAGGTGACCTTCCACATCGAGGGAGATGCCGACGACGCGACCCTGCGCCGGATCGTCGACCAGTCGCGCAGCCGTTCCGCGGTGTACGACGCGCTCACGAACCCGACCCCCGTGTTCGTCGAGGTCGTCACCGGCTGACCGTCGCAAACACAACCCCGTCGCCCCGCCGGTCCCAGCACCACCCGAGACAGCACCCCCCATCCCCGACACACGCAGAAGAGAAGGAACGTCATGACCACCACCGACACCGTCGTCATCGGCGCAGGCCACGCCGGGCTCGCCGTGAGCCGACTGCTGACCGAGGCCGGGCGCGACCACGTCGTGCTCGACCGCGGCCAGGTCGGTGAGCGGTGGCGTTCCGAGCGGTGGGACTCGCTGCACCTGCTCTCGCCGAACTGGATGACCCGCCTCCCGCACTGGCGCTACACCGGCGGCGACTCCGAGGGTTACATGGCAGCTCGGGAGTTCGTCGGGTACCTCGAGGCCTACGCCGCGTCGTACTCCGCCCCTGTGGAGACCGGGACCACGGTCCTCGAGGTCCGTGCGGACACGGTGGCCGGCACCGGGTACCGGGTCGCCACCGACCGGGGTACGTGGAACGCAAGGCACGTGGTCGTCGCCACCGGTCCCTGGGGCCGCCCGCGCGTCCCCGAGGGCATCGAGGTCGCGACGTCGCAGCTGCACATGACGACCGCCTCCCACTACCGCAACCCGGACGCACTGCCGGACGGCGGCGTCCTCGTCGTGGGCGCTTCCTCCTCGGGAACGCAGATCGCCGACGAGCTCGCCCGCGCCGGACGGCGCGTGGTGCTCGCGGTGGGCAACCACACCCGGATGCCGCGCCGCTACCGCGGGATGGACATCTTCTGGTGGCTCGAGCAGACCGGACGCCTCGCGCGCACCATCGACGATGTCTCCGACCCTGCGGCGGCCCGTCGTGAGCCGTCCATGCAGCTGGTCGGAAACAAGGAACCAGCACGGCGCAACGAGGACCTCGACCTTGCCGCCCTGCAGGCGCGGGGAGTGACCGTCACCGGACGCCTCGGCCGGCTCGCCGGTGGGCGGGCATGGTTCGGCCACAACCTGGCCGGGTCGGTGGCAGACGCGGACCGCCGGATGCACCGCTTCCTCGACGCGGTCGACGAGCACGTCGAGGGGACCGGCCTCGCCTCCGAGCTGTGGGACCCCGAGCGGCCCCGGCCCGTCCACCTCGAGAGCGCGCCGCGGGCGCTCGACCTGCGGGCCGAGGGGATCGGCACGGTCCTCCTGGCCACGGGATACCGCCCGCACCACCCCTGGCTGCGGCTGCCGATCAGCGCACCTGACGGAGCCATCCGGCAGTACCGGGGCGTCACCCCGGCGCACGGCCTGTACGTCGTCGGCCAGCGGTTCCAGCACCGCCGCGACTCCGGCTTCATCGACGGCGCGCGGTACGACGCCGAAGCCGTCGTGTCGCATCTCTCCGCAGGTCGCATTCCGGCCGCCCACCCAGCCGAGACAACCAACAGGTGATTCCCGATGAAGACCCCCTATGACGTCATCGTCGTCGGCGGCCGCGTCGCCGGTGCCTCCACCGCCATGCTGCTCGCGCGGGCCGGACTCCGGGTCGCCCTGCTCGAACGGTCCGCCTACGGCAGCGACACGCTCTCCACCCACGCCCTGATGCGGGCCGGAGTGCTCCAGCTGTCCCGATGGGGCGTACTCCCGCACGTGGTCGCGGCCGGTACGCCGCCCGTCGAACGGACCCTGTTCCACTACGCAGGCGGCGACACCGTCCAGGTTTCCATCCGGCCCACACCGGGTGTCGAGGCGCTGTACGCGCCCCGCCGTCACCTCCTGGACCGGATCCTGGTCGACGCCGCGGGCGCGGCAGGAGTCGACGTCCGGCACGGGGTCACGGTCACTGGCCTTCTCCGAGACGCGGACGGACGGGTCGGCGGTGTCCGCGCGCTCGACGAGAGCGGGCGGGCGTTCGAGCTGCGGGGCAGGCACACCGTGGGCGCCGACGGCATCCGCTCCGTGGTCGCCGCCGAGGTGGCTGCGCCGGTGGAGCAGCAGGCACCGTATGGCGCCGCAGCGCTCTACCGCTACCACCGCGACCTGGACGCGGCCGGCTACGAGTGGGCGTTCGGCGACGGTGCCGCGGCGGGGATGATCTCGACCGACGACGGGCTCACGGGCGTCTTCGTCTCCACGACACCGGCCCGGATGCGACAGCTTCGCCGAGGAGGCGCGGACGCCGCTTTCGACGAGCTCTTCGCGGCCGCCGCCCCCGGCCTCCTGTCACGGATGCGGGGCTCCACCGTGACCGGCAGGCTCCATGGCTGGGGCGGGATCCCGGGCTTCGTACGACGGTCCTGGGGGCCCGGCTGGGCGCTGGTCGGCGACGCCGGCTACTTCAAGGACCCGATCACCGCACACGGCATGACCGACGCCCTGCGTGACGCGGAGCTGCTCGCGGACGGGATCCTCGAGGCCGCCGCCGGTGACGTGTCGGAGGCCACCGCCCTGTCCGGTTACCAGGCGCGGCGGGACGCCCTCTCGGCCCGCCTGTTCGATGCCACCGACCGGGTAGCCGCCTACGACTGGGACATGCCCCGCATCCGACGGCTGCTGCGCGAGGTCAGTGCCTCCATGACCGACGAGGTCGAGGCGCTGGAGGCCCTTCCGGTCCGCCACGACACCGGCGCGCCGGAGGCGGCCGCCGGCCCCGGCGACGTACTGGCACGGCGGTAGTGCGGCCGTTCGCGACCGGCGCCGCGCAGTCACCCGTGGCGCCGGACATGGTCCACGATCGCCTGCTCGATCTGGTCGAGATCTGCCGCGTCGGGGAGGTGGACCCGGCCGTCGAGCGGCAGCAACGTCGCATTCGGCAGCCCCGACGCGAGGTCCTGGCCGCCACGGAACGGGATGAGCCGGTCGCCGCGGTAGTGGAGGACCAGCGCCGGCGCGCGGACCGTCGGCAGCAGGCTCGTGACGTCCTGGTCGTAGATCGCGGCAAGGTAGTCCGCCGCGACATCGGGGGACGCCGACTCACGGAACACCCGGGCGAGGTGCCAGGCCGCCTCGTCGCTCGACCCGGGGCGGTACAGGTCCGCGAGCAGCTTCGAGCCGATCCCCCAGTGGCTGCGGGCGATGTCCACCACCATGTCGCGCATGGCCTTGTCGGTGAACGTGACCTGCCCGTTCGCGAACGTGCCGAAGAAGACGAGCGCCGACACCCAGTCCGGCTTCCGCGCGGCCGCAGAGACGGCGATCGGCCCAGCCGCGGACATGGCGAGCAGGGAGACGGGCGGGCCCACCGTCTCGATGACGTCGAGGACCTCGGCGACGCTTGGCTCGATCCCGTAGTCAGCGACGGGTCCGGGGGACAGCCCGGTGCCATGGCGGTCATAGAGCGTCAGGGACAGGTCTCCGGCCAGTCGTTCGAGGAGCGAGGAGCGCGGGTCACGGCCGGACGCGATGACGTCGAGGCTCGACAGCCAGCCCAGGATCACCACCAACGGCGGGCCCGACCCGGTCGTGCCGTAGGCGAGGGTGTTGCCTCGCCCGGTCCTGAGGTAGTGCACCTGGAGCCCGGGCAGCCCGCGCGGTCTGACGGCCGTGAGGGAACCGGCCGTCGAGGAGGCGCCGGCCGAGAGGTGGGCGGCCGACTGCGGCGCGGTGGAGGGGGACGGCTGCTGCAGCAGCTCGAGCTGGAGGTCCTGCATGGCCTGCGACGGCTCGAGACCGAGCTCGTCGGCGAGGGTGGTGCGGTGGCGCTGGTAGTGCTCCAGGGCGTCCCCGGTCCGGCCCAGGCGGTGCAGGGCCCGCATGAGGGTGGTGCGCGCCTCCTCACGCAGCGGATGCTGGTCGACGAACGGCTCCAGCAGGACCACCGCCTCGTCCGGCCGGTCGGCGGCGAGCAACGCCCTCGCCAGACCCTCGACCGCCGCCCGGCGTGCCTCTTCGAGCCGCAGCGCTTCAAGGTGGGCTATGTCGGTGTCGGAGAAGCCCGCGTACGCCGGACCCCGCCAGAGCCTCAGCGCGTCGTTCAGCGCGGCTGTGGCTACGGCCGGTGGCCGGTCTCGAGCCTCGCGGACGAGGTCGAGGAACACGTCGGCGTCCAGGTCTCCGGGCTTCAACAGCAGCTGGTACGCCCGGTCCCGGGTCCGGAGCACCTCTCGTCCACTGACCGAGCGCAGGCTCGCACGCAGCTTGAACACGGCACTGTGCAGCGCCGCCTCGGGATTCACGGGCAGGTCGTCGCCCCAGAGCAGGTGGACCAGCCGGTCGGAGCTGACGACCTCGTTGGCTCGCGCTGCCAGGGCTGCGAGGAGGGCCGGCTGGCGGGAACCGGGCAGCGCGACGACCTCGCCCTCCGAGGTGACGAGCTCCACCGCCCCCAGCACACGCACCAACACCCGAGCCCTCCCTCCCTGGCTCCCGGCCGTGACTCCAGTCTGACGCAGGCTGCCTCAGTGTCCACAGCGGTCTGCTCCTCCGTCGGGTTCGGGAGTTTTGTCCCGCCTGACATGGCCGAGGGGCCGGGGTAACGTGAATCCGTTCCACGAGATCGGTTGACCCCATGGACGTACGCATCTGTTTGCTAGGGGGATTCTCGGTGACGGTCGACGGCGTCGCCGTACCTGATGATGCCTGGACCCGGCGCCAAGCGGCCGGCCTCGTCAAGCTCCTCGCGTTGACGCGGGGCCGTCGCATGCACCGCGAGCAGCTCATGGACGCCATCTGGCCGGATGCCTCCCTCGAGGCTGCTGGACCGCGGCTCCACAAGGCCGCGCACTACGCCCGCCGGGCCCTCGGGGACGAGCAGCGGACCGTCGTACTCCGCAACGACCTCGTCACACTGCTGCCGGACGCCGACGTCACCGTCGACGCTGTCGAGTTCCGAGCCGAGGCGGAGGCCGCCGTCGCCGACGCGTCGGCGAAGCGCGCGCAGGCCGCACTGGACCTGTACGACGGACCGCTGCTCCCCGAAGACGTGTACGAGCAGTGGACGGAGGAGCCGCGCGAGTCGCTCGCCGTGCTGCACGGTGAGCTGCTGCGCCTCGCCGGAAGGTGGGAAGAGGTTCTCCGGGAAAACCCGGCAGACGAGCAGGCACACCTGGCCCTCGTCCGTGCCCACGCGGACCGCGGCGACGTCCGGGGAGCCTTGCGTCAGTTCGAGCGGATGGACCAGGCGGTCCGACGGGAGCTGGGAACGGCGCCGAGCCCAGCGGCCGAGGCGTTGCGCAGGTCGCTTCTCGAGCCGCTTCCCGAGCGGGCGGCGTCCGCGCAACCGGCAGCGACCGGAACCCGGCTGGTCGGGCGCAGGGACGTCGGCGACACCGTCCGGCAACGACTTGAACAGGCCGGAGACGGCCGGGGCAGCACGCTGCTGGTCACCGGCCCGCCTGGTGTGGGCAAGTCCGCGGTGCTCGACCTGGCCATGGCGAACGCCCGGGCGCGCGGGTGGCGCACCGGACACGGCACCGCGTCGGCCGTGGAGGGGCCGTGGCCCTACGCGCCGGTGCTCGAGGCGCTCGGTGACCTGTGCCGGCAGCACCCCGCGCTGCTCGACGGGCTCGACGACAACTTCCGGGACGAGCTCGACCGGGCGCTCTCCGGGCGCGAGGTCGAGTGGAGCGGCGAGACCGCGCACCAGCGGCTCTTCGTGGCGGCAGCCGAGCTGCTCCGTCTCGCCGCGGCGGGGCACGGGCTCCTGCTGGCCGTCGACGACATCCACGAGGCGGACGAGGCCTCGCTGCGCCTGCTGCACTACCTAGGCCGCTGCGCGGTCGACGAGCCTGTCGTGCTCGCAATGGCCCACCGGTCCACCGGCAGCGACTCCCTCCAGGAGATGCAGGCGAGCCTCATCGCCCGAGGCATCGGCACCCGCATCGACCTGGCGCCCCTGGACGCGCGGGCCACGCGCCGGTTGCTCGCCCATCAGTTCCCGTCGGTGGACGACGAGGCGGCCGAGCAGATCTGGAAGGTCAGCGGTGGCCTGCCCTTCGCCGTGCTGGAGCTGGCGCGGGCCGCAACGAGCGGCGCCGCGGAGCCCGTCGGCGCCGGGCTGCCGCGGCCGGTGCAGCAGACGTTCCAGCGGGTGGCGATGCTCGGCACGTCCTTCAGCACCGACGAGCTGCTCGCTGTGAGCGGCCTCCCCGAGGAAGAGGCCTACCGGCACCTCGAGGTCGCCATCGCGGCCCTGGTCGTGGAGCCCGGCGAGAGCGGCTACCGGTTCCGGCACGCTCTCCTGCGAGAAGGCTTGCTCAACGCGATGCCACCGCACCAGCGCCTTCCCGTCCGACGCCAGGTCGCAGAGCGGCTGGCGGCCCTGGGCGTGGCCCCGGCCCGGGTCGCGCACCAGTACCTCGAGGCCGGTCAGCCGGGGCAGGCCGTTCCCTACGTGCTTCCGGCGGTCGAGACCGCAGGGGCCCTCGGTGCCTACCGGGACGCGCTGGCCCTGGTCGACGCCGTCCGCGGCCATGCCAGCGGTGACGACCTGGGACATCTTCTGGCCCGTCGGGGCGACCTGCTCATGGCCCTCGGCGACTCGGAGTCGGTCACCGCCTACCGTGAGGCGATGCCGCTGACGTCGGGGACGCAGCACCGCCTGGTCCGGGCACGGCTGGCGAGAGCGGCCTGCTTCGTCGGCGACTTCGAGACGGCGCGAACCGCCCTGGACGGGCTCGACCTCGAGAGCGACGTCGCCGATGGGCCCATCCTCCTCGCGCGGGGCAACCTGTCCTACTTCAGCGGTGACATCGACGCCGCCTGGGACGCGGCGGCCGCCGCACGTCGGCTACTGCTGACGCCGGAGGACCCGTGGCACTACGTCGACCTGGTCGCCCTGCAAGGGCTCATCGCCCACCAGAGAGGCGAGTGGTTCGAGCGGTTCCGGATCGAGCTCCGGCGAGCCCAGCGAACGCCTAGCCTCGCGACCGCCCTGATCGACGCGCACCTGTGCGTCGCGGAGTACATGCTCTACGGGCCGCTTCCCTACGCCGAGGTGATCGAGCTCGCCGAGGGACTGCGTAAACGTGCGGAGCACTTCGGGGCCTTGCGAGGCGTCGCGTTCGCCACGGCTCTGATCGGTGAGTCCGCACTCCTCATGGGTGACCTCGACCTGGCGGAGAGAGAGCTGCGCGAGGCCTTGGACCTGCACCGTGACGCGGCCGCGCCGGCGGGGGAGGCGCACAGCCTCCAGCGGCTGGCCGAGGTTCGCCTTGCCCGGGGTGACCATCTCGAGGCGCAGCGGCTGCTGCAGCGTGCCCTGCCGCTGGCGCGGTGGTCCGCGATGAGCATGCACCTGCTGCAGCGGATCTACGGGACCATGATCGCCGCGTCTCCGGACCCGTGGGCGGCGCGCGCCGTGGTCGACAAGGCGGAGGACACGATGGGGGAGACCGACTCCTGCCCGTTCTGCGACGTGATGCTGGAGGTACCCGCCACCATCGCGTGCGCCCAGGTCGGCGATCTCGACGACGCCCGGCGCCACCTGGCCGCGGCGGAGACCTCGGCGGCCCGGTGGGAGGGCAGCGCGTGGGAGGCCGCTGTGCTCGAGGCGCGTGCGCATCTCGCCCGTGCAACAGGGGAGCGGGAGGACTTCGACCGCATGCTCGGTGAGGCCGCTCGACTGTTCGACGCGGCCGGCCAGCCCCTGGACGCCGAGCGCTGTCGGGGGACTCGGGAGTCGCTGGCCCCGACGGCACTCCGTGGTGCGTGAGGAGGGGACCTCCTGACCAGCACGGCGGCTCATCCGTCGCGCCCTCGACCGTGAACACGAGCCCGGTGGCCACGGAGACCTCGACAAGTGCCTGGCTCAGCAGCTCGTCAGCGCCCTCGCTGATGGGCATGAACTCGAAGTTGCCTGCCGGCCTCGGGCGTGCGGCCCTGCGTAAGCGCTCCGCAGGAATCTGCGCGGTCGCCCTGCGCGACCCCATGGACTCTCGGTAGCCGGCCGGGTGTGGGCGCTCTCCGCGGCGGACTGCCCACCCTCGTGACGGCGCCGGGGATCACCCGCTGTAGGGCACCTCGACTCGCCAGTCCTCGGTCTGCATCGTCGCCGCCTCGAAGAGCGCATCGGCTATCCGGTTCGGGGAGAAGGCCGTGTCCGGAGCCAGCGTTCCGCGGACGGTCATCGACATCGCCCTGATCCCGTCCGGCGCCAGCCTCTGGTCGATGCTGTCGACGAGGTTACGGAGTGCGGCCTTCTGCACCCCGAGGGACGCGACCTTGTCCCAGGGCCTGTCGGCGGCCATGCTCCCGGTTGCCGTGATCCGGCCGCCGGCCGTCATGAACGGGCGGGCCGCCTGCACGGCGGTGAGGAGTCCGGCGCAACCGAGATGCAGGTCCTCGAGCAGCTCGCTCGGCCTGAGCTCGAGTGGGTCCTTCTGCCGGAAGGCGCTCGGGTTGTAGTGGAGTACGTCGATCCGGCCGGCGTGCGTCCCGAAGCGCTCGATCGCCTGTGACAGGGCAGAGTCGTCGGTGATGTCGACAGGCGTCCAGCCTGTTGTCACACCCGCAGCCTGGAGCGACATGCCGAGGTCATCGAGCCTCTCCTCCGACCGGGCGACGAGCGCCACGTCGTACCCGGCTCGGCCGAATCTCCTGGCCACGGCAGCACCGGTGCCGGGCCCCGCTCCCACCACGACGATCACAGGGTTCCCCATGCGTCGACCCTAGCCGGAAGCGAATGCGCTCGCCCTGTTTGTCCGCTTCTGTCCTGGATGCTCCCTATGGGCGACAGGCTCTTTCCTCGACTTCGACCACGCAAAACGGGCGAAAGTGTAAGAGTTCTGGGCGAAACCGAAAACAGTGCCCGCATCCGGGGCGGGCACCCCATGAGTGTCTGGGAGGCCACTTATGAATCGCATGTCTCGCAACGCAGTGTCTGCGGCCCTGGCCGTCGTCGTCGCCTTCGGCGTGACCTCGCCCGCTATCGCTGCCACGAACGCCCACGCCGGGTCCGGGCACACCAGGGCCGGCCATGCCAAGGCCGACCATGTGGCTAAGTCCCACAAGGGAAGCGCCAAGGAGGTCAGGGCCGCGAAGTCCAAGGCTGAGAAGGCCGGCCACAAGGCCGACAAGGCCGACGGTCACAAGACGAAAGTCGACCACCGGTTGGCCAACGCCCAGCGGAAGGTGACCAAGGAGGCCGTCCGGAAGGACAGGCAAGCTCGCCCGGGTCCTGCGTCGCGACGCGCTGTCGCGGCTCGACGCGAGCACTGCCGACGCCGTGCGGGCGAACGTCGCGGCTGACCGCGCTCTGCTCGACGGCTACAAGGCCGTCGCGGCGTCCGCGGCCACGCTGGACGACCTGAAGGATGTCGCGAAGCAGGTACGGAGCGTCCGGCCGGAGGTCTACAACACGATCGTGAACCAGCTGGCGTTCGCGGCACGGAAGCAGGCCAAGGTTGCCGAGAACGCGACCGCGCTCGCCGGACTCGGCGCCGAAGAGAGCGCCGCGGACGTGGCAGCAGCGACTGCGGCGAACGATGCAGCGGCGGCCGCACTCACCTCCGCGGTCGCCAAGTACGTCACCTTCACCGCCACCACGTCGCGCGCCGACCTGAACGCAGCCAAGAAGGAACTTTCTGAAGCGGGCCGGCTGCTGGGCCAGGTGACGGACGAGCTCGAGCCCGAGCCCGCATCGGCCGACCCGGTCGTCTGACCTGGCAAGGCACACTGGTCGGCTTGCTTGGCAAGCGTTATGGACCGTTCTCAAGCGGCATACCACTTGAGAACGGTCCATAACCCCGATTTACAAGCGCAAAGGGGGCACGCCGCTGCGCGCGTCTCAGCCGATCAGCTCGTCCGGCTCCCGGTCCTCGGTGGCCGCTGCGAACTTGGCGATGACCTGTTTGATCGACGCCACGACGTCAGCCTCGTTGTGTCCGAACGAGTTCAGGTACGCCTGCATGGCGTGGCGGGCCAGGGTCAGCTCGCTGTCGCTGAGATGAATCGTGTTCATGTCCCCAGAGTAGGTCCGGATCGGCCCTGAGCGGACTGCTTTGCCCCTTTGCTACGGGGTCGCGCTCGTGGTCGGGGAAGGTGT
The DNA here is from genome assembly GCA_963707425.1 of uncultured Actinomycetota bacterium. Taxonomy (GTDB): domain Bacteria; phylum Actinomycetota; class Actinomycetes; order Propionibacteriales; family Nocardioidaceae; genus Nocardioides_C. The sequence goes on along the minus strand of CAVPPN010000005.1, from coordinate 260,867 downwards.
CGCCTGCTCGGTCTCACTTGGCGAGGGCGACGGTCCCTGAGACGGCGTGAGGGCAGGGCTCGACGAGGACTCCGGTGCGGAGGAGGTGCCGGTGCTCGGGCGCGGGTCGGGCTCGCTACCAGTGGTCGTCGCGGCGCCGCTGGAGCCGTCCGTCGCCCCCGACGAGGGACCCGACCCGGGCTCGCCGGGGGAGGGCGTCGGGCTCGCCGTGGGTGGGGTGCCGGTCCCTTCCCGCGTCGTGGTCGACGTGCCGCCGCGGTCGCGCTCGATGATGGCGAGGATCTGGTCCTCGAACGCGGACAGCTGGTCCTGGATCTCCGAGAGGGGCACGCCTTCGATCGTGTCGCCGTACGCCGCGATCCTGCGCCAGAGCGCCTCGAGCTCGGCCGCCGCGTCATCGCCGAGCGGACCGTCCAGGGTGACCACGAGCTGGGTGGCCAGGGCATAGGTGACGCACTCGATGCAGTGGTAGTTCACCGCGGCCGCGAGGTTCTGCGGCACGATGGCGTCGCTTTGACCTAGCACCAGAACCACCTGGAAGGCGACGGCCACGGTCCGACAGTTCTCACAGCTCGCCAGCGCGTAGGCGGAGTTGACGTTGTCGGTCGTGTCCTCCTCGGCCCAGACCAGGGCGAACGCGACGTCGTAGACCGTCGAACCGTCCTCGGTGTTCACGGCCAGGGCCTGGTTGTCGCCTTCCGCCGGGGCGGCGGGGCGGTCGAACGGGAAAACCCAGGTCTGTGCGGCGGCGCTTCCGTCGCCGGATGTCGCGCCGTCCGCCGCAGGGTCCGACGTACTGCCGGTTGCGGTCACGGAGGAGGCGCCGCCTTCACCCTCGCGCGGGACGAGCACCACGGACAGGGCCGGCGCGTCGGCGGTCGGCAGCTCGCTGCCTGCGGGCCACAACGTCCGTGCCCTGCTGACTCGCCCCGGGGCGAGGCCCGGCGAAGCGCTCCCGACCGGGACGAGATCCTGCACCGCACCGCGCTCGTAGGCCTGGATCGGGCGGTACCTGTCCTCATCTGGCCACCACGCCCAGGCGAGCGCCGCCACGATGCCCAGAGCGACGACGACGGCGACGGCCCGCTGGGCGGGCCTGGCCTCGGTCCGACGCCAGACGTTCCGGACGACGCGGCGCAGGAGCCGGACCAGGAGGTAGACCGTGCCGAAGATCGGCAGCGCGATCGCGACGATGGACAGCATCCGCACCGCCATCTCCGGCACGTCGCCGGCCGCGAACGCCTTGCCGAAGGTCTCCCACTGGTCGGACATGCTGTCCCAGGCCGTGGCCGCGACTCGGGGGAACGCGATGACCATGCCGGCGACGCTGAGCAGCATGACAGGCACCACGACCAGCACCCAGACGCTCACCGCCGCGCGTGCCCACGGCTTGAGAGCCTGCGCGGTCGACCTGCCCCAGTGGTGCGGCAGCAGCCCCAGCAGCGTCGGCTTGATGTGCTGGTAGAGGTCGGGGACGCCGGTCAGGTCGGCGAGCACGTGGTAGCCGTCGAAACGGACCAGCGGGGCGAGCTGCCGGAGCATCTGCAGCACCTGGGTGACGATGATCAGCAGCAGGGCGTCCCAGCCGCTCGCCCACCAGATGCCGAACATGGTGACCGCGACGATCGCGTTGAAGTACAGGCCGCCGAGATCGGTGCGGAGTCGTCCTGCACGGCCGAGCCGGTAGCTGTCGGTGACATCGGTGTAGAAGGCCGGCCAGACGAGGTAGAGCCCCATGCCCATGGCACCCGGGGTCGCGCCGCCGTAGCGGGCTGCCGAGGCGTGCCCGAACTCGTGGAAGCCGGCTGACACGACGGTGACCGCGAACACGGCCAGCAGCAGTCCCGGCCGGTGGAGCGCCTCGTGGGTGGCGGACGCGAGGCCCTTCTCTACGAGAAGCCACCAGCAGACGGCCACGAAGGCGGCGAGAAGGGCCGCGACGAGCAGGGGGTTGAACAGCAGCGCGAACGGGGCGGTGACCCGACGGGTGACCTCGGGGTCGGTGACGACGTACCTGAACCTCAGCGCAAGCAGCGGGTTGGCCTTCTTCACCGCCGGCTCCGAGCCGTCGGCAAGGCGCAGCAGGCCGAGGGGCAGCAGCTGGCCCCGGACGAGGGTGGCGACGTCGTCCGAGGAGACCAGGCGCCCGGACTCCGCGCTGACCCGGTCCGCGATGTCGGCGTGGGTACGACGGCCGTCGACCGCCGCGAGCACCAGGTAGAGGAGCCGGGTCAGCGAGATGACCTGGCCGTCGGCACGACGCACCAGCGCCGGAGGAGTGCGATAGCCGGAACCCTCCATCTCGCCGATGAGGTCGACCCCGTCGGCCAGCGCTGGGGAGGCGGGGAGGCGGGCAGGCTCGCTCGACGTCCTGGCCGCGCCGGCCGGGGTCGACGCACCGTTCCGGGCGATGGCAGCGCCGGAACGCGACGCCGCCGAGACAGCGTCGCGTTCCGACGGGGCACCGGGCCCGGAGATCACACTCATCGAGAGCTACTGCTGGATCTCGGAGCTCTGGTCCGCGTTCGCCTCGGCGGCGCCCTCGATGGTCTGGTTGATGACAGCGTCCTGCTGCGCGATGGCGGTGGCCTCGGAACCGACCGAGCCCACGTTGGCGGAGACCGCCGCGTCGATCGGGGCGGCGACGTTCGCGTTGGCCGCGACCGCACCGTCGATGGGCGCGGCGATGTCGGCGTCGGCAGCCAGGTTCACGTCGATGTCGAGCAGGTCGCCGCTCAGCGCCGACGTGGCGTCCGCGGGGTCGGTCTCCGTGACCGTGCTCGTGCCGCCTGTCGTCCCACCTGTCGTGTCGCCGGCACCCGCCGTCCCGTCCCCGGTGCCGTCGTCGATGACGTCGTTGCCCTGGTCGATGGCGCTGTCCTGTGTGGCGTTGGCGGTCGCGTCGGCCTGGATCCCCTGGTTGACCTGGACATTCTGGTCGGCCAGGGACTGGGCGGTCGAGTCGACCGAGAGGATGTTCGCGCCCACCGCGGCATCGATGGGTGCCGCGACGTTGGCGTTCGCGGCGACCGCGAGGTCGATGGGTGCCGCGGCGTCGATCGCCAGGTCGAGGTCGGCGTTGAGGTCCAGCAGGGACACGACTTCCTTGTCGGGCAGTGCCGTGGCCCCCTCTGCTGCGAGCTCCTCCGCGGATAGCGGGGTCATCTCTGCGTCGCTCATGCGTTCTTCACCTTCCCGTGAATGGGTATGACGAGCTGCCGGTGGTTACCCAACGACCTCGTCTGCAAACCCTGGGACGATGTCCCCCGTGAGCGTCGAGACCATCGTGGTGTCCGGGGACGGACGAGAGCTGGACGACCTCGCGCGTGCGCAGACGGGGCGGGGCCGTCGCATCGTCGGGCTGTGCGGGTCTCCCGGGACCGGCAAGTCCTGTCTCGCAGAGGCTCTTGCCGGAGTCCTCCGCGGGTCGTGCTCCCGTGTCCCCATGGACGGGTTCCACCTCGCCGACGCCGAGCTCGCCCGCCAGGGTCTGCTGCATCGCAAGGGCGCGCCCGAGACGTTCGACGCCTGGGGGTACGCCGCCCTGTTGCGGCGGCTGCGTGAGAGGCCGCCTCACCCCGTCTACGCACCTGCCTTCGCGCGCGACCTCGAGCAGCCGGTTGCCGGCGCGATCGCCGTGCAACCGGACACCGAGGTCGTGGTCACCGAGGGCAACTACCTCCTTCTCGACCGGCCGGAGTGGCGCGAGGTGCGCGCCCAGGTCGACGAGGTGTGGCACCTGGTCACCGCCGAGGAGCTCCGGCGGGCGCGGCTGGTGGCACGCCACGTCGAGTTCGGCAAGACACCCGCCGAGGCGCGGGACTGGGTGACATGCGTCGACGAACCGAACGCGCGCCTGGTCGAGGCCTCACGCGACCGTGCCGACCGGATCCTGGACCTCACCGCCTGGCGGGCGGTGGGCAGGGTCAGCCCGTAGGCACGGGTTCGCCGACCTCCGGATCCGCGGGTCAGACCCAGTAGGTGTCGTGCTTCGTGAAGAACTCGTCCAGCTCCTCCTCGGACGGCTCCCGCTCCCGGGACACGATCTCCACGATGCCTTCGAAGTACCCCTCTCGGGGTGCGCCCGGGGCGAACAGGATCAGCAGCGAGGCCGGCTCCCCGGACTCGTTGCGGAACCCGTGGACGCCACCTTCGGGAACGAAGCAGAAGTCCTTGGGGCCGGCGTCCACCCACCGGTTCCCGTCGTACAGCCGCACGCTGCCGTCGAGGACGAAGAAGGACTCCGAGAACGTCCGGTGGAAGTGCGGCCCGGGGCCCGACGGCTCCGGCCCCATGTCCCAGCGGTACAGCCCGAACTGGCCGTTCGTCGAGGCGCTGGTGGCGAGGTAGTGCGCGAAGCCGGTCCCCGTGCGCAGCTCGGCCTCCTGGTCGGCACGGCGGAGCGTGGCGCTGACCTCGCCGCCGTCTCCGAGGTACCGGGGTTCCGGATACGACATGTGCTGACGATAAGCCGCCTGGAGTCGGATCTTCCATCGCCGAACCGGGCCATGCGGCCGCCCGGTGTGGCTGGGTGTGGCCCGGGCTTGCCGCCCGGGCCACACCGAGGTCACGCCACCGCCGTCACTCGACCGTGATCGCGCGCAGGACGTCGACCCGACTCGCCCGGCGCGCCGGGAAGATCGCCGCGAGGACACCGATCACGGCCGCGACGACGAGAAAGACCACGAGCGTCACGGCTGGGATGGCGACCGAGGTGATCCCCTGGTCGAGCAGAGCCCGGCTGAGGGCGACTCCCGCTGAGGTGCCGAGTCCGATGCCGGTGAGGGCACCGAGCAGGGACATGAGCACCGACTCGCGTCGGACCACGGTCCGCACCTGCCTACGCGTCGCGCCGACGGCCCGCATCAGGCCGAGCTCACGGGTGCGCTCCACCACGGACAGGAACAGGGTGTTCACGATGCCGAGGATCGCCACGACGACCGCGAGCACGAGCATGATGTTCACCAGCCCGAGCAGCTGGTCCACCTGGGCCTGGGTGTCCTCGGTCAGCTCGGACGGGTCCTGGACGACGACGTTCGGGTAGTCGACCAGGGCCTCGGTGACCGCATCCTGGGTCTTCCCGGGCCCGAAGCCCTCGGCGTGCGTCACCAGGACCGCGGTGTCGAGCCGGGAGGTGACGTTCCGGGCGAAGTCGTCGAGGGAGACGACGTAGCCGGATCCCACGATCGAGTCCCTCTCGAAGGTGGCTGCGACCGTGAACGCGACGTCCCCGGTCTCGGGGAAGGTGACGGTCAGCTCGTCGCCCGCGGCAAGCCCGAGCGCCTTGGCCTGCTTCACGCCGAGGAGCATCGTTCCCTCGCCGAAGTCGTCCATCGAGCCCGACGCGATACCAAGGTCGGCCACGTCGGTGATCCCCTCGACCTGCATGCCGGCGACGTACGACGAGGCCCCGTCCACCCGGGCGCCGGAGTAGCGCATCTCGACCACGGAGCCGACCTCCGCCCGCTCCCGGAGGATGTCGACGACGACGGGGCTGATCCCGCCACCCATGCCGGCGGGCTTGAGGATCACATCCGCGCGGTTGCCGTCCGCCACCACGTCGGCGATCGAGACCTTTGCGGAGGACGCCGTCACCGCGACCGCGCACACGACGGCCAGGCCGATGGTCAGCGCCAGCGCCGTGGCCGCCGCCCGCTGCGGAGTCCGGGCGATGTTGCGGGCCGCGAGCCGCCATCCGCCTCCGCGGCGTCCCCGGTTCGCCAACCTGGCCACCCCGCGGGCGAGCAACGGGCCGGCGGTGACCAGGCCGCCGAAGGTGACGAGCGTGCTGAGTCCCGTCAGCAACGGCAGGTTGCCCTCGACCGCGCAGACGACCAGGCCGGCAAAGCCTCCGCCGAGCAGGACCCAGCCGACGGTACGACGGACCCGGCCGACCGCGCCGCTGCTCGGCAGTGCCTCACGCAGTGCCTCGACCGGTGCGACCCGCGTCGCGCCCCAGGCAGGGACGACGGCCGCGAGCACCGTCACCACGACACCGACCAGCAGCGCCGCGACGACCGTGCGAGGCTCGACGGCCGCCGTGGTGGTGGGCACGTCGAAGCCGAAGAGGTTCATGGCCTTACGGATGCCGGAGGCGAGCCCGATGCCGGCGAGAAGTCCGAGCCCGGCTGAGACGAGCCCGATGACGAACGCCTCGATGACGATCCCGCCGAGCACCTGCCGGCGGGTGGCGCCGACCGAGCGCAGCAGGGCGACCTCGCGGCGCCGCTGAGCGACCAGCACGTTGAAGGTGTTCCAGATGACGAACGAGCCGACGGCAAGGGCGACCCCGGCAAAGACGAGGAGGAAGGTGGTGAAGAAGCCGAGCCCGTCGCGGATCGCCTTGGAGCCCTGGTCGGCCACCTCGTGCCCGGTCAGCGCCTCCGCGCCGTCGGGGAGGGCCGTCGCGATCCGGTCACGGAGCTCCTCGGCGCTCACACCGTCCTCACCCTTCACCGCCACCTCGTCGACGCGCCCGACCTTGTCGAGCAGGCGCTGCGCGGTCGCGGTCTCGAAAGCCGCCATCGTGGCGCCGTTGAGGCTGTCGTTCTCGCCGAAGCCCACGATCCCGGTCACGGTGAAGGTCGCCCGGCCGTCCTGCAGCAGGATGTCGACCTTGTCGCCGACCTCGTATCCGGCCTTCTTCGCCGACTTGGCGTCGAGCGCGACCTCGCCCGGGCCGGTCGGGGCCTCGCCGTCTCGGAAGCTGAACGCGCCGGCGAGCCGCTCGTCGCCGCTCGTGCTCGTCCCGAGCGTCGGTGGCCCGTTCGGCTGCACCGGCTTGCCGTCCTTGTCGAGGATGAGCGCGAAGCCGGTCACCGACCCCTGGGCCACCTCCACGCCGGGCACGTCACGGACCAGGTCGACGACGCCTTCGTCGAGCGGGCGGGCCTGACCCTGCGTGGTGATGTCGTTGTAGGCGGCCTCGGCCCGTACCACGACGTCGGTGCCCTGGGTGAGCCCGTCGTACAGCTCGTCGAACGACTTGCTCATGGTGTCCGACAGCACGAACGAGCCGGAGACGAACGCAACCCCGATGGTGACGGCCGCGACCGTCAGCGAGAGCCGCAGCTTGTGCATCAGCAGGCTGCGGAGTGAGTGCTTGACCACGTTCAGTCACCCAGTCGCTTCATGGTCTCGAGCACCGCGTCACGGGTCGGGTCGGCGAGCTCGTCGACGACGGAGCCGTCGGCGAGGAAGATCACCCGGTCGGCGTACGACGCCGCGACGGGGTCGTGGGTCACCATCACCACGGTCTGGGAGAGGTCATCGACGGCGGTGCGCAGGAACGTCAGAAGCTCCGTGGACGTCCGGGAGTCGAGCGCGCCGGTGGGCTCGTCGCCGAAGACCACCGCGGGACGGGACACCAGGGCACGCGCGACGGCAACCCGCTGCTGCTGCCCACCGGACAGCTGCGACGGACGGTGGGCGAGCCGGTCGCCGAGCCTGAGGGTCGAGATCACCGAGTCGAACCACTCGCGGTCGACCTCGCGCCCGGCGAGGTCGCCGGGGAGGGTGATGTTCTCCTCCGCGGTGAGGGTCGGGACCAGGTTGAACGACTGGAAGACGAAGCCGAGTCGGTCCCGGCGCAGGATCGTGCGGTCCTTGTCCGACAGCGTGGCGAGGTCGGTGTCACCGATGAAGGCCTGTCCGGAGGAGAGCGTGTCGAGCCCCGCGATGCAGTGCATCAGCGTGGACTTGCCCGAGCCGGACGGACCCATGATCGCGGTGAATGCGCCGCGCGCGAACGACACGGTCACGTCGTCGAGTGCCACCACGGTCGCGTCGTCGGCGCCGTAGCTCTTCGTCGCGTTCCGGACCCGGGCGGCTGACATCTGCGACGTCGGGGACGTCTGGCTGAGGAGGGCGGGTTCTGTCATTGCGGCAGAGCCTCTTTCTACTGTGGAGAGCGGTCTGGTGAGGAGGTGCGGTTGGTTGCTGCCCGAGAAATCGGTGGGGTCCTGGCTCACTCGGCGCCGTGCCGTTGCATGACGCCGTCCAGGGTGAGGTCGAGCCCGTAGTCGAACTCGGCCGTGTCGTCGAGCTGGCCCAGGAGGGGTGCGACCTCGGCGACGTGTGGGAGCAGTCGCTCGAGGTCTGCGGCTGCGACCGAGGGGTACGCCGAGGAGTCCGCCTCACGCGCCGCGAAGTAGCGACTGACCTCGACGCTCGCCGTGCCGATCGAGTAGGCGGCGAGGGCACGGTAGGCGCGCGCGGTGTCGAGTGGTCCGACTCCGGCTTCGCGCAGCGCCCGGTGGCCGGCGTTGACGAACACCAGCGCCTCGAGCGTTCGCGGTGGGTGGAGGGGGATGAGCGGAAGCGCGTTGGGGTGCGCCAGCAGCACGTTGCGCACCGAGTGCATCAGCCGTCTCACGGTGTCCCGCGGGCCCCCGCTGTTCTCCGGGGCGTCGATCTTCGCGTAGATCAGCTGCGTCACGGCCTCGAGCAGGGCCTCGCGGTCGGCGAAGTAGGTGTAGAGGGTCATGGGGGAGACGTCGAGCAGCCCGGCGAGCTTGCGCATGCTGAGGCCGTCGATGCCGTCGCGGTCCACCATCTCCGAGCGCGCGCTCGGTGATGCCGCGCTCGGTCAGGCCCGTCCTCTTGGGCATGCTCTCCTCCCCCGACGAACGCTTTGGTTCGTACGGCGTACATTTTAGTCGTACGCCGTACGAAAAAGTCGCTCTGTGGAGCGTGCGGGAGCCCGTGTCGGTCAGAGGCCGACCGAGTCGACCACCTCGGGCTCGGGTCCCCTCCTGATGTGCACCGTCGAGGGGTCGCCGTCGACGAAGCCGACCAGTGCCTGGTAGCGCGTCCGGTCGCGGGCCACGAGCCCGAACGACCACGCGTGCGTCGAGGCCCGGTGCTCCTCGTGGCTGACACTGAGCTCGACGGCGTCCACGTCGCTCCACACGGTCGCCACGAGACGGCGAGCCGCACTGACCGCCTCGTCGTGGGACGCCGACCGCCGTCGCTCGTTGTCGCTCGAGCCAAGCATCTCCCTGAAGGCGGCCTTCACCGCCTCGCGGGCCTTCCGGTTCGCTGTGGTCGAGGTGCCGGCGAGCGCGACGGAGAGGACGATGTCGGCGCGGGCGGAGGGCCTGCCCCAGCTCGTGTGCCGGGTGCAGACGGTCAGCGAGTGGGGAGTGCCGGGTCTGCCCGTCGAGCGCAGCACGCCCTCGAGAGCCTCGACGTACGGCGTTTCGTCCCACCGTCCGCCCGGTGGCACCGGCGGTCGGGTCTCGAGCACGAAGACCTCGTCCGCAGGGCCGTCGGGGGAGCGGCCGAAGGCCAGGGTCACGAGCAGCTCGTCGACTCCGGTGGAGACGAAGGACCGGTCGCGCCCCGCTGCGTTCGACGTCACGCCACCAGCCTGTGGTGCGAGCCGACTCGCCGCAAGGGAACTCGCAGGCTGACGGTGTCGTCGGAGGAGTCCAGCCGGCCGGGCGTCCCGGCGCTGCCCTCATCATTCGGCCGAGAGTGCGGAAATCGTCTCAAAATATGGTCAAGAACGCGCTATTCGCAGCCCAAACACCTTTACGGCTTGGAATCCGTCGAGTATTCGATGCCATACTGCGGCTATGTCGTCTCCCTTCGCCGGTGGTCAGACACACGCAGCCGACCCCTCTTCGCGCGCTGACGCATCCCGTGCCGAGGTTGCGATCGCCCTGCGCGGGCTTCGGAAGACCTTCGGTCCGGTGACCGCGGTCGACGGTGTCGACCTCGAGATCGCTCACGGTGAGTTCTTCTCCATGCTCGGTCCCTCAGGGTCGGGAAAGACGACCGTGCTGCGGATGATCGCGGGCTTCGAGAACCCGACGGAAGGCCTCATCACGCTCGGTGGCGCCGACGTGACGGGGGAGCCGCCGTTCGCGCGAGACGTGAACACCGTGTTCCAGGACTACGCCCTGTTCCCGCACATGAGCGTGCTCGAGAACGTGGAGTACGGACTCCGGGTGAAGAAGGTCGGCCGGGCGGACCGTCGTACTCGCGCGGCAGAGGCCCTGGCGACCGTCCGGCTGGAGGGGTACGGCGACCGCCGCCCTCATGAGCTCTCCGGCGGCCAGCGGCAGCGGGTCGCCCTCGCCCGGGCCCTCGTGAACCGGCCCAAGGTCCTGCTGCTCGACGAGCCGCTCGGTGCGCTCGACCTGAAGCTGCGCCGGGAGATGCAGATCGAGCTCAAGGAGCTGCAGCGCGACGTGGGGATCACCTTCGTGTTCGTGACCCACGACCAGGAGGAGGCGCTCACGATGAGCGACCGGATCGCGGTCTTCAACAACGGCCGCATCGAGCAGGTCGCCACCCCGATCGAGCTCTACGAGCGTCCCGCCACCAGCTTCGTCGCCGGTTTCGTCGGGACCTCCAACCTGCTCGAGGGAGAGGCCGCGGCGAAGCTGATCGGCGAGGACGGCGTCTTCAGCATCCGGCCCGAGAAGATCCGCCTGCGGCGCGCCGACGAGGCCAGGAAGGCCGACGACGACAGCGGCGACCTCTGCGAGGCCAGGGGAGTGGTCCGCGACGTCGTCTACCTGGGCTCGTCCACCCACTCCGTCGTCGACCTCGACGTCGGCGGCTACCTGACCGTCCTCCAGCAGAACCTGGAGAGCTCGAACGACCATGCCCTCGCCTACCGCGGCGAGGACGTGCACCTGACCTGGCAACGAACTCACGTTGTGGCCCTGGGGGGACATCAGGTCGGGAGTGACCATCCACCGGAGGGCACGTCCAGTCAGGAGTGATCATGAGAAAGTTGTCAGTACTCGCAGGGGCCTGCGCCCTTGCCCTGGCCGTCGCGGGATGTGGCACGAGCGACGACGGCGGAGACGGCGGCGACACCGCCGCGGGTGGTTTCGAGCCGCCCGACATCGAGATGCAGCAGGAGATGGGTGACCTCGAGGGGCAGGTCAACATCCTCGCCTGGCCGGGCTACGCCGAGGACGGCAGCACCGACCCCAAGGTCGACTGGGTGACGCCGTTCGAGAAGGAGACCGGCTGCAAGGCCAACGTCAAGTACTTCAACACGTCCGACGACGCGGTGAACCTGCTGAAGACCGGGGAGTACGACGTGGTCTCCGCATCAGGTGACGCCTCCCTGCGGATGATCGCGGCGGGGGACGTGGCGCCGGTCAACACCGACCTGGTGGACAGCTACGCCGAGATCCAGCCCTGGCTCAAGGACCGCAACTGGAACTCGGTGAACGGGCAGATGTACGGCATCCCGCACGGCTGGGGCGCCAACCTGCTGATGTGGCGCACCGACCAGGTGGAGCCTGCGCCGACCAGCTGGGGCTCGGTGTTCGAGGAGAGCCCGCCTTACGCCGGCAAGGTGACTGCCTACGACAACCCCATCTACATCGCCGACGCGGCGCTGTACCTGATGAAGACCCAGCCCGACCTCGGGATCGAGGACCCCTACGCCCTGGACGAGGACCAGCTCCAGGCGGCGGTCGACCTGCTCCAGACCCAGAGAGCGAACATCTCCGAGTACTGGAAGGACTACCTCAAGCAGGTGCAGGCGTTCCAGAGCGGTGACACGGTCATCGGGACCACGTGGCAGTTCATCGCCAACCTGGCGCAGGGCGAGAAGGTGCCGGTCGACGCGATCCTTCCCGAGGAAGGTGCGACCGGCTGGTCCGACACCTGGATGGTCGGCTCCGAGGCGCAGAACCCCAACTGCGCCTACGCGTGGATGGACTACGTCACGAGTGCGAAGGTCCAGGCGCAGTTGGCCGAGAACTACGGTGAGGCACCCGCCAATGCCAAGGCCTGCGACTTCACCACGGACCCGAAGTTCTGCGACACCTACCACGCCGCGGACAAGGCCTACTCCGACAAGATCTGGTACTGGACCACGCCGATCGAGGAGTGCCTCGACGGCCGCACGGACGTGACGTGCACCGACTACGGCGAGTGGACCCAGGCCTGGACCGAGGTCAAGGGCTGAGACTTGTCGTCGTTCCTGCACCGCCGTCGAGGGCTCCGACTCGGGCTGCTCCTCACCCCGCCGATGCTGTGGCTGGGAGTGGCCTACCTCGGAGCCCTCGCGGCGTTGTTCGTGACCTCGCTGTGGGGTCAGAACAGCTTCACCGGAGAGATCGAGCGCACCTGGACGCTGGACAACTTCCGTGACCTGTTCACCATCGAGGTCTACCGCACGATCACGTTCCGCACCCTGGCGGTGGCCGCGTTCGTCACGGTGGTCGACGCGCTGATAGCGTTCCCGATCGCGTTGTACATGGCGAAGGTGGCATCACCTCGCGTGCAGCGTCTGCTGGTCGTGGCGGTGCTCATGCCGCTGTGGGCCAGCTACCTGGTCAAGGCCTACGCCTGGCGAGGAATGTTGTCCGAGGGCGGGCTGGTCTCCTGGTTGGCGGCCCCCTTCGGACTCGACTCGCCAGGCTATGGCCTGCCAGCCACGATCATCACGCTCGCGTACCTGTGGCTTCCGTACATGATCCTGCCGATCTTCGCGGGGCTCGAGCGACTCCCGGACTCCCTGATCGACGCGTCGTCTGACCTCGGCGCCCACGCCGGCCACACCTTGCGGCGCGTCGTGGTCCCGATGGCGTTCCCTGCCATCGTGGCCGGCTCGATCTTCACGTTCTCGCTCTCGTTGGGCGACTACATCGCGGTGCAGATCGTAGGTGGCACCAACCAGCTCCTCGGCAACGTCGTCTACGACAACGTCGGCGCCGCCAACAACCTGCCGTTCGCGGCCGCCGTGGCCACGATCCCGGTCGTGGTCATGCTGGTCTACCTCGCAGCAGTACGACGGACAGGGGCGCTGGACAACCTATGACCCTCTCTCGCGGCGCCCGCACCCTGTTGCTGTTGTTCACCGTCGTCACGCTGGTGTTCGTCTACACGCCGCTCGCCCTCGTCGTGCTCAACTCGTTCAACGTGAGCCAGTCCTTCGCCTGGCCGCCGCCGGACCTCACGCTCCACTGGTGGGACGTGGCCGCCGGTTCGACGGGTGCCCGCTCCGCGGTCTGGGTCAGTGTGAAGGTCGCACTGCTCGCCACGCTGGTCTCCCTGTTCCTGGGGACGATGGCCGGGCTGGCGTTGCAGCGCTACCGCTTCTTCGGCCGCGACGCGGTGTCGTTGCTGATCATCCTCCCGATCGCACTCCCGGGCATCGTCACGGGCATCGCGCTCAACAACGCCTTCCGCACCATGTTCGGCTGGGAGCTCGGCTTCCTGACGATCGTCGTGGCCCACGCCACGTTCTGCATCGTGACCGTGTTCAACAACGTGCAGGCGCGGCTGCGGAGGCTGGGGGGCAACCTCGAGGAGGCGTCGATGGACCTCGGCGCCGGAACCCTCACCACGTTCCGGCTGGTCACCTTCCCGATGATGCGCTCGGCGCTGCTGGCCGGTGCCCTGCTGGCGTTCGGGCTGTCCTTCGACGAGATCGTGGTGACGACGTTCACCGCCGGTGAGGGTGTGCAGACCCTGCCGCTCTGGATCTTCAACAACCTGTTCCGGCCCAACGCGGCGCCGGTGGTGAACGTGGTGGCCGCCGTACTCGTGGTCGCCTCGATCATCCCGATCTGGCTCGCCCAGCGGCTGTCGGGCTCGAAGAACGAGGGACTCACCGGCGCCCGCTGAGCCGAGTTGTCAGGGTGTGGTGGGCCCTGGCCCCCGTAGCCCCTGACAGCTCGGTGGGGAGTCAGTACCCCTTCGGCTTCTCGCCGGTGTAGAGCCAGACCTTGAAGAGATGGTCGAGCTGCCTGCCGGACACCCGCTCCGCGAGCCGCTTGAAGTCACCGGTGGTGACCGAGCCGTACTCGTTCTGCTGTGCCCAGAGCCGCATGATGCGGAAGAAGGACTTGCTGCCGACCTTCATCCGCAGGGCCTGGAGGGTCATCGCGCCGCGGATGTAGACGGGCATCCCGAACAGGTGGTCGACCGAGCCCGGGTCGCCGGGCGGGCGCTTCCAGAAGCCGGCGTTGGGGCCGTAGATGTCGTAGTAGAAGTCGAAGTTCCTGCGGGGAGCGGCGGGGGCCTTCCGGACCTTGGCCTCCCACAACCACTCGGCGTACGTCGCGAAGCCCTCGTTGAGCCAGATGTCGCGCCAGTCCTTGGGCGTGACCGAGTCGCCGAACCACTGGTGCGAGAGCTCGTGGATCTGTAGCCATGCGGGAGCCGACTCGGTGTAGAACGGGCGGGACTGGGTCTCGAGGGCATAGCCGACGTCGAGCCTGTCGATGACCATGCCGGAGGAGGCGAATGGGTAGCGGCCGAACCTGCTCTCCAGGAACGGCAGGACCCGCTTCAGGTCGCGCCGCTCGCGCCGCTTCTTGCCGAGCCGGCTGTCCACGAAGCTGATCAGGGGGAGCCCGTCGGCGGTCTTGCCCCGGAACATGCGGTACCGGCCGATCGACACCGTGGCGAGGTACGGCGCCATCGGCCTGGTCTCCCGCCAGTGCCAGGTCGTGCGGCTCTCGCCGACCTCGCGTCGCAGGAGCCCGTTGGACGCGACCTTCAGCCTGTTCGGCACGTTGACGGAGAGGTTGAAGGTGGCCTTGTCGCGCAGGGTCTCGTTGACCGGGAACCAGGTCATCGAGCCGATGGGCTCCGAGAGAGCAGTCGCGCCGTCGTCGCTCTTGATCCAGCCGGTCTTGCCGAGCTGCCTGCTGGAGAGGTTCCGAGGCTTCCCGGAGTACTCCACGACCGTCGTGAAGCCGGTGCCCTTGGCCACGTCGGTGGCGGGGTGGACCTTCAGCTCGTAGCCGTTGGTGGAGTGCCCGGCCGGAACTCCCGCGACCGTGATGCCCTTCACGGTCAAGCCTCGCGTCTGGCCATCCTTCCGCTCGTCGAACTCGAGGTTGAACGACGACAGGTCCTGGGTCGCCACCGCGGAGATGGTGGCCGTGGCGGTGATGCTCCTGGTCTCGGGTCGCCACGTCAGGTCGATGCCGTAGTGCTTGACGTCGTACCCTCCGTTGCCCATCGCCGGCAGGATGGAGTCACCGGACCGGCTGGGGCCCGGCTCGCCCACGACGGCGGCGGTGTGTCCCGGCAGCGACGTCAGGACGAGGCCGGCCGAGACGGCTACCGCAGTGAGGGCGTGGAGAAGCGGGCGTCTGTTCAAGTGGTTCTCCCCGAGTTGACGTGGGGCCACAGGCTAGCCGCCGGTGGGTGCGGCTGGGGACGGGACCCGCGGGCCGCGGCCGAATCGTCACCTTCACCGCGGCTGCAGGCATCAATGCCACGCAGCCCCGTTGCATCACCTCCGCAGCAGTTGCCCTGTGTGCGTAACGCAGGACCTGGTCCGGACTAGGTCTGGAACGGGGCCACGTGGCGTGTTGGTGTCAACGTATTACGATTTCGTAACGACGGCACTTGTTGATCGGTCAACGACGGCGACGGAGCCGGGTGCCGGGCGTTCGCGGCAAGCCGCGAGAATGGCCTCCGTGCCTGAGAACAGAGAGATCTTCAAGACCCTCGACCTCGCCCTGCGCATCGGCGAGGTCCTGCTGTCGTCGGGCGCAGGTGCCGCGGACGTGACGGCGACGATGCTCTCGATCGCGCACGGCCTCGGGCTCCGCGGTGTCGACGTCGACGTCACCTTCACCGCCCTGTCGATGAGCTACCAGGCCAGCTTCGACGAGCCGGCGTTGATCCAGGTACGCAACGTGCGGCACCGGGACATCGACTACGAGGACCTGACGGAGGTCGACCACATCATCCGGGACGTGCTCCGCGGAGACATCGACCGGGACGAGGCCCGCAGCCGGCTGGCCCAGATCATCTCGTCGGGGCACCGGCTCCCGCGCTGGGCTGTCACCCTCGGGTGGGGCGTGACGGGCGCCGGTGTCGGGCTGCTGCTCGGCGGCGACCTGATCGTCACCGGCATCGCGTTCGCCGCTGCCTGCGGGATCGAGCTGCTGAGAAGGACCATGTCGCGGCGCAGGCTGCCGTCGTTCTACCAGCAGGTCGCGGGCGGCCTCCTCGCCACGTTGCTCGCGGTGCTGACTGCGGCCACCGACATCCCGGTCGACCCGTCGCTCGTGGTCACCGCAAGCATCATCATGCTCCTCGCGGGGATCGGCTTCATGGGTGCCATCCAGGACGCCCTGACGGGCTTCTACATCACCTCGGGCGCCCGGCTGCTCGAGGCTCTGCTGGCGACAGCGGGCATCATCGCGGGGGTCAGCGGAGGGCTCACCGTCGGAGGGATGCTGGGCGTTCCGCTGGGCCTCGATCCCGGTGCCGCGGGCCTGTCCGACCTACCCCTCATGACCTTCGGCGCCGGGCTGTGCGCTGCGGCGTTCGCCTTCGCGTCGTACGCCCCGTTCCGCGCGCTGCTGCCGATCGCCGCGATCGGGGCGTTCGGCGTGGTCATCTTCTCCGCGCTCGAGACGCAGGGGGCGGGACGCGCCTGGGCGTCGGCCTCGGCGGCCTTCATGATCGGTGTCGTCAGCTACGCGGTCGCGGGACGGGTGCGGGTCCCGCCGCTGGTCGTGGTGGTCCCGGGGATCGTCCCTCTGCTGCCGGGTCTGTCGATCTACCGGGGGCTCACGCTGATGGCGGTCGCGGACGGCACCAGCGCCTCCGCGGAGGGAATCCTGGCGCTGGCCACTGCCGCGGCGATCGCGATCGCCCTCGCCTCGGGGGTGATCCTCGGCGAGTACGTCGCCCAGCCCCTCAAGCGCGAGGCGAGGCGGCTCGAGGGCCGGCTCTCCGGTCCGCGCCTGGTCGGTCCGGTGCGCGCCCGTGCTGCGAGCCGAGAGCGGGCGCGAAGGCCCGCGGCGTCAGGGTAGCTTCGGCAGGGGTCGTATCTCCCCGGTGCTGCTGTTGACCAGCGCGGCCGACTCGACGGTCGCGACGAGGGGGAGCACGTCGTACACGGCGGCGGCCAGCCTCGCCAGCTCTTCGAGGCGGGTGCGCGGCGCGACGGTGCAGTGGGGAACCCACACGCCCGGCTGGTAGTGCTTGTGCAGGTCCGCACCGGTCGACTCCACCGCCTGGACGACCCGCTCCTGGCGGGCGGCGATGTCGCTGGTCACTGCGGGCACCAGCCAGCAGCGGCCCCGGCGGAACATGCCGATCGCGTCGAAGTGGAGAGTCATCGGGCCCTCGTCCGGCAGCAGGTCCACGGCGTCGTAGACCTTGTCCACGTCGAACGTGCGCAGCACGGCGTACGAGAGGTGGGGGACATGGTGCCCGTGGGTGTGGCTGAGCAGCGTTCGGATGCCCAGGTCCTCGAGACGCTGCCAGAGCTGCCGGATGGCATGGTCGGTCCGCGAGTCGAAGAGCAGGCATACCGCAAGCGCCATGGGTCAGCCGCGGACTTCGAACGTCGTCGCGCCCGTCGGGTCGGCGTCGGACACGTCCACCCGGTCCACGGCGGCATGGCGAGGTCCCTCGTGCGCCCAGCTCACCATGGCGTCGACGGCATCCGGCGAGCCCTCGAACACGGCCTCGACCGTGCCGTCGTACGCGTTGCGGACCCAGCCGGCCACGCCCGTGCCGAGGGCCTCGCGGCGGCAGCTGTCGCGGTAGAAGACGCCCTGCACGCGCCCGTGCACGATGACGTGGCGGGCGATGCGTCCGTTGTGGTTCACGGTTTCATCATGGCCGCTTCGAGCTCTCCCATCCAAAGGTCGCTCACGACGCCGTCGAAAGGGCTCAGGCCGGACTCCACAGCGCGGCGAACAGCCGCACACGAGCCGATCGCGAGCTCGACGATCTCGTCCGGGTAGCCGAACCGCACCCGGTGGTCGGCGAACTCGTCCTCGTCGTCGACCCACACCCGGCCGGTCCACCCCTTGATGACGTCGAGGTCGAGGTCGACCACGCGAAGCGTCGGCCCGTCCCACACCGGCCTGGTGGTGACGTCGACGTAGATCGAGCACGGGACGCCCCCGCCGGGGGCGTAGAACGACGCGACATACGCGTCCGACGAGGGGATCAGGGCCACCTGCCGCTGCTTCGTCGCGTAGGAGGAGCCGGGGCGGGAGACGACGGTGCCCTGGGGCAGGCCGAGCCAGGTGCCGTGCTCGTCCTCGCCGAGTCGGTGGGCGTCGCACTCCCAGTGCGGGCGGTCGCCCCACTTGCTGAAGACCACGCGGACGTCGTTCACGTCTGCATCCTAGGGACGGCGCGCTCGCCCGCGGTCCAGACCAGCGTTTTCGGGTTCTCGTGTCGGGGGAGAAGTCGATTACCCACCACAACCTCGAACGCCGCCCTAGGAGGAGGGCGGCGTTCGCGGTGTGTTCAGGCCCGTGTCCGTCTTCCGGTGCGGTGGGGGATCACATCGAACCCCGCCGGATCGAGCTCTCGATCCAGGCCAGGTTGCCGACGTTCTCGCCACGCACGTGTCCCACTCTGGGTGTCAGGTCATCGGGGTCGAAGACCTCACCGAGGGCATCCTCGAACGACGCGACGTCCTTGGCCGCAAGGCCCACGGCCCAGTCCCGCCGGACGGCTGCTGCCTCGTCGTGGTCGGAACCCGGCGCCGGAACACCGGTGAGGCTCGCCAGATCGTCGTCGATCGTGCGGCCGGCTGTGCCCGCGGTGTGACCGGTGCCGGCGCGGCGCGTGTGCTCCGCCAGCCCGCCGATCACCATCCCGGCGGTGAGGCCTCCGAGCAGGACGGCTCCCGGCCTGCGATGAGCAACGTCGCGCACATGCTCGAGGAGCCCGGTGGTGTGGTTCGGTGTCGGCATGTCTGCCTCCAACGCTCGTGGGTGTCCCGGTATGTACCCAATGTCCATTTCCGTCATGCGCCACCCGGCGCAGCGTGTCGGTGCCGCCCAGGTGACCGGCTCCGTGGTCAGCGCGAGTGCTTCGCCCGCCCGCTCTCCTGCTCGCGATCCGAGGCCGGGTCGGCGGGGGAGGACTCGTCTGGCATGGTGTCCGCCTTGACTGCGCCGCGCCGACCCAACGGTTCCGGGTCGCCGACCGTGGTGTCGGTGATGGTCTGCTGCTCGGCCTCCGCGTTGATCTCGGCACCGAGGAGTACGACGTACGCGGTGAGCCAGAGCCACAGCATCAGCACGACGGCGCCTGCCAGGCTGGCGCCGTACGTGTCGCCGTAGCTGCCGAAGTTGTCGACGTACAACGAGAAGCCGAGGGAGGCGACGAGCCAGATCAGGGTGGCGACGGCGGCACCCACGGAGACCCACGTGAACCGGGGCGCGTCGCGGTCGGGTGCGAAGCGGTAGAGGATGGCCAGGGCCAGGGTTACTGCGATGAGCAGGCCGACCCATCGGGCGACCTCGAGCAGGACACGGAGGATGCCGTTGTCGACGAGCTGGTCGAGCAGCACCGGGGTGACCGCGATCAGACCGATCGCGAGCACCGCGAAGACGATCGCGCCGAGGGTGAACCCGAGGGCGAGCGCCTTGCGCTTGACGAAGCCACGGGTCTCGTCCTCGTCGTAGGCGAGGTTGACCGCGGTGATGACGTTGCCCACGCCGCCGGAGGCGCTCCAGAGTGCGAGCACCAGGGCGATGACGAGGCCGACGCCCAGCGACTGCTGCGGGGTGCTGGTGATCGCGTCCATCTGCTTGGTGATGAGCGATGCCGCGTCGTTCGGGAGAGCCTCGGTCAGCTTCTTCGACTGCTCGGCCACGGTCGCAGGGTCCGCCACGAGACCGTAGACCATCACCGCGGCGATGATGGCAGGGAACAGCGACAGGAAGGCGAAGAACGCGACACCGGCCGCCAGAAGCGGCACCTGGTCGGCCTTCGCCTCCTTCCAGGCGCGCCTGGTGATCTGCAGCCAACCTCGCTTGGGGATCTCCCGGGGTCCGGTGGCGTGGGAGCCCGGGAAGTCCCGGTCCAGAGAGCGTCTCGACATGCGTCCGTGGTACCCCCTGCCCCTGCGGATTAACAGGGGCCGTAGGTCACACCCGGGGCATCACCCGGGCGGCGAGACGGGCAACGGTCTTCTGGTAGCGGGGACCGGCCAGCCGCACCCAGGCGTCGAGGATCTTCGCGTCGGTGCCGACCACGATCCGCGGGCGGTCGGCCAGCACGCCGTCGATGATGACCCGCGCCGCGTCCTCCGCGTTCGTCCTCGCGAGCTTCCGGTCGAAGAACTCGGCGACGGACTGCTGGTCGTGGGCCGCGGTCGTGCGGGCGTTGCGGGCGATCGCGGTCCGGATCCCGCCGGGATGCACACAGGAGACCTGCACAGGGTGCCGGGCAACCAGCATCTCCTGGCGCAGCGCCTCGGTGAACCCGCGGACCCCGAACTTGGAGGCGTTGTAGGCCGTCTGGCCCGGCATGCCCATCAGGCCGAACAGGCTGGAGATGTTGACCAGGTGGCCGTCCCCGCTCTCGATCAGGTGGGGGAGGAACTCCTTCGAGCCGTGGACCACACCCCAGAAGTTGATGTCCATGATCCACTCGAACTGCTCGTACGACACCTCCTCGAAGTCGCCGTGCAGGGCGACCCCGGCGTTGTTGATGACGACGTTGACCCGGCCGAGGTCCTGCCGGACCGACTCGGCGTACTCCTTCATCCCGGACCGGTCGCGGACGTCGAGCTTGTCGGTGCGCACCTCGCGGGCCATCAGGGTCTGGGCTCGCTCGGCGGTCTCGAGCAGGCCCACCTCGTCCACGTCGGACAGCGCGAGCACGGCACCTTTCGAGGCTGCGCCGAGCGCGAGCGAGCGGCCGATGCCCGAACCGGCTCCGGTGATCACGACCACCTTGCCGTCGAGGGTCCTCATACGGTCTGCTCCATTCTCCGGGGCCGGCTCTGGGCGGGGTTGACCCGTGGTGTGGTGAGGTACGCGTCCCTGTCGAACGCGGCAGTCAGCCGACGGAACGTGAACGTCGTGCGCGGCCAGAGGGTGACGTTGCGGCCGTGCGCGTCGAGGTACCAGCTCGAGCATCCACCGCGGCTCCACACGGTGCGCTTCATGCGGCGCTGGATGTCGTCGTTCCAGCCGGCCTGCGCGGCGGGCTTCGGCTCGACCGCGGCGAGGTCGCCGTCCCGCATCGTCTTCAGGCCATCGAGCAGGTAGGCGATCTGGGACTCGATCATGAAGACCATGCTCGAGTGGCCGAGGCCGGTGTTGGGCCCGACGATGAAGAACAGGTTCGGGAAGCCGTGGGCGGTGGCTCCCTTGTAGGCGGACATGCCCTCGCGGTCCCACTGCTCCGCGAGCGTCTCGCCGTTGCGCCCGGTGATGTGCTCGGCGATCGGAAGCTCCGTGGTGTGGAATCCGGTGGCCACGACGATCGCGTCGACCTCACGCTCGACCCCGTCCTGCGTGACGACGCCGGTGGGCGTCACCTTGGTGATGCCGTCGGTGACGAGGTCGACGTTGTCACGGGCGAGGGCGGGGTAGTAGTCGTTCGAGATCAGGATCCGCTTGCAGCCGATCTCGAACGTGGGAGTGACCCGCCGCTGAAGCTCGGGGTCCTTGATGCCCTTCCGGATGTTCGCCAGCGCCGCCTTCTTGGCGGGCGCCGCCAGCTTGGGGTTGACGGTGAACCCCGGCACGAAGGTCTCCCGGCCCCAGTAGATCAGGGTGCGGTAGAGGCGCTGCGTGACCGGAAGGTGGCGGAAGGCGAGCCTCTCGGCGGTCGTGTAGGCCCGGTCGCGGCGTGGCATCACCCAGGGGGCGGTGCGCTGGTAGACGTCGAGCCGCTCCACCTGCCCGGCGATCTCCGGCACGATCTGGATCGCCGACGCGCCGGTGCCGATCACCGCAACCCGCTTGCCGGCCAGGTCGTACCCATGGTCCCAGCGCGCCGAGTGGAAGACCTTCCCCTGGAAGGAGTCGATGCCGTCGATGTCGGGCATCTTCGGGTCCGACAGGGCCCCCGCGGCTGAGACGAGCACGTTGGCCGTGCACTCCCCGGCCGACGTACGGACTCTCCAGACCGCCGCCTCGTCGTCCCAGGTGGCGTCCTCGACGTTCACGCCGAAGCGGAACCGGTCCAGGACCCCCGAGTCGGCTGCGACCCCGCGAAGGTACGCCTGGATCTCGGCCTGGGGGGAGAAGGAGCGCGACCATCCGGGGTTCAGGGCGAACGAGAACGAGTAGAGCTGGCTGGGGACGTCGCAGGCTGCGCCTGGGTAGGTGTTGTCCCGCCAGGTGCCGCCGACGTCGTCGCCGCGTTCGACGACGAGGAAGTCCTTCTCGCCGCGCTCGGAGAGCTTGATGGCGATGCCGAGGCCGCCGAATCCGGCGCCGATCACGAAGACGCTGACATGCGCCGGAAGGCGGGTCGTGGAACTCATGGAAAGAGAACATACCGGCGGTATTGAACGCCGGTCAATAGCGTTGTTGAAAGAAGTTCAGTAGAGTCGCGTGGGTGAGCCACACCCGCGTCCGGCTCAGCCCGGACACCCGCCGAGAGCAGCTGCTGGAGCTCGGCGTCCAGCTGCTGGCCACCTGCTCGCTCGGCGAGCTGTCGATCGACGCGCTCGCCGAGGAGGCGGGGATCTCGCGTGGCTTGCTGTACCACTACTTCAAGAACAAGCAGGAGTTCCACCGCGCGGTCGTACGACGGGCTGCCGACGACCTGATCGCGGTGACGACCCCGGACGCGCGGCTGGAGCCCACCGCTCGGCTGACTGCGTCGCTCGAGGCGTACGTCGACTACGTGCAGGCCAACTACGACGCGTACACCACGCTCGTGCGCGGCGCCGCCAGCGGCGACCAGCTGCTGAGAGACATCTACGAGGACGCGCGCCGGGCGCTCACCGGCCGGATCTTCGAAAGCCTTGCGGAGTTCGGGCTCACCGACTCACCCGGGGTGCGCCTGCTCACCAACGGCTGGGCCGCGATGGTCGAGGAGACCGTGATCGCGTGGGTGCCGGAGCAGCAGGTCCCCAAGGCGGAGCTGCTCGGGATGCTCGCGGCCGCGCTGCCCGCGGTTCTCGGGGCGGCCGGCTGAGATCTGACCGTGCTCGCTGTCGTGACCGGTGGCCGGTCATCGCGCCTGCTGGTAGGCCTCGGCCAGCCAAGCGGCGACCTGCCTGTCGATGTCGTCGGACGCGCGCATCTCGAGGTGGTGCATCCATCTCCCTCCGCCGACCTGGACCACCTCCTTCCACCGGGGATCCGGGTCCTGACGGCCGAGTGCGCACGACAGCACCACCTCGGCACCGGGGTGGGACAGGTACCTCCCCGGTAGCCAGATCCAGCAGAACCCCCTCCGACGCCGGAACGCGACCTGGCTCCTGCTGACGCGGACGGTGGCAGGCCCCATCTCGTCGACGAGGGCGGCCACGGCGTCATACACCTGCCTGCCCAGCGGACTGGCGGCGAAGTAGGCCTCGACCTCGGAGGCGACGGCATCGACCATGGTTCCCGACCCGCGGAGTGAGTCAGCGGAAGTCGGCCCTGGTCACGTGGTAGCGCACGGACCGACCCGCTCGCCAGCGCTCGGTGCCGAAGTGCCATCCCGCGGTGACCTGGGTCGGGATGCGGTATCCCTCGAAGTGCCCCTCCTCGTCGAAGACCGCACCGAACCGGTACCGGCCGAAGTCGCCGTCCGGCGGGGTGCCCCACCGCTGCATCTCCAGCTGCCGAAGCTGGCCTGCCGGGCCGACGGTGATCGTCACCTTCTGCGTCTCCTGGCCGACGTCGAGGAACGCGTTGGCCCGGACGTCGTCGACGGCCACCCACGTCACACTCGGGTCCAGCGCAGCCGCGGGGGCGAGCGCGAGCACTTCCCCGGCGTGCCGACCGGCAGCGCTGCGGCTCACCGCCTCGTCGACGGCCGACATGACGGGGATCCGGCCGAGCAGGCGCCATCGCATCTCTCCGCACTCGTGCGTGTAGCGGTCGAACCCGCTGACGGGCAGGCCGGCCAGCCGGGTGCGCGTGGCCCACAGGAAGCCGTTGCGCAGCGAGATGCGCTCCCGCGCATGGAAGGCACGCCAGGCCCGACCGAGCCGGACGTGCCCGGTCATCTCGATGTCGGCAGCGGTGAGCAGCGAGGCGCCGGGCGCGATGCTGTGCAGGAGCCACCGCTGCACCGGTTGCGGAAGGTCCTCGACGAGGCTGGGGTCGAAGACCCGGAACCGGTCGGTGCTCTCGCCCAGCGTCTCCCAGTCACGTGCGGGTGCGCCGGGGGGAGTGGTGCCGCGGCCGAAGGGGCGGCGAATCACGATGCGAGCCAGGAACCAGCCGGTCACCCAGGCCATCGTCGCCGCCATCCCGAGGCCGCCGAGGACGCCGACAGCGGCCACGAGCAGGGGGCTCTGTCCCGGGCGCCAGATCGGCGTCGTCACCGCGAGGAAGACCAGCAGACCGGCGCACCAGGCGAGTGCGGTCGCGCCCACCCAGGGCCAGGCCCGGGCCACGTGACGCCTCAGCACGATCCACTGCGCCAGGCCGATGGAGGACAGGAGAAGCGAACCCAGCACGACCGCAACGGGGACGGTGGCTGTGAGGGGCCAGTCCTTCCAGACGTCGTGGAGGGTGCTGGGGAGCATTCCCAGCAACCAGGCGAGCGCCGCGGCGACGGAGGTGGCCATGACCCAGTCCGCTCGGGAGAAGCCGAGCAGCTCGCGCTTGAGGACGTGCGCCTGTGCCGCCCCGAGTGCCGCGCCCTCGAAGGCGCCCGCGACGACCATGGCAACCAGGGTGACGGCCGGTGCCTGCCGGAACGCGAGGAGGGCGACCGCGGCGGGAACGCAGAAGCCGACGAACTCGCCCAGCGTCACCGTGCGGAACCAGGCACGTCGCAGGGCGCGTGGTCCGAGGCTGAACAGCTGCGCGACCTGGTCCGTGGTGTCGGGCAGGTCCAGCGCGAGGTCGCTCGGCTTCCGCTGCCGGTCGTCGGTGGTCATGGCGGTCAGACCGCCACGGTGGCGGCTTGGTTCGGGGTCACGGTCATCACCGGGCAGGCGCACACGTGCGCCAGGCGCGTGGCGAGGTCGCGTCGCCGACCGTTCTGTGACTCGCCCAGGACGACCATCTGGGCGTTCCGGCTGGCGTTGGTCAGGGACTGCTCCACCGAGCCGTCGGGCGTCGACACGATCACCGGCACCTGCACCTGCATGTCCGCCAGCACCTCGACGACCCAGGACTGGGTGCGGTAGCGGGCGTCGCGGCGGGCCCGGTCGAGATCCCGCTCCAGGGCGAGGTCGGCTCGGCCGTCGACGTCGAAGGCGTGCACGACGACGACGCACGCTCCGGTCGCGGCGGCCTTGAGGACGGCCCAGCGAAGAGCGGCGGTGGCGGATGGGGTGTGATCCCCGCCCACGACGATGCGTTCCATGGTCGCCATCGGTTGTCCCCTTTGCTCTACACCGGTTTGCTCTACACCGGTCACCGGTGTCACGTCCCTCACCACTCATTCATCGTCGCCGCGGGGGCGCGGGGCCGATAAGGGCGAAAGGGACTCCGCGTGAGGGACCTAAGACCCGTGTGCCGGATGTCACTCGGCACTCATCATTGACAGTGTCCTGAGGAGGAAATTGATGCATGAGCCCGTGGAACTGACCGTCGAGGAGTGCGTGGGGCTGCTCCGGAGCGGCGTCATCGGCCGGGTGGCGCTGTCCACGCCGATGGGGCCCCGGATCGTCCCCGTGAACTACGCGGTATACGAGGACACGGTCGTCTTCCGCACCACTCCCTACAGCGAGCTCGGCACCTACGGCTGGAACACCGACCTCGCCTTCGAGATCGACCACCTCGACTACGAGAAGCATCAGGGCTGGAGCGTCGTGGCCATCGGCCGCGCCGAGCTGGTCGAGGACCCGGAGGAGCTCCGGGAGATCCGCGCGCACTGGGACCCGACGCCGTGGGCCGGCGGGCGGCGACACCTCTACCTCCGGCTCCGCTGGCGCGACATCAGCGGTCGGCGGCTCGGTGACGACTGGAGCCATGGCTCCATGACGCCCGTACGACGGGCCCTGTGACGCAGCGGCACGACACCGCGTGAGGAGCTGACCCCGCTCGGCGTGAGCGGGGGTTTCTCGTTTGTAGGCTGGGCGGCATGACGGACAACGCCACCAGCACCGGGCTCGACCTTCCCAAGAACGCGCGCGCCCTGCTCGACGCCGTCGTGGCGATCAGCTCCGACCTCGACATGCGCAGCGTGCTCAACCGGATCGTCGCCGCTGCCTGCGAGATCACCGGAGCCAGGTACGGCGCGCTCGGCGTGCTGGGGCACAGCAAGTCGCTCATCGACTTCATCACCCTCGGCCTGACGGAAGGCGAGCGGGAAGCCATCGGCGACCTGCCGCGCGGTCACGGCATTCTCGGCCTGCTCATCGACCATCCCGAAGCGATCCGGCTCAAGCACCTGCAGGAGCACCCGAACTCCTACGGCTTCCCGCCGAACCACCCGCCGATGGAGCGCTTCCTCGGCGTCCCCGTCCGGATCCGCGGAACCGTCTTCGGCAACCTCTACCTGACCGAGAAGGCTGGAGGTGAGGACTTCACCGAGCAGGACGAGCAGCTCGTGCTGGCCCTGGCAACGGCGGCCGGCTTCGTCATCGAGAACGCCCGTGCCTACACCCAGAGCGAGCGCCGCCGGCAGTGGCTGGAGGCGTCGGCCCAGATCACCGAGGCGCTGCAGCCGCCCGTGCGGCTGGAGAGCGCGCTGCGGCAGATCGCGATCAGCGCCCGCCGGGTCTCCGGGGCGTCCGCGGTGGCGGTGGTGCAGCGGCAG
Organism: uncultured Actinomycetota bacterium; assembly: GCA_963707425.1. Taxonomy (GTDB): domain Bacteria; phylum Actinomycetota; class Actinomycetes; order Propionibacteriales; family Nocardioidaceae; genus Nocardioides_C. Next base: position 234,269 of record CAVPPN010000005.1, on the reverse strand, counting down.
CGCGACAGCGCACACGAGATCTCGGCCTCCGACGGCAGCAAGGCCGACCAGGTTGCGGAGCTCATCCGCGCCCTCGAGGACCACATCCTGCGCGCCGAGAGCGAGGAGGACGTCGTCGTCGTGCCCCAGGGGCCCGAGCAGACCGTCGTACTCGTGCCGCTTCGGGCGCATCTGGCCGCCAATGGCGTCCTCCTGGTCGCGCTGGACGGCGGGCGTGGCGCTCTGGAGACCGAGGAGGCCGAGCTGCTCGCGTCGTTCGCGGACCAGGCCTCGCTCGCGCTCGACCGCGCCCAGGCGATCTCCGACCGTCAGGAGCTGATGCTGGTCTCCGACCGTGACCGGATCGCCCGGGACCTGCACGACCTGGTCATCCAGCGGCTGTTCGCCACGGGCCTGCAGCTGCAGGGAGCGCGCCGGATCGCCCTCAGCGACGACGTGAAGGAGCGGCTCGACAACGCAGTCACCGACCTCGACGTCACGATCCGTGACATCCGGTCGACGATCTTCGAGCTGCAGCACGGCCATGAGCTGTCCCTGCGCGCGGACGTGCGCGGCCTGGTGAAGGAGTACGTCCCGGTGCTCGGCTTCACGCCGATGGTGCGCACGCACGGCCCCGTGGACACCGCCGTGACCCGCGACATGGCCGAGCAGCTGCTGGCGGTGCTGCGGGAGGCGCTGTCGAACGTGGCCCGGCACTCGGAGGCGACCGCGGCCGTGGTCGAGGTCGAGGTCAGCCAGGAGGAGCTGGTGCTGCGGGTGACCGACAACGGCAAGGGCCTACCCCCAGACCGGCACGAGAGCGGGATGCGCAACGTGCGTCGCAGGGCAGCCGAGCACGGAGGTGCCGTGCGGTTCCTCGCCGAGGACCCGCACGGCACGATCGTGGAGTGGGCCGTCCCCCTCAAGCCCCCCGTCCCCGACGAGGCGTAAGGCTTGGCGCTATCGCCCGGCCTCGTGGGCGGGCACGACGAGCACCGGGCACTCGGAGTAGTGCAGCACCGCTCTGCCCACCGAGCCGAAGGCGAAGCCTCCGAGCCGGCTGTCGCGGTGACGGCGGCCGAGGACCACGAGCTGCGCGTCCTCGGCGGCCTCGAGGACGGCCGTGGCCGGGTGCAGGCGTCGATGCACGGCCTTCAGGTCGACCTCGGGGAAGCGCCCCCGCCACTGGTCGAGCACCCTCTCGAACTCGTTCTGGGCGTCCTGCTCCCACTGGGAGCTCGTCCCGCCGATCGCCCCCGCGTCCCAGGAGTACACGGCGGGGGTCTCCCACCCGTGCACCGCGACCAGCGGCACCCCGAGCCGCTGCGCCCGGCTGAACGCCAGGTGGATCGGCGCCTCCTCGGGCTTGTACGGGTCGACCCCAAGAACCACCGGGGAGCTCGCGCGCTCCGCCTGCTTCCAGGCGTCGGGCACGATCGCGACCGGAATCGACGACCTGCCGGCCACTGCGATGGAGGTCGAGCCGACGATGACCCGGGCGAAGGTGCCGAGGCCACGTTTGCCGACCACCAGCAGCCTGGCCTGCTCGGTGCTGTCGAGGAGTACGTCGACAGCAGACCCGGCGACGACCTCGTTGCGGACATCCTGCTCGGACACGATGTGGCGCACCTGCTGCCTCACGTCGATGAGCATGTCCTGCGTGTGCTGGTCCTGGTTCCTGACCGAGAAGTGGGGGACCGCGACCACGTGGTCCTCGATCGCGGTCACCAGCACCATCTCGCACCCTGTCTCCGCGGCCTCGTGGGCAGCCCAGTCCACGGCGCTCAGGTTGCGTTCGGATCCGTCCACCGCGACGACGATCGGCTTGTGGGACTCCGCCCACTCACCGGTCGTCGCCGCGACCCTGTCTTCGAATGTCATCGAGACTCGTCCTCAGTCACTCGCTCAGCGGAGGATGGGGTTGTGTCGAACGAGGTGCGTGCGGGCCCAGGCCTTGCCGACCCCCCAGGTGTCGCCGGACAGCGTCAGGGCGAGCACGATCACGCTGATCGCGCCGATCACGTGGTCGTCGATCACCGGGTTGTTCTCCAGCGGGAGGCTCGCGAGCCACATGAACATGTAGAGCAGCGCGCCGGTCGCGGCCGCGATCCGCATGCCGAACCCGAAGGTGAGTGCGGTGCCGATACCGAGCAGGCCGATCATGAACAGCCAGTCTGCCCAGGCGTCGCCCGCCATGGAGTTGAAGGTCTCCTGGAGCGGGTTGTGCGCGGGAACACCGAACATCAAGAAGCCCTCGGTCGGGCTGCCTCCGTTGAGCCAGGCGGCGTCCTTGGCCATGAAGTCGATGCCGGTCCGGACGCCCTCCTCGTTGGTGATCGCGCCGGTGTGGAAGCCGAGCGCGAGCAGCTTGTCGAAGAAGGCCCACAGGAATGTGAGCCCGAATGCGATCCGCAGAACCGCCAGAGCCTTGCGGGCCGGCGAGCTCGTCACGATCCCGGACTCGACGACGACATCGTCGCCGGCGGGTACGAGGTGGCGGGGTGTGGTGGTCATCTTGTTGCCTCCCCCTGAAAGGGTTCCCCTGGTGGGTTTTCCTTGACGCAACAAGCATCGAGGCGAGGCAGACGATGGCAGGAGAGCCGAGAGACACGACCCCGAGGGCCTTAGGTCCCGTGCGTAGCAGGGCCCACTCCACGGCAATTCGGGAGTTTCGAGGCGAGGACGGCGAGGCGCCGAAGGTCAGCGAAGGAGCTTCGAGGCGAGTACGGCGGCCTGGGTCCGTCGTTCCAGGCCGAGCTTCGCGAGGATGCTCGACACGTAGTTCTTGACGGTCTTCTCCGCCAGGAAGAGTCGCTCGCCGATCTGCCGGTTGGTCAGCCCCTCGGCGATCAGCGCCAGGATCTTGCGCTCCTGCTCGGTGAGCTTGGCCAGCTCCTCGTTGGCCTCGGGTCCCTTCCGGACACGTTCGAGCACCCGCGCGGTGAGTGCAGGGTCGAGCAGTGACTGCCCGGCCGCGACCCGTCGTACACCGTCGATGAGGTCGCTGCCGGCGATCTGCTTGAGGACGTACCCGGCCGCGCCGGCCAGGATCGCAGCGAACAGCGCCTCGTCGTCGTCGTAGCTGGTGAGGATGAGGGCCTTGATGGTCGGGTCGATGGACCGGACCTCACGGCAGACGTCGATTCCGCTGCCGTCGGGCAAGCGGCCGTCGAGCACGGCGACGTCGGGGCGAAGGGCGGGGATGCGTGCGATGGCTTCCCGCACGGAACCCGACTCACCCACGACCTCGATGTCTCCTTCGCTCTCGAGAAGGTCATGCAGGCCGCGGCGAACGACCTCGTGGTCGTCGAGCAGAAACACGCGGATCGGCGTCTTGTCCATTCTTTGTTTCTACCTTGTGCCGGGCGTCTTTGCACGTCGCAACGCAAGTGGGGGCATTTCGCGTCACTCATCACCCCGACAGAGCGGGTGAAGCCCACCCATCTCGGGTCGGAGGTCCCGGCGCGGGGGACGTTCGTCCCTTACCGCCCCAGGGCGTCCACGCCACGGTTGATGCATGGACATGTCAGTGGTCCACGGCTCGGTCGTGGTGGGTGTCGACGGATCCCAGCCGAGTGCGGCGGCCCTGGACTGGGCAGTTCGCTACGCGGCGGGGGAAGGACGGCGGATCACCGTCGTGCACGCGTGCGGGTATCCCGTGGCGACGGACGAGCTCGAGGACATCGTGGCCTCGGAACGAGGGCTGACGTCCGTGGGGCGAGCGATCGTCCGGGAAGCCGTGTACGACGTCCGGCTGGCTGACAACAGCGTGGGCGTGGAGTCGCTGGTGACCATGGGCAGCCCGGCCAACGTGCTCGTTGCAGCCTCTGACACGGCGTCCGTCGTCGTGCTCGGCGCGAGGGGCCGCGGCTCCGTCGCGAGTGCCCTGCTGGGGTCGGTGAGCGCGACGGTCACGCGGGACGCGCACTGCCCGGTGGTGGTCGTCCGCTCGTTCGCCGAGCGGTCCGACAAGCCGGTCGTCGTGGGCGTCGACGGGACCCCTGCCTCGACGGCGGCGGTCGATTTCGCCTTCCGCAGGGCCTCGACGGGCCGGGTGCCGCTGACCCTTCTACACGCGACCTGGGACCTGCGCACCCAGGCATCCTCGGTGGTCGACCTGCGCACCTACGCGGAGAAGATCAACCTGAGCGAGGACGAGGAGCGGCTGGTCTCGGAGACCGTCGCCGGCCTCTGCGAGAGGTACCCGGACGTGACGGTGACCGAGGTGTACCGTCGCGGCGAGCCTGCCAAGCAGCTCGTCGAGGCATCCCGGGAGGCGTCGCTCGTGGTGGTCGGTTCCCGCGGTCGCCGGCTCGTCACGAGCAGCCTTCTCGGCTCGGTGAGCAGGGGAGTCGTGGAGCGGGCGGAGTGCCCGGTGGCGGTGGTGAGGCCGGTGGTCGTCGTCGCCCGCTGAGAAGACGCCCCCGGCATCGGCGTACGCCAGCGGCGTGGTCGTCACGATGCCGGGGACCGAGACGACGGCCCGGTCGGAAGACCGGGCCGTCGTCGTTATGGCGTATCTATCGATCTGTTACAGCAGCTGCGAGCCCGGCGCGATGATCAGGCCGAGCACTACCAGCACAATTCCCCAGAGCATCTGGCCGCGCACGAGGCCGACCACACCTGCGATGATCAGGATGATTCCCAGGATCAAGAGAAGCGTCATTGTTTCCCTCCTTTTCGTGAAGTGGTAATGCCCTGGGGCCGCTCTCTCCAAACGTTCGACGCGGTGAAATCTGGTGTCTTGCGTTCTTCATCACTTTTGGCCCTGGCCGCGTGTCGCGCGCGATCGTGCCGACGCTCTCTGTTCCCGCCGGAAGCCGTGGGGCGTTCTGTCCGTGCTGTGGTGAATGCTGCGGCGCATGCGGTTGAGCGCTGGGCGGGTGCGCCCCTGGTGGCTGGTGACCCTCGTGGCTGTCCTCCTGGCGCTGTCGTGCGGGCCCGCGGGCCCTGGTGGAGAGCACCGTCCAGCGGTGCTGGTCGAGGGTGACCCGGGCACCGGGCGTGGGTTGGCGCGGCGGGCGTCGGGAGTTCCAGCCGGCTCGCAGAAGGTGGTCGTCACCGGCCACACCGACGGTGACACCATCCGACTCCGGTTGGTGACGACCGGAGTCGCCGGCCGCCGCGGCGAGGAGCTGCGGGTCAGGCTGCTCGAGGTCGACGCGCCGGAGATGGGTGGGCCGCGGTCCGACGTGGAGGAGTGCTACGCCGCAGAGGCGTCGACCGCGCTCGCGCGGCTGGTGCCGGTTGGCTCCACTGCATGGGCCGAGGCAGACCGTGACCTGCTTGACCCCTACGGCCGGACCTTGCTCTACCTCCGGACCGTCAGAGACGGCGAGTTCGTGTTCGTCAACCGACGCCTGGTGGCGCGAGGATTCGCGACCGCGGCTCTGTACGAGCCGAACGACCGTTACATCGACCTCATGCGTGCGGCGGAGAGACGGGCCCAGCTCGACGAGCGTGGGCTGTGGGGTGCCTGTGGGTGGTGCGCCGGCCGTTGCCTGGCTTGGCGGGAAGGCGAACCGTGAAGACGGTGCTGCCGGGGCGAGAGCTCACGTCGACGGTGCCGCCATGTGCGGCGGTGATCGCCCGGACCAACGACAGGCCGAGACCGGCCCCGCCTGAGGCCCGGGTCCGCGACGAGTCGCCGCGGGAGAAACGCTCGAACACCGTGCTCAGCATGTCCTCGGGGATTCCCGGGCCGTCGTCGCGCACAGTCAGCACAGCCTTCGTGGGCTGACCCTGGGCTGCCCCCTCCGGGTGGACGCCGACTGTCACCGTCGTGCCCGGAGGTGTATGCCGGCGGGCGTTGCCGAGCAGGTTCGTGAGCACCTGGTGCAGCCGCTGCTCGTCGCCTGTGACAACGACCGGCTCGCCAGGCAGCTCCAGGGCCCAGCGGTGCCCCGGGCCGACGACCCTTGCGTCGGAGACAGCCTCGAGCACGAGCTTCGTGAGGTCGACCTCGTTCCGCTCCAGCGGGCGACCCGCGTCGAGCCGGGCGAGGAGCAGGAGATCGTCCACGAGCGAGGACATCCTCGTCGCCTCCGACTCCACCTTCGCCATCGCCTGGCTGAGACGAGCAGGGTCGCTGGGCGCCGTACGCCGGCTGAGCTCGGCGTACCCGTGGATGGTGGACAGCGGTGTGCGCAGCTCATGGGAGGCGTCGGCGACGAACTGCCGCACCTGCTGCTCGCTGCGGTGCCGGGCGTCGAGGGCCTGCTCCATGTGTCCGAGAAGCTTGTTCAGGGCAAGTCCGACCTGACCCACCTCGGTGCGCGGGTCGGTGAGCGGGTCCGGCACGCGCACGGTCACCCCGACCTCGCCGGTGGACAGCGGGAGCTCGGTGACCTCGTGGGCGGCCGTTGCCACCTCCCGCAGCGGGCGTAGCTGCCTGCGTATGAGCAGGAGCCCGACGCCCGCTGTCGCGGCCACCCCGGCAAGCGTCAACAGCGCTTCCCAACCGACCAGACTTCCGAGCGTCTGGGTGATGTCGTCCGTGGGCAGGCCGGCCACGATGGTCGCGCCCTCGGTCTGGTCGGCAACCACCCGGTAGCCGCCGAGCGCCGGCAGGTCGACGTGGTGAACAGTCCCGTCCGCGGGGACACCGGCGAGTGTCTGGAGCGCCGCGGGTGACAACGGGTGTCGGTCGGAGCTCGCGGTGATCACGTCCCCACGTTCGCCGTACTCGTCCACATAGGCGGTGAGGGTGCCTGCGGCCTGCCCGATGGCGAGCTCCACGTCGGGACCCTCCTCGTGGCGCTCCTCGTCGGGCTCGGCAGGCGGGCGGTTCGACGCACCGTGCTCGAAAGCACCCCGGGCCCGAGCCCAGGACTCCTCGACCTGGTCGTCGAGGCGCGCGGTGAGGTGACCGTTCATCGCCACCGTCGTCAGGGCTGAGATCAGGATGCTGACCAGGGCCACGAGCATGACCACCGTGGCAACGAGGCGGGCGGTGAGGGACGACGGCGCCAGCCGTGGCACCTCGACCTACCCGACCGGTTTCAGCACATAGCCGGCGCCGCGCATCGTGTGGATCATCGGCTCCTGACCGGCGTCGACCTTCTTGCGCAGGTAAGAGATGTACAGCTCGACCACGTTCGCCTGCCCGCCGAAGTCGTAGTTCCACACCCGGTCGAGGATCTGCGCTTTCGAGAGCACGCGTCGCGGGTTGCGCATCAGGTACCGAAGCAGCTCGAACTCGGTTGCCGTGAGCGCGATCTCCCGGCCGGCGCGGAACACCTCGTGGCTGTCCTCGTCGAGGCGCAGCTCGCCCACCGTGAGCACCGACCCGGCCGCACGGTCGGCCGCGCCCGCCCGACGCATGAGCGCACGGAGGCGGGCCACCACCTCCTCGAGGCTGAAGGGCTTGGTCACGTAGTCGTCACCGCCCGCCGTCAGCCCCGCCACCCTGTCCTCGACGGAGTCCCGTGCGGTCAGGAACAGGACGGGTACGTCGGACGCGCTGGAACGCATCCGCTTGAGGACCTCCATGCCGTCGAAGTCGGGCAGCATCATGTCGAGCACGACCGCGTCCGGACGCACGTCCCTGGCCGCGTCGACGGCGCGCCGGCCGGAGTGGGCCACGGTCGTCTTCCAGCCCTCGTAGCGCAGGGCCATGCTCAGAAGCTCGGCGATGTTGACCTCGTCGTCCACGACGAGGACGTGCAGCGGGGACCCGTCGGAACGGACCAGGGTGGACGGCGTGGCTGCCATGTCTCCCACCATGCAGCGCGGGTCTGCAGGTTGCCTGGGAGAACCCTGTGAGAAACCTGTGAACCGGCGAGGTGGGGGAGAGCGCGCGACATGCGAGAGCCCCCGGCGGTCGGCCGGGGGCTCTCGGGAGGTCAGGTGAAAAGGGTCATTCGGGCTGGGCGGCGATGGTGAACTGGACACCGCCGTTGTCGTCGACCTGGGCGTCGAGCACCTTGTCGTCGAGCGTGATGGCGGCGGTCTCCTCGAGGAACACGCGGGCACCGCTGTCCTCGAGCACCTGGTCACCGGGCTGCGGAGCCTCGGTCGGCATGACGTGCAGGGCGGGGGAGTCGGGAGCGTCCTGGCTGATCCGGAGACCCGCCTGGGTGTTGTCGCCGGTCTGTTCGACGATGCTCTTGACGACGGTGCTGGCGTTCTCGGTCAAGGTGAGCACGGCATGTGCCTTTCGATCGATTGCGTTTCGCTGTCCCCTCCACCGTGCACGGCTCACGGGCGTGAGACAAGTAGCGGTCTGGTTTCCGGGTGGCTGTGGGACCCTGACCGCGGGCCGGGCGCGAAACCGGCTTGCGGCTCAGCCATAGACTTTCCCCGTTATGTCTGAGGCCGGTCTCCAGAAGCGTCGTTCAGGGGGCCGTCGACCCGGCAGGCGGCAGCCACAGCGACGCTGGAGCCTGAGTCCGGCACAGGTCGAACAGCGACGCGGTCTGGTGCCGACCGTCATATACCCAGACGAGCTGCCCGTCAGCCAGCGTCGGGACGACATCGCCGCCGCTATCCGGGACCACCAGGTGGTGATCGTCGCGGGTGAGACCGGGTCCGGCAAGACCACCCAGCTGCCGAAGATCTGCCTGGAGCTCGGGCGGGGGATCCACGGCATGATCGGTCACACGCAGCCGCGCCGCATCGCCGCCCGCAGTGTTGCAGAGCGGATCGCGGAGGAGCTCCGAACCGACCTCGGCGACGTCGTCGGCTACCAGGTCAGGTTCACCGACAAGTCCGGCAAGGACACCCTGGTCAAGCTGATGACCGACGGCATCCTCCTCGCCGAGCTCCAGCACGACCGGATGCTCTCGGCGTACGACACCCTGATCATCGACGAGGCCCACGAGCGCAGCCTCAACATCGACTTCATCATCGGCTACCTCAAGCAGCTGCTGCCGAGGCGGCCCGACCTGAAGGTCATCATCACCTCGGCCACCATCGACCCCGAACGGTTCAGCAGGCACTTCACGGATGCCGACGGTGTGGGCGCCCCGATCGTCGAGGTGTCGGGCCGGACCTACCCGGTGGAGGTGCGCTACCGCCCGCTGGTCGAGGAGATGTACGACGACGACGAGGGCGAGCCCGTCGTACGCGACCAGACCGAGGCGATCGTCGACGCCGTCAGGGAGCTGGTCACGGAGGGGCCCGGCGACATCCTCGTCTTCCTCCCCGGAGAGCGGGAGATCCGCGACACCGCCGACGTGCTGTCCAAGCTTCGCCCTGCCAGGGCGGTCGACGACTTCGACGTGGTTCCGTTGTACGCAAGGCTCTCCAGCGCCGAGCAGCACAAGGTCTTCGAGCGGCACACCAAGCGGAGGGTCGTGCTCGCCACCAACGTGGCGGAGACCTCGCTGACGGTCCCGGGCATCAGGTACGTCGTCGACGCGGGGTTCGCGCGCATCTCGAGATACTCCTTCCGCACCAAGGTCCAGCGGCTCCCGATCGAGCCGATCAGCAAGGCGTCGGCGAACCAGCGCAAGGGCCGGTGTGGCCGTGTGGAAGCCGGTGTGTGCATCCGGCTGTACTCCGAGGAGGACTTCGAGAGCCGCCCCGAGTTCACCGACCCGGAGATCCTGCGCACCAACCTGGCCTCCGTCATCCTGCAGATGACCGCACTGGGGCTCGGTGACGTGGCGCGGTTCCCGTTCGTCGACCCGCCGGACCAGCGCAACGTCAAGGCGGGCGTGCAGCTGCTGGAGGAGCTGGGGGCGCTCGTGCCGGTGACGGGGCCGCGTCCGGGGCCCCAGGCGGGGCTGCGCCAGGGGTCCCCTCGGCCATCCAGCCTCGCTCCTTCGTCGCTCGGCGGCCAGGCCCATCCACGGCCTTCGGAGACCCCTGGCTCCGCCCCGCCCGCGGCTCCCGTGCCCGCGACCTCTGCCTCGGAGTCTCCGCGCGCCGGTCGCGGGGCCACCGGCTGACGAAGCTGGGGCGGCAGCTCGTGGTACTGCCGATCGACCCCCGGCTGGCGCGGATGATCGTGGAGGCGGATCGTCTCGGTTGCCTGCGCGAGGTGCTGGTGATCGCCGCTGCCCTGTCGATCCAGGACCCGCGCGAGCGACCCGCGGAACAGCAGGCGCAGGCAGACCAGAAGCATGCCCGGTTCCGGGACCAGGGCTCGGACTTCCTCACCCTGCTCAACCTGTGGCGCTACGTGCGCGAGCAGCAGAGGACGCTGTCGTCGAGTGCCTTCCGCCGGATGTGCCGTGCGGAGTACCTCAACTACCTGCGGATCCGGGAGTGGCAGGAGCTCGAGTCCCAGCTGCGCCAGACCGCCAAGCAGCTCAAGCTGAACGTCGGCCACCCCGCGGACGAGCCCGACGACGACTCGATCCACCAGTCGCTCCTGGCAGGACTGCTCTCGCACGTCGGCCTGCGCGACCCGGACCGGCGCGACTACCTCGGGGCCCGCAACACCCGGTTCTCGATCTTCCCGGGGTCGGGGCTGTTCAAGAAGCAGCCGCAGTTCGTGATGGCCGCCGAGCTCGTCGAGACGTCGAAGCTCTGGGGACGGGTCAACGCGGCGGTCAAGCCCGAGTGGGCGGAGACACTCGGCTCCCACCTCGTGAAGCGGACGTACTCCGAGCCCCACTGGTCGAAGAAGCGCGCGGCGGTCATGGCCTACGAACGGGTGACGCTGTACGGCGTACCCCTGGCCGCCGACCGGCTCGTCTCCTACGGGAAGGTCGACCCGTCTCTCGCCAGGGAGCTGTTCATCAGGCACGCGCTGGTGTACGGCGAGTGGCCGACCAGGCACAGGTTCTTCGCCGAGAACCGGGCCCTTCTCGACGAGGTCGAGGAGCTGGAGCACCGCGCACGCCGTCGCGACATCCTCGTCGACGAGCACACGCTCTTCGACTTCTACGACGCCCGGGTCGGGGAGGACGTGGTCTCCGGGGCGCACTTCGACTCCTGGTGGAAGCGTGCGCGACAGGAGAACCCCGACCTGCTGACGTTCGACCCGGAGATGCTCGTCAACGAGTCCGCGGACGCCGTGACGAAGCAGGACTACCCCGATGTGTGGCACGAGGGGGACCTGGCGCTGCCGCTGTCGTACCAGTTCGAGCCCGGTGCCGCGGCCGACGGGCTGACTGTGGACCTCGCGGTGGCGACCCTCAACCAGGTGAGTGCGGAGGCGTTCTCCTGGCAGGTCCCCGGACTCCGCGAGGACCTCGTCGTCGCGCTGATCCGGTCCCTGCCGAAACAGCTTCGGGTCAACTTCGTGCCGGCGCCGAACCACGCGAGAGCTTTCCTCGAGGCAGTCTCGCCCGGGGAGGAGCCACTGCTCGATGCCCTCGAACGCTTCCTGAGGTCCACCACCGGTGTCGTCGTCCCGCGCGACGCCTGGGACTGGTCGAAGGTGCCCGACCACCTGCGCCCGACCTTCCGCGTCCTCGACGAGAGCGGGAGGGTTGTCGGCGAGGGCAAGGACCTCGAAGCCCTGAAGGAGCCCCTACGCCCTCATTTCGCGAAGGCGGTGTCGGACGTCGCCGAGTCCAGCGGGATCACGGCGACGGGCCAGACCACGTGGACCTTCGGGACGGTCGAGCGGACCTTCACCCAGCAGCGCGCCGGGCACGAGGTGCGCGCCTACCCCGCTCTGGTCGACGAGTCCCTCACCGGTGGCAGGCCGACCGTCGGGCTGCGGGTGTTCGGCTCCGAGGCCGAGCAGGAGGCCTCGATGCGCCTCGGCGTCCGGCGTCTGCTGATGCTCGCGATCCCCTCGCCGGCCCGTTCGATCGCCGACGGCCTCGGCAACGCCGAGAAGCTGACCCTTGCCGGTTCGCCGTACGCCACGGTGCAGGACCTGCTCGAGGACTGCGTCGCAGCAGCGGTCGACCAGCTCGTCGAGCTCAACGGAGGGGTGGTGTGGGACGAGGCCGGTTTCGACGCGCTGGCCGGCAAGGTCCGCCCCGGCCTGGCCGACGCGACGCGGGCGGTGCTGCACGACACGACCCGGGTGCTCGTGGTGTGGCGGGAGACCGACCGCGCCCTGAGCGGGTCGGCGGACCTGCCGATGCTGCCGGCCCTTGCGGACATGAAGGCGCAGGTGGGCCGCCTCGTGTACCGCGGCTTCGTGTCCGAGGCAGGCGCCGCCCAGCTGCGGGAGATCCCTCGCTACCTGAGCGGAGTGCAGGCACGGCTGGACAAGCTGTCGACGTCGGTGGGCCGCGACCGGCTGCTGATGGACCAGGTCGCGAGCCTCCAGGAGGCGTACCTGCACCGCGTCGACGCGCTCCCTGCGGGGAGGCCGCCCGGCGCCGCCCTGAGGAAGGTGCGGTGGATGCTGGAGGAGTTCCGGGTCAGCCTGTGGGCACAGCACCTCGGCACGGCGTACTCCGTCTCGGACACCCGGATCCGCAAGGCCCTCGACGCCGCCTGACCACCGACCCGTCAGGGCGCGATCACGCGAGCTCGGGCACGTGCAGGTGGGCGAGCGCCAGCTCGTACTCGCGGACGTCGAGGAGCTCGGCACCCATCTCCTGGAGCGCGCGGGCCCTGATGCCTTCGACCTCGGGCCGCGTGGCCTCGAGTGCCGGGCGGCTGTCGAACGTTCCCGTGCCGACCGCGCGACCTGAGGAGCGGTCGACCATGAAGCTGGCACTGCAGAACCCGTCCATTGCCTCCAGGTCCGGCAACACGGCGAGCTTGTAGACGTCGATCAGCCGGTTGACCCGAGCCGGGTCGGCCTGGATCCAGGTGACGCGCGCACCGGCTCCGTCATGGGTGGGGTGGTCCCGGTGCATGACCGCGATCTCCCACTCGTCGACCTGCGGCGTACCGGCGCCCATGATCTCGACGGCCTTGTTCCGAAGCGCGGCTACCTGTTCGGCACTGGCATGCATCTTCTCCGCGGTCTCCCACGATGCGGTGACGATGCAGTGACCGGAGTCGCGGTCCACGAGCGTCGAGAGGCCGACGAAGCCGTCGACATCCCGGATCGTGGGAAGAACCTCGTCGCGGAGGTGCGCAATTCCGGCGTCGATGGACCCAGGGTCCGCTTGGATGGTGGTGGAACGTGCGTACACGTCTACCCCCTTCGACCGGGGCGGCGCCCCGATGGCGCCACCGGTTGCTCTCCCCACGCTTGTCCGACCTGGTCGAGGTGGCAATAGTCATCCTGGGGGAGGGCATGCTCGGGGACGAAGCCCGGCACGCCCTGAAAAGTCGGTCAGAGGGTGTGGTGCTCTCGGGCCCGGCGGACGACGGCGTCGAAGGTGCTCGGTCGAGCGCGGCGCCCTCACGGCGTACCTCTCCCTCGTCCACACGCACGAGACGGTCGAGGCGCACCTCGCTGGGACGGCGCTGGCTGTCCCACGCGCCGGACCCGACGTCCATCCAGTACCGGCCGTAGCGCGCCTCGTCCTCGGCGTCGAGGTCGTGGTCCTGGCTGCTCAGCTGCAACCCCAGCAGGGTCGACCCGTCGCGGCCGATCACCAGCACGGGGCGGTCCTTGCCCTGGGACGGGTCGTCCTCGTAGGCCACCCAGGCCCACACCACCTCGCCGGGGTCGGGTCGGCCGTCGAGCTTGGGGGAGTACTCCACGACGCCTCCGGAGCCGGCCGGCCCGCGTGAGACTCCTCCGGTCTGCGCTCGCCGGGACGTGCCGGTCGGGCGGAGGAGGCGGCGGACGATCTTCCCGAGGCGAGGGCGAGTCATGACCGCACACCCTAGACGACCGCACCCGGACGACCACACGCCCGTGGCGAATCGGGGCGCCTGCGCGGTGCGCACGCCATGATGGGTGCCATGCCGCGCCTTCCTGCCCACGAGCCGCGCTTCGAGACCCAGAGCGAGCGCGACGTGTGGAACGCCCTCTGCGACCAGCTCGGCCCGGACGACCTGCTCCTCGCCAACGTCAACGTCACCTCACGGCGGCAGGACCACGAGATCGACATCGTGGTGGGGCTGGTCGGCTACGGCGTGGTGGTGGTCGAGGTCAAGGGCAAGGGGATCCAGCACACCGACGGGCGGTGGGTGATCCGCCACGCCGGGCGGACCCGTGACACCGATCCGGTGACCCAGGCCAAGCAGGGCATGTACGCCATGCGCGACTCGCTCTACTCGTTCTCGCGTTGGGGTGACCGGCAGCGGGTCAAGTTCGCGCACGCGGTGGTCTTCCCCTACGACACCTTCCCGGCGGACTTCTCGCTACCCGACTGCCCGCGCTGGCGGATCACCGACCGGCTCCAGCTCGACGACCTCGCCGAGCGGCTCCGCGAGGCGCTGCGCCTTCAGGACGTCTCCTACCGCGAGGTCGACCACGACGACCTCGACACGATCGAGGACTGGCGCTACGGGCGGATGCCGCTTCAGCGCGACCTGGTGGCGGAGGCCGCCGACCGCGAGGCGGACGCGGACCGGCTGACCCGGGACCAGGCCGTCCTGCTCGACGCGATCAGGCTGCTGGGGAGGGCGGAGATCCGGGGAGGTGCCGGTAGCGGCAAGACCTGGCTGGCGCTCGAGCAGGCGCGCCGCCTCTCCCACCAGGGCAAGCGGGTGGCGCTGCTGTGCTACTCCCGCGGGCTCGGGACCTTCCTCCAGCGGCGCACCGAGTCGTGGGACCGGAAGGACACCCCTGCGTACGTCGGCACGTTCCACGGTCTGGGCGACGAGTGGGGCGCGCAGGTGCGCGGCGACAACGACACCGACCGGGACTACTGGGAGCACGAGCTTCCGGCCACGATGGTCGCCCTCGCGCAGCAGCTGCCCCGGGGACGGAAGTTCGACGCGGTGGTCGTCGACGAGGTCCAGGACTTCGCCGACGCCTGGTGGGAGGCTCTCCTGGCCTCGCTCAAGGACCCGGAGACCGGGCAGATCTACGTGTTCGCCGACGACGGCCAGCGGGTGTTCCCGCGCTTCGCCGACACCCCGATCAGCATGCCGACGCTGCTCCTCGACCAGAACCTCCGCAACACCCGGCAGATCGCGGACACCTTCCAGTCGCTCGGTGCGACCCGGATGCGGCCTGCCGGCTGCGACGGCCCGGACGTCGAGTTCGTCGAGTGCTCGTCCGACGAGGCTGTGGGGGAGGCCGACGACGCGGTCGACAGGCTGCTCGACGACGGGTGGCGACCGGAGGACGTCGCCCTGCTCACCACCGGGTCACGGCACAACGTCCAGCTCGAGCAGGTCGCGATCAACGGCCAGGACGGCTACTGGGAGATGTACTGGGACAAGGACAGCGTCTTCTACGGGCACGTCCTCGGGTTCAAGGGCCTGGAACGGCGTGCGGTCGTGCTCGCCCTCAACGAGAGCGGCGGGCGGGACCGGTCGAGGGAGCGGTTGTACGTCGGCATGTCGCGGGCGACCGACCTGCTGGTGGTGGTGGGCGACCCCGACTACGTCCGCGAGGTGGCCGGTGAGGCGATGCTGCGCAAGCTGCGTGAGCCACGGGGGGCCTCGTCGTGACCGTGGTGCGCGTCGCGACGTACAACCTCTACCTCGGAGCCGACCTCACGCTGGTCTTCGGCGTAGAGAGCCCCGACCACCTGCTACGGCAGGCGCAGCTGGTCCACGACCAGCTGCAGGCGACAGACTTCGCATCCCGCGCGGTCGCGATCGCCGCGCTGCTGGAGCGGGAGCAGGTCGACGTCGTCGGGCTGCAGGAGGTCGCCCGATGGTCGAGCGCGCCGCTCGGACCGGACGGAAACGCGGGCGAGGCGGTGGTCTGGTGCGACTTCCTCGAGGAGCTCCTGGCCGCGCTCGAGCGGATCGGTGCGCCGTACGACGCCCACGCGCCGAACGCCAACTTCAACGGAGGTGCCCCGATCTCCGGGGACGAGGCGATGTCGGTGGTCGGCCACAACGTCATCCTCGTGCGCCGGGGAAGTGGCGTGGAGGTCACCGCGACCTCGACCGGCGACTACGCGACCCTGCTCGAGATCCCCACCGGGATGCGCGAGCTGGTGCTGGAGGTCGGCCGCGGGTGGGGCTGGGTCGACGCGGTCGTGGACGGGCTGCCGTTCCGGTTCGTCAACACGCACACGGAGGCGTACGACGAGCACACCCGGAACGCGCAACGTGACGAGCTGCTCGCGGCGGTCGGCGACCCGGGGATCCCGGTCGTGATCGCGGGGGACTTCAACGCGCGACCGGAGTCGGTCGGCATGCCGCCGGAGTACCGCGACGCCTGGGTCGCCGGCCGCGGCGAAGGAGAGCGGCACACGTGCTGCCAGGGCGCCGACCTCGCCAACCCGGAGAGCGCGCTCAGGGAGCGGATCGACTACCTGTGGGTGCGAGGTGCCGAGGTTCGGTCCTGCCGAGTGGTCGGCAACACCGCGACCGACAGGACCGCGGGCACAAACTTGTGGCCGTCGGATCACGCATGTGTCCTCGCGGACCTGTCTCTGTGACCTACTCTTGTCCCGCGCCCGGCGAAGGGCGCCGCCGCCCGTCGCACCGGTCGGCGCATGACACCGGAGGCTCCCGTGCTGCGTCGCGCGCTCGTCGTACTCACGCTGTGCGCGGCCCTGGTCGGAGGCACCACCTCTTCTGCCGGCGCGGAGGATGTCGTCCTCCGCGACGGGGTGGGAGACGTGTGGAGGTACCCGCTCGCGGGCGGTGAGCCCGACATGCGGCCGCGCGTGATCGCGGGAGACGTGCGCAAGGCCTGGATCCGGCACGACACGGACCGGGTCGTGACGAGGATGACCTACGACGGGCTCCGCCGGTTCGGGCCCCTCGTGTCGTACCGGGTTCGGATCCTGACCGGCGCCGGCGTCTACCGCGAGGTGGTCGTGGACGCGAGCCGTCGCATCGGGTGGCAGGGAGCGCTGCGCGTCTTCAACCGGGCGGGATCGCGGGTCGACTGCGCCGCACGGCACCGCATCTCCTACCTCACCAAGGTCGTGACGATCTCGGTGCCGCGGTCGTGCCTCGGCAGCCCGCGCTCCGTCCGGGTGTCGGCGACGAGCTTCTGGGTGACCGCCGACCACGACTTCATGGTCGACAACCCGCACGTGCGCACCGAGGTGAACAACACCTGGACGGAGTGGGTCCGAGCCGGCTGACGGGCACGTTCCCCGTTCCCCGCACGGACCCGCATCCAGCGCGCGGACGACTCAGCTCTCGGGACGGCGCCGCATCGCCTTGACCTCGCCACGGCGTTTCTTGCCGGCCAGCCTGCGCTCGCGGGAACCCCGCGACGGCTTCGTGGGCCGACGTGGAGGGCTCGGCGGCTGCAGCGCCTCGGCGAGCACGTCGACGAGCCGGGCCCGGGCCGCCATCCGGTTCCGGTACTGGGACCGGTACTCCGACGCCGCGATCGTGAGCACGCCGCCGACCAGCCGGCCGCGAAGCCTGCTCGTCGCGCGATCGCGCAGGTGTGGCGGGATGGAAGGTGACCCGGCCACGTCGAAGCTGAGCTCGACGCGGCTGTCCGCGGTGTTGACAGACTGCCCGCCGGGCCCGCTCGCGCGGCTGAACCGCCAGGAGAGCTCGGCGTCGGGGATCTCGAGCCCGCGCACGCGCAACGGAGCGTTCACGCCAGACCTTCCCTCGCCTCGCGGAGGCCGTTGTGAGGCTGTGCCCCGACGTGCGCAATGCACCGGGCGGCGGTCTGCATGGCCAGGTCGGCGCCGCCGACGAGGAAGCCGGCTGCGAGCGAGTCGCCGGCGCCCGTGACGTCGCGGACCGGGCCTGGGACCGGCTTCCGGTCGTCGGCGACACCGTCGATCACGAAGGTGCAGCCGTCGGGCCCGTGCTTGAGCACGAGCACACTCGTCCCACCGGCACCGAACGGCGGGGCGGGCGAGATGTCGCGCCCCAGGTTGGAGGCCGCCCACTCCTGGTCGTTGGCCAGGACCACCGCCGGCTGCAGCGACCGCCAGAGGCGCCGGAAGGCGGCGCCGCCGTAGTCCTCGATGATCGACGCGGACGCCAGGTCGACCGCCACCCTGGTGCCCGCGGCACGGGCGGTCCCCGCGAGGGCGACGATCCGGCCGGGGTCCGGCGCGCGGAGCAGCGCGTATCCCGACACGAAGAGCCAGTCGGCACCGTCCAGCCACGGTCCCGGGACCACCTCGTCCAGCCAGTCGGGAGAGCCGGGGTCGGACGCCATCGACCGGTATCCGGGGGTGACCAGGGACATGACCGTGCCGGCGCGCTCGGTGAAGGGGCCGTGCACCTCGATGCCGGCCAGTCCCAGAGCCTCGTCGACGAGCCGGCCGTTGCCCGCCTGCGACCGGGGGCCGAAGAGGCGGGCCTCACCGCCCAGGGCGACCACCCAGGCGGCGACGTTCGCGGCCTGACCTCCCGCGGCGAACGTGATCCGCGCGGGTGTGTCGTCGTCGGGCACGAGCCCCTCCGGCGCGTCGACGATCACGTCGAGCATGATGTCGCCCAGACACGAGACCAACAAGCGTGTCGCTCCTTTCCCGGTCCGGCACAATGCCCGGGTGACCGGTTACGACCAGCCCCTGCAGCTGTCCGAAGAGGTGTCTGACGCTATTGCATCAGGCCGCGCGGTGGTCGCGTTGGAATCCACGCTGATCAGCCATGGCCTTCCGGTGGAGTCGAGTGCGGAGACCGCGCGCGCCATCGAGGAGACGGTACGCCGGAACGGGGCCGTTCCCGCCACGGTGGCGGTGGTCGCCGGCAGGGTCCACGTCGGGTTGACCGACGAGGCGCTCGTGCGTGTCGCCGAGGGCAGGGACGTCGTCAAGTCGAGCATCCGCGACCTCCCGGTCGTGATGGCGAAAGGCATGACCGGCGGGACGACGGTCGCGGCGACGTCGTACCTCGCCCACCGCGCCGGCATCCGCGTGTTCGCCACCGGTGGCCTTGGCGGCGTCCACCGTGGAGCGCGCGAGACGTGGGACGAGTCGGCCGACCTCGGCGCGCTCGGATCGGTGCCGGTAACCGTGGTGTGCGCGGGGGTGAAGTCGGTCCTCGACGTCGCGGCGACCCTGGAACGGCTGGAGTCGCTCTCGGTGACCGTGGTCGGCTACCGCACCGACAACCTCCCCGGCTTCTACATCCGGGACACGGGGCTCACCGTTCCGTGGCGCGTCGACACCGCGGAGGAGGTCGCGGCGATGATGGTGCACCGGGACACCCTGGGCCTTCGCCAAGGGATCGTGGTCGCGAACCCGGTCGCTGAGCAGGACGAGATGGATCCCGCGCTCCACGAGCGAACGCTGGCTGCGGGACTGGCCGGGGTCGAGTCCGAGGGAATCACGGGGAAGGACGTCACGCCCTTCCTGCTCGCCTTCTTCCACGAGCAGACCGAGGGCGCGAGCCTGGAGGCCAACATCGCGCTGGTGCAGAGCAACGCCGCGGTCGCCGCGCGGGTGGCGGTGGCCGACGCCGGACGAACCGCAGACTGAACACCAGGGAGACGACGAAGGCCTGCCGGGGGAGTCTGTCCGGCAGGCCTCTCGTCTGACGTATGTGCGCCGGACCGGGAGCGCCTCACGGCGCGTGGCCGCTCGCAGCGGCTTACTTTGGGACCCGGGGCTGCCGCGGCCCGACGCGAGTCAGAGTCTACAAGCCATGACGTCCCTATCCGAACCGAATCCGGTGTGACACGGGCCAGGTTTTCCTCTCCAGGTCGGCTCAGGCGAGGCTGCCGTCCAGCTCGAGCCTGGCGGCGTGCTCGAGCTGCTCGGCCATCGTGACGAGCTTGGCCGCCGACAGGTCCGCGCGGTAGGTCGTCTCCGTGTCGTCGCCGCCGATGTCGGCCCGGCCGGCCGCTGTCACCCGCGCGAACGCGGCAGCTCGGTAGAGCGTGTCGGCGAAGTCGCCGCGGACGACGCCGCGGAGTACCTGGTCCACGAGCCTGCGCACCTCGTCCGGCCCCGGGGGCTCGACCACGCCGGCGACCGCCTCGTGAACCGGCGTGTGGCGCCGGCCCTCGTCGAACTCATGAGCAGCGGCCGCAGGGTTGGCGTAGACCCACGAGCGCAGGAGATACAGCCGCCAGAGGCAGCCGGCCAATGAGTCCGGTGGGGAGCTTGCCCACAGCTCGGCCAGCGTCTCCAGCCCCTCGGACTCGGCCAGGGAGACGACACGTGCGACGACCGCGTCGTCCTCGGTGCCGTGGCCGCCTCGGACGAGCAGGGTGGCGCACCGGTCGGCAGCCTCGCTCCGCACAGCGGGGTCGTCGTCGCCGCGCAGCGTCTCGAAGTGCGCCGCGCCCGGCATGCTGGGGCGCCGGTGCCTGGGGGTCTCGGACATCGCCTCCCAGGGTAAGCCCCACATCAGCGGCGAGGGGGAGGGATCGCGTCGGTGGCCTCGACCACGTCGAGGCCGGTGAGCTGGAGCAGGTCGACGATGATCGAGCGAACCTGGGCGAGCACGACGTCCGCGGACAGGTCGGCCGTGCGCTCCACCTGTGCGGTTCCTTCAGCGATGCTGAGCAGCGACGCCCGGATCCCGGACGGCATCTCGTTGCGCTGCAGGGCGTCCGCCATGTCGTCGGCGGCCTCGGCCAGGTCCGCGCAGAGCACGGCGTACGAGCGGGGCAGCTGCTCGTTGTGGTAGACGGCCGCGGCGACCCGGCGCACCAGGACCCGCGTGTTGCGCATCGCGCGGTCCATCGGCTCGACGAGCTCGGCGATCCGGCGTACGTGTCCCTTGTGCCGCCGCCGCAGCGGGGACGACGCCACGACCGACAGGCCTTCGTCCGCCGCCGCCTGGAGCTCGCGGATCAGCGGTTCGGTGCTCCGGGCGTTGGCGAGCACGTCGAGCGCGCGGTCGATGTCGCCGTCGACCGCGCTTTCCGAGGCAGCCCGCAGCAGGGAGGCGATCTTGCGCACCACCACCGCCGCCTGCTCGCGCGGTCGGCGCAGGGGAGCCCTGGGCACGACGGTCGCGGCCACGAGCGCCACCCCTCCACCGATCAGCGCGTCGGTCCACCGGACCAAGGCTGCGTCAGGGTCCGGGATCAACGTGGCGACCACGATCGACTGGACGGCCGCCTGCGTCACGAGCAGCCCGCCGGTGTCGAGCAGGAACGCCGCGGACATCGCCAGCGCGACGATCAGACCGAGCTGCCACCATCCGGTCCCGATCATCACCACCAGCGCGTCGGCGACCAGGACGCCCACGGCCACGCCGACCGTTACCTCGGCGACCCTCCGGAGACGCTGGCCGTAGGACGTGCCGAGGCTCACCACCGCGGCGATGGGCGCGAAGAAGGGGGTGTCGTGATGGAACACATCGACAGCGACCAGCCAGGCCACCGCCGCGGCAACGGCGCACTGGCCGATCTGCCACGACTTCGAGCGGAGCCGGTTGACCCGATGTCGTGCCGAGGTACGGCCGATCTCCCACGCTCGGTCCAGCGGGCTCACCTGACTCACGGGGACGATGGTGCCAGACACGTGCGTCTGCCCGTCAGGGCCTCACCCGTAGGGTGTTCCGCATGCAGCAGCGACGAATCGGCGACACACAGGTGGGCGCGATCGGCCTCGGCGCGATGCCGATGTCGGTCCGCGAGCACAACGACGAGGCTCTGGCGGTCCGTGCGATCCACCAGGCGCTCGAGGAGGGGATGACCCTCATCGACACGGCGGACGCCTACTCGCCCGACGAGGCCACGTTCGGACACAACGAGGAGCTGGTTGCCAAGGCACTCGCGGCCTCGGGCGTCGGTGGCGACCACGTGCTCGTCGCCACCAAGGGCGGCCACACCCGCCAGGGGAAGGACTGGCTCCTCGACGGCCGGCCGGAGTACCTCCGGAAAGCCTGCGAGGGTTCGCTTCGCCGGCTGGGGGTGGAGGCGATCGGGCTCTACCAGCATCACCGGCCGGACCCGGACGTGGAGTACGCCGACACCATGGGAGGACTGAAGGCGCTGCTGGACGACGGTCTCGTCGTGAGCGTCGGCATCTCGAACGCGAACCCGGAGCAGATCAGGCTCGCCCACGAGATCCTCGGTGACGGCCTCGTGGCGGTGCAGAACCAGTTCTCCCCGAAGTTCCGCAGCTCCGAGCCGGAGCTCGACCTCTGCGAGGAGCTGGGGATCGCGTTCCTGCCATGGAGCCCGCTCGGCGGGATGAGCGAGGCCGGTGACCTGGGTGCGCGGTTCTCCGTGTTCGCCGACGTCGCGGAGCGGTACGACGCGAGCGCGCAGCAGGTCTGCCTTGCCTGGGAGCTGGCCAAGTCTCCGGTGATGATCCCGATCCCGGGTGCCAGCCGGCCCGAGTCGGTCGCCGACTCTGCGCGTGCGGTCGACCTCGTGCTCGACCCCGACGACCTGTCTCTGCTCGACGCCTCCTAGTCCGTCACGTCTGCGGCGGCGTCGACGTGCGTCAGCCGAGCTTGCCGGCGGCGGTGCTGACCGCGGCTACCATCGGCTCCTTGCCCGCAGGGTAGTTGTAGTCCTGGCCGAACAGGCGCAGCTCGAGCACCGAGATCCTCGTGCCGACCCGGGTGAGGCCCTGCGCGTCGAAGTAGCTCTCGTCTCCGCCGGCGGGACCGTAGGTCAGGAGGTACCAGCCGCCGGTCGCGCCCGGCGGAACCGGAACATTCTGCAGGCTGCCGACGTCGGATCGGTCGTGGCTGCGCAGCTCCTCGCCGCACTGCTCGCGCCAGGACTTCAGCACCGCGAAGGCCCGCTTCGCGGTGGCCTCGTCAGCGAACTCGGCGACCAGGTTGGCGGCGGTCGCTTCCGCCTTCTCCGCTGGTGCGAAGTCGCGCACCGCGACCTTCGTGGCGCCGATCGAGGTCATCGCGAACTTGTGGCACGTGCCGAAGGGGCGGTTGCCCTCGCGCATCCTGGTGGCCCCGGCAGACCAGGTGAACTCGTCGTTGAAGCCGGGCACCTCCTCAGCGGTGAGCAGCCTGTCCTTGGTGGGGATCTGCTCCGGCGGCGCCGCCTGCTGCGTCTGCACGGCGGATTCGGTCTCACTCGGCGTCGGCGTGGGAGACACGGCAGCCGAGGAGCTGGTCTGCGCGGGGGAGGGGTCGGCCGCCGAACCAGTCGGGCTCGCCACGGCCCCGGCTCTGGCCGGGTCGCCCGGCTCGGTCTCGGCCCCACAGCCGGCGGCAACGGTGGCCAGTGTGAGAGCGGTGAGCCCCGACACGACGAGACGGCGGGTGCGTACGATCATGGGGAGTCCTTCTTTCCCGAGCCTGGTGCGAGGCGAGCACGGCGCACGGCCGCGCGGTTTCTTGTCAAACCCTATGGCGAAATGGGGCCAACGCCACACAAATGCGACAACGATCCTCAGGCGTGTCCCGGTACCGTGTCCGGGAAAGTTCAACTGCTCGACCAACTGGCTGGAGTCAACGGGTGTCTGTGGTACGCAAGATGGTCGCGGCGACGGCCGGCGCGGCACTCGTCCTCGCGGCTGTCGGCTGCACGACCACGAACGCCGAGAACACCCCTGACGCGTCCAGCCCGACCAAGAGCGCGACGGACGCGAAGGACCCGATCACGTTACGGTTCGCGGTCTTCGGTGAGCCGGAGACCCTCACGGCGTACGACGACCTCGCCAGGGCCTTCACGAAGAACCACCCCAACGTCAAGGTCGTGGTGGACCACGCTCCGAACGCCCAGACCGCGATGACGAACCTGGAGAGCGGGTTCCCTTCAGGCCACTCGCCGGACGTCTTCCTTGTCGACCACGGCGAGCTGCCGACTCTCACGGCGAAAGGTTACGTGCAACCCGTCGACGACCTGCTCGAGGACAGGCACGTCGACTTCGGGGACGGCTACCAGCGCGATGGGCTCGAGGCGTTCAGCGCGTCCGCGGCGCTGCAGTGCATGCCCCACGACGTCTCGCCTCTCGTCGTCTACTACAACAAGGAGCTCGTCGACCTGCGCAGCCTCGTGGACGAGGGCGACGAGCCGTTGACTGCCGAGGAGGGGTGGACGTGGGAGGAGTTCACGCGCGCCGCCAGGAAGGCGTCGCGAGGGAAGGTCAACGGCGTCCACATCGAGCCGGCCCTGGAGTACATCGCTCCTTTGATCTGGTCCGGTGGCGGAGACATCGTCGACGACAGCCAGGAGCCGACCACACTGACCTTGTCCGAAGGTGACAGCCGGGCCGCGCTGGAGCAGGTGCTCGCCCTGGTCCGTGACCCGCAGGTCACGCCCACCCGGCGGGAGCTGGAGCGCAGCGACGCGGTGAGCCGTTTCAAGAGCGGCAAGCTGGCGATGATCGTGGGCACCCGTGCCCTCACGCCGCGGCTTCGCGAAGGCGAGTCCGCGAGCTTCGACGTCATGCCCCTGCCGAGCCTCGGCCGTTTCCGCACCGTCGCCCACATGACCGGGTACTGCATCTCGTCGGAGACCGAGCACGTGGAGGCCGCGGCGGACTTCCTGGCCTTCGCGGTCGGGCGTGAGGGGGCGACGATCACCGCAACCCCGGGGTACGTCGTGCCCTCCAACCTCGAGGTGGCGCACTCGCCCGCGTTCATCCAGCCCGGCAAGCAGCCGGAGAGCTCGTTCGTCTTCAACGACGGGGTGCGTCGGGCCGACGGCCTGCCCTTCGTCGAGGCGTGGCCGGCCGCCGAGCGGTCCGTCCGACCCATGTTGCAGCGGCTGTTCTACTCCCCGGTCATCGACCTCGACTCGCTGCTCGAGGAGATCGACACCAAGTCCGAGAACCTGCTCGCTCCCCAGGAGTCATCCACCTCGGAGTGACACGCGGGCGTCGGCCCTCTCACGGGTACCGCTCTCAGGCAGTTCCCTCGGAGCCCGCGGTGACGACACCCGCGAGGAGCTCCGCGGTGAGCTCGACCTGCCAGTCGCGCGCCCCTGCCTCGCGGAGCCGGTCTGCCACCCGGTCCACCAGCTCGCCGGTGGAGTCGGCCTCCGGGGGCTCCCACATGAGCCGTCGCACGAACTCGGGTGTCAGGAGGTTCTCGACGGGGAGGTTCAGGTCCTCGGCGAGCGCGCCGAGCTCAGCCCGCGCGGCGGTGAGCCGGGCAGCGGCGACCGGGTCGCGGTCGGCCCAGGCGCGCGGCGGCGGCGGTCCGTCGTACCTCGCGGCGAGCGGCGGGAGCTCCTCGTCGGGGAGGGTGCGCGCTGTCCGGATCGCGGAGAGCCACTGCGTTGCGTAGCGTTCGGCACCCCGCCCGCGGAAACCCTTGAGACCGAGCAGGCTCGCCTTGTCCCTCGGCAACGCGTTGGCCGCCTCGACGATGGCCGAGTCGGGGATGATCCGCCCCGGCGTGACGTCGCGCTGGGAGGCGATCGCGTCCCGGGTCTGCCACAGCTCACGCACCGCGGCCATCGCCCTGCGGCCACGTGCTCGGTGCATGCCCGAGGTGCGGCGCCAGGGGTCCTGCCGAGGACCCGACGGTGCGGCGGACACGAGGTAGGCGAACTCCTGGCGGGCCCACTCGGCCTTGCCGCTCTCCTCCAGCTCCGCGGACAGCGCCTCGCGCAGCTCGAGGAGGACCTCGACGTCGAGCGCGGCGTACTCCAGCCAGGGCTCGGGCAGTGGGCGGGTCGACCAGTCCACCGCGGAGTGCTCCTTGCGCATGCGCCTGCCCACGATGGTCTCCACCAGCGTCGCCAGCCCGACCCTGGGGTAGCCCAGGAGCCTGCCGGCGAGCTCGGTGTCGAAAAGTGAGGTGGGGCGCAGCCCGAGCTCGGTGAGGCAGGGGAGGTCCTGGGTGGCCGCGTGCAGGATCCACTCGGCATCGCCGAGGGCGTCGCCGAGCGGCTGCATGTCCTCGAAGGCGATCGGGTCGACCAGCGCGGAGCCGGCACCCTCCCGGCGCAGCTGGATCAGGTACGCGCGAGCGGAGTAGCGGTAGCCCGAGGCCCGCTCGGCGTCGACGGCGACCGGACCGCTCCCGGCTCGCAGCTTCTCCACCATCTCCTCGAGTGCCGGCTGGCTGTCGATGACCGGCGGCAGTCCGTCGCGGAGCTCGAGGAGCGGTGCCTGCGCCTCCTGCCCGCTCCCGTCACCCGCCTGGTCGTCGGCGGAAGGAGAGGCTTTCGGGTCTGGGGTGGCGTCGCGCAAGAGTTCCCGGGGTGTCGTGTTGTCTGGGTGAGGCATCAGGTACGGCCGCGCTGTCCTCGTCGGCTCGGCATCGAGGCTACGCCGTCGGGGACCGGCGGGAGACCCGAGGCGGTGCACAGCAGCTCGCCCCACGCCTCGACGTGGGAACGGATGTCGTCGACCGGGGTCCACGAGGCGCGGATCTCCAGCTGCGCGGTGGGCCCCTCCTCGCCCATGCTGCCGAAGCTCTCGGAGGCGACCTTGGTCACCGTGCCCGAGGGAGCGGAGTACGTCGCGCCGTGCGCGTCGAGCGCCTCGGTCAGCCACGACCAGCCGACCTCGCCGAGCAGGGGGTCGTTGGCCATCTCCGGATCGATCTCGGCCCGGGCATAGGCGACACAGCGGAAGGTCCCGCCCCAGGCGTCGTTGCCGGCGGGGTCGTGGAGCAGCACGATCCGGCCCGTCCCGACGTCATCCCCGTCGACGGTGACGTCGGCGGACAGGGCCGAGGCGTAGGGGGCGATGCGCTGCGGCGCGGGCATCTCCTCACAGAGGATCTCCGGTCGGAGGCGCGCTGCCTGCATCTGTTCGACGGCAGCCCGGAACTCCTCGGGCGACGTCAGGGGCTCTTGTCGCGCTGCCATGTCCCCAGACTAAGCCGGATTACCCGGACCGGTGCCTCGACTCGCCGCCCTGACCTGCGAAGATCGACCCGTGCCAGCCGCATCCACCACCGACCCCGCCGTCCGCGACTCCGCGTTCCTCCGTGCCGCCCGCGGCGAGGACGTGCCGTTCACCCCCGTCTGGTTCATGCGCCAGGCAGGCCGCTCCCTGCCTGAGTACCGCAAGATCCGCGAGGGCGTCGCGATGCTCGACTCCTGCATGCGGCCCGACATGGTCGTCGAGATCACCATGCAGCCGGTCCGCCGCTACGGCGTCGACGCGGCCATCTTCTTCTCCGACATCGTCCTGCCGCTGAAGGCGGTGGGAGTCGACCTGGACATCGTGCCCGGGGTCGGTCCGGTGATCGCGAACCCGGTGTCCACGCTCGAGGGCGTGGCCGCCATCCCCGACCTGACTCCCGAGCACGTCCCCTTCATCACCGAGTCCGTGCGGGCGCTGGTCTCCGAGCTCGGCGCCACGCCGCTGATCGGCTTCGCGGGTGCGCCGTTCACCGTCGCGTCGTACCTCGTCGAGGGCGGCCCCTCCAAGGAGCACGCCAAGACCAAGGCGCTCATGTTCGGCGCCCCTGACGTGTGGGACGCCCTGATGAGGAAGATCGCCGGGATCTCCGCGGCGTACCTCGAAGTGCAGGTCGAGGCAGGCGCGTCCGCCGTCCAGCTCTTCGACTCGTGGGCGGGTGCCATGGCGCCCGACGACTACAAGAGGTACGTCATGCCCTACTCGGCGTCGGTCCTCGCGCGTGCCGGGAGCCTGGGCGTTCCGCGGATCCACTTCGGCGTCGGCACCGGTGAGCTGCTCGGGCTGATGGGCGAGGCCGGGGCGGATGTCGTCGGCGTCGACTGGCGGGTCCCGCTTGACGAAGGCGTACGACGGGCCGGCGGTCGTGCCGTGCAGGGGAACCTCGACCCCTCCCTTGTGTTCGCACCGACCGAGCTCATGCTCGAGCGCGCGGCCGATGTCCTCGAGCGGGGCCGCTCCGCGCCGGGCCACATCTTCAACCTGGGGCACGGCGTGATGCCCTCGACCGACCCGGACCAGCTGGCACGGCTCACCGACTTCGTGCACGAGCGCTCCGCCCGCTGACCCGGCGGCTCGTCACCGCCCGGACGAGCAGCCACACGGGGACGCCGACCACAGCAAGGACCACGAGGAACGGGAGCACGGCTCCGAGGATGGTCGCGAGTCCCACGAGGAAGGTCTTGAGCGCGTTCCAGCCGCTGCTGAGGCCGGCGAGGAAGCCCGCGTCGTCGGTCTTCTCGGGCGGCGCGGCTCGCACCGGGGGAGCGGAGAGCTGGACCGTGATCGTGGACATGGTGGTCTGGTCCGCGAGGTAGGACTGCTGGGCCTTCATCGACTCGAGCTCGGCCTCGCGCTCGGCGATCTCGGACTCGATCCGGATCATGTCGTCCACGTCGCTCGCCTGGCGGAGGAACTTGCGCAGTCGCACGAGACTGGCCTCCGCCGTGGCCACGCGGCTGTCGACGTCGATCACCTCGCTGGTGACGTTCTCGGAGTCCCGCGAGGAACCCTTGGTGCGCGCGACCTTCTTCAGGGCGCTCATCACGGTGCCGAACTCGGGTTCGGGAACCCGCAGCACGAGCCGCGAGGACACGGAGCGCCCCCTGGCGTCGTTGTTCGTCTCCTCCTCGTCGAGGAACCCGCCGTACCTCTCCAGCAGGCCGTCGATCGTCGTGCGGGCGGCGTCGAGGTCCCGCGCCTCGATCCGGACCGTGCCGGTGCGGATCATGGCCCGGGTCCGGACCGTCGTACGGTTCGCGGTGCTCGGCCGCTCCGCAGCGTCCGTGTCCGGGGCCGCCTGCCCGCGGGCGTCCAGGCCGGCACTGTCACGCTGGGCGACCCCGGCGGAGTCGGGCGAACCCTGCTCGGCGGACGTGGGCCCGACGTCGGTGCCGCTGCACGCGGCAAGCATCGTCACCATGAACAGCGTCGCGGCTGGAGCGAGGACGCGGTGGTGTGCGCGGGGCGGTGCGTTCCTGGTGACCTTCATCGTGTCCACCTCGAGGTAGGGGCCGGTCCTGGCACTGTGACGCGCGCGGTAGCCCGGCGGTTCCGCCGAGTTGGCGATGTGTGTCCGCGTTTGCCAATCTGTTACCCGTGACTCCCACCGCCGGCCATGGAGAGCCGTTGCACATCGCGGTCGTCGGCGCCGGCATCGCAGGTCTGGCAGCGGCCGAGTCGCTCAGACGCCGGGCGCCCGACGTCCGGGTGACGGTCCTGGAAGGCTCACCGTCCATCGGCGGGAAGCTCGCGCTCGCCGAGGTGGCCGGCATCACCGTCGACGTCGGGGCGGAGTCGATGCTGAACCGTCGTCCCGAGGCGGTGCAGCTGGCCCGGCGGATGGGGCTCGGCGACAGGCTCGTCCACCCCGCGACGACGTCGGCGAACCTCTGGTCGAGGGGCCAGATGGTCCCCATGCCCCGGACGCTCATGGGCGTGCCGACCGACGCCCGAGCGCTGGCGGAGAGCGGCGTCATCTCGAAGGCGGGCCTTGCCCGTGCCACGCTCGACGCGGTCCTCCCCGCGACCCGGCTGGGGGAGCAGGACGTCAGCGTCGGCTGGCTGGTCGAGGAGCGTTTCGGCAAGGAGATCGTCGACCGGCTGGTGGAACCGCTCCTCGGAGGCGTGTACGCCGGCCACGCCCGGGAGATCTCCGCGCGTGCCGCGGTGCCGCAGGTCGTCGCGCTGCTCGAACGGGACAAGTCCATGCTCAAGGCCGCCGCCGCGGCGACGAGGGCAACCTCGGACGTGCCGGTCTTCGCCGGGCTCGTCGGCGGCCTCGGGCAGCTGCCCCAGGCCATCGTCGAGTCCGCCGCGATCGACGTACGCACCAACGCGACGGTGCGGGACCTGGCTCGCAGGTCCGGCGGAGGGTGGAACCTCGTCGTCGGCTCGGCGCACGACCCCGACATCGTCCAGGCGGACGCGGTGGTGCTCGCCACCCCGGCCAGGGCAACCGCCCGCCTGCTCAGCGACGTGGTCCCGGACGCCTCGCTCGAGCTGGCCAGGTTCGAGTACGCCTCGATGGCGGTCGTGACGATGGCTTTCCGCCGGCGCGACTTCCCGGCCACCTCGGGTTCGGGCTTCCTGGTGCCCCCGGTCGACCGTCGCATCGTCAAGGCGGCGACGTACTCCTTCGCGAAGTGGGACTGGGTGGCCGAGGCAGGGCGCGGCGTGGACGACGGGGAGGACCTCCTCGTGATGCGGTGCTCGATCGGGCGGCACCGGGAGGAGAAGGTGCTCCAGGCCGAGGACTCCACACTGGTGCAGCGGGCGCTCGAGGACCTCTGCGACGCGGTGGGACTGTGCGTGCGTCCGGTCGACTGGCACGTGCAGCGGTGGGGCGGAGGGCTTCCGCAGTACGCCGTGGGCCATCTCGACGTCGTGCGGCAGGTGCGGACTGCGGTCGCCAAGGCCCCCGGCCTGGCGGTGTGCGGGGCGGCGTACGACGGGCTGGGCATCCCGGCCTGCATCGCGTCGGCCGAGCTCGCCGTCACCCAGGTGATCGACGGGTTGTCCGAGCGGGGAGAATGGCGCCATGACTGAAGCCGCTGCACAGAGCCCTCGGGGCGGCCACGGCCGCGCACCGAACCAGGGCAAGGCCGCCAAGGACCTGAACGACACGATCCGCTACACGATGTGGTCGGTGTTCCACCTGCGTGAGGTGATCGGCGAGGGCGACCGGGCCGCCGAGGCGAACGAGGTCGAGAAGCTGTTCGAGGAGCTCGAGGCGTCCGGCGTCAAGGTTCGCGGGCTGTACGACGTGTCCGGTCTGCGTGCCGACGCCGAGCTGATGGTCTGGTGGCACGCCGAGGACTCCGACGACCTGCAGAAGGCCTACCACCGGCTCCGCCGTACGGCGTTCGGCTCCCGGCTCGACCCGGTGTGGTCGCAGATGGCGCTGCACCGTCCGGCGGAGTTCAACAAGAGCCACATCCCCGCGTTCCTCGCCGACGAGGAGGCACGGGACTACGTCTGCGTGTACCCGTTCGTGCGGTCCTACGAGTGGTACCTCCTCGAGGACGACGAGCGCCGACGGATGCTCGCCGAGCACGGCAAGATGGCGCGCGGCTACCCCGACGTCAGGGCGAACACCGTCGCGTCGTTCGCGCTCGGCGACTACGAGTGGCTGCTCGCGTTCGAGGCCGACGAGCTCTACCGGATCGTGGACCTGATGCGCCACCTGCGTGCCTCGGACGCGCGCAGGCACGTGCGCGAGGAGGTCCCGTTCTACACCGGCCGGCGGCGCACTCCGACAGAGCTCCTCGCCGACCTCCCCTGACGGACGTCATACTCTCCGGTCGCTGCAGGTGGCAGGACGTATGACGTCCCGAGTCACTCGGCGGGTTCGAGGGTGAGGCTGATCGAGTTGATGCAGTACCTCTGGTCCGTCGGGGTGTTGTAGCCCTCGCCCTCGAACACGTGGCCGAGGTGTGACCCGCAGTTCGCGCATCGGACCTCGACCCGCTTCATGCCGAACGAGGTGTCCACGATGTACTCCACGCGGTCCTCCGCGAGCGGGGAGTAGAACGACGGCCAGCCGCAGTGGGACTCGAACTTCGTGTCCGACCGGAACAGCTCGCTCTGACAGGCCCGGCAGCGGTAGACCCCTTCGGTCTTCGTGTCGGTGTACTCGCCCCTGAAGGCCGGCTCCGTGCCCGCTTTGCGCAGGACGGCGTACTCCTCGGGGGTGAGCTGCTCGCGCCACTCCTGGTCGCTCTTGGACACCTGGTAACCCATGAGAACCACGGTACTGACGAACGGCAAGGCCGGTCCCTCCCCCAGCAGGATGGGTGAGGAGACCGGCCTTGCCGCTGCGGCCGGGTTGGCCGAGTCTGACGGGACCTACTGCTTGAACGCGTTCGGGTTGCCCAGGCGGACGACCTGCGGGTCGTGGTCGGAGACCTGGTCGGCGAACTCGGCGTTCACGTGCACGATGTCGTAGGCGAAGGTGTCCTTCACGAACCGCGGCGACAGCATGATGTGGTCGAGCACCTGGCTGTTGCCCTCGAACACGTAGGTGTACTGCTCCTCCTCCTCCAGCGTGCGGGGGAGGTCGGTCAGCGCCGTCGAGCCCTCGCCGACCAGGATGTCGGCCGTCTCGGAGAACTCGAAGTCGTTGAGGTCACCGAGCACCGCGACCCGCGCGTTCTTGTCGGCGGCGAGCAGCCCGTCGACGAACGCACGCACCTCGCGCGCCTGCTCGTGACGCTGCACCTCCGAGCTGCGCTCGGTCGGCTGCCAGCGGCCGAACAGCGGGTCGTCCCCGCCCTTGGACGCGAAGTGGTTGGCGATGACGAAGAACGTCCGGTCCTTCCAGGTGAACTCACCCACGAGCGGCACCCGCGAGTCGTCCCAGGCCGGGGAGCCCGGCGCGACACGAGCGGGCGAGTCGGTCAGGTGAGCGCCCTCGCCGTCGGTGTAGAAGGTGGCCCCGGTCGTCGAGGTGGGCGTGCCCCGGTCGACGAACTCCACACCACGGTCGCTGCGAAACAGGAACGCCACCCGGATGTTGCCGCCGGGCTGGCCGCCCTCCTGGTTGTTGACGGGGTCGATCTGGCGCCAGTCGTACGACGGGCCGCCGGCGCGGACGATCGCCTCGGTGAGCAGGCGGAGGGTCTCGTCAGCGGCAGTGGTGCCGTCGTTGACCGGACCCGTGTTGTCCTGCACCTCCTCGAGGCCGACCACGTCGGGAGCGGCGAGGTTGCCGAGGATCTGCTCGGCGAGCGCGTCGAACTTCTCCTGCGGGTCGCTCGGGTCGAGGTTCTCGACGTTGTACGACGCGATCGCGATCTCGTTCTTCGTGGCGGTCGTCGCCGTCTCGCGGGTGATCCCGCCCGACACGACCGTCGGCGTCTCCCAGGGCAGGAGCTTGAAGTTGGCGAACGAGTAGTCGAGGACCCCGACCGTCGTACCGGCCAGCGTGTCGCCGGTGTGCGCTGCCGGGATCGGGGCCAGCACGTCGTCGAGGAGAACCCGCTCGGGGTTGAAGTCGTCGGGGGAGATGTACAGCCCGCCGCGAATGGTGTCCGGCTCGGCGCCTTCCGCCACCACCGAGAGCTCGCCGAAGCCCGACGTCGGGCCGGTGGCGCGGGCGTTGTCGATGCCGACGAGCATGCCCTCCATCGACTCCCAGAAGTCGATCCCGTCGGTGGTCGCGTCGAAGGTACCTGACGTCTCGACCGTTCCGGAGGCGTCGTCATCGATGACGGCCGAGGGAGCGACGCGCCCGCCCGGGCCGACGATCGCCGTCGCGGGGACCGCGTTGCCGGAGGAGACCACGGTCACGGTCGGCGAGCCGGACAGCTCGGTGATCGTGAGGTTGTCCGAGCTGTTGCCGCCGGCCCGGAACTCCTCGACGTTGCCGGTGACCGTGACGCTGTCCCCGACGACAGCGGTCGGACGGCTTCCGGTGAAGACGAAGATGCCCTCACTGGTGGCCGCGTTCTCGTCCGGGGCGGCCGACTGCATCCAGAAGCCGTTGTTCTTCACGGCGGTCACGATCCCCGCCACGTCGAGCACAGTCTCGCCTCGGTAGGGGGAGAGGTGGGCCGCGCCCTGCACGTCGTGGATCTCCAGGTCCGCGATGCCGTCCGGGGGCGGAGGGTCTCCACCGTCCGTGGACGACTGGGGCGACGGGGCGCCGTTGATGAAGTTGGTGGAGTTGTTGTCCGTGTCCGTGCCCACGCGGCTGTCGGAGGTGGTCGGGCTCAGGGCCGGCGCCGGCGCGGTCTCGGAGTCGTTGGCGCTGCCGTAGCCGACGAAGTCCTTGACGGTCGCGAAGGTGTCGCAGTCGCTCCCGCAGGGGAGCGCCGTCGTGCTCGCGACCAGCGCGATCTTCCCGGCCGTGCCGCTCATGTTGATGCTGGTCGACGAGGCGTCCGGGGTCACCGGGAGGGGCGCGCCGTTGCTACCACCGGCGAGCTGGACCAGGAACCGGCCACCTGGCGCGATCGTCCCGGAGAGGTTGACGCGGTTGTTCCAGGTGCTCCCGCCCGAGCTGCCGTACTGCAGCGACCAGCCGGTGAGCTCGACCGCGGCCGAGCTCGTGTTGAGGAGCTCGACATAGTCGTTCTGGTAGGTGGCGCCGGAGTTACCGCCGGCGCCGTAGATCTCGGCGATGACGACGTCAGTGGAGACGGCGGTCGCGGGTGAGGACGGGAGGGCGATGGCGCCGGCGGCGATAAGGGCCGAGGCGACGCCGGCCCGTGCAGCGGTTCGCGCTGCCCGAGGTGAACGAGTCACGATGGAGATCCTCCGTGGTTGAAAGGTGGCCACGGGAGGTCTTCCCGCCGCATTCGGAACATTAGGCGTGACTCGTCGGGAAAGTCGATGTTTTGCGAGGTTACGTTCCCGGCATCGGGCGAACGCTCGCCAGGTGTTCTCCGCACCCCTAGATTGGGCCGCATGGCCAGCCCCGCGACCGAGGTCGACGCAGACGGAACGAGAGTTCGCGTCTCCAACCCGGACCGAGTCATCTACCCCGCCACCGATTGGACCGCCCAGGTGACCAAGATCCAGGTGGTCGAGTACTACCTGGCGGTCGGGCCGGGCATCCTCCGTGCGCTGTACCACCGGCCGACCACGCTCGAGCGGTGGCCCAAGGGGGTCTACGACGGCATCGTCCGGGCCACCCGCGAGGACCCGCACGGCGACGCCTTCTACCAGAAGCGGGTGCCGCGGGGTGCACCCCCGTACGTCGAGACCGCCCGGATCGAGTTCCCGTCCGGACGCCATGCCGACGAGGTCTGCCCGACCGAACAGGCGGTGGTCGCCTGGGCCGCGCAGATGGGGACGCTGACGTTTCACCCGTGGCCGGTGCGCCGCGACGACGTGGACCATCCCGACGAGCTGCGCATCGACCTCGACCCGCAGCCGGGGACCGACTTCCGGGACGCCGTCAGGATCGCCGGGGTGGCCCGCGAGCTGCTCGGTGACCTGGGGATGGCCGGCTTCCCGAAGACGAGCGGCAACCGCGGTGTGCACATCTACGTGCGGATCGAGCCGCGGTGGACCTTCACCGACGTCCGGCATGCGGCCATCGCGTTCGGACGCGAGCTGGAGCGTCGTACCCCTGGGGTCACCACGAAGTGGTGGAAAGAAGAGAGGGGTACGCGGATCTTCGTCGACTACAACCAGAACGCTCGCGACCGGACCATCGCGAGCGCCTACAGCCTCCGGCCGATCCCCGGCGCGCCCGTGTCCACTCCCGTCACCTGGGAGGAGCTGCCGGAGGTCGACCCGAAGGCGTTCAACCTGCACACCGTGCCCGAGCGGTTCGCTGATCTCGGTGACCTGCACGAGGGAATCGACAACGAGCACTTCTCGCTGGAACCGCTGCTGGAGCTGTACGCCCGCGACGAGGAGGCCGGGATGGGGGACATGCCCTACCCGCCTGACTACCCGAAGATGCCGGGGGAGCCGCCGAGGGTGCAGCCGAGCCGGAAGAACGCCCTGAACTGGGAGAGCACCTGACACAGCTCTGTGTGAGGTGCCGCCGCGTCACAGTCCGTGTTCGTGGAGAAGCAGGTCGAGGTCCAGCGCTTCCCCACGAGCGGTGGCCGCAGTGAACGCGTCCGGCTCGAGTCGTGGGCGCACCAGCTGCTCCCGCAGCAGGGCGTGGTGGATGAAGCCGGCCGTGTCGTGCAGGAGCGCTCCACCGGCGGCGCCCAGCAGCTCAGCGGCCTGTTTCCAGTCGTCGCGGCAGGCAGCGGCGTACCCGAGCGCCAGCAGGCAGTCGGCGTCGGCCCGCCGACCCTCTGCCTCAGCCCTCCGACGCGCGCGCCGCAGCTGTGGCAGATAGTCTTCGCCGCCGGCGACCATGGCCAGCGCCTCCCAGTACATGGTCAGCCAGTTCTCCCTCAGTCCGCTGGCCATCAGGTCGGTGAGCTGCGCGTCCATCAGGCGGCGGAGGCGGGGCCCGTCGCGGTCGACCAGGGCAATGAGACTGGCAGTCCAGATGCAGATGTAGCGGTCGTAGTCACCTCCGGAGTCGGCCTCGATCAGGGTGTGGACCTCTTCGTCGAGTCCGTGGGTACGGCCGAGCATTCGAAGCACGACGACGCGGAAGGCCCTGGCAAGCCGCTCAAGACCCGGCTCGCCCGCTGCTCGCGCCCGCGTGCATGCATCCTCCAGGCGAAGGGCCGCCTGAGCCGGCGCGACGAGCTGGACCAGGGCGTCGTAGATGGCTGCGATCACCGTCGCGCCCTGGTCGTCGAGCTGAGCCGAGAGCGCGACGGCTTCCCCCGCGGCGTCACGCATCATGCGCGGGTTGCCGGAGCCCAGTCCGACGTCAGCCGTGAGGATCAGTGTCCACAACCGGTCAGATGACGAGAGCTCACTGTCACGCAGGCCGGCCACCCACCGCCCGCCCTCGGCGTAGGAGACCGCGTTCCGCCACAGCGTGCTGATGCTGAGCGCGATGTCCACGGCCGCGGTGAGATCGCCGCGCTCGAGGCTCGACTCGAAGGCCAGTCGAACGTTGTCCAGGTCGTTGCGGCTGCGGGCGGCCGCTGAGGCAGACAGCCAGGTCCTGACCCGGGGCGCCGTCACGGAACGTGCGACGACGTGGGTCCGAAGCAGCTCGGTGACCTCCGCCCGTTGCCCGGACTCGTCGAGACGGCGCGCCGCGAAGAGTCGGATCGTCTCCAGCAGTCGGTATCGCTGCTGGGCGGGGTGGTGCACGACCAGGCTCTTGGCGACGAGGTCGCCGATCAGGTTGGTCACGTTCCCGGGATCTGGCTCGCGGGCGACGGCCTGGACCGCGTCCAGGTCGAAGCCGGCAGGGAACACCCCGAGGCGGTCGAGCAGATCGCGGGCGTCCTTCGACAGGAGGCGGTAGCTCCACTCGATGGTGGCCGACAGCGCGGAGTGCCGCTGTCCCGCCTTCGGTCGTCCCCCGACGAGGAGCGTGAGCCGGTCATCCAGCCGGTCGATGAGCTCCTGCAGGCTCAGGTGCCGAAGCTGGGCCGCGGCAAGCTCGATCGCGAGGGGGAGTCCGTCCAGCCGCTCACACAGGTCGACGACCCGGGGGTCGTCCACGGTCGCAGCCCCGGGGCCTGCGGCGGCGACGGCCCGTTCGACGAAGAGCTCCGAGGAGCTCGGGCCGAGAGAACCGATCCGGTGCACCGCCTCACCGTCGACGCGCAACGGTTCACGGCTGGTCACGAGTACGCGTGCTCGCGGGCCTGCGTCCAGGATGGCGTCGACCAGAGCCGCACTGGCGTCGAGGAGATGCTCGCAGTTGTCCAGCACGAGGAGGACCGCACGTGGACCCAGGTTCTCCGCCAGCGTGGCCGTCTGGACGGCGCCCTCGCCCTGCACACCGGCCGCCTCGGCGACCGCACGGGGGACGTCCGCCTCGTCCCGCACGGGCGCCAGCTCGGCAAGGATGACCTCGGTGTCGGTCGCCGCCCCGCCATCGGACTGGACACGGCGGGCCAGGGCGAGGGCGAGCGTCGACTTCCCCGCACCGCCCGGGCCGGTGATCGTCACGATCCGATGCGGGCGCAGCTGAGCAGCGACTGCCTCCAGGTCGGCACTGCGGCCGATCAACCGGTTCCTCGGCGGGGGCAGGGGGACGCGGCCGGGGCCGGGCGGTGCCGGGGCTGGCGCGGATCTCTGCTCCGGTACTGCGACCTCGACCGGAAGCGAGGTGGCAGTACTTCGGAGGTCAGCTGCGACCGGACCCGGCTCGACGCCGAGCTCCCTGCGAAAGAGCTCCGCCATCCGGTCCAGCGAACGAAGTGCCGTCTGCCGCCGACCGTGCCGCACATGGTCCTGGACCAGCGCGAGCTGCGCCTCCTCGTCGAGAGGGTCGGCCGCCACGAGCTCCTCGTATCGACCGGCCGCCCTCAGCAGCTCCAGGTACCGCAGCCGCAGGCGGGCCCGGGGGTCCTCGGTCCACGGCTCATAGAGGTCATCAGGCAGGAGAGTGCCGCCGTATCGCTCGACGGCGTCGCCGGCCGCGTCCGCTCCAGCGTCGGCTCGGACGGCGTCGGCGGCGTGTTCGAACTCCGCGACGTCGACCCTCACCTCCGCGGCCGGGAACAGCGAGACGGTTCCACCGGCGAGGACGATCGCGTCCCGGGAGCCCAGAGCGGTGCGGGCGTAGTGGGCGGCCACGTGCAGGCGTGGGGCAGCCTCGTCGAGAAGCAGGTCCGGCCACAGCGCGTCGATCACCTGCTCGCGCAGCAGGCGCCCCTCCGGCTGCAGCGCCAGCAGCTTGACGAGGCCGGCGGCGGAACGTCGGCGCCAACTCTGTGCCGGGATCGGCCGGCCGTCAACGGTCACGTCGAATGCGCCGAGCAGACGGATGAGGACGAGCATCTCCACCCCCAGGACGCCGATCAACGAATGTAGCACCGGCCACGGGTGGCGCGGAACGGCAAGGACCCGCGATCCGCGGTAGAGGATGTTCCGCTGGTGAGGAGGTCTCGAATGCGCGGAATGTGTCATGACCCGGCGGCACTGACTGGGGTCCCTGGGGTGGGGCCGTCCCGTCACCGCGCCGCCCGCTGCCGTCCTCATCCTCCGGGGGTGATGCCCGGCGGGCGGGCCCCGGCCAGACTGGCCGTTCGGTAAGTCGGACTCAGAGAGGCTCGAGATGGCCAAGCAAGAGAAGGACACCCTGTACGTGATCGCCGCGGCGTACGACGACGTCGACGCCGCGGTCGCTGACTACGAGGCGGTCAAGGCGCTGTACCGGGAGGTACGCACGTCACACGACTTCGACGCGTCCGTGATTGCCAAGGACGAGGACGGGAAGGTCCGCATCGTCAAGAAGCACGAGCAGCCGACCCGCCACGGCGCAGCGGTCGGGCTCGGCTGGGGCCTCGCCGTGGGCGTGGCGGCGGCGCTGTTCCCACCGGTCGGCATCGGCCTCGCCACCGCCGGCGCGGGCGGCGCTGCCATCGGCGGCGTGGCCGGACATGCGAGCGGCGGGATGTCGCGGAGCGACCTGAAAGAGCTCGGCGAGACCCTCGACGAAGGTCAGGCCGGTCTGATCGCCGTCTACGAGACGAACCTCGCCGACCAGGTGGCGGCCAACATCAAGGCTGCCAACCGCGTCGTCTCCAAGGCCACCGACATGGCCGCCGACCAGCTCGCGGAGGACATGAAGAAGGCCGAGCAGACCGCGCGAATCCCGGAGCAGGCGGGCGCGCCGTCCGAGCCGTCAACGGCGAAGACCTCGACCTGACGCCGAGACCCTGGCCGCCTCCGCCTGTGGCCGAGCCCGTCAGCCGGGCAGCTTGGCGGCCAGCACGTCGATCGGCTTGATGTCAGGCGGCGAGCTCAACAGCTCGCCCGCCTTGTCCATCAACGCCGCGGCGATGGGGCCGTCGAGGTGGACCTGGCGACCCTCGGGGCCGGGGAACACATCGAAGATGCCGTAGGTGGTGTCATCGATCTTGATGGCAAACCAGGCGGTCGTGTCGGCCTCGGCCTGGGCGAGCGGCAACGCGCTCTCCAGGAACGAGGCGAGCTCGCCCTCCTTGCCCGACTTCGCGTTGAGTGTCGCAAGCAGACCTACCGTGACCATGGGTCCCCTCCTCGTCGATCGACCGGGCTCACATGGACTCGGTCACGCAGATGCGGACCGTCAGCTCGATCGTAGACCTCGTGAGCGGGAGCGGTCGCAGGGTCGAAGGCCCGCCTCCGGCGACAGCTTGCGCTCACCGGGTCTCGCGCGTGTCCTGCTCACCGACGAGCAGGAGAAGCGACTCGGCCTCCTCGGCGCAGGCGGGGCAGCCGCGGAGGTGCACGCGCATCTCCGGCAGCTCGGTGGTGTCGGGGTCGGCCAGGATCGTCTCGACGTAGACGTCCATGAGCTCGAAGCAGTCCTCGCAGGACAGCCACGGTTCGGTGGACAGTGTCAGCTGCCGGACAGTCTCCGGTGTCAGCTGCCGCATCTCGTGCGTCATCGGTCACCTCCCTGTGACGCGGTGGTTGTCAGGTGTCCGGTGCTCGTCAGGTGTGCGCGCAACCGGCCGCGGGACTCGTGCAGTGCCTTGTAGAGGGCGCCGCGAGTCGTTCCCAGGCGGTCGGCGAGCACGTCGATGGGCACGTGGTCGACGAGCAGCGCCACGGTGATCCTGCGCTGGTACGGCGTCAGCGCGACATGCATGGCCGCGGCCACGGCGGTCGCGAGGTCGGCCGCCTCGGCATGCTGCTCCGGACTCGGGTCAGACACAGGTCGGAGGTCGACGTCGTCGAGGCTCACCTCGCGCTGCGCCCAGGCCTGTCTGCGTACCTCCGTGGCGGCCTGGAGGATCGCGAACTTGTAGGCCCAGGTGGTGAACCGGCTGCGACCTTCGAACGTGTCGAGCTTGTTCATCAGCACGGTGAGGGCCTCGTCTGCCGCACTGTGGGCCAGCTCGTCGTACGTTCGGACGTCAGCGGCGGGGAGCATGTCGCGCATGCGCCACACCTGGTGTCGCGCCGCTTTGACCATGAGCGTGTGCAGTCGACGCAAGGCTCGGTCCTGCTCGGCACCGGGGAGAGCCAGTGCTGCAGGCCAGTCCGCCGGGTCGTCCGCGGCGTGGTCGACGCGAGGAGTGGTGGGCTGTCCTCTTCTGGCCGGCGTCATCACGACTCCGCGCCCACGCTGAGGGGCGAGAGGATCCTTGCGGCCAGCTCTGCGGGGCATCCCCGGTCCACGAGCTGGAACAGTGCGTGGAGGTCAACGCTGGGCGTCGTGCCGAGTGTCGTTGCGAGGTCGTCCGGAAAGCCTGCCTCGATGAGTCGGCAGCGGCGCCAGGTCGAGACATCGAGGGGCGCGCCGCAGCCAAGGCGGGGACCGGAACGCTCGGGCTGGAAAGTGCTCACACCTGGTTTGTGTCGACAACCATGCGGGGTCTTACCTTCGCCGACGAATTCGGCGGGCTCGGTAAGGATCTGGCCGCCGGTTGGCGCAAACAGCATTGTCAGCCTCCGCTCCCAGTCTCGGGAGCGGCAGGGAACCGGTCAACAGTGAAGGGACGCCTCACCATGGCGCACACACACCACCTGCCATCCACCACCGCGGCCACGTCCTCACGGGGACGTGCGGGGGATCCGGCCTTCCAGGCGTTCTACATCTTGCGGAGTGCCTTCACCCTCGCCCCGATCGTGGTCGGCGCGGACAAGTTCTCCGACGTGTTGGTGAACTGGGACCGCTATCTCGCACCTTCGATCGCGGGTCTCTCACCGTTCGGGGTGCACGAGACGATGTACCTGGTCGGCGTCGTCGAGATCCTTGCCGGGCTCCTCGTCGCCGCGCTGCCGCGCCTCGGCGCACCCGTCGTCAGCCTGTGGCTGCTCGGGATCATCGTGAACCTGCTCCTGATCCCCGGCTACTACGACGTTGCGGTGCGTGACTTCGGACTGTTCCTGGCTGCGCTCGCGCTCTGGCGCCTGGCCACCGCCTACGACTCGCGGAGCCTGCGGCGCGCTCGCAGCAGCCAGGGCTGACCGTCATCGCCATGGACTGGGCAGGGTGGGCGGTGTTCGGGCTGATAGCCACGGGCGCGCTGACTGCGGTGATGACCACCGCCCAGCTGGCCGGCCTCACCCGACTGGACCTGCCCCTTGTACTCGGCACCCTGGTCACGCAGGACCCGGACCGGGCCCGGGTCGCGGGGTTCGTCATCCACCTCGCCGTCGGCCAGCTCTTCGCGCTGGGATACGTGACCATGTTCGCGCTGCTGCACCGGGCAACGTGGTGGCTCGGCGGGCTGCTCGGTCTCCTGCACGTCGCGGTCGCGCTGATGGCACTGCTCCCGCTGCTCCCCGGGTTTCACCCGCGGATGGCGTCACACCGCGCCGGCCCGTGGAGCCGGGCGGTGCTCGAGCCGCCGGGCCTGCTCGCGCTGAGCTACGGCGCGCAGACTCCGGCGGTAGCCGTCGTCGCACACGTCGTCTACGGCGTCGTGCTCGGTCTGCTGTTCCAGGGGGGTTGAGGTGAGACCGATCGCCGACTACGGGTTGCTCGGTGACACACGCACCGCAGCACTCGTCTCCAGCGACGGCTCACTGGACTGGCTGTGCCTGCCTCGCTTCGACGGGCAGCCCGTCTTCGGTCGCCTCGTCGGGGGAGCCGCCGCGGGAAGCTTCCGGCTGGGGCCGGCGACGGAGGCCACGGTTGTCGGGCGGCGCTATCGCCGGCACAGCGCCACACTGGAGACGACATGGGACACCGCGCAGGGGCGGCTGACACTGACCGAGGGCATGGTCGCCGAGCTGGACGGACGCCTGTCGCCCGCGACGCTGCTCGTGCGGCGCCTGTCCGCCGAGGGGGCGGCCGCCGAAGTCGGGGTCGAGTTCGACCCCCGGCTGGGGGAGGACCACCGCCGGCCCCGGGTCCGGCACGTCGGCCCGAACCTGGTGTGTGAGTGGGGTTCCCTCGCCGTGTCGCTGATCAGCGATGCCGACCTCGTCGTCGAACCCGGGAGGCCGACGTACGTCACGGTCACCCCCGGTCGGCCGGTGACGTTCGTCGTCGTCGTCGCCCACCGCGAACCGCTCATCCTGGTCGACCCTGCCACCGCCTGGGCGCTGCTCGCCGAGGACGAGGCACGGTGGCAGCAGTGGGCTGTTCAGGTAGACGAGGACCTGCCCTTCCGTGAGGCCGTGGTCCGCAGCCTGCTGACGCTGCGGATGTTGACGTACTCGCCCTCCGGTGCGCCCGTGGCCGCGCCGACCACCTCCTTGCCCGAGCAGTACGGCGGGGTGCGGAACTGGGACTACCGCTACGCCTGGCCCCGGGACGCGAGCATCGGGATCGCAGCGTTTCTCCACGTCGGCATGGTCGACGAGGCCCGGGGGTTCCTGTGGTGGCTGCTCCACGCCAGCCGGCTGCAGCGTCCCCGCCTGCCGGTGCTGCTCACGCTGGACGGCCGACGCGCACCCCGCGAACGGGGCCTCCGGGACTGGCCCGGCTACGCGGGAAGCGCGCCGGTGCGCGTGGGCAACGGCGCTGCGGGTCAACACCAGCTCGACGGTTACGGGTGGGTGCTCGACGCCGCATGGGTGCTCGTCCAGGCGGGACACCCTCTGTACTCCGAGACCTGGCGTGCGATGCGGGGTTTCGCCGATCTCGTGGCGCGACGGTGGAGCGAGCCGGACGCGGGTATCTGGGAGGTCCGTGGCGACGAGGCCCATCACGTGCATTCCAAGCTCATGGGATGGCTGGCTCTCGACCGGGCACTCCGGATCGCCGAGACACATCGGCTCTCCGCCCGGCAACGCCGGCGCTGGCAGGCCGCCCGCGAGGCGATCGGCGTCGAGGTCAGGAACCGTGGGTACGACCCGGGTGCGGGGAGCTACACCCGGACCTACGGCTCGCAGGACCTCGACGCCGCACTGCTCGTCCTGCCTCTCATCGGGCTCGAGGAGCCGGGGTCCGCCCGGGTGCGGGGAACGGTGGACGCCGTCCGCGACAAGCTGTCCGCAGGTGGACCGCTGCTCTACCGGTATCCGCCGGGACGCGACGGCCTGCCAGGCACCGAGGGAGCGTTCCTGCCCTGTTCGTTCTGGCTGGTTCAGGCGCTGGCCCGGACCGGACGTCGACGCGAGGCCGCCGAGCTGTTCGAGGAGCTACTGGATCGCGCGAGTCCGCTGGGGCTCTACGCCGAGGAGATGGACGCAGCGACCGGAGAGCAGCTGGGCAACTACCCGCAGGCGCTCACGCACGCTGCCCTCGTCCAGGCTGCCCTGTCGCTTGCCGGCTCGTGTGACGTCGTTGCCGAGACTGGTCAGACGACCTTCGGCCGGCGGTGGGCCAGTGAACGCACGCCCCGTACAGGGGCCGCGAGCATGTAGCCGGTCGAGCGGATGGCCGCGGAGTGCCAGACGTTGCTCCACCGGGACCACTGACGCCTCTTGTCCACGCACACGACGTGCGTGTCGACCTCCGGTGACTCGCCGAAGTAGGCCGCGACGCCACGCAGGGTCTCTGCCCAGAACTGGTCCTCCTGGCGGTGCCCGCCCAGCGCCATGCCGAGCTCGAAGATCGGGTCGGATGCGCGCATGAGCACCTGCGCCTGGGCCACCGTCTCGCCGTCGCGCTCCGCTGCGCTGAACGTGATCCAGCCGGCGAACACATGGCCTTGCGGCGTCATCAGCGTGAACGACTCGTCGTCGGCGTAGAGCACCATGACGCCGGTAGACAGCTTCACGCCACCAGGAAGCTTCGAGTTGATCAGCGCGACCTCCCCAGGCTCGATGCCGGTCAGCGGCGCGTAGAACCTGTTGCCCTCCGGCCAGAAGTCGGGGAACCGCTCCTTCCACACGGTGACCAGATCGGTCGCCGACACCAGTTCGCCGGGGAGTCGCACCTGGTAGGTCTTCTGCCACATCTTGCCGAAGCCCTGGATCGGCCCGGCGAGGCGCTTCCCCGCCACGTTGAGGTTGACGGCCCCCTCGGGCACGTTGGAGACGGTCAGTCTCGACACCGACTTCGCCCAGTGGGCGGTGTCACGAGCGGCCGACTGCGTCTCGACAGCCTG
The DNA here is from genome assembly GCA_963707425.1 of uncultured Actinomycetota bacterium. GTDB lineage: Bacteria > Actinomycetota > Actinomycetes > Propionibacteriales > Nocardioidaceae > Nocardioides_C. The sequence continues at coordinate 190,225 of CAVPPN010000005.1, read as the reverse complement.
CACGTGTGTCCTCTCGTCCTGGTCGCCCATGGTGTCCTCCCTTCCCGTCGGACGCCGTCTACCCGGCGCCGGCCGCGTTGAGCGCGGACCGCTCGCTGTCGTGGATGCTGACGGCCTCGTCGAGGCGGGTCAGCTCGAATATCTGCCGGTAGTGGTCGCTGAGGCCGTAGGCCAGCAACCGCTGGGAGCGCCGGTTCGCGCGCACCAGCAAGGTCACCAGCAGCCCGATCCCGCCACTGTTCATGTACGAGAGGTCGGAGAAGTTGAGCACGATCGCCCCGACGTCGCCCGCCGCGTTGTACGCGCTCATGAGCACGTCCTCCGAACCCGCTGTCACGTCCCCCCGGATGTCCACGACGCTGGCATTTCCCTGCCGGCGTACGTCGAAGGTCGCTGTTGCCTCGGTCATGCGTTGCTCCTGTCCGCGCCGCGGACGGCGCTGTCCTCGTCGGGCCGGATCGCCAGGAAGTCCGCCAGGCGGGTGATCTCGAAGATCTCCCGGTAATGAGGGCTCAGCCCGTAGGCCCGGATCGGGATCGTGTGCGCTCGGGCCCTGGCGAGCAGCCCGACGATCAACGCGATGCCGGTGGAGTTGATGTAGCCCGCACCCTCGAAGTTGAGGACCACGGCGTCGGGACCTCCGAGAGTGGCCTCGTCCCATGCCGCGTTCAGCGACTCCTCGGCTCCTGCGTTCACGTCACCCATCAGGTCGATCACCGCCACGTGCTCGCGCCGTCGTACCTCGGTGGGCAGGTCACTGGTTGCCATCGCTGCCTCCGGCAAGTCGGTCGGTCGAGTCGTCGCCGAGGCGCATCACCAGCTCGAGGATGTGCTCTTCCCCGTCGCTGGACTCGTGCGCCTCGTCGACCATCTCCTTGATGAGGAACAACCCCCACCCACGCGGGCGCTGGAGGCCCGCAAGCTTCGCCTCGATGTCGGGCACCTCGTTCTCGTCGCCGGAGGGGCCCCCGCCGTGGTCGACGATCTGGACCCGTACCTCGTCCGACCCGGTCATCACCCGCACGGTGACCGGCTTGTCGGCGCTGTAGCGGTTCCCGTGCTCCATCGCGTTCATCGTGGCCTCCGCGACGGCCGTCTCCAGACGCTTGCGCCGGGCCTCGACCAGGCCGAGCGGCGCGACGATCGTGCTCACTCGCTCCAGCGCCAGGCGCTCGTTGCCCTCCATGCTGGGGACGTCGAACTCCACGACCTGGCCAGAGAGCGTCGAGCCGTCTCCTCCAGGGGCCGACGACGCGGCCCGGGCCAGGGTGAGCATCGTGATGTCGTCCTCCTGCTCCGCCTCGGGCCCGGTGTGCGCGCGCAGGTCCTTGAGCACGAGCTCGATCAGCGCACCGCCGCCGGGATACCTCGCAACCGCGTCCTTCAGGCGTGGGAAGCCGAACATCTGACCGTCGGGGTCGTGCGCTTCGACGATCCCGTCCGAATGCAGGAGCAGCGAGTCGCCGGGAGCCAGGATGGTCTCGCTCTCCTCGTACGCCATCCCGGGCATCAGACCGAGCGGCATCCCTCGGGCCCGGAGCTCGACGGACCCGCCCGAGGTCTTCACGTACGGCAGGTCGTGCCCGGCGTTGGCGAAGCGGAAGCGCCCCGTGTCCGGCTCCAGTACGCCGTACAGACAGGTGACGAACATCTTGGCGGGCATGTCCGGACACAGATGCTCGTTCACGCGCTCGAGGACCTCCCGCGGGTCGACCAGCCGCTGCGCCGATGCCCGGAGCACACTCCGGGTCGCCGCCATGACCAGGGCGGCCGGTACGCCCTTGTCGGTGACGTCTCCCACCACGAACCCGATCCGCCCGTCTGGCAGGGGGATCACGTCGTAGAAGTCCCCACCGACCTCGCGCGCCGGCCGGTACAGGGCGGCGATCTCCCAGCCGGGGAGATCAGGCAGCTCCTTGGGCAGGAAGTTCTGCTGGATCAGCCGTGCGACCTCGAGCTCCTGCTCGAACCGTTCCCTGGTCCGGGCCTCTGCCTCCTGCTGACGAACGAGCTGCCCGACCCGGACTGCCGGCGCGGCCTGTGCAGCCAGGGCGTCCAGCAGCTTCCGGTCGTCGGTCGAGTAGTCCTGTGCGGAGCGTCGCGGGCCGAGGCTCAGTACGCCGATCAGCTCGCCCTGGCTGACCAGGGGGACGGCAAGCTTCACGCCTGCGGCCTTCATGGCGGCGAGACCGGGCGAGTCGAGCTTCAGCGTGTCGATGTCCACGACTCCGTTGGCACTCTGCAGGTAGGCCAGGAGCGGGTCGTTCGGTGTGATGTCGACGGGCACCGCCTCACCTGAGGGCTCGGCCACGGGCTCCACGGGCCCGTTCGCCGCTCCCGGCGTAGCCGAGCGGCCGAGGAGGCGGCGCCGGAACGAGGCTGTGATTGCAGTCATGGTGAGGACCTTTCTAATGCCTGACCGTCCACCAACCGTTACAGCTCGTCGGCCGGCGGGGTTGTCGCCCATCACGGTCGTAGCCAGAGGGAGAGGTGGGCCGGTTGCACGGTCTCGTCGACTGTGGCGCGGAGGTCGGCTCCCACGGAGTCGAGGTCCAGCTCGTGGCGCAGCCGGACCGCGAATGCGTCCAACGTCTTGGCTGCGTCGTAGCGGCTCCGGTAGAACCGTCGGTCCACGGCTGCCTGGATGCGCGACCGGGCCGGGCGGAAGAGCGCGGCAACAACCAGCGTCGACCCGGCGACAGCCAGGTCGGACTCGCTGGTGACCGGGCTGACAGCCCGTTGCAGGACGAGGACCGACCCGACGTACGTGATGGCCAGTGTCACGGTGAGTGAGCCGTACACCAGGGCACGGTTGATCACCAGGTCGATGTCGTAGAGCTTGTGTCTCAGGACGGCGGTGCCGATCGCCACCGGGATGAGGAGGAACGACAGGAACGACGCCGCGTCCAGCACGTCCATCCACTCGGGCTGTGTGTCACCGGAGAGAGATCCCGAGAGCAGGGAGACCGAGAACGAGAACAGGAAGAGGAGGGCCACCAACGCAGCCGCCGTGGTCAGCCACTTGAGCTGCAGCCGCTCGACCCCGCGTGAGCGTCGGAAACGCAGGACGAGGGCCAGGGCACACGCCCCGATGCAGATCGGCAGCAAAGGCAGCAGGAAGCCCAGCAGCACGGTGAGGACCGAACGGGCGGACTCCACACCGAAGGGGTTGCGCAGCGACGGCATCGGGCCGACGTCGAGCTCACCGGGCGTCAGCAGCAGAGTCACCGTGAGCGCCGCGACTGTGGCGGCGGACAGCCAGGCAACGGGACGCCACCGAGGTGAGGGGAGACGACCATCCGGGAACAGCAGGATCAGGAACGTGCCCATCAGGCCCAGACCGGGAGCCCAGCTGACTGCGTTCAGCACAGCCGCGACATCGGGTCGAGGCAGCGATCCCGGGCTCACGAGCAGCGCGTACCGGGCGTAGCCGTCGGCCAGAGCGCCAAGCGTCCAGACGGCTCCGATCGCCATCAGCAACCAGCCGATCCGGTTGCGCGGTTTGCTGCGCAGTATGACCAGCGCGGTGACCGGGAAGCTGGCGACGAGGAGAACGATCCCGACCTCACCGAGGGCGGCGACGGCACCGTGCCCGTCTCGCACCCGGGGCTCCACCAGGCTGATCGTGCCCCGGCTGATGAGCACCCCGGCGAAGAGCGACAGCAGAGCCCAGGCCCGCCGTCGAAGCGCCGTGTCGGATACCCGGGTCATGGTCGTAGCCACAGGGAGAGATGGGCCGGCTGCACGGTCTCGTCGACGGTGGTGCGCAGGTCGTTGCCCACCGCGTCGAGGTCGAGCTCGTGCCGGAGGCGGGACGTGAAGGCCTCGAGTGTTCGAGCAGCGTCGTACCGGCTCCTGTAGAACCGCTGGTCCACTGCGCTCTGGATCCGTGTCCGGGCGGGGCGGAACAGTGCCGCGACCACCAGGGTCGAGCCTGCGACAGCAAGGTCGGACTGGCTGGTCACAGGGCTCAGGACCAGCTGCAGGAGGAGCACCGATCCGACGTACACCCCGGCGAGCGTCACGGTCAGCGACCCGTACACCAGGGTGCGGTTGATGACGACGTCGATGCCGTAGAGACCATGCCGGAGAACGGCGATGCCGATTGCCACGGGCAGGAGCGCGAACGACAGGATCGACACGGTCTGGAGCGTCGTGACCCAGAGAGGTGACCCGTCAGCGAAGGCGGTGGTTGCGGTGAGGAAGGACCCAGCCATGGTGAGCAGGTACAGGACGGCAACGACGGCTCCTGCTGTCGCGAGCCACTTCAGCTGCAACCGCTCGACGCCGTGTGAGCGACGGAAGCGCCGTACCAGCGAGACCGCGCATGCAAGGATGCACAGCGGCAGGAGCGGCAGGAAGACGGCCAGCACGACGTCGAGAACCGGCGCGGCTCCCTCCAGACCGATCGGGTTCCTCGTGTCAGGCACGGCGCTCTCGTCCATCCGCCCGGGCAGGAGCGCGATGGTGGTGGTGACGACGACGATGGTCACCGCGGAGAGCCAGGCGACCGGTCGCCAACGCGGCGTCGGCAGGTGCCCGTCGGGGTAGAGGAGGATCAGGAAGGTTCCCATCAGCCCGATCCCGGGCGCCCAGCTTCCTTGAGCGGCTCCCTCTACGACATCGGCACCCGGCAGCGAGCCCGGGTCCACCAGGAGCCCATAGGTGGCGTAGATGTCGGCCACCATGGAAAGCCCCCAGAGGAAACCGACGCCCTGAAGCAGCCAACCGACCGTGTTGCGTGGTTGACGTCGCAAGATGAGTAGACCGACGAGCGGGAAAGTCGCTACGACGACGAGGAAGGCCAGCTCGCCCACAAAGTCTCCCCACGAGTTGCCGACGGGCGGCTCCGCGAACGTCAACGCCGCTCCGACGACGGTCATGGCGGGCACGAACGAGGCCACCACCCAGGCCGTCCGCCGCAGAGCGCGGTCTGACGGGGTCGTCATGGCCGGATCCAGAGGGAGACGTGGGACGGCTGCACGGTCTCCTCGGCGGCCGCGCAGAGGTCAGTGCCCACGGCATCGAGGTCCAGCTCGTGCCGCAGCCGGTTCGCGAAGTCGTCCAGGGTCCGGGAAGCGTCGTACCGCCGTCGGTAGAACCGCCGGTCCACCCCGGCCTGGATGCGTGTTCTCGCGGGGCGGAAGAGGGCAGCCACCGCCAACGTCGAGGCCGCGATCGCCAGGTCGGAGTTGTGCGTCAGGGGGTTCAGGACCAGCTCGAGCAGGAGCACGGAGCCGACGTACGTAGCGCCGAGCATCACGGTGAGCGACCCATAGACCAGGGTGCGGTTGATGACCACGTCGATGTCGTAGAGGTGGTGCCGGAAGATCGCGATGCCCGTCGCTACGGGAATTCCGACAACGCACCCGAAGAGGAACATGCTCCAGCCCACCCCTCCGACAGGAACGGTCCAAGCTCCCGGCAGCAGGTCATCGGTCGCGGCCAGGGTCAGGCCCACCACTACGAGCATGCCCGCGAACGCGAACCACTTCAGCTGCTGGCGCTCGACGCCGTGGGAGCGCCGGAAGCGAAGAACGAGCGACGTGGTCGTGAGTAGAACCGCCACCACGAGGAGAACCCCACCCAGGGTCTCGAGGGCACTGAACGCCTCGCCTGCGACGCCGGGTGCGGCCAGGGGGTTCTGGACCGACCCTGTTACCTCCATTTCGCCCGACTTGAACGCGGCCCCCACGACGCACGCCACCAGCGCCGCGACCCCGAGCCAGAGGACGGGTCGCCAGCGTCGCGAGAGCAGGTGCCCGTCGGGGAACACGAGCGGGACGAAGATCCCGATGAGGAACAGCCACACGTACCACAGCCACCCGACCACCCACGCCACAGCGAGGTAGCCGGTGTGCGGCCGTGTCGACACGTAGGCGTCGCCGACGGCCCCGAGAGTGAAGGTCAGCGCGAGTGCGAGCAGCAGCCATCCCACCGCGTTGCGGGGGCGACGTGAGCCCACGATGGCCCCGACCGTGACCACCCCGACGACGAGCAGGCCGAAACCTGCGCTTGGCGCGCCCCGATGCAGGGCCAGCCACAGAGTCAGCGCTGACAACGCCACCCATAGCCCCCACAGGGACCATGCCAGGACCGAGGCGCTGCGACGGGTCGCAACCGTTCCCGTGTCGAGCTCCACGTCGGCGACCGGGCGGTGGACCATGCCCGAGCCCGAGGTCGGCGGCGTGCGGTCCGAGGTGGCACTCATGGTCGGACCCAGAGGGAGACGTGTGTGGGCTGGAGGGTCGCTACGGTGGCCGCGCACAGGTCGGCGCCGACCGCGTCGAGGTCCAGCTCGTGGCGCAGCCGGTTCGCGAACTCGTCCAGGATCCTGGCGGCGTCGTAGCGTCGCCGGTAGAACCGCCGGTCGACCACATCCTGGATGCGTCTCCTGGCGGGACGGAAGAGCGCCGCGACCGCCAGCGTCGATCCCGCGACCGCGAGGGCGGAGTCTCCTGTGATCGGGCTCAGCACCAGCCGCAGTACGAGCACCGAGCCGACGTACGTCGTTACCAGTGCCACCGTCAGCACGCCGTAGACCAGGGTGCGGTTGATGACCAGGTCGATGTCATAGAGCCGGTATCGGAAGATCGCGATCCCGGTCGCCCCCGGAATCCCGAGGATGCTCGCCAACATGAACATCGTCCAGCCCACAGATCCGACAGGCTCCGACCATGCGCTTTCCACCAGTGCATCGACCGCCGCCAGTGTCCAGCCCCCCAACACCAGCAGTCCCGCGAACGCGAACCACTTCAGCTGCTGACGTTCCACGCCACGCGAGCGCCGGAAGCGGACAATGAGCGACCCAGCCGTCAGGAGGACAGCAAGGGCGAGGAGGACAGTCCCCGTGCTCTCGAGGGTTGCGAAGACGTCGCCGGCGCCTCCGCTCACAGCGAGCGGGTTCGTTATCACCGCGGACACGTCCAGCTCGCCTGGCTTGAACGCGGCCCCGACGATGCTTGCCACCATCGCGGCGCCCCCGAGCCACGCGACGGGTCGCCAACGCCGAGAGAGCAGGTGCCCGTCAGGGAACACCAGCGGGACGAAGACCAGGATGAGCAGCACCCAGACGTACCAGACCCACGTCGCAAACCAGGCGGCAGCCAGGTACCCGGGGTAGGACTCCGTGCTCGCGTAGACGTCAGCCGCCGTTTGGAGTGCGAGCACAAGGGCGAACGCGAGCAGCATCCAACCCAAGGCGTTTCGCGGCTGTCGTGCGGCCACGAGGGCACCGACGGTGGCGAAACCCACCAGTGCGACCTCGAACGCTTCGTCAGTCGGCTCAGGCAGGGTCAGCCAGACGATCAAAGCCGACAACGCCACCCACAGGCCCCAAAGGGACCAGGCGAGGACAGAAGCGCTGCGACTGCGCCGAGGGCACATCGGAGATGCGACCTCCCTCCACCGGACTCGTTCTACAGTAGGTTCGAGATCCGCCGTTCGGGAATCGTTACGACGCCCTATTGGCGACCGGTGTCATGGCCGGTCGGGAACGGATGGCCCAGGTGATCGAGGTCAGCCTTCTGGGCCCCCCGCGTGTGATGCGGGACGGGGAACTCGTCGCATTCGACACCCGCAAGGCCGTGGCCCTGCTCGCGCTCCTGACCGTCACCGACAGATCGCGCACCCGAGACGCGTTGGCGGACCTGCTCTGGCCGGACAACGACCCGGAACATGCCCGCGGCGCCCTGCGGCGCACCTTGTCAGCGCTGCGTGACGCGATCGGGGCGGAGCTGGTCGAGGCGACCCGCGACCATGTGCGCCTGGTCAAGGGCCCTGGTATCGACGTGGACGTCGACCGTTTCCGCGAGCTCTGCAGGCGCGGGGACCTGCAGCGGGCCGTCGACCTGTTCCGGGGTGACTTCCTCGAGGGTTTCGCCGTACGACAGGCGCCCGGCTTCGAGGACTGGGTACAGCTCGAGGGCGACGGTCTGCGTCGCCAGCTCACCGCCGCGCTCGCAGCCATGACACAGGAGCGCGAGGCGGTGGGGGACCTGACCGCCGCCCTGCTGTCCGCACGGCGATGGCTCGCGATCGACCCGCTGCACGAGCCGGCCCATCAGGCGTTGATCCGGCTGTACGCCGCGACCGGGGACCGGGCCGCTGCACTCACGCAGTACCGCGAGTGCGTCAGAACCCTCTCCCGCGAGCTCGGCGTGCCGCCGCTGTCGGAGACGACGGAGCTCTACGAGGGGATCAGCCGAGGAACATACGCGGCGCCGAGACAGGCTGCCGTCACGGCGACCGCCCCGGAGGCGGAGCCGATGGCATCACCGTTCGTCGGACGAACGGAGGACCTGGCTGCGCTTCGAGCCGTGTACGACGCGATCGGCGCGGACGGCCGCTTGGTCCTGATCGAGGGAGAGGCGGGAATCGGCAAGACCCGGCTCGCGGAGGAGCTGCTCTCCTGGGTGCGCGGCCACAGCGGCCGTGTCCTGGTCGGACGAGCGTACGAGGACGAGGCCGGCCTCGCCTACGCCTCCGTCGTGGAGGCCCTGCGCAGCAGGCTCCGCGTCGGCGACGACTGGCTGGCCGGCGTCGAGGTCCGCGCCCTGGGGGAGGCGGTCCGCCTCGTGCCAGAGCTCGGGGTCGGCCGGTCGGTCGACCCTGCTCCGTCGCTCGAGTGGCCTGGCGCCGAGACCCGCTTCCTGTCCGGCGTCTGGGACACCCTCGTCGCGGCCGCGAGTGGCAGCGGCCCCGGAGCGCTGTTCATCGACGACGTGCAGTGGGCCGACGATGCGACGCTCGGGCTGCTGACCTACGGACTGCGCCGGTTGGCCGGCCGACCGTTGCTGGTCCTTCTCACCTGGCGAACCCCGCACGACCACCCCCTCCGTCGTGCCCTCACCACGGTCGTCCGAGCCGGGGAAGGGGCCGTGGTCCACCTCGAGCGGTTGGGACCGGAAGCCGTAATGGCGATGGTGCACGCAGCCAGGGCCGGGGACCGGGACCCGGCCGCCGTCCGGCGTCTCTGGGAGAAGACCGAGGGCGTCCCGCTGCTGCTCGTCGAGTACCTCCGCACACCTGGCGTGGAGGACGAGTGGCCGCTTCCGACCGGCGTGCGCGCGCTGCTGCGGGGCCGGCTCGACCCGGTGAGCGAGACAGGTCGGCAGGTCCTGTCCGCCGCCGCCGTACTCGGCCGGTCCTTCGACGCGGAGGCACTGCGCGCCGTGAGTGGGCGCACCGACGAGGAGACCGTGACGGCGCTCGAGGAGCTCGTCGGGCGCGGGCTCGTCGTCGAGGGCAGGTACGACTACGACTTCGCCCACGACCTGCTTCGGGCGGTGGTGTACGACGAGACCAGCCTCGCGCGTCGACGGCTGCTGCACGGAAGGGCTACCCGGGTGCCTGGCTCGCCGCCGGCCTCCGTGGCCCGGCACCTCCAGCTGGCCGGTCGGGACGAGGAGGCCGCCCGCGCCTTCCGCGTCGCCGGCGAGCTGGCCCGGGAGGTGTTCGCCAACGCCGAAGCGCTCGAGCACTTCCGAACGGCACTGGCGCTGGGACACCCCGACCGGACCCAGCTGCAGACCGCGATCGGCGACCTGCAGACCGTGATGGGGGACTACAGCGGAGCGATGCTCACTCTCGAGACCGCCGCCGCCGGCTGCGATCCCGGCGAGGTGCCTGCGGTCGAGCGACGGCTCGGCCGCCTGCAGCATCGCCGCGGCGAGTTCGCCCTGGCAGAGGCACATCTCGAGGCAGCGCTGTCGGCGGCCGCCGACGCGGACCCCTCGACCCGTTCAGGCATCACGGCGGACCTCAGCCTGGCCGCGCACTCTCTCGGCGACGGGTCCAGGGCTCAGCTCCTCGCGGCTCGGGCCCGGTCGCTGGCAGAGAAGGCCGGTGACCCCCGGGCCCTGTGTCAGGCGTACAACCTGCTGGGGATGCTGGCCACTGCCCATGGGGACACCGAGGGGGCCTTGGAGAGCCTTGGCCGCAGCCGGGAGCTGGCCGACCAGGAGGGGGACCAGGACCTGCGGGTGGCCGCGCTGAACAACCTGGCGCTGGCCCATCGAGCCCGCCACGAGCTCGGCAGCGCGATCGACCTGACGTTCGCGGCGCTGGAACTGTGCACGGCCATGGGGGACCGACATCATGAAGCGGCCCTGCACAACAACCTTGCCGACCTCTTGCACGCCTCCGGCCGGTCGGAGGACGCGATGGCACACCTCAAGGCGGCCGTCGAGATCTTTGCCGAGATCGGAGCGCAGGAGGAACCCCGTGCCGGCATCTGGGGGCTGGTCCGATGGTGAGGCGGCCCAGTAGCGGGCCAGTCCCGGCTACACCCCGCTGACGCCCTCGCCGCCTCCGGCCTGCTCGTCGAAGGTCTCACGCTCGAGCAGGTGCAGCACCGGAACGCCGATCTTGCGCCGGGCCCGGGACGTCCAGTCGAGGTGGAAGAACTCCGAGACCACGTGCGGACGGGTCAGGATGATCGCCTCGCGGCCGTCGATCTCCTTGACCTTCGCGGCCAGGGCGTCGATCGGGTCGACGCTGACGATCTCACCGACCGCGTCGGCGCCGACCTCGGTCAGGCGCTCGAGGCAGGCGTTCAGGTCCTCGCGGGCACGGTCGAGCAGCTCGCGCTGCACGTCGTCGAGGTCCATGTCGCTCATGACCAGAGCGGGCGAGGCAAGCACCTCGCTCGCGGCCAGCGAACCCATGGCCGACTCGACCCTGGCCGCTGCGTCCTCGACCGGGAGCAGCACGTGGTAGCGGACATGGGCCTCGAAGTCCTCGTGGAGTCCGCGGACCTGTCGCGCGTCCTGGGTGGACAGTGGCTGCTCGATGAGCAGGACCACGTCATACGTCGTCATCGCTTCGGTCATGACATGAGACTACTGCCCGCGAGGCCCGCGGGAACGGCTCAGGCTCACTGTGTTCCGAGCACCTTGGCGAGGTCGTACCCGACCGGCTCCTCGAGCTGTTCGTAGCCGCACGACTCCGGGTCCCGGTCGGGCCTCCAGCGCTTGAACTGCGCGGTGTGCCGGAACCTCGTGCCCTCCATGTGGTCGTATCCGACCTCGAGCACCCGCACCGGGTCGAGCGCCACGAACGACAGGTCCTTTCCCGCGCTCCACCGGCTCTGCGCGCCGGGCAGACGGTCACCCGTGACGTTGTGGTGCTCGGCGGTGGCCCAGGCCCCCCAGGGGTGCGCGCCGGGGTCGATCTCGAGCGGCGTCAGCTCCTCGACGAGCTCGGCGCGCCGCTTGGCGCTGAACGCGGCCGACACCCCGACGTGCTGCAGCGTCCCCCGGCCGTCGTACAGCCCGAGCAGCAGCGAGCCGAGTAGCGGCTTCTCCGGCGTCGAGGTCTTGTGCGGCCGGTACCCCGCCAGCACCACGTCGGCGGTCCGCTCGTGCTTGATCTTGAGCATGGTGCGGGTGTTGGGCTGGTACGACGCCGCGAGGGGCTTGGCGACCAGGCCGTCGAGCCCGGCGCCCTCGAACTGCGAGAACCAGTCCGTCGCGAGGTCCACGTCGGTGGTCGTCTGCGTGATGTGCACCGGCGGCGTGGCGTCGACCAGCACCTCCTCCAGGCGGGTACGACGGACCGCGAACGGCTCCTTCATCAGGGACTGGTCGTCGAAGGCGAGGAGGTCGAACGCGACGAACGACGCCGGTGTCTGCTCCGCCAGGAGGTTCACCCGCGAGACCGCGGGGTGGATCCGTTCCTGCAGACGCTCGAACTCGAGGCGCTCGCCGATCGCCACGAAGATCTCGCCGTCCACGACACAGCGGTCGGGGAGGGATGCCTTCAGGGCCTCGACGACCTCGGGGAAGTAGCGGGTGAGCGGCTTTGTGTTCCGGCTGGCGAGCTCGACCTCGTCGCCGTCGCGGAACACGATGCACCGGAACCCGTCCCACTTCGGCTCGAAGGACAACCCGGGGTGGGTGTCGTTCGGGAAGCCGGCCGGGTCCGGGACGCCCTTCACCGACTTCGCCAGCATCGGCAGGACAGGCGGCATCACGGGTAGACGCATGAAGGCAGCGTAGTTGGCTCCCGTTACTCTTGCCCGATGCCGATTCGACTCTGCGACCGCAACCCCAGGGTCTCGAAGGACCGGCTGCTCTCGGAACTCGTGCCGCCGCCGCGCTTCGCGGACGTCAGCTTCGACTCCTACCAGCCCGACCCGGCGCAGCCGTCGCAGGCCGAGGCGGTCACGTTCCTGCGGGACTTCGGCGGTGTCCTGAACCAGCCTGCGAAGAGGCGGGGGCCCCTGAGATGGCCGAGCAAGCGGTCGAGTGAGATCTCTGGCCCCGGCGGGGTGTACCTCGACGGCGGCTATGGCGTCGGCAAGACGCACCTGCTCGCCTCCCTGTGGCATGCCGCGCCCGGCCCGAAGCTGTTCGCCACGTTCGTCGAGCTCACCCACCTCGTGGGGGCGCTCGGCTTCCACGAGGCAGTCGGCGCACTGTCGTCGTACCAGCTCGTCTGCGTGGACGAGTTCGAGCTCGACGACCCGGGCGACACGGTGCTCGTCTCGACCCTGCTGCGCAGCCTGAGGGAGGGCGGCGTACGCCTCGCCGCGACCTCCAACACCCTGCCGGGCAAGCTGGGGGAGGGGCGCTTCGCCACCTCCGACTTCATGCGTGAGATCCAGGGGCTCGCCGCCTCGTTCGAGTCGGTCCGCATCGACGGGGAGGACTACCGGCACCGGGGTCTGCCCAAGGCGCCCGAAGCTCCCTCTCTCGAGGAGGTGAGGCGCCGCGCGGAGGAGCCGGACGCCAGTCTCGACCACTTCGTGGACCTGACCCGGCACCTCGCACAGGTGCACCCGTCGAAGTACGGCGCGCTCCTCGACGGGGTGGCGGTCGTCTGCCTCGAGGACGTACGCACCATCGAGGACCAGGCGGTGGCCCTGCGGCTGGTGGTGCTCGCGGACCGGCTGTACGACCGCGACCTCCCGGTCGTGGCGAGCGGCGTGGCTTTCGACGAGCTCTTCGCGCCGCCTCTGCTCGAGGGCGGCTACCGGAAGAAGTACTTCAGAGCAATCTCCAGACTGGACGCCCTCGCTCGCGAAGGGGCCGGGCTCTCCGGAGGCGGGTAGGTCCCGGGCGCTGCGGCATACTCCGTGCATGGGGAAGTCGAAGCGCAAGCGCGCCGGCTCTGTCGTCAAGGCCCTCACGGTTCCGCCGGGGAAGGTCGACCTGGCGTCGCAGGACCCCCGGGCCACGCCGGAGTTCGACGGAGGCAAGGCTGCCGGGAAGGCGGCCCTGGCGGCCATGGACGACGAGCTGTCCGACCTGCAGGAGCGGCTGTTCGCCGAGGGACGCACCGGCGGGAGCCGCAGCCTGCTGCTGGTGCTGCAGGGGATGGACACCGCGGGCAAGGGCGGGGTCATGCGGCACACCGTGGACCTCTTCGACCCGCAGGGCGTGCGCATCAAGGCGTTCGGCGCGCCCACGGACGAGGAGAGGCGGCACGACTTCCTCTGGCGGATCCGACGGGAGCTTCCGGCGCCCGGCCAGATCGGCGTGTTCGACCGCTCGCACTATGAGGACGTCCTGGTTGCCCGGGTCCGCGGGCTCTCGCCCGGGTCGGAGATCGAGGAGCGGTATGACGCGATCAACCGCTTCGAGGAGGAGCTGGTCGGTTCGGGCACGACGGTCGTGAAGTGCATGCTGCACATCTCCCCGGAGGAGCAGCGAGAGCGTCTCCTTGCCCGGCTCGACGACCCGACCAAGCTCTGGAAGTTCGACCCGGGGGACATCGACGACCGAGCGCTGTGGTCGTCCTACCAGGAGGCGTACGAAGTGGCACTCGGGAGGTGCAACACGTCGGCGGCGCCATGGCTGCTGGTCCCGAGCGACAGGAAGTGGTACCGCAACTGGGCGGTTGGCGCTGTGCTGCTGGAGACAATGCGGACGCTCGAGCCCGGATGGCCGAAGCCCGCGTTCGACGTCGAGGAGCAGCGCCGGAGGCTCCTGGAACAGGATCCCGTGTCCTGACGGTTCGCCACACCCCGACCTCGAGCCGGGTAGGTTTGGCCGGGTGATCCCGACCGTTGCCGCGACCCGGTACGTCACGCCGCTGCGTGAGGGCGGTTCCCTGCCCGGGCTGGTGGAGGCCGACGACCTGGGCACCTACGTCTGCAAGTTCCGGGGCGCCGGACAGGGCGTCAAGGTGCTCGTCGCCGAGGTCATCGTCGGCGAGCTGGCCCGCAGGCTCGGGCTGAACACGCCGGTCCTCGCCGCGGTCCAGCTCGACGCCGCGATCGGAAGGTACGAGGCGGACGAGGAGGTCCAGGACCTGCTCACCGCAAGCGTCGGCCTCAACCTCGGCATCGACTTCCTGCCAGGGGCGTTCGGCTTCGACACTGGCTTCGACCCCGACCCCGAGGTGGCCGCGAAGATCATCTGGCTCGACGCGTTCGTCGCGAACGTGGACCGGAGCTGGCGCAACCCGAACCTGCTCGTCTGGCACAAGCAGCTGTGGTGCATCGACCACGGTGCGGCGCTGTACTTCCATCACGCCTGGACCTACGGCATCGGCCACGCGGACAGGTTCGCCAGGCAGCCGTACGACGCGTCGGACCACGTCCTCGCAGCCCACCTGTCCGGGGTGCCGGACGCCGACGCGGAGCTCGCGCCGATGGTCACCCGTGAGCTGCTCGAGGACGTGGTCGCACAGGTGCCACACCAATGGATCGAGCCGCTGCCCGGTCACGAGCGTGACGAGGTCGTGCGGGCTGCCTACGTGGACTTCCTGCTGGCCCGGGTCTCGAGACGGCGCGGCTGGCTGCCGGTGGAGAGTGCTGCATGAGCGACCGGATGGGCTTCCAGTACGTCGTGCTGCGCTGCATGCCGCGTGTGGACCGGGAGGAGTTCGTCAACGTCGGCGTCGTGCTCTACTGCCAGCAGGCCGGCTTCCTCGAAGCGCAGTGCCATGTGAGAGCCGAGCGGCTGTCCGTGCTCGACCCCGAGGTGGACGTCGACGCCGTCAGGTCGGCCCTCGCGACCGTCGAGGCGGTCTGCCGGGGCGACGAGTCGGTGGGGGCGGCGGGCCGTACCGCTCTCGGGACCCGGTTCGGGTTCGTGAGCGCGCCGCGGAGCACCGTGGTGCAACCAGGGCCGATCCACGGCGGCGTCACCGGCGACCCCGCCCGCCACCTCGAGCACTTGCTGGAGACCCTTGTCAGCTGACCTGACGCGCTCACCTGACGCGCTCACCTGACGCGCTCACCTGACGCGCTGACCTGACGCAATGGCCGTTTCCGGCCTAGCCTGGGAAGGGAGGGTGCTCCGGCGGGGATGCTTCCTGGCGGGGCATGAAACGGCGTACGGAGGGGGTCACATGCCTACCGACCAGAGGGACGACGCTCGTGTCGAGCTGTTGCGGTTCCTGATGCGCAAGGTCGAGCAGGACCGCTATCCGTCGGCGACGATGCTCGACATCGTCGAGTCGCTGCTCCGACCTCCGGAGGTACCGGCCTACGTCGAGATGCTCGTGGAGCGCGTAGAGGCGGACCAGTACCCGAGCATGGACCTGATCCGGCGGGTCCACAAGTTCGTCCACTGACAAGTCAGCGGGTGCGCTCGGCGTGTGCGCGCACCTTCGCGCGGTTGCCGCAGGCGCTCATGCTGCACCAGCGTCTGCGCCCGCGCCGGTCAAGGAACAACCAGCCGCAGTCGTGGCCGGGGCACGCCTTCACGAGCGCAAGATGTGGGCTGGTGAGCAGGTCGGCAGCGGCGCGCGCCACTGCGAGCACGGGCAGGGCAAGGCCTGCCCCACGCTGGAACTCCCAGTGGGCATGGCCGTCGGGGCCGGGGCGGAGGACGGCGTACTGCCCGGCCTCCCGTACCAATGCGGAGACTCCTGCCAGGGCGCGACCGTCCCCGGGGTCGAGGGCGGCGGTGTGCAGGTTCGTGCGAAGGGAACGCGCCGTGGAGAGCACCTCTGCTGCGTGGCCGGGACGCCGGCGTGCGGTCCGGCGAAGCCGCTCCACGCTCTCGGCGTCCAGGAGCTCGGCGTAGCCGCACCACGCGGTGAGCCGGTCGTAGTCCGGCAGCCATTCCCGGCGGGGGTCGGCAGGCTCGCCCCAGCCCGCCCACGTGTTGCAGAAGTCCAGAGCGGCGTGGCCACCGATGCGTCGCGGTAGCCGGAGACCGTCGACCTCGACCCAGTGCATGCGTTGATTCTGGCCTCAACCGTTGCCATGTGCCAGTCCGACATGGTTGGCTGCTAACCGGTTAAGGTAAAACAAACGGTTAGGAGTTCTTTGATGGGGTTCAGGTCGATCTCGACAGCCTCTGTCGCGGTGCTCGCGGCGGTGGCGGGCATGGCTCCCGCGGGCGCGTCGACGGAGGACGGGCCGTCACCGTGGTCGCCCTACGAGACAGCGGGCTTCAGCAGGCCGGCCGGTGCGCTCTGTGCGTTCGGGCTTGCGGGAGAGGTCATCAGCGACAAGGAGCGGTACCGGACCACGGAGACGTTCCCGGACGGCTCCCCGCGCGTCCAGGAGTTCACGGGCCAGCTGGTGATCCGCTTCATCAACACCGACACAGGCGCGTCTGTGGAGCGCAACCTGACGGGTCGTGGTGACTTCGAGTACTTCGCCGACGGCTCCTGGAGCCTGACGGCGGTGGGCGGCCACTTCGGGGGCGGTCTCCGAGCCGGCGACGACCCGGAGCAGGGCTACTACGTGGTCACGGGCACGCAGTATGTCTTGTACTCGGACGCCGAGGGCCACCGGACCCTGACGTCCGGCCACGGAACCGTGGAGAACCTCTGCGAGACCCTGGCCTGACGCCAACCTGTCAGGGTGTGAGCGGGCCATGACCCCCTCACACCCTGACAAGTCGGGGAGTCAGAAGTTGATCATGTGACCCTCGAGGCCGTGGATCGCCTCCTGGATCGCCTCGGTCAGGGTCGGGTGCGCGTGCACGTTCCGGGCCAGCTCGGTCGTCGTCAGGTCCCACTTCTGGGCGAGGGTGAGCTCGGGCAGCATCTCGGTCACCTCGGCGCCGATCATGTGCGCGCCGAGGAGCTCGCCGTACTTGGCGTCGGAGATGAGCTTCACGAAGCCACCCGGCTCCGCAAGGCCATGGGCCTTGCCGTTCGCGGTGAACGGGAACTTCGCGACCTTGACGTCGAAGCCCTCGTCGCGCGCCTGCTCCTCGGTGTAGCCGAAGCTCGCGACCTGCGGCGAGCAGAACGTCGCCTTCGGGATCATCCGGTAGTCGAGCTCCATGGTCTCGGCGCCGGCGATCGTCTCGGCGGCGATCACCCCCATCGCCTCGGCCGCGTGCGCCAGCATCAGCTTGGCGGTGACGTCGCCGATGGCGTAGATGTTCGGGACGCTGGTGCGCATGAAGTCATCGATGTCGATGGCGCCGCGGTCGGTGAGCTTCACCCCGGTGTTCTCGAGGCCGTAGCCCTCCACTCGCGGCACGAAGCCGATCGCCTGCATGACCTTGTCGGTCTCGAGCACCTGCTGCTGGTCACCCTTCGTGACCGTGACTTTCAGCTTGTCGCCCGTCTCGTCGATCGAGTCGACGCGGGTCGACGTCATGACCTCGATGCCCGCCTTCTTGTAGGCCTTGGCGAGCTCCTTGGAGACCTCGGCGTCCTCGAGCGGGACCATCCGGTCGAGGAACTCGACGATGGTCACCTTCACGCCGTAGTTGTGCATGACGTAGGCGAACTCGACGCCGATCGCCCCAGCGCCGGCGATGACGATGCTCTCGGGCAGGTTGTCGGTCATGATCTGCTCTTCGTAGGTCACGACCCGGTCGGACAGCGAGGTCCCGGGGAGCAGTCGGGTCGACGCGCCCGTGGCGATGATGCAGTTGTCGAAGGTGACGGTCTCGGTGCCGCCGTCGTTCAGCGTGACCTCGACGGTGTTGGCGTCGGTGAAGGACCCGCGTCCCTGGAACTCGGTGATCTTGTTCTTCTTCATCAGGAAGTGCACGCCCTTGACGCGGCCTTCCGCCACCTCACGGCTGCGCTTGAACGCGGCACCGTAGTCGAAGCGGATCTCGCCGTCGGAGCTGATCCCGAACGTCGAGCCCTTGTCGCGCACGAGGTGGGCGAGCTCCGCGTTGCGCAGCAGCGCCTTCGACGGGATGCACCCGACGTTGAGGCACACGCCTCCCCAGTACTTCTCCTCGACGATGGCCGTGGACAGGCCGAGCTGGGCAGCGCGGATGGCGGCGACGTACCCGCCGGGACCGGCGCCGAGGACAAGGACGTTGTAGTGCTGGCTCATGGGTCAGAGCCTAACGAGGGGCGACGTCATACGTCTCGGCTCCCCACGCGTCCGAGACGTATGACGTCCCTCGTAGGTCGGACCGGGCTCAGACCGGGACCAGCTCCACCGCGCCGACGGCGTAGCGGGCCAGGATCGTCCGGGCCACCTCGGTGTCGGCGCCCAGCGGTGCGGACACGGCGACCGCGCCCGCCTCGACGGCCAGCTCGGCGGCGCGGTCCGGAAGGGTGCCGGGGGCGAGGAACAGCGACCCCACCGCGATGTGCCGGCGCCCCTCCCGGCGGAACTGGCGGACCGCCTCGCCTGTGGTCGGGGGAGCCGCCGAGGCATAGGCCGCCACGGTCGGGAGCCGGTGCTTGGTGCCCCAGAGTCGCGCCAGCCTCGCCACGGCCTGGTTGGCGAGCGGGTCCGACGACCCGGCACCGGCGAGGACCAGGGCGTCGAGCTCACGCACCCTCGCCGCCTTGAGCGCGGTGCGCAGCCGGCGGTCGAGGACCTCGAGGAAGGCCGTCTCCAGGCCGAGGATGTTCGTCGCCCGGATCTGGAGCCCCTCGTGCTTGGCCATGGCCTCGGCGACGGCGGAGGGGACGTCGACCTTCGCGTGGTAGGCCTCGGTCAGCAGCAGCGGTACGACGACGATCTCGTCGTACCCGGCCTTCACCAGCTTGTCGACGACAGAGGAGAACGACGGTTTCGACAGCTCGAGGAAGGCCGCCTCGATGCGCAGGTCCGGGCGCATGGTGCGGACCTCCGCACACAGAGCCTGGATCGTCTCTGCGGATCGGGGGTCGCGGCTGCCATGAGCCAGGGCCACCAGTGCTGGAGCGGTCATGATTTCGGCCTCCTCACGGGGTCGGGGTCGGGGTCGGACGCGGCGACGACGCTGTCGGCGGCCTGGCTCCGGTTGATGCTGTGAGCGCGGTTGTCATGCGTGGATCCCGCACTCGGTCTTGTTGGTGCCGGACCAGCGCCCGCTGCGCGGGTCCTCGCCCTGCAGCACCTGGCGCGTGCACGGCCGGCATCCGATGGACGGGTAGCCGTCGTACTGCAACGGGTTCACGAGTACGCCGTTCTCGGCGATGTAGCGGTCGACGTCGTCGTCGGACCACCGGGCGAGCGGAGAGACCTTCACCTTCCGCTTCTTCTCGTCCCATCCGACCACCGGTGCGATGACGCGGTCGGGGGTCTCCTGACGACGCAGACCCGTCGCCCAGGCGTCGTAGCCCGCCAGGGCGTCCCGCAGCGGCGCCACCTTGCGCAGTGCGCAGCACAGGTCGGGGTCGCGCTTGTGGAGATCCGGACCATGCGTCGCGTCCTGCTCGGCGACCGACTGCTTGGGGGAGATGGTCAGGAGGTTCACCGGCAACGTGGCCGCAACGGCGTCACGCGTGCCGATCGTCTCGGCGAAGTGGTAGCCGGTGTCCAGGAACACCACATCGATGCCAGGCGCCACGGTGGAGGCCAGGTGGGCAAGGACGGCGTCCGCCATGGAGGAGGTGACGCAGAAGCGCTCGCCGAACGTCGCCACCGCCCACTCGATGATGTGCTCGGCCGGGGCAAGCTCGAGCTCGGCGCCGACGTGGGAGACGAGGTCCTTGAGCTCGGCCTCGCTCCGTCCGTTGGTGCTGCTGCCCTTGAAGTTGCGGGCGGCCACCGTCGTGGGAGCGGTCATCGTGGGACCTCCTCGGAGACGGACCGGGGCGTGATCAGCCCGAGCATCTTCAGGCTGAACGCGCGCAGGCAGGCCCGGCACTCCCAGGCGCCGTGGCCCGAGCCCTGCTCGGTCTCGTGCGGGCGGAGGTCCTCGTCGCCGCAGTAGGGGCAGTGGAACGGCACGGCTCTCTCGCTCATCAGACGGCCTCCAGCGTCCTGGTGACGACCTCACCGCGGAGCTGCACGTCGTCGGCGCGGGCGACCCACGCCGCGAACGACTCTCCCTCGGCACGGTGGGCGAGGTAGGCGTCGACGAGGTTGGTCACGTAGTCGTCGAGGCCCGCGCTGGTCACCTTGTGCGCACGCAGCTTCTTGCCGAACGCCGGGTCCAGTCCGAGCCCGCCGCCCAGGTGGACCTGGAAGCCCTCCACCTGGTTGCCGTCCTCGTCCATCACCAGCTGGCCCTTGAGGCCGATGTCGGCGACCTGGGTGCGGGCGCAGGCGTTCGGGCAGCCGTTCACGTTGACGGTGATCGGGGTGTCGAGGTCGGGGAAGCGGCGCTCGAGCTCCGCGACGAGCGCTGTGGCGCGATCCTTGGTGTCGACGATCGCGAGCTTGCAGAACTCGATGCCGGTGCACGCCATCGTGGAGCGACGCCAGTTGCTCGGCCGTGCAGAGAGCCCGATCGCGTCGAGCGCGGCGACGAGGCTCTCGACCCTGTCCTCCTCGACGTCGAGCACCAGCAGCTTCTGGTGGGCAGTGGTGCGGATCCGGGTCGAGCCGTGGGCCTCGACGACGTCCGCCAGCTGCGACAGGAGCCTGCCCGAGACCCGGCCCACGGTGGGGGCGACCCCGACGAAGAACCGGCCGTCCCTCTGGCGATGCACACCGACGTGGTCGCGGCTCGTCTCGGGAGCCGGGGGAGAGGGGCAGTCGACGAGCTTCCGCCCGAGGTACTCCGACTCGAGGACCTCCCTGAACTTCTCGACCCCCCAGTCGGCGACCAGGAACTTCAGGCGGGCTCGCGAGCGCAGCCGGCGGTAGCCGTAGTCGCGGAACACCGAGATGACGCCCTCCCAGGCGTCGGCCACCTCGTCGAGGGGGATCCACACACCGAGCTTCTGGGCGAGCATCGGGTTGGTGGAGAGGCCTCCGCCCACCCACAGGTCGAAGCCCGGCCCGTGCTCGGGGTGGACCGTCCCGACGAAGGCGACGTCGTTCACCTCGGGGACCACGTCCTGGCTCGGGTGGCCGGTGATCGCGGTCTTGAACTTGCGCGGCAGGTTCGAGTACGCGGGGTTCCCGATGTAGCGGCGCTTGATCTCCTCGACCGCGAAGGTGCCGTCGATGATCTCGTCGTCGGCGATTCCCGCGACGGGGGAGGCGATGATGACGCGGGGCGAGTCGCCGCAGGCCTCCTGCGTCTCGAGGCCGACGCCTTCGAGCCGCTCCCAGATCGCCGGGACGTCCTCCACGCGGATCCAGTGGTACTGCACGTTCTGCCGGTCGGTGATGTCCGCGGTGTCGCGGGCGTACGTCGTACTCACCTCAGCGACCGCCCGGAGCTGGTCCACGTCGAGCTGCCCGCCGTCGATCCGCACGCGGAGCATGAAGTACTCGTCGTCGAGCTCGTGCGGTTCGAGCGCGGCGGTCTTGCCGCCGTCGAGACCGGGCTTGCGCTGGGTGTAGAGACCCCACCAGCGGAAGCGCCCGCGAAGGTCGTTGCCGTCGATGGAGGCGAACCCGCGATGGGCGTAGATGTTCTCGATCCGGGCCCGGACGTTGAGCGCGTCGTCGTCCTTCTTGAACTGCTCGTTGCCGTTCAGGGGCTCGCGGTAACCGAGGGCCCATTGGCCCTCGCCGCGCTTCTGGCGCGGGCGTCCGGAACGGGACGCGGTGGCGGTCGGCTTGGCGCGGCCGGGGCCGGTGGGCGCGGGCTTGTTCGGCGCCGTGTGGTTCGAGGTCATGAATGCGTTTCCTGGGGAATGAGAGACGCACGAGTCGCGGGAGACCATCCGACGCCGTTGTCGAAAAGTGTGTGCCGGCGACCGCGCGCCCGGCTGATGAGAGGACAGATCAGGCGGCGCGGTAGGGCATACACATCATGCTGCGCGTACGACCGAGGTCCACGTGGCGTCGAGCCACGAGGAACTGGGACGTTGCAGCGGAGATCACGGACTGAAGTCTCACGGGTCGGACGCCTGCTCCACAAACCCGCATCTTATGATGTGAGACAAGTGTCCACGATCTGACACACTCACCCTTGTGCTGTCCGTGGCAGGGCGCCTCACTAGGCTGTCGGGCATGACCGAGTCCAGCACAGTGAATCCGCAGGCTACAGGCGCAGCAGGCCCCTCCGCGAAGGCGAGCGAGGCGTACCGAGCGGCCCTCGAGGTCATCGCCTCGGTCGAGCCGCGTGTGGCGGAAGCCACAAGGGCCGAGCTCGCCGACCAGCGGGCATCGCTCAAGCTGATCGCAAGCGAGAACTACGCGTCGCCGGCTGTCCTGCTCACCATGGGGACCTGGCTCAGCGACAAGTACGCCGAGGGCACCATCGGGCACCGCTTCTACGCCGGATGCCAGAACGTGGACACGGTCGAGTCGCTGGCGGCCGAGCACGCGCGCGAGCTCTTCGGCGCGGAGTACGCCTACGCCCAGCCACACTCGGGCATCGACGCGAACCTGGTGGCCTTCTGGTCGATCCTGGCCCACCGCGTCGAGTCTCCTGCGCTGGAGAAGTTCGGGGCCAAGAACGTGAACGAGCTCTCCGAGGAGGACTGGGAGACGCTGCGCCACGAGTTCGGCAACCAGCGCATGCTCGGCATGTCCTTGGACGCCGGGGGCCACCTGACCCACGGCTTCCGCCCGAACATCTCCGGGAAGATGTTCCACCAGCGCAGCTACGGCACCGACCCCGAGACGGGTCTGCTCGACTACGACCGGGTCGCGGCCGCCGCGCGCGAGTTCAGGCCGCTCGTGCTCATCGCCGGGTACTCGGCATACCCGCGGCGGGTCGACTTCGCGAGGATGCGCGAGATCGCGGACGAGGTCGGCGCCACGCTCATGGTCGACATGGCCCACTTCGCGGGCCTCGTGGCGGGCAAGGTCTTCACGGGTGACGAGAACCCCGTCCCTCACGCGCACATCGTGACGACGACCACGCACAAGTCGCTCCGCGGTCCGCGCGGTGGCATGGTCCTGGCCACGGAGGAGTACGCCCCGTCGGTCGACCGCGGATGTCCGATGGTGCTCGGCGGTCCGTTGTCCCACGTCATGGCCGCCAAGGCAGTGGCCCTCGCCGAGGCTCGGCAGCCCGGGTTCGCGACGTACGCCCAGAACATCGCCGACAACGCGAAGTCGCTCGCCGACGGCTTCCTCCAGCGGGGCGCCAAGCTCGTCACCGGCGGCACCGACAACCACCTGGTGCTGCTCGACGTATCGGGCTTCGGGCTCACCGGCCGGCAGGCCGAGTCGGCTCTCCTCGACGCCGGCGTGGTCACCAACCGCAACTCCGTCCCGGCGGACCCCAACGGTGCCTGGTACACCAGCGGCATCCGTTTCGGCACGCCAGCGTTGACCACCCGTGGCTTCGGGCACGACGAGTTCGACCGGGTGGCCGACCTGGTGGTGGACGTGCTGTCGAACACGACGCCGAAGCAGACCAAGGACGGCAGGCCCTCGAAGGCGAACTACACGCTCGCCGACGGTGTGGCCGATCGCACCAAGGCGGCGTCGGCCGAGATGCTGGACAAGCACCCGCTCTACCCCGGTCTCGAGCTCACCTGATGCCTGCCGTTGAGTCGGCCCCCGTGGGGTGTTGAGTCGGCCCCCGTGGGGTGTTGAGTCGGCCCCCGTGGGGTGTTGAGTCGGCCCCCGCGAGGTGTTGAGCCTGTGGCATGGGGGTTGGGATGGGCGCGGCGCCTGACGGGAGGGCCGGTTCGAGACCCCGGGAGGGCCGATTCAACGCCGCGGGAGGGCCGATTCAACGCCGCGGGAGGGCCGACTCAAGGGAGGGTTGGCATGGTGCGGTCGACGATGGACCTCATGTCGATGCCGCGAGGAAGGGTGCCCAGCGTCCCGGCGTACTCGTTTCCGAGCCGGGTGGCGCAGAACGCGTCGGCGACATCGGCAGGAGCATGCCGCACGAGCAGGGAGCCCTGGAGCACGGCCGCCATCCGCCCTGCGAGCCGGCGGGCCCCGACCTCCATCTCGGCGGTGTCGGCCAGGGACTCCAGGACGGCCTCGATGGCGCGGTCCAGGCGCGGGTCCTCGCCGCGGGCCTTGCCGACCTCGACGATCCAGGCGTTGAGCGCCTCGGGCTCCCGCGAGAGGGCGCGCAGCACGTCGAGCGCGTTGACGTTGCCGGACCCCTCCCAGATGGAGTTCAGCGGGGACTCCCGGAACAGCAGCGGCATCCCCGACTCCTCGACGTAGCCGTTGCCGCCGAGGCACTCCAGGGCCTCAGCGACCATCATCGGGGTGCGCTTGCACACCCAGAACTTCGCCAGCGGCAGCGCGATCCGCCGGAATGCGGCCTCGTGCGGGTCCGCGGCACCGTCCACCGCGGCGGCGAGGCGGATCGCCAAGGCCGTCGCGGCTTCGGACTCCACGGCGAGGTCGGCGACCACGTTCTGCATCAGCGGCTTGTCGGAGAGCAGCCCGCCGAAGGCCGAGCGGTGCGACACGTGCCACGACGCCTCGGCGACGGCGCGACGCATCAGCGACGCCGAGCCCAGCACACAGTCCAGCCTCGTCGCCGCGACCATCTCGATGATCGTCCGGACGCCACGGCCCTCGTCGCCGAGGCGCTGCGCCCAGGTCCCGTGGAACTCCAGCTCGGAGGAGGCGTTCGACCGGTTGCCGAGCTTCTCCTTCAGGCGTACGACGTCCAGCTGGTTGCGCGTGCCGTCCGCGAGGACCCGCGGCACCAGGAAGCAGGTGACGCCGCCGGGTGCCTGTGCCAGGACCAGGAACACGTCGTTCATCGGGGCCGAGGTGAACCACTTGTGCCCGTGGAGGGTGTACTCACCGTCGACGCCGGTCGGGCGCGCCTCGGTGACGTTCGCGCGGACGTCCGAGCCGCCCTGCTTCTCGGTCATGCCCATGCCTGCCAGGGCGCCCGACTTCTCGGAGACCGGGCGCACCCCGAAGTCGTACGACGTCGCCGCCAGCCGGGGTGTCCACTCCTTGGCGATGGCGTCATCGGCCCGGAGCGCGGGGACAGCCGCGTAGGTCATGGAGATCGGGCACCCGTGACCGGATTCGGTGTGCGACCAGGCCATGAACCCCGCCGCCCGGCGTACGTGGGCGTGGGGGGAGTCCGACTGCCACGGCGCCGCCTGGAGACCGAACCCGACTCCGCGCTCCATCAGCCAGTGCCACGACGGGTGGAACCGCACCTCGTCGATCCTGTTCCCGTAGCGGTCGAACGTGGTGAGCTCGGGTTCGAAGCGGTTGGCGAGCATGCCGTGCTCACGTGCCTCGGCGCTGCCTGCGACTGCTCCGAGCTCGACGAGGTCCGAGACGACCTCTGGTGAGGCGTGGCGGTTCACGGCCTCGACCAGGGCGCGGTCGGAGAGGACGACGTTGTGCCCCACAAGTGGGGGGGCCTGGTTCGTTGCTACCCGGTTATCGACAGACATGTCGTTACGGTAGATCCATGTCAGGGGAGAGGGAGAGCCCGGAGGCTCGTGAACTTTCCCGCTGGGACGTGATACGGGACACAGTCTGGCGGCTCCTGGTGTCCACCGTGGGCACCTGCTACCGCAACCGCGTCACCGGGCTGGCAGCGGAGGCGGCGTTCTTCGCCCTGCTGTCGCTACCACCGCTGATCTTCGCCCTGGCCGGGTCGATCGGCTATGTGTTCAGCCGCTTCAGCGACGCCCGCCTCGACGAGGTCCGGTCCGCCGTTGTCGACCTCTCCTCGCGCGCGCTCACCGACGAGACGGTCTCCACCATCATCGAGCCGACCATGAACGACGTGTTCCGGGGCGGTCGCTACGACGTGGTCTCGATCGGCTTCGTCCTCGCTCTGTGGTCGGGCTCGCGGGCTCTCAACGTCTTCGTCGACACGATCACGATCATGTACGGCCTCGGCGGTCATCGGGGGCTGGTGAAGACACGTGTCCTTTCCTTCCTCCTCTACGTCATGGGCCTGGTCACGGGCGTGGTGACGATCCCGCTCGTGCTGGCCGGGCCGACGCTTGTGGAGAAGCTCGTGCCGGAGCGGTTCGACTTCGTGAACTCCCTCTACTGGCCCAGCGTCGTCGTGCTCTCGATCTGCTTCCTGGCGACGCTGTACCACGTGTCCGTCCCAGTGCGTACGTCGTGGCGCTACAACCTGCCCGGCGCGACCCTGACGCTGATGCTCTGGGTCTTCGGGTCGTTCGTGCTCAGATGGGTGCTCACCAGCACCGCAGGGAAGTCCACGTCGATCTACGGGCCGCTGGCCGCGCCGATCGCGGTGCTGCTGTGGCTCTACCTGCTGTCCATCGCGGTGCTGATCGGCGCCGCGGTGAACGCGGCGTTCGACAGGGTGTGGCCGGAGTCGGAGACCGCTCGGGCCCGGATGGAGCTGGTGCGCCGGCTGCGGCTCAGGGCGGTGCTGCCCCGGCTGCGTCGTGACGAGGACGAGTCCGAGCGGCCCGACAGATCCGCCGAGAGTCCCGCCAGCGCGACATATCGGGCCAACCGCCCGAAATGACCATGCCCCGATTTAATCGAGTGCGGGGGACGCGGCGCGGCCATAGATTCCCCATGTGCTCGACGCGATCGGTTACGACCCCGAGATGGCCAGGTGCGCTGCCGCGGCAGATGCCCACCTGGGCCGCGTCGTGCGCGTGGACCGGGGGATTGCCCACGTGCTCACCGAGGAAGGCCCGCTGCGGGCGGGCTTCGGCGCCTGCCTGCTCGGCGACGTCGCCCGCGACCCTGCTGAGGCGCCGTGCACCGGTGACTGGGTCGTGGTCCGCGAATGGCCCGACGGTCGGAGCACGCTCGAGCGGGTGCTGCCCCGACGCACCGCAGTCGTGCGGGCGACGGCCGGTGAGCAGTCGAGGGGACAGGTCCTGTGCGCCAACATCGACTACGCCGCGGTGGTGGTCTCCCTGCACCCCGCACCGACCGTCTCGAAGGTCGAGCGGCTACTTGCACTGGCATGGGACAGCGGAGCGCAGCCGGTCGTGGTGCTCACCAAGGCAGACGCGGTCCGCGACTCGGACCAGGTCGCCGAGGACATCGCCGCGGTGGCGCCTGGGGTGGAGGTGATCTGCACGAGCACGATCTCGGGCGCTGGGGTGGGGCGGCTCCGCGAGCTCGTCGGCGGCCGGAGGACCATCGGGCTGATCGGCTCGTCCGGTCACGGCAAGTCCTCGCTGGTCAACGCCCTCGTGGGGACCGACGTCCTCGCTACGAAGGCTATCCGCGAGGACGGGCGCGGCAGGCACACGTCCGTACGCCGGGAGCTGGTGCCGCTTCCCGGCGGTGGAGCGGTGATCGACACACCGGGCCTTCGAGGCGTCGGTCTGATCGACGCCGACGGTGGGCTCGCCTCTACGTTCGGCGACGTCGAGGAGCTGGTCGCCGCGTGCCGCTTCGCCGACTGTTCGCACCGGACCGAGCCGGGGTGCGCCGTCGTCGAGGCGCTCGAGGAGGGGAGCCTGACGCAGCGCAGGTACGAGAGCTGGAAGCGGTTGCGGCGAGAGCTCGACTGGATGGCGCGACGGAGGGACGCCCGGTTGAGGGCGGAGAGGGGCAGGGAGATGAGGAAGAAGATGCGCGAGGCGGGGCGGCGCGGGTCATGATCAACCGCGCTGTGCTGAGGGCCCAGCCCGTCCTGCAAGGACACGGGCTGTGGCTGGAACAGCTCGGGCCCGAGCATCTCGGCGGTTACGAGCGCCTTTTGACGGACCCCGAAGGGCTCCGGCTCACGGCAACCCCCCTGGAGTTCGAGGCCGACAGCGCGTACCGGTGGCTCGCGTCGCGGCCGGGCCAGGACGACCGGGCGGACTACGCCATCCTTCGCGCCGAGGACGGGGTCTTCCTCGGCGAGGCAGTGCTGAACGAGCTTGACGAGGAGAGCGCCCGCGCAAACTTCCGCATCGGCCTTGCGGGCCAGGAGGTGTACGGGCGCGGATACGGCACCGAGGCCACCCGGCTCATCCTCGACTACGCCTTCGGCCAGGTTGGCCTGCATCGGGTGGAGCTCGAGGTCTACGCCTTCAACCCCCGGGCGCAGCGGTCCTACGAGAAGTGCGGGTTCGTGCGTGAGGGCGTGCGCCGGCAGGCACTCCGGTGGGAGGGCACCTGGAACGACGTCATCGTCATGGGCATCCTCGCCACGGACCCACGCCCGTGGACGGTTGCCCTGCCGTGAACGTCAGGGATGAGTGGCCCGCGGACGAGGGTCAGGTCCGGGACGTGGTCGCGGCCGCTTTCGGTGAGGAGCCCGTCGCCGAGCTGCTCGACGGCCTGCGGGAGTCGGTCGCCTGGCTCGGCCTGTCGTACGTGGCCGAGCGCGGCGGCGAGGTCGTCGGCCATGTTGCGTTCACGCGCGGGTGGCTGGACGCGCCCGCCAGCTTGGTGGAGGTGCTCGTGCTGAGCCCGTTGTCCGTCCGGCCCGACCACCAGGGCACCGGTGTCGGAAGCGCACTCGTCCGCGAGTCGTTGCGCCTGCTCGAGTCGCGACCGGAGCCGCTGGTGTTCCTCGAAGGTTCGCCGCGCTACTACCCGCGGCTCGGGTTCACTCCCGGCGGAGTCCTGGGGTTCACCGCTCCGTCGGTGAGGATCCCGGCCCCTGCGTTCCAGGTGTACCGCCTTCCGGCGTACGAGACCGGCCTGACCGGTGCGCTCGTCTACCCCGACGTCTTCTGGCGCCACGACGCGGTCGGTCTGCGCG
The DNA here is from genome assembly GCA_963707425.1 of uncultured Actinomycetota bacterium. Classification (GTDB taxonomy): domain Bacteria; phylum Actinomycetota; class Actinomycetes; order Propionibacteriales; family Nocardioidaceae; genus Nocardioides_C. The sequence continues at coordinate 161,462 of CAVPPN010000005.1, read as the reverse complement.
ACGGGACGGCTGGGTGACCGTCGCGCCTACACTTCAGTGATGAGGGCGTCCTGGTGGCTGGGGGCCGTGGCTGCAGCGACATTGCTGCTGGCGTCGTGCTCGGGCGACCCGGCCCGGGACCAGTCGACGGACGCTTCCGCACCCTCGTCACAGACATCGCCCGCTGACCCTTCTGCCACGGACGAGCATTCGCCCTCCGAGCCGGCCGCGAGGGAGCCGCTACGGCCGGGGGAGCGGTTCATCGAGCTGGCCATGCCACGGCCCTACAAGCCGAAGGCGCCGAACCAGGGGACCGACGACTACCGGTGCTTCCTCCTCGACCCGAGGCTGACCGAGGACGCGTACCTCACCGGCATCGACGTGGTCCCCGGCGACCCACAGGTCGTGCACCACGTGATCCTGTTCCGTGTCACGCCGGACAAGGTCGAGGCTGCAAAGCGGGTCGACAGGCGGGCACCGGGGCAGGGCTGGACGTGCTTCGGCGGCTCCGGCCTCGAGGACCAGGGCGCGAGTCTGGACAACGCTCCCTGGCTCGGGGCGTGGGCACCCGGAGGTGGCGAGCGCGCCATGGCTCCCGACATCGGGATCCCGGTCGAGGCCGGGTCGATGATCGTGATGCAGGTTCACTACAACCTGCTGGCGGGGACCGGTGCCGACGTGAGCAGCGCCCGGCTGCGTCTCGCCTCCGGGACGAAGAACCTGGCGGCACTGGAGACCGTGCTCCTGCCCGCGCCGGTCGAGCTGCCGTGCCGGGACGGGGTCGAGGGGCGGCTCTGCGACCGTGAGACGGCGTTGCTCGACGTCATGGGTCGGTTCGGCATGAGGTCGGGCCAGGCGGTCGCCGGCCTGCAGCTGCTGTGCAACGGCGGCGGGCGACCCGAGCCCGGTACGGTGCAGAGCTGCGTACGGCGTGTGAGTGAGCCGGCCACCGTGCGCGCCGTCGCCGGCCACATGCACCTCCTCGGCAAGGCGATCAAGATCGAGGTGAACCCCGGGAGGCGTGATGCCCGGACCCTGCTCGACACACCGGTCTGGGACTTCGACGACCAGGGGGCCCAACCCTTGCGCAGGCCCGCGAAGCTGGAACCCGGAGACGAGCTGAAGGTGACCTGTACTCACGACCAGGGACTGCGTGACGTGCTTCCCGCGTTCGAGGGCCAGCCGGAGCGGTACGTGCTCTGGGGTGAGGGCACGACGGACGAGATGTGCCTGGGCATCGTGCTCGTCACACGGCCTTGAGGAAGCCGGACGCACGGCGGTTGTGACGAACGCGTAGGTTTGTCGGCGGCCTGCTCATGGAATGCTTGCGGCAAACGACCGCTTCGCACCGATCACGAAGGGTTCAGATGGGAAACGTCACCCTGCCGACGCCAGTTGCCCTCGCCGGAGGCGCGATCTGCATCCTGGGCGGCTACCTGCTGGGGGTGGTGGCGGGACCGGACACGCCGAGCCGTGAGACGGCGACCGTCGACAGCTACGACGAGGACAGCGGTGAGCTCTGCCTGACCGGCGACACGATCGAGGACCAGGAGGGTGCCGTCGGCGCCAGGCTCTGCGGCACCTGGCGGCGCACCGAAGGGAGCGCCTCGACACCGCGCGCGGGCCAGGAGTTCCGCTTCGTCTCGGTCGTCGTCGACCAACCGGACGAAGAGACACATGCGGACCCCGGGTCGTCGACCATCATCTACGGCGACGTCGTGCGGTAGGTGCGAGGTTCGCGCCCAGTCGTCCCGTAGATTCTCACCGTGCCTGATCAGATCCCTCCCGACAGCGCCCTACGGGTGCGTCTTCCCGCCATCACCAGGTCGCCGTGGTGGGAGCTCGGGCGTCGTCTGCTTGCAGCCATTGGCATCCTCGTCTTCACCGTCCTGCTGGTGTACGTCGACCGCGAGGGTTACGTCGACAACTCCGACCCCACCGGGCAGGTGGACCTGGTCGACGCCATGTACTACACGACGGTCACGCTGAGCACGACCGGATACGGGGACATCGCCCCCCAGGACAGCCAGGCGCGGCTGGTGAACGCGTTCCTGATCACGCCGTTGCGCATCGCCTTCCTGGTGCTGCTGATCGGCACCACAATCGAAGTGCTCGCCACGCAGGGACGCGAGAGCTTCCGCGTCGCCCGATGGAGGAAGAACATGGAAGACCACGTGGTCGTGATCGGCTACGGCACCAAGGGGCGCAGCGCGGTCGAGACGCTGGTCAACAACGGCACCGCCCGGGAGTCGATCGTCGTCGTGGACCCGAGCAACGCCGCGCTCGGCGATGCGCACGCCGACGGCCTGGCGGTCGTCACCGGCGACGCGACCCGTCGCGAGGTGCTTCGGCGCGCCGGCGCGTCCAAGGCTCGCCAGGTGATCATCACCACCGACCGTGACGACTCCACCGTCCTCGCCACGCTGAACGTGCGCCAGCTCAACCCGGAGGCGTACATCGTGGCGGCGGTCCGGGAGCAGGACAACGTCCCGCTCGTGCGCCAGAGCGGCGCCGACTCGGTCATCACCTCCTCGGACGCGGTCGGCCGGCTGCTGGGGCTCTCCTCCCTGAGCCCGACGCTCGGCTCGGTGATGGAGGACCTCCTGACCTACGGGGAGGGGCTGGAGGTCGCCGAGCGTGACCTTCTCGTCCCGGAGGTCGGCAAGCAGCCGCAGAACCTGCCGGACCAGGTGATCGCCGTGGTTCGGGACGGACAGGTGCACCGCTACTTCGACCCGGTGGTCACGCAGCTCGCGCGCGGCGACCGGCTCATCGTCGTACGTCCCGCGGAGGAGCTGCCGTGGGCGCCACGACCGGGCACCCATGGCGAGGACCTGACCGTCGACGAGGACTGACGTGGGCGTAGGCAGTGGCCGCACCACGGGAGGCATCTTCCGGCACCGGGGCAGGCGGTGGTGGCGGGCTTCGCCGACGCCGTGGTCGTCGGGACCGTGCTGTTGATGCTTCCCGTCTCGAGGGCCGGAGACGGGGGCAATGCCCCGATGCTGGCGGCGTTGTTCACCTCGACCAGCGCGGTGTGCGTGACTGGGCTGGCGGTCGTGGACACCCCGACGTACTGGTCGGGGTTCGGACAGGCGGTGATCCTGGGGCTGATCCAGGCCGGCGGGTTCGGGATCATCACCCTTGCGTCCCTGCTCGGCCTCCTCGTCTCCCGCAGGATGGGCCTCCGGTCGCGACTGACCGCAGCGGCGGAGACCAAGAGCCTGGGGATCGGCGACGTGCGGGCGGTGCTGCTCGGGGTCGCGAAGGTGAGCCTGCTGTTCGAGACGATCACCGCGATCCTGCTGGCCGGCAGGTTCCTCCTCGGGTACGGCGAGCCGCTCGGTCGGGCCACCTATCTCGGCGTGTTCCATGCGGTGTCTGCATTCAACAACGCGGGCTTCGCGTTGTACTCCGACAACCTCGTCGGCTTCGCCTCCGACCCCTGGATCTGCCTGCCGATCGCGGTCGCGGTGATTTTCGGCGGCCTCGGCTTCCCCGAGATGTTCGAACTACGCCGCGAGCTGAGGCGGCCCCGGCGCGTTGGAGCCTGCACACGAGGCTCACGGTGGGGATGACCCTGGTCCTGCTCATCGGCGGGACCCTCTTCGTCACCGCGAGCGAGTGGGCAAACCCGGGCACCCTGGGGGCGCTGGACCCGCCCGGCCGCCTGCTCGCCGGCTTCTTCCAGTCGGTGACGCCGCGTACGGGGGGCTTCAACAGCCTCGACTACGGACAGATGAAGGACGGGACCTTGCTCGGCACGGACATCTTGATGTTCATCGGAGGTGGGTCTGCGGGCACCGCCGGCGGGATCAAGGTCACCACGTTCATCCTGCTTTTCTTCGTGATCTACGCGGAGGTCCGTGGCGAGCAGCACGTCAACGCCGCCGACCGCCGCATCGGTGACCGGGTGCAGCGTCAGGCGCTGACCGTCGCGCTACTGTCCATCGGCGTCATCGCCGTGGCCACCGTGCTGCTCCTGGAGGTCTCCCGGTTCCCCACCAGCCAGGTGCTCTTCGAGACCATCTCCGCGTTCGCGACGGTGGGCCTCTCGACGGGCATCACCGCGGATCTGCCACCGGTGGGACAGCTCACCCTGGTGGCCCTGATGTTCATCGGCAGGCTGGGGCCAGTCACCCTGGTCTCCGCCGCTGGCGCTACGAGAGCGGCAGCGGCGCTACATACTCCCGGACGGACGGCCGATCATTGGCTAGGCAGGACAGCAACCCCGGCGTCGTCGTGATCGGCATGGGCAGGTTCGGCAAGTCGCTCGCGCTCGAGCTGGCCGACGAGGGCACCGAGGTCCTCGGCATCGATGCCGACCCGAAGGTCGTGCAGTCACTCGCCGGACGGGTGACCCACGCCACCACGTGGTGCGTCCCGAGCACGACATGGGGCAGCGGGTGGCCCATCTCGTGCGCGGCAGGATGCTCGACTACATCGAGTTCGACGACGGCTACGCGATCGTCAAGACGCGGCCTCCGCGCAGCATCGAGGACCGGCCGCTGGGCGACTCACGGGTTCGCTCGAAGTACGGCGTCACGATCGTCGGCGTGAAGCGGAAGGGGGAGGACTTCACGCACGCGACGCCGGAGACCGTCGTACAGCGTGGCGACCTGATCATCGTCTCGGGACCCCAGTCCGACGTGGAACGGTTCAGCGAGCTCAGCTGACCGGCGGTGCCAGGCTCATGGACACGTCGGCCAATTGCGTCAACGTGTTGTGGACCGTGCAGTGGGCCGCGACCGCGAGCAGTGGCTCCCGCCGGTCCTCGGGGAAGTCGCTGGGAAGGTGGATCCGGATGTCCGCTGCCGCGACCCGCGACGGATGCTCCCCGAGCTCGTACTCGACTTCCACGCCGAACCCGTCAGTCGGCAGACCGTGGCGGGCGAGGTAGCGCCGAGCGTAGAACGCGACGCACGCGGCCAGGCTGGCGACGAAGAGCTCCGTGGGGGTGGGGGCCGTGTCGTCGCCGCCGAGAGCCGCTGGCTGGTCGACATTGATCGTGTGCCCCCGGATGAGCACCTCGAACCTGTCGTGTCCAAGGTGCCGTGTCTGCGCGATCTTCTCGTTCGCGGGCAAGGCCCGAGGGACGGGCGGCACCGCGGCGCTCACCGTGGTGGGCCTGCGGAGCCATCGGAGCCGTTCGATGTCGCCTTGCATCTCGAGGCGGCGCCACAGCGGGCTCGAGGGCACTGCCTGTGTCCGGTGTTCCCGGCAGGCGGCGAGCTGGCGGTCCCGATGCACCACGACCTCGAGCTGGATCCCCTCGGGCGATGTGCCGGAGAACGACGTTCCGAGCTCCTCGTTGAGCTGGGCTGCCAGGCTCTGCGGAAGCGTCCAGGCGAGGACGGGAAGCTCGAGCACCGCGGCGGCCAGCAGGGCGGCCGACGTGGCCGCGGCATGGTCCGGGTGCCCCGTCACGCCACTGCTGTCGAAGACGACCAGCCCGTCGGGACGCGTCACTCCGATCTCGTCGATCACGTCGTCGGCGAGCAGGTGCCGGCGTACGACGGACAGGGCGCCGTCGGGGTGGTGCAGCAGTGTGGCCCGGGTCGCGCCGAGCGCTCGGGCGGCCGACTGGAGCTCCTCGCTCCTGATCGTCCCCAGGTCGCTCGTGCCGCCGTGCGCCGATGACTCTCCGTGCGTGAGGCACAGGATCGCCACGTCGGCCCCCTGGGCGGCGAACGCGTGCAGGACCGCTCCCAGTCCGAACGACTCGTCGTCGGGGTGGGCCACCACCGCGAGTACCCGCCGCCAGTCCGGGAGGGCCGGGGACGTGGCGGGACGCGGAGTGACCACACGACTGGTCATGCTGTGCTCCTCGCGGAGTTCGGTCAGATGTGGCCAGGATGACCAGCCGGGGAGGTCCGGTGCCAGGGTCTTTCGTCCCATACCTGCCGGGGTATCGGAAGGCATATGCTGCTGAAGTGAACATGGTTGGACCCGTCGAGACGCCGTTGCTGCGGGTGGTCAGGGACTCGGTGATCGGTGACGACCAGGTGATGGTCGGACCGTTCGGGCCCCGGCGGGTGACGTACGCCGACTACACCGCGTCGGGGAGGGCGCTCGGTTTCATCGAGGACTTCATCCGCTGCGAGGTCCTGCCGCGCTACGCGAACACGCACACGGAGTCGAGTGGCACTGGCCTGCAGACCACCCGGCTGCGCGAGGACGCCCGTGCGATCATCCGGGACGCCGTCGGCGGCGACGAGGAGACGGTGGTCATCTTCGCCGGCTCCGGCTGCACCGGCGCGATCGACAAGCTGATCGGCATTCTGGGGCTCAGGATCGCCTCCGCCCTCGAGGACCGGTACCACCTGGCCGAGGCGATCCCGCCCGAGCAGCGGCCGGTGGTGTTCATCGGGCCGTTCGAGCACCACTCCAACGAGCTGCCGTGGCGGGAGTCGATCGCGGACGTGGTGTCCATCCCCTCGGACTCCGACGGGCACATCGACTTGGCCTGTCTGGAACGGGAGCTGGTCAGACATGCCGCCCGGCCGCTCAAGATCGGCTCGTTCTCCGCGGCCAGCAACGTCACCGGCATCATCAGCGACACCTATGGCATCTCGGCGTTGCTGCACCGTCACGGCGCGCTGTCCTTCTGGGACTTCGCCGCCGCGGGACCCTACGTCGACATCGAGATGTACGCCGGGTCGGGGCGTGACCCCCTGGCATACAAGGATGCGATCTTCCTCAGCCCGCACAAGTTCATCGGCGGACCGAGCACACCGGGCGTGCTCGTCGTACGCCGCGAGCTCCTCACCAACCGGGTGCCGGACGTCCCGGGTGGGGGAACGGTGGCCTACGTCAACGCCAGCGAGCACCGGTACCTCACCGACCTGGCGCAACGAGAGGAGGGCGGGACGCCGGCGATCGTCGACTCGATCCGGGCAGGTCTGGTGTTCCAGCTGAAAGAGGCGGTCGGCCTGGACGTGATCCGCGCCCACGAGGAGCACTACGTGCGACGTGCTCTGAACGCCTGGCAGGACGAGCCGTCCGTCGAGGTGCTGGGCAACGTGCATGCCGAGAGGCTGTCCATCGTCTCGTTCGTGGTGCACGCACCGAGCGGCAGGCACCTGCACCACAACTTCGTGGTCGCAGTCCTCAACGACCTGTTCGGCATCCAGTCCCGGGGCGGTTGCTCGTGCGCCGGCCCTTACGGGCACAAGCTGCTGGGGATCGACATCGAGCGGTCCCACGAGTACGAACGCGAGATCACCCATGGCTGCGAGGGCATCAAGCCGGGATGGGTGCGTGTCAACTTCAACTACTTCATCTCCGAGGCGGTTTTCGAGTACGTCGTCGACGCGGTCCGGCTCGTGGCACGCGAGGGCTGGAGGCTGCTGGGGGAGTACCGCTTCGACGTCGCCCACGGCTTGTGGAGGCATCGGAAGGGGCCGGTCGAGCCGCCGCTCCGGCTCAGCCAGATCGGCTATGGACCGGACGGCGAGATGGTCTACCCCCGCCACGACGACCGGGCGCCGGAGTCGGAGCTCAAGCGCTACCTGGAGGAGGGGGCCGCGATCCTCGCGGCCGCAGGTCCCCCGGACCTGGCCACCCCGGTGGCGACGGCTTCGGCCGACTTCGAGCACCTGCGCTGGTTCGACCTTCCAGCCGTCTGTCTCGAGGACCCATCGGCGGAGGGCGAGAGCTCAGGCGCGGGGTAGCCGCCGGGCACACAGCGCGGCGACGTCGTCCTCGCGGGTGTGGTCGCGCACGGCATCGACCAGCGCGGCCAGCTGCACGCCGAGCTGGCCGGTCGCGAGCATGGGAGCGGCGTCGAAGAGGCGGGCCTGCCCACGGTCGATGTCCTCCGTGCGGCGCTCGATCAAGCCGTCGGTGAACATCAGGATCGTGTCGCCGGGCAGCACCCGGGTCACTGTCGTAGTCCGCTCGTCGGGTTCGAGCCCTTCAGTGCCGCCCGCCCCGTCGGGTCCGGTACCCAGTGGCGCGCCCACCTCGTCGGGCAGCTGCTCGACCGAGTGGTCGGCTCGCAGGACCAGCGGCGGGGGATGACCTGCGTTGATGACGGTGATCTCGTCCGTGGCGGGGTCGGCGAGCATGTACACGATCGTCACCAGGTCGGCGACGTCGAACATGGCGAACATCGTGTCCAGCTTCCGCAGCACCATCGCGGGCGTCGGGTCGATGGCCACGTAGGCACGGACGGCGGCACGGATCTGCGCCATGGCGGCGGCCGCGGCCACGCCCCGCCCCATGACGTCACCGACAACCAGCGCGACCCGTCCGTCGATCGGGATGGCGTCGTAGAAGTCGCCACCGACCTCGGTCCTGCCCGAGGGGCTGTAGTAGCCGGAGAACTCCCAGCCGGGCGCAGCGTCGAGATTCTGGGGGAGTACGGCACGCTGCAGCCTGATCGCGGCCTCACGGGTCTCGCTGTGCAGGTGCGAGTTGTCGATCGCCACGGCGGCGCGCTGGGCGAGGTCCTCGACGAACGACAGGTCGTCGGCCGTGAACCGTCTGCCCTCGTCCGCGGAGACCCAGGACATGACGCCGAGCACCCTGCCCTGCGCGGTGAGCGGGGCTGTGACAGCACTTCGGAGATTGAGCTCTCGAGCGAGGCGGAGGTGCTCCTCGTCCACGGTTGCGGCGACCAGCATCTCATCTGTGATCTCGGGGATCAGCTCGCTCCGTCCGGTACGGACCACCTCATAAGCGCCCCGAGGAGCCTCCCGGTCCGGTGGGTACCGCTCTCCCATCTCCAGGGCGAACGCGACCTTGTTCGGATCGACGTGAGCGACCTCGAGCGTGCGCAGCTCACCGTCCTCGAGCAGGGAGATGGAGCACCAGTCCGCGAAGGCCGGCACGCCCAGCCAGGCGACCCGCTTCAGAGTCGCCTGGTAGTCGAGGCTGCTCGACAGCTCCGCCGACGCGTCGGCCAGGAACTTCAGCTTCGCGGCACGGTCGGACGCGGCCTCGACGGCACCGAGGCGGTCCAACGCCTGGGCGCAGGTGTCGGCGAGGATGGCGAGGAACTCGAGCTCGGCGCTGTCGAAGTTGCGCTTGCCCGGGAACGAGAGGCCGATCGCCCCGATGCTCCGCCCTGCCACGTTCAGAGGGAGGCTGACCAGTGAGCGCTCACCCGGCGCGAGCGTCTCGAGGTCCGGGTACCGCTCCTGGATCTCGTTGCGGCCGGAGATGAACACCGGCCGGCGGGTGCGGACAGCGTCGCCTGCGGGAGTCGGAGCGGAGACCGGGAAGCTGGCCCAGCGCGTGGCGACCTCATGGTCCGCTCCGCGTACGCCCACCAGGACGAGGGTGTCCTCGTCGACGAGGCGGATCAGGGAGGCGACGGTCGCGCCGGCTGCGTCCGCGGCGTGGGAGATGACGATCTTCGTGACGGTCTCGAGGTTGTCAGCCATCACCAGCTCGCCTGTGACCCGGGCGAGCCGCGCGAGCCGTTCGCCGGTCCGGGCTGAGTGACGGGTCTCGGACTCCTCAGAGACGAGGCCCTCGCCCAGGAAGAGCGCGCCGGCCACGTCGCCGTCGCGCCACATGGGGCTGGCGGACAGCTCGAACATCTGGACGTCCTCGATGGTGCGCCCCGGCATCTGACCTGCCCACGCGACCCCCGACGCCACCTGAGAGAGGATTTCGCGGGCCGAGCCGTGGTGCGACTCGGGGACCAGGAGGTGGACGAGATCGGCGCCGAGCAGCTGCGCTCGCGGTCGCCCGGTCAACCGCTCGGTTGCCGCGTTGCAGTAGACGATGTGCCCCTCGAGGTCCGTGATGACGGCAGGTGTACTGAGCTCGTCGAGGTGGGACGCGTCGGCCCGCCAGGTGCGGGGGTCGTCGACGTCCAGTCCGGGGGTCATGCCCTGAATCATTGCAGCCCATGCCTGACAAGGGCACGGCGAACTGCGAACTAGCCTGCATCGTTCCGGCAACGCCAGGAAAGCACCGGCGCAGAGACGCGGGGGAGCACCGGCGCAGAGACCGTGTCCCTGGACGTGCGCCGGTGCTCCCGGGGCCGCACCCCTGTGGCCCCTGGCGGAAAGACTGCTACTGGCTGTCCAGCCCGCCGAGGATGCGGCGAACCGCCGCCTCGACGGCCGCCTCCACCTGTGGCTGGGTCATGCCGTCGAGAGGCTGGTCCTTGAGGTCCGCGGCGATGGCACGCGCCACGTCGCGTGCACCCCCTGCCCGGTGGTGGACCTGGGCCATCATCTCCTGCGCCAGCATCCCCTTCACGCGGTCTGGGTCGCTCTTCGGCATGATCCGGTGTCTCCAGACCGCGGCTGCGATCTCTTCAGGTGTGGGCATTTCTTCCTCCTCGTTGAGGTCTCCCGCGTTGATGAGCGAGAGCAGTTGTCTTCCTGGGCATGCGGTCTGCGCTCCGGGAACCTGGCCGTGACCGACGATTCGCGTCGCCTTCGGCCACCTCGCGAGCCATCGGGTCGCGCGCCAGTCGCGGAACGCCTCGATCGCGGCCGCGGTAGGCCTCTCGGTGTCGCCGACGATGAACAGACACGCCCCCCACTCGTGGTTTGCGTCTGGGTTGGCATCCGACGCGGTCGCCGCGGGCACCCGGTCGATCCCTCGTAGGTCCCACACCCGGCCGGCGCCGTCGATGGCGACCTGGTAGCCGATGTCGGACCAACCCCGGACATCTACGTGATAGTCCCGCCAACCCCGCAGGAGGCCGGCAACTCGCTTCCTTGACGCATCCGCGAGGCGGACATCGCCGACGGCGGGGTAGTGGACGGAGACTCCGACGAGCTCGCCGCCGGTGAGAGTCTTGCCGCCTCGTGGTTCCTCGGTCCATGCGGAGCGGGGTAGGTACTGGGTCATCGCTCCTCCTTCAAGTGGTAGCTGGTGTGCGTCCTCAGCGGCCTCGGGGCCGGCGGTGCGGGGCCCGGCGGTCCGGGACCCAGCGATGCGGGACGCAGCAGCCCGGGACCAAACCCGGGATCCAGCGGTCATGGATTCAAATGTTCGGCTGATGCGCGCCGACCACGGGCGCAGCAGGGTCAGTCGACGGGGTGTTGCGTGCTGCAGCGCGCCCGAACGCGCGACATATGCAGCGAGCACGGTGCCCGCCGCGCCAATGGTGGCGACGACGATGGCAACGGTTGACTGGGTGTCCATTCCGGGGTTCATGGCCGACCTCCCGCCCTCGGGTGCTGAGTCGGTGACAAGGCGGCCGCCGAGCTCGGCCAGGCGCAGTCTGGTCCGAGGGGGGAGGAGGCTTACTGGCTGTCACCGTGAGCCAGATTGAAACCTTCATCCCGCTCCAACCTGCGTCATACTGCTGCAAATCGTTTCCCCAGAGTAGGGCTGTGTGGTTTGCGCCACAAGACCTCGAAGGGGTTGTTTTTGGCAATCTGCTGCGAAGTGTTGCGGCCGGTCTGGATCTGCGTAGCCTGTTGATTACGCGATACGACGCAGAGCGACGCAGAAAGTCGCAGAGCAGGGTGGGGATGGTTGATCTGGTATGAACGAAGAGCCGGGGCAGGAAAGGGTCGCCGAACTAGTGAAGGCGGCCATGGGCTGGCGGGGGATCAGTGGCCCACAGATCGACGCGACAGGACGGGTGAGTCGCGCGACAGTCGATCGGGTCAAGCGCCGTGAGAATGTGTCAGACGCGATGTTGAGAGCCCTGGGAGACATCCTCGGGCTACCGCGCGACTACCTCCTATACGTCAGGAACGGCGACGTGGAGGCGGTCATAAGCAGCGGGGCGACCGACCCCGACTTGCTGCGATGGACGCTCGAACTCATGCAGGACGAAATCACCGACGACCAGCTCTCGGACCGGTCCCAGGCGATGGTCGACGACGTGCTCGCCATCAGACGAAGGTTCATGCCCTGAAACCATCCATATGAGGTGTCGGTCGAGCCACGTGCCGGCACCTCGGGGAAGCGAAGGACTTCCGAACACGGGGGAAACACCATGGAGAACCATGCTTTGCGAGTAATCGCAACAACGGGAATCATGTGCTTGCTCGGGGGCACGGCGACCACCATCACCAACTGGGACCAGAAGACGCTCGCGATGCCGAGCGCGCTCGGGCTGGTCTCACTCGTGGTAGGGGTCGTGGTGCTCTGCTACTGCGGCATCCGAGCCAAGGGCCGCTCCATCGAGGAGGCCTACCGCCTCGGCTACGACATCGGCTTCGAGCGGGGCTACCGCCAGGGGACCGAGTCGCTGGCAGTCGCTGATCGGCCGGCGGAGACGCCGTGGGTGGAGCCCGGTTGGTGGGCTCGTACCGACGGCTGAGCAGGGAACGCAAAAGCGGCCCCCGAGGGAAACCCTCGGGGGCCGCTTCGCGCGTTCAGCTGTCCGTGATCGAGAAGTCGGTGAAGTTGAACGTGGCTGGTTGCCCGTCCGTGGATACCACCTCGACGCCGAAACAGATCTGGCCCAGCGTGGAGTTGGCGGGAATCCGCCCCTGGGCGGTCAGCCAGTCCAGCATCGCCTTGAGGTCGAGGGAGCCCTGCGTCATCGGCTGGCTAGGCACGAAGGCGAGGTAACCGTTGCCGCTTGTGGCGTACACGTCCCAGGTGTGGCCACTCAGGCTCACGCCACTGGCCACGCGGCTTCCCGCCGGCACCTGGCGGTAGTTGTCGGTCCAGATCATGATCTCGCGGTTGCCTGGCACGCCGTTGAGCCAGATGTCGTAGGCGACGTTGTAGATGCCGACGTGGGGGCTCGTCGCCGCAAAGGTGCTCTTGATCGTCGAGAAGGAGCTCAGGAGCGGCTCAGCGCCGGTGCTCCAGTCGTGGTAGTCCTTGTGGACGTTCGGGTACGTCTTCACGGCCCCGTCGCCTGAGCGGTTGTCCGCGGTCGCCGTGACGCTCCAGTTGTTGTAGGCGCACGCCGAGAGCGTTTCGGAGACGTTGTAGCCCGAGACGTTCCACATGTTGTTGTGGACGACGTAGCCGCCGTTGCTCCACATGCCGTTCGTGCTGGAGGTCGTGAACACGGGGTCGGTGCAGCCGGCCGGCGTCTGGGTGGGCGACGGCGTCTGGGTCGGCGTCGGACTGGTCGTGGGGGTGGGGCTCGATGAGACCGTCGGGCTCGGATTGCTCGTCGGTGTGGGGGTTGGTGAGAGCGTCGGGCTCGGACTGGTCGTCGGTGTGGGACTTGGACTGGTGATGGGGCTCGGATTGCTCGTCGGCGGCGGAGTCGGCCGGCATTTCCGGTGCTGCGGGTGCCGGTCGCAGAAGGTGCTGCGGGAGTGGGCGGCGACCGTGGAGCTGCCCGCGTCCGTGCGGGCGCCCACGGCCATCAGAAGGCCGGCCAGGAGGCCGAAGGTTGCGAGCAGGAGTAGGGGGAGGTGGCGACGTGCCATGTGGGGGTCTCCGTTCGAGTCTCGACTGGGTCTTACCCCTCTCGCGGCAGGCTTCCCCCGTGCGGGCGGCGTGAACGCGACATCGCCGTCTATTCGTGACTGCGCTAGTCCGGCTCAGACCACACGAAGACAATCCCCGGCTCGATGAGCTGGGGTGCTGACAGCTGCGGGGCTCGGTAAGCGATACCGGGTCGAATCGGTGACCTCTTCCGTACCTCGGACCCAGAAGGCGGCCATATCGGGCGATCCTTCTCAAAACAACCCCTCTGCGTCGATCGGGTGGCGCCACATCACCCGATTGAACTAGTTGCCCGGATTCGCCTGCGCTATGGTCCAGATCACCCTATTTTGACGGAACTGACCGCTCACGCCGCCTTTCGGTGGCGTCCATCTCGAGAGCCACGGGTGAGTGATGAGCACCAAGCGCCCTGCCAATCGCGGCGGAGAGTCCGCGTTGGCCGTCTCCGCATGGTCATTGCGCCGCAAGGTGGCGCTCGCCCTGGCCATCCCGCTGCTGCTCGCCGGCACCCTGGGTGGGTTGCGGGTCCGGGGCGACCTCGTCGAGGCGTCGAACTCCTCCTCCAGCGCCCAGCAGGTCACCGCGCTGCGGCCGGCGGTCGACTACCTCACCGCCGCCGAGCAGGCGATGGTCGCCGCCGTCGGCACCGACGAGGACAGCAAAGCCGCGCTCGAGGAGGCGCTCGCCGATATCCGTAGGTCGGGGCGCGAGCTGCTCGAGTCGAAGGAGTCCGCCGACCTCACCGACGACCAGCGCTACCAGGTCGACGCGGTGCTGGACCTCAGCCAGGCGCTGCGCGCCGAGGACGCGATCACCCTCAGCCCCGGTACCTGGGTGGCGCAGCTGCGCCAGCTGCAGTCGGGCGTGACTCAGCTGATCACCACGATCGTCAACGAGCAGATCAACCCTGAGCCGCGGCTCGAGCTGCTCTCGCAGACCCTGGCCGGCCGTTTCTCGCTGGCCATGCAGCAGGCGCTGGTCGCGACCGAGCGCACCGGTAAGACCGGCTCGCTCGAGCTCTTCTCCGAGCTCGGCGTCGAGGGCGCCGCGATCGACCGCCTCGCCACCGCGCTGGGCACCAGCGAGAAGGCGGTGGCGTCGCTGCGCACCGCCAACGCCCAGCGGTTCCGCACGGTCCGCACCGGCGGCACGGACCTCGGCGGCGCCAACGCGTATGCCGACTACGACAGCATCATCCGCACGCTGCAGGACGGCATCGACGACGAGCTCGAGGCCGCGGCCGCCGAGGCCCGCGCCGACGCCGCTGTCAACGCGGCGATCACCCTGACCGCCCTGGTCGCGGCGATCCTGCTCGCGCTGCTCATCTCGCGCCTGCTGCTCAACCCGATCCGCCGGGTCCGCGAGGGCGCGCTGGCGGTAGCACACGCGCGGCTGCCCGAGGCGGTTGCGCGCATCCGTGCGGGCGAGGAGCCCGGCGAGATCACGCCGATCGACGTCACGACGGAGGAGGAGATCGGCCAGCTGGCGCGGGCCGTGGACGACATGCACCGCCAGGCCGTCGTGCTGGCCTCCGGCGAGGCCAACTTGCGGTCACAGGTCAGCCAGATGTTCGTCACCCTGTCGCGCCGCAACACCTCGCTGATCAACCAGCAGCTCGGCCTGATCGAGCGGCTGGAGCGGGACGAGGAGGACCCGAAGCGGCTCGAGAGTCTGTTCCGGCTCGACCACCTCGCCGCCCGCATGCGTCGTACGGCGGACAGCCTGCTGATCCTCGCCGACGCGCCGACGGCGACCGCCGTGGTGGACGGGCTCACCGTGAGCGACGCCCTGCAGGCGGCGACGTCCGGTGTGCAGGACTACCAGAGGGTGCGGATCCGGTCGGCCAACCCGATGCGCATCAACGACAGCGCTGCGGCCGACGTTGTCCACCTCCTCAGTGAGCTGGTCGACAACGCCCTGACCTACTCGCCGCCCACCTCGACGGTGACCGTCGGCTCGACGACCACCGCCCAGGGCGTGGTCATCGAGATCGCGGACGCCGGGCTAGGCATCCTCGCCGAGGAGTTGGCGATGATCAACGAGAGCCTCGGCTCCGGCGGCGAGGTCACCCCCGACACCGCTCGCCGGATGGGCCTCTTCGTGGTCAGCCGCCTCTCGCAACGGCACGGCATCACCACGTCGCTACGCGCCAACGACGAGAACGGTACGACGGCCACGGTGATGCTGCCCGTCGCGATCCTCCCCGAGCTGGCCCCGCCCCCGGCGCCCAAGCCGCGCGAGGCGGCGCCCGAGTCGGACACACCGAAGGCGGCGGAGACCCGTGCGCGCGAGAAGTCCGACCGCAAGCCCCAGAAGCCCGACCGCAAGCCCGAGCCCGTCAAGGCAAAGGACGACCAGCCGGCAGAGCTGGACGTCAAGGCCAGGATCGACGCCGCCCTGGGGCTGCCCACCCGCACCAGGGGAGCCACTGTCGACCCGGCCTCCGGGGCGCCGACGCCGGTCACACCCTCGACGGCGTCCGCCGCGCTGGCGGCGCTCCGGCCGCTGCGCAACGGGCCCGCCCCGGCGCCCGCGGAGCCGCCGAAGCCCACGCCCCCGCCGGCCGCGCCCTTCGCGGAGGCGGCTGCCGAGCCCGCCGCAACGGCGGCACCCGAACCGGCCGCCGAGGCCGTCGCCGTACCCGAGCCCACGCCGGCGCCGAAGCCCACGCCGGCTCCCCTGGCGGCGAACGGTGCCCTCGACGGTGACTGGACGGACCCGGGCGACGACGGCTTCGACAGCCCGATCTTCCGGTCGCTGCGCTCGGCCTGGCTGAGCTCGGGCAACGACGCGCAGCCGTGGCGCACGTCCGAGATCGAGGCAGGCTGGGAGATGGCCGACCAGGTCGCAGAGACCCCGGCGGAGCCAGAGGTCAGCCAGTCCGGGCTTCCCCAACGGCGCCCCGGCAGCAGGCTCGTGCCGGGTGGCGTGACCACGACTCCCACCGTTACGGTCCGCGACCCCGAGGCCATCCGGGCCCGACTCGCGGCGCACGCGACCGGCGTCGCGCGAGGCCGCGCCGCTGTCACAACCGCCGCACCCGACCCTTCATAGACGGAAGCAGGTTCCTGATGACCGAGATCACCGCTCCGAACGACGCTCGTCAGCTCGACTGGCTGGTCACTCGCTTCGTGGAGGAAACCCCCGATGCGGCCCACGCCATCCTCGTGTCGGCCGACGGCCTGCTGATGGCAGCCAGCGCCAGCATCCCAGGTGAGCGTGCCGAGCAGGTCGCCGCGGTGTCGTCCGGCCTGGCCAGCCTCGCCGTCGGTGCGGCCCGCCTGTTCGAGGGCGGCGGCGTGCTGCAGACCGTCGTGGAGATGGAGCACGGCTACCTGATGCTGATGAGTGTCGGGGACGGCTCCAACCTAGCCGTCCTCACCCAGGAGGCCGCCGACATCGGCCAGGTCGGGTATGAGATGGCGCTGCTCGTCGACCGCGTGGGCCGGGCGGTGCAGGCCCAGGCCCGCGTCGCGACGGGCGCCTGACCGGGACCAGCCGTGGCACCCGAAGACGCCCGCGGACCGGAGGACGAGCCGGTCGCACCCGCCCGCTTCGTCCGGCCGTACACCATCACGGCCGGGCGGACGAAGGCTGCGGTCGACCTCCCGATGGAGGCCACCCTGCGCATCCAGCCGCGCGACGCGAGCGCCGACGCCGACCTGGGTGCCGGTGGGCTGCGGGTTCTCGAGCTCTGCGACCAGCGCTCGGTCGCCGAGGTCTCCGCGCTGGCGTCCATGCCGATCGGGGTCGTCCGCGTCCTGCTCGGCGACCTGGTACAGCAGGGCCTGGTCCGGGTGCAGGCCACCATCACCGAGAGTTCGTCGAAGGACGAGCGGATCGAGCTCATCGAAAGGACCCTCCGTGGACTTCGCTCCTACTAGCGCGCCGCGCCAGGCCGCGTCTACGAAGATCGTCATCGCCGGCGGCTTCGGCGTGGGCAAGACGACCCTGGTGGGCTCCGTCTCGGAGATCGTGCCGCTGCGCACCGAGGCGCTCGTGACCAACGAGTCCGAGGGCGTCGACGACCTGGCCGCCGTCCCGACGAAGGCCACGACGACCGTCGCCATGGACTTCGGCCGCCTGACGCTCGCCGAGGACCTGGTGCTCTACCTCTTCGGCACACCCGGCCAGCGCCGC
This sequence comes from uncultured Actinomycetota bacterium, assembly GCA_963707425.1. Classification (GTDB taxonomy): domain Bacteria; phylum Actinomycetota; class Actinomycetes; order Propionibacteriales; family Nocardioidaceae; genus Nocardioides_C. The sequence continues at coordinate 144,002 of CAVPPN010000005.1, read as the reverse complement.
TTCTGGTTCATGTGGGACGACCTCTGCCGCGGTGCCATCGGCGCGATCGTGCTGGTCGACACCGCCCGGCTCGACGAATCGTTCTCGCCGCTGGACTACTTCGAGTCCAAGGGCTTGCCGTTCATCGTCGCGGTCAACCAGTTCGACGGCACCACGGAGTACGAGCTCGACGAGGTCGCCGCCGCGCTCGCGCTGCCCCCCGAGGTCCCGATCATCCGCGTCGACGCCCGCGACCGCCAGTCCGCCAAGCGGGCGCTCGTGCGCGTCACCGAGTACGCCCTGCTCCGCCTCACCCAGTCCCTCACCGTGAATGCGAACTGACATGACGAGCCACACACCCGCCCGTCGGGCCGCACGCGCAGTGGGCGCCGTACTGATGCTGACCCTGGCCGCTGGCTGTGCGGCCGACGCCAAGGAGGGCGTGAGCTCCATCCGCGCCCCCCAGGTCATCGAGGAGGGGGCACTGACAGTCTGCAGCGACATGCCCTATCAGCCCTTCGAGTCCATGAAGGACGACGAGCCGGTCGGCTTCGACATCGACCTGGTCCGCGAGGTGGCCGAGGAGCTCGGCCTCCGCCTCGAGATCAAGGACACCGACTTCGACGCCATCCAGTCCGGCGACGCGCTCAACTCCGACCAGTGCGACGTCGCGATCTCGGCGATGACGATCACCGGCGAGCGGGCGCGCGTGCTCGACTTCTCCAGCCCCTACTTCGACGCCTCGCAGGCGCTGGTCGTCGCCAAGGGCTCCGGCATCGCCTCGCTCGACGACCTCGCCGGCCAGCAGATCGGTGTGCAGGGCGGCACGACCGGTGAGCTCTACGTCACCGACAACGCGCCGTCCAGCGCGGACGTGATGCCGCTCAAGGACGCCGCCGCGATGGAGGACGCCCTCACCAAGGGCGTGGTGGACGCCGCCGTCTACGACAACACCGTCGTCGGCGACGTGGTGGCCAACAACCCCGACCTCGAGGTCTCCGCCGAGTTCGACACCGGTGAGCAGTACGGCATGGCCGTCAAGAAGAACGGCAACGTCGACCTGCTGCGCTCGATCAACAAGGTGCTCGCCACGCTGGAGGAGAACGGCGGCTACGACAAGATCTACGCCACCTGGTTCGGCGGCGCCCAGGAGTGAGCCGCGGCGGCAGTCGTTCCGTGGTCGGCATGGATGCGTAGCCGTGCTTCTCCCGACGTCGGCGCGTGGACGCCACGACCCTGCTGCTAGCTGGTTCTTCGAGCCTTACGGCTGCGAGCGCTTCAAGACGTACCCGCGCCCGGACTGAGCCCGAGTCCGCCGCAGCCAGGACTGGGTTCGTGACCACGGACGTCCCGTCACCCTGATCGTCGCCCTGATATGGAGGGGCTTGCTGTCAAGAGGGCAGTGTGAGGCGCCGCCCCTCGTAACTCGTAGAGAGGGGAAGGCGCTGTCGTTCTCATGGCCTCGGCCAGCGACCAGCACCAGGCGGCGAGCTCCGGCTGCTCCTGACCGGGGGAGCGCTGGTCATGGACACGCTGTTCGAGCTGCCCGCCGACGAGGGGCAGGAGGAGAGTTAGTGCCTGCCTGAGTGCCTCAGCGGCAAAGCAAGAGCCCCTCGGCCGGGTGGCAAAGGGGCTCTGACCTGCGGTGATGCTGGTGGGCGATACTGGGTTTGAACCAGTGACCTCTTCCGTGTCAAGGAAGCGCGCTACCACTGCGCCAATCGCCCGTGATGACCCAAACTCCCACATCGAGGAGATCTGAGCAATCGAGGTGGAGACGGGATTTGAACCCGTGTAGACGGATTTGCAGTCCGTTGCCTCGCCTCTCGGCCACTCCACCAAGGAGGGGACCTGCGACCCTTCTCCGAGCGGACGACGAGGCTCGAACTCGCGACCTCAACCTTGGCAAGGTTGCGCTCTACCAACTGAGCTACGTCCGCATGCACCTTCCGGTCTGAGCAGATTCCCGCCCGAACCGGCCGTGCGGGGAAAACTGTAGCCGACATCCCCGGAATGACAAATTCGGCCTCTGGCGGGCGTGTTTGGGACCCCCGTGAGCCCTAGGCTCTTCCCCATGCGGGCATGGGTGAACGGACGGGTACTCGACGATGCAAGGGCTCCCGCGATCGCGGTGAGCGACCACGGCTTCACCGTCGGCGACGGGGTCTTCGAGGCGATCAAGGTGCTCGACGGACAGCCTTTTGCGCTGACGCGGCACCTCAACCGTCTCGCCGGCTCCGCCAGGGGCATGGGCCTGCCGCCTCTGGACGACGCCGAGGTACGCCGCGCCGTCGCTGCGGTCCTCGAGGCGCAGGAGCTGCCGCTGGGACGTGTCCGGATCACGTACACCGGGGGAGAGGCGCCGCTCGGCTCGGGAAGGGGCGACAAGCCGCCGACGCTGGTCGTCGTCGCGGACACGATGAAGGCCTGGGACGGCTCCACGTCTGTCGTGACGGTGCCCTGGCCGCGGAACGAGCGTGGCGCTCTGGCGGGCCTCAAGACGACGTCGTACGGCGAGAACGTGGTCGCTCTCGCCTTTGCGGCCGAGCGGGGTGCCAGCGAGGCGATCTTCGCGAACCTCGCCGGTCATCTCTGCGAGGGCACCGGGTCCAACGTCTTCTATGTCATCGACGGAGAGCTCCGGACCCCGACCTTGGCAGCCGGCTGCCTCGCGGGCATCAGCCGCGCTCTCCTGCTCGAGTGGTACGGCGGACGCGAGATCGACGAGCCGATCGGCGTACTCGACGAGGCGAGCGAGATCTTCCTCGTGTCCACGACCCGCGACGTCCAGGCGGTCCACCGATGCGATGAGCGGGACCTCGACGCGCCCGGACCGGTGACGCGCGAGGCGCAGGCGATGTGGGCGAAGAAGGAGCGAGAGGACATCGACCCGTGACGGGCCTTTCCGCCTGCGCCGGAAGTCAGTCCGCGAGCTCGGCGCGACGGCGCTCGCGGTAAGCCGCGACGTGCAGCCTGTTGCCGCAGGTCCGCGCGTCGCAGTACCGCCGCGAACGGTTCCGGGAGAGGTCGACCAGAACGTGGTCGCAGCCGGGAGCCTCGCAGACGCGGAGCCGCTCCCGCTCGCCTCCGGAGATGACGTGGGCCAGGGCCATCCCGCAGTCCACGGCCAGGTGGTCCGCAAGGGACGCACCCGGTGAGAAGTAGTGGATGTGCCAGTCGTACCCGTCATGGTCGGTGAGACGGGGAGTCACGGGCGCCTCGGACACGAGGGCGTTCACCACGGCCGCGGCCTGGACCTGGTCGGCCGTGCCGAAGACCGGGCGGATCCTCACCCGGAGCTCGCGCACGGCTCGGAGGTCGGCCTCCGTGAGTGCGGAGACCTCGCTCACGCCGTGCCGGGCGACGAATCCGGCGAGGCTCTCCAGGTCGGGGAGAAGCTCCGGCTTACCGCCGGAGGGGGCTGAGTTGACCAGCTCCACGACACACGCCAGCGAATGCTCGGTGTCGTGGCTGAAGACCACGGCATCCCCCTCGTCTTCCGGTCCTGACCAGCAGGTCTGGACCGAAGACTAGCCAACCAAGGTCTCAGGCGGACTCGGTGCTGAGGATCGCCGCGATCGCCGCGTCGACGTTCATGTGCTCGGACTCCTCACCGGGGCGCACGGCCCGGCTCATCCGGTCCACGAAAGCCGTGAGGTCGCCGGTCTTGGCCTGGACGAGCGCCTCACCGTCGGGCGAGCAGAGCTCGATGATCACGACGGCGTGCCCCTCGGAGTCCAGGCAGGGCCACACGTGCACGTCGCCGTCGCCGGAGGGCTCGTAGAGCCCGTCGCTCAGGAGGTCGCGTCCGAAGGTCCAGGTCACGCGGCTGTGCGCGGTCATGAACACGGTCGTGACGGCGTACGGGTCGCTCGGGTCATACTGGAGCTCGGCTTCAATGGGGGTCGAGGCGCCGGTGGCGTCGATGAGCTCGAGCGTCACCGCCTGGGTAACGGCGATAGGCGCCGTGTCCATCGAGTAATCCATTGCTGGCCACCTTTCCCTTTCTCGGTTGCGATGAGGAGACGCTGAATCCTTGCCGCTATGACGAGAAAAACTCCTCTCCGACGAACTTTTTTTGGGAGCGGTGCGTCACACGAGGCAAAGTGTCCGGATTTGCGTCGGTCTGAAAGCGAGATCTGGCTCGGCTCGGCGGATAGGCTCGAGGAAGTGGTCTAACCAGAACAGCGAAGGTGCCGTGAGCAACGAGACGACAAAGCCCTCATCACAGACAGAGGGTACCCAACAGGGACGGGTGCGGGGAAGACTGCACCAGCGCATGCATGCGCACCCGGCGTTGTCGCTGACGAGCAAGATCGTCGTGACCACGGTCGGTGTGCTCGTGATCGGCGCCGGCGCGGTCATGATGGTCACGCCCGGCCCGGGGATCGTCGCCCTCGTGCTCGGGCTCGCCATCCTCTCCACGGAGTGGGACTGGGCCGAACGCTGGCTGACCAAGGCGAGGAAGAAGGCGCACGCGGCCCGGCTGAAGGCCGAGGCGATGGACCCCAAGGTACGCCGGCGCAGGCTGGTCGTGACCGGCCTCGTCGTCCTCGTCGTCGTGGCGGCAGTAGCCGGCTACGTCGCGGCGTACGACTGGCCGGAGTTCGCCGTGTCGAGCTGGGACTGGGTACAGGGAATCGCCGGATGGGTGCCTGATCTACCCGGGATGTGAACGGCACGGGACTGATGCGCTAGTGTTTCCGGCGCACCGCACGCATGGGCGATTGGCGCAGTGGTAGCGCGCTTCGTTCACACCGAAGAGGTCACTGGTTCGAACCCAGTATCGCCCACCAACAGAGCAGCGGATCAGAGGCCGTTCCCGTCCGGGGACGGCCTTCTTCTTTCTGCGGGACAAGCCCCAGCGCGGCGACCAACAGCGGAGAAACCCAGAGGCAGGGTGGCTGTGCGGGCCGTTACGATCGAGCAGTCAGCCCGACCCGGACGGATCCCCACGGATACGACCGGCAACCGCAACCAGTGAGGAGCACCCCGTGTCCGAGATCAAGGTCACCGTTGTCAGCGCAGGCGAGCGTGCTGAGCGAGCGGTGACGACGGGCACGAAGGCATGGGAGCTCTTCGCGGACGACCAGTCCGTGGTCGCGGCACGAGTCGACGGCGAGCTCAAGGACCTCTCGTACGAGCTCGAAGAGGGCGAGGAGGTCGAGGGCGTGGCCATCGACTCGACCGACGGCCACGACATCCTCCGCCACTCGACCGCGCACGTCATGGCCCAGGCCGTCCAGGAGCTCCACCCGGACGCGAAGCTCGGCATCGGTCCGCCGATCGCGGACGGCTTCTACTACGACTTCGACGTGGCCGAGCCCTTCAAGCCGGAGGATCTCGACAAGATCGAGACCCGGATGCGCAAGATCATCAAGGAGGGGCAGAAGTTCTCGCGCCGGCCGGTGAGCGACGAGGCCGCCCGGGAGGAGCTTGCGGAGGAGCCCTACAAGCTCGAGCTGATCGGCCTCAAGGGCAACCAGGACGAGGAGGCGCTCTCGCAGAGTGAGGGCGCCAACGTCGAGGTCGGCGCAGGGCAGCTCACCATCTACGACAACCTCAAGCGCGACGGCTCGCTGGCGTGGAAGGACCTCTGCCGCGGCCCGCACCTGCCCACGACCAAGCGCATCCCGGCGTTCAAGCTGATGCGGAGTGCCGCGGCGTACTGGCGGGGTGACGAGAAGAACCCGCAGCTGCAGCGGATCTACGGCACCGCCTGGGAGAGCAAGGAGGCTCTGGACGCGCACCTGCATCGGCTCGAGGAGGCGCAGCGCCGCGACCATCGCCGCCTGGGCCAGGAGCTGGACCTGTTCAGCTTCCCCGAGGCGATCGGCTCCGGCCTTGCCGTCTTCCACCCCAAGGGAGGGGTGCTCCGCAAGGAGATGGAGGACTACTCCCGCAAGCGCCACGAGGAGTCGGGCTACGAGTTCGTCTTCACCCCGCACATCACCAAGGCCAACCTGTTCGAGACCTCCGGGCACCTCGACTGGTACGCCGACGGGATGTACCCGCCCATGCACCTGGACGAGACGCTCGACAGCGAGGGCGCAGTCGTCAAGCCGGGGCAGGACTACTACCTCAAGCCGATGAACTGTCCCTTCCACTGCCTGATCTTCAGCTCGCGCGGGCGCTCCTACCGCGAGCTGCCGCTGCGGCTGTTCGAGTTCGGCTCGGTCTACCGCTACGAGAAGTCAGGCGTGGTGCACGGTCTCACCCGGGTCCGCGGCATGACCCAGGACGACGCGCACATCTACTGCTCGCGCGAGCAGATGCACCAGGAGCTGACCGACACGCTCACCTTCGTGCTCGACCTGCTGAAGGACTACGGCCTGGACGACTTCTACCTCGAGCTGTCCACCAAGGACCCGGAGAAGTACGTCGGCGACGACGCCGCCTGGGAGGAGGCAACAGCGACCCTCGAGCAGGTCGCGAAGGACTCCGGCCTCGAGCTCGTGCCGGACCCGGGAGGCGCCGCCTTCTACGGCCCGAAGATCTCGGTGCAGACGAAGGACGCGATCGGCCGCACCTGGCAGATGTCGACGATCCAGCTCGACTTCAACCTTCCCGAGCGGTTCGAGCTCGAGTACACCGCCCCGGACGGTTCCCGGCAGCGGCCGGTGATGATCCACCGCGCGTTGTTCGGGTCGATCGAGCGCTTCATCGGCGTACTCACCGAGCACTACGCGGGTGCGTTCCCTCCCTGGTTGGCCCCCGTCCAGGTCGTCGCGATCCCGATCGCGGAGCGGCACAACGACTACCTGCAGAAGGTCGCCGCTCGGCTGCGTGAGAGCGGCATCCGTGTCGAGGTGGACGAGTCCGACGACCGGATGCAGAAGAAGATCCGCAACGCCCAGCTGCAGAAGGTGCCGTTCATGCTGATCGCCGGCGACCGCGACGTCGAGGAGGGGGCGGTGTCGTTCCGCTACCGCAACGGGGACCAGGACAACGGCGTGTCCGTCGATGACGCGATCGCTCGTGTGGTGGACGCGGTGGAGCGTCGGATCCAGGTATGACCGACGCCGACGGCTCCCCGTACGACGGTCCGCCGGAGGCCCTTCGTCAGGCAGGGGTCGGCGTACCGGACGACCTCGAACGGCTCTGGACCCCGCACCGGATGGCGTACATCCGCGGGGAGAACAAGCCGGGCGACGCCGCGGCGGGCCACCAGTGCCCGTTCTGCCGGATCCCGACGCTGGGGGACCGGGAGGGTCTGGTGATCCATCGCGGCGAGCTGAGCTACGTGGTGTTGAACCTGTACCCCTACAGCCCGGGGCACCTGATGGTCTGCCCGTACCGGCACGTGCCGGACTACACCGAGTTGACCGACGCCGAGGCCGCCGAGATCGCCCGGCTGACCCAGGCCGCGATGCGGAGCATTCGCTCCGTGAGCGGCGCGCACGGCTTCAACATCGGGATGAACCAGGGGTCGGTGGCCGGGGCCGGGATCGCCGCGCACCTGCACCAGCATGTCGTGCCCCGCTGGTCCGGCGACCAGAACTTCATGCCGATCATCGGCCGGACGCGGACCATGCCCCAGCTGATGGCCGACACGCGGGACCTGCTCGCCGAGGCCTGGCACTGACCGCTGCCATCGGGCCTCCGGTTTCCCCAAGGTATGCAGCCGAACCGTCACTTCCCACGACGTGCACGCCATGGGAAGAGCAGGTTGAGGTGCATACCTTGGGGAAACAACGCCCCCGCAGCCGGTAGCCTGCTCTCGCCATGTTCGAACATCTCCGCACCTTCTTCACGAACCTCATCACGCCCGTCGCCAGGCTGTTGCTGCGCCTGAACGTCGGCCCCGACGCGGTTACCGTCGTCGGCACCCTGGGTGTGGTGGTCGCCGCTCTCTTCTTCTTCCCGCGAGGAGACCTGTTCGTCGGCGTGCTCGTGATCACGGCCTTCGTGTTCTCCGACCTGCTCGACGGGACGATGGCCCGACTCTCCGGCTCCACCTCGCCGTGGGGCGCCTTCCTCGACTCCACCCTGGACCGGATGGGCGACTCCGCGATCTTCGGCGGGCTCGTCCTCTACTACGCGAGCGTGGTGGAGTCCGAGGTGCTGTCCGCGCTGGCGCTCTACTGCCTCGTGACGGGCTGGCTGACCTCCTACACCCGGGCCCGTGCGGAGTCGCTGGGCTACCAGGCCAAGGGCGGGATCGCCGCGCGTGCGGACCGGCTCGTCTCCGTGCTGGTCGCGGCCGGCCTCAGCGACCTGTTCGACGTACCCGTCCTGCTCGAGGCCGTCCTGTGGCTGCTGGCGGTGGCCAGCACCGTCACGGTCATCCAGCGGATCCTCGCCGTGCGCACCCAGGCCAAAGCGGCCGCGTGATGGACCGTCGGCTGTTCACGGGGCTGAGCCGGGCGGCCGAGGCCGCGTCCCAGAACGCGACCACGCTCGGCTACCTCTCGGGATGGCGCCTGGTCCGGCGGCTCCCCGAGCGCACCGCCCGAGGGGTGTTCGCCCGGATCGCCGACGAGATCCACCGACGGGACGGGAGGGGAGTGCGGCAGCTGCGCCGGAACCTGTCCCGGGTCCGCCCCGAGCTCGATGCCGGAGACCTGGACCGGTTGACCCTCGACGCGGTCAGGTCCTACCTCCGCTACTGGTGCGAGGCGTTCCGGCTGCCGTCGTGGCCGATCGACGACCTCGTACGACGGACCAGGACCGTCGACGAGCACTACCTCCGAGACGCCTACGCAGCCGGCCAGGGTGTGGTCGTCGCGCTTCCCCACATGGCGAACTGGGACTGGGCGGGTGCGTGGGCCTGTTCCACGGGCATGCCGCTGGTGACCGTTGCGGAGCGGCTCGAGCCTGCCCGTCTCTACGACGAGTTCGTGGCCTACCGAAGCTCTCTCGGCATGCAGATCCTGCCCGCCAACGGCGACGACAAGGCGTTCAAGCGGCTGGTCGCGCAGCTCGAGGACGGGGGGCTGGTCTGCCTTTTGGCCGACCGCGACCTGAGCCGGAACGGTGTCGAGGTCACGTTGTGCGGGGAGGGCGCCCGCATGCCGCGGGGGCCGGCCGTGCTGGCCCGGCGCACGGGTGCTGCGCTGATCCCTGCCACCTTGGCGTACGTCGACGGCGACATGGAGATCACTCTGCACGGGGAGATCCCTCATGCCGACGGCGACGACGGCGTCGTGCACATGATGCAGGGGGTCGCGGACGCTTTCAGCGCGGGGCTGCGGGCGAATCCGGCGGACTGGCACATGATGCAGAAAGTCTTCGTCGCCGACCTCGGTCGCGGGAGAGACTGACGCATGCGGATCGGTCTGGTGTGCCCGTACTCCCTCGACGTGCCCGGGGGAGTGCAGAACCACGTCAAGGACCTGGCCGAGGCGCTCATCGGCCTCGGCCACCACGTGTCCGTGCTGGCACCCAGCGAGGACGACGGTGACGGGCTGCCGCCGTACGTCGTGCCCGCCGGCCGGGCGGTCCCGGTCCCGGCGAACGGGTCCGTGGCCCGGCTGACGTTCGGGCCGGTGTCCAACGCGAGGACACGACGCTGGCTCCGCGAGGGCGACTTCGACGTGCTCCACATCCATGAGCCGGCCGCGCCGTCCCTGTCGCTGCTCAGCCTGTGGGCGGCCGACGGGCCGGTCGTGGCGACGTACCACCGCTCCTCCGACAGGTCCCGGACCATGGCGGCGGGACTGGCCATCCTGCGTCCCTCGATGGAGAAGGTCACCGCGCGCATCGCGGTCTCGGAGTACGCCCGGGACACGCTCGTCCACCACGTCGGCGGCGAGCCGGTGATCATCCCGAACGGGGTGTACGTCGACCGCTTCCGCGGCGCCATGCCACGCCCGGAGTGGCGGGGCGAGGGCGGCACGGTCGCCTTCATCGGAAGGCTCGACGAGCCCCGGAAAGGGCTCGACATCCTGCTCGACGCCCTGCCCGCGATCGCCCGGCAGCGACCCGGGGTGCGGCTGCTCGTCGTGGGGCGTGGCGACGTGGTCCGGGCGCGCAGCCGCATCCGCGAGGACCTGCGCGAGAACGTCCTCTTCCTCGGCCCGGTCGACGACCGGGAGAAGGCGCAGGTCCTCAGGACGGCCGACGTGTACGTGGCGCCCAACACCGGGGGCGAGAGCTTCGGGATCATCCTCGTCGAGGCGATGGCCGCCGGCGCCTGTGTGGTGGCCAGCGACCTGCCGGCCTTCGACCGCGTGCTCGAGGGCGGGAGGTGCGGGCTGCTGTTCGACGTGGGAGACAGCACTGCCCTCGGCGAGGAGGTGTGCGCGCTTCTCGCCGACCAGAAGAGGCGCGAGGAGCTCCGCGAGGCCGCGGGCGCCGCGGTGGACCAGTACGACTGGGCGAACGTCGCGCGGCGGGTGCTGCAGGTCTACGAGACGGTGATCGGCGAGCGGAGGGTCGGGGTGCAGCCATGACCTGGTGGTACCTACTGGTCGTCGTGGTCGTGGTCGCGCTGGGGGCCTGGCTCTACTGGACCGCGAACCGCCTCGACAAGATGCACCATCGGATCGAGGTGGCGCGCGGCTCGCTCGACACTCAGCTGCTGCACCGGTCGGGCAGCGCGATGGAGCTGGCCGGATCGGAGGCGCTCGACCCCGCCCGATCCCTGCTGTTGATGGAGGCGGCCCACCGCGCTCGCGCCGCGGAGCCGGAGGAGTTCGAGGCGGTGGAGTCGGACCTGTCCGAGGTGCTTCGTGCTGTCCTGGCCGATCCCGGGGAGGTCGGGAGCCTCAAGCAGGACCCGTTGGTGGGCGGGTTGGTCCGAGAGCTCGCCGGCGACTGCAGGAAGGTCGAGCTGGCCCGACGGTTCCACAACGACGTCGTGGCATCGGCGCGGGACCTTCGTGGCCGGCGCAGGGTGCGCTGGCTGCGGCTGGCAGGTGCAGCCGGGCCGGTGGAGACGGTCGACCTCGACGACGAGCCTCCCGCCGCGCTGGCCGCGAGCTGATCCGGTTCGGCCCCGGCGGGCCGCGGGACGTAGTCTTGTCCCATCCTCATTCCTCGGCGGGGTGCGCCATGCCCTGCCCGATCAATAGAAGGTTCGATCGTGACTGACGCCCAGAAGCAGGACCGCGGCACCGAGCAGACGGCGGCCACGCCCGCCACGGGCACGTCCGGGGTGAAGCGTGGCATGGCCGAGATGCTCAAGGGCGGCGTGATCATGGACGTCGTCACCCCCGAGCAGGCCAAGATCGCCGAAGACGCCGGCGCCGTCGCCGTGATGGCGCTCGAGCGGGTTCCAGCAGACATCCGCGCCCAGGGCGGGGTGTCGCGGATGAGCGACCCGGACATGATCGACGGCATCATCGAGGCCGTCTCCATCCCCGTCATGGCCAAGGCCCGGATCGGGCACTTCGCCGAGGCGCAGGTCCTGCAGAGCCTCGGGGTGGACTACATCGACGAGTCCGAGGTGCTCACCCCCGCGGACTACGCCAACCACATCGACAAGTGGGCGTTCACCGTCCCCTTCGTGTGCGGGGCGACCAACCTGGGTGAGGCACTGCGCCGGATCACCGAGGGGGCGGCGATGATCCGCTCCAAGGGCGAGGCCGGCACCGGCGACGTGTCCAACGCCGTCACGCACATGCGCACCATCCGTGCGGAGATGCGCCGACTCCAGTCGTTGAGCAAGGACGAGCTGTACGTCGCGGCGAAGGAGCTGCAGGCGCCGTACGAGCTGGTCCGTGAGGTCGCCGAGAACGGCAAGCTTCCCGTCGTGCTCTTCACCGCCGGCGGCATCGCGACGCCCGCCGACGCCGCGATGATGATGCAGCTCGGCGCCGAGGGTGTCTTCGTCGGTTCGGGCATCTTCAAGTCCGGCAACCCGGCCCAGCGCGCCGAGGCGATCGTCAAGGCCACCACCTTCTTCGACGACCCCGACGTGGTCGCGAAGGTCTCCCGTGGCCTGGGCGAGGCGATGGTCGGCATCAACGTGGACGAGATCCCCCAGCCCCACCGGCTCGCCGAGCGCGGCTGGTAGGGCCGGGCGGTAAGGAATGGCGAGAGGTCGAGGTCCCGCCGTGTCGTTGGAGGAGGAGCACGTCCGCGAGTTCACGCGGTCGGTGGTCCGGTCCGGCCTGCTCACCGACAGCGAGGTGTACGCCGAGGTCGTCCTGGCCATCGAGACCGAGCTGCCGGACCGCGCCGAAGAGGCACGCGGCCTGGCCGACGCGTGGATCAAGGAGTCTCGCGAGGAGCTGCTCCGCGACCAGGCGGCGTGGCCCGAGGCCACCGACTACGAGCGGCTCCAGAGCGCGTTCGCGGAGCTCGAGCTGGCCGACGTCGTGGTCCTGCAGGGCGTCGACGACCACTGGTCCGCCAAGGCCGAGCTGGACAGGCGCGGTGTCGAGGGCAAGCGTCCCCGGGGGATCGCCTGGTTCACACCGTCGGACGTGTGGCACGCCATCGACGAAGGCATGCTCGAGGTCAACCTCTGGCACGGCACGACGGCCAACGCCGCGCCCGGCGACACCCTCCTCGACGAGGTGCTCGGCGTCCTCGAGAAGCACGGGCTCGCCGCCCACTTCGACGAGGGCCGCATCGAGGTCACCGCGTCCTGGCAGAAGCGCCTGGCGCCGCCATCGGGTCAGAGTCCGGCGTGACCCGGGCCGATCGAAATAGGATTGCCTCCGTGGAACCTGACGCTCCCCTGATCGGGGTGTTCGCCCTTCAGGGCGACGTACGCGAGCACATCGCCATGCTCGAGCTGGCCGGTGCCCGCGCGGTTCCGGTACGCCGTCCCCGGGAGCTGCCCGACCTGGACGGGATCGTGCTGCCTGGCGGCGAGTCGACCACCATGTACAAGCTGGCGCGCACGTTCGAGCTGTTCGAGCCGCTGCGTGACGCCATCCGGGACGGGCTTCCGGCGTTCGGCACCTGCGCCGGGATGATCATGCTCGCCGACCGCATCGAGGGCGGGATCCTCGGGCAGGAGACGATCGGCGGGCTCGACGTGGTGGTGCGGCGCAACGCGTTCGGCCGTCAGGTCGACTCGTTCGAGGCAGACGTCGACGTGGAGGTCGGGGAGCAGGCCAGGCCGTTCTCGTTCCATGCGGTCTTCATCCGGGCGCCCTGGGTGGAGAAGGTCGGGCAGGGCGTCGAGGTCGTCGCACGCGTGGCGTCCGGTGACGCTGTCGGTAGGATCGTCGCCGTTCGGCAGGCGAACCTGCTCGCCACGTCGTTCCACCCCGAGATCACCGGGGACCACAGAATGCACGCGCTGTTCGTCGACATCGTCCGGTCGAGGCTGGACACGTCGGACGGTGGTACCGACAAGCGGAAGTAGGGGCAAACACCTCATGTCTGGGCACTCCAAGTGGGCGACCACCAAGCACAAGAAAGCCGTCATCGACGCACGGCGCGGCAAGCTGTTCGCCAAGCTCATCAAGAACGTCGAGGTCGCCGCACGGATGGGCGGGGGAGACCCGGCCGGTAACCCCACCCTCTACGACGCGATCCAGAAGGCCAAGAAGTCCTCGGTCCCCAACGACAACATCGACCGCGCGGTCAAGCGCGGGTCCGGCGCCGAGGCGGGCGGAGCGGACTACCAGACGATCATGTACGAAGGCTACGGCCCGAACGGCGTCGCCTTCCTGATCGAGTGCCTGACCGACAACAAGAACCGCGCCGCCATGGAGGTGCGGACGGCCATGACCCGCAACGGCGGCTCGCTGGCCGACCCCGGCTCGGTGTCGTACATGTTCAACCGCAAGGGCGTCGTGGTCGTCCCGGCCTCACAGGACTCCCGCTCGGTCAGCGAGGACGACGTCCTCGAGGCCACCTTGGAGGTCGGCGCCGAAGAGGTGAACGACCTCGGTGAGTCCTTCGAGGTGATCAGCGAGGCGACCGACCTCGTCGCGGTGCGTACCGCGCTCCAGGCAGCCGGGTTGGACTACGACTCCGCCGAGGCGTCGTTCGTGCCGTCGATGAACGTGGAGCTCGAGGACAGCAAGGCAGCGGCGTCGGTCCTCCGGCTCTTCGAGGCTCTCGAGGACCTCGACGACGTACAGAACGTCTTCGCCAACTTCGACGTGGCGGACGAGGTTCTCGAGGCCATCGAGGCCTGACCCCGCCGCCGCTCTCACGTGGGGCGGAGTGTCGCACGCCAGAGGGACGGAGTCATCGGCTACCTTGGGTCCGAACAGGTGTTCGACGGCAAGTCGGGACGAAACGGCAGCGAGGGAGCCCAGGTGCGCGTGCTCGGGATCGACCCAGGCCTGACCCGGTGTGGGCTGGGCGTGGTCGAGGGGTCGGTCGGCCGACCGCTGAGCATGGTGGACGTGGACGTCGTGCGCACGCCGGCGGACATGGCGGTTGCCTTGCGGCTGTGCCGGATCGAGGCGGAGATCGAGCAGTGGCTCGACCTGCACAACCCGGACGCGGTAGCCGTCGAGCGGGTGTTCAGCCAGCACAATGTCAGGACCGTGATGGGCACCGCCCAGGCGAGTGGGATCGCGATGGTCGCCGCCGCGAAGCGCGGGATACCCGTCGCCTTGCACACCCCCAGCGAGGTCAAGGCCGCCGTGAGCGGAAGCGGGCGAGCGGACAAGGCGCAGGTCGGTGCCATGGTGACCCGCATCCTGGGGCTGGGCACCCCGCCCAAGCCCGCGGACGCCGCGGACTCCCTGGCGCTGGCGATCTGCCACATCTGGCGCGGTGGTGCGCAGTCGAGGATCGAGGCGGCCGTGGCGGCCGCCGGAAGGAGAGCCCGTTGATCGCGTTCGTGAGAGGAACGGTGGCCGGGGTCACCCTGAGCTCGGCGATAGTCGAGGTCGGCGGCGTCGGGCTCGAGCTCAACTGCACACCCAACACGCTCGCCCGGCTGCGTCAGGGCGTCGAGGCCACCTTGCCCACGAGCATGATCGTCCGCGAGGACTCCATGACCCTCTTCGGATTCCTGGACGAGGACGAGAAGTCGGTCTTCGAGATGCTGCTGACCGCGAGCGGCGTGGGGCCGAAGCTGGCCCAGGCCATGCTGGCCGTGCACTCGCCGGACGAGCTCAGGCGGGCCGTCTCCACCGAGGACATCAAGACGCTCACGGCGGTGCCGGGCATCGGTCAGAAGGGGGCCCAGCGCATCGTGCTGGAGCTGAAGGACCGGCTCGGCGCGCCCGTCGGCGGCGGACCGGCGAGGACCGCGCCGGCAACCACCTCAGCCGCCTGGCGCGACCAGGTCCACGCGGGTCTCGTCGGGCTCGGGTGGTCGGCGAAGGAGGCCGAGAAGGCGGTGGACGCCGTCGCGCCTCAGGCCGAGCAGGCGGCCGGTGAGCCGGACGTCGCTGCACTCCTGCGCGCCGCGCTCCGTACGTTGAGCAAGGCGTGAGCCGATGAGCGACTTCGCGAGACGGGCCACGGAGGCCGACTACCAGGAGGCGGAGAGCGCGTACGCCGAGAGCCGCACCCTCGTCACGGCGGAGGCCGAGGCCGACGAACGCGCCGTCGAGGCGGCGCTACGCCCACGCACGCTGGACGAGGTGATCGGCCAGGAGCGGGTGCGCGAGCAGCTGTCCCTGATGCTCCAGGCGGCGCTCGGCCGCAACCGCACCCCCGACCACGTCCTGCTGTCCGGCCCTCCGGGACTGGGCAAGACGACCCTCGCCATGATCATCGCTGCCGAGATGTCGAGCCCCCTGCGGCTCACGTCGGGCCCGGCGATCACGCACGCGGGCGATCTCGCGGCGATCCTGTCGGGGATGAACGAGGGCGACGTCCTCTTCGTCGACGAGATCCACCGGATGTCGCGTCCCGCCGAGGAGATGCTCTACATGGCGATGGAGGACTTCCGCGTCGACGTGGTCATCGGCAAGGGCCCGGGCGCGACCGCGATCCCGCTCGAGATCCCTCCGTTCACCCTGGTCGGCGCGACGACCCGTGCCGGGCTGCTGCCCAGCCCCCTGCGGGACCGGTTCGGCTTCACCGCGCACCTCGAGTTCTACGACCCGAGCGACCTCGAGCTGATCGTGCGGCGCTCGGCGGGCCTGCTGGGTGTGGAGCTGACCGACGAAGGCGCGGGGGAGATCGCCTCCCGCTCACGGGGCACCCCGCGGATCGCCAACCGTCTGCTCCGCCGCGTGCGTGACTACGCACAGGTGCGGTCCGACGGCGTCGTCACCCTCGACATTGCGCACCGTGCACTCGACCTCTACGAGGTGGACCAGTTGGGGCTCGACCGTCTCGACCGCGCCGTGATCGACGTACTCTGCCGTCGATTCGGCGGCGGACCCGTGGGTGTCAGCACGCTGGCCGTGGCCGTGGGGGAGGAGCGTGAGACGGTCGAGGAGGTGGCCGAGCCGTTCCTGGTGCGCTCTGGGTTTCTCGCCCGCACGCCCAGAGGAAGGGTGGCCACTCCCGCAGCCTGGGAGCACCTGGGGCTGACTGTCCCGCGCGGCGCCGCGTTCGGTGCCTTGCAGGGAGACGACGGACAGGACGACCTGTTCGACGGCACGGACGCCTGAGCGATGCGGCGGACGGCAAGCCGGAGCCAGGTCTGATACGCAACCGTGACGTTTCGGACGGGACTGTGGTCGGAGCCACTCAGGAAGCGTGGTTACACTTCACCGTTGGCCGATTGTCGGCTGCTGTGCTCTGCCCGTAGAACTCTGTAGGAGTCAATGTGAACTCGTCGGACCTGGCCGGCATTCTTCCTCTTCTCCTGATCGTGCTCGCGTTCTGGTTCCTCGTGATTCGGCCCGCCCGCAAGCGTCAGCAGGACATGAACCGGATCCAGTCGAGCGTCGAGGTTGGCTCGGAGGTGATGCTCGGGTCGGGCATCTACGGCAAGGTCGTGTCGGTTGCCGACGAGACCCTGCAGCTCGAGGTCGCTCCCGGGACCACCATGAAGGTGGCTCGGCAGGCAGTCGTGCGCGTCATCGACACCTCGGCCGGCGAGCCCGGGACCCCCGCCCCAGGCGACGGTCCCGGCGTCATCGACGAGCAGTAGACAGACTCACCCGGGCTGGACTGCCCGACTTCATGAGGAGCGAATAAGAGTGGCGAGAAACGCGTCCCGCCCCGGGCGCACGCTCATCGTCTTCGCGCTGGCCATCGCCGTCATGTACGGCGGGGTGGCGCTCGGCGGCGAATGGAAGCCGAAGCTGGGTCTCGACCTGCAAGGCGGCACCCGGATCACCTTGGAGGCAAGCACCGAGACCGGTGAGGCGGTGACGCCGGAGAAGCTGGATGAAGCCGCCGGCATCATCGACAGCCGGGTCAACGGCAGCGGCGTCTCCGAGGCCGAGGTAGCCACCCAGGGCGACCGGAACATCATCGTCGAGATCCCCGGCCAGAACCGCAAGGACCTCGTCGACACCGTCAAGCAGACCGCCCAGCTGCGGTTCCGCCTGGTGGCAGCGGCGGCTCCGGGCGCGCCCATGCCGGCTCCCAGCCCCAGCGGCTCGCCTGCGCCCTCGCCGAGCGGGGACACGAGTCCGAGCAGTGACGCCAGCCCCTCGAAGAAGCCTGCGGCCAAGCCCTCCGGGACCGCCTCCCCACGCGGACGTGCGGTGTCCCGGGGCCTGGTCCGCGCGGACAAGTCCCCGAAGCCCGCACCCGCGAGCCAGTCGGAAGCACCAGCGCCGAGCCCGTCCGTCGCCCCGCAGCCCCTGCCCGGGCAGCCGACGCCCGCCTCGCCCCAGAGCGCGAAGGGCGCGCCTGTCGACCAGCCGCTGAAGTGGATGAACAACCCCGGCGCGGAGTGGACCCAGAAGTTCAGCAAGTTCACGTGTCCCGAGAAGCCCGAGAACGCAGCACCCGTGCAGGATGCCCAGGCCCAGCCCCTGATCACGTGCGACGACAAGGGTTACAAGTACCTTCTCTCCGCCTCGATGATCGAGGGGACACAGCTCAGCGACGCCAGCGCGGGCATTCCACCCCAGGGTGTGGGCTATGTGGTCGACCTGTCGTTCAAGAGCGGCGCACGCGAGACGTTCGGTGACGTGACGACGGCGCTCCAGGGCACGGGGCAGCAGTTCGCCATCGTGCTCGACGGCAAGGTCATCTCCGCACCGACCGTGGAGAGCGCGATCCTCAACGGCAATGCGCAGATCTCCGGCGACTTCAGCCAGACCGAGGCGCAGACGCTCGCCAACTCCCTCAAGTACGGCGCACTCCCGTTGAAGTTCACCGCGCCGGTGGTGACCGAGGAGGGTCCGACGCTGGCGTCCGACCAGCTGTCCGCCGGCATCTGGGCGGGCATCATCGGAATGGCGCTCGTGCTCGTGTACTGCCTCTTCTACTACCGCGGGCTGGGCCTGGTCGTCTTCGCGTCCTTGATGACGGCGGCAGCGGTGACCTACGCGACGGTGCTGATCATGAGCCAGGCCGCCGGGTTCACGCTCACCCTGCCCGGCATCGCCGGCCTCATCGTCGCGGTCGGTATCACCGCGGACTCGTTCGTCGTCTACTTCGAACGGATCCGTGACGAGATGCGCGACGGGAAGTCGATGCGCGTCGCGGTGGAGGCCGGCTGGGTCCGAGCCCGGAACACCTGCCTGGCCGCGGACACCGTGTCCCTGCTCGCGGCCGTGGTGCTCTACATCTTCGCCATCGGCGTCGTGAAGGGCTTCGCGTTCGCGCTCGGCATCAGCACGATCATCGACCTCATCGTGTTCTTCTTCTTCACCAAGCCGATGGTCTCGTGGCTGGCGCGGTTCCCGTTCTTCTACACCGGTCACAAGCTGTCCGGGCTCGACGCCGAGAACCTCGGCGTCGACTCGCTGCCCGGTGCCGTCCGCACACGTCCCGCAGGAGGGCGAGCCTGATGAGCAAGTTCTCTCGTCTCGGTAACGCGCTCTACGAGGGCGACGTCTCCATCGACTTCGTCGGCCGCCGCCGACTCTGGTACGTAATCTCCGGCGTCATCGTGCTGGTGGCGCTCTCGGGGCTCTACTTCAAGGGCCTCAACATGGGCATCGAGTTCGAGGGCGGTGTGGAGTACCGCGTGGCCATGCCCGCCGGCCAGGCGGACCAGTCCGCCGTCGAGGACATCCGCGACGCCGTGGCCGGGAGCGGGATCGACGCCGCCTCGTCGCCGATCGTCAACACGTCGGGCCAGGACACCATCCGGGTCCAGACCGAGCCGCTGAACAACGACCAGGCGACGGAGATCTCTTCGGCGATCCAGGACGCCGCGGAGGTTCAGGAAGCCGACATCAGCACGGCCGCCATCGGCGCGACCTGGGGTGCCCAGATCCTCAACCGCGCACTGATCGGGCTCGCGGTCTTCAGTGTGCTGGTGGTCCTCTTCATCTGGGCGTACTTCCGTGAGTGGAAGATGTCGGTCGCCGCCATGGTGGCCCTCGTGCACGACGTGCTGATCACCGTCGGTGTCTACGCCCTGTCCGGGTTCGAGGTCACCCCGGCAACAGTCACGGGTGTGCTGACGATTCTCGGATTCTCGCTCTACGACACCGTCGTCGTCTTCGACAAGGTGCGTGAGAACACCAAGAACCTGGCGAAGACCCGCAAGACCTACCGCGAGGCCGCGAACCTGGCTGTCAACCAGACCCTGGTCCGGTCGATCAACACCTCCGTGGTCGCCCTCCTGCCGGTGGGTGCGATCCTCTACGCCGGTGTGGTGACACTCGGCTCGGGGGCGCTGAAGGACCTCGCGCTGGCGCTGTTCGTCGGTATGGCCGCCGGCGCGTACTCCTCGATCTTCATCGCCACGCCGTTGCTGGTCCAGCTCAAGGAGCGCGAGCCGGGTATCAAGAAGGACGACGCGCGGGCACGGACCAGAGCACGGCACCACGCCGACCGGTATGCGGCGGTCCCCGTCTTCACCGACGACATGGCGGTCCAGGACGAGCCCGGCCGGGAGCCTGAGCACGCGGAAGACTCTGACGCCGCGCCGGTCGGCGCGCGACGGTCGCCGCGGTCCACGGCCGGGGAGCGTCCGGCTTCGCGTCCGGTGAGCCAGTCGGCGTCGTCGAAGCGGGCGCAGCCGTCCCGTAAGCCCCGCTCCCAGCGGGGCAAGAGGTGAGTACGACGGACCAGCCGGTGTCCGACCCGATGCTGCAGAAGCGGCTGGACACGCTGATCCGAGACATTCCGGACTTCCCGAAGCCGGGGGTGATGTTCAAGGACATCACGCCTCTTCTCGCCGACCACGACGGCTTCTCCGCCGTGATCCAGGCTCTGGCTGCCAGCGGCCGCGACGCCGACGGCAACGTGGTCGTCGACAAGGTGGTCGGGATGGAGGCCCGCGGCTTCATCCTGGCGGCGCCCGTCGCCCTTGCCCTCGGCGCGGGTTTCGTCCCGGTTCGCAAGAAGGGCAAGCTGCCCGGTCCCACGCACTCGGTGACGTATGCACTCGAGTACGGCGAGGACAGCCTGGAGGTGCACCGTGACGCCATCCACCCAGGGGAGCGCATCCTGATGGTGGACGACGTGCTCGCGACCGGTGGCACGGTGGCCGCCACGGCCGAGCTGGTCGAGCTGTGCGGCGGTGTCGTCGGTGGGGTCGCGGTGCTCATGGAGCTGTCCTTCCTCCCGGGGCGGCAGAAGGTCGGCGACCTTCCGTTCACCGCGCTGAGAACCGTCTGAACCAGGCACATTCCGGGCCCCGTCAGACCGGCCTCGCCGCTGGGGTCGGGGCATAGACTGGTACCTGGTCCGACAATCTGGAGTGCCCGTGGCTGAGGAACGTCTCGCGAGTCCCGCGGCGGACACGCCTGCCCCGGCGCCGGAGGAGCGACCCGCCTCGCCCTCGTCGGGTGGGCCGTCGGGCCGTCGGATGCGTGCGCGACTCGCGCGCATGGCCACGAAGAGCCAGCCGGGGAACCCGGTGCTCGAGCCGCTTTACCGGGTGGTCCGCGCAAACCACCCCAAGGCGGACCTGGCCCTGCTCGAACGCGCGTACCTGACCGCCGAGAAGGCGCACGGAAGCCAGACCCGCAAGAGCGGTGACCCCTACATCACCCATCCGCTCGCGGTCGCCACGATCCTCGCGGAGATCGGTATGACCGAGCCGACGTTGTGCGCCGCTCTGCTGCACGACACGGTCGAGGACACGTCGTACACCCTCGACGAGCTCCGTCACGACTTCGGCGAGGAGGTCGCCCTCCTGGTCGACGGCGTCACCAAGCTCGACAAGGTCAGGTACGGCGACTCGGCGCAGGCCGAGACCATCCGCAAGATGATCGTGGCGATGAGCCGGGACATCCGGGTGCTCGTCATCAAGCTGGCGGACCGGCTTCACAACATGCGCACCCTTCGCTACCTCAAGCAGGACAAGCAGGAGCGAATCGCACGCGAGACCCTGGAGATCTTCGCGCCCCTGGCCCACCGGCTGGGCATGAACACCATCAAGTGGGAGCTCGAGGACCTCGCGTTCGCGACATTGCACCCGAAGATCTACGACGAGATCGTCCGGCTGGTCGCCGAGCGCGCCCCCTCACGGGACCAGTTCCTGGCCCAGGTGATCTCGCAGGTCGAGAACGACCTGAAGGAGGCGCGCATCAAGGCCGTGGTCAAGGGGCGGCCGAAGCACTACTACTCGATCTACCAGAAGATGATCGTCCGGGGTCGTGAGTTCTCCGACATCTACGACCTGGTCGGGATCCGGATCCTGGTCGAGTCCGACCGGGACTGCTACGCCGTGCTCGGGGTGCTGCACTCCCGCTGGAACCCGGTGCCCGGCCGTTTCAAGGACTTCGTCGCGATGCCGAAGTTCAACATGTACCAGTCGCTGCACACGACGGTGATCGGCATCGAGGGCAAGCCCGTCGAGCTGCAGATCCGCACGTTCGCGATGCACCGCCGTGCGGAGTACGGCGTCGCGGCCCACTGGAAGTACAAGGAGGACGTCCGCTCCGGCGCCGACACCGACCGGGGGCTGCTGACGTCCCAGACCAGCAACGCGGACATGGCGTGGGTGCGTCAGCTCCTCGACTGGCAGCAGGAGACGACGGACCCGGGAGAGTTCCTCGAGTCGCTCAGGTTCGAGATCAACTCCGCGGAGGTCTATGTCTTCACGCCCCGCGGAGACGTGATCGCGCTGCCCACGGGATCGAGCCCGGTGGACTTCGCCTACGCCATCCACACCGAGGTCGGCCATCGCACCATCGGCGCCCGGGTCAACGGCCGGCTGGTGCCCCTGGAGTCGACGCTGGACAACGGCGACGTCGTCGAGGTGTTCACGTCCAAGGCGCCCAACGCCGGACCGAGCCGTGACTGGCTCGGCTTCGTCAAGTCGCCCCGGGCCCGGAACAAGATCCGCCAGTGGTTCACCAAGGAGCGTCGCGAGGAGGCGATCGACCAGGGCAAGGAGCAGATCGCCCGGCTCATGCGCAAGGAAGGGCAGCCGCTCAAGCGGGTGCTCACCCACGAGTCGCTGTCCACCGTCGCGGACGAGTTCCGGCTGACCGACGTCTCCGCGTTGTACGCCGCCGTCGGAGAAGGGAACATCGGCGCGCAGACCGTCGTACGTCGGGTGATCGACCTGCACGGCGGCGAGGAGGGCGCGGCGGAGGACCTCGCCGAGGGGATCCGCCTCCCCAGCGAACGGTCCCGCGCCCGACACGCCCCCGGCGGCGATGCCGGCGTCATCGTCAAGGGCATCTCCGACGTCTGGGTCAAGCTCGCCAAGTGCTGCACGCCGGTGCCCGGCGACAAGATCCTCGGCTTCGTCACCCGGGGAGCGGGCGTCTCGGTGCACCGCGACGACTGCACGAACGCCTCGAGCCTCCGTTCGCATCCCGAGCGTCTCGTCGAGGTCGAGTGGGCGCCCACAGCGCAGTCGATGTTCCTGGTCAACATCCAGGTGGAGGCGCTCGACCGCGCCCGGCTGCTCTCGGACATCACCAAGGTGCTGTCGGACGTCCACGTCAACATCCTCGCCGCGTCCCTCCAGACCAGCCGGGACCGCGTCGCCAAGTCTCGCTTCACCTTCGAGATGGGTGACCCGAAGCACCTGGGGCACGTGCTGAAGGCCGTGCGGTCGGTGGACGGTGTGTTCGACGCCTACCGGGTGACGCAGTAGACCCGGTTTCTCCGCCCACTGGGCCGCGCTGACTGCGCCAGACGGCTGCGATCGCTTGGGCTCCGTCCGCGTCGTTGCTGCCGCTGCCGCGGCTCAGTCTGCGGACGTCGCTTTTACGCTCCCGCCGCCGTCTGTCTCCGCCAGCGCCGCACCCGGCCGCCCCACCCGCGTCCCTCGCCTCACCCGGCCCGCGTCACAGCGCCTCACGCCTCACCGGGGTCGCGTGCAGCGGGGCGCGGTGGTCAGCCGGAGAACTCGGTGAGGGCCTTCTCGGCCTCCGTGAGCCAGGCCTTGCGGGCCTCGATGGCGCTGGCGTGCTCCTCGGCCTTCTTGGTGTTCCCCGCCGCCACCGCCTTGTCGTGCTTGGCCTGCAGCTCCTCGATGGACGACTGCAGCTGGGCCACGGTGTCGGCGGCACGGGCACGCGCTTCGGGGTTGGAGCGTCGCCACTGGTCGTCCTCGACACCGCGGATCGCCTGCTCCACCTTGCGGATCCGGCCCTCGAGCTCCTTCATGCGGTCCCGGGGCACCTTCCCGGCGGCGTCCCAGCGCTCCGCGATGTCACGGAAGGCGTCCTTGGCGGCCTTGAGGTCCGTGACGGGCAGGAGTGCCTCGGCCTCGGTGAGCAGGGCCTCCTTCTTCTCGGCGTTGGCGGCGAACTCGCGGTCGAGCTCCGCGTTCGCCGCGTCGCGGGCGCCGAAGAACTTGTCCTGAGCCCCGCGGAAGCGCTTCCACAGCTGGTCGTCGACGCCCTTGGGTGCGGGACCGGCCGCCTTCCACTGGCGCATCAGCTCGCGGTACTTGCCGGACGTCGGGCCCCACTCGGTGGAGTCGGCGAGCTCCTCCGCCTCGACGACGAGCCGCTCCTTGACCACCCGGGCGGAGTCGCGCTTCTCGTTGAGCTCGGCGAAGTGTGCCTTGCGGCGACGGGTGTACGTCGTACGTGCCGTCGAGAAACGGCGCCACAGGGCGTCGTCGGTGCCCTTGTCGAGGCGGGGGAGCGCCTTCCACTCGTCGAGCAGCTCGCGCATCCGGTTGGCGCCGTTGCGCCAGTCGCTGCTCTCGGAGATGCTCTCGGCCTCGGCGGCGATCCGGTCCTTGTGCCCCCTGGCCTCCTCGACCTTCTTCGCGCGCTCGGCCCGACGCTGCTCGCGGCGCTCGTCGATCGTGCCGGTCAGGGCGTTGAGGCGACCGTCCAGCCCGTCGAGATCACCGACCGCCTGCGCGTCGGCGATCGTCGCGTGCACCTGCTTCACGGCCGCCATCGCCTCGTCGGGCGCCAGCGTGCCCGCATTCACCCGCTGCTCGAGCAGATCGACCTCGAAGGCCAGGTCGTCGAAGCGCTTCTTGAAGAACGCCAATGCCTCGGCGGGGTCGCCGTCAGGCCACTGTCCGACCTTACGTTCGCCCTCGCCCGTGCGGACGTAGACGGTGCCGTCTCCGGACACCCGGCCCCACTGGTCGGTTGCCTGGTCGCTATCGGGGCTGTTCACCGGTTACCTCAATCAGCTTCGGGGTGCGGTCCACTGCATCTGCATCGTAGTCAAACCCTGGAGCTTCCGCCTGAACGATGTGCCTGCCACGACATTTCTTCCTGACCACGGCTGGTGAGTCTAGGTGTCCTGGCCCCACCGCACACGGGCTTTTCGGGCAGGAGGGCGCCACGACCACGGTAGCCCGCGGTTTACCGGCGGCGCTCCTGGCTGGGTAGGCTTCTTTGGTCCGAGCGCGCACGCGAAGCAGTACAGGAGACAGCACTCGTGCTTATTGCAGGCTTCCCAGCCGGTCCATGGGGGACGAACTGTTACGTCGTCGCCACCGGGGCCGGCCAGGAGTGTGTCGTCATCGACCCCGGGAAGGACGCAGCCGACGGCGTGGCGGAGGTGGTGCGTGAGCACCGGCTCAAGCCTGTCTCGGTGCTGGTGACGCACGGACACATCGACCACATGTGGTGCGTGGCGCCGGTGGCCGGGTCGTACGACGCGACGGCGTTCATCCATCCGCGCGACCGGCACCTGCTCTCGGACCCGATGGCCGGGATCTCCCCGGAGACGGCCGGGATGCTGCTGGGCGGCACGTACGACTTCGCCGAGCCCGACGACGTCGCGGAGCTTGCGGACGGACAGCACCTCGAGCTCGCCGGGCTCGAGTTCCTCGTCGACCACACCCCGGGGCACACCGAGGGGTCGGTGACGTTCAGGACGCCGTACGCCGACGATGCCGCGCAGGACATCTCGCAGATCATGTTCTCCGGTGACCTGCTCTTCGCAGGCTCGATCGGTCGGACCGACCTGCCCGGCGGTGACCACCCCACGATGCTGCGGAGCCTGGCGACGAAGGTGCTCACCCTGCCCGACAACATCGTGGTGCTCCCGGGACACGGGGAGCAGACCAGCATCGCCCGGGAGCGGGCCACCAACCCCTTCCTGCTCGACCTGGTGGGCCATGAGGGAGCCGGGTACCAGGACGGCGGATACCAGGACAGCCCGGCGACGCCGGGTAACAGCAGAGGTCTTTGATACATGAGCAAGCCGAACCCGATGAGCGGGTTTCCCGAGCTGCTGCCCGACCAGCGGTTCGTCGAGCTCCACATTCTCGACAGGCTCCGACGGATCTTCGAGCTGCACGGCTTCGCCTCCATCGAGACACGGGCCGTCGAGCCACTCGACCAGCTTCTGCGGAAGGGCGAGACCTCGAAGGAGGTCTACGTGCTCCGGCGGTTGCAGGCGGACCCCGAGGAGACGGCGGGCTCGGACTCCGGCGTCGGCCTCCACTTCGACCTGACCGTGCCGTTCGCCCGCTACGTGCTCGAGCACGCCGGCAAGCTGGAGTTCCCGTTCCGGCGCTACCAGATCCAGAAGGCCTGGCGTGGCGAGCGCCCGCAGGAAGGCCGGTTCCGCGAGTTCACCCAGGCCGACATCGACATCGTCGGGCGTGACAGCCTGCCCTTCCACCACGACATCGAGGTCGCCCGGGTGATGGCCGAGGCCCTGGTGGGCCTGCCGCTGCCCGCGATGCGCCTCCAGGTCAACAACCGCAAGCTGATCCAGGGCTTCTACGCAGGGCTCGGTGTCACGGACGTCGAGTCGGCCATGCGGGTCATCGACAAGATCGACAAGGTGCCCGCCGAGGTCATCGCGAAGATGCTCGTCGACGACGCCGGCCTGGACGACGTACAGGCGAGCCGGTGCCTGGAGCTGGCCGAGATCCGCAGCACGGACACGTCGTTCGTCCAGCGCGTGCGCGCGTTGTGCGACGAGGCAGGCGTCCGCAGTGACCTGCTCGAAGAGGGCCTCGCCGAGCTGGAGGCGGTCCTCCTGGGCTGCGCCACGGTCACCAGCGACCGGTTCGTGGTCGAGGCAGACCTCCGGATCGCCCGCGGCCTCGACTACTACACGGGCACGGTCTTCGAGACGGTGATGGAGGGCTTCGAGGGTCTCGGCTCGATCTGCTCCGGCGGCAGGTACGACGCGCTGGCCAGCGACGGCCGCACGACGTACCCCGGGGTGGGCATCTCCCTCGGGGTGAGCCGGATGCTCGTGCCCCTGCTCGCCCGGGGTGTGCTCGCCGCGAGCCGCAGCGTCCCGAGCGCGGTCCTCGTCGCCCTGCCGGACGAGGACTCCCGAGCGGCCTGTGACGCGGTCGCCCAGCAGCTGCGTCGCAGTGGCGTCCCGGCCGAGGTGGCGGCAGCCCCGCAGAAGTTCGGCAAGCAGATCCGCTACGCCGAGCGCCGCGGCATCCCCTACGTATGGTTCTTCAGCGTCGGCGACGACGGCACACCCACCGACCACCAGGTCAAGGACATCAGGACGGGGGAGCAGGCGCCGGCCGATCCGGTCACCTGGACCCCGCCCGCCGACGACCTGGTCCCGGCAGTCCTCACCCAGCAGTCCCAAGACAAGGAGCAGCACTCGTGATCCGCACCCATGACGCCGGCAGCCTGCGAGCCGAGCACGCGGGCCAGACCGTCACCCTGGCCGGATGGGTGGCGCGTCGGCGCGACCACGGCGGCGTGGCGTTCCTCGACCTACGGGAGGCCTCCGGAGTGGTCCAGGTGGTCGTCCGGGACGAGGAGGTGGCCCACCACCTCAGGGCGGAGTACTGCCTCAAGATCGTCGGAGAGGTCGCCCCGCGCCCGGAGGGCAACGCGAACCCCGCCCTTCCCACGGGTGACGTCGAGGTGATCGCCTCCGAGGTCGAGGTGCTCAGCGCCGCCGCCCCACTGCCGTTCCCGATCGACGAGCACGGTGAGGTCAGCGAGGAGGTTCGTCTGGCGCACCGCTACCTCGACCTGCGCCGCGCGGGCCCGGCGAGGGCGCTCCGCCTTCGCAGCGAGGTCAACCGCGCCGCCCGCGAGGTGCTCACCTCGCGCGGGTTCGTCGAGGTGGAGACACCGACCCTGACCCGGTCGACGCCGGAAGGGGCGCGGGACTTCCTCGTGCCCGCCCGGCTGCAGCCGGGGAGCTGGTACGCCCTGCCCCAGAGCCCGCAGCTGTTCAAGCAGCTGCTGATGGTGGCGGGCATGGAGAAGTACTTCCAGATCGCGCGGTGCTACCGCGACGAGGACTTCCGCGCCGACCGTCAGCCCGAGTTCACCCAGCTCGACATCGAGATGAGCTTCGTGGAGCAGGACGACGTCATCGCTCTCTCCGAGGACGTCCTGCGCGCGGTCTGGGGTCTCGTCGGCCACGACATCAAGACCCCGATCGAGCGGATCACCTACGAGGAGTCGATGCGGAGGTACGGAACCGACAAGCCCGACCTCCGGATGGGCCTCGAGCTCGTCGAGTGCACGGCGTACTTCGCGAACACCCCCTTCCGCGTCTTCCAGGCTCCCTACGTCGGCGCGGTGGTCATGCCGGGCGGGGCGAACCAGCCACGCAAGCAGCTCGACGCCTGGCAGGAGTGGGCCAAGCAGCGAGGCGCGAAGGGGCTCGCCTACGTCCTGGTCGGTGAGGACGGGGAGCTCGGTGGGCCGGTGGCCAAGAACCTCAGTGAGGACGAACGGGCGGGCATCGCCGCACACGTCGGCGCCGCCCCCGGCGACTGCATCTTCTTCGCTGCCGGCCCGGTGAAGACATCTCGGGCACTGCTCGGCGCCGCCCGCCTCGAGATCGGTCGTCGCGGCGGTCTGATCGACGAGTCCCGGTGGAGCTTCGTCTGGGTCGTCGACGCGCCGCTCTTCGAGGCGGCGTCGGAGGCCGCGGCCGCGGGCGAGGTGACCGTCGGGCACGGCGCGTGGACCGCCCTGCACCACGCCTTCACCTCTCCGAAGCCCGAGAGCATCGACACCTTCGACACGGATCCGGGCTCTGCCCTCGCGTACGCCTACGACATCGTGTGCAACGGCAACGAGATCGGTGGCGGCTCGATCCGTATCCACCGTGAGGACGTCCAGAAGCGCGTCTTCGCGGTGATGGGGCTGGGGGAGCAGGAGGCGGACGAGAAGTTCGGCTTCCTTCTCGACGCGTTCAAGTACGGCGCGCCGCCGCACGGCGGGATCGCCTTCGGGTGGGACCGGATCTGCGCTCTGCTCAGCGACACCGACTCGATCCGCGACGTGATCGCGTTCCCCAAGACGGGCGCAGGCTACGACCCGCTCACGGCGGCTCCTGCACCGATCACGCCGGAGCAGCGCGCCGAGGCAGGCGTGGATGCGAAGCCGGAGGCGTCCGACAAGGCCTGAGAACCAGCCAGGCATCCAGCATCCAGGGCCCGTGTCGACTGTCGACACGGGCCCTGGTTCTTTGCGGGTTCAAGGGCCCAGTCCTCACTGTCCGCTTTCCGGACATGGGGTGCCCGGTATCAGATCGTTACCTGTCGTGCCCTTTTAAGTGACAAACCGTGGTTTAGAGTCGCTCAGGCTGTGAAAAGGGCCACCACCTGAGGAAGGCTTTAGATGACCATTGCGGAGCTGGAGGAGCTCGACCACGAGCTCGCACCCGGCGAACCCGTGGCCAAGGAGATCGCGGGCAAGTCACCTACCCGTATCGCCTTCGAGCGGCTGCGCAAGGACAAGGTCGCGATGATCTCGGCCGTCCTGGTGCTGCTGCTCCTCGTGCTCGGGCTCTTCGCCCCCATCATCTGTCAGCTGTGGGGAATCTACCCGGACAGCAGGCCCGGCTCACCGCGCCCCAGTGAGGTGCTCGAGTTCGACGGCATGCCGGCCATCGGCCCGCCGTACCACGACTTCACCTGGGAGCACCCGCTCGGACTGGCTCCGGGGACGGGCTACGACAACTTCGCCCGGCTGCTGTACGGCCTGCGCACCTCGCTGGGAGTCGCCACCGGGGCCACGGTCCTGTCGACGCTGATCGGCGTGACCGTGGGCCTGGTCGCCGGGTTCGCTCGCGGCTGGCTCGACCGGGTCATCTCCTTCGTCATCGACCTGTTCCTGTCCTTCCCGTTCATCCTCGGCGCTCTCGTGCTGGCCCCGCTCATCACCACCCGGTTCTCCACCGACATCGACGCTCTGGCCAAGGCGCAGGTCATCGCGCTGATGAGCGTTCTGGTGATCTTCGGGTGGATGGGTCTCGCCCGTCTGATCCGCGGTCAGGTGCTCTCGCTGCGCGAGCGTGAGTTCGTCCAAGCCGCACAGGTGATGGGTGTCCCGACCCGGCGGATCCTGTTCAAGGAGCTGCTGCCCAACCTGGTGGCGCCGATCGTGGTGGCGACCTCGCTCGCCCTGCCCGCCTACGTGGCGGCGGAAGCGGGTCTCTCCTTCCTCGGGATCGGGCTGACGAACGTCCCGTCGTTGGGGCAGACCATCAACGAGGCGGTCAACTCCTTCGAGAAGTACCCGATCTACCTCTGGGCCCCGGTCGTCACCGTGATGGTGCTCGTGCTGGCGCTCAACCTCCTGGGCGACTCCATCCGAGACGCCTTCGACCCCAAGACTCGCCGGTGACCTTCTCACCGCGGGAACGCACAACCAACCAGGAAAGGGTGGGCAAGTAATGCGGTTCAAGAAACCGATCATTGCCGCCACAACCGTCGGACTGCTTGCCCTAGCCGCGTGTGGCGGCTCAGGTAACGGCGGGAACGGCGGAGGCGGAGGCGCCGGTGGCGTCGACAAGGAGAACCTCGGCAACACCGGCGACGCCATGGACCCCACGCGTGAGGGTCCCGTGGAGATCGACGGCGCCAAGGAGGGTGGCACCGTCACCGTCCTGAGCTTCAGCGGTCTGAACAGCATGGACCCGACCGAGGCGTACTACACGAACACCGCGTCGATCCTGAGCGGGCTCATCACCCGTTCGCTGACGCAGTACGTGTACGACGAGGAGTCGGGCAACATGGTGCTCGTCCCCGACCTCGCCACCGACCTCGGCACGGCGAACGAGGACTTCACGGAGTGGAAGTTCACGATCCGTGACGGCGTGAAGTGGGAGAACGGTCAGGACGTGACCGCCGACGACGTCGCCTACGGCATCATGCGGTCCTTCGACCGCGCGAGCTTCCCGGAGGGCGCTGCCTACAGCAACGACTACTTCATCGACGGCGACAAGTACAAGGGCCCCTACAAGTCGGGCACCGACTACGCCGGCGTGAGCGTGGACGGCAACACTCTTACGCTCAAGATGAACAAGCCGTTCCCGGACATGCCCTACTGGGGCGCGTTCCCGGCCATCGGCCCCGTCCCGGAGGGCAAGGACGACCCGGACAAGTACCGCCTGCACCCGTGGGCGACCGGTCCGTACATGTTCGACGAGTACACCCCCGAGAAGTCGCTGACCCTGGTGCGCAACCCGCACTGGGACCCGGCCACCGACCCGGGTCGTACGGCCTACCCGGAGAAGTACGTCTTCGACTTCCAGACCGACAACTCGAAGATCGACCAGATCCTGCTCAACGACCAGGGTGAGGGTCAGACCACGCTGACCTTCGACGACGTGCTCGCGGAGAACTTCCGCACGTTCCAGGACGAGGAGAGCGACCGTCTGATCCTGGGTGGACAGCCCTGCACGTTCTACTGGGGCCTCGACTACCGCAAGATCAAGGACATCAAGGTCCGCCAGGCCCTTGCCTACGCCTACCCGTACGAGGACGCGATCCTCGCGGGCGGCTACATCAAGGACGTGACCCGGATCAACGGCACGAACCTGCTTCCGCCCGGCATCCCCGGTCGCGAAGAGTTCAACCCGATGCCGGACCACGAGGTGGGCACGACCGACACCGCCAAGGCCAAGTCGCTGCTGGAGGAGGCCGGCGAGACCGGCTTCGAGGTCAAGTGGCTCTTCGCCAACGACGACCCGAACGCCGTCAAGGTCAAGGACGTCATCGTGCGCTCGCTGAAGGAGGCCGGCTTCACCCCGAAGCCCGTGGCCAGCACGATCGCCGACCTGTCCACGGTCCGCGCCGACCCCGACGCCGACATCAACGTCCGCTCCGCCGGCTGGTGCTCTGACTGGCCGTCCGGTGGCTCGTGGTTCCCGCCGGTCCTGCAGTCGACCAACCTCGACGAGGAGGGCCTGGGCTCGAACTACTCGGTCTTCAGCGAGAAGGACGTCGATGACCGCATCGACGAGGTCCTCCAGGCTCCGATCGAGGACCAGCCGACCAAGTGGAACGAGCTGGACAAGTACATCGCTGAGAAGTACATGCCGCTGTTCGTCACCGGCTACGCCGGTGTGGCACAGGCGCACGGCTCGAAGATCAACGGTCACGACATCGACAACACCTTCGGTATGCCGACCTGGAAGGACATCTGGGTCAGCTAGTAGTTCCACATTGCGGCCGGGAGCCATCCCGTCCGTGAGTTGATCAAGGTCGTGGGGTGGGCCCCGTACGCGGGGCCCACCCCACAACCGAGACAGGAAGTAGGTAGGACCAAGTGGCGGGTTTCATCGTGCGCCGGCTGATCTCGGCGTTCCTCGTCATCGTGCTCACGTCGATGTTCGTCTTCGCGCTCTTCTACCTCGGGCCCAGCAACCCCGCGGCCCCGGTATGTGAGTCGAGCGGTCGCTGCACCCAGGAGCGCATGGAGAGAATCGAGGAGCAGATGGGCCTCGACGAGCCCATCGTCGCTCAGTACGGCGCCTTCGTGAAGGGCCTCTTCGTCGACCGCACCGTCTCACTCGGCGCGGAGTACCACTGTGACGCACCCTGTCTCGGCATCTCCTACGGCACCCGCGGCGAGGTGACCGACGAGCTGAAGGAGAAGTACGGCGCGACCGTGTCCCTTGCCGTCGGCGGTGCCTCGATCTACCTCGTGCTCGGCCTGCTCCTCGGATCTCTGGCCGCGCGCTGGAGGGGGACGCTCGCCGACCGGCTCCTGGTCAGCAGCAGCCTGGTGATCTCCTCCATCCCGTACTACCTGTTCGCGCTGCTCGCGTGGATCTTCCTCACGCTCCAGTGGAGCGTGTTCCCCGAGACGGGCTACACCCCGCTCACCGAGAACCCAGCGGCATGGGCGGCGGGGCTGCTGCTCCCGTGGCTCGTCATCGGGCTCACGAACTCCACCACCTACGCCCGGTTCACGCGCGGCTCCATGGTGGAGACCCTGAACGAGGACTACATCCGCACCGCGACCGCGAAGGGCGTGAGGTCCCGCAAGGTGATCTTCGGCCACGGGCTCCGGGCCGCGATCGTGCCGATCGTGACCATCTTCGGCCTCGACTTCGCGACCCTGCTGGCGGGCACGATCTTCACCGAGCAGATCTTCGACATCGACGGCATCGGCCGGTGGGCCCTCGACGCCGTCATGGCGCCGCAGGACTTCCCGGTGATCCTGGCCACCGTGCTCGTGTCCGCAACCCTGATCGTCATCGCGAACCTGATCGTCGACATCGTGTACAGCTTCCTGGACCCGCGGGTGAGGATCTCATGACAGACTTCCAGATCGACCAGCGCACAGCCGGCCAGCCGGCCGTGGGGCAGCCTGACGAGCCGTTCCTCGTCATCGAGAACCTCTCGGTGCAGTTCCCGACCCACGACGGCCTCGTCAAGGCCGTGACCGACCTCTCCTACAGCGTCAAGCTGGGGGAGACCCTCGGCATCGTCGGTGAGTCCGGATCCGGGAAGAGCGTGTCCTCGATGGCGGTGCTGGGCCTTCACGACGTGAAGCGCACCCGGATGAGCGGCTCGATCCGGGTCGGCGGCAAGGAGATCGTCGGCGCCTCGGAGGAGAGGCTGCGCAAGATCCGCGGCAACGACGTCGCGATGATCTTCCAGGACCCGCTGACTGCTCTGCACCCGTTCTACTCCGTGGGTCGCCAGATCGCGGAGGCCTACCGCATCCACCACGAGGCGTCGAAGTCCGAGGCGCGCGCCAAGGCGATCGAGATGCTGGACCGGGTGGGGATCCCGCAGGCCAGGAGCCGCGTCGACGACTTCCCGCACCAGTTCTCGGGCGGCATGCGCCAGCGCGCCATGATCGCCATGGCCCTGGTCAACGACCCGAAGCTGCTGATCGCGGACGAGCCGACCACGGCGCTCGACGTGACCGTGCAGGCGCAGATCCTGGACCTGCTCCAGGAGCTCCAGCGGGACTTCGAGTCCGCGATCGTCATCATCACCCACGACCTCGGGGTTGTGGCGGAGATGGCCGACGAGGTCCTGGTCATGTACGCCGGCCGCGCGGTGGAGCAGGGGCACACCAGGGAGCTGCTGACGCACCCGGAGATGCCCTACACCTGGGGCCTGCTCTCGAGCATGCCGGACGTCACCGCCGACACCTCGGCACGGCTGCTGCCCATCGCGGGCAACCCGCCCAGCCTGCTGAACCCGCCGACCGGTTGCTCGTTCCACCCGCGCTGCACGCACAAGAGCAAGGTCGCCGGCGACCTGTGCCGCACCGAGCTGCCGGAACTGGCGCCTGGTCAGCGGGGCGAACGGCACCTCAAGCGCTGCCACCTGCCCAACCCGGACATGATCTACGAGTCCGAGGTGCTGCCCGAGATCGCACCCGACCTGGTCGACCTGACGACCGCCGACACCTTCGACGTGGCCGAGGACGCCACGGCCGACGAGCGGTGAAGAGGAACAATGACATCAATTACCCGCCCCGAGGTTGAGCCCGTCCCCGCGAACGCCGCCGGGGGCGCAGAGCCGCTTCTCGAAGTCACCAACCTGCGCAAGTACTTCCCGGTCAAGTCCTCGGGTCTCGTGCGGCGCACCATCGCCCAGGTGCAGGCCGTCGACGGCGTCTCCTTCCAGGTCGCTGCGGGCAGCTCGCTGGGGCTGGTGGGCGAGTCCGGTTGCGGCAAGTCGACGACCGGACGACTGATCACGCGCCTCCTCGACCCGACCGACGGGTCGATGAAGTTCCAGGGGCAGGAGATCGGCAGTCTCTCCATCAAGGAGATGCTTCCGCTCCGCAAGGAGATCCAGATGATCTTCCAGGACCCCTACAGCTCGCTGAACCCACGCCACACGGTCGGGACGATCATCGGGACCCCGCTGAGGGTCCACAAGATGGTCCCCGAGAAGCAGGTCCTGAACCGGGTGCGTGAGCTGCTCGAGATCGTGGGGCTCAACCCGGAGCACTACAACCGGTACCCGAGCGAGTTCTCCGGCGGCCAGCGCCAGCGCATCGGCGTGGCCCGTGCTCTGGCGCTCCAGCCGAAGCTGCTGGTGGCCGACGAGCCGGTCTCCGCACTCGACGTGTCGATCCAGGCTCAGGTCGTCAACCTCCTGCAGGACCTGCAGAAGGAGTTCGGGGTCGCGTTCCTCTTCATCGCGCACGACCTCGCCGTCGTCCGTCACTTCTGTCCAGAGGTGGCGGTGATGTATCTCGGCAAGATCGTGGAGATCGCCGACCGCGAGACGCTCTACAACCGTCCCCACCACCCGTACACGCAGGCACTGCTCTCCGCCGTGCCCGACGTGAAGCAGGCCGCGATCGGCGGCCGCCGGGAGCGGATCCGGCTCGAGGGCGACGTGCCCAGCCCGATCAACCCGCCGTCGGGCTGTCGGTTCCGCACCCGCTGCTGGATGGCCAAGGACATCTGCGCCACGCAGGAACCCCCGCTGCTGCAGATCGGGCCCACGCACAAGGTCGCCTGCCACTTCGCCGGCGAGTATGGCGCCATGCCCACCAGCCCGATCACGCTCAACGTGCTCGGCGTGGACCAGGACGGGACACCGGTCGAGGGGGCCGCGCCGTCGGCCGAGGACCTGAACAAGCCCGGTTTCTCCGACACGTGGACCGACGTCGCGAGTCTGACCAGCGACTCGTCGACGTTGGCGACCAGGGCACCGGCCGACAACCGCGCCGACAAGCACGAGGGCGGCGAGGGCGGCACCATCCGCTAGGACGGCGGGTTAGCCTTTCCCGCGTGGATGGTCTCTTCGACTACGCGCCGGCGGGCGCGGACGCGGGTGCGACAGGTTCTGGCGGCACGCTCGCCGGCAACACGCACTCTTCCGCGCCGCTGGCGGTCCGGATGCGCCCGCGGACCCTGGACGAGCTCGTCGGGCAGCAGCACCTGCTGGCGCCGGGCTCGCCGCTGCGCCGGCTCATCGAGGGCGACCAGCCGATGTCGCTGCTGCTGTGGGGGCCTCCTGGGACCGGGAAGACCACGATCGCGTCGATCGTCAGCCAGCAGACCAACCGCCGGTTCGTCGAGGTCTCGGCGGTCGCAGCCGGTGTGAAGGAGGTGCGTGCCGCGATCGACACGGCGCGCAACCAGCTGGCGCGGGGCGGGCAGGAGACCGTCCTGTTCGTCGACGAGGTGCACCGCTTCACCAAGGCCCAGCAGGACGCTCTCCTGCCCGGGGTGGAGAACCGCTGGGTGACGCTGGTCGCGGCCACCACGGAGAACCCCTTCTTCTCCGTCATCTCGCCCCTTCTCTCACGGTCGCTCCTGCTGACCCTCGAGCCACTGACGGACGACGACATCCGTGGCGTGATCGGCGAGGCACTCGGCGCCGAGCGGGGCCTCGGGGCGGCGGTGTCGCTCTCGGAGGACGCGAGTGACCACCTGGTCCGTCTGGCCGGTGGCGACGCGCGACGGGCCCTGACCTACCTCGAAGCCGCGGCCGGTGCCGCGCTGGCGAAGGGCCTGGACACGGTCGACCTCGCGACGACCGAGACCGCGGTCGACCGGGCAGCGGTCCGGTACGACCGCCAGGGCGACCAGCACTACGACGTGACGAGCGCGTTCATCAAGTCGATCCGGGGGTCGGACGCGGACGCGGCGCTGCACTACCTGGCCCGGATGGTCGAGGCGGGGGAGGATCCCCGGTTCATCGCGCGAAGGCTGGTGATCCTTGCCAGCGAGGACATCGGCCTGGCCGATCCCACCGCCCTGACGACCGCGGTGGCGGCGGCGCAGGCGGTGCAGCTGATCGGCATGCCCGAGGGACGGCTCAACCTGGCGCAGGCGACCATCGCCCTGGCTCTGGCCCCGAAGTCGAACGCGGTCATCAAGGCCATCGACGCCGCGAGCGCCGACGTGCGGTCCGGCAGGATCGGGCCCGTCCCGAGCCACCTGCGCGACGCGCACTACGGCGGGTCGAAGAAGCTGGGCCACGGCAAGGGGTACAAGTACGCCCACGACGAGCCGTTCGGGATCGCCGAGCAGCAGTACGCCCCGGACGTGGTCCAGGACGCCTCCTACTACGTGCCCACGAACCTCGGAGCCGAGGCAGCCGTCAAGGAACGGTGGGAGCGGATCCGGGCCATGGTGAGGGGCAAGAGGTCCGGTACCGCACGGTAGGGTCATCCACTATGAGTTCGGCACAGTTGGCTGTCCTGGCCGGGGCCGCAGCGCTGTTGCTCGTCGTCCTGTGTGCGTTGCTGGTCTCGCTGGTGCGCGGCCGGCGCCGGGCGGCGCGTGCGGTGGCTGCCTCGCGCGCGGACATCGAGGCGCTTCAGGCCCGCGTGGACGCGTTGTCGGCAGAGCTCGAGGCCGCACGGGTCCACGCGGCTGCCGCGCCCGCCGTACCTCAGACCGAGTACGTCATCACCACCGCGGGCAGGGACCGGGAGCTGCCCGTCGTGCCCGAACGCGCGGTCCTCTCGGTCACCTTCGGCGAGCCGCTGGTGAAGGCGATGGCGTTCGCGTACGGCGTACGCCGGGCACTGTCGCCGGAGAGCCGCAACCGGATCGCCTTCGAGATGCGCCGCGAGGTCAAGCGGGCCCGGAAGCAGCGGCGTCGCGACGCGAGGCGCGCCACCCGTGTCGCCGCAGCCGGACAACGGCAGGAGGAGGCAGCATGAGCAGGGTCATCTGGTTCGCCGCGGGAGCCGGAGCGGGCGTCTACGCCATGATCAAGGCCCGCCGGGCGGCCGAGGCGTTCACCCCCGACGGTCTGCGCGACCGGGCGGCCGGGCTGTCGCTGGGGATGCACCTGCTTCAGGAGGAGGTCGTCACCGAGATGGCGGCCAAGGAGATCGACTTGCGGGACCGCCTCGGACTGAGGCTCGATGAGAGTGCGGGTGTCGCCGCACTCGAGCACGAACGACCGTATGAGCTGACGAGAAAGGGCAACAACTGATGGATACCGCGGAGATCCGCCGACGGTTCATCGCGCACTTCGAGGAGCGCGGTCACCGGGTGGTCCCCTCAGCATCGTTGCTGCTCGACGACCCGAACCTGCTCTTCGTCAACGCCGGCATGGTGCCGTTCAAGCCCTACTTCCTGGGCCAGGAGACCCCGGCGTACAAGCGTGCGGTCAGCGTCCAGAAGTGTGTCCGGACCCTCGACATCGAAGAGGTCGGGAAGACCACCCGGCACGGCACGTTCTTCCAGATGAACGGCAACTTCTCGTTCGGCGACTACTTCAAGGAAGGCGCGATCGAGCACGCCTGGGAGCTCGTCGCGGGCTCGCGTGACGAAGGCGGGTACGGCTTCGACCCCGACAAGGTCTGGGTCACCGTCTACGAGGACGACGACGAGTCCGCCGAGCTCTGGAGGAAGATCGCCGGGCTGCCGACCGAGCGCATCCAGCGCCGGGGCCTCAAGGACAACTACTGGCACATGGGGGTGCCGGGCCCCGGTGGCCCCTGCAGCGAGATCTACATCGACAGGGGCCCGGAGTTCGGGCCGGACGGCGGGCCCGTCGTCGACGAGGACCGGTTCCTGGAGATCTGGAACCTGGTGTTCATGCAGTCCGAGCTGAGCGACGTGCGCAGCAAGGAGGACTTCGACATCCGCGGCGACCTGCCGAGCAAGAACATCGACACCGGGATGGGTCTCGAACGCGTCGCCTACCTGCTCCAGGGCAAGCACAACCTCTACGAGATCGACGAGGTCTTCCCTGTCATCGAGAGGGCCGTGGAGCTCTCCGGCAGGCGGTACGGCGCCGACCACGGTGACGACGTCAGGTTCCGGGTGGTCGCCGACCACGTGCGCAGCGGCATGATGCTGATCTCCGACGGGGTCACGCCCGGCAACGAGGCCCGTGGCTACGTGCTGCGGCGGCTGCTGCGGCGCGCCGTGCGGTCGATGCGGCTGCTCGGCGTGGAGGACCGCGTCCTGCCCGAGCTGCTGCCGGTGAGCCGCGACAAGATGAAGCTGTCCTACCCGGAGATCGAGGCGGACTGGGACCGCATCTCCACAGTCGCCTACGCCGAGGAGGACGCGTTCCGGCAGACGCTCAAGGCGGGCACCAACATCTTCGACATGGCCGCCGGCGAGGCGAAGCGGGCCGGCCAGACCGAGCTCTCGGGGAGCAGGGCGTTCTCGCTGCACGACACCTACGGCTTCCCGATCGACCTCACGCTCGAGATGGCCGCCGAGCAGGGCCTGAGCGTCGACGAGGCGGGCTTCCGCCGGTTGATGACCGAGCAGCGTGAGCGCGCGAAGGCGGACGCGAAGGCCAAGAAGGGCCAGCACGCGGCCGCCGGCATCTACCGCGAGGTGGCCGACAGCATCGGCCGCGCGGTCGACTTCACCGGCTACGACCAGGTGGTCTCGGAGGGCAGTGTCCGAGGGATCCTCACGGGCACCGGAATCGCCTCCTCCGCCGGTGAGGGCGAGGAGGTCGAGCTCGTGCTCGACCGCACCCCGTTCTACGCCGAGGGCGGCG
This sequence comes from uncultured Actinomycetota bacterium, assembly GCA_963707425.1. Taxonomy (GTDB): domain Bacteria; phylum Actinomycetota; class Actinomycetes; order Propionibacteriales; family Nocardioidaceae; genus Nocardioides_C. Next base: position 105,091 of record CAVPPN010000005.1, on the reverse strand, counting down.
GCCAGCTCGCCGACCACGGCGTCATCGAGCTCGCGAACGGCGCCACCGTTCAGGTGCTGGACGTGCAGTCGCCGATCTCCGGCCTCATCGTGCACAAGGCGAAGGTGCTGGCCGGGGGCATCACCGTCGGTGAGGCGGCGCAGGCCATGGTCGACATCGAGCGGCGCAAGTCCATCAGCCGGTCGCACACCGCCACGCACATGGTCCACAAGGCGTTCCGCGAGGCGCTCGGCGACACCGCCACCCAGGCGGGCTCCGAGAACTCTCCTGGCAGGTTCCGCTTCGACTTCTCCGCCAGCAGCCCCGTCCCGGTCTCTGCGATGGCGGACGTCGAGGCACGGGTCAACGACCTGGTGCTCGCCGACCTCGCGGTCCACGCCGAGCTCATGACGCAGGAGGAAGCCCGCAAGTCGGGTGCCATGGCGCTGTTCGGTGAGAAGTACGGCGACGAGGTGCGTGTCATCTCCGTCGGCGACTGGGCCCGTGAGCTCTGCGGCGGGACACACGCCGGCCGCTCGGGGCAGCTCGGCGTGATCAAGCTGCTCGGTGAGTCGTCCATCGGTTCCGGCGTACGTCGTGTGGAAGCGCTGGTCGGTGGCGACGCCTACCGGTTCCTGGCCCGCGAGCACGTGCTCGTCGCCCAGCTCAGCGAGGCGCTGAAGGTGCGGCCCGAGGAACTGCCCGAGCGCGTCCACGACATGGTCGAGCGGTTGCGCACCGCGGAGAAGGAGATCGAGCGTGTCCGGGTCGCGCAGCTCCTCGCGGCCGCCGGGGAGCTTGCGAACAACCCCACCGACGTCTACGGGGTGAGCTTCGTGGGACACCGCGCCGACGGTGCCGGCGCAGGAGACGTGCGCAAGCTCGCCCTGGACATCCGGGGCCGGATGCCTGCCGGGAAGCCCAGCGTCGTCGCGATCATCGGCTCGACCGGGGGCAAGCCGGCGGTCGTGATCGCGGTGAACGACGAGGCACGGGCCTGGGGCATCTCGGCCAACGCCTTGGTGAAGGTCGCGGCGACCGCGCTCGGTGGCAGCGGCGGTGGCAAGGACGACGTCGCGCAGGGCGGCGGAGCCGACGTGACCAACGCCGAGCAGGCGCTGCGCGACGTGGAGCACGAGGTCGGGCGCACCGTCACCGTCGGACGGCCCTGACCGTGAGCGCGCATACGCAGGAGGCCCGGCGTTGAGGTTCGGCGTGCGCGTCGGCGTGGACGCCGGTGACGCAAGGATCGGGGTTTCACGTTCCGACCCGTCGGGCATGCTGGCGACACCGGTGGAGACCGTGCCACGAGGCAAGGGGGATCTGGCCCGGATCCGGGACATCGTCGTCGAGCATGGCGCCATCGAGGTGGTGGTCGGGCTGCCCCGTTCGTTGTCCGGCGGAGAAGGTCCGGCCGCGGCCAAGGTCCGCGAGTTCGCGCGTTCCCTCGCGACCGCCCTCGACCCGGTGCCGGTCCGCCTGTGTGACGAACGTCTGTCCACCGTGACAGCTGAGGCAGTACTCCGCGGACAAGGGAGGAAGGGCCAGAAGCGACGAGCCGTGGTGGATCAGGCGGCCGCGGTTGTAATCCTGCAGAATGCACTCGACACCGAACGCAGCTCGGGGGCTGCGCCAGGGGAGACCCTCGACTTAGGACACACGTGAGCCATCTCGGACTAGAGCTCGAACCAGAGCGCACCCACCGCCGCAAGAACAGGGGCCGACGGGGCAGGAGCTGCCTCGCCGTCCTCGTGGCGACAGCCGTTCTGGCGGGCGGCGCCTTCCTCGCCTACGACTTCGGCTTCGCGGCCCTGAAGGACTGGTTCAGCCCGCCCGAGGACTACGCCGGTCCGGGCACCGGCTCGGTGATGGTCGAGGTGCACGAAGGCGACAGCGCCTCCGAGATCGCTTCCACGTTGTACGACAACGACGTCGTGAAGAGCCAGGAGGCGTTCACCGACGCCGCGGTCAACGAACCCCTGTCACAGGGGATCCAGGTCGGGTTCTACGAGATGAAGAAGCAGATGTCGGCCGAGGACGCGCTCGCGATCCTGATCGACCCTGCCAACATGGTCCAGGCCACGGTGGCCTTCCCCGAGGGGTGGACCGTCGACCAGATCGTCAAGCAGCTGGGCGAGAAGACCGACTTCCCGGCGAAGAAGTTCCGCATGCTGCTCGACCAGCCCAAGAAGCTCGGGCTGCCCGGCTACGCCGACGGCAACCCCGAGGGCTACCTCTTCCCGGCCACCTACCAGATCCCGCCGGACGCCAAGCCCGCGGACATCCTGCGGATGATGGTGGACCGCTACAACCAGGCCGCGTCCGACCTGAACCTCGAGACGGAGGCCCGGAAGCTCGGGGTGAGCCCCCACGACGTGATGACCGTCGCCAGCCTCATCCAGGCCGAGGCCCGCTACGACAAGGACTTCGCGAAGGTCAGCCGGGTGATCTACAACCGACTCGACGAGCCCATGCCGCTGCAGTTCGACTCGACCGTGCACTACGCCGTGGGCAAGGACGGCAGCGTCGGCACCAGCGACGACGACCGCGACATGGACTCGCCCTACAACACGTACAAGTACTCCGGGCTGCCGCCGACGCCGATCATGGCCCCGGGGGAGCAGGCGATCGAGGCCGCTCTCAACCCGGCCAAGGGGCCGTGGCTCTACTTCGTGACCACTAACCCGGACACCGGCGAGACGAAGTTCGCGGTCTCCTACGAGGAGCACCTGAAGAACAAGGCCGAGTTCGATGAGTGGTGTGCCGAGTCGGACACCTGCTGACCTCGTGACGAGCCGCTCCAGGAGGCGCTGCGGGGTTCTCGGCAGTCCGATCCACCACTCGCTCTCGCCTGCGCTCCACCGCGCCGGCTACAGGGCGGTCGGCCTGGACTGGTCCTACGACGCGTTCGAGGTCGACGAGGCCGGCTTGGCGGGGTTCCTCGACCGGCTGGACGAGTCATGGCGCGGGCTGTCCCTGACGATGCCGCTGAAGCGGACCGTCGTACCTCTGCTCGACGAGATGTCAGCGAGGGCGATGCAGGCCCGGGCCGCGAACACAGTGGTGCTCGAGGACGGCCGGCGGATCGGCCACAACACCGACATCGACGGAGCGGTCGCCGCGGTTCGTTCGCACACCGACGCGGTGCCGGGATCGGCGGTCATCCTCGGCGGCGGCGCGACCGCGTCGTCGACCCTGCTGGCGCTCGCGGACCTCGGCTGTGACGACGTGACCCTCGTGGTGCGCGACCCGCGCCGCGCCCAGGAGACGCTCGACGCGGCTGCCCGGCACCCGTCGGCGCCCACCGTCCACGTGCGCGGCTTCGACGAGACGGCGGTCCCGGCCGACATCCTGGTCTCCACCATCCCGGCCCGGGCGCAGACCGAGCGGGTGGTCGCCCTGGCAACGGGAGCGCCAGTGGTGTTCGACGTGCTGTACGACCCGTGGCCGACCCCCTTGGCCGAGTTCGCCCGAGCCGAGGGAAGGATCCTGGTGTCGGGCCTCGACCTGCTCGTCCACCAGGCGTGCGGACAGTTCACGTTGATGACCGGCATCGCCGAGGCGCCTGTGGACGCCATGCGCGAGGCGGGGGAGCGGGCGCTGGCCGAGCGTGCGTGAGGGACTCGACGGGTTCTTCACAGTTCGCGCGAGAAGCCCGCTCTCGTGGCCCTTTGCTCGGTAGGCTCCTGATCCATGAGCATGGAGGCCTGGTTCGCGGACACCGCCGTCGTGTCCGCTCTGGTCGGTCTCGCCACCGGTGCACTCGTCCCGGACCTGGTCCGGCGGATCCCCGAGCCGCAGGAGGCCGCAGAGGAGACCAGCGGTGAGTCTCGCCCAGGACCGGTCACCGAGCGCACGACCGGCTCTCCCGGACGCGAGATCGGGGGCGAGATGCCCCCTGGCCACGACGACAGCCGGGTCACGACGGAGCAGGACGCGGTGGTTCCCTCCGCCGGCTCGGCCATGCCGGTTCCCGACGTGCCCGAGACCAAGGAGCCCTACGCGACGATCGCGCAGCTGCCGGGCCTGCGCTGGAAGGCCGCCGTGGCCACGGCCGTGGTGGCGGGCCTGCTCGGCTGGCGGGTCGGTTGGAGCCCCGGCCTGCCGCTCTTGCTCTACCTCGCACCCGTAGGCGTCGCGCTCGCGCTGGTGGACTGGCGGACCAGGCTGCTCCCCACCAAGGTGATCGCACCGTCCTATGCCGTGGTGGTCCTGCTCTCGGTGGTCGCGGCATGGGCCGCGGGGGACTGGGACGCGCTGGTCCGCGCCGGGTGGGGCTGGCTCGTGGCGGGCGGCACCTTCTTCGTGCTCTGGTTCGTCTACCCCAAGGGCATGGGGTACGGCGACGTCCGGCTGTCCGGGGTGCTCGGCATCGCACTCGGCTGGTTCGGCTGGAGCGAGCTGGTGACGGGCGTGTACGCCGGTTTCCTCCTCGGCGGGGTGGGCGGACTCCTGCTCTCGGCGCTCCGGATCGTGGACCGCAAGGCCTATCCGTTCGGCCCGTTCATGCTCGTGGGGGCCCTGCTCGGTGTCCTCCTCGGGCCATATGTCGCTTCGTGGTACGTGTGACAGGACGATGAGAACGCCGTGACAGACTGTGCGCCATGCTGCGTTGGCTCACTGCGGGCGAGTCCCACGGACCCGCCCTTGTCGCCGTTCTCGAAGGACTCCCGGCCCACGTCTCGGTGACGTCGGGGGACATCGTCGACGCCCTTGCCCGCCGACGCCTCGGCTACGGACGCGGTGCGCGGATGAAGTTCGAGCAGGACCAGGTGGACATCATCGGCGGCATCCGCCACGGCCGGACCCTCGGGTCGCCGATCGCGATCCGGGTCGGGAACACCGAGTGGCCCAAGTGGGAGAAGGTGATGGCCGCCGACCCCGTCGACGAGGCCGAGCTGGAGTCGCTTGCACGCAGCGCCGCCCTCACGCGGCCACGACCTGGTCACGCGGACCTCGTGGGAATGCAGAAGTACGACTTCGACGAGGCACGGCCCGTCCTGGAGCGCGCGTCGGCCCGGGAGACGGCTGCGCGCGTCGCGCTCGGGGCGGTCGCGTCGGCGTTCCTGAAGCAGGCTCTCGGCGCCGAGGTCGTCTCGCACGTCGTCTCCATCGGCCAGGCCAAGGCACCGTATGGCTCGGTCCCCGGCCCCGACGACGTCGCCCGGCTCGACGACGACCCGGTGCGCTGCCTGGACCCCGACGCCAGCAAGGCGATGGTCGCCGCCATCGACCAGGCGCACAAGGACGGCGACACGCTGGGCGGCGTGGTCGAGGTGGTCGTGCACGGCTTGCCGCCGGGCCTCGGCTCGCACGTGCACTGGGACCGCAGGCTCGACGCTCGGCTGGCCGCCGCGTTGATGGGCATCCAGGCGATCAAGGGCGTGGCGGTGGGAGACGGGTTCGACCTCGCCGGCGACCCCGGCTCGAAGGCGCATGACGAGATCGTGAGGACCGAGGAGGGCATCCGTCGCACCTCCGGCCGCTCCGGCGGCACCGAGGGCGGCATGTCGACCGGCGAGGTCCTGCGTGTCAGCGCCGCGATGAAACCGATCGCCACCGTGCCCCGCGCCCTGAGGACGGTCGACGTCGCGACCGGCGAGGAGGCGGTGGCCCACCACCAGCGCTCCGACGTCTGCGCGGTCCCGGCGGCCGGCATCGTCGCCGAGGCCATGGTGGCTCTGGTTCTCGCGGACGTCGCCCTCGAGAAGTTCGGTGGCGACTCGGTCGAGGAGACCCGGCGCAACGTGGAGGGCTACCTGTCGTCGCTGAGGTTCTCGTGACGGAGGCCACGAGCCGGCCACGGGCCGTCCTGGTCGGGACGATGGGGGCGGGCAAGTCGACGGTGGCGCGACTTCTGGCCGACCGGTGGGGGCTCGAGGTCCGCGACACCGACCACGACATCGAGGCGGCCCAGGGCCGGACGATCTCCGACATCTTCGTGGACGACGGCGAACAGTTCTTCCGTGGCCTGGAGCGGGAGGCGGTCGCCACCGCGCTGCGCGAGCACACGGGTGTCCTCGCCCTCGGCGGGGGAGCGGTCCTGGACCCGGGCACCCGGGAGGCCCTGAGAGAGCACCGCGTGGTGTTCCTGAACGTGGGTCTCTCCGACGCGGTCAAGCGCGTGGGACTCGGGTCGGCCCGACCGCTGCTGCTCGGTAACGTGCGGGCGAGGATCAAGTCGCTTCTCGACGAGCGGATGCCGGTCTACCGGGAGGTCGCCACGATCACCGTGGACACGGACGGCAAGTCGGCCGAGGACGTGGCGGAGGAAGTGCGACGAGCCGTCGAGGCGGCGGAGGCAGGTCGAGTGGATGTCTGAGATGACCCGGTTGCACGTCAACGGCGCATCGCCCTACGACGTGGTCATCGGCGAGGGCCTCCTCGGGGAGCTGCCGGCGATGCTGGGCGAGGGTGTCCAGCGGGTCGCGGTGATCCACCCACGTGCCCTCGCCGCGACCGGTGACGTGATCCGGGAGGACCTCGCGCAGCTGGGGTACGACGCGCACGCCATCGAGATCCCGGACGGCGAGGAGGCGAAGCTCGCGCCGGTGGCCTCGTTCTGCTGGCAGGTGCTCGGACAGACCGGCTTCACGCGTTCCGACGCGGTGGTCACGGTCGGCGGGGGAGCGACCACCGACATGGGTGGCTTCGTGGCCGCGACCTGGCTCCGCGGAGTCAAGGTCGTGCACATGCCCACCACACTGCTGGGCATGGTGGACGCCGCGGTCGGCGGGAAGACCGGCATGAACACCACCGAGGGCAAGAACCTCGTCGGCGCCTTCCACGAGCCTGCGGGGGTCCTGTGCGACCTCGCGACCCTGGAGACCCTGCCCCGCAACGAGCTCGTCAGCGGACTTGCCGAGGTGATCAAGTGCGGGTTCATCGCCGACCCGCGGATCCTCGAGCTGGTGGAGCGGGACCCGGTCGCGGCCACGGCACCGGACTCCGCGAGCGTCCGCGAGCTCATCGAGCGGTCGGTCAGGGTCAAGATCGACGTCGTCGTCGGTGACCTCAAGGAGACCGGCGGGGTGGCCGGGCATCCTGGCCGGGAGGTCCTCAACTACGGGCACACCCTCGGCCATGCCGTCGAACGGGTGGAGCGGTACAAGTTCCGTCACGGCGCCGCGGTCGCGATCGGGATGACGTACGTCGCCGAGCTCGCCCGCCTCGCCGGGAAGCTCGACGAGGCCACCGCCGAGCGACACCGCGCCATCCTCGAGCTGGTCGGTCTGCCCACGTCCTACCGCGAGGGAGTGTGGGGCCAGCTCCACGAGGCGATGAAGGTCGACAAGAAGTCGCGCGGCGACCAGCTCCGCTTCGTCGTCCTCGAGGGGCTCGCCAGGCCGACTATCCTGCAGGCACCTGATCCGGCGTTGCTGACCGCGGCATACGCCGAGATATCGCGATAGGGGCGACGCATGAAGGTGCTGGTGCTCAACGGCCCGAACCTCGGCCGGCTCGGGGCTCGCGAGCCGGAGGTGTACGGGTCGGCCACGCTCTCCGACCTGGCCGCTGCATGCGAGAAGACCGGCGCCGAGCTCGGCATGGACGTCGAGGTGCGGCAGACCGACTCCGAGGCCGAGCTGGTCGGGTGGCTGCACGAAGCCGCGGACGCCGGCTGGCCCGTCGTACTCAACCCGGCGGCGTTCACCCACTACAGCTACTCCCTGCGGGATGCCTGCGCGCAGCTCACGGCGCCGCTGGTCGAGGTGCACATCTCGAACCCCCATGCCCGCGAGGAGTTCCGTCACAAGAGCGTCGTGTCGGGCGTGGCAACAGGTGTCATCGCCGGCTTCGGTGTGGACTCCTACCGCCTGGCCCTGCGCGCTCTCGCCGCCCTCTGACGCCGCTGTTTCCCCAAGGTATGCCGCTCAGCCTGCACATCCCACGACGTGCTCGCCGAGGGAAGTGCCGGTTCGCCTGCATACCTTGGTGAAACCGGGAGCACGGCCCGAGCCCTCGCGATTGAGTGTGCAGGTGGCCGTCCCGTTAGACTTGGCCGCTGCGAACCCACGAACGAAAGAGCAGGACGACACGCGCATGGCGACGACCAACGACCTCAAGAACGGCATGGTTCTCAACCTCGACGGACAGCTCTGGTCCGTCATCTGGTTCCAGCACCACAAGCCCGGCAAGGGCGGCGCCGTCGTGCGCACCAAGCTCAAGAACATCGAGTCCGGCAAGACCGTGGACAAGACGTTCAACGCCGACGTGAAGGTCGACGTGGCCAACGTCGACAAGCGGACCATGCAGTACCTCTACAACGACGGCACGTCCTACGTCTTCATGGACACCTCGACCTACGACCAGACCGAGGTCTCTCCCGACATCGTGGGCGACGCGAAGAACTTCCTCCTGGAGAACCAGGAGGCGATCGTCGCCACGAACGAGGGCCGGGTGCTCTACATCGAGCTCCCCGCCTCGGTCGAGCTGCTCGTCGAGTACACCGAGCCCGGCCTGCAGGGCGACCGCTCCACCGGTGGCACGAAGCCGGCGCGCCTCGAGACCGGCCACGAGATCCAGGTGCCGCTGTTCATCACCACCGGCGAGAAGATCAAGGTCGACACGCGCGACAGCGGCTACCTCGGGCGCGTCAGCTCCTGATGGCTGCTCGCTCGAAGGCCCGCAAGCGCGCACTCGACATCCTGTTCGAGTGCGACGCACGCGACCTCATGCCCACCGACCTGCTCGACGAGCGCGTGGCGCAGGCGGAGCCACCGGTGAACGAGTACACCGCAGTCCTCGTGCGCGGTGTCGCCGAGCACATCCGGCGTATCGACGACCTCCTGGAGCACTACTCGGAGGGCTGGTCCCTCGAGAGGATGCCCGCGGTGGACCGCAACGTGCTCCGGATCGGCCTGTTCGAGATCCTGTACTCCGACGAGGTGCCCGACGCCGTGGCCGTCAGCGAGGCCCTCGGCCTGGTGCGCGAGCTGTCGACCGACGAGTCACCGACGTTCGTCAACGGGGTGCTCGGCAACATCGTCCGGAACAAGTCGGCACTTTCCGCCTGATCTGCACCGGGTCGCCTCACCGGCTCGGGCGGTAGCGCTCTCTCGTCCGGGCGGCTCTCGCGAATGCGTGCCATGGTGGACGGATGAGCGACTGTGACGTGGTGGTCGTCGGGCTCGGACCCGGCGGTGAGGCGCTGGCGGGGGACCTGGCGAGATCAGGGCTCGACGTGGTCGGCGTCGACCGCCATCTGGTCGGTGGCGAGTGCCCCTACTACGGGTGCATCCCCACCAAGATGATGGTCCGGGCCGCCGACCTCCTGGCCGAGGCGCGGCGGGTGCCGGGTCTGGCAGGGGACAGTACGGTGACGGCCTCCTGGCCACTGGTAGCCGGGCGGATCTCGGGCGAGGCGACGGCCGACTGGGACGACTCGGCGGCGGTCGAGCGGCTCGAGAAGGCCGGGGCCAGGTTCGTCCGCGGCCATGCTCGGCTCACGGGACCCCGGACCGTGGAGGCAGGCGGCAGCACGTACGTCGCCCGCAGGGGAGTGGTGCTCAACACCGGGACGGAGCCGTTCGTGCCGCCCGTCGAGGGCCTCGTCGACACTCCGTTCTGGACGAACCGCGACGCGGTCCGGCTCAGCGAGCTGCCTGGCTCCCTGCTCGTGCTCGGGGGTGGCGCGATCGGCGCGGAGCTGTCCCAGGTGTTCGCACGTTTCGGTGTGCAGGTGACCGTGCTCGAGTCCGGTGCGCGGATCCTCGGGCCCGAGGAGCCTGAGTCCAGTGCGCTGGTCGGCCGGGCGTTCGCCCGGGACGGCATCGATGTCCGGAGCGGAGTCGAGGTCTCCTCGGTGTCGTACGACGAAGGTCGGTTCTCGGTGCACGTCGACGGGGAGAGCCTCGTGGCGGACCGGCTGCTCGTCGCCACCGGGCGGCGCACCAACCTCACCGATCTCGGTCTGGACACGGTCGGCCTCGACCCGGGCACCAGGTTCCTCGCCGTGGACGGCCGGATGCGGGTCGCCGACGGGCTGTGGGCGATCGGGGACGTCACGGGGAAGGGTGGGTTCACCCACGTGTCGATGTACCAGGCGAAGCTGGCCGCCCGCGACATCCGAGGCGAGGAGGGGCCGGAGGCCGACTACCGCGCGCTGCCCCGGGTGACCTTCACCGACCCCGAGGTGGGTTCGGTGGGGCTCACCGAGCAGCAGGCCCGCGACCAGGGACTCGAGATCCGCGTGGGCCAGGTCGACCTCGCGGGATCGACACGAGGCTGGATCCACAGCGCCGGCGGCGAGGGCCTCGTCAAGCTGGTGGAGGACACCGGCGCGGGTGTGCTCGTCGGGGCCACGACGGCCGGTCCGAGCGGCGGGGAGGTGCTGTCGATGCTCACCACCGCCGTGCACGCTCGGGTTCCGACCCAGTCCCTGCGCTCGATGATCTACGCGTACCCGACCTTCCACCGTGCCGTCGAGTCCGCGCTCGACGATCTCTCCTGACGTCTCGTCCGGGTCCGCGCCGGCCGCGGCGTGCACACAAGGCGCATCTCGTCGGCGCGGCGGGATGGCCGAACGTCGCCGCCCGGCTGGTAGTCTCTGAACCGTTCGACATCCTTTAACGAGCCGTCCCGTGAGGCGGAGAAGGAGGTCTGGCTTACTTATGCCTGCCGACGCAGCAAACAACGTCGCAGAGGCCGCCGACGCGGTCCTCGACAACGGACGCACCGTCCTCGACTCGCGCGACATCTCCCGCGCTCTCACCCGCATCGCCCACGAGATCCTCGAGCGCAACAAGGGCGCCGACGACTTGGTGCTGCTCGGGATCCCCACCCGAGGCGTGCCGCTGGCACAGCGGATCGCGACCAAGATCGCCTCCGTGGAGGGCGTGGACATCCCGGTCGGGTCGCTCGACGTCACGATGTACCGCGACGACCTCCGGATGCGACCCGCGCGCACCCTCCTGCCGACCGAGATCCCACCCGGCGGCATCGATGACAAGACCGTCGTCCTCGTCGACGACGTGCTGTTCTCCGGCCGGACCATCAGGGCCGCGCTGGACGCGATGAACGACGTCGGCCGGCCCAGGTCGGTGCGGCTCGCTGTCCTGGTCGACCGGGGGCACCGCGAGCTGCCGATCCGCGCCGACTTCGTCGGCAAGAACCTGCCGACCTCCCTGGTGGAGTCGGTCAAGGTCCGCCTGTCCGAGTTCGACGACCTCGACGCCGTGACGATCTCCGGCGAGGGAACGGAGGTGGCCAGGTGAAGCGCCATCTGCTGAGCGCGGGGGACCTCACCCGCGACGACGCGGAGCTGGTCCTGCGGACTGCGGAGGAGCTCCGGTCGCTCGCCGACCGGCCGATCAAGAAGCTGCCCGCCCTGCGTGGCCGTACCGTGGTGAACCTCTTCTTCGAGGACTCCACGCGCACCCGCATCTCGTTCGAGGCCGCCGCCAAGCGGTTGAGCGCGGACGTGATCAACTTCGCCGCGAAGGGGTCGAGCCTGAGCAAGGGCGAGAGCCTCAAGGACACCGCGTTGACCCTCGAGGCGATGGGCGCCGACGCGGTCGTGATCCGGCACTGGGCCTCGGGAGCGCCACATCTCCTCGCCAACTCCGGCTGGGTCCGCTCCAGCGTGGTCAACGCCGGCGACGGGACCCATGAGCACCCCACGCAGGCGCTCCTCGACGCGTTCACGATGTGGCGGCACCTCGGCAACCTGGACGGGCGCCGGGTCGCGGTGGTCGGGGACGTCCTGCACAGCCGGGTGGCCCGGTCGAACGCGCTGCTGCTCAGGACGCTGGGGGCCGAGGTCACTCTGGTCGCGCCGCCGACGCTGCTGCCGGTGGGGGTCGAGGGATGGGGCGTCGAGACGTCGTACGACATCGACTCCGTGCTCCCGAAGGCCGACGCGGTGATGATGCTGCGGGTGCAGCGGGAGCGGATGAACGCAGCCTTCTTCCCCAGCGCCCGGGAGTACAGCCGCCGCTACGGCCTCGACTCCCGTCGGATGGCCACGCTCCAGGACCACACCCTGGTGATGCACCCGGGGCCGATGATCCGCGGCATGGAGATCACCGCGGACGTGGCCGACTCCGACCGGTCGGTGATCGTCGAGCAGGTCACCAACGGTGTCGCGGTCCGCATGGCAGTCCTGTACCTCCTCCTCAGCGGCAACGAGTCGACGACCGGCCGCGCGACGGACGGACCCCCTGAGGCAACCACCGACCTGGCCGCCGGCGTGGCAGCAGAGAGTAGCGAGGCATGAGCACCACCTACCTGATCAAGAACGCCCGCGTGCTGGGCGGCGAGCCGAGCGACCTCCTCCTGGCGGACGGCGTGGTCGCCCGGATCGGTCCGGACCTCCAGGCCGAGGGCGCCGAGGTCATCGACGCCGACGGCCTGGTCGCGCTCCCGGGCCTGGTCGACCTGCACACCCACCTTCGGGAGCCAGGTCGTGAGGACGCCGAGACCGTCGACACCGGCACCCAGGCCGCCGCGCTCGGCGGGTTCACCGCGGTGCACGCCATGGCCAACACCGACCCGGTCGCGGACACCGCGGGGGTGGTGGAGCAGGTGTGGCGGCTCGGCCGCGAGGCGGGCCACTGCGACGTCTACCCGGTCGGTGCGGTCACCGTCGGCCTCGCAGGCGAGCGACTCGCCGAGCTGGGGGCGATGGCCGACTCCGCCGCGCAGGTGCGCGTCTTCTCCGACGACGGCAAGTGCGTGTCGGACGCGGTGCTGATGCGGCGTGCCCTCGAGTACGTCAAGGCGTTCGACGGTGTCATCGCCCAGCACGCCCAGGAGCCCCGGCTCACCGAGGACGCCCAGATGAACGAGGGCGAGCTCTCCGGACGCCTGGGGCTGCGGGGCTGGCCGGCCGTCGCCGAGGAGGCGATCATCGCCCGCGACTGCCTCCTTGCGGCGCATGTCGACTCGCGGCTGCACGTGTGCCACGTGTCCACCGCCGGGTCGGTGGAGATCGTCCGCTGGGCCAAGAGCAAGGGCTGGAACGTCACCGCCGAGGCCTGCCCCCATCACCTGCTCCTGACCGACGAGCTGGCGGCGACGTACGACCCGATCTACAAGGTGAACCCGCCCCTGCGGTCGGCCTCCGACGTCGAGGCGCTCCGGCAGGGCCTGGCCGACGGGACCATCGACGTCGTCGCGACCGACCACGCGCCGCACCCGCACGAGGACAAGGACTGCGAGTGGCAGGCTGCCGCGTTCGGCATGCTCGGCCTCGAGACCGCACTGTCGATCGTGCAGCAGACCATGGTCGAGACCGGGCTGCTGGACTGGGCCGGCGTCGCTGACCGGATGTCGTACAAGCCCGCACAGATCGGCCGGCTCACCGATCACGGTCGTCCCCTCGAGGAAGGCGCACCGGCCAACGTCGTGATCTACGACCCCGGCTTCCGGCGCGTCGTGGACGCCACCGACACGGCGTCGCTGTCTCGCAACAACCCCTACGCGGGGCGTGAGCTTCCGGGCAAGGTCGTCGCGACCTTCCTGCGGGGCAAGCCGACGGTCCTCGACGGGAAGCTCGCCTGATGGCTCTCCAGCTCGGGGCGGTGGTCCTGCCGAGTCCGCTCGCGACCTCGACGGGGCAGCTGGTCGTGACCGCGGTCCCTCTGTTCGCGGCGCTCCTGCTCGCGTACATCCTCATGTGGCGCGGGTGGCGCAAGCGCGCGGAGAAGCACGACCTCCCGGCGCTCGTGCCCGCGCCGGCGGTGGCCGACCTGCCCGCGGCGAAGCTCCAGGCGGGTGCCCGCTACTTCGGTACGACGGTCAGCGGCGACTGGCTGGACCGCGTGGTGACGCGGGGACTCGGTGCACGGAGCAGCGCCCGGCTGTCCCTGTCGGCCGAGGGGCTGGACGTGATCCGCCTGGCCGGGAGCTTCCGGATCCCGGCCGAGGCTCTCCGGGGCGCGCGGCACGACCAGGGCATCGCCGGCAAGGTCGTGCCGCCGCACGGCCTCCTGGTGGTCACCTGGCAGCACGGCGACCACCTCCTCGACACAGGCTTCCGGCTCACCGACCAGGCCGTCGCGGGCCCTTCGACAGGCGCCGGACACCCCAAGGGCGTCACCGAGGCACACAACATCTGGATCCGCTCGATCAGCAAGCTCGCCAAGGAGCACACCCCATGACGCAACCAGCAATCCTCGTGCTCGAGGACGGACGCACCTTCCACGGTGAGTCCTTCGGCGCCGAGGGCGAGACATTCGGCGAGGCGGTGTTCTCGACCGGCATGACCGGCTACCAGGAGACGCTGACCGACCCGTCGTACCACCGGCAGGTGGTGGTGATGACCGCGCCGCACGTCGGCAACACCGGCATCAACGACGAGGACCCCGAGTCGAGGCGGATCTGGGTGAGCGGGTACGTCGTACGCGACCCCGCCCGGATCCCCAGCAACTGGCGCTCGGCCCGCAGCCTCGACGACGAGCTGCGCGAGCAGGACGTGGTCGGGATCTCCGGCATCGACACCCGTGCCCTGACCCGGCACCTGCGCGAGCGTGGGGCGATGCGGGTCGGGATCTCCACCACGGAGACAGACCCGAAGGCCCTCCTGGACCGCGTGCAACAGTCCGGCGAGATGGCCGGCGCCGAGCTGGCCAGCCAGGTGTCGACCGGCGAGGCCTACGTCGTCCCCGCGAAGGGCGAGAAGCGGTTCACCGTGGCCGCAGTCGACCTCGGCATCAAGGCGAACACCCCGCGGATGATGGCCGAGCGGGGCATCGAGGTGCACGTCCTGCCCGCGACCGCCACGCTCGAGCAGGTGCGAGCCGTCGCACCTGACGGCGTGTTCTTCTCCAACGGCCCCGGCGACCCGGCCGCCACGACCGGCCAGGTCGACCTGCTCAAGGGCGTGCTCGAGCAGGACGTCCCCTTCTTCGGGATCTGCTTCGGCAACCAGCTGTTCGGCAGGGCCCTCGGCTTCGGCACCTACAAGCTGAAGTACGGCCACCGCGGCATCAACCAACCGGTGATGGACCGTACGACGGGCAAGGTCGAGGTCACCGCGCACAACCACGGCTTCGCCGTCGATGCCCCCCTCGACAAGGCGACGTCGACCCCCTATGGCGAGGTGACCGTCAGCCACGTCTGCCTCAACGACGACGTGGTCGAGGGCCTCGAGCTCCGCGACGAGAACGGCGACCTCAGGTCCTTCAGCGTCCAGTACCACCCCGAGGCAGCCGCCGGCCCCCACGACGCGGCGTACCTCTTCGACCGGTTCGTCGCGCTGATGGAGTCGAGGAGGGGCGCTTCGTCTGGTGGGCCTGCCGGTGGGGGCGGGGACGAGCGGAGCGGCGGGCGGCGGACAGACCGATGAGGTCGCAGCCGCGACGCAGGAGCGCGGCCGGCTGGGCGGGCCGCCCCCGTCGAGCAGCTCGACCAGCGAGGACCCTGTCGCGACCGCCCGCATCCACGGAGAGAAGAGCCTGACTGCCGAAGCGCACAGACATCGAGTCAGTCCTGGTGATCGGCTCCGGGCCGATCATCATCGGCCAGGCCTGCGAGTTCGACTACTCCGGGACCCAGGCCTGCCGGGTGCTCAAGTCCGAAGGGCTGCGGGTGATCCTGGTCAACTCCAACCCCGCGACGATCATGACCGACCCGGAGTTCGCCGATGCGACCTACGTCGAGCCGATCACGCCGGAGTTCGTGGAGAAGGTGATCGACAAGGAGCGTCCGGACGCGTTGCTCGCGACCCTCGGCGGGCAGACCGCGTTGAACGCCGCGATGGCACTCGACAAGGCCGGCGTCCTGGCGAAGTACGGCGTCGAGCTGATCGGCGCTTCGATCGACGCGATCGAGCGCGGCGAGAACCGCGAGTCGTTCAAGAAGATCGTCGAGGAGCTCGGCGGCCAGGTCGCGCGGTCGGCGATCTGTCACTCGATGGACGACTGCTTCGCAGCGGCCGACGACCTCGGCTACCCGATGGTGGTCCGGCCGTCGTTCACGATGGGCGGCACCGGCTCCGGGATGGCCTACGACGAGCAGGACCTGCGCCGGATCGCCGGTGCCGGGCTCGCGGCCAGCCCGACGACCGAGGTGCTCCTCGAGGAGTCGATCATCGGCTGGAAGGAGTACGAGCTCGAGGTCATGCGCGACATGGCCGACAACGTCGTGATCATCTGCTCCATCGAGAACCTCGACCCGATGGGCGTGCACACCGGTGACTCGATCACGGTGGCGCCGGCGATGACGCTCACCGACCGCGAGTACCAGCACCTGCGCGACCTGTCGATCGGGATCATCCGGTCGGTCGGCGTGGACACCGGCGGATGCAACATCCAGTTCGCCGTCAACCCGGCGGACGGCCGGGTCGTGGTCATCGAGATGAACCCGCGGGTGTCGCGTTCCAGCGCGCTGGCGTCGAAGGCCACCGGCTTCCCGATCGCCAAGATCGCCGCGAAGGTCGCGATCGGCTACACGCTGGACGAGATCCCCAACGACATCACCGCGGAGACCCCGGCCAGCTTCGAGCCGAGCCTCGACTACGTGGTGGTGAAGGTGCCGCGGTTCGCGTTCGAGAAGTTCCCGCAGGCGGACCCCACGCTGACCACGCACATGAAGTCGGTCGGTGAGGCGATGGCGATCGGCCGCAACTTCACCGAGGCGCTGCAGAAGGCGCTGCGGTCGCTGGAGAGCAAGGACGCGCCGTTCGACTGGAGCCACACGTGGGTCGAGCTCGACAAGGCCGCTCTGCTGGAGGAGATCCGGGTTCCGCACGACGGCCGGCTGAAGAAGGTCATGGACGCGATCCGGGCGGGCGCCACTCCGGAGGAGATCTTCGAGTCCACCGCCATCGACCCGTGGTTCGTCGACCAGCTCGCTCTGATCAACGAGGTGGCCGTCGAGGTCATCGGGGCCGCGGAGCTCACTCCGGGGCTGCTTCGACGGGCCAAGAGGCACGGCTTCTCCGACGTGCAGATCGGTCGGCTTCGCGACCTGAGCCCGGCCGTGGTCCGCGGGGTCCGGCACGCGCTGGGGATCCGCCCGGTGTTCAAGACCGTCGACACCTGCGCGGCCGAGTTCGCCGCACGGACGCCGTACCACTACTCGTCCTACGACGAGGAGACCGAGGTGCAGCCGCGTGAGAAGCCGGCCGTGATCATCCTCGGCTCCGGGCCGAACCGGATCGGGCAGGGGATCGAGTTCGACTACTCGTGCGTGCACGCCAGCCTCGCGCTGTCCGCAGCCGGCTACGAGACGATCATGGTCAACTGCAACCCTGAGACGGTCTCGACCGACTACGACACAAGCGACCGGCTCTACTTCGAGCCGCTCACCCTGGAGGACGTCCTCGAGATCGTCCACGCCGAGTCGCAGGCGGGGCCGGTCGCGGGCGTGATCTGCCAGCTCGGCGGCCAGACCCCGCTCGGGCTCGCGCAGGGGCTCGAGGACGCCGGTGTGCCGATCGTGGGCACCACCCCCGCCGCCATCCACCTCGCGGAGGAGCGCGGCGCGTTCGGCCGGGTCCTCGCCGCGGCAGGGCTGCCCGCGCCCAAGCACGGCATGGCCACCTCCTACGACGAGGCCCGGGCGATCGCTGCGGAGATCGGCTTCCCGGTGCTCGTGCGTCCGTCGTACGTCCTCGGCGGACGCGGTATGGAGATCGTCTACGACGACACCGCGCTGCGCGGCTACATCGAGCGGGCCACCGAGATCTCCCCGGAGCACCCGGTCCTGGTGGACCGCTTCCTCGACGACGCGGTCGAGATCGACGTGGACGCGCTGTACGACGGCGAGGAGCTGTTCCTCGGCGGGGTCATGGAGCACATCGAGGAGGCCGGCATCCACTCCGGCGACTCCAGTTGCGCGCTGCCCCCGATCACGCTGGGCCGCGAGACCATCGAGAAGATCCGCGAGTGCACCGAGGCGATCGCCAGCGGAGTCGGGGTGCGCGGACTGCTCAACGTGCAGTACGCCCTCGCCTCCGACGTGGTGTACGTCCTCGAGGCCAACCCGCGGGCGTCACGGACCGTGCCCTTCGTCTCCAAGGCCACCTCGACGCCACTCGCGAACGCCGCGGCCCGGGTGATGCTCGGCGAGTCGATCGCCTCGCTGCGCGCCGAGGGGGTCCTGCCGGCGACAGGGGACGGCGGCGACCTGCCGTCCGACGCCCCGATCGCGGTCAAGGAGGCCGTGATGCCGTTCAACAGGTTCAAGACCCCGGACGGCAAGACCGTCGACACCGTGCTCGGTCCCGAGATGCGCTCCACCGGAGAGGTGATGGGCTTCGACGCGGTCTTCGGCACCGCGTTCGCCAAGGCGCAGACCGCCGCGTACGGTCCGCTCCCCACCGGGGGCAAGGTGTTCGTCTCGGTAGCCAACGTCGACAAGCGGCACATGATCTTCCCGATCAAGCGCCTGGCCGACCTCGGCTACGAGATCCTCGCCACCAAGGGCACGGCCGAGGTGCTGCGCCGCAACGGCGTGGACGCGACGGTCGTCCGCAAGCACAGCGAGGGTCCCGGTCCCGACGGGGAGCCCACCATCGTCGGACGGATCCTCGACGGTGAGGTCGGGCTGATCGTCAACACCCCGCACGGCAGCGGTACGGCGGGCGGCGCGTCTCGACTGGACGGGTACGAGATCCGCACCGCCTCGATCATGAGCAACATCACCTGCATCACCACCGTGCAAGGTCTCGCCGCGGCGGTCCAGGGCATCGAGGCGATCCGGGCCGGGAACATCGGGGTGCGGTCGCTCCAGGACTGGGCGGCCGCGTCGGTTGCGCCGGACTCACCCGCAGCGGGGCTCGGCGAGGGGGATGGGGCGGAGCTGCGCCAAGGGGGCGGGGCGGCCATCCAGCCTCGCTCCTCCGTCGCTCGGCGGCCAGACCCATCCACGGCCACCCCGCCCCCTTCGCTCCGCTCCACCACCCCGCCCCCCGCGCCCGGCTCCGCCGCCGCAGAGGACGGCCCGGCGTGACCGTCTACCGGTGGGTGTTCGACCACGTGTTGACGCGGACGGACGCGGAGACCGCGCACCGCATCGCGTTCGCGGGCCTGCGGGCTGCCGCCAATGTGCCAGGCGCGGCGAACGCGGCGAGGCGCAGGCTGGTCGACCGACAGGACAGCCCGCCGGTCGAGGCGATGGGGCTGACCTTCCCGGGCGTGCTAGGCCTCGCGGCGGGGTTCGACAAGAACGCCGAGGGCATCGACGCGCTCGGTGCACTCGGGTTCTCCTTCGTCGAGGTGGGCACCGTGACCGGCGAGCCGCAGCCGGGAAACCCCCGTCCCCGACTGTTCCGGCTGCCCGCGGACCGGGCCGTGGTGAACCGGATGGGGTTCAACAACGACGGCGCCGAGGCGGTCGCCCGACGCCTGGCGCGACGGAAGTCCCGCCGGCACGAGAACGTCATCGTCGGGGTCAACATCGGCAAGACCAAGGTCGTGCCCGAGACGGAGGCGATCGGCGACTACGAGAAGAGCACGCGACTGCTCGCGCCGTACGCCGACTACCTCGTGGTCAACGTCAGCTCACCGAACACGCCGGGGTTGCGTGACCTCCAGGCGGTGGAGAAGCTGCGCCCGCTGCTCGAGGCGGTGCGCAGGCAGGCCGACGCGGTCACCGGGACCGCGTCCCGCTCCTGGTCAAGATCGCCCCGGACCTCGGCGACGAGGATGTCGTCGCCGTGGCCGACCTCGCCACCGACCTCGGCCTGGACGGGATCGTGGCGACCAACACCACGATCAGCCGCGAGGGGCTCCGCTCCACGCCGGCGGAGGTCGAGAAGGTCGGCGCCGGCGGCCTCTCGGGGGTGCCGTTGCGGAAACGAGCCCTCGAGGTGCTCCGGCTGCTCCGTGAGCGGGTGGGGCCGGAGATGACCATCATCGGCGTCGGCGGGATCACCACCGTGGACGACGCCGTCGCCCGGCTCCGGGCCGGCGCCACCCTGCTCCAGGGGTACACCGGCTTCGTCTACGAGGGGGCGGGCTGGCCCTCCCGGATGAACCGCGCGCTGGGCGCTCACGGCGCACGGGTCGGCAGATGACCGCAGCCGCCAGAGGACCGGTGCAGGTCACGGGGGAGGTGCTCAGCGTCAAGCGTGTGGGCGCCTACCATCACCTGACCCTGGTTGCGCCCGGCGTGGCCGAACGGTTCCGCCCCGGCAGCTTCCTCTCTGTCGCCGTCGGCGGGGCGCTCTCCGACCGGCTGCTCCGTCGCGCGTTCTCGATCCATCGGGTCAGACCCACGGGCGCGTACGGCGGGACGGTGGAGGTGGTGTTCGCCGTCAACGGACCCGGGACCGCGTGGCTGTCCCGGACGACCGCCGGGGCTCCCGTCGATGTGGTCGGGCCGCTGGGCCGGCCGTTCGCGCTGCCGAAGGAGCCGGTCGCCTGCACGCTTGTCGGTGTGGGCTGCGGGACCGCACCGTTGTTCAGCCTTGCCGAGCGGCTGCGTGAACGCGGCTGCGGGGTGCACATGGTTCTCGGCGCGGCCACCGAGCAGGAGCTGTTCGGGGTGCTCGAGGCCAAGCGGACCGCCAAGACGGTCATCGTCGCGACCGAGGACGGCTCGGTGGGGATCAAGGGCAGGGTCGACGACGTGCTTCCCGACCTGCTCGGACGGACGGGCACCGACGTGGTCTACGCCTGCGGGCCGACGCGGGTGCTTCACGCGGTCGCCGAGGTCGCCGAGGCCCACGGCGCCTGGAGCCAGACCGCGGTCGAGGAGCCCATGGCGTGCGGGACGGGGATCTGCATGGCCTGCGTGCTCCCTGTCGTAGGTGAGGACGGCGTCACCCGGATGGTGCGCGCCTGCAGCGAGGGACCCGTGTTCCGGGGCGACCGCGTGCGTTGGGGCGACGTGGGCACGGTCCCGGCGGACGCATGGGGTGCACCGCAGGACGGTGGTCACCTGTGAGCTCCGTGGACCTCACCACGACACTGGCAGGGCTCACCCTCCGGAACCCGGTGATGACCGCCTCGGGCTGTGCGGCCGCAGGCAGGGAGCTCGAGCCGTTCCTCGACGTGTCCGAGCTCGGCGCGGTGGTCACGCGGACCGTCACCCTCGACCCGCGAGCCGGACGTCCGACGCCGCGCACCGTCGAGACGGCGGGCGGCGTGCTCAGCTCGATCGGCCTGCAGAGCGCCGGCGTCGACGGGTTCCTGGCCACCGACCTGCCCTGGCTCGCCCAGCGACAAGCCCGGGCGGTGGTCTCGATCGCGGGAACCACGCTGGGGGAGTACGCCGAGCTCGCCCGCCGCATCGGTCACAGCCCGGGTGTCTCCGCAGTCGAGGTCAACATCTCCAGCCCGGACGCCGACGGTCCAGGGCCGGTCGCGGCGTCCGACCCGTACCAGGCGTCGAAGGTGCTCAGCGTCGTGCGACGCGACGTCCCGCGTGGCATCCCGGTGCTCGCCAAGCTCACGCCGGACGTGACCCGCATCGTCGACGTGGCTGCCGCAGTCGTCGAGGCGGGAGCCGATGCCGTCGTGCTGATCAACGCACCACGCGGCATGGCGATCGACCCTGACACGTTGCGACCTGCGCTCGGCGGCGTCACCGGCGGCCTCAGCGGGCCGGCGATCCGGCCGCTCGCCGTGAGGTGCGTCTGGGAGGTGCACAACGCCCTCCCGGAGGTGCCCATCGTCGGCGTCGGCGGGATCCGCACGGGCTTCGACGCCCTCGAGATGCTGCTCGCAGGAGCCAGCGCCGTCCAGGTCGGCACGGCCATCCTCCACGACCCGTCGGCCCCGGCCCGGATCGTGGGGGAGCTCCGTGTCGAGCTGGAGCGGCGCCACATCAGCAGCGTTGCGGACGTGATCGGCCGCGCCCACACCCAGGAAGAGGAACATTCATGACCTTCGGCGCGAGGCTGCGAGAGGCGATGGACACCAGGGGGCCCCTGTGCGCGGGCATCGACCCGCACCCGGCGCTGATGGACCGCTGGGGGATGACCGACAGCGCGGTCGGGCTCGAGAGGTTCGCGATGACGGCCGTCGAGGCGCTCGCGGGGACGGTGGCCGCGGTCAAGCCACAGTCGGCCTTCTTCGAGCGACACGGCTCGAAGGGCGTCGAGGTGCTGGAGAAGGTGGTCGTGGCTGCGCGCGGCATGGGTGCGCTCGTCGTACTCGACGTCAAGCGCGGGGACATCGGATCGACGGCGCAGGCGTACGCCGACGCGTACCTCGAGCGGACGTCACCGCTGGCCGTCGACGCCATCACGGCGAGCCCCTACCTCGGGTTCGGGTCGCTGGACCCGATGATCGACACGGCCCTCGCCAACGACGCCGGCGTCTTCGTGCTCGCCCTCACCTCGAACCCGGAGGGTCCCGAGGTCCAGCACGCCACCACGGCGGACGGCAGGACCGTCGCGGGGACGGTCCTCGACTCGATCGCCACGCGGAACGCCGGAGTTGAGCCACTCGGCTCCATCGGGGCGGTGGTCGGCGCCACCATCGGCGGGACCACGGAGAACCTCGAGGTGAACGGTCCGCTGCTCGTGCCCGGCATCGGCGCCCAGGGCGGTACCCCTGACGACGTACGCCGCATCTTCGGGGCGGCGATCGGAAACGTCCTCCCGAGCAGCTCCCGGGAGATCCTCGCCGCCGGTCCCGACAAGGCCAGGCTCAGGGCGGCGGCGGTCGAGGTGGCGGCCTCCTTCGCCACTTTGGCCAACCCGTAGGCTGCCTGGCATGAAGCGCTTACTCATCGGTCTGACCGCTCCTGTCCTCGCAGTGTCCCTCCTCGCCGGGTGCGGTTCCGACGACACCTCTGCCGAGGCGACGCAGGAGACGGCGTCACCGTCCGACGCGGAGTCACCGTCGGGGCAGCCGAGCGAGGATGCGGCTGGGGACGCCGAGGGCGCGGACACCGAGTACTGCAAGCTGCTCAGCACCGACTTCGCCACCCTGTTCGCGAACATGCAGGGTCCCGAGGACGTCAACGAGGCCGTGGGGATCATGAACCAGATCGCCGACGAGGCTCCCGCCGACGTCGAGGACGACTGGGCCGTGATGGAGGGTGCGCTTGGGCAGATGAAGGGCGCCCTGTTGCGGGCGGCAGAGCTTCAGAAGAAGGCGGAGAACGGCGAGATCAGCAAGAAGGAGCTGCAGAAGCAGACCGCGACGCTGATGAAGGACATGCAGGCACTGGACACCCCGCGGAACAACAAGGCCGGCGACGCGGTGTCGCAGCACGCCACCAAGTACTGCGGGATCTCCCTCGGGTAGACGGACGGTGCAGAAACGCGCGCTCCTTGCCTGTGGGCTCCTCCTCCTTGCCAGCCAGACCGGCTGCGCGAGTGACACCGAGCAGTACTGCGACACCCTGCGAGAGCGGAAGGACGACCTCGGCGGCCTGGCTGAGCAGGCGGGCAAGCCGGGGTCGGACGTCTTCGCCGACACCCTCGACATCTTCAAGGAGCTGAGGGACGAGGCGCCGGGTGACGTCGTCGACGAGTGGGACACCCTCGTCTTCGCGTGGGAGGGACTGACCGACGCCTTCGAACGCGCCGGTGTCACGCCTGGCGAGTACGACCCCGCGCACCCGCCCGAGGATGTCAGCACGGCAGAGGCCGAGGCCCTCGAGGATGCGGCATCGGACCTGGCTTCGCAACGCGTCATAGACGCCGGGGACGGCATCGAGCAGCATGCCCAGGACGTCTGCAAGGTGGACCTTGGCCTCTGACCACCGCCCCGGTGCCCGGAAACGACAGGTCGCGTTGCGACGCGATCGGTTCCATGACTAGATTTCTTTCCTGTCGCTCGCGCCGCCGAGCCGCTTCCCGTCCACCTACTTGATGATGAGGTCTTCACTGTGGCTCTGCCGCCGCTCACACCGGAACAGCGACAGGCTGCACTGGACAAGGCAGCTGCCTCCCGCAGGGAGCGGGCAGAGGTCAAGAACCGGCTGAAGCACTCCGGCGCGTCGATCGTGGACGTGCTCGAGCAGGGCCAGGACAACGAGGTCATCGGCAAGATGCGGGTGATCGACCTGCTGCAGTCGATGCCAGGCCTCGGGAAGGTCAGGGCCCGTCAGCTGATGGAGCGGCTCAACATCTCCGAGAGCCGCCGGGTGCGCGGTCTCGGCGCGAACCAGATCGCCGCCCTCGAGCGCGAGTTCGGCTCGCGTGACTGAGGCCCCAGGAGCAGAGCCTCGGCACGCACCCACGCGGAGCCGGCTGACCGTCCTGGCAGGGCCGACCGCGGTCGGCAAGGGCACGGTGGCCGCCGACATCCGCAGGAACCACCCCGAGGTGTGGATCTCCGTCTCGGTCACGACGCGCACGCCGCGTCCCGGCGAGGTGCACGGCAGGCACTACTGGTTCGTGACGGAGGCGGAGTTCGACGACCTGGTCGCGCGCGGTGAGCTCCTCGAATGGGCCGTCGTGCACGGCGCTGCCCGCTACGGCACTCCACGCAAACCGGTCGAGGAGGCGCTCGCCGCGGGCCGGCCCGCGCTGCTCGAGATCGACCTGCAGGGGGCGCGGCAGGTGCGCACGAGCATGCCGGACGCCTTCTTCGTGTTCCTCGCCCCTCCGTCGTGGGAGGAGCTGGTACGCCGGCTGGTCGGCCGTGGCACCGAAGGCGAGGAGGAACGCACCCGCCGTCTGGAGACGGCCAAGGAGGAGCTGGCAGCCGAGTCGGAGTTCGACGTGACCGTGGTGAACACGGAAGTTCACGCTGCGAGCGAGGAGTTGGTAGCCTTGATGAGGAACCCTCCTTCCCATCCATGAGTCTGTGAGGCATATTCGCGTGTCCGGCACTGCACCCGTCGCCGAGGGGATCACCAACCCTCCGATCGACGAACTCCTGACGAAGACCGACTCGAAGTACAAGCTGGTCCTCTACAGCGCCAAGCGCGCGCGTCAGATCAACGCCTACTACTCCCAGCTCGGCGAGGGCCTTCTCGAGTACGTCGGCCCGCTCGTGGACACCCACGTCCAGGAGAAGCCGCTGTCGATCGCGCTCCGCGAGATCAACGCCGACCTGCTCACCTGTGAGGACGTCGAGCCGGAGCAGCAGGACGCCTGACCCAGGCTCCCACGGTGGCTGACTCCGTGGCCGGATCGGCCACACCCGCGGCGGACCGCCCTCGCGTCGTTCTCGGCGTGAGCGGCGGTATTGCTGCTTACAAGGCCTGTGAGCTGCTGCGCCGTCTCACCGAGTCGGGTCACGACGTCACCGTCGTACCCACCGCCGCAGCGCTCGAGTTCGTGGGCGCTCCCACCTGGGCGGCCCTGTCCGGGAAGCCCGTGTCGGACGACGTGTGGGCGTCGGTGCACGAGGTCCCGCACGTGCGTATCGGGCAGACCGCGGACCTCGTGGTGGTCGCACCTGCCACCGCCGACCTGCTGGCCAAGGCGGCGCACGGCCTCGCCGACGACCTCCTCACCAACACGCTGCTCACGGCCCGGTGTCCCGTGGTGTTCGCGCCCGCGATGCACACCGAGATGTGGGAGCACCCGGCCACCCAAGAGAACGTCGCGACCCTGCGCCGCCGGGGCGCGCTGGTCATCGAGCCGGCCGAGGGAAGGCTCACCGGCGCGGACACCGGCAAGGGACGACTGCCCGAGCCGGCCGAGATCTTCGAGATCGCCACCGAGGTGCTCGCCCGCGCGGGCTCGGCCAACCTCCAGGACCTCGCAGGCCTGCATGTCGTGGTCTCCGCCGGGGGCACTCGCGAGTACCTCGACCCGGTCCGGTTCATCGGCAACAGGTCGTCCGGACTCCAGGGCTACGCACTCGCTCGCACCGCGGTCGCTCGCGGGGCCGAGGTCACCCTGGTTGCGGCCAACGTCGGCCTGCCGGACCCGGCCGGAGCGAAGGTCGTCCGGGTCGAGACCACGGCGCAGCTTCGTGATGCCGTCGTTGCCGCCTCGGCCACGGCAGACGTCGTGGTCATGGCCGCCGCACCGGCGGACTTCCGGCCGAAGGATGTCAACGACACCAAGATCAAGAAGTCGGCCGACGGGTCGGCGCCGGTCGTCGCATTCGAGCAGAATCCCGACATACTCGCCGAGATCTCCCACGACCGGGCCCGCCCGGCCTCCGTGGTCGTCGGGTTCGCCGCCGAGACCGGCGACGAGAGCGGCAGCGTGATGGAGCACGCCAGGGCAAAACTGGCGCGCAAGGGCTGTGACCTCCTGGTCGTCAACGACGTCAGCGGCGGCAAGGTCTTCGGCAGCGTCGAGAACGAAGCCGTGGTGCTCGACAGGGACGGTGGGGAGACCCGCGTTCCGCGAGCGTCGAAGTCGGCCCTGGCCCACGTCGTGTGGGACCGGGTCCTCGACTCCATGCGCTGAGATTCGCATGTAGCCGTTGCTCGCGGGGGCTATCGTTCAGGACGAACGATTTCCATGGGATGCGTCGTGTCGACGCGGGCAGGGGACGAGAACGTGGCTGGACGACTTTTCACCTCCGAGTCTGTGACAGAGGGACACCCGGACAAGATCGCCGACCAGATCAGCGACACCATCCTGGACGCCCTGCTCACCGACGACCCCAGAAGCCGGGTCGCGGTGGAGACGCTCGTGACGACAGGTCTCGTCGTGGTGGCCGGTGAGGTGACCACGACGACCTACGCACCCATCGCGGAGCTGGTCCGCCGGAAGGTTCTCGACATCGGCTACGACTCGTCGCTCAAGGGCTTCGACGGCTGGTCCTGCGGCGTCCAGGTGGCCATCGGCGGCCAGTCGGTCGACATCGCTCAGGGCGTCGACGACGCCTACGAGGAGCGCCACGACCACTCCATGGACCCGCTCGACCGGCAGGGCGCAGGGGACCAGGGCCTGATGTTCGGCTACGCCTGCGACGACACCCCAGAGCTGATGCCGCTGCCGATCACCATCGCCCACCGGCTTGCGCAGCGCCTGTCCGAGGTTCGCAAGAACGGGACGATGTCCTACCTGCGTCCGGACGGCAAGACCCAGGTCACCATCGAGTACGACGACGAGAACCATCCGGTGCGCGTCGACACGGTCGTGGTGTCCACGCAGCACGCGTCGGACATCCACCTCGACGAGATGCTGTCGCCCGACATCCGCAAGCACGTCGTCGACCAGGTGCTCCAGGAGTTCGACATCCCCGCTGACGACTACCGGTTGCTGGTCAACCCGACCGGACGGTTCGAGATCGGCGGACCCATGGGCGACGCCGGCCTGACCGGCCGCAAGATCATCATCGACACCTACGGCGGCATGGCCAGGCACGGGGGCGGCGCCTTCTCGGGCAAGGACCCGTCGAAGGTCGACCGTTCCGCGGCGTATGCCATGCGCTGGGTCGCGAAGAACGTCGTCGCGGCAGGCCTCGCGCGCCGCTGCGAGGTCCAGGTCGCCTACGCCATCGGCAAGGCGCAGCCCGTCGGTTTCTACGTCGACTGCTTCGGGACCGAGACCGTGCCGGTGCAGACGATCCAGAAGGCCGTGCTCGAGGTGTTCGACCTGCGTCCGGCCGCGATCATCCGCGACCTCGACCTGCTGCGGCCGATCTACGCGAAGACCGCCGCGTACGGCCACTTCGGCCGGGAGCTCCCCGAGTTCACCTGGGAGAAGACCGACCGGGTCACCCCCCTTCGCACTGCCGCCGGCGTCTGACCTGCTATCACCCGTCCCTGAGGGGTCCATGGCGGCGTTGTCGTCGGTCGACGGAGCCCGCTCCGCCTCCCTCCTCCGCCTTGCCCTGAACCCCTCAGGAACGTGCTCGCGACGGTCAGCCCTTGGAGCCCTGGAAGCCCTTGGAGTCTCTGGGGAACCCGTGGTGGTCATGTGACGTCTACTGGCTGTGGACGGGCTGGGGCGGTTTGTCCGGGCTGCCTGTAAGACTTGGCGCGTGACGGACGAGGAGCGGGACGCGGAGGAGCGGGGCCAGCTGGCGCTGATGCCCGAGCTGGCTCGCGCGCGTGCTCGCGAGGCGAAGGAGAAGTCCGCCAAGTCGGCGAAGAGCCCCAAGCCGGTCGACCCCGCGGAGCACCAGCCGGTCGCCCGCGTGCTCGTCGACGTGCCGCTGGCGCACCTCGACCGTCCCTTCGACTACCTCGTGCCGCGGAAGATGGCCGACGACGCGGTTCCCGGTGCGAGGGTCAAGGTCAGGTTCGCCGGCCAGGACGTCGACGGCTTCGTCCTCGAGCGCGTCGACGAGAGCGAGCACGAGGGCCGCTTGGCCCCCCTCCGGCGAGCGGTGAGCCCCGAGCCGGTGCTGTCGCCGCAGATCGCCCGGCTGTCCGGGTCGGTCGCCGCGCGATATGCCGGCACCAGGTCCGACGTACTCCGGCTGGCCGTGCCGGCTCGCCACGCCACCGTCGAGAAGCAGGAGTCCCGCAGCGCGCCGCCTGCCGTTGTGGACGTGAAAGCAGCCGAGGCGGCGTGGCAGTCCTACGTCGGAGGGTCGGCGTTCGTGCGGCGGCTCGCCGAGGGGGAGAGCCCCCGCTCGGTGTGGTCGGCACTGCCCGGGGAGGACTGGACGGCAGCGCTCGCCCAGGCGGCGGCGGCGACCTACGCGTCAGGCCGTGGCTCGGTGCTGTGCCTGCCCGACCACAAGGACGTCGCCCGGGTCGACCGGGCGCTGACCGCCGTGCTCGGGGAGGGGCACCACGTGGTGCTCACCGCCGACCTCGGCCCTTCTGAGCGGTACAAGGCATTCCTTGCGATATCGAGGGGTGCGGTGCGGATTGTCGTGGGCACCAGGGCCGCCGCCTTCGCGCCGGTGCACGACCTCGGCCTGGTCGCACTGTGGGACGACGGCGACGACCTGTACGCCGATCCGCACGCGCCCTACCCGCACAGCCGCGAGGTGCTCCTGCTGCGCGCACACGAGGAGTCCTGTGCCGCCCTGGTCGGCGGGTTCGCGCGCACCGTCGAGTCGGAGTACCTCCTCGAGACCGGCTGGGCCCACGAGCTCGCGGCCGACCGGGCGGTGCTGCGGAACGCGACGGCACAGGTCAGCGTCACCGGTTCCACCGACGTCGAGCTCTCGCGGGACCCCTTCGCCCGGACGGCACGCCTGCCGAAGACCGCCTTCGACGCGATCCGCGACGGGCTTGCGGCGGGTCCGGTCCTGCTCCAGACCCCTCGGCACGGCTACGTCGCCAGCCTGGCCTGCGACAGCTGCCGGACCCCGGCACGGTGTGCGACGTGCTCGGGGCCGGTCGTGCTGCCGGCGCCCCACCGGCCACCAACCTGTCGGTGGTGTGGCGTGGAGGAGCGGGCCTGGGCGTGCCAGGAGTGTGGTGGCCGCGGGCTGCGCGCGCCGGTGCTGGGCGATCGTCGTACCGCCGAGGAGATCGGCCGTGCGTTCCCGACCGTCGGCGTGCGCACCTCCTCGGGTGAGCGGGTCCTCGCGACCGTGCCCGGAAAACCCGGGATCGTGGTGGCCACGCCGGGGGCGGAGCCGGTGGCCGAGGGCGGGTACGCCTGCGTCGTGCTGCTCGACACCTGGCTGATGCTTGCCCGGCCCGACCTCCGCACCACCGAGGAGTCGCTGCGCCGCTGGATGAACGCCGCGGCTCTCGCCAGGCCGGCGCGCCAGGGAGGGCGGGTGGTGGCCGTCGGGGAGAGCGGCGAGCCCGTGCTGCAGGCCCTTGTCCGGTGGGATCCGACTGGTTTCGCCCGGCGGGAGCTGGCCGACAGGCAGTCGGCGCACCTGCCACCGGCGGCACGCCTGGCCACGGTCACCGGCGAGACGAAGGCCGTCTCCTCCGCGCTGGGGATGCTCCAGCTCCCGGACGGAGCGGAGGTGCTCGGGCCGGTGCCGGTGGAGGTCCCCCCGGGTGGCAAGGAGCCCGACGAGCCGCAGGTGCGTGCCGTGGTGCGTGTGCCCAGGTCGATGGGGGGACGGCTCTCGCGGGCGCTGGTGGAGATGCAGGGCGTTCGCGACGCGAGGAAGATGCCCCCGGTGAGGGTCCAGGTGGACCCCGTCGGGCTCGGGTGACCCCGGCGGACGCGGGCCTGAGAGGCCTACCCGCCCGCCGACCCAGGTGTCGGCTGGCACAGGGAAGGGTGTGGCGGGTCCGTAGACTTGCCCGGGTCTGACCGGTCGATCGCGCCCGGCAGCCACGACAGCCACGTACCCGAGGAGCAGCTTTGGCCATTCAGCCCATCCGCCTGTTCGGCGACCCGGTGCTGAGAAGTCCCGCCGTCGAGGTCACCGACTTCGACAAGGAGCTACGACGTCTCGTGGAGGACCTCACCGACACGATGCGTGATGCTCCAGGCGCGGGGCTCGCCGCGCCCCAGATCGGCGTGGGCCTGCGGGTGTTCACGTGGTACGTAGACGGGGAGGTCGGCCATCTGGTGAACCCCGACCTCGACCTGTCGGTGGACCTCCAGGACGGTCCCGAGGGCTGCCTGTCCCTTCCCGAGATCACCTTCGACTGCAAGCGGGCGATGTCGGTCGTCGCCAAGGGTTTCAACATGTTCGGCGACCCGGTCACGATCGAGGGGTCCGAGCTCCTGTCGCGGGCGATCCAGCACGAGACGGACCACCTCGACGGGATCCTGTTCATCGACCGGCTCGACCGGGACGCGCGCAAGCTCGCGATGAAGGCCATCCGGGAGTCTGACTGGTTCGGCGAGAAGCCTCCCACGGTGCGGTTCTCACCGCACGCGACGAACGGGCTCGGGCTCTGATGCGGGTCGTCTTCGCCGGCACCCCCGAGGTGGCGCTGCCGGCCCTGAACGCGATCGCCGCGAGCGCACACGACCTCGTGGGCGTCGTCACCCGGCCCGACGCGCCGTCCGGTCGAGGGCGCAAGCTGGTCGCCTCCCCGGTGGCACAGCGAGCAGAGCAGCTCGGGGTCACGGTGCTCAAGCCGGCCCATCCCAAGGACCCGGAGTTCCAGCAGCAGCTCGAGGAGCTCGCGCCCGAGTGCTGCCCGGTGGTGGCGTACGGCGCGCTCCTTCCGCAGAGCGCCCTCGACATCCCTCCGCATGGGTGGGTGAACCTGCACTTCTCGCTGCTCCCCGCGTGGCGTGGGGCGGCCCCCGTCCAGCACGCTCTGTGGGCAGGTGACGAGGTCACCGGAGCGACCACCTTCCGCATCGTCAAGGAGCTCGACGCGGGTCCGACGTTCGGCGTCGTGACGGAGACCGTCCGACCGACGGACACCGCCGGCGACCTGCTGGGGCGGCTGGCGGAGAGCGGTGCGGGGCTTCTGGTCGCCACCCTCGACGGCCTCGAGGACGGCTCGCTCGAGGCGCGCGAGCAGCCCGAGGAGGGGGTCAGCTACGCCCCGAAGATCCTCGTCGAGGACGCCCAGGTCGACTGGACCGAGCCCGCCCTCGCCGTGGATCGCCGGATCCGCGCCTGCACGCCTGGCCCCGGCGGCTGGTCGACGTACGCCGGGGAACGGATCAAGATCGGCCCGGTCGAGCTCACGCCGGACCGCGACCGGTCGGCCCCCGGGGAGCTCGAAGTGACCAAGAACGCCGTGTACGTCGGGACCGCCACCCACCCGGTGAGGCTGGGACAGGTGAAGGCCTTCGGCAAGAAGCAGATGGCGGCCGCCGACTGGGCTCGCGGTGTCCGGCTGACCTCCGGCGAACAGTTCGGTGGCTGACTCCCGGGGAGGCCGAGGTCGCCAAGGCAGCCGACGGCCCGCCGGTCGGCGGACGAAGGCGGACGCACCGCGGCTGGCCGCCTTCGACGTGCTGGTGACGGTCCGCGAGCAGGACGCCTACACCAACCTGGTGCTGCCGCCCCTGCTGCGTGGGCGGGGCATCAGTGGCCGTGACGCCGCGTTCACGACCGAGCTGGTCTCCGGGACCATCCGGGGCCAGGGGACCTACGACGTGGTGGTCGCCGCGAACCTGGACCGCCCGCTGGAGAGGGTGGACGCGGGTGTGCTGGACGCGCTGCGACTCGGCTGCCACCAGATCCTGGCGATGCGGGTTCCCTCCCACGCCGCGGTCGGTACGACCGTCGACCTGGTCCGTGACCGGATCGGCCACGGTCCGGCAGGCTTCGTCAACGCGGTCCTCCGGAAGGTTGCCGCCCACGACCTCGCGGGATGGATCCGGCGGGTCGCGCCGGACCCGTCCGCCGACCCGCTCGGCTTCGCCGCGGTCGCCCACTCCCATCCGCGGTGGGTCGTCGAAGAGCTGGCCGAGGCCCTGGCCATGCCCGGCGAGGGCGCGTCGCCTGCGGAGCTCGAGGCGCTGCTGGCCGCGGACAACGCCGCACCCAAGGTGTGTCTCGTGGCCCGCCCCGGCCTGAGCTCGGTGGAGGAGCTGGTGGCCGCAGGAGGCGCCGCATCCACGAAGTCGCCCTACGCCGTCGAGCTGCCCGGCGGCGACCCCAGGGACGTGCCGGCCGTCGCGGAGGGGCGCGCCGGGGTACAGGACGAGGGCTCGCAGCTGGTCGCCCTCGGTCTTGCCCGCGCGGAGGTCGACGGTCGTGACGAACGGTGGCTCGACACATGCGCAGGCCCAGGCGGCAAGTCCGCGCTCCTCGCCGCGATCGCGGGCGAGCGCGGCAGCAGGCTGCTGGCTTCGGAACGCGCGCCGCACCGGGCGCAGCTCGTGCGCTCCGCGACCGAGGCCGTCGTCCGATCCGGCAGGGGCGGGCTGCTCGGTGTGGTGGCCGCCGACGGAACCCGACCGGCCTGGCGGCCGGAGACCTTCGACCGGGTCCTGGTTGACGCCCCGTGCTCCGGGCTGGGGGCTCTGCGCCGTCGGCCCGAGTCCCGCTGGCGGCGCACACGCGAGGACCTCAGCGTCCTGGTGCCGCTACAGACCGCCCTGCTCGAGTCCGCGATCGACGCGGTCCGGCCGGGGGGACTGGTCGCCTACGCGACCTGCTCGCCCGTCGTCGCGGAGACCTCGGGGGTGGTGGCCGACGTCCTGTCACGGCGCGGCGACGTGAGCCTCGAGGACGCCGAGCCCCTCTTCGAGGGTGTGCCCGACCTACGCGCCGACCGGATGCGCCTGCCCGGCACGGTCCAGCTGTGGCCGCACGTGCACAACACCGACGCGATGTTCTTCGCGCTCCTGCGCAGACGCTGACACGTCGCGTGCCCGGTCCGCCTGCCGAGGCAGCGGTGAGGGGTCG
Source organism: uncultured Actinomycetota bacterium (assembly GCA_963707425.1). Lineage (GTDB taxonomy): Bacteria > Actinomycetota > Actinomycetes > Propionibacteriales > Nocardioidaceae > Nocardioides_C. The sequence continues at coordinate 72,152 of CAVPPN010000005.1, read as the reverse complement.
GTAGCATCAGCCGCGACATGGGTATTCAGATCTCGCCAAGCATGCTGGCATGTGACTTCGCCAACCTGGGCTCCGAGGCGGAGCGTGTCTCCAACGCCGACTGGCTGCACATCGACGTGATGGACAACCACTTCGTCCCCAACCTCACCTTGGGGATGCCAGTGGTGGAGGCGTTGGCGAAGGCGACGTCGACGCCGCTGGACTGCCACCTCATGATCGAGGACCCCGACCGCTGGGCGCCGGGCTACGTCGAGGCCGGGGCCGAGTCCGTCACCTTCCACGTGGAGGCGGCGACCGCGCCGGTCCGGCTGGCGCGAGAGATCCGGGCCAAGGGCGCACGAGCCGGGATGGGGCTGCGCCCCGCGACGCCGATCGAGCCGTACGAGGACCTGCTGCCCGAGCTCGACATGCTCCTGGTGATGACCGTCGAACCGGGCTTCGGCGGGCAGGCCTTCCTCGAGATGTGCCTCCCCAAGGTCCGGCGCACCCGTGACCTGATCACCAAGCACGGCCTCGAGCTGTGGCTGCAGGTCGACGGCGGAGTCTCGCTGGACACGATCGAGCAGTGTGCGGAGGCCGGCGCCGACGTGTTCGTCGCGGGTTCGGCGGTGTACCGCGCGGACGACCCGAACAAGATGGTCGACGAGCTTCGAGCGAAGGCCGAGGCCGCCTTCTCCGGCTGACGCCCCACCCCCTCGAGAGTCGGCCCTCCGGGGGTGTTGAGTCGGCCCTCCCGGGGTGTTGAGTCGGCCCTCCCGGGGTGTTGAGTCGGCTCTCCCGACGGTCGTATGGCGGGAGTCACGTATCGCTGGCTGCGGACCGTGTGGCAGGCTTCTCCTGACGAGTGATGAGCTCGCGTGCTCTGGGGTCGGTGCAATTCCGAACCGGCGGTGACAGTCCGCGACCCGTCCGCATCCAGCGGGCGGTTGACCAGGTGGAACTCCTGGACCGACGGTGAAAGTCCGGATGGGAAGCGCACGCGGTCGCATCCGTCGACGGCGCCCCGGCTGTTCCCGGGGACCCCGACGACGAGTGTGACGGTTTTCTCGAGAGCCCCGGGGTCCGCGAAGGACGAGAGGGGCGACACCGCGATGGCTGGTCCGACCGGTCCCGTTCAACCTTCCGGCGCGCCGTCGTCCTTCACCACCGCCGAGCGGCACGCGATGTCGCATGCTCTGGCGCTGGCGCAGACCCCCGGTGTGCCCCTCGGCCCCAACCCCCGCGTCGGGTGTGTCCTCCTCGACCAGGCGGGGGAGACCGTTGCCGAGGGCTACCACCGGGGCGCGGGCACCCCGCATGCCGAGGCGGACGCGCTTGCCCGTGCCGGGGACCGCGCCCGAGGTACGACGGCCGTGGTGACCCTCGAGCCGTGCAACCACACCGGCCGAACCGGTCCGTGTGCCGAGGCGCTGGTCGCGGCGGACGTCGCCCGAGTGGTCTTCGCGCAGGCGGACCCGAACCCGGTCGCAGCCGGGGGAGCGGCCACCTTGCGGCAGGCCGGCGTCGACGTGGCGCAGGGACTGCTGGCCGACGAGGCGCGCGCAGTCAACCGGGCGTGGACGTTCGGGGTCGAGCACGGCCGCCCCCTCGTCACCTGGAAGTTCGCCGCAACACTTGATGGCCGGAGCGCCGCGGTCGACGGGACCAGCCGATGGATCAGCTCGGAGGCCGCTCGAGCGGACACGCACCGGCTCCGCGCCCTCAGCGATGTGATCCTGGCCGGCACCGGCACGGTGCTCGTCGACAACCCCGAGCTCACCGTCCGGGACCGCGACGGAGTCCCACTGCCACACCAGCCTCTGCGCGCCGTCATGGGCTTGCGCGACCTGCCCGTGGACAGGCGAGTCCTCAGCGGCGTCGCCGAGACCGTCGTACTCCGCACGCGGGACCCGGCCGCGGCGCTCGGCGAGCTGTACAGGCAGGGCCGTCAGCACGTCTTCCTCGAGGGCGGTCCGACGCTGGGGGCCGCATTCCTCCGGGCGGGGCTCGTCGACGAGGTCGTCGCGTACGTGGCCCCCATGCTGCTCGGCGCGGGCCTGAGCTCGGTCGCCGACCTCGACATCACGACCATGGCCGACGCGGTCCGGTTCGACGTCGTCGACATCTCCGTCGTGGGTGAGGGCAACGACGCCAACGCCCGTTTCACACTGAGCCCGGTCCCGCTGGGCCCGACCATGAGCAAGGAGCACTGATGTTCACCGGAATCGTCGAGGAGCTGGGCGTGGTCGAGGCCGTGGATGACCAGGGCGACGCGGTCCGCCTGACAGTCCGCGGCCCGCACGTCGTGGCCGACGCCGGTCTGGGTGACTCGATCGCCGTGAACGGCTGCTGCCTCACCGTCGCCGAGCGCGACCTCGAGACGTTCACCGCAGACGTCATGCGCGAGACCCTGCTCAAGACCTCGCTCGGCGTGCTCGACCCGGGGTCCCGGGTGAACCTCGAACGCGCGGTCACGGCGGACAAGCGGCTCGGCGGCCACATCGTCCAGGGGCACGTCGACGCCACCGGCACGGTCGTCCGTCGTACCCCCTCCGAGCACTGGGAGGTCGTGGAGGTCGCGATGCCGCATGACCTCGCGAGGTACCTCGTGCCCAAGGGGTCGATCACGGTCGACGGCATCTCCCTCACGGTCGTCGACGTCCGCGACGGTGTCTCGACGGGCTCGACCACCGGTAAGACGGGCTCGACCACCCATCCGACGGACTCGGCCGCCGTCTCGTCGTTCACCGTCTCGCTGATCCCGGAGACCCTCGCCCGAACGACGCTCGGCTTCAAGCAGCCGGGGGACCCGGTGAACCTGGAGGTTGACGTGATCGCGAAGTACGTCGAGCGGCTGCTCGGACACACGAAGCGGGAGGACTGAGATGGGCTTCCTGGACTGGCTGCTCGAGGGCACGCTCACGATCGGGTCCTCGGTGATCCTCGTGCGCGAGGTGGTCGGCAACGGGTTCGGCCTCGCCAGCGCGGTCGGCGGCATGCGCCGCAAGGTGTGGGCGTGGCCGGTGGGGATCGTCGGCAACCTGGTCCTGTTCACGGTCTTCGTCGGCGGTGTCCTCGACAAGCCCCAGGCGCAGGACCTCTGGGGACAGGCCGGGCGGCAGGTCTTCTTCCTGGCGGTGTCGCTCTACGGCTGGTGGCGCTGGCGCAGGAGCAACCGGCTCGGGGGCAGCGGCGACGGCGGTGCCATCACCCCACGGTGGGCGGGTCCCCGTGGGTGGGCGGAGCTCGCCGTCCTGGCCGTGCTCGGCACCGCGGTCTTCTACGTGGTGCTGAAGGCGCTCGGGTCGTGGGGCCCGTTGGCCGACGCGTGGATCCTCACCGGCTCGATCCTCGCCACCTACGGCATGGCGCGCGGGTGGACGGAGTTCTGGCTGGTCTGGATCGCGGTCGACGCGGTGGGCGTCCCGCTGCTGCTGAAGGCCGGCTACTACCCCTCGGCCGTGCTCTACCTGGTCTACGGCGCGTTCTGCGTCTGGGGGTTCCTCACCTGGGTCAAGGCCCAGCGACAGCTCGGCTCGGCCGAGGACGACGCAACTCGAGAGAAGGTCTCAGCATGACCGGCGCACCCAAGGTCCGACTCGACACGGTCGAGGACGCCGTCGCCGACATCGCGGCAGGCAAGGCCGTGGTCGTGGTCGACGACGAGGACCGTGAGAACGAGGGCGACCTGGTCTTCGCGGCGAGCAGGTCCACGCCCGAGCTGATGGCCTTCACCATCCGTTACTCCTCGGGCGTGATCTGTGCCCCGATGACCGCGGAGACCCTGGACCGGCTGGGCATCCCGCTGATGACACCGCACAACCGGGACCGCCACCGCACGGCGTACACCGTCTCCGTCGACGCCCGCGACGGGGTGAGCACCGGCATCTCGGCCGCGGACCGGTCGCACACGGTCCGGGTGCTGAACGACTCGGCGACCGAGCCGTTCGAGGTGACCCAGCCCGGTCACGTGTTCCCGCTGCGTTACCAGGAGGGCGGGGTGCTGGTCCGGCCCGGTCACACCGAGGCCGCGGTCGACCTCGCCCGGCTGGCCGGGCTGTCTCCGGCAGGGGTGATATCGGAGATCGTCAACGACGACGGCACCATGAAGCGCGGGCGGGAGCTGCGAGAGTTCGCGGACGAGCACGGCCTGAGGATGATCTCGATCGAGGACCTCATCCACTATCGGCGCCGTCACGAGACCCACGTGACGCGGGTGGCCGAGACCCGGCTGCCGACCGCGCACGGCAGCTTCGCGGCCTACGGCTACCAGATCACCATCGACGACTCCGAGCACATCGCGTTGGTGTACGGCGACATCTCGGACGGCGAGCAGGTGCTCACCCGAGTGCACTCCGAGTGCCTGACCGGTGACGTGTTCGGCTCGCGGCGGTGTGACTGCGGTCCCCAGCTCGAGGAGGCGCTGCAGCGGATCGTCGAGGAGGGCCGCGGCGTCGTGGTCTACCTCCGCGGGCACGAAGGCCGCGGCATCGGGCTGGTCGCCAAGCTGCAGGCCTACCAGCTGCAGGACGGCGGGCGGGACACCGTCGACGCCAACCTGGACCTGGGCCTTCCCGCGGACGCCCGCCACTACGGCACGGCCACCCAGATCCTGCGGGACCTCGGCGTCCGCTCGGTGCGTCTGCTGACGAACAACCCCGCCAAGAGCACCAGCCTCGAGGAGTACGGCGTCCAGGTCACCGAGCGGGTCAGGCTCACGCCGCACCCGAACGACCACAACCTCGGCTACCTGCTGACGAAGCGGGACCGGATGGGGCACGACCTGCCTCACCTGCACGACGCCGTGGCGATGCCCACGGTCACCCCAGCGAGCGAAGGAGGCCGCGCGTGAGCGGCGAAGGATCACCGGACGCCACACCCATCGACTGTCACGACCTCAGGGTCGCGGTTGTCGCGGCCAGCTGGCACGAGCAGGTCATGGACGGACTGATCGCCGGGGCGCGACGAGCGCTCGACGACTACAAGGTGGAGGCGCCGACGGTCGTCCGGGTGCCCGGCTCCTTCGAGCTGTCCGTGGTCGCCTCGGCGCTCGCCGAGAAGGGGTACGAAGCGATCGTCGCCCTGGGGGTGGTGATCCGGGGCGGCACGCCGCACTTCGAGTACGTCTGCTCCGCTGCCACCGAGGGGCTGAACCGGGTGGCCCTCGACACGGGAGCGGCGGTCGGGTTCGGCCTCCTGACCTGTGACACCGAGCAGCAGGCATGGGACCGCGCGGGGCTGGACGGGTCGACGGAGGACAAGGGCTACGAGGCCACCGCCGCGGCGCTGGTCACGGCCTTCGAGCTGCGCAGGATCCGGCGGGGCTACGAGGTGTGAGCGCCGGGGCGCCGGTGTCTGACACGCGACTGGGCGGAGCCGGAACCGGACAAAGAGGACGAAGGTCCCCCTCATGAGGTGCCACTGGACCGCTGCCCGGCGGCGCGGAACCGGTGAGAGTGGGGGTTGTTGACGTCACGACTCCGTAAGGCACTCCCTTGAACGCAACCCAGGCCGGACCCTTCCTGCACGAACGCTGGTTCGTCGAGCAGACACCCGGCAACGACTGGTCCTTCTTCTTCTCACCCCTCCCGCTGGCCCTGGCGGCAGCGATGGTCCTCGTCGCCGTGCTGTGGCGATGGGCCGCGCTGCGCTTGCCCTCGCCGGAGCTGGCCGTCCTCCGGCCTCTGGGGCGGCTGGCGCCGTGGGTGCCGCGTCTGCTCGGGATCCACCTCGGTGTCGCCCTGCTCGCACTCGCCGCTTCCGGCGCCTTCGTCACACCCGCGGTCGACGAGCTCGACAGTGCCACCGGCACCGCCCTGCTCCTGGCGGAGGCCGCCCTCGGCATCTGGCTCGTGACCGGCTTCCGGCTTCGCGCCGCAGCCGCGCTGACCCTCGCGCTCGCGCCCGCACTGGCTCTGTTCGCGGGGCCGATCGCCCTGCTCGAATGCGCGAACCTCGCGGCGGTCGCCGGGTTCCTGGTGGTCCTGCCGCCCGGACCGGACGCGCACGGCCGGGTGAAGCCGTCCGCCGAGCGGCTCACCCTGGCGCTGTTCCTGCTGCGGATGGGTGTCGGGGTGGCGCTGATCTCCCTCGCCTTCACCGAGAAGCTCACGAACCCGGAGATGGCCACCCACACGCTGTCGGAGTTCCCGCCTCTCGACGTCTTCGCCTGGGTCGGCATCGACGTGGCGCCTACCACGTTCGTGGCGGTCGCAGGAGCCGTCGAGCTGCTCTTCGGGCTGCTCGTGCTCTCCGGTGCCCTGCCCCAGGTGGCGGTGCTGGTGGCGATGGTCCCCTTCAACGCGACCCTTGCCCTCTTCGGCCAGACCGAGCTGGTCGGGCACCTTCCGGTGTACGGCGTCTTCCTGGCGCTCCTGGTCTACGGGTCGGACAGCGAGACCGCAGCCCTGGTCCGGTGGCTGCCCAGGGGCTTGCCGTCGGTCTCGCGGCGGAACCTGCCCGCCGGCGCGGGAAGCCCTACGCCGTAGGCTTGTGCCTGCCCTGCGCGGGCGGCACCCGCGCACGACACTCATGGAAAGCATCTCGATGAAGACGTTCGAAGAGCTCTGGAGCGAGCTCAACGAGAAGGCGCAGGCCAGGCCCGAGGGCTCTGGCACTGTGCAGGCCCTCGACGCCGGCGTCCACGCGATCGGCAAGAAGCTGGTCGAGGAGGCCGCCGAGTCGTGGATGGCCGCGGAGCATGAGGGGCGCGAACGCGCCGCCGAGGAGATCAGCCAGCTCCTGTACCACGCCCAGGTCCTCATGCTCGCGAGCGGACTCACGCTCGAGGACGTCTACGCCCACCTGTGAGAGGTCTTCCATGCCCAAGCAGCCACTGAGGATCGCCATCCCCAACAAGGGGTCGCTCGCGCAGTCGGCCTCGGACATCCTTCGCGAGGCCGGCTACAGCCAGCGGATGGACTCCAAGCAGCTCACCCTCAACGACCCCGAGAACGACGTGGAGTTCTTCTACCTGCGTCCGCGGGACATCGCGTTGTACGTCGGGGAGGGCACTCTCGACATCGGCATGACCGGCCGGGACCTGCTGCTCGACTCGGGCGCGAAGGCCGAGGAGGTGCTCGGCCTCGGCTTCGGCCGGTCGAGGTTCCGCTTCGCCACGCGTCCCGGGACGGTGGCCACGGTCGAGGACCTGGCCGGCAAGCGGATCGCGACGTCGTACGACGGTGTGGTGCGCCGGTACCTCGAGGAGCGCGGGGTCGACGCCACCGTGACGCGCCTCGACGGGGCGGTGGAGACCAGCATCCAGCTCGGTGTGGCAGACGTGATCGCCGACGTCGTGGAGACCGGCAGCACCCTGCGCCAGGCTGGGCTGGAGGTCGTGCTCGACACGATCCTGGAGTCCGAGGCTGTGCTCATCACCCACAGCGGGGCGGCCCTCCCGGAGGGGTTCGACGTCTTCCAGAGGCGGATCGAGGGTGTCCTCGTCGCCCGGTCCTACGTGATGATGGACTACGACATCCGGGTCGAGCGGGTCGAGGAGGCCGTGGCGCTCACGCCCGGAATCGAGAGCCCGACCGTGTCGCCGCTGCATCGGGAGGGCTGGGTCGCGGTGCGCTCGATGGTGCCCCGTGCCGGCGCCCAGAGGCTCATGGACGCGCTGTGGGAGATCGGTGCCCGCGGCATCCTCGTGACGGACATCCATGCCTGCCGCCTCTGAGGCGGGCGCTGTGTCCCTGCCACACACGTTCCGGCCGCTCGGGGTGCGCATCGCCGCGTTCGTCCTCGGTGGGCTGCTGTTCCTCGTGACGGCCGTCATCTGGGTCTCGTTCCCCCAGGAGGTCCGTGACCAGTTCACGATGTTCCAGAGGGGCACCGTCGTCTTCTTCGGTGTGGCCGTCGCGGTCTCGGGGTACGCCCTGGCGCGATGCCGCGTCGAGGCGCGGGCCGATGGCGTGACCGTGGTGAACGGGTACCGCACCCGTCGCTACGAGTGGAACGAGATCCTCGCGATCTCGCTCCGGCCCGGGAGCCCGTGGGCGATGCTCGACCTCGCCGACGGGACATCGGTCCCGGCGATGGGAATCCAGGGCTCGGACGGCGCGAGAGCCGTGGCCCAGGTCAGACAGGTCCGCGCGCTGATGGCGCAGCAGAGCCGCACCGACCGCAACGACTAGACCGCCTCGCCGACCCGTCACTTTCGGACGCCTTTTCGCGGCGTGTCGCGCGCTCCCTGACGGGTCGGCCCGGGCAGATTCGCCTCTGCCACGCTGCATGGAGATGCCCCCGGTCACGGTGACCGGCAGGTGAACTTCCCGCCCTGCGTGGATCGAGCCGTCGATCGCTGCGCGACACGCCGCGAAATGCGGTCCAAAACTGACGGCTCGGCGTGAATGGGGACGGGTCTATGCGGGTGTGGGGGCGAGCCTGGCCAGCGCGGAGATCGCCTGGGTGAAGCACTCCATCGGAGGTGTGACGAGGCCGGCGCCGACCTGGCCGGTGCCGGCGACCCGGCCGGCCATCCCGGTGTTGATCTGTGGCAGCACCCCGCTGCGCACCACCGCCGTGACGTCGATCCCGGTCGGCGCGCCTCGGAACTCGAGGATGGGGATGGCGAACGCGGGGTTCTCACCGACCGTGATGTCGTACATGCGCTGCGTGGTTGCCAGGGCGTCGGGGACGCTGCCGCCGACGAAGCGGACGATCGCCGGCGCCGTGGCCATGGCGAGCCCGCCGATGCCCGCAGTCTCCGTGATCGCGGAGTCACCGATGTCGGGGTTGGCGTCCTCAGGTCCGTAGCTACCGAGGAACAAGCCCTCTGGCGTGTTCGCCGGCGCGGTGAACCACTCGTCGCCCGTGCCGGAGGTCTGGATGCCGAAGTCGGTGCCGTTGCGGGCCATCACGGTGACGACGGAGGAGCCGGCGATGCCGGCGGCCGCGGCGGTCTGGAGCTTGCAGGCGGGCATGCCGAGGTTGAGGAAGAAGTGGTCGTTGCCGGAGACGAAGCGGGTCGCCTCCGCGATGTCGGCGCTGGGGTGGCCGGAGTCGATCATGGCCGGCAGGACCTCGCGAAGGAACATCAGTGTTCCCGCGCGGTTGCGGTTGTGCCCCTCGTCGCCCATCTGCACCATCTGGGAGATGATCGCCTTGACGTCGACCGGCCCGCCTGCCCGGACCGCGTGCTGCAACAGGGGCCCGAGCACGGCGCTCATCCAGCGGAGCCGCTCGATCACCTCGGGGCCGTAGGCGCCGTACCTCAGCACCTTCCCCAGGCCTTCGTTGAGGGAGCACCACGAGGTCGCGTCGTGCGCCTCGTCGCGCAGCTCGAACATCCACATCGACGGTGAGACCACTCCCGCCATCGGGCCGACGGCTCCGCGGTGGTGACACGGCTCCCAGCCGACCCCGTCCCCGGACTCCAGCAGCCGTTCGGCCTGCTCGGGCGTGTCGGCAAGGCCCTCCAGCAGAGTCGCGCCGACAAGTGCGCCCCGAAGTGGGCCGGATGCACGGTCCCAGTCCACCGGTGGCCCGGCGTGGAGGAACTGCCCACGTTCGAGACCGAGTGCCTCGGAGGCGGGTCGCACGTCGACCAGCACCGCCTCCGCCGAGAGCATGGCCGCAAGCGCGTTCTCGTTGCCCGCGCGGCGCCGGGGGTCGCCCATGACGGCGGGCACGTCCCCACCGCGTTCGGCCGTGGGCGGGTGCCAGTCGACACGGGTCGCGGTGACGCCCTGCTGCTCGATCGCGTCCGCGAGCAGAGAGGCGCCCGCGGTCACCACCCGGGAGGGTGCTGCCAGGGTCTTCAGAGGAGTGGTCATGCGTCAGCCTCCTGGAGGGCGAGCAGGTCGACGGCGGCGGAGGCGGCGTCGGCGTTGGACAGGAAGACCCAGGCGCCGCTCTCGCGCAACGCCGCCACCTGCCGGGTGAGGTCCTGCGGGTCGTCCTTCGTGCCGACGACCGCGACCACCACCGGGACTCCGGCCGCTGTCGCCGAGGCGATCGGCTCGAGCAGGTCCGAGGTGGGGTCGGGGGCCGCCCCGAGCCCGAGCACCACGTCCAGCAGGAGCACGCCGGTGGAAGGGTCGGCGACCTCGGCGCGCAGGCGGTCCGCCCTGGCCGAGCCGTCGATCATGGGGTGCGGCCGACCGTGGGTGAGCCGGTCGTCGCCGAAGTCGATCATGGTGTGCCCGTGGGACCGCAGGTCGTCCGGGAGCGCCCAAGCCGGGTCCAGCGGGATGTTCGAGGCGACCGGTCCCAGCCGGTCCACGGCAAGGATCATCGCCTCGTCGCACAGGGTGCCGCCGGCGTACAGACCGCGGAGGGACCCGCCGGGCCGCCCCACCGTGACCTTGCCCTCGAAGCGCGCTGGCTCGCGCCACGGCAGCCCGGCGGCCTCAACGGCGCTGCGGGCGGTCTCGGCGATCGTCGGCTGACCGTGACCGAGCAGCCCGAAGAGGACCGGCTTGCCGATCGTGGCCGCGTGCTCGCGGACCTTCCGCGCGACCTCCGGGGCAGGGGGCTTGGAGACCACGACGACCACCTCGGTGGCGTCGTCGCGCGCAAGCAGGTCGAGGGCGCGCAGGGTGGAGAGCCCGCCGACCGGTGCGGAAAGGTCGCGCCCGCCGACGCCGAGGCAGTGGCTGACCCCGGCGCCGCAGCCGTCGAGCAGCGTCATCAGGTGCTGGGCGCCGGTGCCGGACGCTGCGACGATGCCGATCGGGCCTGGCCGCACGACGTTCGCGAAGCCGAGGCCGACGCCTCCGACGACCGCGGTGCCGCAGTCCGGTCCCATCACGAGCACGCCCGCCGGGTCGGCGTAGCGCTTGAGGGCGATCTCCTGCTCGACGGGCACGTTGTCGCTGAAGACCATCGTGTGGAGACCCGCGTCCACGGCGTCGACGGCGTCGGAGAACGCGTACTGCCCCGGCGTGGAGATCAGCGCCACGGTGGCGTCACCGCCTCGAGTTGCCGCACCGATGGTCACCGGGGCCGGGGCGGCGCCGAAGGACGACGCGGCCGGCGACGCCGTCTCGGTGAGTGCGAGGTCGACCTCGGCGAGCGCGGCAAGCAGTGCCTCGTCGCTCTGCGCCGAGACTGCGACCAGCATGTCGTTCGGGGTCACCCCTTCGGGTGCGTCGAACCCCATGGACTCCGCCAGCTCGAGGTTGAGGCCGGTGGCCATCGCCACCAGGGCGGCGTCGACACCCAGTAACGAGGAGACCCGTCGACTCACCTGCATGAGTGCCACGGAGTCGACGTAGGAACCCCGGCGTAGTTCAAGGCTCTTGCTCACGCTGCTCCTTCGAGCTCGTGGGTGGACAGGACGTGGAGGACACCAGCCAGCAGGGCGGCTCCGGAGGTGTGGCCGACGGCGAGCAACGCGTCTGTCTCGACGGTGACGTCGCGACCCTGGCAGAGACCGGTCACGAGGGCCGCCAGCTCGGGCGTGGCGTAGCCGTCCAACGCGTGGTGCAGCAGGCCGCGCGAGACGGCCGTGGTGGTGCGGGAGGCGAGGGCGCTGCATGTCGCCCGGCGCCAGCGGGGGAGCCGCGGGTCGTCGACGGCATGAGCGGTCACCAGGGCTCCCGCGAGCACGTCGTCCCCCGCGGGGGTGAGGCCAGGGCCCTTGCCCACGAGGGTGCCGGGGGAGAGACCGTCGTACGACGGGCAGGGCAGCGGCACGCCCTGCAGCCGCGGCGAGCCCGCGGACGAAGGCGTGGGCACGCAGCGGGACGGCCGGCCCAGGCCGACCAGGCGAGGGGGAAGCCACCATCGGGCGACGCGCCAGGTGGCGGTTCCGACCGCCAGCTCCCCGGCTCCGACCGAGGCGGGACCCGGGCAGGGGAGGACAGGCGTGACGAGGCTGCACGGTAGACGCACCGCGTCGGGGGTGCAGACGCTCAGGACGGGGACCGAGGCGTCGCCGGTCTCGTAGTGCACGCTGACGCGCGTCCGCGTCGCCTCCTCGAGCCGGAGCGGGTCACCGTCGAAGAGGGCGGTGAGCAACGTCGAGGCGGCGCCCGGGTTGTGTCGGGATGCCACGCTCCGACCCTAGGGACTCGGGTACCGTCCCGTGCATGGGTAAAGTTGCCAACGATCCGGCTCTGGGTGATCTCGACTTGCCAGTCGACGGTGATCGCCCCGCCTCTGCCCACGACGTCGCCGGGCTCCACTCCCCGCCCATGAGCGTGGCAACGATGCTCAGGCTTCCCGCATTCTCGGGGGCCAGCGTGCTCGCCGGGTCGACCGGCCTGCATCGGGTGGTCAGGCGCGCGAACGTCATGGAGGTCCCGGACATCGTCCCCTGGGTCCGGGCGGAGGGCCTGCTCCTCACCACCGGGTACCCGCTTCGCGAAGCCACGAGCCGACTCGCGAAGCTCGTCGCAGCCCTTGACGACCGTGGGGTGTCCGCGCTCGCCGTGAAGCTGCACCGCTACCTCGATGCCCTCCCGGAGACGATGCTCGAGGAGGCAGACCGGCGCGGCCTACCGATCATCCTGGTCCCGGACACCGTCGGCTTCGACGAGGTGCTCACCCAGGTCTTCACCAGCGTCGTCAGCGAACGGGCCTCGCTGCTCGAGCGAAGCGAGGAGGTGCACCGGCAGCTGGTCGATATCGTGCTCACCGGCGGCGATGTGGCCGACGTCGCGGCCAGTGTCAGCAAGCTGTTCAACGGGCTCGCGCTGGTGACGACCGCCGACGGCAGGGTGATCAGCGACGCGGGCGACCCGGAGCAGAGCGCCGCGCTGCGTGCCTCCTCGGTGTTCCATCCCAGCGGACGCTTCCGTACCGAGCTGGCGAGCTCCGGGGTGCACGTGGTCGACGATCTCCCGGGCTCGCACGCGGTGGTGCGGATCAAGGGTGGCCGGATCGACCACGGCCGCCTCGTCGTGTTCAACGCCGATCGCGTCATGACCGCCGGCGACCTCACCGTCCTCGGGCGCGCCGCCACCGTCGCCGCGGTCTCACTGAACAAGGAGATCGCGATCACCGCGGTGGAGAGCAAGTACCGCGGCGACTTCCTGCGCGACGTCCTCGGCGGCCGGGCGGGCGGGAGCGACGACGTGCTCGCCCACGCGCACGCCCTCGGCTGGGACCTGTCACGAAGGATGGTGGTAGTCGTCGCGGCGCTGGAGGGCGAGGGCGCCCAGCCCATGACATGGGGGTACGAAGGTCCGCTGGAGCTGGAACGGTTCGCCGCCGCGTGGCAGAGCGTGGTGTCGCGCAAGGACCCGGCCGTGCCGGTGGTGGGGTTCACCGCCGAGGTGGTGGCGCTCCTGCCGGTACCGGACGGGGCGCCCCAGCCCGTCGTGGACGCCGTGATCGGCGACGTCGCCGGGGACGGAGGTGGGGGTCGGCGTCCGTTCTCCGCCGGCGTCAGCCGGGTCGTCACGTCACCCGCGGAGCTGCCGGCCGCCTACGAGCAGGCCCGCAAGGCCCTGCACGTGGGGCGTCGGCTCCACGGGCCGAGGGCGCTGACCCACTTCGACGACCTCGGGGTCTTCCGCCTGCTCAGTCTCATCGGCGACGAGGAGGAGCTGACGAGCTTCGTGAAGGAGACCCTCGGCGAGCTTGCGGACTCGGAGTCGGAGGACGCGGCAGACCTGCGGGAGACGCTGCAGACGCTGCTCGACACGAACCTCAACGTCGCGGAGACCGCACGAAGGCTGCACTTCCACTACAACACGCTCCGGTACCGCATCACCAAGCTGGAGCGCATCGTCGGCCCGTTCACGGGCGACCCCAACCTGCGCCTGGACCTTTCCCTGGCGTTACGGATCGTGTCGATGCGAGGACTCTGAGGTCGCCGGCAGCGTCACCACGAAGCGAGTCCCGTGTGGCCGCCCCGGCTCGGCGCGGATGCCTCCGGTGTGCGCCTCGACGATCTCCCGGACCAGCGAGAGCCCGAGCCCGAACCGACCACGGTCGTCATGCCCGCGGGCGAAGCGCTCGAAGGGACGCGCTGGGTCGGCGAAGTCCATTCCAGGACCGTCGTCGGTGACGCTGAGCTGGACGGTGGACCCCGTCCCGGACCGTACCGCCACATCGACATGACCTCCGGAGGGTGCGTGGCGCAGCGCGTTGTCCACCAACGAGCTCAACGCCCGGCGGAGTGCGATCTCGACCCCGGTGACCGGTGGCACGTCCTCGACATCCGCGGCCAGATGCACGCGCATCTCAGCGGCTCGCGGCTGCTCGGACTCGACGGCGTGCACGGCGAGAGCTGCGAGGTCGACCTGTTCCCCGTGGTCCTTGGTCTGCTCCAGCTGCGCCGACAGCAGGAGGTCCTCGACGATCGCCGCCATGTCCGCTGCCTCGGCCGAGAGGTGGCGGGCGTCCTCCTCGAGCGTCGCCGGGGGACTCCCGGTCCGGGCCGCACGCTGGATCATCTGGGCACGGAGCGCGAGCCGGGTCAACGGGGTACGCAGCTCGTGGCTGGCGTCGGCGACGAACCGCCGTTGCCGGGCCATCGCCTCCTCGAGCGGCGTGATCGCACGTCGGGCGAGCAGCGTTCCGAGTCCTGCCGCGGCGACCGCCGCAGCCGCGCCTGCCACGGCGAGGCCGGCGAGCAGCCGGTGACGCTCGGCCTCTCGTGCGCTCAGGTCCACGCCGGTCTGCAGCACGGTGGTGCCGCGGGCCTCGGTGCGCGTGAGGTACTCGGTGCCGTCCTGGGAATGAGCCTCCTCCACGACGGCAGGTGTCTCGCGCCAGGCCCGGTCGAGCTGGTCAGCGGTGGGCAGCCCGGACGGCGCGCCCGACGATGCCTGCCGCGTCCCGTTCCGGCCGACCTCCACCATCCAGGTCCCGGGCCGTGGATGGGCGACGTCGGCATGCGATGCCAGGTCCAGCCGCCGTTCCAGGTCGGCGTCCTGCCGCGCGAGCACCACGACGAAGGTCACAGCTGCGCCGACCAGCACGCCGAGAGCCACACCAGCCGCCGCCTGCAGGGCGATGAGAAGCCGGGCCCGGCGGAGCTGCGGCGAGTCGTCGGTACGGCTCACGAGAGCTCGCCGGCGCGGTAGCCGACGCCTCGGACCGTGCGAACAACCCCGGTGCCGAGCTTGCGGCGGACGTAGTAGACGTAGGTGTCCACGGTCGAGTCGCCGCTGGTCTCGGGGAACACCGCGAGCCGCAGCTCGTCCCGGCTGAACACACGGGTCGGCCTGCGCGCCAGCGTCTCCAGAAGCGCGCACTCGACGCGTGACAGCTCCACGCGCTCACCGGTGGCACGAACAGCAGCGACGCCATCGACGTCCAGCCGGCCCTCACCCAGAGGCAGGACTCGCAGCTGCTCGCCGGGTCGCCGGAGCAAGGCCCGGATCCGGGCGAGGAGCTCGTCCACCTCGAACGGCTTGGTGAGATAGTCCTCGGCGCCCGCATCGAGACCCGAGACCCGGTCCGCTGTCGTGCCGTAGGCCGTCAACATCAGGACCGGGACTGTGACGCCGGCGCGTCGCAGCCTGGTGAGCACGTGGAGGCCGTCAGCGTCGGGGAGCCGCCGGTCGAGGACGATGACGTCCGGCGGTGCGGTCATCACCTGGTGGACCGCGCTGTGGCCGTCGAGGACGGCGCGCGTCTCGTACCCCTCCTCGGTGAGCAGCCGCGTGAGCAGCGGGTTGAGCTCGGGGTCGTCCTCCACGATGAGCACCGTGGATCGTTCGTCCATCGTCCCAGGATGGCAGGTGTCGGCCGGAAGCCCGGGGTCAGTCGCCGTCACCGGACTGCGTTCGCGCAGAGGACCTTCCGGTGTCTGACCAGGCGGCTTCGGCGCCGCTGTGGCCGACCAGGACGACCTGGACCGTCGTGCCCAGGAAGGCCACCACCGAGAGGACGGTCACGGCGAGCGCCAAGCCGGTGCGCCGGTTCGCGGGATCGGCGGACCCGTAGACCCGTGCCCGGCGGTCGAGCCAGTACGACGCGACGGCGAGGACCGCCACCCCGATCATCCAGGGGAGCATGCCGTCGGCGTACTCCGAGTGCTGCTCGATCAGGGAGCTTTCGGCGACCTGTTCCTCCAGGTTCTCCCCGGAGCTGGTCGACAGCGGCACCAGGACGAGGGCCACGATCGCGACGACTGGTGTCAGGACGCCCGCCCAACGGCGGACCCGCGGCAGCAGCGCCGAGAGCACGAGCAGCAGAGCGGCGAGCGGGACGAGCACGACGGTGGCGTGCACGACCAGCGGATGAACGGGAAGGCCGAAGACGGTCTCGGGCACGTGCGTTCTCCTGACATCGGGGGCAGCCGCCGAGCGGCATCTTTGCGCCCACTGTGGCGCGACTTTCTCAGCGCCGTCTCAGAGCGCATGACAGCCGCTCCAAGGGGTCGACTCCACTCTGCCGTGACCGCCAGGATGTCGAGGCCGGATGCCGCACTTCCGCGCCTGGCAACATCCCACAGACGCCGCGTCGCTGATTCGGCATGTGTTTTGCCGCGCGCGGGATGCGTCATATGGCACGACTGCGGCAAAGTGAACCTGATCCGTGACCTGGATCACCTAAGGGTGCATCGGCCCCCCGAGGGCCATGCTTGTGGGCAGGAGACCTGCATGTCGATATTTACCTGGAATGTCGTTCACGGTGGCAAGACGCCACCGCCGGGGGAAGCTGTTGCGCCTGACGAGCGCCTGTCCTGGGGAAGAACCGTCGGTCTTGGTGCACAGCATGTCGTCGCGATGTTCGGGGCGACGTTCGTCTTCCCGATCATCATGGGTCTGAACCCGCAGCTCGCGATCATGATGAGCGGTATAGCCACGATCTGCTTCTTGCTGATCGTCCAGGGCCGGGTTCCGAGCTATCTGGGCACGTCCGCCTCCTTCGTGGGTGGCGCGTTCGCGATCTATGGGCAGGGGGGTGACCCTGCCGACGTGACCGGCGCGGTCCTCATCGCAGGCCTGGTCCTTGCCGCGGTGGGCGTCCTGATCCACTTCCTCGGCTCTGGTGTCCTGCACGCCGTGCTGCCACCCGTGGTCACCGGCGCGGTCGTCATGCTCATCGGGTTCAACCTCGCCCCGGTTGTCGCGAACATCTACTGGCCCCAGGACCAGTGGGTCGCGCTGATCACCATGGCCTTCGTCATCGTGATGGCGGTGGGCCTGCGCGGGTTCCTCGGCCGTATCGCGATCTTCCTCGGCTTGCTCTTCGGGTACGCGCTCTCCTGGGTCTTCGACCTGTTCGGTCCGGTCACCTCCGTGCTTCCGGGACAGAACCTGCTCGGCCCCGACGGCAAGCCGTGCTCGCCCGAGGGCACCTACTGCGTCGCCACCGCCTTCGAGCACGACCGGGTCAGCTGGGACGCGGTCAGGGCTGCCGACTGGGTCGGGTTCCCGCCGCACAGCGACTTCGCCGCCGGCGTCGTCGGCTGGCACGCGCCCGCGTTCAGCTTCGCGTTCGTCCTTCTCATGCTCCCCGCGGTCATCGCACTGATCGCGGAGAACACCGGCCACGTCAAGGCCGTCGCGGAGATGACGAACCGAGACCTCGACCCCGTGATGGGGCGCGCGATTGGGGCTGACGGTGTCGGCACCGCGATCGCGAGTGCCGTCGGTGGTTCCCCGACCACCACCTACGCCGAGAACATCGGTGTCATGGCGGCGACCCGGGTCTACTCGACCGCCGCGTACTTCGTCGCCGCCGGGGTAGCGATCATCTTCGGCCTCTGCCCCAAGTTCGGAGCCGTCGTGTCCGCGACTCCGGGTGGTGTGCTCGGCGGCATCACCGTGGTCCTCTACGGCATGATCGGCCTGCTCGGCGCGAAGATCTGGAAGGAGAACCGGGTCGACTTCGCCAACCCGGTCAACCTCGTGCCGGTGGCAGCCGGAATCATCATCGCCATCGGGGACACGACGCTGGAGATCACCGACGACTTCCAGCTCTCCGGGATCGCTTTGGGCACGATCGTCACACTGGTGGCCTATCACGTCTCCCGCGCGATCGCGCCGCCGAACCTCAAGGACGACATCAGCCTGATCGTGGTCGAGCGTCCCGGCGTCCAGAAGGACGTGGACGTCCCTGGGCACGACCACGAGGACAAGCGCTGACGGCGACGGCTCGCGCCGTCTGGAAAGGTCTGGTCAGAAACCACGTGAAGCCCTCCCCGTTCACCTACCACCGCCCCCACAGCGTCGGCGAGGCCGCCGAGATGCTCGCGACACTGGGAGACGCGGCGAAGGTCCTCGCCGGTGGGCAGAGCCTGGTCCCGTTGATGTCGATGAGGTTGGCCGCACCCTCCGACCTCGTCGACGTCAACCACATCCCCGGCCTCGACACGGTGGAGGTGACCGACACGCACGTGCGTGTCGGCGCCCTCGCCAGACACTCCCGGCTCGAGAAGGACGATGCTGCGTACGCCGCCGTACCCCTGCTGCGACAGGCGCTGCTCAACGTCGCCCACCCGACGATCCGGAACCGGGGTACGACGGTCGGCAGCCTGGTCCACGCAGACCCCGCCGCCGAGATGCCGGCCGTGCTCATGCTGCTCGACGGCACCGTGTCACTCGTCGCGTCGTCCGGGACGCGGGACGTGCCGGCCGCCGACTTCTTCGTCGGACCCATGGAGTCCGCTGCTCGCGCGGACGAGATCGCCGTGACAGCGTCGTTCCGCCGCCCTCGGCCAGGCACGGGCTCCTCGTTCCTGGAGCTCGCGCGGCGGCACGGCGACTACGCGATGTGCGGAGTCGGCGCGCTCGTCTCGACGGACCACGACGACGCGGTGACCTCCGCCAAGGTGGCCCTCATCAGCGTCGGGGCAGGGCCCGTCCTGGTCGACGTCACTCCTGCGGTGAGCGGGAGTTGCGGGGGCTTCGTGGATACGGTCCTCCGAGACCTCGTCGACGCCTCGATCGACCCGGAGGCCGACATCCACGCCAGCGCGGAGTACCGCCGTCACCTGGCCCACGTGCTCACCGCCCGTGCCCTCGACGACGCGCTCCAGCGCTCCCTCCGGACCCGACGCGACGAGAGGGCCGCATGATGCCGGGCGAAACCCTGGTGCCTGTCGCGTTCACCGTCAACGGCACCCCGTACGAGCTGGAGCTGCCGGCGCGGCGCCTCCTGTCCGACGCGCTGAGGCACGACCTCCGGCTGACCGGCACCCATGTCGGCTGCGAGCACGGCGTCTGCGGCGCCTGCACGGTCCTGGTCGACGGCAACCCGACGCGATCGTGCCTGGTTTTCGCGGTCAGCCTCGAAGGCGCGGAGATCACCACCGTGGAGGGCTGCCGCGCCGCAGACGGCGGCATGGGTCCCGTGCAGCAGGCGTTCCAGGACTGTCACGCCCTGCAGTGCGGCTTCTGCACGCCTGGGTTCATCACCACCATCACCGCGTTCCTGGACGAGAACGAGAGCCCTACCGCGGAGGAATCGCGGGAGGCCATCTCCGGCAACCTCTGCCGCTGCACCGGCTACCAGAACATCGTCGCCGCCGTACGACGCGCCGCCGACCTACGGGCTGGCGGGGAGGCGTCGGCCGGGCGGACCGGAGGTTCCGAGCAGGGCGTGGATGGGCCTGGCGGGGAGGCGTCGGCTGGGCGGACCGGAGGTCCCGGGCGGGGCGTGGATGGGCCTGGCGGGGTGGCGTCGGCCGGGCGGACCGGAGGTCCCGGGCGGGGCGTGGATGGGCCTGGCAGCCGAGCGACGAAGGAGCGAGGCCGGTTGCCCCGCCCGGGAGCTCAGGGCAGCGCGGCGGGCGACAGCGAGGCAGCCTCGTGACCACAAAGATGTTCGGCGCCCGGATCAAGCGGACCGAGGACCCTCGGCTCGTCACGGGCAACGGCCGGTACCTCGACGACCTCGGCCACGACGCCCTCGAGGCGGCGTTCGTCCGCAGCCCGCACGCCCATGCCCGGATCGTCGACGTCGACGTGACCGCGGCACTCGACGTCGAGGGGCTCGTCGCGATCTACACCTACGAGGACCTCGCGGACCGGATGGCGGAGCCGCTGCCGCTGCTCATCCCGCACCCGACGCTGACCCACGGCCGCACCCAGTACGCCCTGGCCCGCGACGAGGTTAACTACGTCGGCGAGGCAGTCGTGATGGTCGTGGCGGAGAACCGCTACGTCGCGGAGGACGCCGCCCAGCGCATCGTCGTCGAGTACGAATTCCTGCCCGCTGTCGTCGGCATCGAGGCCGCGAGAGACGGCGGTCATCTGGTGCACGAGGACGTCCCGGGAAACGTCGCGGCGGTCATGGTGCAGGAGACCGGTGACGCGGACGGCGCGATCGACAAGGCCCCGCACGTGCTGGAGCTCGACCTCGCCATCGAGCGGAGCGCGTCCATGCCGATGGAGGGCAAGGGCGTGCTCGCCCGGTGGGACGAGGACGACCAGTCCTTGCTCGTGCACACCTCCACCCAGACCTCGACCAGTGTCCGGCAGGCTGTCGCGGCGAAGCTCGGCCTGCCCGTGGACCGGGTCGAGGTGGTCACCCCGGACGTCGGCGGCGGGTTCGGCGTCAAGATCGTCCACCCGTGGCCGGAGGAGGTCCTCGTCCCGTGGGCCGCCTGCCGTCTCGGACGGGCGGTCAAGTGGACCGAGGACCGGAGAGAGCACTTCATCTCCAGCGCGCACGAGCGGGGACAGCTGCACCAGGTCCGGGTGGGGTACGACGACGACGGCCGGCTGCTGGGGCTCTCGGTGAGGTTCTGGCACGACAACGGCGCCTACACGCCGTACGGCCTGATCGTGCCGATCATCACCTCCACCCAGCTGCTCGGCCCGTACAAGCCCGGCCCGTACCGCGTGGAGTTCCACAGCCTCTACACCAACACCGTGATCGTGACTCCGTACCGCGGCGCCGGCCGCCCACAAGGCTGTTTCGTGATGGAGCGGACCATGGACGCGATCGCCGACGACCTCGGCCTGGACCGCGCCGTGGTGCGCGAGCGCAACTTCATCCTCCCTGCGGAGATGCCCTACGACCAGGGGCTGATCTTCCAGGACGGACGGCAGCTTCTCTACGACTCCGGCGACTTCCCCGCATCGATGGCCAAGCTGAAGAAGCTGGTCGGCTGGGACGACTTCGAGGCCTACCGCACGCAGGCACGCGCGGAGGGACGCACCGTCGGGATCGGGATGGCCTGCTACGTCGAGGGCACCGGTGTGGGCCCCTACGAGGGAGGCCACATCCGGGTCGAGACGGACGGCTCGGTCGTGGTGTCCACAGGCCTGACCACCCAGGGACAAGGTCACCAGACGATGCTGGCCCAGATCGTGGCCGACGAGCTGGGCGTCCCCTTCGACCGGATCACGGTGACCACCGGTGACACGCGCCGGTTCAAGTACGCCGTGGGAACCTTCGCCTCGCGCACCGCGGTGATGAGCGGCAGTGCCGTCGCGATGACAGCCCGCAAGGTCCGGGAGAAGGCGCTGCGCATCGCCGCGCAGGCGCTCGAGGCCTCCGTGGACGACCTCGAGATCGTCGACGGCCACGTGCAGGTGAAGGGGGCGCCGGCGACACAGATCGACATCGGCGCGGTCGCCGTACTGTCCAACCCGTTGCGCTACGCCTTCGACGAGGCCGCCCAGCGAGCCACCCAGTTCGCGAGCCCCGCGGACGCCGACCGGCCGCCGGTCGAGGCAGGGGAGTCGCCCGGCCTCGAGGGCACCGACTTCTACTCGCCGACCCGGTCGACCTTCGCCAACGGCATGCACGCGGTCATCGTGGAGACCGACCCGGACACCGCCGACATCCGGATCCTGCGCTACTGCGTCGTGCACGACTGCGGCTCGATCATCAACCCGCTGATCGTCGAGGGACAGATCCACGGCGGGGTCGCCCAGGGCGTCGGCGGCGCGCTCTACGAGCGGATGGAGTACGCCGCTGACGGGCAGCTGCTGAACGCCTCCTACATGGACTTCCTGATGCCCTACGCATCAGAGGTGCCCACCATCGAGATCGACCACCTCGAGACTCCCTCACCCCTCAACCCCCTCGGGGTGAAGGGGGCGGGTGAGGCCGGCGTCATCCCCGGCTCCGCGGCGATCGCCTCCGCGATCGAGGACGCCGAGGGCATCCCCATCCGCAGGATGCCGATCTCACCGAGCGAGCTGTACCACCTGAGGCTCCTCCACGCCGCTGGCACGAGCGACACGAAGGGAAACGAATGAAGGTCTCCGGCACGTCCCGGCTCAGCGCAGATCGCGACGCGGTGTGGCGGGCGCTCACCGATCCCTCGGTGCTGGTGCGCACCATCCCCGGCTGCCAGCAGCTCGAGGCGCTCGGCGGTGACGCGTACAAGATGACCATCGCCGCCGGCGTCGGCTCGATCAAGGGCGTGTACGACGGGCACGTGCGCCTGACCGACCAGGAGCACCCGGGGTCCTTCCGCATGCACGCCCAGGGCGCGGGCGCTCCCGGCACGATCGGGGCGGAAGTGCTCGTGACCCTGATGGACCATGCCGACGGCGGGACCGAGCTGACCTACGACGCCGACGCCACCGTCGGCGGCATGATCGGCGGAGTCGGCCAGCGGATGCTGACGGGCGTCTCCAAGAAGATGGCCACCGAGTTCTTCGGCAACGTCGACCTGGTGCTGACCGGCCCGGCTGGACCGGGCCCGGTTGCACCGGGTGGGCCAGTGCCGCCCGCGCTGGCAGAGGGTGTGGGAGTGCTCCCGGGGACAACGGGCGGGCCAGGCGAGGGGGCCGGGCCGGGCGTGGATGGGACTGGCCGCCGAGCGACGCAGGAGCGAGGCTGGATGCCCGGTCCGGCCCCCTCGCAGGGCCCGTCCGGGGTCACCCCTGGCACGGTCTTCACCGCACCCGGAGCTGGGGTCCAGGGAGCCACGACCGCCGGTCCGGGGTTCCTGCTCGGTGTCGCGGTCGGGGCAGCGGCCGCGCTGGCCGGTGCGGTGGTCGGCGGATGGCTGGCAGGCCGTAGGCGCAGCTGATCTCGATGACGATCGACCACTACAGCACCGCACGCGAGATGGCAGCAGCGGTCGCGGCGAAGGAGATCTCCGCCCGCGAGCTGCTCGAACTGCATCTTGCGCGCATCGAGCAGACCAACCCCGCGGTCAACGCCGTGGTCAGCCTCGATGCCGACCGTGCGCGGGAGCAGGCGGAGTCCGCCGACCAGGCGACAGCGCGTGGCGACCAGACCGGACGGCTGCACGGGCTGCCGTTCGCGTTCAAGGACACCCACCGCGTGGCGGGCTGGCGAACAACCTTCGGGTCCCCGCTGATGGCCGACCACGTCCCGACCCGCGACGACCTCGTCGTCGAGCGGGTCCGGGCCGCGGGAGCGGTCACCATCGGCAAGACCAACGTTCCCGAGTGGGCAGCCGGCTCGCACACCTTCAACCCGATCTTCGGCACGACGCGCAACCCCTACGACCTGTCCCGGTCCGCCGGAGGGTCCAGTGGGGGAGCGGCGGCGGCCCTCGCCTGTGGAATGGTCCCGCTCGCGGACGGCAGCGACATGGGCGGCTCCCTGCGCAACCCCGCCTCGTTCTGCAACGTCGTGGGTCTGCGGCCCAGCCTCGGCCGCGTGCCGAGCTGGCCGACCGAGAACGCCTGGGAGACGACGTCCGTACCAGGGCCGATGGCCCGCAGCGTGGCCGACCTGGCTCTGCTTCTCTCCGTGCTCGCCGGACCGGACGCGCGCACTCCTTGGGCGCTGGAGACCTCGGGCAGCACGTTCGCGGCACCACTCGACCAGAGACTGGCAGGGGTGCGCGTCGCGCTGTCGGTCGACCTCGGCGGTGCCTTCGAGGTGGAGCAAGGCGTCGCCGACGTCGTGGAGGCACAGCGCGAGGTCCTCGCGGATGCAGGTGCCGTCGTTGCGGACGCCCATCCCGTCCTCCCAGGGGCCGAGGAGACCTTCCGCACGTTGCGGGCCTGGGTGTTCCAGCACAAGTTCGGCGCCTTGCTGGAGCGGAACCCCGACTCGTTCAAGGCCTCGCTCGCGGAGAACATCCGCGCAGGCGAAGGCCTCACCGGCGAGGACCTCGCGCGTGCCTACGAGCGGCGCACCCGCCTGTCCGAACGCGTCCTGACCTTCTTCGAGGACTTCGACGTGCTCGTGATGCCGGTCAGCCAGGTGCCACCGTTCAGCGCCCAGGAGG
This sequence comes from uncultured Actinomycetota bacterium, assembly GCA_963707425.1. Classification (GTDB taxonomy): domain Bacteria; phylum Actinomycetota; class Actinomycetes; order Propionibacteriales; family Nocardioidaceae; genus Nocardioides_C. The sequence goes on along the minus strand of CAVPPN010000005.1, from coordinate 48,151 downwards.
AGTACCCCTCCACCATCAACGGGCAGCCGCAGGCGACGTACCTCGACTGGATGCGCTCGGCGTACTTCATCACCGTCACCGGCTGCCCGGCGATCTCCGTTCCGGCCGGCTTCACCCCTGAGGGATGGCCGGTGGGCGTGCAGATCGTCGCAGCACCGAACCAGGAACGCCGCCTGCTCGAGCTCGCGCACGCGTTCGAGCAGGCCACCCACGTCGGCGACCGCCGGCCCCAGCTCACCTCGGAGAACACATGAGCACCCACGAGACCCGCCGCATCCGCATCGGCATCGACACGGGCGGGACCTTCACCGACGTGGTCGCCGTCGACGAGAACTCCGGCGAGATGGCCACGACCAAGACGCCCTCGACCCCGCACGACCCGGCCGTGGGTTTCATGGCGGGCGTGCACAAGGTGCTCGACACCCTCGGGCTCGGCGGGGACTCGATCAGCGCGGTGAGCCACGGCACCACCGTCGCCACCAACAAGCTGCTCGAGGGCAAGGTCGAGAACCTCGGCTTCATCACCACCGAGGGCTACGAGTTCGTGCTCGAGATCGCCCGCCAGTCGGTGCCGGACGGCTACGGGAACTCGTACTTCTGGGTCAAGCCGGACCGGATCGTCCCCGCCCACCGGGTCAAGACCGTGCCAGGGCGACTGTCCGTCACCGGCGAAGAGATCCGCCCCTTCGACCCTGAGGGCGCCGTCGCGGTGGCCCGTTGGTATCGCGATCAGGGCATCAACACCATCGGCGTCTGCTTCCTGCACTCCTACGCGAACGACGCCCACGAGCGCGCCATGCGAGACATCCTCGAGCGCGAGCATCCCGGCGCGACGGTCTCCATCTCCAGCGAGGTGCTGCGCGAGTACCGCGAGTACGAACGCAGTGTCACCACGCTCGTCGACGCCGCGGTCAAGCCGAACATCCGCCGCTACGTCGAGAACATCAGTACGCGCCTGAACAGCTTCACGGAGACGGCATCTGCGACGGCAGGGACGACCACGTCGGCCGGGCTGCTCGACGAAGCCGGCCCGCCCATCCAGCCTCGCTCCTCCGTCGCTCGGCGGCCAGACCCATCCACGGTCGGGCCGGCTCCGTCGCTCCGCCCGTCCGCCGAACCCGGGCCTCCCGCTCCGGGGAGCCTGGCCCCCTCGGGCAGCCAGGCCGCCGGGACAGGCACACCGCTTCGCATCCCGTTCTACGTGATGAAGTCGAACGGGGGCGTCCTGTCCGCCGAGGAGGTCGTGCACCAGCCGATCACGACTGTGCTCTCCGGACCGGCAGCGGGGGCGCTGGGCGCGGCGGTGGTCGCCGAGAAGGCGGGGTTCCCGCAGGTGGTCACCTGTGACGGCGGGGGTACGTCGACCGACGTGACCGTCGTGATCGACGGGCGCCCTGCTCTCACCACTGAGGGGCACGTCGGTGCGTACCCGTCGAAGATCCCGATGATCGACGTGGTCACGGTCGGGGCCGGCGGAGGGTCGATCGCCTGGATCTCGCCGGAGGGAACGCTGAAGGTCGGACCCCAGTCGGCGGGCGCTGACCCCGGCCCCATGTGCTACCGGACGGGCGGGACCGAGCCGACGATCACCGACGCCCATGTCCTGCTCGGGCGCATCCCGCCGCACCTGCTCGGCGGCGAGGTGCCGCTCGACGTGGAGACTGCCCGGGTCGGCATGGAGAAGCTCGCTGCAGACCTGAACCTGACCCTCGAGGCGAGCGCCACAGGCGTGCTGGAGATCTCGGCGTGGAACCAGGCCAACGCACTGCGGCAGATCACCGTCAACCGCGGGCTGGACGTCCGTGACTTCACGATGGTCACGTTCGGCGGTTCCGGGTCCCTGCTGGCCTGCCGCCTCGTGGACATCCTCGGCCTGCAGGGCGTCCTGGTCCCGATGAACCCTGGCAACCTGTCGGCGTACGGCCTGCTGACGGTCGACGTACGCAACGACTACGTGCAGACCGCCGTGTCGAGGGCGTCCACGCTCGACGCCGGCGTCGTACAGCAGATCTTCGACGACCTGGCGGGCAAGGCCGACGCAGCCCTGGCGCGGGAGGGCTTCGAAGCCCACGAGCGGGAGTTCGTGCGAACCGCGGACGTCCGCTACTACGGCCAGGCCTACGAGGTGCGGGTCGACGTGCCGGGCGGTTCGGTGACCGAGGACCTGTTCGCCTCCGTCGCGCGGGCGTTCCACGACGAGCACAGGGCGCTCTACGGCTACGACTTCCGCGACGACGCCCGGCAGGAGGTGGAGTGGGTGAACTTCCGGGTCACCGGCGTCGGACCGATCCGCAAACCAGAGGTCCGTGAGGTCGCACCGGGCTCAGGCGCTGAGACCGCGCGCACGGGAACCCGCCCGGTCTACTTCGACGACTGGGCCGAGACACCGGTCTACGACCGCGCCCGGCTCGGTGCCGGCGACGTGGTCGAGGGACCCGCCGTGTTCGAGGAGTTCAGCTCGACCGTGCCGCTGCACCCCGGCTTCACCGCCCGCGTGGACAGCTTCGGCAACCTCATCATCGGCCGCACGACGGACGGAGCCATGTCATGACCGACCAGCCCTACCGCCTCACGGAGGGGGTCGAGCCCGACCCGATCCTGGTCGAGATCATCGAGGGCTACCTCGCCTCGGTCGAGAAGGAGGTCGAGACAGCCATCGGACGGACCAGTCGGTCACCGATGATCCGCGACGCCCACGACTACCGGGCGGGGATCCACGACCGGCACCTGCGCAAGCTCACCGGCCGGTCGTACTCCGCACTCGTGCACCCGGTGGTGCGCGACTACCCGATCGAGACGATGCGGCCCGGTGACGTCTTCTTCCACAACGACGTCTACCTGTCCGAGGGCGGCATCGGCCATCTCCCGGACCTCTGCGTGACGGCCCCGGTGTTCGTGAACGACGACGTCACCGGTGAACCCACCGTCGTGGCTTTCGTGCAGGCGTTCGGCCACCACGACGACATCGGCGGCGCGGTCCCCGGGTCGATGCCGAGCAACGCCACCAGCGTGTTCGAGGAGGGCCTGATGGTTCCCCCGATCAAGCTGTGGGACCAGGGCGTGCCGTGCGAGCAGGCACTGAAGATCATGACCAGGAACTCGCGCATGCCCGAGTCGCTGGCCGCCGACCTCGACGCCGAGTGCTCGGCCTGCCTGATGGGGGCGCGGCGGATGGGCGAGCTGTTCGAGCGCTACGGCAAGGAGACCGTGGAGGCCTGCTTCGACGCCCTTCTCGACAAGACCACCGCCACCTTCCGCCGGGAGATCCTCTCCAAGATCCCCGAGGGCACCTACGTCTGGGAGGACTACGCCGAGCACGACGGCGTCGACGAGCCGCGGCTGCACACCCAGCGGATCACCCTCACCAAGACGTCCGCCGACGACCCGGACGGAGAGCGCCTGGTCCTCGACTTCCACGGCACCGCGCCCCAGGCGAAGGGGCCGATAAACCACTGCGGCGACTACGCCGACGGCAACTTCCTGAAGAAGTGGCTCGCGCCCATCCTGAGGAACCTGGCCGACTCCCCGGAGCGGATGGGCGAGCTCGACGTGAACGAGGGCGTGGTGCCGCTGATCGAGATGCGCTTCCCGCCGAAGGGCACGCTGCTCACGCCCGAGTTCCCCGCCCCGACGAACGCGCGCACGTTCGTCATCCTCCGGCTGCTCGGCGTCCTCGCCGGGGTCGTGGCGAAGGCGGTGGACGGCCGGATGCCGGCTGACCAGGAGACGATCCGCTACACCGGCGTCTACGGTGACGACCTCGACGGCGCGCCGTACCTCATGCGCGAGGTCCTGGGTGGCGGTTCCGGTGGTCGGTACTACGCCGACGGCGAGGACACCATCCACGTGGTGCCCGACTCCCGCAACCTGCCCACCGAGTTCTCCGAGTCACGCTTCCCGTTCGTCGTCGAACGGCTCGGGCTGGCTGTCGACAGCGGGGGAGCGGGCCGCTACCGCGGCGGGCTCGGGTACGAGAAGCACATCCGGATGCTCAAGGATGCGCACTTCATGTCCATCGCGGACCGGTCCATCCTCTCCTGCTGGGGAGTCCGCGGGGGCAGAGCCGGAAGGCCATTCTCGGTGACCATCGACCCGGCCGGACCGAACGAGCGCGAGGTCGACGCGCTCGCCGATGCCGAGGCCGTCCGGGCGGGTGAGGTGATCCGGATCCGGACGACGGGCGGCGGCGGATGGGGCGACCCGTTGACGCGGACGTACGCCGAGGTCGAGCGCGACGTGCTCTGGGGCAAGGTGTCCGTGGAGGGTGCGCACGACGACTACGGCGTCGTGGTCAGCGGTACGCCGGACGCGCCGACCGTCGACGTGGCAGCCAGCGACCAGCTGCGGGAGCAGATGCGGGACGCCCGCGCCGAGCAGCCGTTCTTCGACCGCGGCCCCGGCTACGCCACGCTCGCCGCGGGTGCCACGTCGGCCGATGTCGACTGGCTCGAGGCGAGCCGGTGACCCGTCGCAGGCGCCGTCGCCGGGACCGTCGCGGATGACGTCCGTGGCTTCCAGGCAGGTGACCGTGATCACCGGGGGCACCCGCGGCATAGGCGCGGCGACGGCAGCCCGGTTGGCGTCGGCGCGTCACTCCCTGGTCCTGGGCTACCGCGGAGACGAGCCAGCGGCCGACCGGACCGCCAAGGACCTGCGTGCCCGAGGGGCGCGGTGCGTCACTGTGCGCGCCGACGTCAGCGACCCCGACGAGGTGGATCGGCTGTTCGACGTCGCGACCGAGGAGGGCATCGTCACCGGGCTGGTGAACAACGCGGGAGCGACGATGCATCTCGGCGACCTGGCCGACACGCCCGTGGAGGTGGTCCGCCGGGTGGTCGAGGTCAACCTGACCGGCGCCCTGCTCTGCGCGCGGCGAGCCGTGCAGGTCATGGAGCCGGGGGGAGTGGTCGTCAACGTGTCCTCGGCGGCGGCGACCCTCGGGTCGGCCCACGAGTACGTCCACTACGCCGCGGCCAAGGCAGGTGTCGACGCGCTCACCGTCGGCCTGGCCCAGGAGGTGGCCGGGCGAGGCATCCGGGTGAACGGCGTCGCACCGGGCATTGTGCGTACCGACCTCCACGCCGCCGCCGGGGACCCCGGCCGTGCCGACCGGGTGGCGGCGTCGGTCCCGATGGGCAGGGTCGGGGAGCCTGACGAGATCGCGGCCGCGGTCGTCTGGCTGCTCGGCGACGACTGCCCCTACCTGACGGGTGCGACGTTGCGCGTCGCCGGCGGACGATGAGGAGTGACGCCATGAGAGTTCTGCTGGCCCTTGGTGGCAACGCGATGACCTCGCCCGACGGTCGAGCCCGGCCCGACGACCAGATCGCCGCCGCGGAGACCGCCATGGCTCGCGCCGCCGACCTGGTGCTGAGCGGTGTCGAGGTCGTGGTCACGCACGGGAACGGCCCTCAGGTCGGGAACCTCCTGGTCAAGAACGAGCTGGCCGCTGCCGTCGTACCCCCGGTGCCCCTGGACTGGTGCGGCGCGCAGACGCAGGCGACGCTCGGCTTCGTGCTGATGGACGCCCTCGACGCGGCACTGGCGCAGCGTGAGGTGCAGCGCCGTAGCGCAGCCGTGGTCACCCGCACCCGCGTGGACCCCCGGGACCCTGGTTTCGTCAACCCCACCAAGCCGATCGGGCGCTTCCTGCCGAAGGAGGAGGCCGCGCTCCTGGTCGAGCACGGCGAGACGTGGCAGGACCGCGGGGAGCGGGGTTGGCGACGTGTCGTCGCGTCTCCGGAGCCGCTCGAGATCGTCGACGCGGCCGCGATCGCCGCGCTGGTCGACGCCGGTTTCATCGTGGTCGCCAACGGCGGAGGCGGGATACCGGTCGTCCGTGACGAGGACGGCTCCCTGCATGGCGTGGAGGCGGTCATCGACAAGGACCTCGGTGCCGCACTTCTCGCGCGGGCCGTGCAGGCCGACGTACTCGTGATCGCCACCGACGTACCTCACGCGGTGCTCCGTTTCGGCACCCCGGACGCGGAGCCGATCGGGCGGATCTCGGTGCAGGGCCTACGTGCCCTGGCAGCCGACGGCCACTTCGCCAGCGGCTCGATGGGGCCCAAGGTGGACGCCGCCTGCCGGTTCGTGGAGAAGGGCGGCAGCCGGGCCGTGATCAGCAACCTGGACAACATCGTCGACGCCGCCGCCGGTGAGGCCGGCACGGTCGTCACCCCCGAGTAGAGAACCCACCCGAAGGAGCGAGCACATGCCAGACCCCATCGAGGTACGCAAGGTACCGATCCTCAACGTGTCCGACGCGAGCGGCCTCGCAGACCTGGTCGACAAGGGTGTGCTGGACGCGGACCGGGTCATCGCGGTGATCGGGAAGACCGAGGGGAACGGGGGCGTCAACGACTACACCCGGATCATCGCCGACCGTGCGTTCCGCGAGGTGCTCGTGGAGAAGGGCAGCCGCAGCGCCGAGGAGGTCAAGCAGGTTCCCATCGTCTGGTCCGGAGGCACCGACGGCGTGATCAGCCCGCATGCGACGGTGTTCGCGACCGTCCCGGCCGACCAGGCGCCCGCCACGGACGAGCCCCGGCTGACCGTCGGATTCGCGATGAGCGAGCAGCTGCTGCCCGAGGACATCGGCCGGGTCGAGATGGTCGGCAAGGTCGCGGACGCGGTGAAGGTGGCGATGGAGCGGGCAGGGATCACCGACCCGGCCGACGTGCACTACGTGCAGACCAAGACCCCGCTGCTGACGATCCACACCATCCGGGACGCGAAGAGCCGCGGGAAGACGGTCTGGACCGAGCACACGCACGAGTCGATGGATCTCTCCAACGGTTGCACGGCGCTCGGGATCGCTGTCGCGCTCGGCGAGATCGACATGCCGACGGACGAGCAGGTCATGCACGACCGGTCGCTGTACTCATCGGTCGCCTCGTGCTCCAGCGGCGTGGAGCTCGACCAGGCCCAGGTGGTGGTCGTGGGCAACGCGCGCGGAGTGGGCGGTCGCTACCGGATCGGGCACTCGGTGATGAGGGACGCCCTGGACCAGGACGGCATCTGGGAGGCGGTCAAGGACGCCGGCCTCGACCTGCCGGACCGCCCGCACTGGACCGACCTGAACGGTCGGCTGGTCAACGTCTTCCTCAAGTGCGAGGTGAGCCAGGACGGCACGGTCCACGGCCGCCGCAACGCGATGCTCGACGACTCCGACGTGCACTGGCACCGGCAGATCAAGTCGTGCGTGGGCGGTGTGACGGCCGCGGTCACGGGCGACCCGGCCGTCTTCGTCTCCGTGTCCGCCGCGCACCAGGGCCCGGACGGCGGCGGACCGGTGGCGGCGATCGTCGACCTCGGCGACGAGCCCACCGGCTACGTCCCCCCGCGGGCCTGACCGCATGTAAATCGGGGTTATGGACCCTTCTCAAGTGGTATGCCGCTTGAGAACGGGCTGTAACCCCGATTTACAAGGCGCGGATGCCCCAGGAGGCCGTGTGCGTGTCATCCGGTGACCCTGCCGGCCCGAGCACGACCAGGTCCTCGCGGGTGCGGAAGGCGTTCGCGCCGGCGGTCATCGGCTCGACGGCAAGGGACCGCCGTCGAGCAGCGGGGGCGAGGTCGTCGCCGCTGTAGACCTGGAGCCACCCGTGTGCCTCGTCCATCCACAGGGCCACCGCGCGCTTGGTGCTCGAGCTGCTCACCAGAACCTCGGCACGGCCGTCCGACCCCCGGGTGAGGTCGGTGAAGGCGTGGTCGAAGGACAGGTCCTTCACGGGACGCTGGACGCGGAAGTCGTAGGGGGTGTCGGACACGTCCTCGCGCCCCGCGGGCAGCATCCGGTCGTCGGTGAGGATGCGGGTCGACGCGGGGACGGTGAGCTCCCACCCGTCGACGCCGTCGCCGCCGACGGTCAGGTAGGGATGGGCGCCGAGGGCGTACGGCGCGGGGGATCCGCTCATGTTGGAGGCGGTCACCGTCACCGTGAGGCCGTCGGCCGACAGGTCGTGCACGACGTGCAGGTCGACGGTCCAGGGGTAGCCGGTCTGCGCCATCAGCCGGTACACCAGGGACACAGAGTTCCCGGTCTGCTCCTCGAGCGTCCACGACGCCCAGCGGGTCAACCCGTGGCTGGCGTTGTTGCGGGCGGGCTCGCTGATCGGGAGCTGCAGGTCCCGGCCGTCGAAGGTGTACCGTCCGTCCTCGATCCGGTTCGGCCAGGGGATGAGCAGCTGTCCGCGGCCGGCCGAGGCGTGCTGGTCGACGTCGTACCCGTCGACCAGCGGCTGCCCGTCGTACTCCAGCACGCGGAGCCCGCCACCGCACTCGGTGACGACCGCGCGGTACCCGCCACCGGTGATCTCGTACTGCTCGCCGCTCGGCGCAACCATGCTCCACCCTTCCCGTCGTCTTCACCCACCCTGTCACGAAAACCCGGTGCGACCGGGACCGTACGGACCTAGTGTCGGCTCGTGAACGTGACGCTTCGTGGTCTGACCACAGCCGACATCCCGGCCTGGAACGTGCTGCTCGCCCAGATCGAGAGGGTCGACAGCACCGGTGAGCACTACAACGAGGCCGACCTCGCGGAGGAGATGTCGAACCCCGACGTCGACCCGGCGAAGGACATGGTCGGCGCGTTCCTCGGCGACGAGCTGGTGGGCTACTTCAACGTCTACCCACGGGCGGCCACCGCCGACTACCACAAGATCGGCCTCGACGGGTCGGTGCGGCCCGACCTGCGGGGTCAGGGCATCGGGACGCGGCTCGCCCATGCGATGAAGTCCCGGGCCCTGGCCGCGCACGCGGAGCGGCACCCGCACCTGCCCGCGCTGCTCACCTTCCACGGGCTCTCCCACAACGCCGCGCAGGAGGACCTGATGACCGGCATCGGTCTCGCGCCGGAACGGTGGAGCTTCGTGATGCGTGCGCACCTCACCTCCGTCCCCCAGGTCCCGCCACTCCCCGAGGGGCTCGAGCTGCGGCGCTACGACGACTCGGTGGCGAAGGCCATGCACGACGCCCACAACGCGGCCTTCGTGGACCACCCGAACTTCACGCCCTGGTCGGACACGATGTGGAAGCAGTGGGTGACCGAGAGCCGCAGCTTCCGTCCTCACCTGAGCTTCGTCGTGGTCGACCCCGAGGTCCCCGACCAGGTCGCCTCCTATGTCCAGACCGTCGAGTACGACGCCTACTTCGAGATGACGGGCAGGAGGGAGGCGTACGTCGGCAAGGTGGGGACCCGTCGCGAGTACCGCGGCCAGGGCCTCGCCGGAACCCTGCTGCGCCACTGCCTCAACGAGTACCAGGCGGCCGGCTACGACGAGGCGTCGCTGGACGTGGACTCGGAGAACCCCACCGGAGCGCTCGGGATCTACGAACGGTCCGGGTTCGCGGTCGAGAGCCGCTGGACCGACTACGCGCTGGTCGTGCCGCCGGCGACCTGACCGCCCCGGCCTGACCGGCTCCCACCGGTCGTCAGCAGAAGACGACCGCGCGATCCAGCTCCCCGGTGCCGTCCACGACGACATCGGCGCGCTCGCGGGTCCGCTCGCGTGAGAACACGGCGTCCTCGTCGTCCATCCACCTCAGCCACTGCGGTCTGAACGCCTCGCCGTCCCGGGCGATCCCGCGCTTCAGGCGCAGCTCACGCGGTGCCTCGACCCAGACCAGGGTGGTGACGGCATCGCGGTACGACGACGCGCCCGAGCCGCACCCCTCGAGGATCAAGGTGTCGACGGGCTCCACGGTGTGCCACTCGGCGAAGCGCTCCCGGTCCCAGTCGTAGCGCTGGTAGCGGCCGGGACGGCCCTCACGCAGCGGCCCGACCAGGTCGCGGTCGATCCGGCCGGAGACCGTCGCCAGCCCGGACCAGCCGTCGAGCATGTGGTCCACCTCGAGCAGGCGTGCCGAGCCGAGCTCGGTGGCGGCGGCGAGCAGGGCTCGCCCGAGCGTCGACTTGCCCGACCCTGCCCGGCCGTCGACACAGACCAGACGGCCGGAGCCCAGTGTCGGTGACCGGGCTGCCGTCGCCCAGGTGAGAACGTCGGCGATGTCGGCCGCCCGGCGTTCCCACGGGGAGGTCGCGAGTCCCCGGCTCACGAGATGCCGTGCCGCTTGAGGATCGCCTCGATCTCGTCCATGTCCTCGTCGGGCTTCGGTGCCTGCGCCGGCCGGGCGGGAGTTGCTGAGCCGGATCGCTCCTTGCCGGCCGAGACGGCCTTCGGCTCGCGTCCCCGCGTGCCGACGCCCCGCCTGCGCATCGCCGAGGCCACCACGAACAGGGCCGCCGAGACGCCCGCGACCACGATCCCGAGCCAGGCGAACGGGCTGAACGCGAAGTGGACCGCCCAGTGGACGGCGGCGTCGCCGACCTCCCAGAGCAGGCGGAGCACCCCGGTCAGGTAGGCGGCGGCCGGGAGGAGCGTCCAGGCGAGACCGCGCAGGCCCGACGCCGCACCACGAAGCCGCCACAGCAGCCCGCTGACCACGAGTCCGGCCACGGTCAGGGTGACGGTGAGTACCTGCCAGGAGAAGCTGTCCATCGAGCCCACGTACCAAGCCTGTCACACCCCGGGGCGTCATGCGGTGGAGCGCGTTCGCCAGACTGGGGGAATGCGCAACATCCCGGACCCGGGCTTCGCGGGAGACACAGGGGCGGCCGACCCGGCGCTGCTGGCGGCGCTCGCGGAGTACGACGAGGACCCCGACGGTCGCCACAACCCGACCCTGGCCGTGCTGCAGAGCAGGCGCCTGCTCGTGCCGGTGATGGCCGTCCTCGGCGAGGTCGAGCACGACGCGCAGGGGCTCGTCCACGACAAGACCTCGGACATGGCCACCGTCCTGATGCGCGGCCAGGACGGCAGGACCGCCTTGCTGGCCTTCACCAGCACCGACGCGATGCAGGCATGGAACCCCGAGGCGAGGCCCGTCCCGGTCACGGCGACGCAGGCCGCGGAGGCCGCGCTGCACGACCAGGCGTCGGCCGTCGTGGTGGACGTGGCCGGACCGGTGATGTTCGTGGTCGAGGAGGACGACCTGCGGTCACTGGCCGGGGGCTACGCCCTCGTCGACATGGACGGCGTGTTCGCCTGGGCGAAGGTGGGTCCTCAGGATGACGGTCGGGCGTAGACAGGGCCGGTGAGCTTCTCGCCGGGACCCTCGCCGGGCGCGTCCTCGATCTCGGACGCCTCCCGGAACGCCAGCTGCAGCGAGCGCAGCCCGTCGCGCAGGGGAGCGGCGTGGTGGTGGCCGAGCCGTGGGGCGCCGGCGGTGACCAGACCGGCCAGGGACTCGATCAGGGTCCGCGCCTCGTCCAGGTCGACGTGCTCGGGCAGGTCCTCGGCCAGTCCCAGGTTCACCGCGGCCGCGCTCATCAGGTGCAGCGCGGCGGTCGAGACGATCTCGATGGCGGGTACCTCGGCGATGTCGCGGGAGCTGGGCTCGGCGGGAACTGCGTCTGTCATGGGTCAAGGGTGGCACGGGCCTCAGGATGTGCGTTCAGGGGCGTGCTGTTGCTATCCTTCTCGGGACCGATCTCTCGGATCGGCCGTCTGTGTTCTCCGGCTGGAATACTCCGGGGTACGCCGATGGTTGAACCCGGGGAGATCCGACAAGCGGAGATCACTCTCCCACCCGCATCGACCGAGAGGTCGTCGGGTCCGGTCACGAGGCGACTCGTGGGGCCGTCGTACGACGGTCTCCTCGATGATCCTCGTCAGGCGCAGAGCGCGGAGGTGGGCCAGGGCCCGCCGCAGGTGCTACGTGTCGAGGCTGGCTTCCGCTTGTGTGTGACGCGGAGGCCTTTTTCGTTTTCTGGCCCGAGCCGAGCACGTCAGCCACCGAAGACTCAGCCCCCAGGAGGACCCATCAGCACAGAGCTGCGTATCAACGACCGGATTCGGGTGCCCGAGGTCCGGCTCGTTGGACCCAACGGCGAGACAGTCGGCATCGTCCGTATCGACGACGCCCTGCGACTCGCGCAGGAAGCCGACCTCGACCTGGTCGAGGTCGCACCCACGGCGCGTCCGCCTGTCTGCAAGCTCATGGACTACGGCAAGTTCAAGTACGAAAACGCCCAGAAGGCCCGTGAGGCTCGTCGTAACCAGACGAACGTGGTCATCAAGGAGATGAAGCTTCGTCCCAAGATCGACCAGCACGACTACGAGACCAAGAAGGGTCACGTGGTCCGGTTCCTCCGCCAGGGCGACAAGGTGAAGATCACGATCATGTTCCGCGGTCGTGAGCAGCACCGTCCCGAGCTTGGTTTCCGGCTTCTGCAGCGCCTCGCCGAGGACGTCGACGAGCTCGGCTTCGTCGAGTCCGCGCCGAAGCAGGACGGCCGAAACATGATCATGGTTCTCGGCCCGCACAAGAAGAAGGCCGAGGCCAAGGCCGAGGTGAAGGCGGAGAAGGCCGAGAAGGCTGCCGAACGAGAGGCCGAGCGTGCCGCCGAGCACGCCGAGCGGTCGGCCGGAGCCACGGCCGAGCCGGTGGAGCCGAAGAAGCCCCGCCGTCGTTCGGAGAGCCTCGACCCAGACACAGACATGTGACAGACGGCCCACCCGCGAGGGTGGGCCTGATACAGAAGAAGTAAGGACAACGAATGCCGAAGATGAAGACGCACTCCGGTGCGAGCAAGCGCTTCAAGGTCACCGGCTCGGGCAAGCTGCGCCGCCAGAAGGCCGGACGTCGCCACCTGCTCGAGCACAAGCCGTCGACCCTCACCCGCCGTCTCGCCGGCACCGAGGACGTGGCGAAGGCCGACACCAAGAGGGTCAAGAAGCTGCTCGGCAAGTGACCTGACGGTCACCACGCAACCCCCCGATTTGTCAGTATCAAGGAGTATTAAGTGGCACGCGTCAAGCGGGCAGTCAACGCCCAGAAGAAGCGCCGGGTAACTCTCGAGCGCGCCTCCGGCTACCGCGGTCAGCGTTCGCGCCTGTACCGCAAGGCCAAGGAGCAGGTCACCCACTCGCTGGTCTACAGCTACCGTGACCGTCGCGCCAAGAAGGGCGAGTTCCGCAAGCTCTGGATCCAGCGCATCAACGCCGCCGCCCGGGCGAACGGCATGACCTACAACCGCTTCATCCAGGGTCTCAAGGCTGCTGGTGTCGAGGTCGACCGCAAGATCCTGGCCGACCTCGCGGTGAACGACGCCGCCGCCTTCACCTCGCTCGTGGAGCTGGCCAAGGCCAACATGCCGGAGGACGTCAACGCCGAGAAGGCCTCCGCCTGAGCGCGAGCCGCACCGGCTCCGGCATCCCTGGTACGTCGATGGCGAGCCTCCCTGCCGACGCCCCCGTCCTCTCCTCGAGGAGCGGGCGCGTGAAATCGGCACGGAGGCTCGCCCGACGTGTTTTCCGGGCCGAGAACCGGCTCTTCCTGGCCGAGGGGCCGCAGGCCGTCCGCGAGGCGCTCGTCGTCCCCGGGCGGGTCGTCGAGGTCTTCGGCGTCGCGTCAGCGGCGGAAGCCCATCCCGAGATCCACGGCTCAGCGCTCGAGCAGCAGGTTCCCTGGCACCTCGTCGACGACGGCGCGCTCGCCTCCCTCACCGAGACCGTCCACCCGCAAGGCATCGTCGCCGTCTGCCGGTTCCTGGACGTCACCCTCGTCGACATCCTGGACTCGCACCCGAGACTTGTCGCGGTCTGCGCCGACGTACGAGACCCGGGCAACGCCGGGACCGTGATCCGGTGTGCCGACGCGGCGGGCGCCGGTGCCGTCGTCCTCTCCGGAAGCTCGGTGGACCCCTACAACGGCAAGGCAGTGCGCGCGAGCGTCGGCAGCCTGTTCCATCTCCCGCTGGCGACAGCGCCCGACACCGCCGAGGTCGTCGCCAGGCTTCAGTCCGGGGGCCTCACGGTCCTCGCCGCGGACGCGTCCGGTGAGGTCGACCTGGACGACGCGGCGGACCAGGGGCTTCTGGCCGGACCCACCGCATGGCTGTTCGGCAACGAAGCGTGGGGCCTGCCAGCAGACCTCGCGACCCTCGCCGACCACCGCGTGCGGATCCCCATCCACGGCAAGGCGGAGAGCCTGAACCTGGCCACAGCGGCTGCCGTCTGCCTCTACGCCTCGGCGCGCGCGCACCGCCGATGAGAACACTGGGGTCGGCGAATGCGGACGGAACTGCCGGAACCGTCTAACCTGTGAGGGTGAACCGCGAAACCGGCTCCGACGCAGCGCTCCTCGAAGCTCTGCCGGACGCCGCTGTGATCGCCGACGAGTCCGGCACCGTGACCCGGATGAACTCCGCCGCCGTGAGGATGCTGCGGGTCCCCGACGGGATCGGCAAGCACCTCTCCGACGTGGTCTCCCTCCAGGATCGGGCAGGGAACGACTGGTACACCTGCGCCAACCCGTACGACGGGCCGGCGATCCGCTCCGGGCTCACCGAGCAGTCGTGGTTCCTCGTGGACGGCACCGAGCTCCTCCTGACCGCACGGATCCTCCGCGACGAGCCGGGTGGCTCGGCGAAGGGGGTGGCGGTGTCACTGCGCACCTCACGCGCCCGCGAACGGCTCGACCGGGAGCGGTCCGACCTCGTGGCGACGGTCGCCCATGAGCTTCGCTCGCCTCTCACCGGCGTCAAGGGCTTCGTCGCCACCTTGCTGTCGAAGTGGGACAAGCTGAACGACGAGCAGAAGAAGCTGATGCTCGAGACGGTCAACTCCGACGCCGACCGGCTGACCCGGCTCATCGCCGAGCTGCTCGACGTCGCGCGCATCGACACAGGGCGGCTCTCGTTGTACCCCAGGCCGCTCGACTTCACGGCCGCGGTGAACCGGGTCCTCGACTCGGTGAGGGCCGGGACCGGTCGCGAGATCGTGTTCGACGTCAAAGACGACGTGCCGCAGGTGATGGCCGACCCGGACAAGTTCGCCCAGGTGGTCACGAACCTCGTCGAGAACGCCATCAGGCACGGTGGCGGACTCGTGCATCTGACCGCCTCGCATCTCGACGGGGACGCCGCGCCGTTCAAGGGCGTGCAGCTCCACGTGGACGACCAGGGCGAGGGGATCAGCCCCGAGATCAGGAGCCGGGTCTTCACGAAGTTCTGGCGGCACGGGAGACGTGGTGGCTCGGGCCTGGGCATGTACATCGTCCACGGGCTGGTCACCGCGCACGGTGGCGTCGTCGAGATCGACGACGCACCGAGCGGTGGGGCCCGGATCACCGTGATGTGGCCGGAAGAGGACCACCGGTTCGACTGAACACTGCCGTGGCGTGAAACCGGTTCGCCTGCGTGCGGGCCGACTTCCTAGACTTCACCGTGTAGGCAGCAGCGCTGCCGACCATTCTTCTTTGCGAAAGGTAGCCATGTCGGGCCCGAACTCCGATTACGACCCGGTCGAGGTCACCCCGCTGCACGCGGACGAGGTCGAGGCGATGCGCGACGCGGCGGTGGCCGCGATCTCCGCCGCGACCAGCCTCGAGGACCTCAAGCGGGTCCGGATCGCCCACACCGGGGAGCGGTCGCCGCTCGCCCTCGCCAACCGGGAGATCGGGGCGTTGCCGCCGCAGGCCCGCAAGGAGGCCGGCATGCGGGTCGGACGCGCGCGAGGCGAGGTGAACCAGGCGCTTGCCGCCCGTCAGGCGGAGCTGGAGGCGGAGCACGAGGCGCGCATGCTCGTCGAGGAGGCAGTCGACGTCACGCTGCCCTGGGACCGGCTTCCGCGGGGCGCCCGGCACCCGATCACGACGCTGTCGGAGCGGATCGCCGACGTGTTCGTCGCGATGGGGTGGGAGGTCGCCGAGGGGCCGGTCGTGGAGGCGGAGTGGCTGAACTTCGACGCGCTCAACCTGGGTCCGGACCATCCGGCGCGCACCATGCAGGACACGTTCTGGATGGAGCCGCCCGAGAACGCGATCGTGCTGCGCACGCACACCTCACCGGTGCAGGCGCGGACGATGCTCAGTCGCAAGCCGCCGATCTACGTCGTCTGTCCGGGCAGGGTGTTCCGCACCGACGAGTACGACGCGACGCACAGCCCGGTCTTCCACCAGGTCGAGGGGCTCGTGGTCGACGAGGGCATCACGATGGCCCACCTCAAGGGAGCTCTCGACCACTTCGCGGCGTCGATGTTCGGCGACGGCATCAGCACGCGGTTCCGTCCGTCGTACTTCCCGTTCACGGAGCCCAGTGCCGAGGTCGACCTGGTCTGCTTCGTCTGCCGCGGTCAGCTCCCGGCGGTGGAGAGCTGCCGCACCTGTCGTGGCGAGGGCTGGATCGAGTGGGGAGGCTGCGGCGTCGTGAACCCGCGGGTGCTGACCGCCTGCGGCATCGACCCCGAGCGCTACACCGGCTTCGCGTTCGGGATGGGCATCGACCGGACCCTGATGTTCCGGCACGGTGCGGAGGACATGAGGGACATGTTCGAGGGTGACGTGCGCTTCACCCTGGCATTCGGGACGGAGATCTGATGCGCGCCCCTGTTTCGTGGATCCGTGAGTACGTCGACCTCCCGGAGGACCTGACCAGTGAGGACCTCGCGGCGCGGCTGACCGCGCTCGGCCTCAAGCTCGAGGCTCTCGAGCAGCCCGGTGCGGACGTCGAGGGCCCGCTGGTGCTCGGTCGCGTGCTCACCATCGAGGAGGAGCCGCAGAAGAACGGCAAGGTGATCCGCTGGTGCACCGTGGACGTGGGAGCCGCGAACGGGACTGGTGAGCCGCAGGGGATCGTGTGCGGCGCGCTGAACTTCGCGGTCGGCGACCTGGTGGTCGTCGTGCTTCCCGGCGGCGTGCTGCCAGGCGGCTTCGCGATCAGCGCCCGGAAGACCTACGGGCACATCTCGGCCGGCATGATCTGCTCGGCCACCGAGCTCGGCCTGGAGGACCCTGCCTCGCGCGACGGAATCATCGTGCTGCCTGCCGACGCGGGCACGCCCGGCGACGACGCGTCGGAGGTGCTGCACCTGCGCCACGACGTGATCGAGTTCGAGATCAACCCCGACCGCGCCTACGCGCTCTCCCTGCGCGGCCTGGCCCGGGAGGCGGCGCTCGGCTTCGGTGCGCCGTTCCTCGACCCGGCCGACCGTCCCACACCCTCAGGCAACGAGCGCGGCTACCCGGTCGTCGTGGACGACCCGGAGGGCTGCCCGGTGTTCGTGACCCGGACCGTCACCGGCTTCGACCCGCTCGCGCCGACGCCGCGGTGGCTGGCCCGCCGGGTCCAGCTCGCGGGCATGCGGCCGATCTCGCTTGCGGTCGACGTGACCAACTACGTCATGCTCGAGCTCGGCCAGCCGATCCACGGCTACGACGGCGACAAGCTGTCCGGGCCGATCCGGGTTCGCCGCGCGGCCGCAGGGGAGAAGCTCACCACGCTCGACGGGGTGCCCCGCACGCTCAGTGACGAGGACCTGCTGATCACCGACGACTCCGGCCCGATCGGCCTCGCCGGCGTGATGGGGGGCACCACCACCGAGCTGTCGGCGACGACCTCGCACGTGGTGATCGAGGCGGCTCACTTCGACCCGGTGTCGATCTTCCGGACCCAGCGCCGGCACAAGCTGCCGTCGGAGGCGTCCAAGCGCTTCGAGCGCGGAGTGGACCCGCTGCTTCCCGACGCGGCCGCGGACAGGGTCGCCGAGCTTCTCGTCCGTTACGGCGGCGGCACCGTCGGCGACGGCGTGACGCACGTCGGGACGGCTCCTGCCCCTCGCACCGTGACCATGACTGTCGACCTGCCCGCCCGGGTCACCGGCCTGCGCATCAGTCCCGAGAGCACGGTCGAGCATCTGCGCGCCGTCGGCTGCGAGGTCACGGTCGAGGGCGACACGCTGACCGCGGTGGTCCCGAGCTGGCGCCCGGACCTGGCCGACCCCTACGACCTGGTGGAGGAGGTGGCCCGTGTCGAGGGCTACGAGGGCATCCCGTCGGTGCTGCCCACCGCCCCCGCGGGGCGCGGGCTGACCGCTGCCCAGTCACTGCGCCGCCGGGTCGGCCGGACGCTCGCGGGAGCAGGCTTCGTGGAGGTGGTCGACTTCCCGTTCGTCGGCACCGGCGACTTCGACCGGCTCGGGTTCGACGGGGACGACGAGCGGCGCAACGCGATGCGGATCGCCAACCCGATCAGCTCCGAGGAACCTCTCATGACCACCACGCTGCTGCCGGGGATCCTGAAGGCGGTGGCCCGCAACGTGGGGCGGGGCCAGCCCGACGTGGCGCTGTTCGAGACAGCGACGGTGACCCTGCCCCGGGGCAGCGCGCCCGCACCGATCCTTCCCGTGGACCGCCGCCCGACAGAGGGGGAGTGGGACGACCTGCAGAAGGCGCTTCCGGAGCAGCCGCTGCACCTTGCGCTCACCGTCTCCGGGAACCGGGAGCCCGACGGCTGGTGGGGGCCGGGCCGGGCCGCCACCTGGGCCGACGCGATCGAGGCGGTTCGGGGGGTGGCCGCAGCGCTCGGTGTGGAGCTGGAGGTGCGTGCGGCGACGCGGGCGCCATGGCACCCGGGGCGGTGCGCGGAGCTGTTCGTGGGTGACCTCACGGTCGGCTTCGCCG
The DNA here is from genome assembly GCA_963707425.1 of uncultured Actinomycetota bacterium. Classification (GTDB taxonomy): domain Bacteria; phylum Actinomycetota; class Actinomycetes; order Propionibacteriales; family Nocardioidaceae; genus Nocardioides_C. Next base: position 29,683 of record CAVPPN010000005.1, on the reverse strand, counting down.
GCGAGCTGCACCCGCGGGTCTGCACGGCGTACGGCGTCCCGGCCCGGACCGCCGCGGCCGAGGTGAACCTCCAGGCGCTCCTGGAGCGGGCCGCGCTGATCGTGCCGGCGCCCTGGTTCTCGACCTACCCGGTCGCGAAGGAGGACGTCGCGCTCGTCGTGGACGCGGACCTGCCGGCCGCGACCCTTGCGGAGACCCTGCGCGAGGGTGCGGGGGAGCTGCTCGAGTCGGTCCGGCTCTTCGACGTCTACACGGGAGAGCAGATCGGTGCCGGGAAGAAGTCGCTGGCGTTCGCGCTGCGGTTCCGGGCGCCGGACCGGACCCTCACCGAGGCCGAGACCGCCGTCGCCCGCGACGCGGCCGTCGCACTGGCGGTCGAGCGTCACGGAGCCCAGCGCCGGGCCTGACCACGGAGCTGTCGGGGCTGTCGGGGCTGAGGTAGCCACTGACCCGCCCTCGCCCTGACAGCTCGCTACCCGGTTCGCATGCATATGCGCGTTCGTGTATGGTCATGCGCATGGACTCGGGAACGAAGGTAAAGATCGCAGTCGCGGGGGCGAGCGGGTACGCCGGCGGCGAGGTGCTGCGCCTGCTGCTGCCTCACCCCTGCGTGGAGATCGGGGCCCTCACCGGCGCCTCCAACGCGGGGGAGCCGCTCTCGAAGCTCCAGCCGCACCTCGTCCCGCTGGCGGACCGGGTGCTCGAGGAGACCACGGTCGAGGTCCTCTCCGGGCACGACGTCGTCTTCCTGGCCCTGCCCCACGGTCAGTCCGGTGAGATCGCCAAGGCGCTGCCGGATGAGACGGTCGTCATCGACTGCGGAGCCGACTTCCGGCTGACCGACCCGGGGGAGTGGGAGAAGTTCTACGGCGGCACCCATGCCGGGTCCTGGCCCTACGGCCTCCCGGAGCTCGGCGACCAGCGTGCCGAGCTCGCCGGCGCCACCCGGATCGCCGTTCCGGGCTGCTACCCCACGGTGTCCTCGCTCGCACTCGCCCCGGCCGTCTCCGCCGGCATCGTCGACGCCGGGGACATCGTCGTGGTGGCCGCTTCGGGGACCTCGGGCGCAGGAAAGGCCGCGAAGCCGCATCTGCTCGGCTCGGAGGTGATGGGGTCCGCGACGGCCTACGGCGTCGGAGGTGCGCATCGACACACCCCGGAGATCACGCAGAACCTCTCGGCACTCACGAACGACGAGGTGAAGGTCTCGTTCACGCCGCTCCTGGTCCCGATGCCACGCGGAATCCTCGCGACCTGCTCGGCGCCGGTGCGCGAGGGGGTCACCCCCGAGGACGCCTACACCGCCTACAAGAAGGCCTTCGGCGACGAGCCGTTCATCCACCTCCTGCCCGAGGGGCAGTGGCCCCAGACCAAGTCGGTCCTGGGGTCCAACGCCATCCACGTCCAGGTGACCGTCGACGAGTCGGCGGGGCGCCTCGTCGCCGTGGCAGCCGTCGACAACCTCGCCAAGGGCACCGGCGGCGCAGCGGTGCAGTGCATGAACCTTGCGCTCGGGCTCCCCGAGGCCACCGGCCTCTCGACGATCGGACTGGCTCCCTGATGACCGTGACCGCGCCCCAGGGCTTCAGGGCGGCCGGTGTCGCCGCAGGTATCAAGACGACCGGTGCCAAGGACGTCGCGCTCGTCGTCAACGACGGACCGGACTACGCCTCTGCCTCGGTGTTCACCGCAAACCGGTGCAAGGCCAACCCGATCCTGTGGAGCCAGGAGGTGGTCAGGGACGGCGTCGTGAAGGCGGTCATCCTGAACTCCGGCGGCGCCAACTGCTACACGGGTGCCGAGGGTTTCCAGACCACGCACGCGGTGGCCGAGCAGACAGCCACGGGGCTGGGCATCGGCGCGATCGACGTGGTGGTCTGCTCCACCGGCCTCATCGGGCTCATGAACAACCGCGACGACCTGCTCGCCGGTGTGGACGCCGCGGTGTCGCAGCTGTCCCCCGACGGCGGTCGCGACGCCGCCGAGGCGATCATGACGACCGACTCCGTGAGCAAGCAGGTCGTCGTCGAGGGCAGCGGCTGGACGGTCGGCGGGATCGCCAAGGGCGCCGGCATGCTCGCCCCCCAGCTGGCCACCATGCTCGTCGTGCTCACCACCGACGCCAAGATCTCGGCGGCCGACGCCGATACGGCGCTCCGGGCGGCAACCCGCGTGAGCTTCGACCGGCTCGACTCCGACGGCTGCATGTCGACCAACGACACCGTCACACTGATGGCGAGCGGCGCCTCGGGCATCACCCCCGCGCTGGAGGACTTCACCGAGGCACTGTCCAAGGCGTGCACCGACCTCGCCATGCAGCTGCTGGCCGACGCCGAGGGCGCCGACCACGAGATCGCCATCACCGTGCTCAACGCCGCCTCAGAGGAGGACGCCGTCGAGGTGGGCCGCTCCGTGGCACGCAGCAACCTCTTCAAGGCAGCCGTCTTCGGCAACGACCCGAACTGGGGAAGGGTGCTCGCCTCCATCGGGACCACCCGGGCGGCGTTCGACCCCGCGGACCTCGACGTCGCGATGAACGGCGTGTGGGTCTGCCGCAAGTCCGAGCCCCACGAGCCACCCGAGAAGGTCGACCTGACCGGGCGCGACGTGAGCGTCACCATCGACCTGAAGGCCGGCGGAGAGCGCGCCACCGTGTGGACCAACGACCTGACCCATGCCTACGTCCACGAGAACTCCGCCTACTCGAGCTGAGAGCCCATGAACGCGAACGAAGAAGCGACCCTGACCGCCAAGACACCCGAGGAGTGGAAGCAGGCCACCGAGAAGGCAGCCACCCTCGCGGCGGCGCTCCCGTGGCTGAAGGCCTACCACGGCAAGACCATCGTGGTGAAGTACGGCGGCAACGCCATGACCGACGATTCGCTCAAGCGTGCCTTCGCCGAGGACATCGTCTTCCTCCGCTACGCCGGTTTCCGGGTGGTCGTCGTGCACGGCGGCGGCCCCCAGATCAGCGAGATGCTCGACCGTCTCAACATCGAGTCCGAGTTCCGCGGCGGGCTCCGGGTCACCACCCCCGAGGCCATGGACGTGGTGCGGATGGTCCTCGTCGGCCAGGTCGGCCGCGAGCTGGTCGGGCTCCTGAACCAGCACGGACCCCAGGCTGTCGGGCTCTCCGGCGAGGACGCCGGCCTGTTCACCGCGAAGCCTGCCAACACCATCGTCGACGGCGAGGAGATCGACCTCGGCCTGGTCGGCGAGGTGGACAAGGTTCGCCCGGAGGCGGTCCGCGACCTGGTGGACGCCGGCCGCATCCCCGTGATCTCGTCGGTCGCCCCCGACAAGGACGGCCGGGTCCACAACGTCAACGCGGACACCGCCGCGGCCGCCCTGGCAGTTGCGCTGGGTGCCGAGAAGCTGCTGGTCCTGACCGACGTCGAGGGCCTCTACCGCGACTGGCCCGACAGCGACGACGTGATCGGACAGATCAGCCCGGAGGCGCTGGCCGAGCTGATGCCCAGTCTGGCCAGCGGCATGGTGCCCAAGATGAAGGCCTGCCTCAACGCCGTGACCGGCGGCGTCCCGCGGGCCACCGTCGTCGACGGCAGGGAACCACACGCGGTGCTCCTGGAGATCTTCACCGACGAGGGCGTCGGGACCCAGGTGCTGCCCGGCGTGGAGACCCGGATCCGGAGCGCGTTGAGGAAGGCGAAGTGACCCCGATGACCAGCGAGACGATCCAGCAGCGGTACGCCGCCTCCCTGATGAACACGTTCGGGAAGCCGAAGCTCGTCCTGACCAGGGGCGAGGGCCCCTACGTGTGGGACGCCGACGGCAACCGTTACCTCGACCTGCTCGGCGGGATCGCGGTCAACGCGCTCGGCCACGCCCACCCCGCGCTCGTCAACGCGGTCACCGAGCAGCTGTCCACACTCGGTCACGTCTCGAACTTCTTCGCCACCGAGCCTCAGGTGAGGCTCGCCGAGAGGCTGCTCGACCTTCTCGGGGTCTCGAAGGGCCCGACCACCAGTGGCGGGAAGGTGTTCTTCGCGAACTCCGGCGCCGAGGCCAACGAGGCCGCCCTGAAGCTGACCCGCCGCACCGGCCGCACGCATGTCGTCTCCACGGAGGGCAGCTTCCACGGCCGCACCATGGGCTCGCTCGCGCTCACCTCGAAGGCGGCCTACCGGGAGCCGTTCGAGCCGTTGCCCGGTGACGTCACGTTCGTCCCCTACGGCGACGCCGACGCGCTTGCGGCGGCGGTGACCGAGGAGACCGCTGCGGTCGTCGTCGAGCCCATCCAGGGGGAGGCCGGCGTGGTGGTCCCGCCGGCGGGCTACCTCGAGAAGGCCCGTGAGATCACGTCGCGCCACGGCGCTCTGCTCTGGCTCGACGAGGTGCAGACCGGCATGGGCCGCACCGGCGCCTGGTTCGCCCACACCGCCAGCGGCGTCACCCCCGACGTGGTGACGGTCGCGAAGGGCCTGGCCGGAGGCATCCCGATCGGCGCCTGCATCGCGGTGGGCCAGGTCGGAGACCTGCTCCAGCCCGGCAACCACGGCACGACGTTCGGTGGAAACCCGGTCGCCGCGGCCGCGGCGCTCGCGGTGATCGAGACCATCGAGAAGGAGGACCTCCTCACCAACGCACGCGAGGTGGGAACGCTGTTCCGGGAGGGGCTGGCCGACGACCGGGTCACCGAGATCCGCGCAGCGGGACTGCTCGTCGGGCTCGACCTGAGCGAGCCGGTCGCAGCGAAGGTGGCCGCCGAGGCCCTGGCACAGGGCTTCATCGTCAACGACTGCGCCCCCGACCGGATCCGGCTGGCACCTCCGCTGGTCCTCACCGCCGAGCAGGCGGAGACCTTCGTCCAGGCGTGGCCGGCGATCCTGGACGCGGCGTACGCCGACACCGGTGGGGCCGAGCGGTGACCAGGCACTTCCTCCGCGACGACGACCTCGCCCCCGCCGAGCAGGCGGAGGTGCTCACGCTGGCCCGGCAGATGAAGGCCGACAGGCTGGCGACGCGTCCGCTCGACGGACCACTGACCGTGGCGGTCCTCTTCGACAAGCCCACCCTGCGCACCCAGGTCTCCTTCACCACGGGGATCGCCGAGCTCGGCGGCTTCCCGATGGTGCTCGACGCTCGCCTGGCCAAGGTGGGTGAGCGGGAGTCGGTGGCCGACACGGCTCGCGTGCTCGGCCGCCAGGTCGCCGCCATCGTCTGGCGGACCCACGACCAGTCCCGGATCGACGAGATGGCGGCCTACGCGGGCGTTCCCGTGGTGAACGCGCTCACCGACCAGTTCCACCCCTGCCAGCTGCTCGCCGACCTGCAGACCATCGAGGAGCGCAAGGGGACCCTCGCCGGCGTGACGGCGGCCTTCATCGGCGACGCAGCGTCGAACATGGCGCACTCCTACCTGCTCGCAGGCGCGACCGCGGGCATGCACGTGCGGGTCAGCGGACCGTCGGGCTACGAGCCTGATCCGGAGGTGCTGGCGAAGGCACAGCAGGTCGCCGCGGCGACGGGAGGGTCGGCGTCGTACGTCGCCGATCCGGCCGAGGCGGTGAAAGGTGCCGACGTCGTGGCCACGGACACCTGGGTGTCCATGGGGAAGGAGGGCGAGGCCGAGCAGCGGTTCGAGCCCTTCGTGCCCTACTCGGTGACCGGCGACCTGCTCGCTGGTGCGGCCCCCGACGCGATCGTGCTGCACTGCCTGCCCGCGTACCGCGGCAAGGAGATCGCCGCCGAGGTGATCGACGGCCCGAGGAGCGTCGTCTGGGACGAGGCCGAGAACCGTCTGCACGCCCAGAAAGCACTGCTCACGTGGCTGCTGAGGAACCAGGGGGGCCAAGAGCAGGGAGCACAGTCATGACCCACGACACAAGCCACATCCCGATGACCAAGGGCGCCCGGCAGCAGCGGATCGCCGAGCTGCTCGGCAAGCACCAGGTGCGCTCGCAGACGGAGCTCGCCGACCTGCTGGCCCAGGCCGGGGTGTCCGTGACCCAGGCGACCCTGTCGCGGGACCTCGTCGAGCTCGACGCCGTCAAGGTCCGCATGCCGTCCGGTGCCCTCGTGTACGCCGTGCCCGCCGAGGGCGGGGACCGTACGCCGCGGGCCGCCGTCGAGAGCCTTGCTGCGGAGGCGCGCCTGGCTCGCCTGCTCGCCGAGCTGCTCGTCTCGGCGGACTCCTCCGCCAACATGGCCCTGCTCCGCACACCGCCGGGAGCCGCACAGTTCCTGGCCTCGGCCTTCGACAAGGCCGAGCTCGCGAGCATCCTCGGCACCGTCGCCGGGGACGACACCGTGCTGGTGATCAGCCGGGAGCCCGACGGGGGAGAGGCACTTGTCCAGCGCTTCCTGGCGCTGGCGAACGACCCCAAGGCAACAACGCACACTGACCATCTGGAACCTGAGAAGAACGAGGGAACATCATGAGCGCCGACCGCGTCGTACTCGCATACTCCGGAGGACTCGACACCTCCGTCGCCATCGGCTGGCTCGCCGACCAGACCGGAGCGGAGATCGTGGCCGTCGCCCTCGACCTCGGTCAGGGCGGCGAGGACATGGAGGTGATCCGCGAACGGGCCCTGGCATGTGGTGCCGTCGAGTCGATCGTCGTCGACGGCAAGGACGAGTTCGCGGAGGAGTACTGCCTCCCCGCCATCCAGGCCAACGCCCTCTACATGGACCGCTACCCACTGGTCTCCGGGCTGTCGCGCCCGCTGATCGTGAAGCACCTGGCCAAGGCCGCCGGGGAGCACGGCGCGACCGTGGTGAGCCACGGCTGCACCGGCAAGGGCAACGACCAGGTCCGCTTCGAGGTCGGCATCGGCGCACTCGCACCCGAGCTGCGCGTGATCGCGCCCGTGCGCGACTACGCCTGGACCCGCGAGAAGGCGATCATCTACGCCGAGGAGCACAGCCTCCCGATCGACGTGTCCAAGAAGTCGCCCTACTCCATCGACCAGAACGTCTGGGGCCGCGCGATCGAGACCGGCTTCCTCGAGGACATCTGGAACGGGCCGATCGAGGACCTGTACTCCTACACGCAGAACCCGGCCACTCCGCGCGAGGCGGACGAGGTGGTCATCGGCTTCGAGAACGGTGTCCCGGTGAGCATCGACGGGAAGCCGGTCACCATGCTCCAGGCGATCCAGGAGCTCAACCAGCGTGCGGGAGCCCAGGGTGTCGGACGGCTCGACATGGTCGAGGACCGCCTGGTCGGCATCAAGAGCCGCGAGGTGTACGAGTGCCCGGGCGCGATCACGCTGATCACGGCCCACCAGGAGCTCGAGAACGTCACCGTCGAGCGCGACCTCGCCCGCTTCAAGCGGTCGGTGGACCAGCGCTGGGGCGAGCTGGCGTACGACGGGCTCTGGTTCTCCCCGCTGAAGCGGTCCCTGGACTCGTTCATCGCCGAGAGCCAGAAGTACGTCACCGGCGAGATCCGGATGACCCTGCACGCCGGCAAGGCCACCGTCACCGGCCGCAGGAGCGAGCACAGCCTCTACGACTTCAACCTCGCGACGTACGACGAGGGCGACGTGTTCGACCAGTCGCTCGCGAAGGGGTTCGTCGAGCTGTGGGGGCTGCCGTCGAAGATCGCGGCCAAGCGGGATCTCGCCTCCGGCTCCTGACCCGCATGTAAATCGGGGTTATGGACCGTTCACAAGCGGTATGCCGCTCGCGAACGGTCCATAACACCCGCGAAGCCGACCACCCACGATCTGATAGCAAGGACGCCGTGACCGAATCCAGCAACGCGACCGACGCCGGACGACTCTGGGGTGGGCGGTTCGCCGGCGGGCCCTCGCCCGAGCTGGCTGCCCTGTCGAAGTCCACGCACTTCGACTGGCGGCTGGCGCCGTACGACCTGGCGGGGTCGAAGGCGCATGCACGGGTGCTGCACCGGGCAGGGCTCCTCGGCGATGCCGAGCTCGACGGCCTGCTCGCGGGGCTGGACTCGCTGGCTGCCAAGGTCGCGTCGGGCGAGGCGGTCGCGGCGGAGTCGGACGAGGACGTGCACGGCGCGCTCGAACGCCTGCTGATCGACGAGGTCGGGGCCGACCTCGGAGGCAGGCTGCGGGCCGGACGCTCGCGCAACGACCAGGTGGCCACCCTGTTCAAGTCGTTCCTGCGGGACCACGCCCGCATCGTCGCCGGCCAGGTCCTCGACCTCGTCGACGCCATCGCCGGTCAGGCCGAGCAGCACCTCGGCGCGGCGATGCCCGGGCGGACCCATCTCCAGCACGCCCAGCCCGTCCTGCTGTCGCACCACCTGATGGCGCACGCGTGGCCGCTGCTGCGTGACGTGTCGCGGATCCGGGACTGGGACGACCGGGTCGCCGCCGACTCGCCGTACGGCTCCGGTGCGCTCGCCGGGTCCTCGCTCGGGCTGGACCCGCAGCAGGTGGCCCGCGAGCTGGGCTTCACCGACTCGAGCCCGAACTCCATAGACGGCACAGCCGCTCGGGACTTCGTGGCCGAGCTCGCGTTCGTCCTGGCGATGATCGGGGTCGACGTCTCCCGCCAGGCGGAGGAGGTCATCATCTGGGCGACGAAGGAGTTCGGCTTCGTCGACCTCGACGACGCGTACTCGACCGGGTCGAGCATCATGCCCCAGAAGAAGAACCCCGACATCGCCGAGCTCGCGCGGGGCAAGGCAGGCCGGGTCATCGGCAACCTCTCCGGCCTGCTCGCCACCTTGAAGGCGCTGCCTCTGGCCTACAACCGCGACCTGCAGGAGGACAAGGAGCCGGTCTTCGACTCCGTCGACACCCTCGAGGTGCTCCTGCCGGCGTTCACGGGCATGGTCGCCACGCTGCGGTTCCGGACAGAGCGGATGGCGAGCCTGGCGCCGCAGGGCTTCTCCCTCGCGACCGACGTCGCCGAGTGGCTGGTGCGCGAAGGCGTCCCGTTCCGGGTGGCGCACGAGGTGGCCGGAGCCTGCGTACGTCGGTGCGAGGAGCTCGACTGCGAGCTCGACGAGCTCACCGACGACCAGCTCGCCGAGCTCTCGGAGCATCTGAGGCCGCAGGTCCGGGAGGTGCTCACCGTCGAGGGCTCGATCAGCTCGCGGTCCGGTCGCGGCGGGACCGCGCTCGAGCGCGTCACCGAGCAGCTCGCCGAGCTGAGGAAGGTGTCCGCGGAGCACCGTGCCTGGGTCGGCTGAGCATCGTGAAAGACCGACTGGCTCGACCGGCGCTCGACGTCGCACCCGATCTGCTGGGCTGGACGCTGCGCCACACCACGGACGAGGGCACGGTGACCGTCGAGCTGACAGAGGTGGAGGCCTACGCGGGGGAGGGAGACCCTGCGTCGCACGCCTACCGAGGACGTACCCAGCGCAACGAGGTCATGTTCGGTGAGGCGGGCCGCCTCTACGTCTACCTGTCCTACGGAATGCACTGGTGCTGCAACGTGGTCACCGGTCCCGACGGCCATGCCTCGGCCGTGCTGCTCCGGGCCGGCAAGGTCGTCGAGGGCGCCGAGCTGGCGAGACGGAGGCGGGGGGAGCGGACCCGGGACCGGTCGCTCGCACGAGGCCCGGGATGTCTCTGCCAAGCCCTTGGCCTGAACCGCGGGCACAACGGCGTCGACCTGCTGTCGAGCGAGACCCTCGCGCTCCGGCCGGGGGAACCCGTCGAACCCTCCCGGATCGCCTCGGGGCATCGCGTCGGCGTGAGCCTGGCCCACGACGTCCCGTGGCGGTTCTGGCTCGTCGGAGAGCCCTCGGTCTCGGCGTACAAACGGAGCCCCCGAGCGGCAGCCGAGTAGCGAAGGCGCTTCCCGTCATGCCCGGCTCACCGGGTGCCACAGGGTCCTTGTCTAGCCTGGGGATGTGGACGCCGGGACCGGTCTCGTGCTGGCCGGGGACGTGATGACGGGGCGGGGAGTGGACCAGATCCTCCCCAGCCCGGGCGCGCCCGCCCTGCACGAGGAGTACGTCGTCGACGCCAGGTCCTACGTCGAGCTGGCCGAGCAGGTGAACGGCAGCATCCCGAGCCCGGTGGATCCCGGCTGGCCCTGGGGGGAGGCGCTGGCGGTCATGGACGACTTCGGGCCTGCGGTGCGGGTGATGAACCTCGAGACGAGCGTCACACGCAGCGACGACTTCGCAGTGGGCAAGGCGGTCCAGTACCGGATGAACCCGTCCAACGTGCCCTGCCTCGTCGCCGCCCGGACGGACGTGTGGACCCTCGCGAACAACCACGTGCTCGACTACGGCGTCCTCGGCCTGCTCGAGACCCTTGACTCGATGCGCGAGGCCGGGTTGCGCACCGTCGGCGCGGGACGTGACCACGACGAGGCTTGGAGCCCGGCCGCGCTGTCCGCCGACGGTCGCCGGGTCGTCGTCTGCTCCGTCGGACACCGGTCGAGCGGGGTGCCGCGCTCGTGGGCGGCCACGGTCGACCGTCCGGGCGTGGCCGTGTTGCCGGACCTGTCGGACGCGGAGGCGGACGCCCTGGCCGAGCGTATGCAGAGCGGGAGCCAGCCCGGGGACATCCGGGTGGTATCGATCCATTGGGGCGCGAACTGGGGCTACTCGGTCCCGCACGAGCAGCGAAGGTTCGCGCATCGCCTGGTGGACGCCGGTGTGCACGTCGTGCACGGGCACTCCTCACACCACCCGAGGCCGGCCGAGGTCTACCGGGGGCGGCTCGTCCTCTACGGCTGTGGCGACCTCGTCAACGACTACGAAGGCATCGGCGGATACGGGGACTTCCGTGACGAGCTCCGCCTGGTCTACCTCGCGCGCCTGGACGACACCGGAGGTCTGCAGCACCTGCGGATGGTCCCGCTGCGAGCGAGGCGGATGACTCTCGAGCTCGCTGCGGCCGAGGACGCGCGATGGATGGCGCACAGGCTGGACGACGTGAGCCGCGATCTGGGCTCCGGCGTGACTCTCACCGGTGACGCCTCCCTGTCCTTGCGGTTCGGGTGACCTTCTCGCGTCGAAGAGGGACCATCGGCCCGTGCTGTGCCCGGACGCTCTGCCTAGCGTGGAGGTGGCGGGGAGAGTCGAGGAGATGATCGTCGTGTCCACTACTGAAGTCACGCTGATCGAGCAGAGCGCACAGAAGACGCGCATGTGGCTCGATGACCTTGCCCTGGAGCTCGGTCGCCCAGGAGACCAGCGGTACGCCCTGCGTGCGCTGCGCGGCTTCCTGCACACCCTGCGCGACCGGCTGCCTGTCCCGGAGACGGCGCACCTGGGGGCGCAGCTCCCCGAGTTCCTGCGTGGCGTGTTCTACGAGGGTTGGCGGCCCACCGAGGCGCCCCAGCGCTACCACGACCTGGACACCTTCCTGACCCGCCTGGCCGCGGCCGGCCGGCTCGCCGGGGAGACCGAGGCGTCGTACGCCGCAGAGGCCGCAGCACGGGTGCTCCGACGCCACCTCGACGCCGGAGCGCTCGGCAAGGTGGGCGCGGTGCTGCCGCGTGACATCGCCGCTCTCCTGACACCCGAGGACCCCGGAGCAGGCCATGTCGCCGAGTAGGCCCGAGGCCGCGCAGGTCTTGGTCGAGGTCACCGTTCGCGGGGGCGTCCCCGACGCCGTGGTGGAGTACGCCAGGACCAAGGTCGACCACGTGACGCGGTATGCGTACCAGCCGGTGCTCGCGGCGCACGTGGTCCTCACCGAGGCGCAGGACCCGGCCGTGCAGCGACCATCCCGTGCGGAGGCCGGTCTCGACGTCAGCGGGACGCAGGTCCGCGCGCACGCCGTTGCGACGGACATGAACGCCGCCGTGGACGTACTCGAGGACAAGCTCCGCCGGAAGCTCGTCCAGCACCAGGACCGGGTCAGGACTCGCCACCGCTGGATCGGTGTCGCCTCCGAGCACGAGTGGCGGCACGGCGACCTGCCGACGCGGCGGGAGGCGTACTTCCCACGGCCGCCAGAGCAGCGTGAGGTGATCCGCCGCAAGACCTTCGCCCTCGAGCCCATGAGCCCGGACGAGGCCGCCTTCGAGATGGACCTCCTCGGCCATGACTTCTACCTCTTCACCGACCGCGGGACGGGGAAGGACTCCGTGGTCTACCGGGACGGGGAAGGCCGCTACGCCCTCCGAGGGGAAGCGGTGCCGAACGAGGAGAGCGCCGCGCTCGTCCAGCTCGTCGGATCGGCCCCGACCATGTCGGAGGCCGAGGCGATCACCCGGCTCGAGCTGAGCGGCGAGCCGTTCGTGTTCCACCTCGACCGCGAGAGCGGCCGCGGCAGGGTGCTCTACCTCCGGTACGACGGGCACTACGGCCTGATCACGGCCGCGGAGGAGTGAGCCCCGACGCTCGCATCGCCGCCCAGGCGACTTCGTGGGCGGACTCGATGCCGCGCTTCCCGGGCAAGGTCTCCCGTAGGGTCTGCCGTACACACCCGGAGGGAGTCGCCGATGCTGATCCATCCCTGGGACGCCGCCGCCGAGGACGAGTGGCGCGACCTCCTCGAGAGGGCGAGCTTCGGCCAGGTCATAGCCGCCGGCGGGGGAGATGGCTACCCCACCGTCGTGCCCTCCCACTTCGTCTACGACGGAGCCGAGCAGATCTGGCTGCACCTCGCCCGGCCGAACCCGGTGTGGAGGGCCATCGACGAGAACCCGCGCGTGGTGTTCTCCGTCATCGCGGACTACACCTACGTCGAGGCCGCGTGGAACGCCGAGACCGGCACGCCGCCCGAGCACGGGGTGCCCACCTCCTACTACAGCGCGGTCCAGTTCCGATGTGTCGCGGAGATCGTCGACGACCCGGGGGAGAAGATCACGATCCTCCGCCGGCAGCTGGGCCACCTCGAGCCGGCCGACTCCACGCGGGTCCCGCCGTCGTGGGACATCGACAGCGACCGGCGGCTGCTGCCGGGCATCCGCGGGCTGCGGCTCACGATCGACTCGGTGCTCGCGAAGATGAAGTACGGCGGCAACCGGACGGCCGCCAAGCGCGAGGAGATCGCCGAACGCCTCGCGCAGCGGAACGGCCCCATGGACCACGCGGCGAGGCAGCACCTGCTGCGACGTTCGTCCTGAGCCGCGGGCGTGACGGGACGCCCACCGGAATCCGGTTGCGGGCGAGCGGTGTCCATAGGGCAGGCTTGGGTCAGCAGACCCGGGTTGTCGCGCCGCCCGGCGCTCCGTCGTACACCTGGGCTGCCGAACCGGAAAGGCATCTGAGGTGACCACAGACCAGCACGTCCTCGACGACCTCGAGTGGCGCGGGCTCATCGCGCACTCGACGGACCTCGACGCACTCCGCGCCGAGCTGTCGGACGGAATGGTCAAGCTCTATTGCGGCTTCGACCCGACGGCGCCGAGCCTGCACATGGGCAACCTGCTCCAGATCCTCACCCTCAGGCGGTTCCAGGACGCCGGGCACAAGCCGTACGGCCTCGTGGGCGGTGCCACCGGGATGATCGGCGACCCCAAGGAGGCCGGGGAGAGGCAGATGAACAGCCTCGACACGGTCAAGGCGTGGAGCGACAACGTCCGCGGTCAGCTCGAGAGGTTCCTCTCCTTCGACGGGACCAACGCCGCAACCGTGGTGAACAACTACGACTGGACGGCCGGCCTGTCCACGATCGAGTTCCTCCGGGACATCGGCAAGCACTTCCCGGTCAACCGGATGCTGGCGCGTGAGGTGGTGAAGTCGAGGCTCGAGGTGGGCATCAGCTACACCGAGTTCAGCTACGTGCTGCTGCAGTCGATGGACTACCTGAACCTGCACCGCGACTTCGGGGTGACGCTGCAGACCGGAGGCAGTGACCAGTGGGGCAACATCACCGCGGGTGTGGAGCTCATCCGCCGAGTCGAGGGCGACCGCGTCAACGCGCTGGCCACCCCCTTGGTGACGAAGGCGGACGGCACCAAGTTCGGCAAGACGGAGAGCGGCACCGTCTGGCTGGACGCCGAGATGACCTCGCCGTACGCCTTCTACCAGTTCTGGCTCAACGCCGACGACCGGGACGTCATCGACCTGCTGAAGTACTACACGTTCCGATCCCGTGAGCAGATCGAGGACCTGCAGCGTCAGACCGAGGAGAAGCCCTTCCTGCGGGCTGCCCAGCGCGCTCTCGCCGACGACGTGACGACACTGGTCCACGGCGAGGAGGAGACCGAGCGGATCAAGGCCGCGTCCGCCGCCCTGTTCGGCTCGGGTGACCTGGTGGACCTCAGCCCGGCCACGCTCGGGGCGGCGCTCCGCGAGGCCGGGTCCGTCGAGGTGAAGCGGGTGGGCGGCATCCCGAACGTCGTGGACCTGCTGCTGGAGACGGGCCTCGTGGCCAGCAAGGGGGCCGCACGGCGCACGATCGCCGAGGGTGGCGCCTACCTCAACAACCGGCGCGTGGAGGATCCCGAGCACACCCCGGACGAGTCGGACCTGATCGGCGGGTCGTGGCTGGTGCTGCGCCGCGGAAAGAAGCATCTGGCCGGCGTCGAGGTCGTCTGAGGGCGTGCGATGACTCGGTGGGTGGACTCCTTGGAACAACGTGCCAGGGAGTCGCTCGCCGATCCGGTGTACCGCTACTTCCTTCAGGGCGCCGGCGACGGGGTGAGTGCGGCGGAGGCGGCGGCCGCCTGGGACCACTACCGGATGCGGCCGCGGGTCCTGCGTGACGTCACCTCGGTCGACCCGACGACGACCCTGCTCGGAACGTCTGTGCGCGCACCGTTCGCGGTCGCTCCCACCACCCTCCAGCGCGCGGCGCACCCGGACGGTGAGCTGGCCATGGCACGGGCGACTGCGGAGGCGGGGTCGCTGATGGTGGTGTCCAGCAACGCGGGGTCCAGGTTCGAGGACATCGGTGCGACCGGGGTGAGCTGGTGGCTCCAGGCGTACATCCCGGCAGACCGCCTGACCTGCGTGCCGCTCCTGGAGAGGGCCGTCGAGGCGGGCGCTGGCGCGGTCGTGCTGACCGCGGACACACCTGTGGTGGGCAGCAAGCACGACGACGGCGGTGCATCGGTCTGGGACGACGTCTCCCCGGAGTGGCTGCGGGTGAACTTCGACCCGTCGTACGGCGGGGCGCCCGGTCACGAGAAGGCCACCGACCTGGGGCCGCAGGACGTCGACTGGCTCCGTGAGACCACGGGCCTGCCAGTGGTGGTGAAGGGGGTTCTTCGCGCCGACGACGCTCGTCGATGCGTCGACGCCGGTGCCGCCGCGATCTGGGTGTCGAACCATGGCGGCCGACAGCTCGACTACGCCCAGCCCACGGCCGACGCCCTGGCGGATGTCGTGGACGCGGTCGCCGACTCTGCCGAGGTGTACGTCGACGGGGGTCTCCGCAATGCCCGGCATGCCCTGGTTGCCTCGGCCCTCGGTGCTCGCGCGGTCTTCCTGGGCAGGCTGGCGCTCTACGCGTTGGTCGACGACGGTGCCAGGGGAGTGGCCCGCCTGCTCGAGGAGCTGCGCACGGACCTCGAGGAGCTCATGCGACTCGCGGGCTGTCCGTCGTGGGCACGGGTTCCGCGGGACCTGGTCGTCAGGAGCTGACCCGAAAGGTGCCCTGACCTGGCCGTTTGCCCGAACGGCAGCGCGCCGGCCGACCCGATTTGCACTTTGGGACGGGGCTACGTAATGTTCTCTTCGTCGCCGGGTGCGGCGGGACGCAAGGCCGAGAGGTCGGGTGGCCGGCTCCGAGCGGAACTCCTTCAACTCATCCCTTACCGGGGTGTTTCGGGCGTGCCTTGACTGGGCGTCCGGATCGTTTCGGTCTGGTTGGTGTGTGCGGGGGCTGGTGAGGATCGGGCCGACTTGATCGGCGCGGTTGGATCCGGTAAGTTTTACCAGGTTGCCCCAGACCGAGGCCGGGAGGCTGAGGGTGGTGTGCGCTTGATCCTTGAGAACTCAACAGTGTGCCAAAAGTCGACGAATTAATTTGTAACGCCAGTCGGCAGGCTGCTGGGGTCCCGTGTGGGGTTCTGGGTGTCTGTCGGTTGTTTGATTCCTTTAGTTAGACAACGTTTGTGTCTGTTTTGCAGATGTGAACTCTTTCTAGCTGGGATTCTCTGATGGTTGTCGATGAATCCGCTCTTTTTTGGGTGGTTTGTCTATGAACTTCAACGGAGAGTTTGATCCTGGCTCAGGACGAACGCTGGCGGCGTGCTTAACACATGCAAGTCGAGCGGTAAGGCTCCTTCGGGAGTACACGAGCGGCGAACGGGTGAGTAACACGTGAGCAATCTGCCCTTCACTTTGGGATAACCACCGGAAACGGTGGCTAATACCGGATACGACCATCCCCGGCATCGGGTGGTGGTGGAAAGTTCTGGCGGTGGAGGATGAGCTCGCGGCCTATCAGCTTGTTGGTGGGGTAATGGCCTACCAAGGCAACGACGGGTAGCCGGCCTGAGAGGGTGACCGGCCACACTGGGACTGAGACACGGCCCAGACTCCTACGGGAGGCAGCAGTGGGGAATATTGGACAATGGGCGAAAGCCTGATCCAGCAACGCCGCGTGAGGGATGACGGCCTTCGGGTTGTAAACCTCTTTCAGCAGGGACGAAGCGTGAGTGACGGTACCTGCAGAAGAAGCACCGGCCAACTACGTGCCAGCAGCCGCGGTAATACGTAGGGTGCGAGCGTTGTCCGGAATTATTGGGCGTAAAGGGCTCGTAGGCGGTTTGTCGCGTCAGGAGTGAAAACTCGGGGCTTAACCCCGAGCCTGCTTCTGATACGGGCAGACTAGAGGTAGGCAGGGGAGAACGGAATTCCTGGTGTAGCGGTGAAATGCGCAGATATCAGGAGGAACACCGGTGGCGAAGGCGGTTCTCTGGGCCTATCCTGACGCTGAGGAGCGAAAGTGTGGGGAGCGAACAGGATTAGATACCCTGGTAGTCCACACCGTAAACGTTGGGCGCTAGGTGTGGGGCTCATTCCACGAGTTCCGTGCCGCAGCTAACGCATTAAGCGCCCCGCCTGGGGAGTACGGCCGCAAGGCTAAAACTCAAAGGAATTGACGGGGGCCCGCACAAGCGGCGGAGCATGCGGATTAATTCGATGCAACGCGAAGAACCTTACCTGGGTTTGACATATAGAGAAATCCTCCAGAGATGGGGGGTCCGTAAGGGCTCTATACAGGTGGTGCATGGCTGTCGTCAGCTCGTGTCGTGAGATGTTGGGTTAAGTCCCGCAACGAGCGCAACCCTCGTCTTATGTTGCCAGCACGTCATGGTGGGGACTCATAAGAGACTGCCGGGGTCAACTCGGAGGAAGGTGGGGATGACGTCAAGTCATCATGCCCCTTATGTCCAGGGCTTCACGCATGCTACAATGGCCGGTACAAAGGGCTGCGAAACTGTAAGGTGGAGCGAATCCCAAAAAGCCGGTCTCAGTTCGGATTGGGGTCTGCAACTCGACCCCATGAAGTCGGAGTCGCTAGTAATCGCAGATCAGCAACGCTGCGGTGAATACGTTCCCGGGCCTTGTACACACCGCCCGTCACGTCACGAAAGTCGGCAACACCCGAAGCCGGTGGCCCAACCCCTTGTGGGAGGGAGCCGTCGAAGGTGGGGCTGGCGATTGGGACGAAGTCGTAACAAGGTAGCCGTACCGGAAGGTGCGGCTGGATCACCTCCTTTCTAAGGAGCATGGTGGCGGTCTCCCTGTGTGGGGGGTCGTCCAGGCAGCTCGTTTCGTGGCCGTGTGTGTCACGGCGGGCGCTGCTCGCTAGTGGAACGTCGATTAGTTGGCTGATCTTCTCGTGATCGCTCGTCAGTACTGCCGGCTGCACCCGTTTGGGTGTGGGTCGGTGTGGAACCTCGGGTGGGTGTGGGTGGGTTGGTCTGGCACGCTGTTGGGTCCTGAGGGATCGAGTGATCGTGACCTCGCGATAGGGCCATCATGCTTGTGAACTGCCAGTGCGGACGGTTGCGTCCGGTGGGTAAGCACGAGGGTTGTGGTGGTTGCCGTTCGTTACTTGAGAACTACACAGTGGACGCGAGCATCTTTGTAGCAAGACAAGCTACTTAGGGCACATGGTGGATGCCTTGGCACCAAGAGCCGATGAAGGACGTAGGAGCCTGCGATAAGCCCCGGGGAGTTGGCAACCGAGCTGTGATCCGGGGATTTCCGAATGGGGAAACCCAGCTGGAGTCATGTCCAGTTACCTCTGCCTGAACACATAGGGCAGTTGGAGGGAACGTGGGGAAGTGAAACATCTCAGTACCCACAGGAAGAGAAAACAAGAGTGATTCCGAGAGTAGTGGCGAGCGAAATCGGAGGAGGCCAAACCGAGTGCGTGTGATACCCGGCAGGGGTTGCGCATTCGGGGTTGTGGGGCCGTCTTGCTGGTTCTGCCGGACCGGCGCAGAGTAAGAAACCGTCGTTGAAGTTGAAGTGGGCTGGAAAGCCCCGGCGTAGAGGGTGATACCCCCGTACACGTAAGACGATGGCTCTGGGACGTCACCCCAAGTAACACGGAACCCCTGAAATTCCGTGTGAATCTGGCGGGACCACCCGTTAAGCCTAAATACTCCTTGGTGACCGATAGCGGACAAGTACCGTGAGGGAAAGGTGAAAAGTACCCCTGGCGGGGAGTGAAATAGTACCTGAAACCGTGTGCCTACAATCCGTCGGAGCGGGTCCTTGTGGCCTGTGACGGCGTGCCTTTTGAAGAATGAGCCTGCGAGTTAGCGTTGTGTGGCGAGGTTAACCCGTGTGGGGAAGCCGTAGCGAAAGCGAGTCCGAATAGGGCGTTTTAGTCGCATGACCTAGACCCGAAGCGGAGTGATCTATCCATGGGCAGGTTGAAGCGCGGGTAAGACCGCGTGGAGGACCGAACCCACCAGGGTTGAAAACCTGGGGGATGACCTGTGGATAGGGGTGAAAGGCCAATCAAACTCCGTGATAGCTGGTTCTCCCCGAAATGCATTTAGGTGCAGCGTCGCGTGTTTCTTGCTGGAGGTAGAGCACTGGATGGTCTAGGGGGCCCACAAGCTTACCGAAATCAACCAAACTCCGAATGCCAGTAAGTGAGAGCGCGGCAGTGAGACTGCGGGGGATAAGCTCCGTAGTCGAGAGGGAAACAGCCCAGACCATCAGCTAAGGTCCCTAAGCGATAACTAAGTGGAAAAGGATGTGGAGTCGCACAGACAACCAGGAGGTTGGCTTAGAAGCAGCCACCCTTGAAAGAGTGCGTAATAGCTCACTGGTCAAGTGATTCCGCGCCGACAATGTAGCGGGGCTCAAGTTATCCACCGAAGCTATGGCATTCACGCATTAAGCTCGGCCCTCACCTTCGTGGTGTGGGTCCAGGTGTGTGGATGGGTAGGGGAGCGTCGTGTGGCGAGTGAAGCGGCGGAGTGATCCAGCCGTGGACGCCACACGAGTGAGAATGCAGGCATGAGTAGCGAATGACAGGTGAGAAACCTGTCCGCCGAATGATCAAGGGTTCCAGGGTCAAGCTAATCTGCCCTGGGTAAGTCGGGACCTAAGGCGAGGCCGACAGGCGTAGTCGATGGACAACGGGTTGATATTCCCGTACCGGCAAAGCAGCGCCCATGACGAACCCGGTGATGCTAACCGCCCGACGTCTTCTAGATCCCTTCGGGGACGTGGAGGCCGAGCGCGGGACCCGAGCTGGTAGTAGTCAAGCGATGGGGTGACGCAGGAAGGCAGTCCAACCGTGGCGATGGTAGACCACGGCCAAGGATGTAGGACGAGACATAGGCAAATCCGTGTCTCATGTGTCTGAGATCTGATGGGGAGCCCGTTGGGGCGAAGTGGATGATCCTATGCTGTCGAGAAAAACCTCTAGCGAGCTGTGCGCCGCCCGTACCCCAAACCGACTCAGGTGATCAGGTAGAGAATACCAAGGCGATCGAGTGAACCATGGTTAAGGAACTCGGCAAAATGCCCCCGTAACTTCGGGAGAAGGGGGGCCGGATCCGTCAGCACCCGTGCGGTGTGAAGCGGTGATGGCCGCAGAGACCAGGCCCAAGCGACTGTTTACTAAAAACACAGGTCCGTGCGAAGTTGTAAGACGATGTATACGGACTGACTCCTGCCCGGTGCTGGAAGGTTAAGGGGACGTGTTAGTCAGTGATGGCGAAGCGCAGAACTTAAGCCCCAGTAAACGGCGGTGGTAACTATAACCATCCTAAGGTAGCGAAATTCCTTGTCGGGTAAGTTCCGACCTGCACGAATGGAGTAACGACTTGGGCGCTGTCTCAACCGTGGACTCGGCGAAATTGCAGTACGAGTAAAGATGCTCGTTACGCGCGGCAGGACGGAAAGACCCCGGGACCTTTACTACAACTTGGTATTGGTGTTTGGTTCGGCTTGTGTAGGATAGGTGGGAGGCTGTGAAGCGTGGACGCCAGT
Source organism: uncultured Actinomycetota bacterium (assembly GCA_963707425.1). Classification (GTDB taxonomy): domain Bacteria; phylum Actinomycetota; class Actinomycetes; order Propionibacteriales; family Nocardioidaceae; genus Nocardioides_C. Next base: position 9,402 of record CAVPPN010000005.1, on the reverse strand, counting down.
TCATGTGGAGCCATCGTTGAAATACCACTCTGGTCGTACTAGATGTCTAACCTAGGTCCGTTATCCGGATCAGGGACAGTGCCTGGTGGGTAGTTTAACTGGGGCGGTTGCCTCCTAAAATGTAACGGAGGCGCTCAAAGGTTCCCTCAGCCTGGTTGGCAATCAGGTTTCGAGTGTAAGTGCACAAGGGAGCTTGACTGTGAGACAGACATGTCGAGCAGGGACGAAAGTCGGAACTAGTGATCCGGCGCTGGCATGTGGAAGCGGCGTCGCTCAACGGATAAAAGGTACCCCGGGGATAACAGGCTGATCTTCCCCAAGAGTCCATATCGACGGGATGGTTTGGCACCTCGATGTCGGCTCGTCGCATCCTGGGGCTGGAGTAGGTCCCAAGGGTTGGGCTGTTCGCCCATTAAAGCGGCACGCGAGCTGGGTTTAGAACGTCGTGAGACAGTTCGGTCCCTATCCGCCGCGCGCGCAGGAAACTTGAGAAAGGCTGTCCCTAGTACGAGAGGACCGGGATGGACGAACCTCTGGTGTGCCAGTTGTTCCGCCAGGAGCACGGCTGGTTAGCTACGTTCGGGAGTGATAACCGCTGAAAGCATCTAAGCGGGAAGCACGTTTCAAGATGAGGTTTCCCACCGGGTTAACCGGGTAAGGCCCCCAGTAGACGACTGGGTTGATAGGCCGGAGGTAGAAGGCAGTAATGCACGGAGCCGACCGGTACTAATAGGCCGAGGGCTTGTCCCTCAAAGATGTTGCGCGTCCACTGTGTGGCTCCCGAGTCACGACCGGTACACCCTGGTCTGTAACTCCATAGAGTTTCGGCGGCCATAGCGAAAGGGAAACACCCGGTCCCATTCCGAACCCGGAAGTTAAGCCTTTCAGCGCCGATGGTACTGCACACGGGAGTGTGTGGGAGAGTAGGACGTCGCCGGACATAAACATTACGAGAGGCCACCCCCCCGGGGTGGCCTCTCGCTGTTTCTGGACCCCTCGTTCCGGACCCACAGGGGTGGGTCCAAGATGGTGTCCGAAGCTGGTGAATGCCGTCGAAGGTGAATTGGGCCCTGCCGGGTGCGGGTCCGCGAAGGGAAGTTGTTGTGGCGAACGAAGGTCGGTCGCAGGGGGCCAGGGGCGGCGCAGGTCAAGGTGCCGGCGGGAGGTCCGGGTCCGGCCGGCCCGGTTCCGGTCCAGGTGCCGGCGGCCGAGGCGGCGCAGGGCGCTCAGGTGGCTTCAGGTCCGGCTCGAGCGGCAGCGGCGAGCCTGGTCGCCGCGGGCCCCGCCCCACCGGTGACGAGCGACGGGGTGGACGGGACGGGAAGGACCAGCGCGGCGGGCGTGACGGTGCCAAGCAGTGGAGCCGGCCCCGACGCGAGGATGCGCCCCGGCGGGACCAGGAGTCCAGGAACGCCGAGCAGGCGCGGTACGACGGGCCGCCTCTGGACGAGGCCATCACCGGGCGGGAGCTCGATCGGTCGGTACGCCAGCAGCTGCGCGGGCTGCCCGAGAAGCTCGCCGCCCGTGTCGCAAGACACCTGGTCGCGGCGGGACAGCTGATCGACACAGACCCTGCGACGGCGTACCAGCACACGCTCGCGGCCCGTGCCCGGGCCGCGCGGATCGCGGTCGTGCGGGAGGCTTGCGGAGAAGCCGCCTATGCCGCGGGGGAGTTCGCCGAGGCGTTGTCGGAGTTCCGGGCCGCGAAGCGCATGAACGGCGTGAACGACTACCTGCCGCTGATGGCCGACTGCGAGCGGGCGCTGGGTCGACCGGAGAAGGCCCTGACGCTCGCGAAGAGCCCTGCGGTGGCGGGCCTGGAGCAAGGACTTCAGGCCGAGATGACGATCGTCGAGGCCGGAGCCCGCCGTGACATGGGCGAGCTGGATGCCGCGATCCGCACCCTCGAGAACGCTCCGCTGAGGTCGCGGTCGAGAGCCGACTGGGTGGTGCGGCTGCGGTACGCCTACGCGGACACCCTGCTGGCTGCCGGTCGCACCGACGACGCGGTGGTCTGGTTCCACCGCACCGCCGGCATCGACGGCGAGGGCGTGACAGACGCGGCTGAGCGCCTCGCCGAGCTCGAGGGCCTGACGGTCACGGACACGTTCGACGAGGACGAACCAGCCGGGCAGGAGTAGCCAGGAACCGACCTCCGCGGGGGAGCGGTGCGCCTCTGTCCACAGGGTCTCGGCCGGCCGTGGCCGCCTGCCCTCGGGACGGCAACCCTTGTCCCGGAGGTAAGCCGATGACACGACAACAGGGTGGTCGACCACCTGGCAACAACTGCGTGACCCTGGTGGGGCGGATCTCGTCACCGCCGCTCGAGCGTGAGCTCCCGAGCGGAGACCTGATTCTCACGTTCCGGATCGTGGTGGGGCGTGAACGCAGCCCGATGACCGCGAAGTCGAAGCAGAGCTCGGACTGGGTGGACTGCGCGGCGTGGGGAGGTCGCGTGAGACGCAGTGTCAGAAGTTGGCAGGTGGGGGACACCGTCGAGCTGGAGGGAGCGCTGCGCCGTCGCTTCTTCCGGGCCGAGGGCCGGACCTCCACCCGGGTCGAGGTGGAGGTGCTCTCGGGGCGAGTGGTCGAGCGGGTCGACGGCTGACGCTTCTGAAGGTGATGGTCGGTCTTAAAGATAACAGGCCCATACGGCTTCGCCCCCGGCAACCAGCACGCGCGGTCCCTGCCCCACCCCATCGAGCAACTAGGGGACCGGGGGAGTGCTCGTCGGCACGCAGCGCATGGGCCGGAGCAGAAGTGGTCAGGTGTCGCGGAGGTCCCGCATCACGAGGCCCATGCGTGGTTTCGGCGAGAACGACGTGGACTTGCGTGGCATCCGGATGCCGTTTGCGGCGGCCTGCATGACCTCCTGAAGCCCGGGCGGGTTCACCGCGACCACGATTCCTGGCTGCCGGGCCGTGGTGTGGAGCGCCTGGTCCAGGCTGTGGTGGTAGCCGACCTGCTCGTCGGTGATGTGCCAGGCGTCGAAGAGGTCTTCGTGGAGGACCGCGGCGTCGATGGCGTGCGTCCTCGGCGTGGTGAACACGGCCCAGAGCTGGCCGTCTGACAGCACGAACGAGGCCCTGGCGGTGTCGCCGGCCCGGCGAGCCAGCTCGGCGAAGGCCGCCTCCCGGTCTGGGCACATGGCAAGCTCGTCGCCACGGTCCGCTGCCAGGTCCTGCACGTCGGCGATCGTCAGGGCGGTCACCGAACGGTGGATCGGCCCGACCGTAAGCGGGTAGTCGTGCTGGTCGACCAGCATGGCGAGCCCGTAGTCCCAGGGCGACCCGTCGATTGCGGCCGCCGGGTCTCTCATCGCCTCCTGCAGGCGCAGGTATGCGGCGTAGCGATGGTGGCCGTCCGCGATGAGGGCCTGCGTCTCGCGCAGCTCGCCGGCGATGAGCGCCAGCCGCTCCGGATCGGTGATCGCCCACATCTGGTGGTGGCTGCCGTCGAGCGCAGAGAAGTCGGCCAGCGGGGTGCCGCCACTGGCGTCCTGGAGGATCTCCCGAAGCCGGGCGGTTCCCGAGTGGACGAGGAGGATCGGTTCGAGGTTCGTCTCCGTGGTCCGCATGAGGACGGTGCGGTCGGCTACGGGGCCGGGCATCACGCCCTCGTGGGGGAGCAACACCCGCTCGGACTCCTGGCGCAGGGCGACGACGCCGATCAGGCCGCGCACGGTCGTCCTGTCGACGGTGTACTGGTACAGGTACAGCCCAGGGATGTCGTCCGCCCGGAGGTAGGACTTCCTCCGCCAGCTCTCCAGGCGCTTGCGCACAGCCTGGTAGGGGCGCTCGAAGCGCCGTGACAGAATCAGCCGCACGATGTTCTGGCGGTTCGCCGCCTCGAGGTCACGGACGGTCTCGGCGTCGAGGACGTCATACGGCGGTGAGATGACCGTGCCGAGGTCGCCCACGGTGGCGGGATCGAACCGGAGCCCCCGGAACGGGGCGAGGACGAACGGGCGCCGGCGCGAAGGCTCCGCTTCGGGCCGGGGCTCCACCGGTGCGTGGCTGACCATCGGTGCATCGTATGAGACATGCCCACCGCTTTGCGAAACCGAAAGGCCGCTCGATGTTGAAGGAATGCAACGTCGCGTTGTGGGACGAGTACGACCTCGCCGTGCTCGACCTCGACGGCGTGGTCTACAAGGGCTCCCAGGCGGTCGCGGGCGCACCCGAGCATCTGCTGAAGGCATCGGGCAACGGGATGCATCTCGCCTACGTCACGAACAACGCGTCGCGCAGCCCCTCTGTGGTGGCCAGTCATCTCCGTGACCTGGGGATCCCCGCGGAGACCGAGGACGTGGTCAGCTCGGCCCAGGCCGCGGCACGACTGCTCGCCCAGCGGTTCCCCGCAGGTTCACCGGTCTTCGTCATCGGCGGCGCCGGGCTCTACGAAGCGCTCCTCGAGCGTGACCTACGGCCGGTGCAGACGGCCAGCGCCAACCCGGTCGCGGTGGTCTCCGGCTACCACCCCGACCTGCGCTGGAAGACCGTCGTCGACGGAGCGATCCTGGTGAAGAGCGGGCTCCCGTGGTTCGCGACGAACACGGACATGACCGTCCCCACCGTCGAGGGGAACGGCCCCGGCAACGGCGTTCTCGTCGACGCCGTGGCGAGGTACTCCGGCGCCGAGCCCGTGGTGGCGGGGAAGCCACGGCCCCCTCTGTTCGAGGAGACCCGGCGCCGCGTCGGGGGCGATCGGCCGCTGGTGGTGGGCGACCGGCTGGACACGGACATCGAGGGGGCGGTGAACGCCGGCCTCGACAGCCTGCTGGTGATGACCGGCGTGACCGGGCTCGAGGAGCTCGTGGTCGCAGCCACCGGGAAGCGTCCGACGTACATCTCCCGTGACCTCGCCGGGCTCGGGACGGCGCACCCAGCGCCAGTCACGACAGAGGACGGCTGTCGCCTGGACGGGTGGGAGGCGACTGTGCGGGACGGCGCGCTGGTGGTCGAGGGCGGCGGTACGTCGGACAGCTGGTGGCGTGTCGTGGCGACGGCGAGCTGGCACCATCTCGACACGACAGGTGCGCCTGTCGACGTCGCAGGGCTGCGCGCGCCCGGTAGCGTAGGTGCGGCTGAGACACGAGGACCAAGCACGCAGGAGAGACGGTGACGGCATTGGGCGACGACGTTGAGGACATGACGGGCCAGCCCGGTCATGGCGCCGCCGTGGAGTCCGCGGAGGAGCAGGACGAGCAGCCGGGGTTCGCGGTGGTGGACCACGAACCCACCGGGAACCCGGTCGTCGACGAGGTGCTGAAGTCCCTGGAGCACCTCGAGGGGGCGCCGGTGTCCGAGCATGTCGTGGTGTTCGAGGCTGCCCACGAGAAACTGCGGAGTGCGCTCGCGGACGCGGGCAACGACAACAGCCAGCCGTCCTGAACCTGCCGAGCCCCAGTCATGCCTCGACGACTCCGACTCGACGCCGAGCTGGTCCGGCGCGGGCTGGCACGCTCGCGTGACCACGCAAGCGACCTGATCGCCTCCAAGCGGGTCAAGGTCGCCGGTGCCGTGGCCACGAAGCCCGCGACCGGTGTCACCACCGACGTCGCGCTGGTCGTGCTCGAGGACCCGGACCGCCCCGACTACGTGTCCCGTGGCGGCCACAAGCTCGCGGGCGCCCTCGACGTGCTCGTGCCTTTGGGACTTCGGCTCGCCGGCCGCCGGTGCCTCGACGCGGGTGCGTCGACGGGCGGGTTCACCGACGTGCTTCTCCGACGTGACGTGCGCGAGGTGGTCGCAGTCGACGTCGGGTACGGCCAGCTCGCCTGGTCGCTTCAGCAGAACCCGCGGGTGAGCGTGCACGACCGGACGAACATCCGTGACCTCGACGTGGACCAGATCGACGGTCCGGTGGACCTGGTCGTCGGGGACCTGTCCTTCATCTCTCTCGAGCTCGTGCTCGACGCGCTGCTCGGTGTCGTGGACGCGGACGGTGACCTGGTGCTGATGGTGAAGCCGCAGTTCGAGGTCGGCAAGGACCGGGTCGGCAAGGGGGGCGTGGTGCGTGACGCCGCTCTGCGCACCAGCGCCGTCACGGGAGTCGCGGAGTCGGCCGCATCGAAGGGTTGGGGTGCACGCGCGGTGACCACCAGCCCGCTTCCCGGGCCGTCGGGCAACGTGGAGTACTTCCTGTGGCTACGCAGGGGAGAGGCCACGATCACCGAGGAGGACATCGCCGCCGAGGTACGTCGGACGTCGGGCCTGGGGGCGGCCGGTGAGAAGGTGGACCCGTGAACAGCACCGACGCATCACCGCGACGGGTCTTCGTCCTGACCCACACGGGCAGAAGGGACGCCCGCGAGGTCGCCGCGCAGTCCTGCGAGTCCCTGCACAGGCACGGCCTGCGCGTGCGGCTCCTCAAGGACGAGGCGGACGATCTCGACCTCGACATCCCCGGGCTGGAGGTCGTCGAGCCCGGCCCGGAAGCGACGGCCGGCTGCGAGCTCGCCCTCGTCATCGGCGGTGACGGCACGATCCTCAGGGCTGCCGAGCTCACCCGGGACGCCGGCACCCCGCTGCTCGGCGTGAACCTCGGCCACGTCGGCTTCCTCGCCGAGGCCGAGCACGACGACATCGAGTTCACCATCGACGCGATCGTGAAGCGGCGCTACTCCGCCGAGGAGAGGCTCACGATCGACGTTCAGGTGTACCGCGACAAGGAGCTCGTCACCTCCACCTGGGCGCTGAACGAGGCGAGCGTCGAGAAGGCGGCTCGGCAGCGGATGCTGGAGGTCGTCGTCGAGATCGACGGCCGCCCGCTGTCGCGCTGGGGGTGCGACGGGGTGGTGTGTGCGACGCCGACCGGGTCGACGGCGTACAACTTCAGCGCGGGTGGGCCGATCGTGTGGCCAGGCGTGGAGGCCCTGCTGATGGTGCCGATCAGCGCCCATGCCCTGTTCGCGCGCCCCATGGTCGTGGCGCCCACGTCCGTCCTGGCGGTCGAGGTGCTAGCCCGCACAGAGGGGGCAGGGGTGCTCTGGTGCGACGGCAGGCGCACCGTCGACCTGCCTCCGGGTGCCCGGATCGAGGTCCGCCGGGGACGGTCGCCGGTCCATCTGGTCCGGCTCCACCAGGCGCCGTTCACGGACCGGCTGGTGGCCAAGTTCGACCTCCCGGTCGAAGGCTGGCGTGGCGCCGCCGCGCGACGTCGCTCCCGCAACAACGGTGGTGAGGATGCTTGAGGAGCTGAGGATCACCTCGCTCGGGGTGATCGAGGAGTCCGTGCTCGAGCTGGGGCCCGGGTTCACCGTGATCACCGGTGAGACCGGGGCCGGCAAGACCATGATCGTGACCGCGCTCGGACTGCTGCTCGGCGGCCGTGCCGACTCCGGCTCGGTCCGCACCGGCGCGAAGTCGGCGAGGGTCGAGGGGCTCGTCCATCTGGAGGCCGCCGACAGCGCACTGACCGAGCGTGTCGACGAGCTCGGCGGCGAGGTCGAGGACGGCAGGCTGCTCCTGGCGAGACAGATCTCCGCCGAGGGCAGGTCCCGTGCCTTCGCCGGGGGTGTGTCCGTCCCCGCGGCCGCCCTGTCCGGGCTCGCCGACCCACTCGTAGCCGTCCACGGGCAGTCGGACCAGCACCGCCTGCTGCAGGCCGCGGCCCAGCGAGACGCGCTGGACAGCTTCGCGGGCAAGAAGGCGCTCGACCTGAGGAGCAGGTACTCCCAGGTCCACGCCCTTCTGCGCAGCACCACCGCCGAGCTGGCCGAGGTCGTGGAGAGCGCCAGGGAACGGGCTCGTGAGGCGGACCTGCTGCGGTTCGGGCTCGGCGAGGTCGAGGCCGTGGCCCCTGAACCAGGTGAGGACACCGCGCTCGCTGCGGAGGAGGCCCGCCTGGGCTTCGCCGACACGCTGCGGACCGCCGCTCAGCAGGCGCGCGAGGCGCTCTCGTCCGAAGAGGGCGCTCCCGACGCGCTGGGGACCACTTCCGAGGCCCGCAAGCTGCTCGACGGAGTCCGCGAGCACGACTCCGAGGCGGCCTCCCTCGCCGACCGGCTGGCCGAGGTGAGCTACCTGCTCTCCGACGTCGCGGCGGACGTCTCCTCGTACGCCTCGGGGCTCGAGACCGACCCTGCGCGGCTGGCTGCCGTGTCCGAGCGGCGTGCTGCGCTCACGGCGCTCACCCGCAAGTACGGCGAGACCATCGACGAGGTGCTCGCGTGGGCGAAGGATGCGGCCCAGCGGCTGCTCGACCTCGACAACACCGACGAGCACATCGAGGCCCTGCGCCGTAGGCGGGACGACCTGCGCGCAGAGCTGGCCACGGTGGGCAGCGACTTGTCGGCCCAGCGGCAGAAGGCGGCGTCGCGTCTGGCGAAGGTGGTCTCGGCCGAGCTGACGTCTCTCGCGATGCCGCATGCCGAGCTCACGGTCGCGGTCACCCAGGCCGTAGACCCGGACAACGGCCTGCCCGTCGACGGCCGCTCGGTCCGGTTCGGCTCGTCCGGCATCGACGACGTCGAGTTCCTGATGGCGGCGAACAAGGGTGCCGAACCACGGCCGCTGAACAAGGGCGCGTCCGGTGGCGAGCTCTCCCGGGTGATGCTGGCGGTGGAGGTGGCCCTGGCCGCCACCAACCCGGTGCCCACGTTCGTCTTCGACGAGGTGGACGCGGGAGTCGGCGGCAAGGCGGCCGTCGAGGTCGGACGCCGGCTGGCCATGCTCGCGCGACACGCCCAAGTGCTGGTTGTCACACACCTGCCCCAGGTGGCCGCCTTCGCCGACCAGCACTTCGTTGTGGTCAAGAGCAGCGACGGGTCCGTGACCACCTCCGGCCTGACGCCGCTGGACGACGAGGGGAGGGTGAAAGAGCTGTCCCGCATGCTTGCCGGCCTGGAGGATTCCGACACCGCGCTCGCGCACGCCCAGGAGCTGCTGGAGACGGCCCGGGAGGCCCGTTCGTCGACCCGCTGAGGGGTCGAACCTACCCAGAAGTGTTGGCCAGGCGTGGCAGGATTGCTGCGCGATGAAGTTCCCCATGCGACAGAAGCCTGTTGACGGCCTGCCCGGACTCACCGGGACAGCCCGTCTGGACCGTCGTACCACCACGCTCGTACGGCGTCTGGACCGCGGCGACGTCGCAGTGATCGACCACCTCGACCTGGACCGGGCGAACGCCGAGGCGCTCGTCGACCGCGGTGTCGCGGCCGTCGTGAACGCGTCCCCGTTCATCTCGGGCCGGTTCCCGAACCTCGGTCCGGAGCTGCTGGCGAAGTCGGGAGTGGTGCTCCTGGACAACGTCGGCTCCGAAGTCTTCTCCAAGGTCGACGACGGCGCCACCGTGAGGATTCACGACGGTCAGCTGTTCGTCAAGGGTGAGCCGGTGATCTCCGGGCGCGAGCTGTCGGCCGAGGACATCCGGAAGCTGATGGACGAGGCCCGGGACGGG
>CAVPPN010000004.1:0-227183 GCA_963707425.1 uncultured Actinomycetota bacterium | reverse complement strand
GCGGGTGTCCGGCTGCGTCCCGGGCTCATCCCTTTTCCAGGCGCGCCAGGTCCTCGTGGCAGCGCCGCTCGACGCGGTCCAGCTCGTCGAGGGTCTCCTCGATATCGCGCCGTCGCTGCTCGAGCTCGCGCCGGCGTACCTGGATCTGCTCGAGCAGATACCCCAGCTGGCCGGCCTCTCCGGGCTGCTCGTCGTACATGTTGACGATCTTCGAGATCTCGTCGAGGGAGAAACCGAGCCGCTTGCCGCGGAGGATGAGCTCGAGCCGGATGCGGTCACGGTGGTGGAACACCCTCGTCGTCCCTCGACGCTCGGGGGAGAGGAGCCCGACGTCCTCGTAGTGGCGGATCGTGCGCAGGGTGACGCCGTACTCCTCGGAGACTTCGGCGATGCCCCACGTCCGCTCGCGTTCAGAGGCGGTCCGGACAATCTCGGCCTGACTCATCGTTCTCCTTGCCGTGGGCTGGTCACAGAGTCTAGAGTGCCTTACGTTTACGTAAGCGTAAAGCAATCCGGACTGGAAGGTGGCCCATGACGTCGTACGAGCTGTCCCGTGAGCACGAGGAGTTCCGTCGCAGTGTCAGGGAGTTCGCCGAAGCAGAGATAGCTCCCCATGCGGCGAAGTGGGACAAGGACCACCACTTCCCTGTCGACGTCGTGCAGAAGATGGGCGGCCTCGGCCTGTTCGGCCTCACCGCACCCGAGGAGTTCGGCGGCGCTGGGGAGGACGGGGACTTCACCAGCCTCTGCGTGGCGATCGAGGAGATCGGCCGGGTAGACCAGTCGATGGGGATCACCCTCGAGGCCGCGGTCGGGCTGGGCATCAACCCGATCCTCACCTTCGGCGACGACTCCCAGAAGCAGACCTGGCTGCCGGACCTGGTGGCCGGGCGCGCCCTCGCCGGCTTCGGGCTGACCGAGCCCGGTTCGGGTTCGGACGCGGGCGCCACGAAGACCAGGGCCGAGCTCGTCGACGGGGAGTGGGTCGTCAACGGCTCCAAGCAGTTCATCACGAACTCCGGCTCGGACATCACGTCCCTGGTCACCGTCACCGCTCGGACCGGCACCCGTGAGAACGGCACGGCCGAGGTGAGCACCATCATCGTGCCTTCCGGGACCCCCGGCTTCACCGCCGAACCGGCCTACGACAAGCTCGGCTGGCACGCCTCCGACACGCACCCGCTGTCCTTCGACGACGTCCGGGTACCGGAGGGCAACCTTCTGGGGGATCGGGGACGCGGCTTCGCGCAGTTCCTGGCCACGCTGGACGACGGCCGGGTGGCCATCGCCGCGCTCGCGGTCGGCTGCATCCAGGCCTGCTACGACATGTCGCTGCAGTACGCCGGCGAGCGCACCACGTTCGGTGTGTCCATCGGCAGCAAGCAGGGGGTTGCCTTCCAGATCGCCGACCTCGAGGTGATGCTCGAAGCCTCGCGGGCACTCACCTACCGTGCGGCCGCCCTGAAGGACGCTGGCCGGCCGATGAAGGAGTTCAAGCAGGCGGCGGCGATCGCGAAGCTCTACTCCACCGAGTCCGCCGTGACCGCTACCCGCATCGCGACCCAGGTCTTCGGCGGCTACGGCTTCATGGAGGAGTACCCGGTCACGCGTTTCTACCGTGACGCGAAGGTGCTCGAGATCGGCGAGGGGACCTCCGAGGTCCAGCGCATGCTCATCGCGCGTGGGGCGGGTCTTCCGGTCGAGTAGCCCCGTGCCGGGTTAGCCTGTGCCGCGTGGGACACCGACTGCAGCGCCTCGCCTCCGAGGCCACCAGGTTCCTCGCGGTCGGCGGAGTCGCCACCCTCGTCGCCCTGGTGATCTTCAACCTCCTCGTGCACGGCCCTCCCGGGCAACCGGGCGGGCCGATGCACGGGTGGCCGCTCTCCTCCTACGTCTTCGCCAACCTGGTGGGGATGGTGGTCAGCTACCGCGGCAGCCGGTCGTGGGCCTTCCGGCACCGCGAGCCGGTGGGACTCGCAGGAGGGCGGGTCGCCTTCGGTGTGGTCAACACGCTCTCGCTGGGTGTTCCCCTGGCCTGCCTGGCCGTCAGCAGGTACGCCCTGGACCTCGACAGCGGACTGGCGGACAACGTCGCAGCCAACGTGGTGGGCCTCGGGCTCGGCACCGCGGCCCGGTTCTGGGCCCTCCGCAAGTTCATCTTCGTGCGGCCCGCGAAGGCGCAAGCCCGAGAGACCGCCGCGTAGCCGACCGCTGTCAGACGGGGAAGCGCCTCCACAGGTCGGTCCATCCGACCCCGACCTCCATGAACATCTCGCGGAGCAGCGGAAGGCCGATCCCGACGACAGTGTGCGGGTCTCCTTCGATGCCCCGCACGAAGGCACCACCCAGGCCGTCGAGGGTGAACGCGCCCGCCACCCGGAGAGGTTCCCCGGTTGCGACGTACTCGTCGATCTCCTGGTCGCTGACGTCGGCGAAGTGCACGACGGTGTCCGCCGACCGGGACACGCGCCGGCCGGTGCCGGTCTCGACCAGGCAGTGGCCGGTGTGGAGCACGCCCGAACTGCCGCGCATCGCCCGCCACCGGCTCCTCGCCTCGGCTGCGTCGGCGGGCTTCCCGTGCACCGCGCCGTCGAACTCGAGCACCGAGTCGCAGCCGATCACCAGGGCGTCGGAGACCCGTGACGCCACCGCGTCGGCCTTGAGCCCTGCCAGCTCGACGGCGAGCTCGGCGGGGTCCGCGGTCTGGACGGAGGACTCGTCGACCCCGGAGACCACCACCTCGGGGTTCAACCCGGCGCTCCGCAACGTCGCCAGCCGGGCGGGCGAGGCAGAGGCGAGGACGAGACGCGAGGCCGGCTCCGTCTTCGTTGGGGTCATCGGCTGCGTCATCGGCCGCGCGCTCACAGCCGACCGAGGGCGGCGCGGAGCGGGTCGAGGCCGATAGAACCGAGGTCCAGCGCGGCCCGGTGGAAGGCCTTCAGGTCGAAGGCGTCGCCGAGGCGCGCCCGGGCGTCGTCGCGAGCCTGGAGCCAGATGCGTTCGCCGACCTTGTACGACGGTGCCTGACCCGGCCAGCCGAGGTAGCGGTTGACCTCGAAGACGATGAAGGCGTCCTCCATCCGGCAGTGCTGCCGCATGAACTCGAGGCCCAGCTCGGGCGTCCAGCGCTCGCCGGGGTGGAAGCCGAACGGGTTGTCACGCGGGATCTCCAGCTGGAGGTGCATCCCGATGTCCACGATCACCCGGGCCGCGCGGAAGCCCTGGGCGTCGAGCATGCCCATCTTGTCGCCGGGGTCGTCGAGGTAGCCGAGGTCCTCCATGAGGCGCTCCGCGTAGAGCGCCCAGCCCTCGCCGTGGCCGGACACCCAGCACATCAGGCGCTGCCAGCGGTTCAGGAGCTCGGTGCGGTACGCCGTCTGGGCGACCTGCAGATGGTGCCCGGGAACACCCTCGTGGAAGACCGTGGTCACCTCACGCCAGGTGGAGAACTCCGTGATGCCGTCCGGCACCGCCCACCACATCCGCCCGGGCCGGGTGAAGTCCTCGCTGGGCCCGGTGTAGTAGATGCCGCCGTCGTTGGTCGGCGCGATGCAGCACTCGATGCGGCGTACCGGCTCGGGGATGTCGAAGTGCACGTCGGCCATGTCCGCCAGCGTCCGGTCCGCCAGGCACTGCATCCAGTCCCTGAACTTCTCCTTGCCGGAGATGGTGCGGGCGGGATCCGCGTCGAGCGCTGCCACCGCCTCGTCCACCGACGCACCAGAGACGACGAGCTGGGCCGTCCGGGACATCTCGTCCTCGATCCGCCGGAGCTCCTCCCACCCCCAGGCGTAGGTCTCCTCGAGGTCCACGGTCGCCCCGAGGAAGTAGCGCGAGCCGAGGGAGTAGCGGTCACGTCCCACCGCCTCGACCTCGCGGCCACGGCGTGCGAGGTCCTCGTCCAGGAACCGCCCGAAGGAGGCGAACGCGTCGCTCGCGCCCGAGGCGTGCTGCTCGAGCTGCGACCTGAGCGTCCCGTCGACGCCGGACCCGGCGACCAGCTTGGTGAAGAAGTTCCCGCCCTCGCCGGCCTGGCCCGTCCAGGCACGGACCTGTCCCGCCACCTCGGTGAGCTGTCGCCTTGCGGACACGTGGCCGCTGTCGGCGGCACGGCTGAGCGTCTCCCGGTAGCCGTCCAACGTCGCGGGGACGGCGGCGAGCCGCGCGTCGATCTTCGCCCAGGCCTCTTCGCCCTCGGTGTCCATGAGGTCGAACACCTGGCGCACCTCGTGCAGCCCGCTCGTGATCACCGACACCTCGGACTGGGGCAGGTGCGCGTCATACATCTCGGACTCGAGCCCGAGGCGTTCGAGGAAGGCGTCCTTGGCGACCTGTTCGCGCTCGTCGACCGGCGTCGCCGCCGTCGCGGCGGACAGTGCGGCGCGGGTCAGCGCCTCGCGCGCGGCGTACCCGTCGGGGGACAGGTCGGAGAGCCGGTCCTCATGGCCGTCGATGCCGAGATAGGTCGCCGTGATCGGGTCGAGGGCTGCGTAGTCCTCGACATACGCGTTCGCGATAGCGTCGACCGGACGGGTTGATGGGGACTGGGAGCTGGCGTCTGTCACGCCGACACCCTAACGGCGACAGGCGGAGGCAGCCGAGGGATTATGGGCAGAATTCTCGCTGCGGTGGTGTGGGTGGCCAGCCGCGTCTTCGTGCTCTGGCTGTTCTTCGGTCGTGAGTCGTGGGTGACCGGTGACATCGCCTACTTCGAGCAGAGCCTGCGCGCCGTCCCCGACGTGGGGCTCGGTGCCACGTTGGGGGAGTACCCGCTGCCCGGCGTCGTGCTGGTCGCAATCCCGTGGCTCCTCGCACTGTGGCTGGACCACCCGGGCGCCTACTCCGAGATCGTCATGGGCCTGGCGCTCGCTACCGACGCCGCCTTCACGGTGTTGCTGCAGCGCTTCGGGCGCGAACGCGGGGTATCGGGCCTGTGGGTGTGGCTGCTCGCGGTTCCGCTGCTGGGCGCCACGACGTACGCCCGCTTCGACCTCGTGCCCGGCATCCTCGCCGGTGTCTCGGTGCTCCTGCTGGCGACGTACCCCCGACTCGCGGCCGTTGCGGCCACGGTGGCGACCGGGCTGAAGCTCTGGCCGGCGCTCCTGCTCCCTGCCCTGGCGGCGCCGTCGAGGACCCGGGGTGCGGTGGTCGGTGTCGTCGGGGTTGGCGGAGCCGTGCTCGTGGTCGCGAGCTTCCTCGTGGGCGGCTGGGAACGGCTCGTGTCGCCGCTGACATGGCAGTCCGACCGAGGGCTGCAGATCGAGTCCGTGCCGGCCACGCCGGCGATGCTCGCCTGGGCTCTCCACCCTGCGGCCCACTCGGTCGAGTACTCCGAGTACAACGCCTACGAGATCTACGGTCCCGGTGTGCCCTGGCTGCTGGAGGCGACCAGCTTGCTGTCGGTGCTGATGGTGCTCGGGACGGGACTGCTGTGGGTGCGGGCCTGGCGGCAGGGGCCGGCGATCCGGCCGGAGGCTGTGGTGTGGCTGTGCCTTGCGGCGGTCACCGCGTTCATGGCGAGCAGCAAGGTGCTCAGCCCGCAGTACCTCCTCTGGCTGCTTCCCCTGGCTGCGGCCGGCCTCACCGTCGCAGAGACCCGCGAGGCGAGGCGGAGGCTGCTGCAGTGGTCGGCGGTGCTGCTGGCGGCGACCGCCGCAACGCACCTCGTCTTCCCCGTGTTCTACATCTCGCTCGTCGGCCACACGTCCACGTCGCTGGCGGTGGTGGTGCTGCTCGCGGTCCGCAACGTCATGGTCGTGCTGCTGCTCGTGCTAGCCGTCGTCGAGGCATGGCGGCTCACCTCGCGGTCGCCTCAGCCGGCGTCTGCATCCGTCGAGGCCGCGCGCCCCCGGTGGAACACGTAGAACCGCATCCCCAGGAAGTTCAGGACCGACGAGATCGCCTGCGCGACCAGGAACGAGACCTCGATCTGGCCCGGCACGCCCTCCAGCGCGTGGACGAACGCGGCGTTGACGCTGACGTTGACCAGCAACGTCGCGGCGTACAGCAGCAGGAAACGCGCCACGGCGCCGCGCCCACCGGTCGCACGGAAGGTCCAGGAGCGGTTGAGGAGATAGGCACATGTGGTGCCCACCACGAACCCCGACCCCTTGGCCAGGCTGAGCGGCACCCCGACGAACAGGAGAAGCCGGTAGGTCGCGAAGTCGACGAGCAGGGTGAACACGCCGACCATGCCGAACCGCACCAGCTGACCGATCGGGTGGTCGTGGTGCCTCCAGCGGGCGAGGGGGCCTGCCATCTCCTGCGACATCAGATCGGCAGCCGCCGGAACACGGGTCTCGGCAGGTGGCGGAGAGCGGACATGACGAAGCGCAGCTGGCCGGGGACCCAGATCTGCTCGCCTCCCGAGGCGACCGCGTCGACGACGGCCTCGGCGACCTCCGCCGGAGTGACGGAGAGAGGGGCTGCCTCGAGGCCTTCGGTCATCTTGGAGCGGACGAACCCCGGGCGGACGACCAGGACCCTGCCGCCGTGCTCCCGGAGTGCCTCGCCGAGGCCGGTGTAGAAGGCGTCCATGCCCGCCTTGGTCGAGCCGTACACGAAGTTGGACCGGCGGGGGCGCTCGCCGGCCACGCTCGACAGAGCCACCACGACGCCGTGGCCTTGCCTGCGCACCAGATCCCCGAGGGCGACCCCGCTCGAGACCGCGCCGACGTAGTTGGTCTCGGCGAGCTCGAGTGCCTGGTCGACGTCGGTCCAGGCCCGCTCCGGGTCGCCGAGCACGCCGAACGCGACGACCGCCACGTCGATGTCCCCACCTTCTGCAGCCACCTCGACAGTGTGGGCATGGCTGCGTGGGTCGCGGCCGTCGAAGTCGACCGCCCGCACCGTGCAGCCCGCCTTCTCGAGGCGGGACACGGCGTCGTCCCTCCGCTCCGACGGCCGCGCAGCCAGTACGACGTCCAGGGGCCCGGCCTGCGCAAAGCGCTCAGCGACGGCGAGCGCGATGTCGGACGTCCCGCCGAGGAGCAGCAGCTTCTGGGGTGAGCCGAGGGCGTTGATCACGAGGGGGCCTCCGAAGGGTCGGGCGCCGTCACGAGTCGGGCGCTGTCACAGGTCGAGCCGGCGAGCGAGGTCGGAACGGAAGACGTTGCCGGGGTCGACGGCCTTCCGTATCGCCCGGAACTCTTCCAGGCGCGGGTACATCGCGGCCAGGGTGTCGCGCCCGAGCCGCGAGTCCTTCGCGAGGTAGAGGCGCCCCCCGGCGTCGAGGACCATGTCGTCGAGCGTCGCGAACAGCCGGTCGAGCCCCGGACGGACCGGCAGGTCGACCGCGAGGGTCCAGCCGGCCATCGGGAACGACAGGGGCGAGCGGTTGCCCTCGCCAAACCTCTTGAGGACGTTCAGACAGGAGACGTGCCCGGACGCCGCGATCGTCTCCGTGCACCGGCGGAAGAGCTGCTCCTGTCCGAACGGCACGACGAACTGGTACTGGCAGAAGCCGGCCGGCCCGTAGACGCGGTTCCACTCGCCGACGACGTCGAGTGGGTGGAAGAAGCTGGTGATGTTCTGGATCTCGTCGCGGCGCAGGCGCGGCGCCTTGCGGAACCAGAGCTCGTTGAAGGCCCGGCCGGTGACCCGGTTCACCAACCCGTTGGGTGCGATCGGGGGCACGGTGCCGAGTCGGGGTGCGTCGAAGGTGAGGGGCCGAGCCCGCAGCTTCTCGGGCAGCTCCTCGACGCGGGCCGACCGGCCGCGCGTGATGACGGCTCGGCCGAGGTGGTCGCCGGTGGTGGTCGAGTCGAACCAGGCGACGGAGTAGGGGTAGCGGTCGTCGTCGGTGGACAGGCGGGACATCAGGTCGTCGATGTTCTCCGCACGCTCGGTGTCGACGCTGAAGTACGCCGTGCCGACCGCCTGGACCGCGAGCCTCAGCCGCAGGACCACCCCGGTCAGTCCCATGCCGCCGACGGTCGCCCAGAAGAGGCCGGCTGTCTCGCCGTCCGGCTCGAGGTGCCGGACCTCGCCGTCCGCGGTGAGCAGCTCCATGGAGCGGACGTGGTTGCCGAAGCTCCCGGCGACGTGGTGGTTCTTGCCGTGCACGTCGGCTGCGACGGCGCCGCCGATGGTGACCTGCCGGGTTCCCGGGAGGACCGGGATCCACAGGCCGAACGGCAGCAGCGCGCGCATGAGCGTGTCGAGGCTCACCCCGGCGTCGACGTCGACGAGGCGCGAGGAGCCGTCAACGCCGTGGATGCGGTCCAGGGCGGTCATGTCGAGCACGAGACCGCCGGCGTTCTGTGCCGCGTCACCGTAGCTCCTGCCCAGCCCGCGGGCGATGACCCCACGCTCGCCGGCGCTCGTGACCGCCTCCTGGAGCAGCTCGACCGCCCCGGCACGGCGCACGGTGGCCGCCGTGGGCGCCGTACGCCCCCAGCCGGTCAGTCGCTCCCGTCGGTCGGTCATCCCACCATCCTCAGCGGAACACCCCGAGCGCCACCAGCACCAGCCACGCTCCGCCGAGCAGCTGCAGGACCCAGTCCTTGAGCACGATGTCCTCGGGGGCGCCGGCCAGGCCGCGGTCGACGTCCGCGGCGTAGCGGAGCAGGGCCAGCACGAACGGCGCGATGGAGAAGGCCTCCCAGGGCAGGTGGGGGCCCTCGCGGACCTCGAACGCCCACAGGCTGTAGGACACGATGGTGATGCCCGCGGCCAGGCCCCACACGAAGCGGAGGTAGGACTCGGAGTACTCCTCCAGGGTGCGGCGGGTGCGGGAGCCGCTGCCCAGGGTCTGGATCTCGGAGTAGCGCTTGCCGGCGACCATGAACAGCGACCCGAAGGACGCGACCAGCAGGAACCACTGGGACAGCGGGATGTCGGAGGCGGTGCCGCCGGCGACGGCGCGGAGCAGGAACCCCGAGGCGACGATGGCGAGGTCGAGGACCGGCTGGTTCTTCAGCCACAGGGCGTAGCCGACCTGGGCCGCGGCGTAGACCAGCAGGGTGGCGCCGAGCGGTGTCGCCCAGACGAACCCGATCCCGATCCCGACCACGAACAGCAGCGCGGACAGCCCGAGCGCGGTCTGGGGCGGCACGGTTCCGGCGGCTATCGGCCGGTGGCGTTTGGTGGGGTGTCGGCGGTCCTCGTCGACGTCACGCACGTCGTTGAGGAGGTAGACCGCCGACGCGGTCAGGCAGAAGGCGACGAAGGCGACGGCGGTGCCGGCGAGCACGTCGACCTCGAACAGGCTGCCGGCGGCGAGGGGCGCCGCGATGACGAGCACGTTCTTCGCCCACTGCCGTGGACGCATGGACCGGAGCAGCCCGACGAGGACCGACGAAGCCCCTGAGGTGTTCACTGCTCCCTCACCGTGGTCATGCTGCCCGCCCTCCGTGACAGGGACCACGATGGCGGCTCCTCTCCAGCGAAGTCCTCAGGTAGGCATGACGCCAGCAAACGTAACAGCCGCGGCCGTCCGTTTTGCCCGTCATGGCAAGACTCGCCGGACATGCGGGCGGGCGGTGTGGCGGGGCGGTGTGGCGGGGTGGGTTTCCCCAAGGTATGCAGCCGAGCCCTCACTTCCCACGACGTGCACGCCATGGGAAGTGAGGGTTGCCCTGCATACCTTGATGAAACTCCGGCAGAGCCGCCGGTCCCGTCGCGCCCTCCGGTTAGCGGGGCATCGCGCTGGAGCGCCAGCCCCCCGGGCCGGCGTGGACCGGCGGGCGCACCTTGCGGTGGTGCGCCGACCACTCCTCGCGCGGGCGCTCCGGTGCCTCGCCCGCGGCGGCCTGTGCCGCGACGATGCCCTGGATCACGGCCATCAGGGCCGCGACCTCCTCGGGCGTCGCGTCCCCCTTGACGAGCATCAGCGGCCTGGGGTCGGCAGGTGGGTCCTGAGGTCCGTCGGGGGGTGACAGCTCGCTCACAGCGGGATGTTCCCGTGCTTCTTGGGCGGCAGGGTCTCCCGCTTGGAGCGGAGGAGCCGCAGCGCGCGGACGATCTCGGTGCGGGTCTCGTGCGGCTGGATCACCGCGTCGACGTACCCACGCTCGGCCGCCAGGTAGGGGTTGGCCAGGTGGTCTTCGTACTCCTGGACCAGCTCGGCGCGCCGGGCCTCAGGATCCTCGGCCTCGGCGAGCTCGCTGCGGTAGAGGATGTTGACCGCGCCCTGTGCGCCCATCACCGCGATCTGCGCGGTCGGCCAGGCGACGTTGATGTCGGCGCCGAGGTGCTTCGAGCCCATCACGTCGTAGGCTCCGCCGTACGCCTTCCGGGTGATCACCGTGACCAGCGGCACCGTGGCCTCGGCGTACGCGTAGATCAGCTTCGCGCCGCGCCGGATGATGCCGTTCCACTCCTGGTCGGTGCCAGGGAGGAAGCCCGGGACGTCGACGAAGGTGAGCACGGGGACGTTGAAGGCGTCGCAGGTGCGCACGAAGCGGGCGGCCTTCTCGGAGGCGTCGATGTCGAGGGTGCCCGCGAACTGCATCGGCTGGTTCGCCACCACGCCGACCGACCGTCCCTCGACGCGGCCGAACCCGATGACCATGTTCGGCGCGAACATGGCCTGGACCTCGAGGAACTCCTGGTCGTCGAGGACCGACTCGATGACGGTGTGCATGTCGTAGGGCTGGTTCGGCGAGTCCGGCACCAGCGTGTCGAGCGCACGGTCCTCGTCGGTTATCTCGAGGGCCGCCGATCCCGTGTCGTATTCCGGGAACGACGGGGGCTCGTCGAGGTTGTTCTGCGGCAGGTAGGAGATCAGCGCCTTGACGTAGTCGATCGCGTCGGACTCGTCGTGCCCCATGTAGTGGGCGTTGCCGGACTTGGTGTTGTGGGACCGGGCTCCGCCGAGCTCCTCCATCGACACGTCCTCGCCGGTGACGGTCTTGATCACGTCGGGGCCGGTGATGAACATGTGGGAGGTCTGGTCGACCATCACGGTGAAGTCGGTGACGGCGGGGGAGTACACCGCGCCACCAGCACAGGGGCCCATGATCAGCGAGATCTGCGGGACGACACCCGAGGCGTGCACGTTGCGGCGGAAGATCTCGCCGTACAGGCCGAGGGAGACCACACCCTCCTGGATCCTGGCGCCGCCGGAGTCGTTGATCCCGATGACGGGACAGCCGGTCTTCATCGCCAGGTCCATCACCTTGACGATCTTCTCGCCGAACACCTGGCCGAGGCTGCCGCCGAAGACCGTGAAGTCCTGGGCGAACACGCACACCTGCCGGCCGTCGATGGTGCCGTAGCCGGTCACCACGCCGTCGCCGTACGGCCGGTTCTTCTCCAGGCCGAACGCGGTCGAGCGGTGCCGGGCGAGCTCGTCGAGCTCGACGAACGAACCGTCGTCGAGCAGCTCCTCGACGCGCTCGCGCGCGGTCTTCTTGCCCTTGGCGTGCTGCTTCTCGATCGCCCGGGCCGAACCTGCGTGGACCGCCTCGTCGAGCCGACGATCCAGGTCGGCGACCTTGCCGGCCGTCGTGTGGATGTCGACCTCAGTGCTGATCTCGGTGCCTTCTCCGACTGCTTCGCTCACGCGTAGTCCGCCTCCTCGATGCGCGTGGGTGCCAATCTAGTCCCTGTGACCTACGACGACCTCCGCCGCCCACCCCTCGACCTGCTCGCCCTGTCCCGGGCGCTCACGAAACCCGGGTCCCTCTGGCGCGACGTCGTGGTCCTCCAGGAGTCGCCGTCCACGAACGCCGTGGTCGCCGAGCGGGCACGGCAGGGGGAGGCCGGCGGGCTGGTCGTGGTCGCGGAGCACCAGACGGCAGGCAGGGGCAGGCTGGACCGGGTGTGGGTCACGCCGGCGCGTGCGGCGCTGACGTTCTCGTTCCTGGTCACGCCCGACCGGGTACCCGCCGCCAGGTGGCCGTGGTTGCCGCTGCTGGCGGGGATCGCGGTTGCGGAGGGCGTTCGCCGGGTGACTGATGTCCCGTGCGAGCTGAAGTGGCCCAACGACGTGCTCGCGGCCGACCAGAAGCTGGCCGGGATCCTCGTGGAGCGGGTGGAGCGTCCCTCCGGTCCGGCGGCGGTCGTGGGGGTGGGGCTCAACGTCTCCGCCTCCCGGGAGGAGCTGCCGGTGCCCACCGCGACCTCGCTTGCTCTCGAGGATGCGGCGACCCTCGACCGGTCGGTGATCCTCCGCGAGGTGCTCCGGACGTTCGAGTCGCTGTACGTCGAGTGGCTGGCCGACGAGGGCGACCCGGCGCGGGGGCTGCACCAGTCCTACGTACGACGCTGCGCCACCATCGGCCGCCGGGTACGGGTCGACCTGCCCACGGGCGAGCAGGTCGACGGCGAGGCCGCCGCGGTCGACTCCGACGGCCGGCTGCATGTCAGGACCGGGTCGGGTGAGCGCGTGCTCGGCGCGGGCGACGTGGTCCACGTGCGGGCCTTGGGTTGAGCCCGCAGCGTGACATGATCTGCAGGTGGCCATCTCCAGGAAGCAGCTGAACGACGGCGAGTTCGTGGTCCTGTCGACCCGGACCCACGTCAAGGCACTCCTGCTCCCGGCCCTGCTGATGATCTGCATCGCCGGAGTCGCCGGCTTCCTGAGCACCTTCCCGAGCGGCAAGGCGGCCCCGCTGCTGCAGGCGGTCATCGGCGCGATCGCCCTGCTCGTCGTCCTGCGCGTGGTGGTCAAGCCGTTCCTCGTCTGGCTCACCACGACCTACACCATCACCAACCGACGGCTGGTCAGCCGGTCCGGGGTCCTGACCCGGCGCGGCCACGACATCCCACTCATCCGCGTCAGCGACGTCTCCTATGAACGCGGCCTGGTCGACCGCCTGCTCGGCTGCGGCACGCTGGTCGTCTCCGACGCGAGCGAGTACGGCCGGGTCATGCTGCACGACATCCCTCACGTCGAGCAGGTGCACCTGAAGATCAGCGAGCACCTGTACGACGGCGCCGACTCGTCCCGCACCATCCCCGACCACACCCGCGCGACCTATGACGGAACCTGAGTCCACGGCCTTCACCCGCGAACAGCTGGAGAAGGTCATCCTCGGAGAGGTGCCTGCGCTGACCAGCTCCGACGTGGCGACAGCCGCCGGGGTGACCCTGGAGCAGGCGCGGCGGCTCTGGCGTGCCCTCGGGTTCCCGGACGCCGGGGAGCATGCCGCCTTCACCGACGCCGACCTCACTGCGCTGAGCACGCTCGTGGGCGCCGTCGAGGCGGGTGCGATCGACTTCGACACCGCGGTCCGGCTCACGCGCGCGGTGGGCCAGACCATGGCCCGGCTCGCGGACTGGCAGGTGGCCACGCTGGCCGCGCGAGTGGAACAGCTCGAGTCCGGGTCGGAGGCGACCGGGAGCCGGATCGGCAGCGCGCTCCGGATCGCGGAGCAGGTCGGCGTCCCGTTCGAGCAGCTGCTCATCTACTCGTGGCGGCGGCACCTCGCCGCTGCGGTGGGCCGGGTCGAGGCGCTCGGCGCCGCCGACGAGGACCTGCACACCAGCCAGTTCACCGTCGGGTTCGCCGACCTGGTGAGCTTCACCGCCCTGTCGAACGAGATGGACGAGGACCGCCTCGCCGACATGGTGGAGATCTTCGAGTCCCGCTGCGCCGACGTGGTGGCCGGCAAGCACGGACGGGTGATCAAGACGCTCGGGGACTCGGTGCTCTTCGTGTGCGAGGACCCGGTGCGGGCGATGGAGATCGCGCTGTCGATCGTCGACGTGATCGGCAACGACAGCCGGCTGCCCGACGTACGCCTGGGCCTCGCCACCGGGTCGGTGATCATGAGGCTCGGCGACGTGTTCGGCCCACCGGTCAACCTGGCTGCCCGGCTCACGCGGGTGGCGAGGCGGAACCGTGTGATCACCGACCTCACGACCGCCGAGGCGCTGCCCGAGGACCGGTTCGAGACCCGCGCATTGACAGCACGACCGGTCCGTGGGTTCGGGGTGGTCGAACCCGTCGCGGTCCGGCGCCAGTGACCATTCGGAACGCCGGAGTTCCAAGTGGTCTAGACCGCAAGTAGCCCTAACTGGTCAATCCTGTTAGTTCTATGAACGCTGTCCGATTTGTCCTTTTAACCTGACGAGCATGTTCAGTGTTCAGGGGGTGGACCTAGACGTGGAGTCACGTCGGGTATGGCGGGACGGGGTTGAGATCAGGCTGTCGAACAAGGAGTTCGATCTGCTACATGCTCTCATCAGCCGTGCGGGGGAGATCGTTACGCGCGAGGAACTGATGCGTGACGTCTGGCAGACGAACTTCTGGACGTCTGCCAAGACGATCGACGTGCACCTCGGCTGGGTCCGCAAGAAGCTTGGTGACGACACGCGAAAACCGACGTTGATCACCACTATCAGAGGCAGAGGGCTCCGGTTCGAGCTGGCTCCACCGGTCTACGCCAACGCAGGGTCACACACCTCGTGAGGGCGTGGGTGACCCGGTGGTTACCCTCTTCCCGTGACCTCGCCTGCGCCGACACCAGACTCTGCTTACAGCCGGGCCGACGATGACGGGACCCCGGTTCTGGCGATCGTCGGGGGAGGTCAGCTGGCCCGGATGATGGCGCAGGCCGCGGTCGGACTCGGCCTGCCGTTGCGCCTGCTCGCCGAGGGGCCGGACGTCTCGGCCGCCCAGGTGATCCCGGACTCCGTCGTGGGCGACTACCGCGACCTCGAGACCCTGCGGAAGGTCGCCGAGGGCTGCTCCGTGGTCACCTTCGACCACGAGCACGTCCCGACCGAGCACCTCCACACCCTTGCCGGGGAGGGTCACGCCTGCCGGCCGGGCCCGGAGGCGCTCGTGCACGCCCAGGACAAGGCCGTCATGCGCCTGAGGCTGGAGCATCTCGGCGTGCCGTGTCCGCGCTCCGCGCTCGTCTCGGAGCCCGCCGAGGTCGCCGACTTCGCCGCGTCCGTCGACGGCTTCCCCGTAGTGCTGAAGACCACCCGCGGTGGTTACGACGGCAAGGGCGTGTGGGTGGTCGACACGGAGGCAGACTGCGGCCCGGTGTTCGAGGTCGCCCGTCGGGCCGGCGTGGAGATCCTGGCCGAGGAGAAGGTCGACTTCCGCCGCGAGCTGTCGGCGCTGGTGGCCCGCTCCCCGTCAGGGCAGGCCGCCGCCTACCCCGTGGTCGAGTCGGTGCAGATCGACGGAGTGTGCGCCGAGGTCGTGGCGCCCGCCCCGGACCTTGCCGAGGACCTCGCCCTCGAGGCGGAGCAGATCGCGCTGACGGTGGCCGGTGCGCTCGACGTGACCGGCATCCTCGCCGTCGAGCTGTTCGAGACGGTCGACGGGCGGGTCCTGGTCAACGAGCTGGCCATGCGTCCGCACAACACGGGTCACTGGAGCATGGACGGCGCGGTCACCGGGCAGTTCGAGAACCACCTCAGGGCGGTGATGGACCTCCCGCTCGGGTCTCCCGAGGCGCGCCAGCCGTGGACGGTCATGGTGAACATCCTCGGGCCGCGGGAGGGTGAGGTCGGACCGCTGTACGACGGGTATCCCCACGTGTTCGCGCGTGACCCCCGGCTCAAGGTGCACCTCTACGGCAAGGACGTGAAGCCCGGGCGAAAGGTCGGCCATGTCACGGCGTACGGCGACGACCTCGATGACGTGCTCGAGCGGGCACGTCATGCCGCGGCCTGGTTCCGCGGCGACCTCGGCATGGAAAGTGAGTGAACACATGAGTGGAACGGATGCAGCGCCGCGGGTAGGCATCGTCATGGGGTCCGACTCGGACTGGCCGACGATGAAGGCCGCTGCGGAGGCGCTCGAGGAGTTCGGCGTGGGCTACGAGGCGGACGTGGTCTCCGCCCACCGGATGCCCGAAGAGATGCTGGCCTACGGGAAGGAAGCCGCCGGCCGTGGCCTGTCCGTGATCATCGCCGGCGCAGGTGGTGCGGCGCACCTGCCGGGCATGCTGGCGGCCGTCACGCCGCTGCCGGTGGTCGGGGTGCCGGTTCCCCTGAAGTACCTCGACGGCATGGACTCCCTGCTCTCCATCGTGCAGATGCCCGCCGGTGTCCCGGTGGCGACGGTCGCGATCGGCAACGCGCGCAACGCCGGGCTGCTCGCGGTGCGCATCCTCGCCGCCTCGGACGACGGACTGAGGAGCAGGATGGAGGAGTTCCAGCGGTCGCTCGCGGAGAGCGCCCGTGCGAAGGGCAAGGCGGTGCGCGGTGAGCGCGGCCGCACGGTCGGGTTCAGCTGACGAGCGGGCCTCGTCAGCCCAGCCGGGGCCACTCGATCACGGGACAGGTGTCCATGACCATGGGCACGCCCGCCGCGGTGGTCCGCTCGAAAGCGTCCTGGTCGACGACCCCGAGCTGGAACCAGACCGCCCTGGCGCCGATGTCCACCGCCTGGTCGGCGAACTCGCCGGCCGCCTCGGAACGGCGGAAGACGTCCACGCAGTCGACCGGGAACGGGACCTCCGCCAGTGACGGGTAGCCGTCCTCGCCGAGGACGTGGTTGGCCTCGGGGTGGATGGGCACGATGCGCTTGCCGTGATCCTGGAGGAACCTGGCGACCTGGTACGCGGTCCGCGACGGGTCTCCGCTCAGGCCCACGACCGCCCAGGTCTCGCACTTCTCCAGCATGAAGCGGATGTTGTCCGCGTCCAGCCACGCCGGTCCGGTCCTCGGATCACTCGTGCCCATGTCTCGACAGTAGCCACTGCCGGGTGGACCCAAACCCGAACCGTTGGTGGCGAGGCGGTCGGAGTGGCGAACCTGACAGCGACGCGGGGCGTTACCCGCAAGTAGAATCCACCCTTATGAGCGCTGAGTACCCGATGTATGCCTTGTCCGAAGAGCACCAGGCCATCCGCGAGGCCGTCCGTGCGGTGTGCGACGCGAAGGTCGCCCCGCACGCCGCCGAGGTGGACGAGTCCGGTGAGTTCCCGCAGGCGGCGTACGACGCACTCGCAGGAGCGGACTTCGCGGCTCCCCACATCGCGGAGGAGTACGGCGGCGCCGGGGCGGACGCGCTCGCCACCTGCATCGTGATCGAGGAGGTCGCGCGCGCGGACGCAGCCGCCTCGCTGATCCCGGGGGTCAACAAGCTCGGGACCATGCCGCTGATCCTGGCCGGGTCGGACGACCTCAAGAAGAAGTACCTCAGCCCGGTTGCCTCCGGTGAGGCGATGTTCTCCTACTGCCTCTCCGAGCCGGAGGCGGGGTCGGACGCCGCTGCCATGAAGACCCGTGCGGTGCGCGACGGGGACACCTGGGTGCTCAACGGTGTGAAGCGCTGGATCACCAACGCCGGGACGTCCGACTACTACACCGTCTTCGCGGTGACCGATCCCGAGGCGCGCGCCAAGGGGATCTCAGCGTTCGTGGTCGAGAAGGCCGACGAGGGCGTGTCGTTCGGGGCGCCCGAGAAGAAGCTCGGCATCAAGGGGTCGCCCACGCGCGAGGTGTACTTCGACAACGTCCGGATCCCTGTGGACCGGATGATCGGCGACGAGGGCACCGGTTTCGCGACCGCGATGCGGGTCCTCGACCACACCCGCGTCACGATCGCGGCGCAGGCGGTCGGCATCGCGCAGGGGGCGCTCGACTACGCGCTGGACTACGCGAAGGAGCGGCAGCAGTTCGGCAAGCCGATCGCCGACTTCCAGGGGCTGCAGTTCATGCTCGCCGACATGGGCATGAAGGTCGAGGCCGCCCGTCAGCTGACCTACGCCGCCGCCGGCCGGTCAGAGCGGGGTGACGGGGACCTGACCTTCTTCGGCGCTGCCGCGAAGTGCTTCGCCTCCGACACCGCGATGCAGGTGACCACGGACGCCGTGCAGGTCCTCGGCGGATACGGCTACACCCGCGAGTACCCCGTCGAGCGGATGATGCGCGACGCCAAGATCACCCAGATCTACGAGGGCACGAACCAGGTGCAGCGGATCGTGATGGCCCGCCAGCTCCTCGCCGGGGTGCAGTCCGAGCTGTAGTCAGGGATGCGGCGACGAGCGCCGCGGCGATCAGCGCGGCAGCGACGACCAGGACCCAGTCGCCGATGAGGCTGTAGGGAGTCCGCCCTCCAGTCAAGGTGAGGGTCACGACGGCGCTCCGCGGTCGGCCTGGGGCGATCCACAGCAGCCGGTGCCCGGTCGCGTCGTATGCGGCCGTGGTCCCGGTCAGCGCAGCATGGACGACCGGCCGGCCGGTCTCGGCCGCCCGGACAGCGGCCAGGGCGGCATGCTGCGGTTGCGCCCAGGTGCCCTGGAACGTGGTGCTGGCGGTCTGGTAGACGACCAGCCGAGCGCCAAGGGCGACCTCGCGGCGCGCCAGGTCGGGGAAGGTGGACTCGAAGCAGATCAGCGGACCGAACGTGACCGGCCCGGCGTCGAGCACGACCGGACCGTCTCCGCGTCCGCGGTCCTGCTTGGCCGCATCGCTGATGTGGGTCACCCAGCCGAGCACCGGGCGCAGTGGGACGTACTCCCCGAACGGGACCAGCCGGGTCTTCTCGTAGCTGCCGTCCAGGCCGGTCGGCGTGACGAGGACCGACGTCTTGTAGACGCTGCCGCCGTCTCGGCGGGCGTCGACGTTGGTCAGCAGGTCGGCGCCGGTACGCCGGGTGAGAGCGACCAGCTCGCTGGCGAGGTCGGGACGACGTTGGAGGTCGAAGCCGACGCTGCTCTCGGCCCACACGATCAGGTCGGGATGCCGGCCGGAGAGGGTGTCGCTGAGCTCGACCTGCCGGGCGAGCCTGGACTCGCGGTCGCCCATCACGTCGAGCTGGACGACCCCGACCCGCACGACACCGGTGGCCGGCAGGGACGGGCGCAGTGCCGCCCAGGCCGGCCCGACGGCCAGCCCGACCGCGGCGACGGCAACGAGCAGGACACGCAGGTTGCGTTGCGTGGAGGTCAGGCTCGCGGCCACCGCCACATTCACAGCGACGACGAGGAACCCGGTCAGCCACACACCGCCGAGTGCGGCGGAGGCCAGCTGCGCCGGCTGGTTCCACTGGGAGGCGCCCAGCAGGGCCCACGGCCCGCCGAGACCCTCCCAGGACCGGATCGCCTCGATCGCCACCCAGCCCGACGGTAGGACCAGGGTCGCGCCCAGCAGCGTCGCCCGATTCGGTCGACCGGCCAGCATGCGATGCACCGCCCACCCCCACGGCAGCCACAGCGCCCCGAGCCCGAAGGCCAGCAGCCCCAGCGCCGGACCGGCGACGGGCACGAGCCAGTACCCCGCCGCGGCCATGCAGCCGGCCCCGGCCCACCAGCCACGGACGGCCGCCTCCCACGGTGTCGGTGCGGCGCGGAGCAGCAGGAGCAGGGGCAGAAGCGAGACCCAGGCGAACCACCACCAGCCGACCGCCGGAAACGCGAGCACCGGTAGCGACCCACAGGCGAGAGCGACGACACGACCCCGCCAGCGGTTGGGCGGCAGCCCACGCGGCCGTCGGGCAGCGAACGGCCAGACGCGCAGGATCCGTGCGAACACCACCCACCCGAGGAGGAACGCCGCGGCGATCCACCACAGGAGCGAACGGACGTGGCTCGGCTGCCAGAGCGGGACCATCAGCAGGCCGGCGAGCACGAACGCCACGTTGTAGAGCACGTCGTAGACGGAGAACACCCGGCCCCGGACCGCGTCCGGCGATGCTCCCCCGACGAGCGCGTCGACGAGCACCTTGAGCAGCTGGAAGGACAGCGCGGTGACTCCGAGACCGGAGACCAGGACGACGAGGTCGGGTGCGATGCCTCCGGCGTACGCGGCCGCGGCCGGCGGGAGGAACGTCAACGGCAGCAGTGCGGTCGGGCGCCACCGGCGGGCGCACGCCGGCGCGGCCACCGAGCCCACGAACGCGGCGACACCGGTGACCGCCAGCGCGGCGCCGTAGCCGGAGATGCGCAGGTGGAACCTGGAGTCGGCGACGAGCACAAGCAAGATGAACCCGGCGCCGAGCAGCAACCGGTGCAACCACACCGCCGCCAGCGGCCTGCCGATGGCTGGGCTGCCGATGGCGCGCAGTCCCTCCCTGACATCGGCGAGTGCCTCGCGGAGACCGTGCACCATGCTGCGACCATCGCCGCCTCCGACGTCCGGAAGCCGAGCGAACACAGTGGCGGCAGCGACGTACAGCAGGCTGGCCACGACGAACCCTGCCGACGCCGACCATCCGACGAACGCCGCGCCGCCGACCGCGCCGACGAAGATCGCCGCCATCCCAGCCACGGACGAGATCGCGTTCGCGGTCACCAGCTCGTGGGCGGGCACGGTCCGCGGGAGCACGGCGCCCTTCGCCGCGAGCACGAACCGCGAGGTCGACAGCAACAGCAGGACGCCGGCGAACGCGCCCGGCTCCGAGCGCAGGCTGACCGTCGCCACCGCGGCCAGCGTCAACACGGCGCGCGACCATGACATGACGACCAGGACGCCGCGACGCGGCCACCGGTCGATCAGGACCCCCGCGAACGGGCCCACGAGGCTGAAGGGCAGCAGCGTGATCGCGAGCAGGGATGCGATCCGCGCGGGCGTCGCGCCTCGTCCGGCCTCGAACACGACGAACTGCGCCAACGCGATCTGAGCGAGGCCGTCGGCCCCTTGGCCGAGACATTGACCGACCACCAGGGTCCGTAACGGCCCGTGCAGCAACCGGCGACCCGCTCGCCAACCCTGCTCACGACCAGCGGTCGCGGGCCTTGCTGCGGACCTGGACCGCTGGGACCGATCCATCCGGGCACCTGCCAAGGTCAGCTCGGGGCGAGGATCACCTTCCTGCTCTCCGAGCGTAGACCGGCGGCGACCCGACGGCAGAGGCGAAGGTCACGGACCGGGCGAACCGGGGTCGAACAGGGCGGCCTCGGAGTACCGCTCGCCGACCGACAGGTCGTACTGCACGAGCCGGTAGTCGTGCAGGAGCCGGCGCACCGCCGGGGTGAGGTCGCCCTCGGCGACCGGGCGGTTGTCCGGGCCGATCATCAAGGCATCCGACATCGCGGGAACCTCCTGCTCGAGCCGACCGAGCAGCGCGTAGTAGGGCGGCACGGGTGCTCCGGCTGTCTCCAGCACGTGGTTCATGAAATGGATGGGGCTCGTGGTCGGCAGGTGCTCAGCCCGCCGGTGCCCATAGTTGGCGTAGACGAAGAACGGGGTCTCGTGCTTGGGCCTGACCCCGGAGGAGAAGGACGGCCGCAGCGCCGGGAGATGGTCTCCGTAGAACACGACGATGGTCTTCTCGTCGGACGCCTCCAGCCCGGCGATGAACCGCTGCAGCGCCTCGTCGCTGTAACGAAGACCTCGCGCGTACTGCTCGAGCTCCGCCATCGCCCGTGGGTCGGAGAGGATGTCGGCCTCCGTGGCCTCGTCCCGCGGGCCGGCGGGGATGGGGTGGGCGTACTTGCCGGCCGAGGGGTAGTGGTTCTGCATCGTCACCACGTTGACGAACAGCGGCTCGTCCGTGTGCTCCAGGGTGCTCATGGTCTCGTCGAAGGTCGCCGCGTCGGAGATGTAGGAGCTCTTCTCGAGGGTCTCGGTGTGCGCCATCTCGTCCTCGAAGACCGCGTCCTCGAAGCCGAAGGTGGGGTACACCTCGGCGCGGCGGTACAGCGCCGAGGTGAACGAGTGGATCGCCCGCGTCCCGAGACCCTGCCCGCGCAGGTACGACGCGGCCGAGGGGAAGTGTGGGTAGTTCGGCACGAGCATCTGGTACGGCGTGTGAAGCTGCGGCTCGAACTGCTTCAGCGACATGCCGGTGAGAGCCTCGAACTCCACGTTGGCCGTCCCCCCGCCATAGCTGCGGGTGAGCATCTTGCCCGAGGTGGTCCGCTGCATCAGGGACCGCGTGAAGGGGATCGGGTCCTCGGCAAGGCGCACCGAGTGCGACAGGGTGGGATCCGAGAACGACTCGCTGAGGACGAAGACCACGTTCACGTCATCGAGCGCATCCGGGTCGCGGCCCGCGTTGACCCGGTCGGCGACGGTGGAGTACCTCTCCACGATCTCCTGCATGGCGGCCTCGCTGTACCCCGGGGGCTTCGTCATGGCGGGGACGGCGAGGTTGTAGAGCATTCCGGCGACGAACCCGTTCTCGACGTAGTTCTTGCCCTGGTTCCAGTGCCGCCAGTGGGCGCCGTGCTCGTCGTACGCCTCCTTGACGAGGTTGCCGGGGGAGTGGAACTGCATGACGTAGCCGATCGTCGCAACGCTGAGGGCCACCCCGGCCAGACGTGCGACGAGCAGCCCGGCGGCGATCCGGGGGTGGGTGCGGCGGTCAGGACGCGGGAAGAGCCGGCTGACCTGCCTCCCGGCGAGCGCCGCCGCTACCGGAACCAGGATGACCACCGTGGCGAGGAGGAGCGCGACCTTGGCGCCCACCATCTGGACCATGAAGTCCAGGTGCCTCAGGTAGGTCAGGTCCGAGGGGAACAACGGCTCGAGCGTCTGCGCCTGCTTGCGGGAGTTCGCAAAGCCGACGAGAGCCGTGGCGACCGCGATGACGCCGGCGCTGACCCAGAGCCGGCCGAGCGCTGCCACCACGAGGATCACGAAGAGCCAGACCACGAATGTCCCGAGCAGGAACAGGACGAGGTCTGCGGACGGGGGCTTCGAGGACAGCCCGGGCGGGGCGTCCGGTTGCCAGGCGTTGAGTGCCAGGTTCACCCCGAGGGCGAGCAGCACCGTGAACAGGAGCGACAGGCCGAGAACGCCTCCCGGCGTCCTGGCCCATCGGACGACCGATGGCAGCATGGATCCTTTCCCCCGTCTGCAGTTCAGGCCCGTGCGTTCCGGGCGCGGCTCACTGGCCCCGCAGCCCGGAGGCGCGGCACAGGCCCTTGGGGATGTCCTCGGTGCGGTCCTCCTGGATCAGCGTGAAGAGCCGGAGCGCACGGTCCCGGTCCCAGGTGACGGCCAGGTCGACGATCGGCACCGAACAGGTGAGGCCGTTGTCCCCGCTCACCCGGGTCATCGCCCAGGCGAAGCGGGCGGTGTCGATCGGCCCCGTGTCCTCACCGACCGCGAGAGACTCGGCCCCGGCGCTCGAGAGGCGTGCGTAGCGGACCGGGTTCAGGATCGACCACGGTGAGGCGGCCTCGCTGCCCACCGCGCTGACCACCTCGCGCTGCCGCTTGGCACGGTCGATGTCACCGAGCGCCGACGTGTGCCGGGAGCGTGCGTAGCCGAGGGCGGTCGGCCCGTCGACATCCTGGCAGCCCTTCTCGATGTCGAGGTTCGCCAGCTTGTCCTGCATCCGTTCCTTGGGGCAGACCTCGACCCCGCCGACCGCGTCGACGACGTTCACGAAACCCGCGAAGCCGATCTCGACATAGCTGTCGACACGGATGCCGGTCTCGTTCTCAATGGTCTGGACCAGTAGCTCCGGACCGCCGTAGGCATAGGCGGCGTTGATCTTGGTCGTGCCGTAGCCGGGGACGTCGACGATCGAGTCGCGGGGGAGGGAGAGCAGCAGGTTGGGGCCCGCGCCGGTGTGCAGCAGCATGATCGTGTCGGTCCGGCGGCCCTCCGCCTTCCCTGTGCCGAGCTTGCGGCGCTCCTTCGCGGACAGTCCCTCGCGGCTGTCGCTGCCGACGAGGAGGTAGGTGTGGCCGGGCTGGGAGTCGGGCCGTTCGCCGTCCGGCTCCGCATCGACCTTGTCGACCTTGGTCCATGCCCAGGCGGGCACGGCGATGAGGAACACCAGCCAGAGCAGGATCAGGAGCTTCAACCAGCCGAGACGCCGCCGCTTCCTCGCCTTCGGAGGGGGCGGCGGGCCTGCGGGACCCGTGCGGCCGCGCGGCGCCCTCGGCCCCCCGGGGCCCTCACCGCCGGGCGCAGCAGGCGGGCGCTGGTCCGGTCGGTTCATCGTCGGCATCATGCGTGTCGGCTCCGGGTCACCGGAGACTCCGCCCGCGTCAGGGCCCGGCCCGGCGGCACCTCGCCGGGAGCCGTAGAGCCAGTTGTACTCGGGTGAGCCCTCTTCTGGTGGGCCCGACTCTGTTCCCCGGGGACGGTTAGCCATGGCGGAGACGCTACCCGGCTCGGCAGGGCGGTACACCGCACGGGGGCGGTGGATTGTCCTCGCGCGTCCGTGATCTTCGCAACTGGGGCCCCCCGGCGTGCCGTGGCCGGAGTGGCCCATGTGACTGGTGATACTTGGCTTGCACCCACCAGGACAGTCCGCCTCGGGCACATTCGAAAGGCCAGCCATGCCACCCGCCACCTCACCGGGGTTGGACGACCGGCTGATGCGCGTCCGCTTCCGGCGCGCCGTCACGCTCGTGGTCATGACCCTGCTGCTCCCGGGGTCGGCGCAGCTCGTGGCCGGGCGCAGGCAGGTGGGCCGGATCGCGATGCGCGTCTGGCTGCTCCTCATCGCCCTGGTCGGGGGCGTCGTGCTGCTCGGCCTCATCTGGCCGGGGTTCGTGTACTGGATGCTCAGCAGCACCTTCGTGCTGGGGCTGGTCAGGGCGGTGCTCTTCGCCCTCGCGATCGGCTGGGCCGGGCTGTTCGTCGACGCCTGGCGCCTCGGTCGCCCCCTGGAGCTGATGCAGAAGCAGCGCCTCGCCATGGTGGGCATCAACGGCTTCCTGTGCTTCGCGGTCGCGGGCACGCTTCTCTTCGCCTCGCACGTCGTCGGGGTGGGGCACAACTTCATCGCGGCGATGTTCGGTGACGGGCCGGTGAGCGACGCCCACAACGGCCGGTACAACGTCCTGCTCCTGGGAGGTGACTCCGGCGCGGACCGCTGGGGCCTGCGTCCGGACAGCATCACCGTTGCCAGCATCGACGCGGAGACCGGGAGGACGATCCTGTTCGGCCTTCCACGCAACATGCAGAACTTCCCGTTCGCCGAGGGCTCGGTCAT
Organism: uncultured Actinomycetota bacterium; assembly: GCA_963707425.1. Classification (GTDB taxonomy): domain Bacteria; phylum Actinomycetota; class Actinomycetes; order Propionibacteriales; family Nocardioidaceae; genus Nocardioides_C. The sequence continues at coordinate 202,429 of CAVPPN010000004.1, read as the reverse complement.
GGCCGAGCAGTTCCCCGACGGCTTCGACTGCGACGGCTGCTACCTGAACGGGCTGAGCACGTGGGCGGCGGACAACACCGAGCTGTTCAAGAAGGTCGACGACCCGGGCGTCGAGGCCACGATCGAGGGCGTCGAGGGCATCACCGGCCTGCAGATCAGCTACTACGCGATGGTGAACCTCAAGGGCTTCCGCGACCTCGTGGACGCGGTCGGAGGTGTGAAGCTCAACGTCCGGGACCGGATCCCGATCGGAGGGGTGGGGGGACCGGTGACCGGGTACATCGAGCCCGGCTACCAGCGGCTCGACGGCTTCCAGACCCTGTGGTTCGCCCGCTCCCGCGAGGAGGCCGACGACTACTCGCGCATGGCGCGTCAGAAGTGCGTCATGGACGCGATGCTCGACCAGCTCAGCCCGCAGGTCGTCGTCCGGAGGTTCGAGGGCATCGCCGAGGCCGGCGAGAAGATCATCTCCACGAACCTGCCCGCATCCGAGCTCGACCGTTTCATGGGACTCGCGGCCAAGGCCCGGTCCCAGCCGGTGGCGACGGTGTCGTTCGTCCCACCGATGGTCAACACCGCCGAGCCCGACGTCGAGGAGATCCGGGACCGCGTCCAGCAGGCCATCGAGAGGTCGAGTACGACGGGCAAGGGACAGGAGGGACCGTCGAAGCCGAGGAGCGGGAGGTCTGTCGGAGCCGCCGGCGCGCCGTCCGTGCCCACGACGGGCGGCTCGATCGGGAGCATGGCGGAGGGGTACGCCGCCAACGACGCGGAGGACCTGTCCTCCGCCTGCTGAGCCATCGGTAGGGTCACCCTGTGCTTCCCCGGATCGTTGCCGTCGTCGTCACCTGGAACCGTCGTGACCTGCTCCGCGAGTCGCTCGCGGCGATCGAGCAACAGACACTGTCGCCGGTCCGGACGGTCGTGGTCGACAACGCCTCCACCGACGGCACCGCGGAGATGCTCGGGTCGGAGTACTCCCACCTCGAGGTGGTCCGCCTCGAGCAGAACACCGGCGGGGCCGGCGGCTTCGCGGTGGGGATGGAGCGGGCGCTCACCTTCGAGCCGGACCTCGTGTGGCTCCTCGACGACGACACCGTGCCCACCCCGTCCGCGGCCGAGGAGCTGGCGAGCGCCTGGTCCTCGTACGGCGAAGGGCAGGGACCTCGGCCGAGCGTGCTCGCGAGCAGAGTGGTCTGGACAGATGGCCGCGACCACCCCATGAACACCCCGCGGACGAAGCCCGGTGCCTCCGCGGAGGAGCTCGCCGCCGCCGCGCGGGTCGGGTGCACGCCGGTCCGCTCGGCGTCGTTCGTCTCGATCATGTGCGACGCCGACGTCGTAGGGGAGCGTGGCCTCCCGATCGCGGACTACTTCTTGTGGAACGACGACTTCGAGTACTCCACGCGCCTGATCCGCGACCGGGTCGGGCTCTACTGCCCGGACAGCGTCGTCGTGCACAAGACCAAGACGTTCGGCTCCACCGACGCCGACCCGGGTGAGCGGTTCTTCTACGAGGTCCGCAACAAGGTCTGGATGTTCTCCCGGAGCACCGGTCTGAGCCCACGCGAGAAGGTGCTCTACGGCGGGTCGACGGCCCGTCGATGGGGGCGCACCTTCGCCCGGTCCAAGGACCGGAGGACGCTGGCCCGTGGCCTGCGCAGTGGGGTGTCGGCCGGCCTGCGAAGCGGCCCGCGGTCGAACGGTCAGGTGCTGTCCGACGCGGGCTGGTCGCACCTGGGGCGCGACGAGAGCCTCGTCGCGGACGCCGGGCCGCTCCCGGGTCCTCAGCCGTTCTCGCTGCTCATCTCGACCTACGGCGGTGACGCGCCGGAGTTCCTGCGCCTGGCGTTCACCTCGTCGGTCCAGGAGCAGACGCGCCGCCCCGACCAGGTCGTCCTCGTGCAGGACGGGCCGGTGCCCGACGAGCTCGCCAAGACCATCCACGAGCTCACGATGTCGAGCCCGGTCCCGGTGCAGCACGTGGTCATGGAGCACAACGTCGGACTCGGCCCGGCTCTCGACCGCGGGCTGGAGACCTGTGCGCACGAGATCGTGGCGCGGATGGACGCCGACGACGTGAGCCGTCCCGACCGCTTCGAGAGGCAGCTGCCGCTGGTCGAGGCCGGCGCGGACATCGTGGGCTCCGGGCTGCTCGAGTTCGGGGAGTCCGTGGACGAGGTGGTGGGCCGTCGTACGCCGCCCACCGACCCCGACGAGATCCGACGGGTGATCCGGTTCCGGGACCCCTTCAACCACCCCACGATCGTCTACCGGAAGTCGGCCGTCCTCGCAGCGGGCGGCTACACCGACATGGCGCTCATGGAGGACTACCTGCTGTTCACGCGCATGGTCGAGGCCGGCGCGATGCCGGCCAACGTCGCGGAGCCGCTGGTCTACTACCGGGTCGGAGCCGGCGCGTACGCCCGCCGCGGCGGCAAGGAGCTGTTGCGCTCCGAGCTGGCGCTGCAGCGCAGGTTCCGGGAGCTCGGCATCACCAGCCGGACGGAGTACCTCCGTAATGTGGTGGTCAGGGGTGGGTACAGGCTTGTCCCGGAGAGTGTGAGAAAGGTCGCCTACCGCCGCCTCCTGGCCAACCGGTCCCGCAATGGCGGCCGGTAGACTGTCGCGGCCGTCCCAACTCAGGAGTTTTGTGTGAACGTTGATCTCGTCATCGTCGGTTCCGGTTTCTTCGGACTGACGATCGCCGAACGCTGTGCCAACGAGCTCGGACTGAAGGTGCTGGTGCTGGAGCGGCGCCATCACATCGGCGGGAACGCCTACAGCGAGCCCGACCCGGAGACGGGCATCGAGGTGCACGTGTACGGCGCCCACCTGTTCCACACCTCGAACGAGAAGGTGTGGGAGTACGTCAACCGCTTCACCGACTTCACGCCGTACCAGCACCGGGTCTTCACGATCTACGACGGCAAGGTCTACCCGATGCCGGTGAACCTGGCCACCATCTGCGAGTACTTCGGCAAGGCGATGTCGCCCGACGAGGCCCGCGCGCTCGTCGCCGAGCAGGCCGGGGAGATCGACTCCGCCGCCGCGGCGAACCTCGAGGAGAAGGGCATCTCGCTGGTCGGGCGCCCCCTGTACGAGGCGTTCTTCCGCGGCTACACGCTCAAGCAGTGGCAGACCGACCCGAAGGAGCTCGACCCGGCGATCTTCAGCCGGCTCCCGGTCCGCTACAACTTCGACAACCGGTACTTCAACGACAAGTACGAAGGCCTCCCGGTCGACGGCTACACCGCCTGGCTGTCGAAGATGGCCGACCACCCGAACATCGAGGTGCGTCTGGAGACGGACTTCTTCGACCAGCGCGGCGACATCCTCGGCAACGTGCCGGTGGTCTACACCGGCCCGCTCGACGCCTACTTCGGCAACTCCGAGGGCGAGCTGTCCTGGCGCACGATCGACTTCGAGCGCGAGGTCCTCAAGGTCGGCGACTTCCAGGGCACGTCGGTGATGAACTACGCGGACGAGCACGTGCCGTACACCCGGATCATCGAGCCGCGGCACTTCCACCCGGAGCGCAGCCACTACCCGAGCGACAAGACCGTGGTGATGCGGGAGTTCTCACGGTTCGCCGAGAGCGGTGACGAGCCCTACTACCCGATCAACACGGCCGAGGACCGCGCCAAGCTGCTGAAGTACCGCGAGCTCGCCAAGAAGCAGCCGGACGTGCTGTTCGGCGGCCGGCTCGGCACGTACAAGTACCTCGACATGCACATGGCGATCGGCTCGGCGCTGACGATGTTCGAGAACAAGCTCAAGCCTCACTTCACCCAGGGTGAGGCCCTGGTCAGTGGCGGCGTGGACGAGTGACGACCAAGGTGGTGGACCCGAACCGGGTTCCCGACGCACCGCTGGCCCCGCCCGGGGACATCGGTGGCCTGCACAACGTCTTCCGGCAGCGGTACCTTCTCCGGCTGCTGGTGCGCAAGGAGCTCAAGGCGCGCTACCAGGGATCGGTGCTGGGGCTGTTCTGGTCCTACGTGCAGCCGGGCGTGCGGTTCTGTGCGTACTACTTCGTGGTCGGGTACGTCTTCGGTCTCGACCACAACATGACGAACTTCCCGATCCACATCTTCGCCGGCATGGTGATGGTGCACTACTTCACCGAGACGTTCTCCTCGGGGACGCGCTCCATCGTGCGGAACAAGGGCATCCTCCAGAAGCTGAGCCTGCCCCGGGAGATGTTCCCGGTCTCGTCGATGCTCGTCTCGGCGTACCACACGATCCCGCAGATGGTCATCCTGCTGATCGGCGTGCTCGTCGTCGGCTGGAGCCCGAGCCCGTTCGACGTGGCGTGTGGTCTTCTCGGGTTCCTGATCATCGCGGTGTTCGGCATGGCCCTGGCGCTGATCTTCAGCGCCTGCAACGTCTTCTTCCGCGACTTCCAGAACATCGTGGCGACGTTCACGATCTTCGTGACGTGGTCGGTGCCGATGATCTACCCCTACGACCGGATCGCCGAACTGTTCGCGAACAACCCGGTGGCCGAGGAGCTGTACCTGGCCAACCCGATCGCCAACGGAGTCATCCTGTTCCAGCAGCTTTTCTGGGTCCCGACCGTCCCTGCGAACGCGGAGCACCCGGCGGTGATGCCGGACGACCTGATCGCGCGCGGCCTGATCGTCCTTGCCGCCTGTCTTGTGGTGCTGCTGTTCGCGCAGTGGCTGTTCACCCGCCTCGAGGGCAAGTTCGCGGAGCGCCTGTGATGTCTGAGTCCATCGTCGTCGAGGGCGCCGCCAAGCGCTTCACGATGCAGTACACCCGCACCATCAAGCAGATGACGATCGCCGCGCTGCGGCGGCGACCGCTCAGCGACACCTTCCTGGCGGTCAACGACGTCTCCTTCAAGGTCGAGCAGGGGGAGTCGATCGGCCTGATGGGGCTGAACGGCTCCGGCAAGAGCACCCTGCTCAAGCTGATCTCGGGGGTGATGAAGCCGGACGCCGGGAGCGTGCTCACCCGGGGCCGGATCGCCGGGCTGATCGCTGCCGGCGCGGGGTTCCACCCGCAGCTCACGGGGCGGGAGAACATCTACCTCAACGCCGCGATCCTCGGGATGAGCGAGTCCGAGACGAAGCGCAAGTTCGACGAGATGGTCGACTTCGCCGACGTAGGCAAGTTCCTCGAGACGCCCGTGGGTCACTACTCCTCCGGCATGAGCTCTCGTCTCGGCTTCTCGGTCGCGGCCTTCGCCGACTCCGACATCTTCCTCGCCGACGAGGTGCTCGCGGTCGGGGACCGGCCGTTCAAGCGCAAGTGCATGAAGCGGATGGAGGAGATCAAGAAGGAGGGGCGGACGCTGTTCTACGTCAGCCACGCCCCCGGCTCGGTGCGCAAGGTGTGCGACCGGGCCCTGGTCCTCGTCAACGGCCGCCTGGGCTTCGACGGGCCGGTGGAAGAGGGGATCCACTTCCTGAAGTACGACGACGACGCCACCGATCCCGACGACGACCTGGGCGCGGACATCTGACGGGGCGTTTGCCCCAAATCGGACATATCCGACTTCTCCAGCAATCCTGAGAAATTACACCTGTGTGATTGGAGAGAAGCCCGGACGCACCTCTGTTACTGGTGTGAAGATTGGTACTCCTGTGACTGTTGTCTCGCCAGGGGGAGTACCCGGAAATGCCCGAGAAAAGACGCCGATTCGTCCTCATGTGCCGGCAAGGCCTGGCCTTGGGGACGGTGCTCGCCCTCGCGGCTCCCGCTGCCACGATGGTCGACCTCGAGATCGTGGCGCCGGCACCGGAGTCGGTGGCGGGTAGCGCCCCGTCGGCTCGCGCGGCAGGCGCCCTGGTCGCGTCGGAACCCGTTGAGCCCGAGGTGAGCGAGACCCCCGTCGACGGCGTCGAGGCCGCTGGTGTCCAGGCTCTCACGGACAGTCCACGCGTTCAGCGGAACGTAAAGAACGAGCTGGCGGCGCTGAGCGCCCCTGAGCCCGTCGACGGCTTCGCCACCGTGGGCGTCACCTGGAAGCACGGGGTGAAGCTCGCGGACGACGAGATCTCGGTGTCCGTCCGTACCCTCCAGGACGGTGTGTGGTCGGACTGGTCAGAGCTGGAGTACCACGACGACCACGGTCCCGACCCGGACAGCGAGGAGGGCCGCAAGGCACGGCCCGGAACGGACCCGATCGTCGTCGGCGACGTCGACGAGGTCCAGGTCAAGGCCGTCACGGAGTCGGGCGAGGCGCCTGCGGACATGCAGCTGGCCGTGGTGGACCCGGGCGTCAGCGCCCACCCCAAGGTCGAGCAACCGGCCATCGACACCGCCAAGCTCGGGACGCCAGGCTCGATAGCCCTCTCGGCCGCCGAGACCACGGGCACGTCCACCGACCCCACCGCGGACCCCATCGCCGACCCGACCACGGACCCCACCGCCGACCCGACCACGGACCCCACCGCCGACCCGGCCACGGAAGACTCGGGCACGCTCGCCGCACTGCCGGCGTACGTCACCCCCAAACCGAAGATCTTCTCTCGGGCCCAGTGGGGTGCCGACGAGCGGATGCGGGACAAGCCGTCGCTGCACTACTACGAGGTGCACGCGGGCTTCGTCCACCACACCGTGAACGCCAACGGCTACACCCGTGACCAGGTGCCGTCCCTGATCCGGGGCATCTACGCCTACCACACCCAGGCCAAGGGGTGGAGCGACATCGGCTACAACTTCATCGTCGACAGGTTCGGCCGGATCTGGGAGGGCCGGTACGGAGGTGTCGACCGCCCCGTCGTGGGCGCGCACACGCTGAACTACAACGAGTACTCCTTTGCGATGTCTGCGCTCGGGAACTTCGACAAGGTCAAGCCGTCGCCGGCGATGCTGGACGCCTACGGACGGCTGTTCGCCTGGAAGCTCTCTCTCCACGGTGTCGACGTCTCGTCCACGAGCCAATGGGTGGGCAGCAAGACCTTCCGCGCCATCAACGGGCACCGCGATGCAGGGCAGACGGCCTGCCCGGGGCAGTACCTGTACGCACGGCTGCCCAAGATCCGCGAGCTGGCTGCGGAGTACCAGAAGCCTTTCGACACACGCACCAAGTCTGCGAACATCTCCGGCACGATCTGGCCGGACCTCGTGGTCCGGGACAAGGCCACGAAGCAGGCGTTCGTGGTCCGTACCGGCGGACAGGTGCGGTTCCAGCACAGCCACAACGCGGCCCTGGGATGGGGCGGGATGGACCTGCTGGCGGCCACCCGCGACATCACCGGTGACGGACGGCCCGACATGGTGGCGCGCGTCGCCTCCACGGGAGCGCTCAGCGTCTACCCCGGCAACGCGGAGGGAGGGTTCGGCGCGGCGACCCGGACGACACTGCGATTCCGCGAGGCCGACCAGCTGACCGGCGCGATGGACCTGACCGGCGACGGCCGCAACGACCTGGTGGCCCGCATCAAGGGCACAGGACAGCTCTTCGTCTACCCAGGCAACGGCACGGGCGGGTTCGCCAAACGGCGCCTGCTCTCCCCGCAGTGGGCGGGCTACGACCGCACCGCCGGTGTCGGCGACCTCACCGGCGACCGCCACGCCGACCTGGTCGCGCGGAAGGGCGCCACCCTCTACCTCGTGCCGGGCACCGGCACCGGGCTCGGTACCCCTGTCGCCCTGCCCGGACGCTGGGGCATGTTCGACATCGTCTCCGGCGCCGGTGACGTCACCAACGACGGGAAGGCCGACCTCGTCGTCCGGGACCGCAACTCGAAGCTGACCTACGTCTACCCTGGCGACCGCCAGGGTGGCTTCGGCCACCGGTTCGGGCCGTACGCCAACCTCAAGTCGATGAACTTCGTCGCCGTCGTCGGCCAGGCGGCCGGCAACGGGCGCCTCGACCTCGTCGGCCGCAACGCCAAGGGGCAGATGGTCGTCTACGCCAACAACGGCAGGCGCAACATCGCGCGGCTCGTCGACACCGGTACCCAGCTCACGACCGCCAACCTGGTGCTCAACGTCGGGGACTGGAACGGCGACGGGCTCGGCGACATCATGACGCGCAACCCCGGGACCGGGAGCCTCTACCTCCGTGCCGGGGACGGCCCTCGCAGCTTTGCCGAGCCCGTCCTCGCCGGGAAAGGCTTCGGGGACGTCGGCCTGCTGACGGGGGTCGGCGACATCACCGGTGACGGCTATCCCGACCTGGTGGGCCAGCCGAAGGGCATGGCGATGAGGATCTATCCCGGCAACGGCACGGTGGGCTTCAAGACCAGCTACGTTGCCCACGGTGCGATCAGCGCCAACCGGCAGCTCGGGATCGGACTCTGGAACGGTGACGGCTCGCCCGACAGCATCGCCCGCATCTCGGGCGGCGACCTGGTCGTCTACCCCGGCAACGGGCCGGGTGGACTGATGAACCCCACCAAGGTCGCTGGTGGCGCCGGTGTCTACGACTGGATGTTCGGTGTCGGCGATGCCGACGGGAACGGCCGGCCCGACATCCTGGCCAGGGAGCACGCCACCGGTGACCTCTGGCTGCTGCCCGGACTGCGCTCGGGCTTCGGTCCGAGAATGTTCGTCGGCGAGGGCTTCGCCCAGTACGACCTGGGCGGTTAGGACGGCTCAGCCGCGAGGGGTCCCTGCCCCGTGCGGGGTTTCATCAAGGTATGCAGGTGAACCGTCACTTCCCCCGGCCTGCAAGCCGTGGGAAGCGGAGGTTCGACTACACACCTTGGGAAACCATCGACACGCATCGGGAGACCTGGGCGGTGAGGACGGCTCAGCCAGGAGAGGGGGCGGCCCGCAGCTGCGTGGTCGCCCTCTCCTGTGCGTACCGCGTCTCCCAGCCGGACTCGTCGGGGTTGGCCACCCAGACGGCTGCGCCGCGCTGGAGCATCGGCGAGAGCAGCGTGGACAGCCCGTCGCGCGTGCAGGGGTTGACGTCGGTCAGCAGCCGGCCGCCCGGGGTGACGACCGGGTCGGCGACCACAGACGCGAGCAGCTCGGCCTGGCTCGTCGAGCCTGCCGGGTCGCGCCAGGCCGGGTCACCGGCCGTGGCCGGCTCGTAGGACACGAAGGCGTCCGGCTGGGCGAGTACGACGGCCCCGTAGTCGGTGACGCCCGCCGGCAGGGGCTCGACGAACCGGCCGCCGAGCGGACGCAACGAGAGGGCAACGACGGGACGGTCGGATGCCGTGCCGGCGTACTCCTCGACCCGGTCGGGTCCGCAGACGACGAGGTCCGCCTCGCCGGCCAGGCCACGGTCGGTGGTGACGCAGAGGCCGGCGGTCCAGGCGGCGCCCAGCCAGACGGCCCCGAGCCAGTGGGTAGGGAGGTCCAGCAGGAGCAGGGAGCCCCGTTCGACGTCGAGATCGTCCTGCACCAGCCCCGCCGTCTTGTTCACCCAGTTGGCGAACGTGGTCACGGACAGCTCGATGCGCTCACCGGTCGCGTCGTCGTAGAACGTGACGAGCGGGCGGGCGGCGTCGGCACGGAGCAGATCGGCCATTGCTTCGGGGAATGTGCGGGTACTCACGCCGGGCCACTCTACGGAATGAAAGGATTCCGGCATGTCTCAGCATGTCGAAGCGGTCATCGTGGCAGGCGGGTTCGGAACCCGGCTCCAGCCACTCACCACGCGGCGCCCCAAGCACCTGCTCAACGTGGGGGGCGTCCCGTTCCTCGAGCACCAGATCGCGCGGCTCGCGGACGCCGGCGTGGAGCACATCGTGCTGGCCACCTCCTACCGGGCCGAGCTCTTCGAGCCCGTGCTGGGCGACGGAAGCCGCTGGGGCGTGCGCCTCGACTACGTGTTGGAGGACGAGCCGCTCGGCACCGCCGGCGCGATCCGCAACGTCGCGTCCGCCCTGGGCGACGACCCGGACGGGGCGGTGGTGATCCTCAACGGAGACATCCTGTCCGGCCACGACCTCGGCGCGCAGCTCGCCGACTTCGAGAGACCGCGCGCGGACCGTCAGGTGGACGTGTCCCTTCACCTGGTCGAGGTTCCGGACGCACGTCCCTTCGGGTGTGTCCCGACCGACGGCTCCGGTCGCGTCACCGGGTTCACGGAGAAGTCCGAGAACCCCGTCACGAACCAGGTGAACGCGGGCTGCTACGTCTTCCGCCGGAGGGTGATCGACGAGATCCCGCCCGGCCGCGTCGTCTCGGTGGAACGGGAGACGTTCCCGCAGCTGGTGGCCGAGGGCCGGCTGGTCGTGGGCTACGTGGAGACGGCCTACTGGCGGGACGTGGGCACGCCGGCCTCGCTCGTCGCCGCCTCGAGGGACCTGGTGATGGGCACAGCCCCGAGCCCGGCGGTCGCCCAAGAGCCGGGGGAGGCGCACGTGGCGAAGACCGCAGAGGTGTCGGCCACCGCGCGAGTGGACGGCGGGACGGTCGTCGCCGAGGGCGCACACGTCGAGGGCGACGCCGTCGTGTCCGCGACCGTCGTGATGGAGGACGCCGTGGTCGAGCCCGGCGCGGTGGTCACCAGCTCGGTGGTGGGTCCCCGTGCCGTCGTTGGCGCAGGTGCCCGGCTGCACGAGGTCACGGTCGGTGACGACGCGCGGATCGGCAACGGTGTCCGTCTGGACGGCGACCGCGTGGAGTGCGGCGCCGAGGTCTAGAAACCTCCGGGGAGGGGCTTGTCGAAGGCTCACCCCTCCGGAGGTCCGGCCGGCTGTCGGTGCGCGGGTCTACCGTGGGTGGACACACGAGCCCAGGGAGCAAGGGGGACACATGACCACACTCGAGAACCGGCCGAACACCGCACTCCTCGTCGTCGACGTGCAGAACGGCGTCGTCGAGGGGGCTCACCAGCGAGACACGGTCGTCGCGAACGTCCGCAGTCTTGTCGAGAAGGCGCGGCGCGAACGGATCCCCGTCGTCTGGGTCCAGCACTCCGACGAGCAGCTTGCGAGGGGGAGCGACGACTGGCGGATCGTCCCCGAGCTGGCTCCGGACGACACCGAGCCGCTCGTCGAGAAGAACTACGCCGACTCCTTCGAGGACACCACCCTCGAGACCGTGTTGTCGGGTCTCGGTGTGGGGCGACTCGTCGTCGTCGGCGCACAGACCGATGAGTGCATCCGCTCGACGCTCCACGGCGCGTTCGTCAGGGGGTACGACGCGACCCTCGTCAGCGACGCCCACTCGACAGAGGACCAGACGGCATGGGGGGCGCCGCCGCCGGACCAGGTCATCGCGCACACGAACCTGTACTGGACCTACCACACGGCGCCGGGGCGGACGGCCGGGACGGTCGAGACCAAGGCTGTCGACTTCGGCGCCGAGGCCGTGTCCTAGGCGGTATGGAGTGACCCTTCGGGACTGCTGAGGGGTCACTCCATACCTTCTAGCCGGCGTTCGGCTCGGGAGAGTCGGTGTAGGGGTAGTCCTCGACGAACGTGCTGACGGCCTCGCCGCTCGGCTCGGCGCAGTACTGCCAGATGCTCCGCTGGCCTTCGTCGTTGCCGTGGGTCCCGCCCATCGACCAGTGCGTCATGGCGATGTGCGTGCCCTCCGGGAAGGGGTCACCGTCGTCGGAGGTCCAGGGGGCGGCGATGAACTTGTTCTCGGGATCCGACGTGCCGGGGAACTTGCTGGCGATCCCCTCGACATCCGCGACCTTGTCGGCGTCCTCCGCGATGGTCTCGTCGTACCAGAGGATGTTGTAGCCGTGCTCGAGGTTGTGGACGAGGTACCCCAGCTCGGGCCGGTCCTTCTCGGTGTAGAACTTGCGGTCCATCTGCGCCCAGGTCGCGTAGTGGGAGCCTGATGCGGGCGGGGAGTCGGGGTAGGTCAGCGTCTCGCCCTCGGGCCGGTGGTCGGCGGACCCGGTCGCCTCGCTCGACTTGACGTCCTGGCAGCCGGCCTGCGAGGCGGCCACTCCGATCTTCTCCAGCCCGGTGGCGTCGTACTTGCTCTCCGCGACGGCGTCCTTGACGAGCGGGTAGGCGCCGAGCCCGATGATGACGAGCGCGACGAGGCCGACGACACCGAAGATGAGGAAGGTGCGCTTCCTCTCGGAACTCTGCTGCTCCCGCCGCATCTGCTCGACGACGGCGCGACGGTTCTGGTCCTTGCTCGATGTGGCCACGGCTCAGGCTTTCCTCGGGGCGGTTCTGGGTTTTGGACGGGACGAAAGGGCAGTCTACGGAGTCGCGGGGCGGAATCGGAGTGTCGCGGTCACTTCCGCCGGTCGTGGCTGGGGCGCGGAGCGCTCCCACCCCAGGGCGAAGGCGAGGCTGACCAGCCGGGCCTCGAGGTTGCCGGCCCCTCGCTGCGCCGCGGGGTCGTCCCCATCCGGCAGCGCGATCTCCACCCGGTTCTCGGAGACGACGTCCACGACCGGCGTCCGGTCCACTCTCCGGAACCAGTCGGCAAGCGTCTCGGCCGTGGCTGGGGCCCCGAACCCGCGCCGGCCCTCCCCGAGTACGGCGTTCAGGACGGCTTCGCGGGCGCCGTGCCCGAACATGTCCCCGGCCTCGTCGCGGACCAGCGCCGCCGCACCGGGCCCGTGCTCGCCGCGGCCGAGCACCAGGCGCTCGAGCCCGCGGACGACGGCGGCGGGGCAGCGGCCCAGCTTTCCCTTGACCAGGTCGGCCGCGCCCGCGATCTCGTCGGCCACCGCCGGCGCCGTGACGGCGAGAAGGTTTCCGTACCCGTCGGTCCGGCCGGCGTAGTCGTGGAGCACGTCGAGCCCTGCGGCGCCGACGGCGATGTCGGTCTGGCCGTTGCGCCACGCGCGCCCGGAGGTGTCGGTGACGAGCACCGCCACGTTCGGACCTCCATCGCCCGCGATCCGCTCCCGCAGTGCCCTCGCCGACGCGTCCGGGTCCACGGGCAGCAGGACGAACGTGCCCGGCTCGGTGTTGGACGCGTCGATCCCCGCACCGGCCATCACCAGCCCGTGGTGGGTCCGCACGATCGACGTGCCGCCCCGGGTAGCCACGACCCGGTCGGTCTCCTGCTGGAGTGCCGCGGACCGCTCCATCGTGGTGACCCTGCCCTCGGCCTTGCTGACCACCTTGCTGGTCACGACCAGGACGTCGCCGTCGCTCAGCGCCGCGGCTCGGCCGAGCAGTGCGGCGAGGTCGTCGCCGGGGCGCACCTCGCCGATGCCGGTCACGGGGAGGCAGGTGATGCCGGGGATCCGGGCGGTCACGAGGAGACGTGCTCCGCCGCGAGGGAGTACGCCTGCCGGACCATCTCGGCGGTGACGTCCTCGTCGGTCATCATCAACGGCACTGCCCGGCAGCGGATCCCGGCGGCCTCCACACGGTCCACGTCCGCGACGTCGGACGAGTCGACCAGCCAGGCGTCGAGCACGCCACCGGAGCCGCGGGCCCCGTAGTGCTCTGCCACCGCCGCCGCGCCGGCCTCGACCCCGATCGCGGCGAGCATCTGCTCGGCCATGCCGCGGACATGCCTGCCGGCCACGATGGGGGAGAGCCCCACCACGGGCGCGTCCGTGCCACGCAGGGCCTCGCGCATCCCGGGCACCCCGAGGATCGTTCCGACCGAGACGACCGGGTTGGACGGAGGGACCAGGACGAGGTCGGCGCCCGCGATGGCGTCGATCACTCCGGGGGCCGGACTGGCCTGCTCGATCCCGACGGGTACGACGGTCCGGGCGGGCACCTCGGCACGCAGCCGGATCCAGTACTCCTGGAAGTGAATGGCGCGCTGTCCCGAAGGCTCGCCGGGGTCGTCGACGACGACGTGGGTCTCGACCCGGTCGTCGGTCATCGGGAGCAAGGTCACGCCCGGCTGCCACCGGGTGCACAACGCGGCAGTCACTGCGGACAGCGGGTAGCCGGCGTCGAGCATCTTGGTCCGGACCAGGTGCGTGGCGAGGTCACGGTCGCCGAGGCCGAACCAGGTCGCCTCGACGCCGTAGGCGGCCAGCTCCTCGCTCGCGCTCCAGGTCTCGTCGGTCCGGCCCCAGCCGCGGTCCGAGTCGATGCCGCCGCCGAGGGTGTACATGACGGTGTCGAGGTCCGGGCAGACCTTGAGCCCGTGCAGCCAGATGTCGTCGGCGGTGTTGGCGACGACGGTCACCTCGGCCGGCGTGGGGGAGTCTGCGTTGAGGCGGAGCAGACCCTGGAGGAAGCGGGCTCCGCCGATGCCTCCGGAGAGCACGACGATCCTGCGCGGAGAGAAGGGCGCGCCGCTCTCGCGGGTCTCAGGATGCGGTGTCACAACAGGTTCTCCCGCCGCAATAGTCCGACTGGGTCAACTTGGAGTGGCGCATCGGCCCTATAGCAGATCGCGGCTTGACTTCCGTGCTTTTACGGACGTGTAATTTCAACAATGTTCTTCATTTCGCATACATGACGAATATCTGGGCAGTACCTTCAGGGCAAGTGCTTATCAATGGGGGTCCAGCGACAGGATCTCACGGGTCGAAGGGCGGGAAGCCGTGCGAGAGCTCTATCTACTCGACGCGGACGCCGAGGAGCTGGGTTGGCAAGAGCGCGCTCTGTGTGCGCAGACTGATCCCGAGGCGTTCTTTCCAGAGAAGGGCGGCTCCACCAGGGAAGCCAAGCGCGTGTGCCTGACATGCGACGTGCGGGACGAGTGCCTCGAGTACGCACTCCAGCACGACGAACGTTTTGGCATCTGGGGCGGGCTCTCGGAGCGTGAACGCCGCAAGCTGAAGAAGCGAGCGGTCTGAGTCGGCGAAGGGCAGTGTGGTGAAGACCGCACTGCCCTTCGCGGTTCTCCGATTCACCTAACGGCCGCACCCCTGGCTAGGGTGGGGCGCCGTGAAGGTAACTGCTCTCCTTGTCAGCCATGACGGTGCGCGATGGCTGCCCGCCGTACTGGACGGGCTGGAGGCGCAGACGCGGCCGCCCGACCGGATCCTTGCCGTCGACACCCTGAGCAAGGACGCGAGCGTCGACATCCTGCAGGCCCGGCTCGGCACGGAGCGAGTGGCGAGCGCCGGGGGCAGGAGCGGCTTCGGCGCGGCGGTTCGGGCCGGGCTCGGCTACCTGCCGCCAGCGACGGAGGACGACTGGATCTGGCTGCTGCACGACGACAGCGCACCTGCGCCCGACGCCCTCGAGGCGCTCGTCGCCGCAGCGGAGAGCAACTCGACGGTCTCCGTCCTCGGCCCCAAGCTCCGCGAATGGCCCAGCCTGCGCAGGCTTCTCGAGGTCGGCGCCACGATCAGCGGCACCGGGCGTCGTGAGACCGGCCTGGAGCGCGGCGAGTACGACCAGGGGCAGCACGACGGCATCCGCGACGTCCTCGCAGTCAACACGGCGGGCATGCTCGTCCGTCGCGAGCTGCTCGAGCGACTCGGGTTCGACAACCGGTTGCCGGCCTTCGGCAACGACATCGACTTCGGATGGCGGGCGGCCCGGGCCGGTCACCGCACACTCGTCGTCCCCGATGCAGTGGTCTTCCATGTCGAGGCGGCGCACCGAGGGCTGCGCAGGACGCCGGTGACCACCTACAACCTGCACCGCGCCGAGCGGAGTGCAGCGCTGTACACCCTGCTCGTCAACGGTTCCCTGCGCGCCCTGCCCTTCCAGGTGCTGCGCCTCTTCCTGGGCAGCCTGATCCGCGCGTTCGGCTTTCTCCTGGTGCGCGCCCCCAGGGAGGCGTTCGACGAGCTCGCCGCCCTCACCGCGACCTACCTGCGACCGGGTCGGATCATGGAGGGCCGAACCGAGCGCCGGAAGACGGCCACGCTCTCGCCGAAGGAGGTCCGGCACCTTCTCGCGCCGCCCTGGGTGCCGTATCGCCACGGCCTGGACTTCGTGGTCGACCTCGCCGCGGCGGTCGTGTCCCAGGCGGAGGAGGTCTCAGCGCGACGGGCACGGCAGCGCCTCGAGGCGACCGAGACCGGGCCCGTGCCCGCCGAGGCGCAGAACCTCCCCGAGGACACCGGCCTCATCGCGCGGCTGCTGGCGAGCCCGACCGCGTGGGTGTTCGGTCTGCTGACCCTCCTCGCGCTGGTGGGCACCCGGGGTGCCCTGGGCGGCGGGATGCTCTGGGGAGGGGCGCTGCTCCCCGCGCCGGACACGGCGTCCGCCTGGTGGAGCGTCTACCTGGAGCCCTGGCACGAGGTCGGCGTGGGTTCCGCGGTCCCCGCCGGGCCGTACCTGCTGCCACTCGCCCTCGGCGGGAGCCTGCTGCTGGGCAAGGCATGGCTGCTGGTGGACGTGGTCTTCTTCCTGACCGTGCCGCTCGCCGCACTCGGTGCCTACCGCTTCCTCGGACGACTGACCGGTGCCCGGTACCCGTCGTTGTGGGGCGCTCTCGCCTACGGACTGGTCCCCGTCCTCAGCGGAGCGGTGAACCAGGGGCGCCTCGGCACGGTCGTGGCCGCGCTGGTCCTGCCGTGGCTCGCCCACGCCGCGCTGTTCCTCGCTCCGTCGGAGTCACCTGACCGACGCTGGCGTGCGGCGTGGCGGACCGCGCTGTGGCTCGCGCTGCTCACCGCCTTCGCGCCGCTGGCCTGGCCGGTCGCCGTCGTGGTGGCGGTACTGGCCGTGGCCACAGGCGGGAGCGCGTGGAAGGGCGGCTCAGGGTGGGGCCCCCGGTCCTGGCCGTGGCCGTGGTGCCCGTCCTCCTGCTGCCGTGGTCGGTACTCACGTTCGCGAACCGCGGCGTGACCTCCTGGCTGCTCGAGGCGGGTCTGCCGGCCCCCTCGCTGCTCGACCCGCTGACGGCGATGGACGTGGCCATGGGCCGTGCCGCCGACGTGGGCGCCGCCCCGGTCTGGCTCAGCGCCGGGGTCGCCCTGGCAGCTGTGGTCGCCCTGCTCCGCAGCGACACCCGGACCCGTGTCGTGCGTGCCTGGGGTGTCCTCCTGGTGGGGCTCCTCACCGTTGCCGCGCTCTCCGGTCGCGTGTACGACGTCCCGGGCTCCTCGGCTCCTGAGCCGATCTGGCTCGGCTTCCCCCTCCTGCTTGTCCAGGCCGGCGCCATCACGGCGGCGGCCCTGGCAGGAGTGGGTATCTCCAGCTTGATCTCCGGGAGCACCTTCGGGTGGCGGCAGCCGGTGGGTCTCGTCGTCGTGGTGGCGGCCGTCCTGTCCCCGGTGGCAGGTCTGGTGTGGTGGGCCGCGACGGGAGTGTCCGACCCGCTCGACAGGCGTCCTGCCGACCAGGTCCCGGCGTACATGGTCGAAGCCGCGAGGTCCGACGCGGACAACGGAGTCCTGATCGTGCGCGGCAACCGGGACCAGGGCCTGGAGTACTCCCTGCTGCGCGGTGACGGTCAGCGCACCGGTGACGACACGCTCGTCCCCACGGACGAGGAGCAGGCGCCGCTCACCGAGCTGGTCGGCAACCTCGCCATGACCGGTGAGACCGAGGACATCGAAGCCCTCAGCGCGCACGGCGTGGAGTTCGTCTACGCGCCCCGGCCCGTCGATCCGGTGCTGGCCGGGAACCTCGACAGTGTGAGCGGAGTTGCGGAGGCGAGCACGATCCGCCCCGGGACCCGGGCCTGGCAGGTCGAGGCGGAGCCGACGGGCAAGGCACTGCCCGATGACCCCTCGCTCCTGCTGCCATGGCTGCTGGCGGCCCAGGGCGTCGCCCTGTTCATCGCCGTCGTGTCCGCCGCTCCGACCAGAAGGGTGAGCCGATGAGTGAGGCACGCTCCAGCCGGGGACGCAGGGTCGCCGCTCCTCCGCCGAGGAAGGGCCTGGACCGGACGGCGTTGGTCGCGGCGGTGCTTGTCGCGGTCGCAGCCGTCGCCGTCCTGGTCGCAGCCCGGGACGCGCCCACGCCCGCGCCCGAGGAGTCCGCACCCGCGACCGAGCCCGTCGACCACGTCGTGAACGCCTGTCCCCGGACCACGGAGCGGTCCCGGGTGGCGACCGGCTCCGCTCCGGTCAAGGGGCTCGGCAGCGAGGGCGGCGTCAGGTTCGGCCCGCCTGAGCAGCTGGCTGACGCCAAGGAGAAGCCGCTGCGACGCGGCGAGCTACGAGACCTCGACCCGGGCAGCGGCAAGGCGCCGACCGTGGCCGTCGAGGCGGACGGGGAGATCGCAGCAGGTCTCTTCACGTTCCAGGTGGACGCAGACGCGGGCGCGCTGGCGGCGGGGGAGTGCGCGTCGCCCCAGGCGCGGTGGTGGTTCACCGGGGCCGGCGCGACCATCGACCACACCTCCGAGCTGGTGCTGTCCAACGTCGACCCGGGGCCCGCCGTGGTGAACGTCCGGGTTCTCGGTCCCGGTGGCGAGGCGGACACGGCATCCAGCACCTATGGCCTCACCGTCAAACCCGGCGAGACGCTCGAGCTGCCGCTGGTGGACGTCACGCCGCAAGAAGACGAGCTCGCCGTGGGCGTCGAGACCACCCGCGGTCGTGTGGTCGCGGCGATGAGCGAGAGCTTCGCCTCGGAGGCAGGCGGCGCCTCCGGCAGCGAGTGGCTCCCCGGCCAGACGGAGCCGGGCAGGTCGCTTCGTCTCGCCGGACTCCCTGAACAGGCGGAGTCACGGACGCTGTTCCTGGCCAACCCGTCCGGCCGGGAGGCGCTGGTGGACCTCGAGGTGTCCGGCGAGACCGGATCCTTCGCTCCGACCGGGGCCGCCCAGATCCGGGTTCCCCCGGGGTCGGTCACGGCCACGGACGTGACTGCGGTGGTCGGTCGCGAACCGTCGGCAGTGACCCTCCGGTCGAACACCCCGGTGACCGCTTCACTGCGGTCGACAGCCGGCGGCGACGCGTCGTACGCCGCGCCGGTCCTCCCGCTGACCGGACCCGCGGCGGCGCCGGTGGCCGACGGTGCGACGTCCACCGTGCTGCTCAGCGCGGTCTCGGGTCCCGCCTCGGCCGACGTGGCCGCCTACGACGAGCGCGGGAAGAGGGTCGACTCGAAGTCGCTCGAGATGGACGCCGGAGCGACGTCGGCGTGGCGAGCGGACCGTCGCGCGTCCTACCTGGTCGTCACACCTCGGGACGGACAGGTGTTCGGCGCGGTCTCCCTGACCGGCGCCGGCACGTCACAGGTCCCGCTGCGCAGCCTGCCCGTCGAGCTGGAGCGACCTTCCGTCCAGCCGGCCCTCGGCTGACGCGACCCCGCTCCTGAGCGGCCGGCGCTACTCGGCGTCGTACCTCGGGTCGATCTCCTCGGGATCGCGCCCGAGCAGCTCGGCGACCTGCTCCACGAGGACCGCCAGCACCATCGCCGAGAGATCGGAGCGGGTCTCGCCACGGAGCTCGATCGGGCGGCGGAAGAGCACCAGCCGGGTCGGCGTGCCACCGGAACCGGGCACCAGGGACGCGAGCGGCACCGTCGACGCATCCCAGTCGTCGGGGACGATCGGCGTCTCCTCGACGGCGAACTCGATCAGCCCGAGCTCGGCGTGCCACCGCTCCTCGAGTCGGTGCACCACGGTCAGCACGATCTCGTCGAACAGCTCCTTGCGGCTCCGCGCGGACGGTACTCCGGCAGGGGAGAGTGGCCCCGGCAGGTAAGCGGGACCGCGCATGCCCCGGCCCCGGCGGTCGCGCGTCCTGCCGGACCGGGGGCCCGTCGGCGTTCCGGTGTGCGTCACACCGCGAGCCTAGTCGCGGGGCGCCGCATGACGAGGTACCGTCTGCCTCGTGAGTTCTGCCCGTCGCTGTTCGCGCACCGCCTGCGGGCGGTCGGCAGTGGCCACCCTGACCTACGTCTACTCCGACCAGACCGCCGTTCTGGGGCCACTGGCCACCTTCGCGGAACCCCATGCCTACGACCTGTGTGAGGCTCACAGCGAGCGGCTGAGCGCCCCGCGTGGCTGGGAGGTCCTGCGCCTGGCACCGGACCCGGACGCCCTCGGTCCCTCGAGCGACGACCTGCTCGCGCTCGCCGACGCTGTACGGGAGGCGGCCCGCCCGCTGCCCGTGACCGAGGTCCAGGGGCAGACGGTCGCCCTGGCCCGGGAGCCTGGCCGCGAGGTCGGTCGCCGCGGGCACCTGCGGGTGCTCCGTTCCCCAGACAGCTGACCCTTCAGGGATAGGGTCGACCCATGTCGTCGACAGCGAGACCACGGGACCCGAGCGCCCTCTCCGAGATCTTCAAGGCCTACGACGTCCGCGGGCTGGTGCCTGAGCAGCTCGACGAGTCCCTGGCGAGGGCCGTCGGTGGTGCCTTCGTCCGGGTGACGGGAGCCGCCGGCGGGTCGATCGTCGTCGGTCACGACATGCGTCCGTCCTCGCCCGCGATGGCCAGGGCCTTCGCCGAGGGCGCGGCCACGGCGGGCGCCGACGTGGAGATGATCGGGCTCGCCTCGACCGACCAGCTGTACTACGCCTCCGGCACGCGCGGCGTGCCCGGTGCGATGTTCACCGCCAGCCACAACCCGGCGCAGTACAACGGGATCAAGATGTGCCGTGAGCACGCCAAGCCGGTGGGCATGGAGACCGGGCTTGCCGAGATCCGGGACCTGGTCGCGTCGGGTGAGCCCATCGAGGGTGAGCGGGTCGGCGAGATCACCGAGTCCGACGTACTCGCCGACTACGCACGCCACCTGCGCTCGCTCGTCCCGGTGAAGGGACGTCGGCTCACCGTCGTGGTCGACGCCGGAAACGGCATGGCCGGGTACACCGCGCCGGCGGTGTTCGAGGGGATCGACATCGAGGTGGTGCCGATGTACTTCGAGCTCGACGGCACGTTCCCCAACCACGAGGCGAACCCGATCGACCCCGAGAACCTGCGCGACCTCCAGGCGGAGGTGCGGCAGACGGATGCCGACATCGGCCTCGCCTTCGACGGGGACGCGGACCGGTGCTTCCTGGTGGACGAGAGGGGCGAGCTCGTGAACCCTTCGCTGCTGACCGCCCTGATCGCGGCACGCGAGCTCGGGCAGGAGCCCGGGGCCGCCATCATCCACAACCTGATCACCTCCAGGGCAGTGCCCGAGATCGTGCGTGAGCTGGGCGGGACGCCCGTGCGTACGCGTGTCGGCCACTCCTTCATCAAGGCGAAGATGGCGGAGACGGGTGCCGTCTTCGGCGGTGAGCACTCCGGTCACTTCTACTTCCGGGACTTCTGGCGGGCGGACTCAGGCATGCTCGCCGCGCTCCACGCGCTTGCCGCGCTCGCCGCAGGCGACCTCCCGCTGTCGCAGCTGCTCGAGAAGTACTCCCGTTTCGTCGGCTCGGGCGAGATCAACTCCACCGTCGCAGACCAGGCGGCAGTGCTCCGTCTCCTGGAGGAGGAGTACGCCGGCACGGCGGGCGTCAGCGTCGACCATCTCGACGGTCTCACGGTCAGCTGTGACGAGTGGTGGTTCAATGTCCGCGCGTCCAACACCGAACCGCTGCTCCGGCTGAACGCCGAAGCCCGGGACGAAGCAACCATGGCGAGAATCCGCGACGAGGTGCTCGCGACGATCAGGAGAGACTCATGAACCTGGACCCGGCTCTGCTCGACATCATCGTCTGCCCCGACTGCCACGGCGTGCTCGCCGTCGACGACACCGCGCAGGAGCTGGTGTGCACGTCGTGCGGGCTCGCGTACCCGGTCCGGGACGACATCCCCGTGCTCCTCGTGGACGAGGCGCGCAAGCCCGAAGGCGCCTGATGGCCAGCCCGTTCGACGAGACCAGGCTCGACGACGAGGCGGCGCTGGCCCTCGCCGACCCCGTCCTGCGACCGCTGGCGGAGGGTGGTGCCAGGGTGCGGCGCGAGGCGGGGGAGGCCGCCGAGGTCATCGAGAGGGCCGTCGAAGCGGCGTCCGGTGACTCCCGTCCCAGGGCCGTGGTGGCCGCGGGTCCTGACTCCCGGCTGCTCCGATCCGTCCTCGAGCCGTCGTGCCCTGTGCCCTTCGTGGCCTGGCCGGGGCCGAGCCTGCCCGGGTGGGCCGGCTCGCTCGACCTGGTGGTCGTGCTCGCCCCCGAGGGCGGTGACACGGGAACCGCCTCGGCCGTGGCGGAGGCGGTGCGGCGCGGTTGCCAGCTCGTCGTGGCCTGTCCGCTGCACAGCGTGGTGGCCGAGCATGCCGCCGGCCGTCACAGCACGATCTTGCCCACGGCCACCGGGGACCAGCTGGCCACCGCCGTGGTGATGCTCGAGTTCCTCGCCCGGCTCGGCCTCGGCCCTGCCACCGACCCCGAGGCCGTGGCGCTCGCGCTCGACGACGTGGCGGTCGAGTGCTCGCCGTACAAGGACCTCTCGGTCAACCCCGCCAAGATGCTCTCCATCGCGCTGGCCGACTCGGTTCCCCTGGTCTGGGGCGGTTCGGTCCTCGCGGCGCGGGCTGCCCGGCGGGTGGCCGAGTCGATCCGGAGGGCGAGCGGTCGCACCGCCCTCGCGGGGGACGCCGAGCACCTGCTGCCGGTGATCGCCGCGGCCAAGGCGCACGACGTGTTCGCCGACCCGTTCGCGGACGACGAGGAGAGCGACCGTCGACCGGTGCTGGTGATCCTCGACGACGGCTCCGCGGACGCGTCGGTGCGCGAGCAGCGGGGCCGGCTGACTCATGCCGCACGGGACCGGGACCTGCGGGTCGAGACCGTGGCCACGGAGGCGGCGAACGAGCTGGCCCGCTACGCGGCGCTCCTGGCGACGGGAACCTACGCGGCGGCGTATCTGGCCGTGGGACTTGGCCAGGCCACACGTTAAGGTCTGTGCGACAGCGCCCTCTCCGGGCGTCACCGATCACCCCCAGGAGCGTGTCAGATGGCGGCCGACGGCGGCACCAAGGCGGTCGTGGCGGCGTTGCTCGCCAACACGGGAATCGCGATCACGAAGTTCATCGCGTTCTTCCTGACCGGGTTCTCCTCGATGCTGGCGGAGGCGATCCACTCGGTCGCGGACGCGGGCAACCAGGGACTCCTGCTTCTCGGTGGAAAGAAGGCGCAGAAGGGCGCCACCGAGGAGCACCCGTTCGGCTACGGCCGTGAGCGGTACATCTACTCGTTCATCGTGGCGATCGTGCTGTTCTCGGTCGGTGGCCTCTTCGCCCTCTACGAGGCGTACCACAAGTACCACGAGATCCACACCGGTCACGCGGAGACCGTGGACGACTGGCGCCGGTTCGCCCCGGTCGCCGTCCTGCTCGTGGCGATCGTCCTGGAGTCGTGGTCGTTCCGCACGGCGATCATCGAGACGAGCAAGATCAAGGGCAAGGCATCCTTCCCCCAGTTCGTGCGGCGGGCGAAGCAGCCCGAGCTGCCGGTCATCCTGCTGGAGGACTTCGCCGCGCTGATGGGTCTCGTCTTCGCCCTGGTCGGTGTGGGGCTGAGCCTCGTCACCGGCAACCAGTACTGGGACGTCGTCGGCACCACGTTCATCGGCGTCCTGCTCATCGCGGTCGCGATCGTGCTGGCGCTCGAGACCAAGAGCCTGCTCCTGGGAGAGTCGGCGACGCCGGAGGCAGAGCGTCGGATCCGGGCAGCCCTCCAAGGCACAACCGGGATCGACCGGATCATCCACCTGAAGACTCTCCACCTCGGCCCCGAGGAGCTCCTCGTGGCCGTGAAGGCAGGCGTCGGGCGAGACGCAGACGCCGCGGCGGTCGCGGCGAGCATCGACGCGGCCGAGCGGGCGATCCGGGAGGCGGAGCCGACCGCGCAGGTGATCTACATCGAACCGGACATCTACGTGGAGGGCCACGTCCCGGAGGAGCGGCCGGCGCCTCCCGCTCCTGCGGGTCACTGAGCCGCTCCCCGGCCCGCCGCCGCGGCCGCGCCGCTCGGAGCCGAACCGGCCGCTTCCGTGCGTGCCGCCCCCGCCGCCCCGCTACGCTAGAGAGGTTGACCCCAAGGCTGAGGATGTATATGGACTTCAAGGTTGCTGACCTGTCGCTCGCCGATTTCGGGCGTACCGAGATCGCACTCGCGGAGCACGAGATGCCCGGCCTGATGGCGATGCGGGAGCGCTACGGCGACTCGAAGCCGCTGGCTGGGGCCCGCATCGCGGGCTCGCTGCACATGACGATCCAGACCGCGGTGCTCATCGAGACGCTCATCGCGCTGGGCGCGGAGGTTCGCTGGGCGTCGTGCAACATCTTCTCCACGCAGGACCACGCCGCCGCGGCAGTTGTCGTCGGGCCCGAGGGAACCCCCGAGGACCCCAAGGGCGTGCCCGTGTTCGCCTGGAAGGGCGAGACGCTGGAGGAGTACTGGTGGTGCACCCAGCAGATCCTGCGCTGGCCCGGCGGCGAGTTCGCCAACATGATCCTCGACGACGGCGGTGACGCCACGATGCTCGTCCACCTCGGTGTCGAGGCCGAGAAGGCCGGGAAGGCCGACTCGCCGGACTCCACCGACAACGCCGAGCTGAAGGTCGTCCTGAAGGTCCTCAACGACTCCCTCGCCGAGGACTCCCGCCGGTGGACCGCGGTCGCCAACGAGATCAAGGGCGTGACGGAGGAGACCACCACGGGTGTCCACCGCCTCTACGACATGATGAAGCAGGGCTCGCTGCTGTTCCCCGGCATCAACGTCAACGACTCCGTGACCAAGAGCAAGTTCGACAACAAGTACGGCTGCCGCCACTCCCTGATCGACGGCATCAACCGTGCCACCGACGTACTCATCGGTGGCAAGGTCGCGGTGGTCTGTGGCTACGGCGACGTCGGCAAGGGATGCGCGGAGTCCCTGCGTGGCCAGGGCGCTCGCGTCATCGTGACGGAGATCGACCCCATCTGCGCGCTCCAGGCGGCGATGGACGGCTACCAGGTCGCCACGCTCGAGGAGGTGCTGCCGACCGCCGACATCGTGATCACCGCTACCGGCAACAAGGACGTCGTCACCGTCGACCAGATGAGCCGGATGAAGCACCAGGCGATCGTCGGCAACATCGGCCACTTCGACAACGAGATCGACATGTCGGGCCTCGAGAAGTACGACGGCGTCACCCGCAAGAACGTCAAGCCCCAGGTGGACGTCTGGACGTTCCCCAAGGGCAACGCGGTGATCGTCCTGTCGGAGGGGCGCCTGATGAACCTCGGCAACGCGACCGGTCACCCGTCGTTCGTGATGTCGAACTCCTTCACCAACCAGGTGCTCGCGCAGATCGAGCTGTTCACGAAGACCGACGAGTACCCCGTCGGCGTGTACACCCTGCCCAAGCATCTCGACGAGGAGGTCGCGCGGCTGCACCTCGCCTCGCTGGGTGTCTCCCTGACGCAGCTCACCGACGAGCAGGCCACCTACCTCGGCATCGCCCCCGAGGGCCCCTACAAGCCCGAGCACTACCGGTACTGACCGGCGCGGGCTCGTAGACAGGGAGGAGGGGCAGACCGATGACAGAGCCGGGCAACCGCGGCAAGGTGCTGGTGGTCGACGACGACGCGGCGCTGGCGGAGATGCTGACGATCGTGCTGCGCAACGAGGGGTTCGAGTCAAGGGTCTGCTCCACCGGCGACAAGGCCATGGCCGAGTTCCGGGAGTTCCGTCCCGACGTGGTCCTGCTGGACCTGATGCTGCCCGGCAAGGACGGCATCGACGTGTGCAAGGAGATCCGCAGCGAGTCCGGCGTACCCATCGTCATGCTCACCGCGAAGAGCGACACCGTCGACGTCGTGGTCGGCCTGGAGTCGGGTGCCGACGACTACGTGGTCAAGCCGTTCAAGCCCAAGGAGCTCGTCGCCCGGATCCGGGCGCGGGTCCGCCGGTTCGACGAGCCGGGGCCGGAGTCACTGTCGATCGGTGACCTGAGCATCGACGTGGCCGGGCACACGGTCATCCGCGGCGGGGAGAAGATCTCGCTCACCCCGCTCGAGTTCGACCTGCTCGTGTGCCTGGCCCGCAAGCCCTGGCAGGTCTTCACCCGAGAGGTGCTGCTGGAGCAGGTCTGGGGCTACCGTCACGCGGCCGACACGCGCCTGGTCAACGTCCACGTGCAGAGGCTGCGGTCCAAGGTCGAGCACGATCCCGAGAACCCCGAGATCGTGGTCACGGTGAGGGGTGTCGGGTACAAGGCCGGCATCTCCTAGACCGTGTGGGACTTCCCGTGAGCAGTGCAGGGCCGGTCCGCCGGGCAGCGACCGTATGGCGAAGGTCGATCCAGGCCCGCGTCGTGTTGAGCACCCTGCTGCTCTCGGCCGTCGTCGTGTCGCTGGTCGGATGGGTTCTGCTGCGACAGATCACCGACGGCCTGGTGACCAGCAAGACGGACGCGTCGGTCGCTGACGCGAGCCGCGGTGCCCTCGAGGCGCAGAGCAGGCTCTCGGCTGCCAGCGGCACCGAGTTCGACTCGAGCGCCCAGCTCGCCCAGCTCGTCGCGAGCATCGTGGCGCGGGGGGACGTGCAGGGCTATGACGTCGTGCTGAGCGGTCCCATACCGGGCACGAGCGAGGGGCTCGCGACCGGGAGCGGGACGCGCAAGTCTCCGGGGCTGGCCACGGAGAGCGTCCCACTCCGGTTGCAGGACGTGGTCGAGTCCGAGCCGGGGACCTCGTGGACCTACACGCAGATCCGCTACGAACCCGATACCGGGATGTCCCCGGTGCCGGGGATCGTGGCGGGCTCGCAGCTCACGCTGCCCTCCGACGGAGGCACGTACTCCCTCTACTACCTGTTCCCGATGACCGAGCAGGAGCAGACCCTGTCTCTCGTGCGCCGAGCCCTCGTCACCGGCGGGGCGCTGCTCCTGCTGCTCGTGGGAGGCGTCGCCTGGCTGGTGACCCGGCAGGTGGTGACGCCGGTCCGGCTGGCCCGGCGAGTCGCGGAACGGCTCGCGTCCGGACGTCTGGAGGAGCGCATGCACGTGCGGGGCGACGACGACATCGCACGGCTGGGCACGTCGTTCAACCAGATGGCGGCGAGCCTGCAGAAGCAGATCCGTCAGCTCGAGGAGATGTCGAGGGTGCAGCGGCGCTTCGTGTCAGACGTGTCGCACGAGCTGCGTACGCCGCTGACGACGGTCCGGATGGCCGGGGACGTCCTGCACGACGCGCGTGACCGGTTCGACCCGGTGACGGCCCGGTCGGCGGAGCTGCTCCAGAAGGAGCTCGACCGGTTCGAGCTGCTGCTGACCGACCTGCTCGAGATCAGCCGCTTCGACGCCGGGGCGGCGGTCCTCGACCTCGAGGACGTCAACCTCGTCGACGTGGTGCACCGGGTCATCGAGTCGACCAAGGCCCTGGCCGACCGGCGCCACACCCGGGTCGTGGTCCGGGCGGACGGTGCGTGCATCGTGGAGGTCGACGTACGCCGGGTGGAGCGGATCGTCCGCAACCTGGTGACCAACGCGATCGACTACGCCGAACGCAAGGACATCGTGGTGCTCGTGGGCGGCAACGAGGACGCGGTCGCGCTGGCCGTGCGTGACCACGGCATCGGACTGAGACCGGGGGAGTCGGCGATGGTGTTCAACCGGTTCTGGCGGGCCGACCCGGCTCGCGCGCGGACGACGGGCGGCACAGGTCTCGGCCTGTCGATCTCCCTGGAGGATGCGCACCTGCACGGTGGCTGGCTGCAGGCATGGGGTGAGCCCGGAGGCGGGGCGCAGTTCCGGCTGACGCTGCCACGCCGCGCCGGCGAGAGGTTGGTCAAGAGCCCGCTACCGCTTGTTCCCGACGACGCACGGGTCGCGTCGCCGGGTGCGCCCTACGCGCGGATCGACGACACCAGGGCGGGCACGCCGTGAGCCTTCGTCGTACGCACCCGTCGCTGCGGGCCAGGCTGCTCGTCACGTCGATGACGATGCTGGCGCTGGTGCTGGGCGGCTGCGTGAGCCTCCCCGAGAGCGGCAGGGTGCAGTCGGGGCAGGGGCAGAACCCGGCGGAGCCGAGCACGGTGGGATTCGACTTCCACCCGCCCGGCCCGAGTCCCGGTGCGACCCCGGTCGACGTCGTGGACGGTTTCCTCCTCGCGATGCAGGCCTCGCCGGTGTCCACCGCCGTGGCCAGGGAGTTCCTGACCGACGAGGGCAGCACTGGGTGGACCCCGGAGAAGTCGACCCTGGTCTACGGGGGGCAGGGGCCCCTGACAGAGTCGGGCGACGCGGTCGACATTGCCCTCGAGGAGACCGTCGAGCTCGACGGACGCGGGAAGTGGCTCGGCGACACCAGCGGAGGCCGCGGCGTCACGTACCACCTCGAGATGGTCCGCGAGAAGGGGGAGTGGCGGATCAACAACCCGCCCGACGCGCTGGTCATCCCCGAGGCACACTTCGAGTCGCGGTTCGAGCAGTTCTTCCTGTACTACTTCGACCAGACGGCGCAGATACTCGTTCCGGAGCCGGTCTACGTGCCTCGCGGTGACCAGGCGCCGACACTGTTGGTCCGAAGGCTGCTGCGGGGGCCGGACGAGAGCCTGGTGCGGGTGATGCGGACCTTCATTCCCAGGAGGACCGAGCTGGAGCTCTCCGTCCCCGTGTCGCACGACGGGACCGCGGACCTCCCGCTCAGCGCGGAGCTCCTCGACCTCAACCAGGACGACCTCCAGATGGCGCTGGCCCAGCTCGGATGGACGCTCCGGCAGGTGCCGGGCATCGACACGATGCGGGTCACGGTCGACGGCTCGCCGATCGACATCCCGGGGGAGGGCAGCGAGCAGAACGTGCAGTCCTGGACCCAGTACGACCCCTCGATCCACTGGGCGTCCCAGGAGCTCTTCGGGCTGCGTGACGGGCGTGTCGTCGTCCACAACGGCGAGGGGGAGATGCCCATCGAGGGAGCCTTCGGCCAGGAGCCCGCCGGCCTGCGTTCCATCAGCGTCGACCTTCCCGCCGAACAGATCGCCGGGGTCACCACCGACGGGTCGAGCGTGCTGGTCGCTCCCCGGGGTACCGGAGGTGGCTCGGAGGGGTCCGACGTTTCGGTGGTCTACGACGGAGGGACGGACCTGCTCCGGCCGGCGTGGGACATCTACGGCCACATCTGGGCGGTCGACCGGACTCGCCGGGACGGCGCGGAGATCACTGTCGTGCGGTCGGGCGAGCCCACGACGCCCGCCGCGCCCGGTATCAACGGTGAGGACGTCAAGGCGTTCGCGGTCTCGCGTGACGGCACGCGCGTCGTCGCCGTGGTCGAGGGCCGGAGCGCGGACCGGTTGGTGATCGCGCGTGTCGTGCGCAGCCGTGAGGGCCGCGTCCTCCGGCTCACCCGGGCGACAGAGCTTCCGGTGGGCGCGATCGAGGTCGACGAGATCCGCGACATCGCGTGGCGGAGCCCGGGCAGCGTGGCCCTTCTGACGGGACCGACCTCCGGTCCCTCCCAGGTGATCGTCGCCCTCATCGACGGGTCGTCCATCCTCGAGGACCTGGACACCAACGCCCAGGTGTTCCGACAGAGGGCGGTTCGGATCGTCACCTCGCCGGCATCCGAGGCCCCGTTGTACGTCGGCACCGCCAACGGCCAGCTGTTCGAGCTCTCCGCCGACGGGCAGTGGACCGGCACGATGATCAAGGGCGGTCTGCTGTCCCCGACGTTCGTCGGCTGAGGACGTCCACAGGGGCGGTCCCCCAGCGCGGCGTACACACCGGGTCCTCATCCCCGCGCCGGCCGCGCACGCACGCGGCATCGTGGCCCCGTGCGTGACGCGTCGCTCGACCTCCTGCTCGGCAGCAGCTGCGCGGTCTGCGCCCTGCCGGGGCGGCTGCTCTGCGTGGCCTGCGACAACGCCCTGCCACGGTCGGCGGTGCTGTCGTGGCCGACACCGTGCCCGCCGGGACTCGCGCCGCCCATGGCGGCAGGGGAGTACGCCGGTCCGCTCAAGGTCCTCGTCAACGCGCACAAGGAGCGCCGGCAGTTCGCCCTGGCACGGCCGCTCGGCCGGCTCCTGGCGTGCTCGGTCGCCGGGTTCGCGCCAGACCCTCAGGACGTCATGACGAGCCGACCGCTCGTCCTGGTGCCGGTACCGTCGCGCGGACCGGTCGTGCGCGCCCGGGGCCACGACCCGATGCTGCGCATCGCGCGACGCGCCGCCGTGGTGCTGCGACGTCGGGGACGCGACGTCACGGTGGTCCCGCTCCTGCGCAGTGCCGCTGCCGCACAGGACCAGACCGGTCTGCGAGCCCACGAACGCGCAGCCAACCTCCTGGGCAGCATGCAGGCGAGACCCTCGGGGGCGGCGCGGCTCCTGGGCCATGGTCGAAATGCGCGGGTCGTGGTCGTGGACGACGTCCTCACCACGGGGGCCACGGTCCGCGAGGCGCAGCGGGCGCTGGAGGACGCCGGTGTGCCGGTGGAGGGGGTGGCGGTCGTGGCGGCCACACGGAAGGTGTGGCATGGACGACTCGCGGAAGCCACTGCGGAGGGTTCCCTACCGTTTTCGGACAGAGGGGACTAGCGTCTCTGTATGGAGTCCGTCCGGGTCCGTGGTTGCGTCGTCAGGGTCCGGTGGAGCTTGGACACCTGTCGGCAAGCCGATGCCAGTCGCAGGCAAAACGGTCCACGTAAGACGAGCTGCGATGCTCGTCGATCACGGTGCGGCTTAGTGGTAAGTCCTGCCCCGTCCACGTCGTCAGACACGGCGTGTGCTCGGGAGAAGGTCAGTAGTGGCAGAGAAGCTGCGAGCGCCTCAGCAGGCGATTGTGGGGTCGAAGACCAGGTCGGCCGGACGGGCTCCAACCCATCAAGATCACCTGAGCCAGGTGATCAGCTCACACCGACAACCGGGAGGTTTACGTGGATATCGTGGTCAAAAGTCGACACATGGACGTGTCGGATCGGTTCCGCAGTCACGTCGAGGAGAAGCTCTCCCGGTTGGAGAAGCACGACCATCGAGTCATGCGGGTCGAGGTCGAGGTCGACAAGGAACGAAACCCACGACAGCACGACCGCGCGGTTCGCGTGGAGCTCACCGCCTTCTCGAAGGGGCCGGTGATCAGAGCAGAGGCTGCCGCCGAGGACAAGATGGCCGCGCTGGACATGGCGCTGGACCGGATGACCACGCAGATGCGACGTGCGGCCGACCGCCGGCGCGTTCACCGCGGCCGGCACACCCCCCTCTCGGTGGGCCAGGCACTGGCGGACGTCGACCCCATGCCCGGAGTGACCGCGCCACAGGAGACCGACGTCGAGCGGACCGAGCGGACGGTGGGACCGATCACCGTCATGGGTGACGGACCCCTGGTCGTCCGCGAGAAGAGCCACAGCGCGGAACCGATGACCCTGGACCAGGCTCTCTACGAGATGGAGCTGGTCGGCCACGACTTCTTCCTGTTCGTCGACAAGGAGAGCGAGAAGCCCTCTGTCGTCTACCGTCGTAGGGGATATGACTACGGCGTGATATCCCTCGACATCCCGTGAACCTGGGGTAGATGTCTCACGAATATTCCCACTGAGGTACTGCCACGTGTCATTATCGGTGCGTGGCAGTACCTCAACAACAAGCAAAGCCCGGTGGCGAGCCCATTCGGGTTGCGGTCGTGGACGACCAAGAGCTGTTCCGACGTGGCCTGACGATGCTCCTGTCCGTCGAGGACGACATCGAGGTAGTCGGTGAGGCAGGTGACGGCGTCGCCGCCACCGAGCTCGCTGCCACCGCGGTTCCGGACGTGGTGCTGATGGACGTGCGGATGCCGAAGCGGTCCGGGATCGAGGCATGCGTGTCGATCAAGGACGTCACTCCCACGGCGAAGATCATCATGCTCACCGTCAGCGACGAGGAGGCCGACCTCTACGACGCCGTCAAGAACGGCGCGTCCGGCTACCTGCTGAAGGACTCCTCGATCGACGAGGTCGCCCAGGCGATCCGCGTCGTCTCCGAGGGGCAGTCGCTGATCAGTCCGTCGATGGCGGTCAAGCTTCTCGACGAGTTCAAGCAGATGTCGCGGTCCGACCGTCAGCAGGTGCCAAGCCCGCGGCTGACCGAGCGGGAGCTCGAGGTGCTCAAGCTCGTCGCGCAGGGGCTCAACAACCGCGAGATCGCCAAGCGGCTGTTCATCAGTGAGAACACCGTGAAGAACCACGTCCGCAACATCCTGGAGAAGCTGCAGCTCCACTCGCGGATGGAAGCCGTCATGTATGCCGTGCGAGAGAAGCTCCTCGACATCCCGTGACCGCAAGACCGTCTCGGGACCGTACCCTCAGCCGGACGCAGGCGCGCCGGATCGCCCTGGTCGCCCAGGGATTCCGCGACCCCCGGCACACCGTGCCGAACATGCGGACCTTCAACCGGACACTGTCGCGGACCGGCGTCCTGCAGATCGACTCGGTGAACGTGCTGCAGCGAGCCCACTACATGCCGCTGTTCAGCAGGATGGGGCGCTACGACGTCGGGCTGCTCACGCGCGCCTCGGAGAGGCACCCGCGGAAGCTGGTGGAGTACTGGGCACACGTCGCCGCGTTCATGCCGGTGGACCTGTGGCCGCACATGCAGCACCGGATGGCCAGGTACCGCGACAGGGGCCACGAGTGGTCGATCATGCGCGAGAAGCCAGAGCTGGCCGACTCGGTGCTGGCCGAGGTCCGGGAGGTCGGACCGGCGACCGCCCGTGACCTCGACGACGGGCTGCCCAGGGTCAAGGAGCACTGGGGCTGGAACTGGTCGGACACCAAGAAGGCGCTGGAGTACCTCTTCTTCACCGGGCAGCTCACCGTTGCCGGCCGCAACTCCGCGTTCGAGCGGTTGTACGACGTGCCCGAGCGGGTGATCCCGACAGCGATCCTCAACGCCCCCACGCCGTCGGTGGAGGAGGCGAACCTCGAGCTGGTCAGGAGGGCCGCGATCTCGCACGGCGTGGGCACGGAGGCCTGCCTGCGTGACTACTTCCGGATGCACCACGCCGCTGCGCGTCCGGCCATCGCGGCGCTCGTCGAGACGGGAGAGCTGCTTCCCGTGCGGGTCGAGGGCTGGGGACGGCCGGCGTACCTCCACAAGGACGCCAGGCTGCCGCGCAAGGTGGACGCCCGCGCCCTGCTCAGCCCGTTCGACCCGGTCGTCTGGGAGCGTGCGCGCACCGAGCACCTGTTCGGGTTCCACTACCGGATCGAGATCTACGTCCCGGAGCCGAAGCGGGTGTTCGGCTACTACGTGCTGCCGTTCCTGCTCGGCGACAGCCTGGTGGCACGCGTCGACCTGAAGGCGGACCGCAAGGCCGGGCTGCTGGTCGTCAAGGGCTCGTACGCCGAGCCGGGTGCCCCTGCCGAGACCGCGTCGGAGCTCGCCGAGGAGCTCGCGGAGACCGCGCTGTGGCTCGGCCTCACGGACATCGTCGTGGAGCCGCGGGGAGACCTGGCCGACGAGCTCCTCCGCGAGGTGAAGGCGCTCGTCGGCACCGGGACGGTCAGCCCTTCGTAGCCCCTGCTGCCAGACCTCCGACGAGGTGCCGCTGCACGAGCAGGAAGATGATCGCCGCGGGAATGGTGATCATGATCGCCGCCGGCGTGAGGTACTCCCAGCGCTGGTTGAACTGCGGCACGAACGTCTGGAGGCCGTAGCCGAGGGTGAACTTGTCGTCCGTCTGCAGGAACGCCGTCGCGTAGGCGACCTCACTCCACGCCGTCAGGAACGTGTAGAACATCGTCACCGCCAGCCCCGGGCGAGCGAGCGGGACGATGACCCGCCAGAACGTCGCGAACGGGCCGAGGCCGTCCAGGGCCGCCGCCTCGTCGAGCTCTCGGGGGATGGTGTCGAAGTAGCCCCTGAGCATCCACGCGCAGAACGGCACGGCCACCGTGCAGTAGGCGATGACCAGCGAGGTGTGGGTGTTGATCAGCCCCAGGTTCGCCATGATCGTGTAGATCGGCACGATCAGGATCGACACCGGGAACATCTGGGTGACGAGGAAGGTCCACATCAGGGACCGGCGACCGGGAAAGTTGAACCGGCTCAGGGCGTAGCCGGCGCTCGCGGACATGAGGACGCCGAGGAGCATGGTGAACCCCGCGACGATGATCGAGTTCGAGAGCCAGCGGAGGAAGTCGGTCTCGGTGAGCACCCGCGTGTAGTTCTCGAACGTGGGGTGGTCGATGAGCTTGATCTCGCTGGACAGGATCCGGTTCTTGGGCTTCAGCGACGACAGCAGGATCCAGATCACCGGGAACAAGGCGATCAGCGCCGCCGTGACCAGTGTCGCGTGGAGCAGAGCCGACGACAGCGGGCTTCGTTTGATGTCTCGTGCCATCGTCACCACACCTCTCCCTGACGCTTGAGCAGCTGGCGGTAGCTGGCCGCGAAGACGACCAGGAGCGAGAGGATCATGATGCCGTAGGTCGATGCGAGCGAGTAGTTCCGGATGCCTTCGAAGGCGGCCCGGAACGAGCCGGTCACCAGGATCTCGGTCTGGCCGGCCGGCTGCCCGCCGGTGACGAGGAAGATGACGGGGAACATGTTGAAGGTCCAGATCGTGCCGAGCAGGATCACGGTGGCGCTGACCGGACGCAGCCCGGGAAGGGTGACGTTGACGAAGCGTTGCCAGGGGGTGGCCCCGTCCATCTCGGCCGCCTCGTAGAGGTCCGCGGAGATCGACTGGAGGCCGCCGAGCATGGCGACCATCATGAACGGGACACCCATCCAGACATTGGCCACGACCGCGGTGAACATCGACGTCCAGCGCTCGGCGAACCACTCCACCGGTTCCATGCCCACGGCGGTGAGGAGCGCGTTGGCGAGGCCGTTGCGTTCGCTGAAGATGAACTTCCAGGCGAACGCGCTGACGATCGCCGGCGTGGCCCAGGGGATGATCAGCAGGACCCGGTAGAGCCCCCGCCCGCGGACCTCCCTGTTCAGCAGCACCGCGAGGCCGAGGCCGAGCGTGTAGTGCAGGACGACGCACGCGACCGTCCAGACGATCGTGTTGGTGAACCACAGCCAGAAGTGGCCCTTCTCGCCGGTCAGGATGTCGACGTAGTTGTCGAAGCCGACGAACTCGGCCGCCTTGGGGTTCGGCTTGCACTCCTCGCCGCCGCCGAGCGTCTTGGTGCAGATCTCGGTCTGCTGGTTCGCCTCGTTGAGGTCGGTGAAGCTGATGTAGACACCCTTGGCCAGGGGGTAGAGGATCAGGACGCCGAGCACGATCACGACCGGCAGCACCATCACCCAGGCGTACCAGTGCTTCGTGGCGGCCCGCCTCACACGGCCGGGGCGACCAACCGGCGGCGGGCCGGACGGCTCAGTCGGGGCTGGGGACGCGACCGTCGTACCGGGGTCGATCGCCATGTGGAACTCCTCCTCGAAATGAGCCGGGGACCGTATCCAGAACGGATGACGGCCCCCGGATTTCTCTCACGTGCGGCGTGCGATCAGCCGAGGTTGTAGTCCGGCACGACCTCGGACTTGTAGGTCTTGGCGACCTCGTCGAGCGCCGACTGGGGGTCCTTGCCCTGGACGATGACCTCGACCGACATCGCGTCGAGCGGGGCGAAGAACTGGCCACCCTCGGGGATCCAGGGGCGGGCCACCGCCGCGTCGACGACCGGCTTGAAGGCGGAGATGACCTCGTTGCTCTTCACGGAGTCGATCTCGTAGGCCGACTTGCGGGTCGGGAGCAGGCCGAGCTCGTCGGCGAGGAACGCCTGCGACTCCGCGGAGTTCATGAAGTCGATGAACGCGATGGCCGCTTCGGCCTTCTCCTGCTCCATGCCCGAGTAGACGACGTAGTTGTGTCCACCGACCGGTGCGCCCGCCGTCGCGGAGCCACCGGGCACCGCGGCGATGCCGAGGTTCTCGATACCGCCGAAGTCAGGGGCGTTGCGGATGTTGTTGACCTCCCAGGGGCCGTTGATGATCATGCCGACCTTGCCCTCGGTGAAGGCGGTCATCATCGCGGCGTACGCGTCTGCCGCCGGCGGCTTGGGGGCCGCGCCGCTCTTGACCAGGTCGGCCGCGGTCTGGAGGCCGGTGGCGTTGGCCTCCGAGTTGACCACGATCTCCTTGGAGTCGGTGTCGACCAGGTCGCCGCCCTCGCCGTACATGAACGGCAGCATGAAGTAGCCGGCCGGGTTGATGAAGATGCCGTCGACGCCGGCCTTCGACTTCAGGGCCTGAGCTGCGGTGTCCGCCTCTTCCCAGGTGGTCGGCGGGGAGTCGATACCGGCCTTCTCGAACAGCTTCTTGTTGTAGAGGAGCGCGAGCGAGTCCGTCACCTGCGGGACGCCGTAGGTCTTGCCGTCGAACACGTTCGACGAGAGCGGGGTCTCGAAGTAGTCGTTGGCGTCATCGAGGGCGGCCGTGCCGTCGAGCGCGTACAGGTAGCCGAGCGACGCGAACTCGGGGACCCAGGCGACCTCCGCGCGGAGGATGTCGGGCGCCCCGCTCTCGGCCGCGGCCGCGGTCTTGAACTTGTTCTGCGCCTTGTCGAAGGGGACGTACTGTCGGGTCACGTCGACCTTCGGGTACTGCTTCTCGAACTTGTCGATGAGCTTCTGGAACGCGGGGCCCTCGTTGGTGTCGTCCGAGGTGTCCCACCAGGTCAGCGAGCCGGCGACCTCGTCGGCCGAGGGCGCGGCGCCGTCCCTGGTGTCGGTGTTGCCGTCGCCCGATCCACAGGCGGTGGCCAGCAGGCTCACGGCAGCCACCAGGGCACCGGCCTGAGCAATACGTCGCATCGAAAAGTTCTCCTCACAGGTAATGGACCGGGTGAAAAGTAACATTCTTTCTGCAAAAAACGGAAGTTTCTGCAAGGTCTTGCTATGAAATTGCAACACAGATGACTAAAGTCCTGCACATGAAGAAGCCCCGGCTCCACGACGTCGCTGTCCAGGCCGGCGTCAGCGAAGCCACGGTCTCCCGCGTGATGAACGGCAAGCCCGGCGTCAGCGAGGACACCCGTGTGCTCGTCATGACCGCGCTCGACGTGCTCGGCTACGAACGCCCCTCCGCCCTCCGCGCGACCAGTGCCGGGCTCATCGGCCTCGTGGTGCCCGAGCTCGTCAACCCGATCTTCCCGACGTTCGCGCAGTTCATCGAGTCGGGTCTCGCCCGCCACGGGTACACCCCCGTGCTGTGCACCCAGACCCCCGGTGGGGTGACCGAGGACGAGTACGTCGAGATGCTGCTCGCCCGCGGCGTCTCGGGGATCATCTTCATCTCGGGGCTCCACGCGGACACCACGGCCGACGCCGCCCGCTACCACGCCTTGACCGAGCGCGGGCTGCCGATCGTGCTCGTCAACGGCTACCGGGAGGGGATCGCGGCGCCGTGCATGTCCACTGACGAACGCAGTGCCACGAAGCTGGCCGTGAGCCACCTGGCGGCACTGGGGCACACCAAGTTCGGCCTGGCCGTCGGCCCGAGCCGGTTCGTTCCCGTCGAGCGCAAGGTGGCCGGGTTCCGGGAGGCCATCGCCTCCGACCCCTGCTTACGAAGGTTTCGAGGAGTACACCCTCTTCTCCGTCGAGGGCGGCCACGCCGCAGCCAGCCGACTCGTCGACGCCGGGGCCACCGCGATCATCTGCGGCTCCGACATGATGGCGCTCGGTGCCGTGCGCTCCGTCGTCGCGCAAGGGGGCTCCGTTCCCGAGACGGTCTCGGTGGTCGGGTACGACGACTCGCCGCTGATGGCTTTCACCGGGCCGCCCCTGACGACCATCCGGCAGCCGGTGGCCGCCATGTCCCAGGCGGCCGTCCAGGCCCTCGTGGACGAGATCACCGGGCACGACACGCCGCACATGGAGTACCTCTTCAGCGCCGAGCTGGTGGTGCGGGGGTCCACCGGAGCGGTCGGCGGCGCCGTCCCGGTCCGGCCTCCGGGTTGACCGTCCACCTACGCTGGTGCTCGTGTGGCGTCACGGAACGGGCCGGCCCCGGCTGCGAGCGGGTGCGCTGGCCTGGGTCCTCGCGCTGGTGCCGGTGAGCGACCTCGTGGAGCGCGTGGACCACGCCTTCCCGATCCGCGGCCACGCGGACTATGCGGGGGCTCATCACGACTACCCGGCCACGGACGTGTTCGCCGACTGTGGCAGTCCGGTGGTCTCGCCGGTCGCCGGGACCGTGGACGAGGTGAGCCGTGTCGACCGGTGGGACCCCCGCTCCGACCTCGGTCGCGACCGCGGCGGCAAGTCGTTCTCGGTCATCGGGTGGGACGGGGTTCGCTACTACGGCAGCCACCTGTCGAGCCTTCGCCCGGGGCTTCGTCCCGGCACCGAGGTCGGTGTCGGTGAGCGGGTCGGACGGGTCGGGCGCACCGGCAACGCGCGGTCGGTGCCGTGCCACCTTCACTTCGGGATCAGTCCCGTCTGCCCCGGCCGGGGCGAGTGGTGGGTCCGCCGAGGTGTGGTCAGCCCCTACCGGGTCCTGCGGCAGTGGGAAGCCGGAGGGAACTCCGCGCCGCTGCCGGCCGTCTCACGGTGGGAGAGGAAGAACGGCTGCCCGCTTGGGCCGTGACCCGCGCGCGGGGCGTGTGGCCTCGTCTAACATGAACAGGGCGACCGCTTTTGTCGCCGTGCATCGTGTCGCTGACCGACGAGTCACCGACATCGTTCGACAACCGAAACGAAACAAGCCAGAGCCAGGAACCAGGAGTCAACGCTCGTGCCTGCCATCATCGACAAGATCCTTCGCATCGGCGAGGGCAAGATCCTCCGTCAGCTGGAGTCGATCACACGAGCGGTCAACGCCATCGAGGACGACTTCGTCGCGATGTCCGACCAGGAGCTCCAGGGACAGACCGAGCTGTTCAAGAAGCGGCTCGCTGACGGCGAGTCCCTCGACGACCTCATGCCCGAGGCGTTCGCGACCGTCCGCGAGGCCGCCAAGCGCGTGCTCGGCCAGCGCCACTACGACGTCCAGATCATGGGCGGCGCGGCCC
Organism: uncultured Actinomycetota bacterium; assembly: GCA_963707425.1. Taxonomy (GTDB): domain Bacteria; phylum Actinomycetota; class Actinomycetes; order Propionibacteriales; family Nocardioidaceae; genus Nocardioides_C. The sequence goes on along the minus strand of CAVPPN010000004.1, from coordinate 163,881 downwards.
TGCACCTCGGCAACATCGCGGAGATGAAGACCGGTGAGGGCAAGACGCTGGTGGCCACGCTGCCGACGTACCTCAACGCGCTCGGCGGCAAGGGCGTCCACGTCGTCACGGTCAACGACTACCTCGCGAGGTACCACGCCGAGTGGATGGGGCGGGTCTACCACTTCCTCGGCCTGACCACCGGCATGATCCTGCCCGAGATGCGTCCCGACGAGCGTCGGGTTTCCTACGCCGCCGACGTCACCTACGGCACCAACAACGAGTTCGGCTTCGACTACCTGCGCGACAACATGGCGAACTCGATCGAGGACTGCGTCCAGCGCGGCCACAACTTCTCGATCGTCGACGAGGTCGACTCGATCCTCATCGACGAGGCCCGCACCCCGCTGATCATCTCCGGCCCCACGCAGGAGGAGGTTCGCTGGTACTCCGAGTTCGCCAAGATCGCGCGGTCGATGAAGAAGGACGTCGACTACGAGGTCGACGAGAAGAAGCGGACGATCTCCGTCCTCGAGCCGGGCATCACGAAGGTCGAGGACTACCTCGGCATCGAGAACCTCTACGACTCGGTGAACACGCCGCTGATCTCGTTCATGAACAACGCGATCAAGGCCAAGGAGCTGTTCCGCAACGACAAGGAGTACGTCGTCCTCAACGGCGAGGTCCTGATCGTCGACGAGCACACCGGCCGCATGCTCGCGGGCAGGCGCTACAACGAGGGCCTGCACCAGGCGATCGAGGCCAAGGAAGGCGTCGAGATCCGCGAGGAGTACCAGACCCTCGCGACGGTCACGCTGCAGAACTACTTCCGTCTCTACGAGAAGCTCGCCGGCATGACCGGCACGGCGATGACCGAGGCGTCGGAGTTCGACAAGATCTACAAGCTCGGCGTGGTCCCGATCCCGACCAACAAGCCGATGGCGCGGGCGGACAAGTCGGACCTCGTCTACCGCACCGAGGACGCCAAGTTCCGAGCCGTGGTGGACGACATCGCCGAGCGCAGCCAGAACGGCCAGCCGGTCCTGGTGGGCACCACCTCCGTCGAGAAGTCCGAGCGACTCTCCCTGATGCTCAAGCAGAAGGGCATCCCGCACTCCGTCCTCAACGCCAAGCAGCACGCCGACGAGGCGAAGATCGTCGCGCAGGCCGGCCACAAGGGCGCGGTGACGGTCGCCACCAACATGGCCGGGCGAGGCACTGACATCATGCTCGGCGGCTCGATCGAGTTCCTCGCCGACCTCGAGCTCCGCAAGCAGGGGCTCGACCCCCTCGAGAACAACGAGGAGTACGAAGCCGCCTGGCCCGACATGGTGGAGCGGATCAAGGCCCAGGTGGCGGCCGAGCACGACGAGGTCAAGGGGCTCGGCGGCCTCTACGTGGTCGGCACCGAGCGTCACGAGTCGCGCCGCATCGACAACCAGCTGCGCGGTCGTTCCGGACGCCAGGGCGACCCGGGCGAGTCGCGGTTCTACCTCTCGCTCGAGGACGACCTGATGCGGCTGTTCAAGTCCGACTGGGTCGACTGGGTCCTCACCACCCTCAAGGTCCCCGACGACGTCCCGATCGAGAACAAGCGGGTCACCGGCGCGATCGCGTCCGCGCAGGCACAGGTCGAGGCGCAGAACTTCGACTCCCGCAAGAACGTGCTCAAGTACGACGACGTCATGAACCGGCAGCGCCAGGTGATCTACGCCGAGCGCCGCGCCGTGCTGGAAGGCGCGGACCTGCACGAGCAGGTCCGGTCGATGATCGACGAGGTCGTCGAGGGCTACGTCAACGGCGCCACCGAGGGCTTCCCGGAGGAGTGGGACCTCGACGCGCTCTGGTCCGCGCTGAAGACGCTGTACCCGATCTCGGTGAAGGCGTCCGCTCTCGAGGAGGAGGCGGGCGGCCGCGACGGTCTGACCCGTGAGCAGCTCGTCGAGGACCTCAAGGCCGACGCGCAGACGGCGTACGACACCCGGGAGCAGCAGTTCGGCGACGAGGTCATGCGTGAGCTCGAGCGCCGCGTGGTGCTGTCCGTGCTCGACCGGAAGTGGCGCGAGCACCTCTACGAGATGGACTACCTCCGCGAGGGCATCGGGCTGCGTGCGTACTCCCAGCGCGACCCGCTCGTGGAGTACCAGCGCGAGGGCTTCGACATGTTCAGCGCGATGATGGACGCCATCAAGGAGGAGTCAGTCGGCTACCTGTTCAACCTCGAGGTGCAGGTCGAGGAGGAGCGCACGCCCGAGGAAGAGGAGGAGCTGGCCGCCCAGGCGGCGGGCTTCGGCGCCGCGGTCGCGCAGGCTGCGGCCGCTTCCGGCGGTCAGGTGCCGCAGATCGTCGCGAAGGGGCTGGAGGCGCCCAAGCGCCCGCAGCACCTCGCCTACTCGGCGCCCGACGAGGGCGGCGACGCCGAGGTCCGCGGCGCGGCGCCCAAGCAGGTCTCCGACGACCCGTACGCCGGCATCAGCCGCAACGCTGAGTGCCCCTGTGGCTCGGGCAAGAAGTACAAGAAGTGCCACGGCGCTCCCGGAGGGCCTACCGGACTCACCACCCGCGCCTCCGGCTGAGGCCTGCTGCGCGGCGCTCCGTACGCCCATCGGCGGCGTTGTCGTCGGTCGACGGAGCCCGCTCCGCCTCCCTCCTCCGCCTTGCCGCTGGACGCACGGAACGCCGCTCGCGACGGCCTCGTGCGCCGTTCGTTCGGTGAGGCGATGGAACTTCGGGGCCTCGCTGAGTCGTCAATTGTGGACGCGACACGCCGGGATCTCGGGTCGGGATTGACGGGTCGGCGGGACACGGGTCGGGGGAACGTGGTGCGGGTCAGCCGAGCTGGAGGGCGGTGCACTGCCAGCGGCCGCCCACGAGGTCGAGCCGGGCGGCCAGGGCGCGTGACCGCTGTCCGTGACGGACGTGGACGCTGACCTCGGCGGCCTCCGGCGTGGGCTGGTACACGTGCACGCTGCGCACCTGCGGCCGGATGGTGCGGACACGTTGCGTCGCCTGGGTCGTACGACCGAGGATCCGGACGCGCCTGCCGAGATCTGCGTAGACCCGGTTCGACGTCCAGCGGACCAGCTGCGGCAGCGGCCGGTCGCCGCCGAGCACCTCGACGACGGCCTGCGCGAAACGCGCCGCCCAGACCTGGACGTCGTCGACGGGCTTCACGCGGTCGGGGACGACGCGCAGCTCCGGCGTCTCGGGCATCCTGGCGTGGTCGTCGATGTCGAGCGCCAGCGTGCCCTGCACGCTGGCCACGGGGACCTGGGCAGGCTCCGCGCTGTGCGGGTTCCCGGCGCCGAGCCGGGTGACCGTTGCCCATCCGCTCGACGGGGCGGGAGGCCTGCGCACCGCGGGCCCGGACGGTGTGGCTCGCGTCGGTTCTCTGGTCATCGGGGGTCCTTTCGGTCGGGCCGCGGAGAAGGCAGATGCAGGGTGGTGCCGGGGAGGATCAGGTCGGGGTCGTCCCCGATCCGCTCGAGGTTCGCCAGGTAGAGGGCTCTGGTCGCCGTGGCGACATCGGCGTCGCCCGCCCTCTCCCCGAGCGAGCTGCGGGCGATGGCCCAGAGTGAGTCCCCAGGGGTCACGACGACCGACTGGTGCTTCACCGGTGGCCGGCGGGCGGGAGGCCGGCCCATCGCCCTGTCCGGCAGGGTGAGTCCGCTCAGCTGCGACTGCACGGAGGTCGCTGCCGGGTCGGTCACCTCCGACGGGTCGGCGAACGCCGGTGTGGCGAGGGTCGAGGTGAGGGCCACCCCGCAGCCGGCGAGCACGAGCCTGCGCAGAAGCCTGGGGCACAGTCGTGGGGGCGCCCAGTTCGTCGCGCCGACGGCCTGGCCGACGAGGACCATCGTGACCGACAACAGCCATCCGGCGCTGCCCAGCAGGGCAATGGAGCAGAGCCCGGTGAGGACTTCGTCGAGCGACGTCCGCGACAACGCGGAGGGGCCGCCGTCCGCCAGCAGGACGACCAGCCGCCGGGCTGGTGTCCCGGCCAGCAGCCACACGAGGCAGCACAGGAAGGTCGCCAGGACGAGGACCGCCGTCCCTCGCAGTGCTGTCCTGACCGATGACTGTGCCACGAATCGACCCCAAACCATGCGTTTGCGTGTGTTTGCATTGTTTATGCCGTGCTAGCCCTTGTCGTCAATAGTTTGTCCACAGACGTTGACACCCGCGGGGACGGCGAGGACCGTCTCCCTATGCGTTGGGAAGAGAGGCTGCTCGACCTGTTCGACGACCTCGAGCAACAGGCCGAGGGGTTGCACCTGGCCGAGCGCGATGCCGAGCTGGTCGACCGCAGCCGAGCGGAGTACTCCCACGTCACCCTGGCAGCCCGGTTGCACGCCTCCCTGGGAGCGCCGGTGAACCTGGATGTCCTGGGGGTCGGCGCGGTGCACGGTGACCTGGTGAGGGTAGGCCTCGACTGGTGTCTGGTGCGGTCCACTCCGGCGACGGGCGAGTGGATCGTGAGGTTCTCGGCGCTCAAGCAGGCGCGAGGTCTCTCGGAGCGCGCGGTGAACGAGGAGGCGCGGTCGGTCCTGGCCAGGTTGACCTTCGGTGCCGTGCTACGCGGCGTCGCGGAGTCGACGTACCCGGCCGTCATCCACCACGTCGACGGGAGTCAGACGCGCGCTCGTCTCGCGCGCGTCGGCGCGGACTTCGTCGAGAGCTGGGCGGCGTCGCAGGAGGAGGGACCGGGGCGCGTGCCACGTGCCGTCGCCGAGGTCACGCCGTTCCGCTCGATCGCGGCCGTGCGGCCCGCCTGATCGACGGTCGACCGGTCGAGCGAGGGTCAGGCGAGATCGTCGTCGGAGGAGGAGGAGGAGCTCGCGGCCTCGACGTACGGGTGCTGGTCGACGAAGGACCTGGTCTCGGCGTAGAGGCGCTGGATGTAACCCTCGAGCTCGGTGGCCTCGACTCGCCACTGCCCCCGGCCCCCGATCTTGATGGCCGGGAGGTCCCCGCGACGCACGAGCGCGTAGACCTGGGCGGTGGAGGTGTTGAGGATCTCTGCCACGTCCGCGAGCTGGAGAAAGCGTGGGTGCTGCGGTGTCCCGTCCATGACCCTCACTTTGCCACCGATCCGTTCGGTTTTCGAGATTTTACCTGAGTTTGCCTGTGGACAAGTGGTGACCAAGCGGGTTGTGAGCACGCATCATGGCTTCTGTGAGTGCATCCGCCCCGACAAGTCCCCTTGTGAACGGTTCGAGTCCGGCCGCCCGACGCCCGCGTCGTGCGACGTGGCGCGACCCTCGGCTCGCGGTCGGTGTCGCCATCGTGGCGGCCTCGGTCCTGCTGGGGGCCCGGCTGCTCGGAGGTGCCGACGACACGGTGGCCGTGTGGGCGGTCCGCGCGGACCTGAGCGACGGTACGACGGTCCGCGCCGACGACCTGGTCCGGCGGAACGTCCGGTTCTCGTCGGCAGCGGACGCCGACCGGTACCTGCCGGCCGACACAGCCCTTCCCACTGGCGCGACGCTGAACCGTGCCGTGGGAGCGGGGGAGATGCTGCCGAGGGCCGCGTTGGCCGCTACCGGACCGACGCCCCTCATCGAGGTCCCCCTGGCCGTGGCCACCGACGCGGTTCCGGCCACGGTCCGCTCCGGCTCCGTCGTCGACGTCTGGGTGACCCCCGACGCAAGCTCGGTGACCAGGCGGACGGAGTCGATCATCGTCTTCGACGACGTGACGGTCGTCTCGGCGCCGCAGACGGGAAGCGCGCTCGGTCCGAGCGCGACTCGACAGGTCATCGTCGGGATCGACTCCGCGCAGCAGGACGCCCTGGCTTCGGCGCTCGCCCAGACCTCAACCGGGGCGATCGTCATCACCCGGCAGGGCTGACTCGATGACGGGCACAGGGCCGACGTCCGTACTCGTCGCGGCCGGCGGAGCGGAGTGGGAGGTCACCGCGCTTCAGCGACTCGCAGCCGGGGCGCCGCGGGTCGTCCTCCTCAAGCGCTGCGTGGACCTCCACGACCTGCTCGCCAGCGCCGCCACCAGGGAGGGGCAGGTCGCTCTGGTGACGCACGACCTGCCGGGGCTGGACGCCGACAGCGTCGACCACCTGCGACGAGCCGGGCTCGCGGTCGTGATGGTCGCCGCGGGTCCGCCCGAGGACGTCGGGGAGGTCGGGGAGCGCGCCCAACGCCTCGGAGTGGACAGAGTCCTCGACGGCGACGCGATGGCGGACCTCGTCGAGACGGTGGTTCAGGCCGGCGCTGACACGCAGCCGGGGACAGGACCCGAAGGGACCCCCGATCCGCTGCGCGCCGTCGAGCGCCCGCACGCCCGGACCTTGGCCGTGTGGGGGCCGACCGGTGCCCCGGGTCGCACGACGCTTGCGGTGGCGATCGCCGCCGATCTCGCACACCGCGGCTTCGGCACCTTCCTCGCCGACATCGACGGGCACGGCGGGGCGGTGGCGCAGCACCTCGGTGTGCTCGACGAGATCTCCGGTCTCCTGGCCGCAGCGCGGCTGGCGAACTCCGGCCAGCTCGACCGCGACCGGTTGGCCGGTGTGGCGCGGCAGGTCTCCCCGTCGCTGTCGGTCCTGACCGGCCTGCCTCGAGCCGACCGCTGGCCGGAGGTGCGTGACGCTGCATTCGGCCAGGTGCTGGACCTCGCTCGGAGCATGGCGGACTACCTCGTGCTCGACACCTCGTTCAACCTGGAGGCCGACCCGGCCGCGGCGTACGGCAGTCCTGCGCCGCAGCGGAACGGGATGACCCTTGCCGGGCTGGAGGCTGCCGACGAGGTGGTGGTGGTCGGGTCGGCGGACCCGGTGGGCCTGACGAGGCTGGCCAGGGGGCTGGTCGACCTGCTGGAGGTGGTGCCTGGCCACGCGGTGCGCGTCGTGGTCAACCGGAACCGTCCTGCGCTGGCGTGGGGCCAGAAGGAGGTGCGGACCATGATCGAGGGGTTCGTGAGCCCGTCCGGTGTGCACTTCCTCCCGGAGGACCGTGCGGCCGCGGACCGCGCACTGATGAGCGGAAAGAGCCTGGTGGAGCAGGGGGACTCTCCGCTTCGCCGCGCGGTCGGCGACATCGTCGACGCGATCACGGGTGTGCCGGCGACGAGACGGTCTGGCCGGAGGATCTTCAGCCGCCGCAGCAGGTGACATCCCGCGTCAGGCGTAGAAGAGCAGGTACAGCCCCGTGACGGTGTAGAAGACCATCACGAACAGCAGCGGAAGCTGCCCGGTGAGCTGGTGCCTTCTCGGCAGAAGCTTCACCGCCCGGTCGTGGGCCGCTACGACGCCCAGGACGTGGCCGGTCACCACCGCGAGCACCTTGGTCACCGCGAGGAGCGTGGGGTGCGCGGAGAGCCAGTAGCTGACCTCCCAGTTCGCGGTTCCGAGCAGGTTCGCCTCTCCCGTCGCCATCGGGTCGCTGAGCTGGACCAGGGTCTGCTGTCCGGTCTCGACGAACAGGGTGAGGTAGTGCGCGACCATGTAGCCGACGATGATCGGGACCACCGAGTGCGCGAACAGGGACGGCAGCGCGGTCCGCCGCACGTCGTCCTTGACGCCGGTGCACATGGTGGCGATCGCGAACGTGAGACCCACGGCGAGGCAGAACCCCAGCAGGACCGCCGTGTTGACCATGGTGATGTCGAGCGGCGTCGACTGGCTGAAGCGGAGCCAGACGTTCGAGTCCTTGAAGCTGTCGAACGCCGTGCTCCCGAAGAGCACCGAGACGACCGCGACCAAGCCGGGCGCCGGGACGACACCGTCCAGGTTGGCCAGCGGGCTCCGGACGACCAGGGCCCCGTCCAGGCGTCGGCCGAAGAACGACAGGTGCCCGACGAGCGTGGAGTACGCCTCGAACGGGTCCGCGCGCTCGATCCACCTGGAGCCGAACAGTGCGCTCCCCACCAGCAGCACCGCGACGTAGACCGCGAACCACAGCCGGACGGGGGAGAGGTACGTCGAGGAGGGGTAGATCAGCTCGAGCCACACGAAGGCGAACAAGCCGAGCGCTGCGGGCCAGTAGCCGACCCATCGGGGAAGCTCGAGCAACCCGCGCTCGGGGTCGCCCCCGATGAGCCGCGTGAGCACCAGGTTCAACGTTCGGACGGGGTTCACAGCCCTGTAGAAGGGGCCGAACAGCAGCGACAGCGGCACGATGCCGACCCAGAGCAGCACGTAGACGGTGCCGAACGTCGGGTTGATCAGGAGGTCCGGTCCCGCGACGGCGGCCCAGCCGACGTACAGGAAGAACGCGAGACCGAGGACGCGAACCACCGGCCCGAAGACCGGACCGTCGACCAGACGCGCGAGCCATCCGGGGACGGGACGTCCTGCCGTCTCCGCGTCGAAGCGCGGCGTGCGCCAGGCGAGGGCGAGCACGATGAACGACACCGTGAGCGCCGCGCCGGCGCCCGCGATCGCGAGCTCGCCGGGGATCGGGAGGTCCTGGGCGCCGCCGATCCCGTGTGCGAAGACCATGTCAGTGGACCTCGAGCTGAAGGACCACGACTCCGCTTTCGTGCTCCTCGACGTCGACCACACCTGGGGTCTCGATGGTCAGCTCCTCGGTCGACGTGCCCGGCTCGACCTTGATCACCTGCTCGGGGCGGGAGTGGACGTGCAGCTCGGCAGGGCGGTCGGACTCGATCTGCAGCCGGATCGTCTCGCCGGCGCTCACCTCCAGCAGCTTGCCGTTCGGCTCGACCTGGTCACCCTCGATCTCGATCTGGCTCTCGACCGCGTCGTCCGACTCCTCGGTCGCCGACGGGGTCTCGCTCGGGGTCGACTCGGCGGTGGGGGAGGTGGCGCTGCTCTCGGCCGGGGTCGCTTCGCCCGTGGGGTCCTCGTCCGAGCTCGAGCATCCGGCCAGCGCGAGCGCGGCGACGGCGGCTACGGCGAGTGCCTTGCGCATGTGAAGTCCCTCTCCTCTGCTAGGTGCTGCCCGACGTCGGCGGCCGGGCCTCTGCCAGAATCCCATGACAGGCAACGGTGCTGACGAGCAGGTCGGCGCGGAAGGGGATTCCATGAGTGAGCGGCTTCGCCCGGAGGACCTCGCCTTCCTCGACAACGAGTCGGCCAGCACGCCGATGCACAACGTGACGCTGGAGATCTTCGAACCGGGGGCGGACGGGTTCGACTACGAGCGCCTCGTCGCCCTGATCGCCGACCGGATCGCGTTCGTCCCGAGGTACCGCCAGAGGATCCGGACGGTTCCGGGAAGGCTGGCGAACCCCGTCTGGGTCGACGACGCCGATTTCGACCTGACCTACCACGTCCGCCGCTCGGCGCTTCCGCGACCGGGCTCGATGGACCAGCTGCGGGAGCTCGTCGCGCGCATCATGTCCCGCAGGCTGGACCGTAACCGGCCGCTGTGGGAGATCTACCTGGTCGAGGGTCTCGAGGGCGGGCGGTTCGCGATCCTGTCCAAGTCGCACCAGATCCTGGTGGACGGCATCTCGACGGTCGACCTCGGCCAGGTGATCCTCGACCTGGATCCCAAGCCGCGCGACACCGTGCACGACGACTGGCGTCCCGCACGCGAGCCGAACCCGCCCGCACTCCTCGCGCAGGCGGTCAGCGAGACCGTGCGGCATCCGCGCCTGGCCACGGCGACGGCGCGGGGGAACGCCGAGAGCCTGGCCCGCCTCGCGGCGTCCACCGCACGCAAGGCGGCGTCGGTCACCGACACCCTGACGAACCGGCGGGCGAGCCCCGAGTCACCGATCCAGGCGAGGCTGTCGGAGCAGCGGCGCTTCGTCACGGTCAAGACCCGGCTCGAGGACTACCGGCGGATCCGTCGCGTGCACGGGGGAACCGTCAACGACGTCATCCTGGCGACGGTGACCGGGGCGATGCGGGCGTGGCTGATGACCCGCGCCGAGACGGTGCACGGAAGCCGTCACCTCAAGGCGATGGTCCCGATGAGCGTGATCGACAACGAGCTCGAACCGACCTCGTTGGGAAGCCAGGTTGCCGGGCACCTGCTCAACCTGCCGATCGGTGAGACCAGCCCGGTCGTGCGCCTCCACCAGGTCTCCTACGCGCTCAAGGCGCACAAGGAGACCGGCCGCGCCGTGGCCGCGGACCGGCTGACCGACGTGGCGGGCTTCGCGCCCACCACCTTCCACGCGCTCGGTGCGCGGGTGGCGGCGGCGCAGGCCCGTAGGGGCTTCAACGTGGTGATCACCAACGTGCCCGGGCCGCAGTTCCCGCTGTACGCCGCCGGCGCGCAGATGCTCGAGAGCTACCCGGTGGCGCCCCTGCTGTCCGGTCACGCGCTCGCGATCGGCGTCACGTCGTACGACGGGGGCGTCTACTTCGGCATCAACGCCGACCGGGACGCGCTCCCCGACGTCGACGTCCTCGGCCAGTGCATCGAGGAGGCGCTCGAGGAGCTCAAGGACAGCGCGAGCGACACCAGGCCCCGTGCGCCGCGTGGCCGGAAGAAGGCATCTCGGGCGGGGACGAGCCGGACCGGAGGCAAGAAATGAGCGTCCGCATCTACGTCCCCAGCACCCTCAGCATGCTCGCCGAGGTGGTCGTGTCCGGCGGGGTCGGGCCCGTCCCCGTCCTCGCGCACGCCGTCACCGAGGCGGTTCGGGCCGGGTATCCGGGTGCCGGTGAGGAGGAGTGGGAGTACGCCGCGATGTCCGCCGCCGCGCAGGACTCACTCGCGCTCCTGACCGAGGAGGACGTGCCCCGCCGGGTCGTCATCGCACTCGACACGTCCGCGGTGCTGCCGGTCGAGGTGGCCGAGGAGTCACTGGTGGAGGTCCACGAGGTCATGCCCGCGGCGGACATCGCCGCCGTCCACGTCGACTCCGCGGACGCCGAGGCCGACGTGTCGGCGGCTCGCGGGGCCTGGCTCGATGCCCAGAACGGCGACGCCCAGGCCGTGAAGACGGTCGAGCGCTGCCTCGACCACGAGCTGGGCTGGTTCGCGACGCAGGAGATAGGCGACCTGCTCGAAGAATGACCGCCGCTTGCGCGTTCGTGACTTGGGCGTAACCCTCGCGGTCTGACACGATCGGCACATGGACGCGATCACCAACTCACCGGCTCCCGTCAACGAGCCGAACCTGAACTACGCGCCGGGCAGCCCCGAACGGGCGGCGCTCGAGGTAGAGCTCAAGAACCAGGAGTCCAAGCAGGTCGACCTCACCGCCACCATCGGCGGTAGACGCAAGATGGGTGGCGGCGCCGAGATCCCCGTCGTGCAGCCCCACGACCATCAGCACGTGCTCGGAGTCCTGAAGGACGCCACCCAGGCCGACGCCAAGGCCGCGGTCGCTGCGGCGCAGGAGGCCGCGCCGGCATGGCGGGCACTCCCGCTCGACGAGCGCGCCGCGATCCTGCTCAAGGCCGCCGAGCTGCTGGCCGGCCCGTGGCGGCAGCGGCTCAACGCGGCGACGATGCTCGGCCAGTCGAAGACGGCCTGGCAGGCGGAGATCGACTCCGCCTGTGAGCTCATCGACTTCTGGCGGTTCAACGTCCACTACGCCAAGCAGATCGTCGCCGAGCAGCCCATCGCCAACTCCCGCGGTGTCTGGAACCGGACCGACCACCGGCCGCTCGAGGGCTTCGTCTACGCGATCACACCGTTCAACTTCACCGCGATCGCCGGCAACCTGCCCACCGCGCCCGCGCTGATGGGGAACACGGTCGTCTGGAAGCCGTCGCCGACCCAGCAGCTCGCCGCGCACGTGCTCATGGAGCTGCTCGAGGAGGCGGGCATGCCGCCGGGCGTCATCAACATGCTCCCCGGCCATGGTCGCGACGTCTCCGAGGTCACGCTGAACCACCCTGACCTCGCGGGCATCCACTTCACCGGCTCCACGCCCACGTTCCAGCACCTGTGGTCGACCATCGGGGCGAACATCGCGAAGTACCGCACCTACCCTCGGCTCGTCGGCGAGACGGGTGGCAAGGACTTCATCGTGGCGCACAAGTCGGCCGACCCCGACGTGCTGCGGGTCGCGATGCTGCGGGGAGCCTTCGAGTACCAGGGCCAGAAGTGCTCCGCGGCCTCTCGTGCCTACGTGTCACGGTCGGTGTGGAAGAAGATGCGCGACTCGTTCCTGGCCGAGGTGGAGTCGATCTCGATGGGAGACGTCACCGACCTGTCCAACTTCATGGGCGCAGTGATCGACGAGCGGGCGTTCGCCAAGCACAAGAAGGCCATCGCGCGGGCCAAGCGCTCGAAGAGCCTCGACGTCCTCGTCGGGGGGCAGGTCGACGACTCCGTCGGCTGGTTCGTGCGGCCCACCGTCGTCGAGGGCGGGGACCCGACCGACCAGATGTTCAACACCGAGTACTTCGGGCCCATCCTGGCCGTGCACGTCTTCGAGGACCGTGACTTCGAGAAGGTCGTAGCCCAGATGGAGTCGTTCGCGCCGTACGCCCTGACGGGCTCGATCATCGCCCAGGACCGGGAAGTGGTCGCCTGGGCACGCAAGGAGCTCCGCTTCGCTGCCGGCAACTTCTACGTCAACGACAAGCCGACCGGTGCGGTCGTCGGCCAGCAGCCCTTCGGTGGTTCCCGGGCCTCGGGCACCAACGACAAGGCCGGTGCGCCCTCGAACCTGCTGCGGTGGACCTCGCCACGCTCCATCAAGGAGACGTTCGACCCGCCGAAGGACTACCGCTACCCGCACATGGACTGACGTCGCGGACAGTCGTCCGTAGGAGCGAGCGTCACACCACAAGCGTCATGGACCTCGCCCCTACGGACGACCCAGACCGTGGACAATGAGGAAGATGACCTCGCTGACGACGATGGCGCCCCTGCACCTCGGGTCGATGCATGCCTACGAGACAGCTCTCGTCGCGTTGCTCGCGTTCGGGCCCTTCGTGGTCCTGGTCTTCGTGGTCCTTCTCATCCAGAGGCGTGACCGGGCCGAGGAGCCCGAGCCGGAGCAGCACGGGGACCCGGCCGCGTCGGCCGCCGGGCCCTCGGAGCGGCCGCGCTAGCGGTCACCGGCGAGCCAGGCGCGGCCCACCCTCTCTTCCGCCTTGAGTGCAGACTCGAGGATCTGTCCGATCAGGTGCTCCAGCTTCCCGCCGACGAGTGGGAGGTGCACCTTGATCTCGCCGGAGACGGTCTCGACCGACCCGCTGCCGCCAGACTGGATCGTCACCGAGCCCTTGAGGTGGCCCGGCTTGCCAGGGATCGCGACGTCGAGCGCGGCCCTCGAGGGGTCGGACCAGCTCTCGGTCTGCCTGATGTGGATCTCGTCCCCGACGATCTTCCGGGCGAAGTGCGGTACGCCGTCCGACGGTCGTTTCTGGTCCACGACGACCGACATCCCGTTGCCGTCGACCGCGATGTTCACACTCGAGTCGTGGGCGTGCTGTGCCGCGCACACCTTCTCGCGGAAGGCCGGGTCCGACAGCATCGCGTAGACCTCGGCGGGGGCGGCGTCGTACCTGATCTCGTGCTCGAACCGCATGTCAGCGCCCTCCTTCCAACCAGGCCCGCCCGACCTGGTTCTCGGCGTCCATGCCCGCGGTGAAGAGGTCGGCCATCAACGACTCGAGCTTGCCACCGATCAGCGGCACCTTGGCCTTGACCTCGCCGTCGAACGTCTCGACCGTGCCGGACCCGTCGCCTTCCAGCCTGAGCGTGCCCGTGATCTCGGTCGGCTTGCCGGGGGTCCGGATGGTCAGCGTGGCCCGGGAGTGGTCGGACCACTCCTCGGTCTGCACCGCTCGGGTGCTCTCGCCCGCGATCTTCCTGGCGAACGCGGGCACCCCCTGCATCGGCTGGACCTGGTCGATCTGCACGGTCATCCCGTCGGCGGCCGGCTCGATCGTGACGTCGGCTGACAGCGCCCCCTGCGCGTCGCACGACTTCTGGCGGAAACCTGGGTCGGAAAGCATCGCGTAGACCTCCTCGGGAGGAGCGTCGTACCTGACCTGGTGTCGGAGCTTCATGGCGCCCAATCATGACGTATCGCCCGACACGTGGCTACGCTCACCGGTGTGACCTACGACCGACCCACCACGCCGCCGTCCGACACCTCCAGCCCGCTGGCAGGGGAGTGGGGAGGGACGGATGTCCAGTTCGGTGAGCAGGGAGCCCGGCTCACCTACGGCAGCTACCTGCGACTCGGGCAGCTCCTCGACGCCCAGCACCTGGAGTCGAGCCCTCCCGCGCACGACGAGCTGCTGTTCATCACCATCCACCAGGTCTACGAGCTGTGGTTCAAGCAGCTTCTGCACGAGGCGACGGCGGCCCGGGACGCGATGCTGGGACAACCCGACGACGGCGCCGCCCCGGGCTCGAACAGGCTGTGGTGGGCGCAGCACCTGCTCCAGCGCATGCACGTGGTCGAGCGGGTGCTCGTGCAGCAGGTGGACGTGCTGGAGACGATGACTCCTCAGGACTTTCTGCAGTTCCGCCAGGCGCTCGCACCGGCGAGCGGCTTCCAGTCGGTGCAGTACCGCGAGCTGGAGTTCCTCTCCGGCGCCAAGGACCCGTCGTTCGTGGAGCGGTTCAAGGGGCTGACCGAGCTCGAGCGGAGCCGGCTGCGCAGCCGTCTGGAGGAGCCGACCCTCTGGGACGCGTTCGTCCACGTCCTGGCGGAGCGGGGGCTGCCGGTGGGCAGCGACGAGGAGGTGACGGCGTCGGTACGACGGGCCGCGCACGACCGTGGCTCGTTCGCGGACATCTGGGCGCTCGCCGAGGCACTGCTGCAGCACGACGAGCTCGCCGCCGCGTGGCGGGCACGCCACGTCGTCATGGTCGAGAGGATGATCGGCACGAAGACGGGTACCGGTGGCTCGTCGGGGGCGGAGTACCTCCGGAGCCGGCTCACGCTGCGCTACTACCCGGTGCTGTGGGAGCTGCGCTCACACCTGTGACGTCTCGGAACCGAGACACGCCCGATCACCTCGTTGTTGTGGCCGGGGTGGCCACGATCTAGGGTCGGATCGTCGGCACAACGGCGTGCCGCCAGGGAGCGACAAGGGCTGATACTTCGTGCGTACGACGCTGGACGAGAGCAAGGACGAGCTCATTGCGAAGGCGGCTGAGCTCGCCGCCGGGCGCAAGGTCGGGACGACCGGAGCCCCCGGCCCGCGGATCCCCCAGCTGCTGAGCCTGTACTACCGCCACGTCGCGCCGGAGGACATCGTCGAGCGAGGCGAGGTCGACCTCTACGGCGCCGCGATGAGCCAGTTCAAGCTCGCCGGCGACCGGCCCCAGGGCACCGCGAACATCCGGGTCTTCACCCCGACCATCTCCGAGCACGGCTGGGCGGCCAACGGCCACAGCGTCGTCGAGGTCGTCACCGACGACATGCCGTTCCTCGTCGACTCGGTGACGATGGAGCTCAACGAGCAGGGCCGGAACGTGCACATGGTCGTGCACCCCCAGCTGCTGGTGCGCCGCGACGTCACCGGACAGCTCCAGGACATCTACGGCGAGGAGGACGAGGGCGTCTCCCTCCCCGAGCTGCCGCACGACATCTCCCGTGAGTCGTGGATGCACATCGAGATCGACCGTGAGACCGAGCCGGACGCTCTCGCCCAGATCGAGCAGGCGCTCGCGAAGGTCCTGCGCGACGTGCGCGAGGCCGTCGAGGACTGGCAGAAGATGCACGCCCAGGCGCTGGAGATCGTGACGGACCTCGACAAGGACCCGCCGCCCCTCCCCGAGGAGGAGGTCGAGGAGGGCAAGGCGCTGCTGTCCTGGCTCGCGGACGACCACTTCACCTTCCTCGGCTACCGCGAGTACCGGCTCGACGTGGAGGGCGACGACGACGTCCTCCGGGCCGTTCCGGGCACGGGACTCGGCATTCTCCGCGCGGACCAGGACATGTCGCCGTCTTTCGGCAAGCTCCCGCCGCTGGTGAAGGCCAAGGCCCGGGAGAAGACCCTCCTGGTGCTCGCCAAGGCCAACTCGAAGGCGACCGTGCACCGTCCGGTGTACCTCGACTACGTCGGGGTCAAGACGTTCGACGACTCCGGTGAGGTGGTGGGGGAGCGTCGTTTCCTCGGCCTGTTCTCGTCCGCGGCCTACACCGAGTCCCTGACCAGGATCCCGGTGATCCGGGTCAGGGCCCGGCAGGTCATCGACGAGGCGGGGTTCGACCGGCGCAGCCACACCGGCAAGGCGCTGATGGACGTCCTGGAGACCTACCCCCGCGACGAGCTCTTCCAGACGCCTGTCGAGGAGCTGGCTCCGATCGCCGAGGCCGTGCTGCACACGCGAGAACGCCGCCAGCTCCGGCTGTTCATCCGCCGCGACGTCTACGGCCGCTTCCTGTCCTGCCTGGTCTACCTGCCGCGTGACCGCTACACCACCGCGGTACGGGAGCGGATCGCCTCGATCCTGCGGACCCAGCTCGGCGGCGAGTCCGTCGAGTACACCGCACGGGTCAGCGAGTCCCTCCTTGCGCGCCTGCACTTCGTGGTCCGTCCCAAGAAGGGCGAGCTGATCGGCGGGTTCGACCAGCACGACCTCGAGCGCCGGCTGGCCGAGGCGGCACGTTCGTGGCGCGACGACTTCGTCGCCGCGGTGCACAGCGAGTACGGCGAGGAGGAAGGAGCCCGCCTGGCGAGGTTGTACGCCGCGTCCTTCCCCGAGGCGTACAAGGAGGACTATCCGCCACGGACCGGCGCGGTCGACCTCGGACGGCTCGAGGCGATCAAGGGCGATGAGGGTGTCGCCCTGTCGCTCTACGAGCCGATGGACGCAGGCCCCGGCGAGGCGCGGCTCAAGGTCTTCCGGATCGGTGCGCCCCTCTCCCTGAGCCATGTGCTCCCCACCCTGTCCACGATGGGCGTCGAGGTGGTCGACGAGCGGCCGTACGGACTCGAGGGCCTGCCTCGGCAGACGTTCGTCTACGACTTCGGGCTGCGCTACGGCCGGTCTCTACCCGCCGGTTCCCGCCAGCTGTTCCAGGACGCCGTGGACGCGGTGTGGGCCGGCCGCAACGAGAGCGACGGGTTCAACGCGCTCGTGCTGGCCGCCGGGCTGACCTGGCGCCAGGCGACCCTGCTGCGGGCCTACGCGAAGTACATGCGCCAGGGCGGCACCCCGTTCGCGCAGGACTACATCGAGGACGCGCTCCGGGGCAACGTCGACATCACCCGCTACCTGGTCGGTCTGTTCGAGACCCGCTTCGACCCCGGCCGAAACGGCGACATCGCCGCGGACAGCGAGAGCCGCGTAGCGAAGATGTCCGAGCTCGAGCACCGCATCGAGCATGCCCTCGAGGACGTCGCCAGCCTCGACCACGACCGGATCCTGCGTTCGTACCTGACCGCCATCAAGGCGACGCTGCGCACGAACTACTTCCAGCGGGGCGAGGACGGGGAACCGAAGTCCTACATCTCGATCAAGCTCGAGCCGCATGCCATCCCGGACCTGCCCGAGCCGCGCCCGCGGTTCGAGATCTTCGTGTACTCACCGCGGGTCGAAGGCGTGCACCTGAGGTTCGGCGCGGTGGCGCGCGGCGGGCTGCGGTGGTCGGACCGCCGGGACGACTTCCGCACCGAGGTCCTCGGCCTCGTCAAGGCCCAGATGGTGAAGAACGCGGTGATCGTGCCGGTGGGAGCCAAGGGCGGCTTCTTCTGCAAGCACCTCCCCGACCCGTCGGACCGGGACGCCTGGATGAGCGAGGGGATCGCCTGCTACAAGACCTTCATCGCCGGCCTGCTCGACGTGACCGACAACCTCGTCGGCGGCGAGACCGTGCCTCCACCGCGCGTCGTACGCCACGACTCCGACGACTCCTACCTCGTGGTGGCCGCCGACAAGGGCACCGCGACGTTCTCCGACATCGCCAACGGCGTCTCCAAGGACTACGGGTTCTGGCTCGGCGACGCGTTCGCGTCCGGTGGCTCCGCGGGCTATGACCACAAGGCGATGGGCATCACCGCCAAGGGCGCGTGGGTCTCGGTGCGACGGCACTTCCGGGAGATGGGTGTCGACTGCCAGAACGAGGACTTCACCTGCGTCGGTATCGGCGACATGTCCGGCGACGTGTTCGGCAACGGCATGCTGCTGTCGACACACACCCGCCTGGTCGCGGCGTTCGACCACCGCGACATCTTCCTCGACCCGAACCCCGACGCGGCGTCGTCGTACGCCGAGCGCCGTCGCCTCTTCGACCTGCCGCGGTCCTCGTGGCAGGAGTACGACAAGAGCCTGATCTCCGAGGGCGGAGGGGTCTACTCCCGCAACCTGAAGTCGATCGCGATCTCGAGGCAGGTGCGGGAGGCGCTGTCGCTCGAGGAGGGGGTCACCGCGATGACCCCGGCCGAGCTGATGCGGGCGATCCTGCTCGCCAAGGTCGACCTGCTGTGGAACGGCGGCATCGGCACCTACGTGAAGAGCCACGACGAGTCGCACGCCGAGGTCGGCGACAAGGCCAACGACGCGATCCGCGTCGACGGCGGCGACCTGCGCTGCCGTTGCGTCGGTGAGGGCGGCAACCTCGGCCTCACCCAGCGCGGCCGCATCGAGTACGCCCTCCAGGGCGGGCGGATCAACACCGACTTCATCGACAACTCGGCCGGAGTCGACACCTCCGACCACGAGGTGAACATCAAGATCCTCCTGGACAGGGTCGTCGTGAACGGGGACCTGACGGGCAAGCAGCGCAACGAGCTGCTCGCGTCGATGACCGACGAGGTGGGCGAGCTGGTTCTCGTCGACAACTACGAGCAGAACCTGGCACTGGCCAACGCCGAGTGGCAGTCGCCTGGACTGCTCCATGTGCACGAGGACTGGACCCGCAGCCTCGAGCGGCAGGGCCTGCTCAACCGCGCCCTCGAGTTCCTGCCCAGCCGGAAGCAGGTGGCGGACCGGATCGAGCGGCGGCAGGGGCTGACCGCGCCAGAGCTCTCGGTGCTGCTGGCGTACACCAAGATCGTCCTGGCGGACGAGCTCCTCGACACCGACCTGCCCGACGACCCGTTCCTGCGCGGCGACCTGTTCGGGTACTTCCCGAGCAAGATGCGCCAGAAGTACCGCCAGCAGATGGAGGAGCACCCGCTGCGGCGCGAGATCGTCGTGACGCAGATGGTCAACGAGCTGGTCAACGGCGCCGGCATCACCTACTTCCACCGCCTCTCCGGTGAGACGGGAGCGACGGCCGACGAGGTGACCAGGGCGAACTTCCTGGCTCGCGAGATCTTCGGGTCCCGTTCCCTTCTCGAGGAGATCGGCACCTACGACAACAAGATCGACGCCAAGATCCAGACCCGCATGCGGATCGAGACGCGGACCCTGGTCGAGCGAGCCTCGCGCTGGCTGATCAACAACCGCCGCCCACCGTTGGACAGCGAGGCGGTCGTGGACTTCTTCGAGGTGGTGTCCCAGCAGGTGATGGCGGCTCTGCCGGAGCTGCTCACCGGCCGCGAGCTCGACGCCTTCCGGGCGCGGCGCGACGTGCTCGTCTCCGAGTCGGTTCCGGAGGAGCTGGCCGCACGCGTGGCGGTCCTGCCACCGGCGTACGCCATCCTCGCCATCGTCGAGACGTCCCGCCGCGACGGGATCGACCCGGTCGAGGTCGCCCGGGTGCACTTCGCGCTCGGGGAGCGGCTCGGCCTGCCTGCGCTCGTCACCCGGATCCTGGCCCTGCCCCGAGACGACCGCTGGCAGACGATGGCCCGAGCCGCGCTCCGCGACGAGCTGCACGGCGTCCACGCGCAGCTCACCGCGCAGGTGCTCGCGCAGACGTCGGGCGGGGAGCCCGCACCGGTGCGGATCGCGGACTGGGAGGACAGCGACGGGGTCGTCGTGAGCCGTGCGGTGGAGACGCTGGACGAGATCTGCTCTGACGACAAGGCGGACCTGGCCCGGCTCTCGGTCGGCCTACGGGTGGTCAGAACCCTGCTGTCAACGCCGTGACGGGGGTCCGCCGGTCGAGTGCCCGGTGGATCTCCGCCTCGGCCGTGGCGAAGAGGCTGGCCGCATGGTCCGGCGTCAGCCCCACCGCGGTCATCCCGATGCGGCCGTCGATGCTCAGCCCGTCCAGCATGTGGAGCACGATCCCGGTCCCTTCGCGCCTGTCGAAGGTCAGGCCCGCGCGGTCGACTGCCCGGATCACGGCGCCCGGTGCTGCGCCCACCCATGACTCGTCGACCAGGTTGTCGGTCGACCAGTACGCCCGCGTGCCGCCTCCGGCCACCCTCCAGGCTGCGCTCTCGACGTCGTAGTGGCCCGGAGCGAGATGGCGGAGCACGGCGTACGGCGGTGTCGTGCCGCCCTTGCGCAGGTTGATCTCGAGTGCGTGGAGGTTCCACGCCCCGTAGCTGTCCAGGCTGGCCATGAAGTCGATGCTGAAACGGCCGATCGCGCCGAGTGCCGCCAGCTCCTCGCCGACGGCCTGCCCATGGCTGGCGAGCTCCGCGGCGTACGCCGGGTTCGCCGGGAACCGGCAGCCGTTGTAGACCTGGTTGTGCTCGCCGTCGAGCACCTGCTCGTGCGTGGCGATGACGATCGTCTCACCGGCCGGCGTGATGTCGACCTGCACGCTGGGACTGGTGACCGCGGGCCCCTCGATGAGTGCCTCCACGACACCGCCATCCCTCAGCTCCTCGAGGAACCACAGCGGGAGCGACCTGACCCTCGCCTCGATGTCGTGGGGTGAGGGGTCCGCGAGCTCGGGCTCGGGACCGACGGGGATGACCATGTTGCCGTCGCCCGCGCCGCTGTCGTCCAGCTTGACGACGACCGACCGCAGAGCGGGAGTCTCCGCACGGATCGCCGCGATCGAGGCCACGACCTCGGAGGGGGACCTCACGTCGGCCCGCCCCGGTGCGACAGGGACGCCCACCTCCTCGAACAGGTAGCGCGAGCTGCTCTTGAACCCGAGCGGCCACAGGTGGGCCGGCGTGCCGTTGAGCGGTGCGCCCAGGGCGAGCGCGACCCGGCGCTCGGCCTCCCTGACGTTCCAGGTCTCGAGGAAGGCGGGGCGACCGGCGAACGAGCTGCTCAGCTCGGCGATGAGGTCGTGCCGGTCGAGGAGGTTCGCGGCGAGGGGCCGGGACGACGAGCCCGGCACGGTGACGATGCGCAGCCTGTCCCGCGCGTCGGGGGTGTCGGGCATGAGGGAGAAGTAGTACTCCACCATCTCGGGGTCGGGCGCGACCGAGCACACGAAGACCATCTCGCAGGAGGGGATCCGCCGCAGCATCAGTACCGCGAGCAGGTACCTCTGCTCGAGTGCGGGGACCCTTCTCTCGTAGTGCGCGAGCAGTGACGGCGCGAAGCTGTACGAGGGCAGCACGACCACCACGTGGTCCCGGCGCGACCCGGGGCGGTTGGCCGACCAGGCGTCGAGCAGACCACTCTGCAGCTCTTCGAAGCTCTTCATCGAGGCTCCATTCCCGAGGTCCCCGCTACGAGGATAGGCAAGGGTGGCGCGGCACGTCAGTGACTTCCGGCACGGATTCGAAGGCCGGATGTCGGTGGTCGGCGACACCGTGCCCGGTATGACCACTGTTGGCAGGAGCTCGGCACGCCTCAGTCGCCGAGCTCCGCGGCCAGACAGGCGGCGCCCACGATGCCTGCGAAGTTGCGCAGCTTCGCCGGAACGATCGGGGTGCGCACGTTCAGCAGCGGCAGGAACTTGTCCGCTTTCTTGCTGATACCGCCGCCCACGACGAACAGCTCCGGCCAGAGCAGCCCCTCCACGTAGGAGTAGTAGCGCTGAAGCCTCTCGGCCCACTGCGGGTAGGACAGGTCCTCCCGCTCCATCGCCGACTGGGCAGCATGGGTCTCGGCGTTCCGTCCGTCGAGCTCGAGGTGACCCAGCTCGCTGTTGGGGACCAGCTTGCCGTCGAGCAGGAGCGCGGACCCGATCCCGGTGCCCAAGGTGGTCAGGACCACCAGGCCGCCGACGCCCTGGGCGGCGCCGTACCCCGCCTCGGCCACACCCGCCGCGTCGGCGTCGTTCACCACGTGCACGGGGCGGCCGAGCCGCTTGGTGAACAGGGCGTCGACGTCGGTGTCGACCCACGACGGGTCGATGTTCGCGGCCGACCTCGCGACACCGTTCTGGCACACGGCCGGGATGGTGATGCCGATGGGAGCCTGCCCGATGTCGTCGGCGAAGTGCTCGGCGATCTGCGCCACGACCTCACCGACCGCTCGTGGGGTCGCCGGCTGTGGGGTGTCTATCCGGAGACGCTCCTGCGCGAGCTCGCCTGTCCCGAGGTCGACCGGTGCGCCCTTGACCCCGCTGCCTCCGATGTCGATCCCGAGCACGGGGCCGTTCGCGTGGTGACGGTTCATGTGGGTTTGCCTCCTCCGTGTCCACACTAGACACTCGCGTTATGACTGTTGCCGCACCCACGGACTTCGAGTCCGCCGTCCTGGCCCACCTCGACGAGGACGCCCTCGTCGAGACCCTGGCGACACTCGTCCGCGTGCCCAGTGTGGCCGGGACGGACGCCGAGCTGGAGATCCAGGACCTCTGTGCCGACATCCTGCGCGAGGAGGGTGTCGAGGTCGACCGGTGGGAGCTCGACCTCGACGAGCTGCAGGCCGACCCGTGGTTCCCCGGCACGGAGGCGCCGCGCACGGCGGCGTTGGGCGTGGTGGGGACGAGTCCCGGCGAGGGCACACCTGCCCTCATCCTCCAGGGCCACCTGGACGTGGTGCCTCCGGGAGACCCCGAGACCTGGCTGGGAGCCGACCCCTTCTCCGCGGAGATCCGGGGGAGGGCGCTGTTCGGCAGGGGGGCGTGCGACATGAAGGCGGGCGTCGCCGCGAACCTCGCCGTCGTACGCACGCTTCGCGCCGCCGGCGTCAGGCTGGAGCAGCCCCTTGCTGTGCACTGCGTCATCGGAGAGGAGGACGGTGGGCTCGGCGCCTTCGCCACGCTGCGTCGCGGCCACCGGGGCGATGCCGCGGTCATCACCGAACCCACGAGCGGCCGCATCGTGACCGCGACCGCCGGGGCCCTGACGTTCCGGATCGAGGTCGGCGGACGCTCGGCGCACGGCAGCATGCGCAAGGAGGGGGTCAGCGCATTCGAGGCGTTCCTCCCCATCCACAGCGCGCTCGCCCGGCTCGAGTCCGAGCGGAACGTCGACCCGGACCCGCTGTTCGTCGGGAGCGACCTTCCCTATGCGCTGTCCATCGGCGCGATCCAGGCCGGCGAATGGGCGAGCAACGTGCCGGACAAGCTCACCGCGGACGGCCGCCTCGGGGTCCGCCTCGACGAGGACCCCCGCCAGGCACGGCTGGCGCTCGAGGACGCCGTGGCGGAGGCCAGCGCGAACGACCCGTGGCTGCTCGAGAACCGACCGATCGTCACCTGGCCGGGCGGACAGTTCGCCAGCGGGCGGATCGACCCGGACCACTCCCTGATCGACGAGGTCCGCTCCGCCGTGGTCGACACGGGCGGGGACAAGCCGCCCCTCGGCGCCGAGGTCTACGGCAGCGACCTGCGCCTGTACGCCGGGATCGGTGGGATCCCGACCCTGCACTACGGTCCTGGTGACATCCGGCTGGCGCACGGACCTCAGGAGAACGTCGACCTCGACGAGGTGATCGCCGTGACGCGCTCCCTGGTGGTGCTTGCCCTGCGCCGGTGCGGCGGCTCGGTCTGAGCTGCCTCCAACCAGCGCCGCCCCCAGGCCTGGGCAGGAGGACGCCAGGGCTGGGGGCGACGGGTCAGGGGCTTCAGGTCGCGCTGAGGGCACCCATCTCGTTCCTCACGACCAGGCCGTCCGCGATGGCCAGCTCGAGCGCCCGGTCGAACCGGTGCTGCTCCCAGTAGCGGGCCCCGACGAGCTCGGCGAGCCCGTCCCGGGACTGTGTGCCCTCGGACTCGAGGGCACGCACGATCTGGCCCATCTCGTGGAACACCTGCCGGTCGCGCCGGCCTTCGGTGCTGGCTTTGGGGGGTGGCATGGGCATGTGTCGTTCTACCTCCTCGTGGGTCAGGCCGAGGCCGGGACGCTCTCGCGTCCGCCGTGCGAGTCGCTCTCTGCCGTCAGGGGCTGGGCGATGCTCTCCAGCGAGCGCTGCTCGGCCTTGACGCCGAGCAGTGCCTCGACCACGCCTCCGGCCACCATCAGTGCGGCTCCGATGAAGTAGCCCAGGGCGATGGCCGTGATGTCCTTGCCCCCAGTGGTCGCGTCCTCGATCAGCTTGCCGAACAGCAGCGGCCCGGCGATACCTCCGGCGGCCGTTCCGATGGCGTAGAAGAACGCGATGCACAGCGCCCGCGTCTCCATCGGGAAGACCTCGCTGGCGGTGAGGTACGCCGCGCTGGCACCCGCCGAGGCGAAGAAGAAGATGATCGCGCCCATCAGTGTCAGCGTGACGGCCGTGAAGGAGCCGAGGAACATCCCCGTCCCCGCCAGCAGGACGCCGGAGAGGATGTAGGTGCCGGCGATCATGCGGACGCGGCCGAGCGTGTCGAAAAGCGGGCTCAGCAGGAGCGCGCCGGCGAAGTTGCTGACCGCGAACACCGCGACGTACCAGCCGACCTGCTTGACACCCATGAAGGTGCTGAGGGTGTCGCCGTAGGTGAAGAAGAAGGCGTTGTAGAGGAAGGCCTGGCCGATGAACAGGCTGAAGCAGAGGATCGTCCGCTTGGGGTAGAGCGTGAAGACGGTCCGTGCGATGAGCCCGATGCCGATCGAGCGGCGCTGCCGAATGGTGATCGTGCGGGAGGTGCTGGGAAGGTCGCGCCCCGTCTCGTTCTGGACCGTGTCCTCGATGTCGCGCACGATGCGCTCACCCTCGTCCTCGCGGCCGTGGATGAAGAGCCACCGCGGTGACTCGGGCACGTTCTTGCGCACGATCAGGATGGCGACGGCGAGGATCGCGCCGAGGCCGAAGGCGAGCCGCCAGCCCCACTCCTGGTCGACCCTGGTGGGGTCGAGCAGCGGGATCGTCAGCAGGGCGCCACCGGCGGCGCCGACCCAGAACGAGCCGTTGATCGCCACGTCGACGCGACCGCGGTACTTCGCTGGGATCAGCTCGTCGATCGCGGAGTTGATGGCGGCGTACTCACCGCCGATGCCGGCTCCGGTGAAGAAGCGGCAGACGAAGTACCACATCGGGTTCATCGAGAACGCCGTCAGCACCGTGGCCACCGTGTAGACGGCCAGGGTCAGCAGGAAGAGCTTCTTGCGGCCGAACCTGTCGGTCAGCTGACCGAAGAACAGCGCGCCGAGACACGCCCCGGCGACGTAGACGGCGCCGGCCAGGCCGACGTCGAAGCTGCTCAGGCCAAGTCCTGTCTTGGGGTCGGCGAGGGCGTCGGACATCGACCCGACGATGGTCACCTCGAGGCCGTCGAGGATCCAGACCGTCCCCAGGCCGATGACGACGAGCCAATGCCATCTGGCCCATGGAAGCCGGTCCAATCGTGCCGGGATGTCGGTGGTGATCCGACCCGTTTCGACTCCTGAAGACATTTCCCTCTCCCGTATCGGTAGGCATGTGACTTGCGCCACCGGGCGGAGTACCCCACCCCCCGAGCCGTCATGCGTCGTGAGACCGGGACCCCTCTGCCCGGGGGATGCACTACCGTCGCGCCATGACAGACGAGACGTTCTTCGCTGGCGTGGCGGGGCAGGCGCAACTGGTCCGTGAGGGCGGGGTCTCCGCGCGGGAGCTGACCGACATGTGCCTCCAGCGGATCGTCGAGCACGACCAGGACCTCAACGCGTTCACCGTCGTGATGCACGAGCGAGCCCGGGCGGAGGCCGACGAGCGCGACGCCGCCCGTGCCCGGGGCGACGAGCTCGGTCCGCTGCACGGCGTACCCGTGGCCATCAAGGAGGAGCTGGACGTCGCGGGGCAGGTGACGACGTTCGGCGGGCGGTCCAACGCAAACCCCGCACTGGTGGACGGGGAGGTTGTCCGCAGACTGCGTGCGGCTGGGGCGGTGGTCGTCGGCAAGACCGCGATGCCCGAGTTCGGCCAGTGGCCGTTCACCGAGTCCGTCCAGCACGGCCTGACCCGGAACCCGTGGGACACCACCCGCTCGCCAGGTGGTTCAAGCGGCGGGTCGGCAGCGGCGGTCGCCGCCGGGCTGGTGCCGTTCGCGATGGGTGGGGACGGCGGCGGCTCGATCCGGATCCCGGCGGCCTGCTGTGGGCTGTTCGGCCTCAAGCCGCAGCGCGGGCGGGTGAGCAACGGCCCGCACGAGCATCTGTGGTACGCGCTCGGCACGGCCGGGCCGCTGACCCGCAGCGTCCTCGACAGCGCCCTCGTCTACGACGTCGTCCGCGGTTCGGCGAGCTCGGACAGGTTCCGGGCCGCGGAGCCGGAGACCTCGTTCGTCGACGCGGTGCATGCGCCCAGGAAGCGTCTGCGGGTGGCGTGGTCGACGAAACCCGCCGTGCTCGGCGTCCGTCCGGCACCCGAGCACGTCAAAGCGGTGGAGAAGACCGCGGCGCTCCTCGCGGAGCTCGGCCACCACGTCGAGGAGGTGGACCCGGGGTACCCCGACGCGACGGCGGCGTTCGTCCCGCAGTTCTTCGGCGGGGTGCGCTTCGAGGCCCACGCGGTCGAGCACCCCGAGCTCCTCGAACGCCGGACCCGGCAGACGGTCAGGCTCGGTGCGTGGGTGCGGCCGCGCGTCGTCGAGTGGGCGATCCGGCAGGGGGAGAAGGTTGCGGTCAAGGCCAACCGGGTCTTCGACCGCCACGACCTGCTGCTGACCCCGACGACCGCGCACCGGCCGCTCCCGGTCGGTGTGCTGGAGGGTGCGGGAACGTTCCGGGCCGCGCTGCGGTCCCAGCCGTCGATCGCCTACACCGCGCTGTGGAACGTGACCGGTAACCCGGCAGCCTCCCTGCCCGCCGGGTTCGCAGGCGACGGGTTGCCGCTCGCCGTGCAGCTCGTGGGTCGGCCGCACGACGAGGTCACGATCCTCAATGTGGCTGCACAGCTCGAGGAAGCCAGGCCGTGGGCCGGCGAGAGGCCGGCGCTGTGAGCGGCCGGCTGCTGTTCGCGACCCCGAAGGCGTTCGTACGCCGTCACCTCGTCGCCAGGCTGCCGGGGACACACCTCGACAGCCCGCTGCGGGGTCGGACGGTCCTCGTCACGGGCGCGTCCTCGGGCATCGGGGAGGCCACCGCGATCGCCGTGGCCGAGCGGGGGGCGGTGCCGATCCTGGTCGCGCGCCGGGCCGAGGAGCTGTCCCGGGTGGTCGCGCAGATCGAGGCGGCCGGTGGCTCGGCGTTCGGCTACGCCTGCGACCTCACCGACGGGCCGGCCGTCGACCGCCTCGTCGAGCGTGTGCTGCGTGAGCACGGGGGCGTCGACATGCTCGTCAACAACGCCGGCAGATCCATCCGGCGCTCGCTCGAGCTCTCCTACGACCGGATCCACGACTTCGAGCGGACAATGGCGATCAACTACTTCGCGCCTGTCCGGCTCGTCCTCGGCCTGCTGCCGCACATGGTGGAGCAGCGCTCCGGCCACGTGGTCAACATCGTCACCTGGGGCGTGCAGGTCAAGGCGCCCAAGTTCGCGGCGTACATCGCGTCGAAGACCGCGCTCGACACGTTCAGCCGGATCGCCGGGCGCGAGACCTATGGCGCGGGGGTGACGTTCACCAACCTGCGACTGTCGCTCGTGCGCACGGAGATGATCGGCCCGACCGACGTCTACCGGCGCGCACCCGCGCTGACGCCGGACCAGGCGGCGGCCCGCGTCGTACGCGCTCTGGAGGACCGGCCCGTCACGGTCAACACGCTCGCCGGCAGCATCGCTGAGATCCTGAACCTGGTCGCTCCGAGGTTCTCGGACATGGTCAGCCACGTGACCGCGAAGCGGTTCCCCGACTCGCCCGCGGCAGCCAGGCACGTCGACACCGAAAGGTCCGCGGGCTAGCTCGCCTTCTTCTTGCTCGAGGAAGCGGTCTTCTTGGCGGTGGTCTTCTTCGCGGTGGTCTTCTTGGCGGCCGGACGCTTCGAAGCGGTCTTCTTCGCCGGCTTCTTGGCAGCGCCCTTCCCCGCCGGCTTCTCCTCCGGCTCCACCTCGCCGTCGTCGGCTCCGGCGCCCGAGGCGGCCGGCTCGCCCCGCGAGGACTTGGCCGCGTCGACGCTGCGCTGCAGCGCAGCAAGCAGGTCGACGACCTCGCCGGTGGCGGGCTTCGCCTCGGGCGCGTGCTTCACCTCGCCGCCTTCGAGCTTGGCCTGCACCAGCGCCTCGACGGCGTCCTTGTAGTCGTCTTCGTACTCGCTCGGCTCGTAGTCACCGGCGAGCGTGTCGACGAGGAGCTTCGCCATCTTCAGCTCCTGCGGCTTCGCGGCGCCATCGGTCGCGTCGAGGGTCCCGAAGTCGGGCTTGCGGATCTCGTCGGGCCACATCATCGTCTGCATCACGATCACGTCGTCGCGGACCCGCAGCACCGCCGTTGTCATCCGGTTGCGCAGGGTCACGGTGACCACGGCCATCCGGTCGGCCTCCTTCAGGGCCTCGCGGAGCAGGGCGTACGGCTTGGCGGCCGCCTTGTCCGGTTCGAGGTAGTAGGACTTCTCGAACAGGATCGGGTCGATCTGGTCGCTCGGCACGAACTTGTCGACCGAGATCTCGCGGCTGCTGCTGGAGGGGAGGTCCGCCAGGTCCCCGTCGTCGAGCACCACCATCTGCCCGTCGTCGGTCTCGTACCCCTTGGCGATGTCGGCGTACGCGACCTCCTCGCCGTCGATGCTGCACACGCGCTGGTACTTGATCCGGCCGCCGTCCTTGGCGTGGACCTGACGGAACGAGATGTCATGGCTCTCGGTGGCGGCGTACAGCTTCACGGGCACGCTCACCAGGCCGAACGAGACTGCGCCCTTCCAGATGGCTCGCATGGGGGAACCCTCCTCCTTGACACGACGCTAGCCCGAGAGTCGGTTGTTCTCCATGGGCAAGGATGTACCCATGCGGCCGATGCTGGCTAGTCAAGGGACCTCCGTACCCCACGGACCCGAATGGATTCACGAGGTCAAGTGGGACGGCATGCGCGTGCTCGCCGAGGTGAGGGGCGGGGCGCTACGGCTGTGGTCGCGCAACGAGAACGACGTGACGGTGAGCTTCCCGGAGCTGCAGGGGCTGGCCGACCTCGGGCACGACGTCCTGCTCGACGCCGAGGTGGTCGCGCTGAAGGACGGGATCCCCACCTTCGCGGCACTGGCGGACCGGATGCACGTCAGCAGCGCGAGGAAGGCCCAGGCGCTGATGCGGACGAACCCCGTCACCCTGATCGCCTTCGACGTCCTCCGCCTCGACGGCCGCGACCTGACGGGTGAGCCGCTGTCGGTACGACGGGCCGTGCTGGAGTCGTTGCACCTCACGGACGTGCACTGGCAGGTGCCCGCGACGTACGACGACGGGCAGGCGCTGCTCGAGGCCACGGGGAAGCAGGGGCTCGAGGGCGTCGTCAGCAAGAGACTCACGTCCCGCTACCACCCCGGTCGGCGCACGAAGGACTGGCTGAAGTTCCCGAACCGGCTCTCGCAGTCGTACGTCGTGGGCGGCTGGCGCCACGAGACCGACAGCACCACCCGGCTCGGAGCCGTGCTGGTGGGCTACCCCGGGCCTGGGGGCCTGGTGTTCCGGGGGCGCGTCGGCAGCGGCATCGCAGGGAAACAGGGGCAGGTGCTGAAGGAGCATCTCGAGCCGCTCCGCTGTGAGAAACCGCCGTTCGGCGACCCCCTGCCCCGCGAGGATGCTCAGGGCGCGGTGTGGGTGCGCCCCGAGGTCGTGGTGGAGGTCAGGTCGCTTGGGCTGACCCCCGGGGGACGCCTGCGCCAGCCGAGCTACCAGGGTGTGCGCTACGACCTGTCGCCCGACGACCTGCGAGAGGAGTGACCGAGCGGTGGCAGAGCAGGACCAGGACGTGATGGTCGAGGTGGATGGCCGGAAGCTGAAGATCTCCAACCTCGGCAAGGTCATGTACCCGAAGACGGGCACGACCAAGGGCGAGGTGCTCAACTACTACGCACGCGTGTCTCCCGCGCTGCTCCCACACCTCGCCGACCGCGCGGTCACGCGGATCCGGTGGCCGAACGGGACGGCGGAGGGCAGCTTCTTCGAGAAGAACCTCCCGTCCGGCGCGCCCGGCTGGCTGCGCTCGGCGACCGTCTCCTCGACCGGGTCCCGCGGCGGCGGGGACACCATCACCTTCCCGGTCATCGACGGCCTCGCGGCGCTCACCTACCTGGTCAACCTCGGGTCGCTCGAGCTGCACGTGCACCAGTGGAGGTTCGGCGCCAACGACCAGCCGAAGAACCCGGACCGCCTGGTGGTCGACCTCGACCCCGGAGCGCCGGCCGGGCTGCACGAGTGCTGCAAGGTCGCACTGCTCGTCCGCGAGCGCCTCGGGGAGATGGGGCTCGCGTCGGCACCCGTGACCAGCGGGAGCAAGGGCCTGCACCTGTACGCCGCGCTGCCGGGCGACCGGAACGCCGACGAGGTGCGCGACCTCGCCCAAGGCGTCGCCCAGGAGCTGTCGAGGTCGCACTCCGGCCTGGTGCTCTCGAAGATGACGAAGTCGCTGCGTCGCGGGAAGGTGTTCCTCGACTGGAGCCAGAACACGAGATCGAAGACCACGGTGACGCCGTACTCCCTGCGGGGGCGGGAGGCGCCGTACGTCGCCGCGCCCAGGACCTGGGAGGAGATCGAGCGGGGCGCGGAGAAGGAGGGCGTTCTCCGGCACTGCGAGATGGAGGAGATGCTCGAGCGGCTGGACACCGAGGGCGACGTCTTCGGGGACCTGTTGTCGGCTGCCCCCTGAAAAGCACGAGTCCCGCCGTTCCCGAGAAACGGCGGGACCCATGACCAACCAGGTGTTGAGGCTTATACCCCCTCGCAGGTGGCCTAATCCACTAGGACCGAAAACGCCTCATCTGTGCACAGATGTGTCACAGAGCCTGGCGGAGCGGCCCGGCTGTGGGTCAGACTCCCGTCCGACCGAAACAGAACTAGCCGGCGAGGTGGTGGGGGTCATGAGCCTGACGTACACAGACCCCCAGAGCGAGGTGGTCGACGCGCTCGACCTGGTCCTGCGCGAGTCGGTGCGCAGCGAGGGGATCGACCCGCAGCGTGACGCGGTCCTCGTCCGGCGGCTGGCCGAGAGGATCGTGCAGGAGCACGACCAGCGCAGTCTCACCGGCGCCGTCGTACCGGTCGGTGACCCCGACGCAGTCGTCGAGGAGCTGGTGGCCAGGGTCTCCGGGTTCGGCGCCCTGCAGCGATACCTCGACGACCCGACGGTCGAGGAGGTCTGGATCAACGACCCGAGCAGGGTGTTCGTCGCGCGGGCGGGAAGGCACGAGCTCACCAGCACGATCCTGAGCCGGCCGCAGGTCGACGAGCTGGTCGAGCGGATGCTGAAGTCGAGCGGCCGCCGGGTCGACGTCTCACAGCCCTTCGTGGACGCGATGCTGCCGAGCGGTCACCGGCTCCACGTCGTGCTCGAGGGCATCTCCCGTGGCTTCAGCGCGGTCAACATTCGCAAGTTCGTCGTGCGTGCGGCCCGGCTCCACGACCTCGTCGGGCTCGGCAGCATCACCGAGGAGGCGGCTCGGTTCCTGGACGCATCGGTCAGAGCCGGGCTCAACATCGTTGTTGCCGGCGGGACACAGGCGGGGAAGACGACGATGCTGAACTGCCTGGCGGCCGGGATCCCCGGTGAGGACCGGGTGATCTCGGCGGAGGAGGTGTTCGAGCTCCGCTTCAACCACCCGGACTGGGTCGCGCTCCAGACCCGGCAGGCGGGGCTGGAGGGGACCGGCGAGATCAAGCTTCGTGACCTGGTGAAGGAGAGCCTGCGGATGCGTCCTTCGCGCATCATCGTGGGCGAGGTCCGCGCCGAGGAGTGTCTCGACCTCCTGCTGGCTCTGAACGCAGGACTCCCGGGCATGGCCTCGCTGCACGCGAACAGCGCCCGTGAGGCGCTGACCAAGATGTGCACGCTCCCGCTGCTGGCCGGCGAGAACATCTCCGCGCGGTTCGTCGTGCCCACCGTCGCCTCGTCGGTGGACCTGGTGGTCCATCTGGGCATCGACAACGGAGGGGCGCGTCGGGTCAACGAGATCGTGGCGGTTCCCGGCCGGGTCGAGGGGGACGTCATCGAGACCGAGTCGATCTACGTCCGGGAGGGGGACCGGCTGGTCCGCGCGACCGGTATGCCGCCGCGCCCGGAGCGCTACGACAGGGTGGGTGTGGACCTCGCCCGGATGCTGGCGGGGGGTCGGTGACGTGGGAGCCGCGCTCGGGCTCGGGGTCGGCGTCGGGCTGCTCCTGGTCTGGCTGTCGTTCGTGTCGCCTCGGCAGCCACGGCTCAGCCCAGGCCGGACCGGACGACTCGAGACGCTCCTTCGCGCGGCCGGGCTCTCGGGCACGTCCCCGCGTGGTGTCGTCGCGGTGTGCGTCGCGACCGGTGCGGTGGCCGGGCTGACCGTATGGGTGGTCTCCCGGACCGCGCCGGTCGCTCTGGCCTTCACCGCGATGGCGGTCTACCTTCCGGTCGCGGTCCTGAGGGGCAGGGCGCGGCGCCGGCAGCAGGAGCTCGCGGAAGTGTGGCCCGAGGCGGTCGACAACCTGGCGTCGGCGGTCAGGGCAGGGATGTCGTTGCCGGAGGCGCTCGTGCAGCTCGGCCAGCGGGGGCCGGTGCCGCTGCGTGGGCCGTTCCTGGCGTTCGCGGTCGACTACCAGGTGACGGGGCGGTTCGGGGACAGCCTCGACCGACTCAAGGACCGGCTCTGTGATCCCGTGGGGGACCGGGTGGTGGAAGCACTCCGGCTGGCTCGTGAGGTCGGGGGAGGGGAGCTGGGTCGCCTGCTGCGCAGCCTGTCGGGGTACCTGCGCGAGGACGCTCGCACCCGGTCCGAGCTCGAGTCGAGGCAGGCCTGGACCGTGAACGGCGCCCGGCTGGCGGTCGCCGCTCCTTGGCTGGTGCTTCTGATGCTCTGCTTCCAGCGGGAGGTCATCTCGCGTTACGCCTCGCCGACCGGGGTCGTGGTCCTCATCGCCGGTGGCAGTGCCTGTCTGGTCGCCTACCGGCTGATGCTGCGCATCGGTCGGCTGCCTCGGGAACGGCGGGTGCTGTCGTGAGCCTGGCGATGTGGGGTGCGGCTCTCGGCACGGCGTTCGGGTTCGGCCTCGTTCTCGTGGCTGGGCGGGTCGCCTCGCTGCGCCGGCCGCGACTCTCCGTGCGAGTTCTGCCCTACGTCCGGGACCTCCCGCAGGTCTCCGTCAGGCGCGACAGCGGGGCACCGAGGTCCGCCGTCGGCGCACTGCTCGGGCCGATGCTGCGTTCGGCTGCTGACTCCCTCGAGCGTGTGCTCGGCGGGGCATCGTCGGTTCGTCGCAGGCTCGACCGTGCGAACCTGACGATGAGCGTGCACGACTTCCGTGTCGAGCAGGTGACGTGGGGGCTGGTCGGGTTTGCCGTGTCGGCCGCGCTCGCACTCCTGGTGGCGCTGCGGTCGCCCGGGCGGACCCTGCCTCTGCTGGTGCTCTGCTGCGTCGCCTTCGTCCTCGGCGTGCTGTTGCGGGAGAACCGCCTTTCTGCCCAGGTGACGGAGCGGGAGCGTCGGATCCTTGCCGAGTTCCCCACGGTGGCGGAGCTGCTGGCGCTGTCCGTCGCGGCGGGGGAGGGGCCTGTCTCGGCGCTGGACCGGGTGGTGGCCCGGTCTCACGGTGAGCTGACCGCCGACCTGTCCCGCGTCCTCGCCGAGATCCGGACCGGTACGCCGGTCGCGAGGGCGCTGGACGAGATGGCCGCTCGCACCGGCGTGCCGGTGGTGGCGAGGTTCGCGGAAGGCATGGCCGTGGCCGTCGAACGCGGCACCCCGCTGGCAGATGTCCTCCATGCACAGGCGGCCGACGTCCGGGAGGCAGGGCGTCGCGCGCTCATCGAGTCCGGTGCGCGCAAAGAGATTCTGATGATGGTTCCGGTGGTCTTCCTGGTCCTACCGGTGACCGTTCTGTTCGCATTCTGGCCCGGGGTCGTGGGGCTCCGGCTGGTGGCGCCGTGACCAGGCGTAGGAAACAAGAAACGAGGAACACCAGGATGATTCACCTGCTGACGAGATGCGTTGCGGCGATGACAGCACTCGGAGATGGCCGCGGCCGGCGGGACGAGCGGGGGGACGTGCCCGGCTGGGTTCTGATCACCGTCATGACGGCCGGGCTCGTGGCTGCCCTGTGGACGGTCGCCGGCGACACGCTGTCGCAGATGCTGTCCGACGCGCTGAACTCGGTGAAGAGCTGACCGACGTGACCGGCGGCGTGCGACGTCGGGGCGAGCGGGGCTCCGCGGTCGTCGACTTCGTGCTCGTGCTCGTCGTGCTGGTGCCGCTGTTCCTCGGCCTCGTCCACGTAGCGCTCGTCCTGCACGTCCGGAACACGCTGACCTCCGCGGCCTCGGAGGGTGCGCGTTTCGCTGCGACCGTGGACCGTCCCCTCGACGCGGGGGTTGCTCGGACACGGCAACAGGTCTCGGGCGCGATCGCGGCCCGCTTCGCGTCCGACGTCACCGCGACGGCGGTCGAGGTGCATGGCGCTCCCGGCGTGCGAGTCGATGTCGTCGCCGACGTACCACCGCTGGGCCTGTGGGGTCCGGCCGTGCGGCTCACCGTCTCCGGTCACGCGATCGAGGAGGTTGCACCGTGACTGCCCTGCGAGCGCGGTGGGCGCGGCGCGACGAGGGCGGCACGGCACTGGTCGAGGTCACGTGGCTCTCCGTCCTGCTCCTCGTGCCCCTGCTCTACGTCATGCTCGCGGTGTTCGAGGTGCAACGGTCTGCCTTCGCGGTCAGCGCGGCAGCCAGGTCCGCCGGGCGTGCGTACGCGATCGCGCCCGACGAGGCTGCTGCAGGAGACCGGGCCGCGACGGCAGCCGCGGTCGCGCTCGGCGACCAGCATCTCGACGAGACCAGGAGTCGGCTGCAGGTGACCTGCGAGCCGGATCCTGCGAACTGCCTTGCGCCCGGTTCGGTGATCACCGTCGAGGTCGCCTACCCGGTCGCGCTCCCGCTGATGCCGACGGCGCTCGGCGGCAGCACGCCGAGCATCCGCGTCGAGGCGGTGCACCGCGTTCCCTACGGCACCTTCCGGGAGGACCGGCCGTGAGAGCCGCGCGCGGCCCCGGCCGGCGTGACGACGCCGGACAGACCAGCGTGCTGATCGTCGGGTTCACGGTCGTGGTGATGATGCTGGTCGCCGTGGTGGTCGACGCCTCGGCCGCGTATCTGCAGCGACAGGCCCTCGACTCCCTCGCGGACGGTGCGGCCCTGGCTGCGGCCGACGGCGTGCAGGGTGAGCAGGTCTACCTCGGCGGGCTGGACGAGCGCGCGCAGATCGACCCCGCCGCCGCGGAGCGGTACGTCGCCTCCTACCTCGACTCACTCGACGCCGCCGGGAAGTACCCGGGTCTCGGGTACTCGGTCGACGCGGCCGGTGACTCGGTCGTGGTGCGCGTCAGCGCTCCGCTCGACCTCCCGTTGACACCACCCGGCTGGGCGAGCCGACCCGTCATCACCGGGACCGCGGCATCGTTCGTCGTGGTCAGCAACTAGAACCTGTGCGGCCTGGATCTGGATCTCAATGGCGTTGATCTGGCACGCCTTGCGGACCAACTCGTGATTGTCACGGGTTCAGCCTGACTGACTGCGTCGACACTCGCGGTTAGTCGACGGGGATGGCGTCGCGGGCCGACGTCGTGCGAGCGGCGCCCACGCTGGCCGCGGTCACGCAGGCTATCGCGAGCAATTGCAGCGGGGTGAGCCACTCGCGGAGGAGGACGGCGGCTACCAGCGCCGCGGTGGCCGGTTCGAGGCTCATCAAGATGCCGAACACCCGGGGCGGCAAGGTGCGCAGGGCGGCCATCTCAAGGCTGTAGGGAATCACCGAGCTGAGCAGTCCGACCAGAGCCCCAAGCACCAGCAGGCGTGGCTCAAGCAGGCGCGCGCCCGCCGTCGCCACGGCGAACGGAGCGATGGCAAGAGTCGCCACCGTGCTGGCCACCGCCAACCCCTCGACGCCGGCCCAGCGGCGCCCGGTGGCCGCCGTCGAGACGATGTACAGCGCCCAGCAGCCGCCCGCGAGCAGCGCCAGGCCGAACCCGACGGCGTCGACCTTTGTCGGCCCGGCGCCGAACAGGACGACGCCCAGCGCAGCCAGGCCCACCCACACCAAGTCGCGCGGACGGCGGCGGCCCACGGCCGCGAGCGCCAACGGGCCGACGAACTCGATGGTCACCGCCACGCCGAGTGGGATCCGGGCGAAGGACTCGTAGAACGCCCAGTTCATCGCAGCCAGCGCCACCCCGAGCGCCAGCACTGGCCGCCAGTCCGCCACGGTGCGACCACCCAGCCGGGGGCGGGCCAAGGCGAGCAGGATCAGCGAACTCGTGAGGAGTCGCAGCAGCACCATCCCGACGGGCGGGATCTCGCCGAACTGCCCCTTCGAGACCGCCGCGCCGAACTGGACTGAGAGGATGCCGATCAGAACCAGCGACACGGGTGAGAAACGAGCAGCAGGCACCGGCTCAGGCTATAGGGGTTGGCCGGTGCCTCGGTGCCTCGGTGCCTCGGTGCGTCTGGCGCACCTGGCTCGACCCCGTCATCACCGGGACCGCGGCATCGTTCGTCATCGTCAGCGACTAGGTGACCTGAACCCAGAAATCCGATTTGCCTACTTATGGAACTTTGTGTCGCTGCTCAGGTTTGTGCATTGCAGTCCTCTGCATCCTCGTTTACCCGCGTTCGCCCGATGAGCCGCCCAAGAATGACTGCAGTGGCCGCTCGGGAGGTTTGCTCCAGAAACTGTCGTCCGACATCTATTCGAGGAGTATCCATGGCACTGACTGACGCCACTCTGACCAGCCTGGGCAACTCTCTGTCCACGCTCTGCACACACCTTTCGCTGCATTCGGCCGACCCCGGTGCTACCGGAGCGAGCGAGTCCACCGCCTCCCGGGTCGCGGTCACCTGGACCGTGGACGCGGACGGTGATCTCACCGCGGGGCCTTACGACTTCGCCGGCGGTGCCGCCAACGGCCCGGTCACCCACGTCGGGCTGTGGAGCGCCGAAACCGGAGGCACGTTCCGCGGGGCGTTCGCATTGACCGGTGACTCCGCGTTCAACTCCGCCGGCGAGTACACGGTCACCCGTGTCACCATCGACGGCACCTCGGCATGATCCCGAGCGGGAGCTGAGCGATGGCACAGGCAGCGGGTTACTCGTTCAACCCGAGCACAGTTGACGGCGCGACCGTTCATGACCTGGCGGGCTACTTCCTGCACGGCACCGTGGTCGGCTCGGCCGCGATCACGACCGGCAAGTACGGCGACGGGCTGAGCTGCACTGGCGGCGCGCTGCGCGTGCCGGTCCAGGCATTCACCTACCCGCTGAACACCGACGGCGGGTTGTCGGTGGCGGCGTGGGTCAAGCTGAACACGGCCACAGCCGCCGCCCGGGTCATCGCCTCGGCAGCTGCCAACAGCACTCTGGTGTGGGCGGTGTACGCGTCCAACGCGAGCGGCAACGTAGAGGCTGTCCTCGGCGGGACTGCGTACGGCACCACCACCAGCATCCGCGACGGTGAATGGCATCACGTCCTGGTCACGCTGGACCGGACGTCGTCCACACCCACCGTCAGGATCGTGGTCGATGGCACCCAGGTGCTGTCGCAGAGCATGGGCAACGCCCCGTCGTACACCGGCGCGGCGACCCTGGAGGCCGGGCGCGACGCCCTGACCGGCACGCAGCCGCTCGACGGCATCGTGGATGACCTGCGCTGGTGGAACGACCCGGTGCAGCCGGACTACTGGTCCACGTTGGTGGCTGCGGAGCAGACCGACCACCAGCTGGCGATCTACCCGTTCGACGATGACACCGCTGATGACTTCGGCAGCTACGGCCGCGACCTGACCGTGGCGGGGTCGGCCACCTACGCACAGGGCCTCTACGGTCGCGCACTGGTCGCCGACGGCACGGGTGCAGCAGCCTCGGGCGCGGTCGACTTCCCCGACTGTGACCGGCTGTCGATCACCGGCTGGATGCGGCTCGACACCGCACCGTCCGGCAGCGCGAGCCCGGTGCTCGCCATCAACGACACCCTGGGCAACCCGCGCGTGCGCGTGGTCGTGAACACCGACCGCACGATGACTGCCACGTGGCACACGATCGCGGACGGCACGGTGTCGGTGACCAGCGCCAATGCCCTGACCGTCGGCAAGTGGACCCGGGTGTGCTTCGAGATGAACCCCACCTACGTGGGCATCCGCGTGGACTCCGCGACCCGGCAGATCACGAACATGGGCGACGGCGTACCGCACCTGACTCCCGCCGTCGACGGCCTCGACGTGCTCTACATCGGAGGCGACGCCACCATGGGCAGCCAGGTCTCGTTCGACTACCTGACCTTCACCAAGAACTTCCTCAACGAGCTGACCCCCGGCTACTGGACCGGTGCGCCCGTAGCCAACGGATACCGCCCCGCGAACATCGCCCGGGGTGTCTACCACTTCAACGAGAACACCGGCACCACCGCTGTCGACGAGTCGCCGTCCGGCAACAACCTGACCTTGACCCCAGCGGGATCGTGGGTGGCCGGCATCCAGGGCTCCGCCCTCGGCTCGAACGGCACCGGCCCCGGCGCATCGGCCACGATCACGTGGCCCGCGAGCCCGGCCGGATGGGCGTTCTCGGCGTGGGTCAAGTGCCGCGCCTCCTCGAGCGGTGCCCGATTCCTGGTGCTGCGCGGCGCCGGGGGAGAGGTCGCCCACGCGGGCCGACTGAACGGGCTGTTCTGGGTTCGCCTGTTCGGTTCTGGAGGCACGACGGGGATCATCAACCCCTCGCAGGCTCCGATCCCCGACGAGACGTGGACGCACGTCGCTGCGTCCTGTGACCAGACCGGCATCCAGTTCTTCTTCAACGGCAAGTGGGTGTACGCCGCCGCCTACACCGCGGGCCAGCTGCTGCAGCCAAACGCCATCGCGGTCGGTGGCGACAACCCAGACAGCTCCGTGGCCGACGTCGACGACCTGCGCCTCTTCGACACCCCGATCAGCACCGCGAACGTCGACTGGCTGTACAGGAACACCGGCCAGTTCTACCCGTCAGCAGACATCCCCGCGAACGTCACGGCGACCGCGATCAGCGACGACCGGATCGACCTTGCCTGGGATGCCGTGCCGACGGCGGTCGCCTACGACATCGAGCGGGACGGCGCAGTCCTGGTCACGAACCATGCCGCCAACACCTACTCGGACACCGGCCTCGAACCGCAGACGATGTACGAGTACCGAGTCAGATCGGTCCTGTGATGGCATTCTCCGAGTGGTCGAAGCCGGCGCGGGCCACCACCCACCCATCGTCTGTCCCGCGGGGCACCGCCAGTGGCACGTGGACCTTCACCGGAACCGCGTCGGGTGTCGTCCGACGCATCTCCGAGTGGTCCACGCCCGTCTCCGCGACGACTCTGGTTCGCTCCGGTGAGGGCTCGGCATCCGGCACGCTCGCATGGGCAGGCAGCGCAGCTGGGCGACGCACGGAGCAGCAGGTGCGGGCCGGTTCCACCGCCGGCGGGTTTGCGCTTGCCGGCAGCTCCTTAGGGCGGAAGACCCCAAAGGCGGCTGCCGTCGGCGGCCTCCACCTGTCCGGGGCCTCGGCCGGAACCAAGGTCGCACAGGGGTCTGCTGTCGGTCGCCTCGCCTACACCGGCCGGCTCAAGGTCCGTAGGCGACGATGCCGCCTGTGCCGCGCCGTGATGAGCGCCGTGGGCACGGTGACGGACTTCGTGCGCGCGTTCATCGGCTTCGCCCGAAGGTCTCTTGCTCGTTTGGTTGCTGGTCCCGGCCAGGAGCACCCTTTGACCGACTGAGGGTCCCGGCCGACAACCAGCAACCGTCGGCGGCCTCGGGTACTTTGGTCTTGTCGGTTCCGCCAGCGGAATCGATCGGGTCCAGAGCATCTCAGCTCGAGATGGTTCGTCGGCCGCACGCCTCCGGACGTGGCCGACCGGCAACCGCGTCGCCCGACACGGTGCCCTCCGGAGAAGACCCGGGCCTCAGGCAACCGCCTGTAGTCAAGACGGGCTACGCAACCGGCCTCGGTCGCGGAGTCTCCCGGGTGAGGAGACAGAGTTGACCAGAGTCATCATCGAGGGGCTGCACCACCGAGCCTCCCTGCTCAGTGCGCTTCAGGTCGTGCTCGAGGTGCTGAACCGTGACGGCGCGTTCGCCCCGTGGCGCGAGCCCTCTCCCACGTCGTCCCCTGCCCGCGGGAGTCTCGATGACGCTTGACGAGCTTCGGGCGCGAGGTGAGCACCTGACCACGGTCACGGTCGCGGAGCTTGCAGATTCCAGTCGCCCGGAGCCTTACGGAACGCCGATCACCTGGCACGTCCGATGCGAGACGTGCGGCTGGTGGTTCCCGACGGACAACCGTGAGTGGGGCCAACGGAAGAGGCGGCAACACGAGACCACTCCGTGGACCGGGGTCGTCGACAGTCCATGGTGGTCGGCGGGCAGGCGCGACGGCTGACCGGTTCGGGAGCGGCAAGTCGTGTGACCTGCACCTCGGGACTACTCGGCAGGGCCGGAGAGTAATACGAATGGGAGTGGGAAAAGTAGTGCCCATGGACTATTGCAAACCGTCTGGAATGCGGACTTTCCGCCTGGCACGGGTTGCCCAACCGTCGACCCGAGTGGTTGACTGCCATGAAGTGGTCGAGCAGATGTGCCACGAGACTTCAAACGAAGTAGGGGGAGAGGCATGACGGCTTCGCCTGACCTTCACGAAGAAGAACTTCCCACCACCGCCGCGGATTCACCGGCCATCGAGACCGTTCCAGAGGCCGACCGCAGTGACATCACCGCCCGCCTTCTGAAGCAGATCGCGGAGACCACCGACAAGATCGAGCAGAAACGACTTCGCGACGAGGTCGTCGTCCTGAACATGGGCGTTGCTCGCGCGATTGCGGCGCGGTACCGCGACCGGGGGATCGGCAAGGACGACCTCATGCAGGCCGCCTACGTCGGTCTGGTCAAGGCCGTGCAGGGTTTCGACCCGACCTACGAGCGTGACTTCCTCAGCTACGCGGTCCCGACCGTGACCGGTGAGGTCAAGCGCTACTTCCGCGACTTCGGCTGGACCGTCCGGCCGCCGCGGCGAGTCCAGGAGCTGCAGGCACAGATCTCTCGCGCGTCGAGCGAGCTGTCGCAGACCCTGCACCGTTCACCGAAGCCGAGTGAGGTCGCGGAGTTCCTCAACTGCGACGTCGACTCGGTCATCGAGGCGCTGGCGGCCGACGGCTGTTTCACGCCCGCGTCGCTCGACGTCCCGGTCGGTGAGGACGGTTCCACCTCACTCGGTGAGCTGCTCGGCGGTGACGACGCCGACCTCGGTCGGGCTGAGGCGCGCATCCTCCTCGCCCCCGCCGTACGCCGGCTGTCCGACCGTGACCGCCGGATCCTCGAGCTGAGGTTCTTCCACGGGTGGACGCAGGAGCAGATCGCCGGGGACATCGGGGTCACCCAGATGCAGGTGTCCCGTCTGCTGTCGCGGATCCTCTCGGACCTCCGCGCCGAACTGGCCTGACCACCGGGCCGACCGCTTGAACCGGAGCCGGGTGAGCCGCTGCCTACTCGTGGCGCAGCGACTCACCCGGCTCGGTCAACGCGCGGCTCTCGATGACCTCTTCGGCGACGGTCCGGAGCTTGACGTTGCGGTCCTGTGAGTAGCGCCGGAGCACGTTGAACGCCCGGGCGGCGTCGATGTCGAAGCGCTCCATCAGGATGCCCTGTGCCTGCCCGATCAGGTGCCGGGCGTCCACCGCCTTGAGCAGGTGGTCCTCCTTGCGGGCCGCCGCAAGCGCCACCGAGGCGTGCGCAGCGAAGATGTGCCCGACCGCGACGTCCTCCTCCTCGAAGTGGCGCGGACTGCTGGCGTAGAGGTTGAGGGCGCCGTGCGTCTCACCATTCGTGAACAGGCGGATCGCCAGGATGCTGCGTAGCCCCATGTCCGCGGCTTCGGGGCCCCACCTGGGCCAGCGGGGGTCGTCCAGCATGTCATCGACGATGAACGTGTCGTGGCTCCAGATCGCCTGGAGGCACGGCCCCTCGCTGAGCTCGTACTGACGCGCGTCGGCCTTCTCGACCACGGGGCTGGTCGAGGCCGCTGTCTCCACCCGCTTGCGGGCATGGAGCAGGGTGATCCCCGCATGGTCACAGCCGATCGCCTGCTGGGCGAGCTGGGCGATCTGGCCGACAGTCGCCTCGAAGTTGGGCTCCGCCTCCAGGAGCCTCGCGATCTCCGCGAACGAATGCGCACTCATAGGTCCCACTGTGCCCCGCACCTCCTACCTCCCGCGCGTCAGGGCGTGAATCTGCCGTCGAAAAAGGAGCCCCGACACGGCTGAACGGACGGTGCGGTCGCGTGAGGGCCGGCGAGAGCCCGACTCTCATACCCCTCCGGGGCACGCCGAAACCGGGAGTTCCGAACAGCGGGACGGCTCAGTCGCGACCCCGGAAGACGACCGGGACACCGGCCCAGAGGACGGCGAAGAAGACCAGCGAGATGCCGCCGGCGACGTGCGCGGCTGTCCGGCTGATCACCAGGTCGAACACCAGCCACACAACGCCGGAGGTGGTCAGAGCCAGCGCCAGGAGCCCGGCCCGCGCTGACCGGTTGGCCGCTGTGACGATCCAGTGCCGCTCACCCTGACGGAACAGTGCCCGGTGGAAGGCGACCGGAGCGATGATCAGCCCCGTTGCGACCACCGACCCGGCGAGGATCGCCAGGTAGACGTAGCGCTGCAGGTCGGTCAGGCTGGCGAACCGGGACGTGAAGGGCAGGGTGAGCAGGAAGCCGGTGAGGATCTGGACACCGGTCTGGGTGACGCGCAGCTCCTGGAGCAGCTCGTTGAGGTTCCTGGTGAGCCGCTCCTCCTCTGTTTCGCCGTCGGGCTCTTGCTGCGTTTCGTCGGACATGAGGCCCCTCCCGTGTGAAGTACAGCTAGAGCGTCCCAGACTCCGGTGGCCTCGGGGGCAAAGGCCTGGTGGCAGGTCCTTGGAGGACGCTGCCGTCGAGCGCGAACCGGGAGCCGTGACAGGGGCACTGCCACTGCCGCTCTACCTGGTTGAACGAGACCTGGCAGCCCAGGTGAGTGCAGGTCGCGGAGACCGCGTGCGCGGATCCGTCCTCGTCGACGTACGTCGCCCACCTGCCGCCGCCGTCCTTGACGATCCCCGCCTCACCGGGGGCGAGGTCGGATGCCGACCGGACGCCGGGCAGCTTCGCCCGGAGCCGCGAACCCGCCCAGTTCGAGGCGGTCTTCGCGCCGGCCCGCAGGACCGTGCCTGCCTCGAGTCGTGGGTGGAGGCGCCGGGTGTCGTAGATCCTGCCCCACTCCGGCGTGCGTCCGTCGAGGCGATCCGTGAGCAGGAGTGCTGCCACGACGCCGTTGGTCATGCCCCATCCTCCGAAGCCGGTGGCGACCCAGGCGTGTGACGAGCCGGGATGGAGCGGGCCGATGAAGGGGACGCGGTCCCCGGTGTGGTTGTCCTGCGCCGCCCACATGTGGCTGACCTCGTCGACGGGGAACCGGTCACGCAGCCAGTCTGTGAGCCGTCCGGCCTGGTGCGGCGCGGACGAGTCGCCGGGCGGGAACGGCGCCCCGGTCGCGATCAGGAGCCGCTGGCCGTCGTACGGCGCGCTGCGGACCGAGCGCAGGTCCCGGCCGAGGCTGACGTACATGCCGGGCGGGTCGGCCTCGCGCGGCACGACGCCCGCCACCGCGAACTCCCGCCTGGGGGAGAGGCGCGCGAACAGCAGCGACCGGTCGAAGATGGGGTAGTGGGAGGCGACGACCACCTCGCGGGCAGAGACGTGTTGCCCGCCTTCACAGGTGAGGACGTTCGGCGAGCCCTCCGCGAGCCCCGTCACCCGGGTGTGCTCGAACACCTGGCCACCTCGCCGTACGAAGTCGTCCAGCACCGCGAGGAGGTACCTGCGCGGGTGGAACATGAGCTGGCCCTCGACGCGCACCGCGCCGGCGACAGGGAAGGGCAGGCCCGTGTCGGTCGTGAACGAAGCTGCCAGACCGGCCCGTCTCGCGGCCTCCGCCTCGTTCTCGAGTACGTCGATGTCCGCCTCGGACTCGCTGTAGACGAAGGCGGGTCTCCGCTCCAGGTCGCAGTCGATGTCCAGGCGCACGACCGTGTCCGCGACGTGCTGCAGGGCGAGGTCCTGGCTCGTGGCGTACGCGGTCGCCGCGTCGGAGCCCAGC
Source organism: uncultured Actinomycetota bacterium (assembly GCA_963707425.1). GTDB lineage: Bacteria > Actinomycetota > Actinomycetes > Propionibacteriales > Nocardioidaceae > Nocardioides_C. Next base: position 119,704 of record CAVPPN010000004.1, on the reverse strand, counting down.
CTGCTGCTGAGGTGGTGGTAGAGCGCGCCGTGCAGCGCGGACACCTTGGCTGTCGTGAAGCCGGTCACTCCCGCGGCGACGCGGTCGGCCTCGATCAGCACGACGGAGCGGCCGGCGCGCACCAGCTCCGCGGCGACGCTGATCCCGGTGATGCCGGCGCCGATGACGGCCACGTCGGCGTTCACGTCCTCGTCGAGAGAGGGGTGCGACGGGGCCTGCGCTGAAGCCATCCAGTAGGACTCGCCGGTGTGGGTGCTCAGCGTCCCACTGCCTTCTCGAGCTCGTCCTTGCTCATCTTCGACCGCCCCTTGACGCCCTTGGCCCTGGCCTCGGCGTACAGCTGGTCACGGGTGCGGCCACCGGGGCCGCGGTGAGACCGGAGGCCGCCGCGGCGGCTCGAAGAGATGTCGCGGGTCGACGTTCGGCTGCTCTCGTCGGCCTCGCCGGAGCGCGCGCGTTCCTTGTTGACCGTGCGCGCGGCGATCTCCTCGGCGGTGTCCTCGTCACGACCCTGGTCCCGGAGACCCTCCTTGATGTGGTCGTACTGACGCTCTCGCTTCTTGCTCCACGCCTGCTGAGGCATCTCTCATCCTCCCTGTCGACGGTTCGCGGTGGAAGGTCCTGGTGCGTGGGCGGTACCCGTTGACGCCCCGGCCCATGCGCCCGATTGGGATCACTCCGCCCGGGTAACACCGGGGCAGCAGCGAAAGGAGAACCCCGATGATGAAGAAACTGATGTTCCTCGGCGCCGGAGCCGTCGGCTACGTGCTGGGCGCCAAGGCAGGCCGCGAGCGCTACGAGCAGATCTCACGGCAGGCTCAGAAGCTCCGCACCAACCCGACCGTGCGGCAGAAGGTGAACGAGGCCAAGCACGCCGCCAAGGACGCGGCCGGTACGGCGGCCGACAAGGTCCGCAACCACGGGAGTGACTCGGGGGAGCCAGGCTCCACGCCGTACGCCGGGACCGCCGCCAACGGCTTCGGCAGGGGAGACGAGGGGTTCTGACACAGGTCCGAGGCGCGGCCGTTCCGCCTGCGAATGGCTGCGTTTCGGATGGTCGCGTAGCCTTGGCCCGTGGCAGGACCCGACTTCGAAACCCAGATCAAGCAGCTCCAGGCGACCATGCACACCATCGAGCAGGTGCTGGACGTCGATGCGATGCGCACGGAGATCGCCGACCTCGGAGAGCAGGTGGCTGCCCCCGACCTGTGGGACGACCAGGCCAACGCGCAGAGGGTCACCGGCCGCCTCTCCGGCCTCCAGGGTGAGCTCGAGCGTTTCACCTCCCTGCAGAGCCGCATCGACGACCTCGGCATCCTCCTCGAGCTGGCTCGGGAGGAGAGCGACTCGGACTCGCTGAGCGAGGCCGAGTCCGAGCTCCGCCGGATCCACAAGCTGGTCGAGCAGCTGGAGGTCCGCACGCTTCTGTCGGGCGAGTTCGACGCCCGCGAGGCACTTGTCACGATCCGCTCCGGAGCCGGCGGCGTGGACGCGGCCGACTTCGCCGAGATGCTCATGCGGATGTACACCCGCTGGGCCGAGCGCAACAAGTACCCCGTCGAGGTCTTCGACACCTCCTACGCGGAGGAGGCCGGGCTGAAGTCCGCGACGTTCGCGATCCACGCTCCGTACGCCTACGGCACGTTGTCGGTGGAGGCCGGGACACACCGGCTGGTGCGAATCAGCCCGTTCGACAACCAGGGGCGTCGGCAGACGTCCTTCGCGGCCGTCGAGGTCGTGCCGGTGCTCGAGCAGACCGACGAGATCGAGATCCCCGAGGACGAGATCCGGGTGGACGTCTACCGCTCGTCCGGGCCCGGCGGGCAGTCGGTGAACACCACCGACTCGGCGGTCCGGCTGACCCACGTCCCCACGGGCACGGTCGTCAGCTGTCAGAACGAGAAGAGCCAGCTGCAGAACAAGGCCAGCGCGATGGTGATCCTCAAGGCCAAGCTGCTCGCGCTGAAGAAGGCGGAGGAGCGGGCCCAGCTCGACGAGCTGCGTGGTGACGTCCAGGGCTCGTGGGGTGACCAGATGCGCAACTACGTGCTGCACCCCTACCAGCTCGTCAAGGACCTGCGCACCGAGTACGAAACCGGCAACCCGCAGGCCGTGTTCGACGGCGACATCGACGCCTTCCTCGAGGCGGGCATCCGCTGGCGCCGCGGCGCCGAGAAGGCCGCCGTCTCCTGACGTAGGTGAACTGTTGCCCGTCGTGCCGTGACCGCGCGGGCAACACCTGACGACGTCTTCCGCGACACGCCGGGTGGGGCTGGTGTGACTTCTTTACTTTCGTCATGCTCCTGTGGCACACCTCACCCACGGGAGCTCTCGGATGCCTCGCTCTGCTGCTCGTCCACTCACCGTCTGGTCGGCCCTCGCTCTCCTGGCGGGGCTGCTGATCGTCACCGCCCCCGCCCACGCGGCCGTGGCGAACGCCCCCTCCTGCTCGACTTCCGGCGCCTGGCGCCAGGGCGAGCTCAACGTCTACTGGTTCGACGTGGAGCAGGGCGACGCCCAGCTCGTCGTCGGGCCAACGGGGAAGACCCTGCTGATCGACCTCGGCGAGGACGTCTACAACTCCAAGGGGGCGAACACCAACGCGTCCATGGTCGCCGCCCAGATACGCAACATCTGCGGGGTGGCCGCCGGAAGCCCGGTGCACCTCGACTACGTGATGGCGTCGCACCAGCACCTCGACCACATCGGCTACGCGGGCAACCCCAACGACACCCAGGCCTACGGCAACGGCATCTACCAGCTGCTCACCCCCGAGACGACCGGTGGCCTCGGGTTCACCGTCGGCCAGGTGGTCGACCGTGACGCGGGCCTCTGGACCGACACCAACCAGGACAGCGACTGTGACGTGGGCACGGCCGCCGCGCCGTCCGACGAGATCGCCTGGCACAACGTCGGGACCACCTCGCAGACCGCGTTCCGGTTCGTGTGCTGGCTCTACGGACCCGCCGGGCAGGCCGACCGCTCCCACATCGAGGGCAAGGTGCTCCGGCTGACCAACGGCAGCGCGTGGCCGACGCTCGACCTCGGCGGCGGCGCCACCGCGAAGATCGTGATGGCCAACGCCAAGGGCGTGATGCAGGCCGACGGAACCACCCCGGTCAGCGGGGACCACTCGACGCAGGGCGTGCCGCCAAGCGAGAACGACTACTCGAACGGGGTCCGCATCTCCTTCGGGCCCTACGCCTACGCGACGGCAGGGGACAGCGACGGCGAGTACGCCACGTCGACGTTCGGCTACACCTACAACGACGTGGAAGCACACCTGGTCGGCCCGATGGGCACGGTGGAGACGGTCCGCGCGAACCACCACGGCTCCTCGCACTCGTCGTCCAACCGCTACCTGACCTCGCTCGACCCGCAGACCGGTGTGATCTCGTGCGGCACCAACTCCTACGGCCACCCGGGCAACCGCACCCTGAACGAGTTCCGTGGCGTCGGCGCCGACGTCTACCTGACCAACAACCCGTGCGACACCGCCGACGACACCGGACCGATCGACTACTCGGGCACCTTCAACAACAACGGCACCGTCCACCTCGCCACCCAGAACGGAGGCGCGAGCTACACCGTCGACTACGACGCGGGGACACGCACCTACGTGACCGGCGACGGCTCGGGTGGGGGCGGGTCCGGCGACCCGTCCCAGGTGCGGGTCAACGAGGTGCTGATGGCTCCGAGCGGCGCGGGAACCGAGTGGGTCGAGCTGGTCAACCCGACATCCGTCGCGGTCGACGTCAGCGGACGGTTCATCGACGACGTCGGAGGCGGCGGCGGAGCGCCCCGGCAGATCCCCGCCGGAACCGTGATCCCGGCTCAGGGGCGGTGGGTGATGGAGTTCGCCTCCGGCCTGTTCAACAACACAGGCTCCGACTCGGTCCGGTACCTGTCCGGCAGCGGGGCGAGTGAGGTGGTCCACGACTCGTACTCATGGAGCCTCGGCTCGACGCAGTACGACAAGGTCTTCCACCGGGTCGGTGACAACGGAGCGTGGTGCGACACGGTCTCGGCCAACGTCACCAAGGGCGGCGCGAACCCCGTGACCTGCCCATGAGGTCGGTCCGCCAGGGTGGAGGGGCAGTGGCGGTCGCGGCGGCCGCCCTGCTCGCCACTGGCTGCGGCGGACAGGCCGAACCGGCCGACAGCAGGCCGGACGGACGGCTGGTCCTGGTGAGTGGCCGCGACGACCACGGCGAGCAGAGGCTCGAGAGCGTGGACGTGTACGACGGCGTCGACCAGGAGCACGTCACGGCCGCGGTCGACGACGGCACACTCGCGCGCGTCAGCGAGATCGACGGCCAGATGCTCCACATCAGCACCGTCGAGGGGCCACCGGCCAGCGGCTGGGTCGACGACTTCTACCTGCGCGGCACCATGCACCTCGTCGGCCCGCCGCCAACCTGTCGGGCCCGGCTCGCCGGGACGTGGCAGGAGCCGGGGATGCAGGTGACCGTGATGTCGGTGCGCAACGGTCAGCTGCTGGTGCAGGGGGTCGCCGACCCGGGGGTCCGGGGGTGGTCGCCGCGAGAGCTGGTGCAGGAGCTACCGCCTCAGGGGCCCTCGTGCGGGGCCGATCCCTCCGGGGGCGGGCACACCCACTGACCGGGCTTAGGAGCGGGCGCCGATCGTCGCCGCGAGCTCGTAGCACCACTGCTCGGCGCGTTGCCGGACCTCGCGTGCCTGCCGGGCGACGGAGCGGTTGTCGGTCCGGGGTGCAGTGAGCTCGCAGCTGAGCCACGCATCACCGAACAGGCCCTGCATCCTGACCCGGAGAGCAGGTTGCGGCTCCTTCTGGCGGCACACGGCGGTGACGGTCGGCGTACCGAACCGCAGACCGCGACGCGGGAAGGTGCATCTCTCGTCGGATCGGGCATCCCGCGCCAGGTCCTCCGCGCGGGAGGGCGTCACCGGCGAGGCGAACACCCACGCGCGCGCGACCGCGGGGGAGCGGCCGGCGAAGGCGCAGTTGTACTCGTGCGACAAGTCCACGTAGCCGGGGGTGATCTCCACCTCGTCGCCGCTGTCGTAGTGAGCGGTCTTCCTCACCCTGCCCTCGAGAGCGTCCTCGACCGCGTTCTGGTCGAGGAGGTCGCAGAAGGAGGAGCGGGGGATGTCCAGACCGGTCAGGTCCACTTTCTCCGCCGGGGACGTCGGGGGGCTCGGGGTGGTTCCCGCCTCGTCGGAGCCCCCGGTGCATCCGGCCAACAGGCTCGATGCCGCCAACAGGGCAACGGCACGGGCGGCCCGCCGCCTGCCGGAGCGACGCCGGCCACCGGGGGCGACGAGGGTCGGAAATCCGGGCATGGGCCTCAACCTATGCGACCCACCGACGTGTCGCCCGATTGGGGACGTACGGATTCGTCACCTAAACTGCCTAGTTGGTCGGAGCGCTGCGTGCCCGCGGGCAGTTGCAACGTTGAATCTAGTGTCCCCGAGCCCGGCCGCCCACGACTGTGATTCGGTTCGAGAATGTCACCAAGACGTACGCCGGCCAGAGCCGCGCGGCGCTCGACGATGTGAGCGTCGAGGTGGACAAGGGCGAGTTCGTCTTCCTCGTCGGTTCCTCCGGTTCCGGCAAGTCGACCTTCCTGCGGCTGGTCCTGCGCGAGGCGCGGCCGACGCACGGCAGGGTCTACGTCGCCGGCAAGGAGATCAACCGCCTCGCGGGGTGGAAGGTGCCGGCTCTGCGTCGCCAGATCGGCACCGTCTTCCAGGACTTCCGGCTGCTGCCGAACAAGACCGTCACGGAGAACGTCGCCTTCGCGCTGCAGGTCATCGGCAAGCCCCGTTCGCACATCACCAAGGTGGTGCCCGAGACCCTCGAGCTCGTGGGTCTCGAGGGCAAGGGCGGGCGGATGCCCGACGAGCTCTCCGGCGGTGAGCAGCAGCGGGTGGCCATCGCCCGCGCCTTCGTCAACCGTCCGATGATCCTGATCGCGGACGAGCCGACCGGAAACCTCGACCCGACCACGTCCGTCGGGATCATGAAGCTGCTCGACCGGATCAACCGCACCGGGACCACGGTCGTCATGGCCACCCACGACGCGGGCATCGTGGACCAGATGCGCAAGCGCGTGATCGAACTGTCCGGTGGACACGTCGTGCGCGACCAGTCGCGCGGTGTCTACGGCTACCAGCACTGATCGAGGACCGAGGACTTTCCTAGATGCAGCTGACGTATGTATTTTCCGAGCTCGGGAACGGCCTGAAGCGCAACGTTTCCATGAGCATCGCCGTCATCGTGACGATCTTCGTCTCGCTGACTCTGGTCGGGATGGGCCTGCTCCTGAACGCGCAGGCGAACAAGGCCGAGGACTACTGGGGCAGCAAGCTCGAGATCACGGTCTTCCTGTGCAACCAGAACTCCGCCTCCGCCAACTGCGTCAACGGTGAGGCGACGGAGGCGCAGAAGCGCGAGATCGAGAAGGTCCTCGACACGCACGACGAGGTCAACTCCTGGCACCGCGAGAGCAAGCAGGTGGCCTACGACAAGTGGCGGGAGGCCTACGCCGCAGGCGACGAGACGGAGAGCCGCGTCTACGAGTCGATCAAGCCGTCGGACATGCAGGAGTCCTACTGGGTCCAGCTCAAGGACCCGGAGCAGTTCCGGGGGGTGAAGAGCCAGGTCCAGGGGCTCGAGGGCGTCAGCATGGTGCGCGACCTCAAGGAGGTGCTCGAACCGATCTACTTCTGGATGAACGTCTTGAAGTGGGGGTCGTACGGCATCGCCGGCTTCCTGGTGTTCGCCGCGGTGCTCCAGGTCGGGAACACCATCAGGCTGGCCGCGTTCGCGCGCCGTCGAGAGATCGGCATCATGCGCCTGGTCGGCGCCTCCAGCCTCTACATCCAGCTGCCGTTCCTGATGGAGTCGTTGGTGGCAGCGCTCGTCGGTGTGGCGCTCGCAGGTGCGGCGCTGCTCCTCTTCATGTACGTCGTCATCTACCAGATGCTCAGACCGACCTCGCACGTCGTCGCCTGGGTGGACTGGGGTGACGGAGTGTGGGCGTTCGGATGCATTGCGCTAATCGGACTATTGCTCACTTTGGTGCCGACACTGGTAATGACTCGGAAATACCTAAAAGTCTGAGTTAAGTGGGTTACCGTCAAAGCTGATCGAGCAGGAGACGACGACAGCTAAGGCAGACCGGTGGCCCGCTACTTCCCCCGTTCTACCCGTCGCCGCGTGATCGCCGCCATGGCGGCAAGCAGCATGCTCTGCAGCTTTGCCGCGATCCCGCTGGCCTCGGCCGACGACCTCGACAACCGCAAGGACCGGGTCCAGAAGGACATCAACAAGACCCTGACGGACCTCGACCAGTCCAGCCACGAGCTGACCGCGGCCACGAGGGCGCTCGACGCTGCCGAGGCCAAGCTCTCCGCCGCCCAGGACCACCTGGCCAAGACCCGCGGCGAGCTCGCCGTGGCGGTCGTGCTCGACAAGCAGATGCAGGCCAAGCTCGACGCCGCGATCCTGCGTCTGCAGAAGGCGCGCGCCGAGCTGGACGAGGGCCGGGCGAAGGTAGCCGAGCAGGAGAAGACGCTCGGCCAGATCGCAGTCCAGAACTACCAGAGCGGCGACCCGGGTCTGGTCGGCCTCTCGATGGTGCTGACCTCCCAGGACCCCGGCGATCTCACGAGCCAGCTCAACTCCGTGCAGAACGTGCTCGACAAGGAAGCCGTCACCCTCGACCGGCTGCAGGCCTCCCGGGTCCTGCTCACCGTGAAGGAGCAGGAGGTCGAGGCGGCGAAGGAAGAGGTCGCGAAGCAGCGGAAGGCGGCCGCGGAGAACCTCCGGCGCAAGCAGGCTCTCGAGGCGGAGGCCGAGCAGGCCGAGGATCGCGTGTCGGACCTTGTCACGATGCGCGCGCAGGCCCACGACGCCGCGGTCGAGGCACGTGAGGCCGACCTGGAGGTGCTGCGCGGGCTGCAGAAGGAGCGGGACCGGATCTCCGAGATGCTGCGCAAGCGGGCGGAGGAGGCGCGCCGCCGTGCGGCTGCCGCTGCCGCCGCCGCAGCAGCCGCCGAGTCTGCCGACGACGGTGGAAGCCGGCCGTCGAACGGTTTCCTGGACTACCCGGTCGACGGGTACATCACCTCGCCCTACGGCATGCGCTTCCACCCCGTCTACCACCAGTGGTCCCTGCACGACGGCACCGACTTCGGAGCGGGCTGCGGCACGCCGATCCATGCCGCGGCCTCGGGCAAGGTCATCGCGGTCTACTACAACGAGGGCTACGGCAACCGCGTCATCATGGACAACGGCTTCCACCGGGGAGTCGGGCTCGGCACGGCGTACAACCATCTCAGCGCCTACTCGACGTACGTCGGCGAGCGGGTCAAGCGAGGTGAGGTCATCGGGTACGTCGGGACCACGGGCTACTCGACCGGGTGCCACTTGCACTTCATGGTCTTCGAGAACGGCGCGACCGTGAACCCGATGGGCTGGCTGTGAAACGACCTTGCCGTGACCTGACAGAATCCTCCCTATGGTCAAGGAGCAGGGGCGGAAGCTGATCGCGCAGAACAAGAAGGCGCGACACGACTACCACATCGAGGACACCTACGAGGCCGGGCTCGTGCTCACCGGCACCGAGGTCAAGTCCCTGCGTCAGGGCCGTGCGTCCCTGGTGGACGGCTTCGCTGAGGTGCACGAGGGCGAGGCGTGGCTGCACGGCGTACACATCCCGGAGTACACCCAGGGCACGTGGACCAACCACTCGGCCCGGCGCAAGCGCAAGCTCCTGCTGAACCGGCACGAGATCGACAAGATCGAGTCCCGGGTCAACGAGCGGGGACTCACGCTGGTGCCGCTCTCGCTGTACTTCAAGGACGGCCGCGCGAAGGTCGAGATCGCCCTGGCCAAGGGCAAGAAGACCTGGGACAAGCGGCAGGCCCTCGCCGAGCGCCAGGCCGACCGCGAGAAGCAGCAGGCTCTCGGGCGCCGGTTGAAGGGCATGGAGTGACCCTCGCCGACGCCGACGTCCCGGAGTGGGTCTCCGGTCTCGGTGTTCCCGGGCTGTACGACGTCCACGTGCACTTCCTGCCGCCGAACATCATGGCCAAGGTGCGCGAACAGTTCGACACGGCCGGGCCCCTGATCGGCCGCCCCTGGCCGCTCGCCTACCGCGGCTCCGACGAGGAGCTCGTCGAACGGCTCCGGGCCCTGGGAGTACGCCGGTTCTCGGCGCTGCCCTACGCCCACAAGCCCGGGATCGCCGGCTACCTCAACGAGTGGGCCCGCTCGTTCGCGGAGTCGACGCCGGAGTGCCTGCGCTCGGCGACGTTCTACCCGGAGACGACGGCGGCCGACTACGTCGCGGACGGTATCGACGAGGGCGTGGAGATCTTCAAGGTCCACATCCAGGTCGGCAACTTCGACGTGCGTGACCCGTACCTCGACAAGGTGTGGGGACAGCTTGCCGACGCCGGCACGCCGGTGGTGGTCCACGCCGGCTCCGGGCCGGTGCCCAACGAGAACACCGGCCCGGGCCCGGTGCGCGAGGTGCTGCGACGACACCCGCGGTTGACGGCTGTGCTGGCACACATGGGCGCGCCGGAGTACGTCGAGTTCCTGGAGATGGCCGAGTCGTTCGAGCGGGTCCACCTCGACACGACGATGGCCTTCACCGACTTCTTCGAGGAGATGGCGCCCTACCCGCCGGACCTGCTGGCTCGCGTCGCGGCCCTGGGTGACAGGATCCTGCTCGGGTCGGACTTCCCGAACATCCCATACCCCTACGCGCACCAGCTCGAGGCGCTCGAGCGGCTCGGCCTGGGGGAGGACTGGCTGCGCAAGGTCTGCTGGGAGAACGCCGCAGCCTTGATCGGCTGACCCGCTCGTGGCCAGGACCGAGGGCCGCTGGGAATATGCAGTGCGGGATGTCTGTTGTGCCGGGTACAGTAGGAACAGTTTGAAAACTCAACAGGGGCTGATCGGTTTCGACTTGGGACGTTAGTTCCAGGGGAAGCGGGTCGAGGATCCAAGGTCATCTCGTTAACGATCCTTGGAAACCAATAACTGCCAACGCTAAGCGCAGTTCGTTCGCCCTCGCCGCCTGAGCGACTGGTGAACGGGTCAGACTGAGCGCCGCCTCCGGCTCAGATTCTGGCCTCATTTAGGAGGCTTGCTGGTGAGTCCTGGCCACAGGGGCTCATCGGGACAATTCTGTGGCTGAGTCTGTCGGCAACGTGTCTGTGCGAGTGCCGGGACTGAGAAGACGTCATCACAGACTGCACCCGGAGAAGCCCTGGATCGGCGCCGAAGGACGCGGGTTCGATTCCCGCCAGCTCCACTGTGAGGTTTCACCGAATTGGCGGCATCCTTTTCACCGAAATGGGAGCCGCCCGGTGAGGCTCCGCCCCTCATGCAGAAGGGCCCGACCGCGCGAGCGGTCGGGCCCTTCTGTTTGGTGCACGACGGCTCAAGCGGCCTGCTCGAGGTACGAGATCCAGGGCGGACGTTCTCCACGATCATGTTCCGGCCGCCCGGGGCGGTGCCCCGGGCGGCCGGAGGACTGCTCAGCGGTCTCGCAGGGACTCATCGGCGAACTGCCAGACCGGCATGACCTCCCACGGCTCACGGTCGCCTATCCGGCGCAGCGGCGAGATCCGCTCGCACGAGCGCAGCGTGCACCGGGTCATGGCCACGGCCTTGCGTCCGGCCGCCTGCAGCAGCAGCCGGCGGTCGCTCTCCCAGTGGATCGTGCCGAACCACTCGGCACGGTAGGTGTCGAGCACGCGGCCGCGGGCGCCGCGCACCTGCACCATGAACGGGCCGGGCCCGTCCTGGAGGATGTGGCTGGTCACCATGCGGCTGCCGGTGGGGGAGAACGCCAGCGTCAGGTCGTCGCACGAGCGCCAGATCACCTCGCTCGGGCGGGAGAGCCGCACGACCTTCTGGCACCCGCCCTCGTAGGGGTCGCCGGTGAAGATCCCGACCCGGTCGGCGGACACGTCCGCGATGTAGCCGGCCATGCCGGCGATCCGGGTGGTCCTGTCTTTGAACGGGTTCCACCAGAACGTCCGCGACCGGACCGAACGGTTCTCCCACTGGCCGATCACCATGCGGCGCTGCGCGAAGTCGAGCACAGAGGCGTTGGGGAAGGTCCGCTTGGCGACGAGGTCACCGGTGGCCGTGTCGAGCACCCGCAGGACGCTGCCGACGCGGCCGGGGCTCTCCAGCACGACGTGCGCTCCGCCCTCGGCCAGGAACGCCTGCTCGGGCTGCTCGCTCGGCCCACCGGACAGGACGGTCTGCTCGCCGGTGCGCGTCACCCGACGAAGCTGCCAGCCCGGAGTGTAAGGGTCCTGGTGGTCGCGGTCGCTGGTCAGCACCAGGTAGTGCTCGCCGACCCTGCCCACGAGGGTGACCGAGGGGCTGCCGGTGACCTTCACGGTGGTCTTGCCGTCGGTGATGGTACGACCGACGAGCCGGAGCAGGGGCGTTGCAGGACCCCGCTCGAGCGCGCCGGGGCTGATCCGCTCACCGGCCGGGTAGTCCGCAGCGGTCGCCGACGGCGCCGAGGCGAACGGAGCGGTGAGGAGGGCGGCGAGCACCGTGGCAGCGATCCGGCTCGCCCGAGATCGGGTCTTCATGGTGTGGTTTCCCCCTGGTTGTGGGTCGACGGTTCGTCTAATTTGACGCATGAGCACGGGGGAGGGTTGCTCTGCTGCGAGACCGGGCGAGTCGCAACAACTCGCGGTCTTTGGACATCGGAACGCCCCGAACCCGAGGGTTCGGGGCGTTCCGTCGTCTACTCAGCCCGGGCTGGTGGTCGGCTCGAAGGTCGCAAGCATCTCTTCGAGCGCGCGCTGGTCCGGCCCCACGAACGGGTCGGCGTCCGGCGCCACGGACAGCATGTCGAGGAACTCCGACGTACGTCCCATCGCGGGAGGCAGGTGCGTGCTGAGGATGGTCTCCGGCTCCATCGTTCGCAGCGGCTCGACGGTCGAGAGGAACGTATCGCGACTTACGACGTGCACCCACGGGCTGTCGATGGTGGCCCAGAGCAGCTGCCCGGCGCGGAGCTCGTCCCGCGGGAGGTCCGCGACGTCGCCGCCACCGGCGAACTCAGCGGTGGGCATGGGGGCGCCGAAGCAGTCGGAGGAGACGCAGGTCTTCGAGCTCTCGTCGTAGAACCCGACCGTCGCCGGGTTGTCGAACAGCGGCGGCCGGAAGGCCCTGATGCTGCGGTCGCCCACGTTGAGCGACTGGCCGGGGTTCAGGAAGTAGACCCGGTCCATCGGCAGCGGCCGGTCCGTCGACATGATCCCGGCACCCAGGAACGTGGTGATCACTCGGGCGGAGGGTGCCGCCTCGAGGAGGTCGAACAGGGCACCGGTGTGGTCGCGATCCGGGTGCGTCAGCCAGATCCATCGAACGTCTTTCGGATCGACCACGGACCCAAGCGCGTCCATGAAGCCGCGGTCCGGCAGGCTCAGGCCGGTGTCGACGACGACAGGCTCAGCGGCGTGCAGGACGAAAGAGTTCACGGGCAGGAACCCGACGCCGGGTATCTCGAGATAGTCGTTCAGGACGGTCACATCGCGTCCGAGGCGGTGGATGTGCATGGATGTCTCCCAGGGTTGCGCCGTTTGTCGCGGATGCTCCCCAGCGGTGATGACAGTTCAGACGGAGGAACAGGCCGGAAGGCCGTCATCAGACGCTGGTAAGGAGGAGCGCGACGGGGCGCATGCCCAGTCCATGCCCCCGGAGACCTTCGGTACCGCCCGCGCCTTGGTCTTTTCGCAGTCCAGTTCTCCACCAGAGTCATTCGCTGAACCAGCGGGTGTCAAGGTGGAGCCGGACGATGGCCACCTCGCTCACGACCCGGCCAGCGTGTCAGACTCGGCCGGCTCTCGGATGCGCCGACTCAGCCTGCCGGCTTCTCGAGGTCTCGGCTCTTGACCTCCATCGTCACGGTGAGCCCGGCCACCCCGGCGAGCGGCACCAGCGACCCGAACGTGACCTGTCCCTCGTTCGCGGCGCCGAGGATCCAAGCGAGGCCCATCAAGACCAGTCCGACCCACAGGGCCGTGGCGACGCTGCGGACCACCGCCCACGCGATGCTGCGCTGATCGTCGCTGAGTTGGTCGAAGGTGCGTATCGCATCGCGTTGAGTAGACATGGGCTTCTCTTCTGCATCACGGGGCACTTCCGGCCCGGTTAGCCGCTGAGTATCGCCGCACGTCGGCGTCGTCGTCGATGCCGCTCACGATGTGGCCGCAAATTCGGGCGATTCGAGCGCTTCGCTCCCGGTCCATCGGTCGGGGTGGGAGCACGCTCCGTCCGTTCGTGGCAGAGTGGAAAGCGTCGCGCCGCGGTTCTGGCCCGCTTTGTCCGGATGCGCACCTGACTCGCCGCGACGGCAGATGTTGGCCGAGCGCTGAAGGTGATGGAGACGATCGAGGAGAGCTCGTCGGATCTCGTCTGGTACGCCGCGTACGGGTCCAACCTCCAGATGGAGCGCTTTCTCTGCTACCTGGAGGGTGGATGTCCGGCCGGCGCCCGTCGTACCTATCTCGGAAGCAGGAACTCGGCCGAGCCTCTGGCGACGGCGCCCGTCTCGGTGACCGGAGAGGTCTTCTTCGCCGGTGAGTCGAGGGTGTGGACCGGCGGCATCGCGGCGTACGACCCGGAGGCGCCGGGCAAGGTCGCGGCGCGCGGCTACCTGCTGACGTCCGACCAGTTCAGCGACGTGGTCGCCCAGGAGGCGCGGCGGCCGGTGGGGGAGGACCTCGACCTCGACTCGGTCGAGCCGGGTCAGCCGCTGGAGCTGAGCGGTGGCTACTACGACACCGTCGTGCAGGTGGGACACCGTGGCGGATACCCGATGCTGACGCTGACGGCCGGCGATCGGCCGGCAGAGCTCACGTCCCCGGCACCCGGCTACCTGAGCACGATCGCGGCCGGGCTGGGGGAGGCACACCGCTGGGGCGCCCTGCGGATCCGTGACTACCTCGAGGAGCTCCCGGGTGTGGCCGGGCACTGGACCGCCGACGAGCTCGACGCCCTGCTCGAGCCCGGCGACCCCGGCGTCGGCCGCTGACCCCACCCGGACAGGCGAGTCGCCCGCGGGAGGCTCACGCACCCTCAGTGAGGGACTGCACGACCTTCTCCATGTCGCAGGAGTCCTTGGTGCGGTTCCACGGCATCTTGGAGATGAGCATCCCCATGGCGCAGGTGTTCGTGAGGGCGGCGAACACCAGCCCGCAGCCGACGAAGCCGGCCACCCACTTCAGCTCGGGGACCGCCATGCTGCCGAAGACGCCGGCGGCGACCAGCGAGCCGGCGGCCAGGCGGACCTGGCGCTCGAGCTCCCACGTCTCTCGCCCGCGGTTCACGGGGCCGCCGGAGCTCTCCCAGCCGACCATGCCTCCGTGGAGGACGTGCAGTCCGGGCAGGCCGACCTCAGCGAGGGCCTTCTCGGCCTGCTCCGCCCGCGCGCCGGAGCGGCAGACGAGCACGACGTCCTCGTCGAGGTGACGACGAAGCTCGGCCCTGTGCTCGCGCAGGGTGTCGAGCGGGACGTTGTAGGCCCCGGGGATGTGCGAGGTCTCGAACTCGGCGGGGGTCCGCACGTCGAGGATGCGCGGCGCGGAGTCGGTGTTCAGGCGCTCCTGCAGAGTCTGCACGTCGAGGCGGCGAGGCTCGGTAGGGGTCTGAGTCATGCGTGGGTCTCCTGGGAGTTGTTCGTGATGTCGAGTCCGGCAACGGGAGCGTTGTCGAACGAGTCGTCGATGGCGACGACGTCATGTCCGCGGGCCTCGAGGAGGGCGGCCACGATGCTTGCGCGGTACCCACCTGCACAGTGGATCCACAGGTTCTTGCGGGGGAGCTCGTGGGCCCGGTCCAGGATCTGGTGGATCGGGATGTGGAGCGACCCGCTGATGAAGGACTCCGCCCGCTCCTGGTCACGGCGTACGTCGAGGACCACGGGCTGTTCCGCGGACTCCTCACGCAGCCGTGCTGCGAGGCCCTCGAACGTGGCGACCGGGAAGGACGCAAGCGGGGTCTCACCGGTCCACTGCTCTGGCTTGCCGGTGGCCATGGCCGCGGGGCGCTCGAGACCGATCCGGGCCATGTCGCGCTGCGCCTCCGCCACCTCCTCGGGGGACTCGCCGAGCAGGGTGACGGTCGCGTCCCAGGGGATGAGCCATCCGAGGTAGGTGATGAACTGGCCGTCCAGGCCGAAGTTCAGGCTGCCTGCGACGTGTCCCGCGGCGAAAGCCGACCGGTTGCGCAGGTCGACGACCCACTCTCCGGCCTCGATGCGGCGCCGGAGCTCCGCCGGGTCGGCCACCTCGGGCGCGGACAGGTCAGGGGCGGCAGGCCCTGCGGAGTTGGCTGGGCCCATGTGCGCGTAGTACGCCGGGAACTCGTCCAGGCCGGCGAGCAGCTGGGCGACGTACTGCTCCTCGTCCTGGTTCAGGGCCGGGTTGGACGCCTTCTCGTTGCCGATGGTGCTGGACATCCCCCCGGTCTGGGTGGCGGAGCAGAAGCTGCCGAAGCCGTGCGTCGGGTAGACCTCGGTCCCGTCGGGCAGCTCCTCGGCCAGCCGGTGGGCCGAGTGCCACTGCGCGCGGACCAGGGTGTCGGTGTGGTCGGGCCCGAGCAGGTCGGGGCGGCCGGTGGAGCCGTAGAGCAGCGAGCCTCCGGTGAACACCGCCACGGGCCTGCCGTGAGCCTCGAGGGCGTACGACAGGTGCGTGTGGGTGTGGCCGGGGGTGTGCACGACCCGGACCCTCATGGAGGGGCCGACCTCGATGACGTCGCCGTCGCGGATCCCGGTGCGCTCGAACGACACCTCGTCGTCGGCGTTGACCAGGTACTCCGCACCGACCTCTTCGGCCAGCGCGAGGCCACCGGTGACGTAGTCGTTGTGGATGTGGGTCTCGAAGACGTGGGTGATCCGGACCCCGGCGGCCTCGGCGGCAGCGAGCACGCGGTCGTAGTCGCGCTGGGGGTCGACGACAAGGGCGATGTCGCCGTCGTGGGCGAGGTACGTGCGATCCCCTAGCCCAGGGGTGTCGATGGCTGTCACGGTGATCATGGCGGGGCCTCCCGGCGGTCTCGAGGAACGGTGATCAGGAGTGGTGATTCAGATACCCGGTGGGGTATCACTCGGACGACGATAACAGACGACGTTCAATACCCAATGGGGTATGCGCTCCCGCCCAGGTCGGGGGCCAGTCGACCGTCCCCAGGTGCGGTCGAAAAGGTGTGATGCAGGCCTCAGTCGCGGGAGTTCCGGAAACGCCTTCGCGGGCCGCTCCCAGGACCTAGCATGTGCGTTGGACCAGGTCACGTGTCCCGGCAGACAGCGCAAGACGGCGGACCGAAGTCACACCCTCCACCCGCCTCTCCTAGCCTGAATGTGCCTGCCGTGTCTGTCGTTCTCGTCGGCGTTGCCGCGTCCTTCGTCTCCCTCTACGCCACCGTTCCGCAGGTGTTCCGCGCCGCCCGAACCAGGTCCGCCGACGGGGTCTCGTGGGCCTCCCTCGTGCTCAGCCTCGCCACGTTCACGCTGTGGTGTGTCTACGCCGTCGCGGTGGCCGACCGGATCCAGCTGGTGAACAACACCATCGCCCTGCTGCTCCTGCTGGCGCTGGCCGTGGTCGTGGTGCGTGCGGGGGTCCCGCGCACCTACTGGTCGGCGGTCCTCGCCGTGTTCGGAAGCGCGGTCGTGTCGATCTGGCTCGTCGACGTCTCCAACTCGTTCACGCTCGCGATGGTCGGCACCACGATCAGCTCGCTGCGCATGGTGCCGCAGACGCGGCTCGCGCTGGCCAGGGCGCCGCTGTGGGGGCTCTGCCCGTGGTCGACGCTGCTCACGTGGCTCGGCATGGCGTTGTGGCTGACGTACGCCGTCATGGTCGGCGACCTCGCTCTCGCCATCTGCAGCCTCATCGGCATGTCGATGCAGACCGCGATCGTCGCGCACCGGTTGCCTCCCCGCCGTACTCTCGCCTCCCTCGCGGCGGGGCGTCTCGGTCGGCCGCTGGCGCAGCTCGTCGCCCCCGTCTCGGCCCGGTTCCCCGAGCAGAAGAGCTACGAGCTGGCGGCCTGACCGGCCCCCGTCGCGGGGGCATTAGGCTCGTGGTGACCGTCGCGGTCGACCCCGGGAGGCAGACTGGTGCAGGTGACCGACTGTCTCTTCTGTGAGATCGCCGCCGGGCGGACGGCTGCGCATCTGGTGCTCGAGACCGGCGACATGGTGGGCTTCCTCGACCATCGACCCGTCTTCAAGGGGCACGTCCTCCTGGTCCCGCGCGAGCACATGGTGACCCTGCCTGACCTGCCTGCCGCCCTTCGTGACCCGTTCCTCGCGGCCGGGCAGGCGCTGGCCGCGGCGATGGTCGACGGCCTCGGAGCCCAGGGCTCGTTCGTGGCGGTCAACAGCACCGTCAGCCAGAGCGTGGCGCACCTGCACATGCACGTCGTCCCGCGGACGAAGGGCGACGGCCTGCGTGGCTTCTTCTGGCCGCGCACGAAGTACGCTGGCGACGACGACGCGGCCGGCTACGCCGCTCGGCTGCGCAAGGCCCTGGACTCGGGGGAGCGCTGATGAGCTTCTGGCACGAGCAGGTCCTGCCCCGCGCGACGGACCGCATCCTGGGGGTGGGGCAGGTGCACAAGCTCCGCAGCAGGGCCTGTGAGGGGCTGGGCGGCCACGTGGTGGAGATCGGTTACGGGTCCGGCCTCAACGCCGAGCACTACCCGTCGGCGGTGACCAGCGTCGCGGCCGTGGAGCCGCTGGACGTGGCCTGGGGGCTTGCGCAGCGGCGGATCGAGCAGACGTCGGCGGAGGTGTTCCGGGCCGGCCTGGACGGGCAGCGGCTCGACCTCGCGACAGGCTCCTTCGACTCGGCGCTGTCGACGTTCACCATGTGCACCGTCCCCGACCTCGACGCGGCGCTGTCGGAGCTGGCCCGAGTGCTCGAGCCGGGCGGGTCGCTTCACTTCCTCGAGCACGGGCTCGCCCCCGACCCTGGTGTCGCGAAGTGGCAGCACCGGCTCGACCCCGTCCAGGGCTTGCTGGCCGGCGGCTGCCATCTCGACCGCGACATCCGTGGGTACGTCGAGCGCAGCGGACTCGAGCTCGTGGAGATCGACACGTTCTACGGGTTCGGGCCCAAGGTGGTCGGCTACGTCTACCTCGGGCGAGCGGTCAAGCGCTGAAGTCTCGCGCCGTCCGGGTGAGCGCGCGCCCCGTCGCGCGCTCACCCGGACGCGGTGGAGGGCCGCGCCATCACTAGAGTGAGGGCGATCCCATCTCGCTCAATACCGCGCCGGCACGACGGCGCGCAGGAGGAACCTTCATGAGTCGCTATGCCGGTCGCGTCGCTGTCGTCACAGGCTCTGCTCGCGGTATCGGGGCCGCCACCGCCAAGCGTTTCGCCGACGAGGGCGCCGCCGTCGCCGTACTCGACCTGAACGAGGAGGCGGCCTCCGCGACCGCATCCGCTCTCGGCGCCGAGAAGGCGATCGGCCTGGCGTGCAACGTTGCCGACGCCGCCTCCGTCGACGCAGCCGTCGCCAAGGTCGTCGAGGAGCTCGGCAAGATCGACATCCTGGTCAACAACGCGGGGGTCACGCGCGACAACCTCCTGTTCAAGATGTCCGAGGACGACTGGGACACCGTGATGAACGTCCACCTGCGGGGCTCGTTCCTGATGAGCAAGGCGACGCAGAAGCACATGGTCGAGCACAAGTACGGCAAGATCCTCAACCTGTCGAGCGTCTCCGCCCTCGGCAACCGCGGCCAGGCGAACTACTCCGCCGCGAAGATGGGGCTCCAGGGCTTCACCCGCACACTCGCGCTCGAGCTCGGCCCCTTCGGCATCAACGTGAACGCCATCGCGCCGGGCTTCATCGTCACCGACATGACCGACGACACGGCGCGTCGGGTGGGCGTGGAGCCCGAGGAGTACCGCAAGGCGGCCGCGCAGATGAACCCCGTTCGTCGGGTGGGCTACCCCGAGGACATCGCGGCCGCGGCAGCCTTCCTGTGCAGCGACGAGGCGTCGTACATCACCGGCCAGACGCTCTACGTGGACGGCGGCGCAAGGGTGTGAGGTGCGTCTAGTTCCGGCGCCCGCGTGAGCGGTCCAAACGTCCTGCAGATGTGATCTGCAGGACGTTTTCCTTGCCGCTGTTTGGAGATCATGGCTCCAGAGTGCTTATCCTCAACGGCGTTGCCTATTCGACAACTGCCCCGGGGGAGGGAAATTCCACCGGGTTCGGGGTAGGCGCAACAACTGCATAGACGGGCGTGGGTACGCCGAGTCCTACCCGCCCACCGCCTGTCCATTGCCAATTGTCGTCAACCAATCACCGTGGGTAGGAGTGGGGGACCCAAGTTCTACGCGTCCCCGGAATCTGTCCAAGCAACCTTCATGTGGTTCTGCGCGGCCAGATCACCGTGGCGCTCGGGGTGAAGCCGCAGGTCCGGGAAACCTGGACCACGCGGCAGAGCACCTTTCAGCTCTAACCCGACAGCTGACCTCACAGGCGTGGGAAGGGATATCTTTCATGCCTGCGATTATTCGCGCGCGCCATTTTGGCGTGCTTTCTCTCATGCTCGTTGCCACGCTTGTCGCAACGATGTTCGCAACCACGACGTCGGCCGACGCCGTGACCCGCGAGAAGCGGCTCAAGAACGCTGTCGAGATCGTCGTCAACCAGAAGGGCGACCCGTACGAGTACGGCGCCACCGGGCCCCGCCGGTTCGACTGCTCCGGGCTCTTCTACTACAGCTTCCGCAAGGCGGGCTTCAGCAACGTGCCCCGTACGTCGGACCAGCAGGCCCGGTTCGCCGACCGGATCAAGCGGAGCCAGATGAAGCGCGGCGACCTGATGTTCTTCCACGACGGCGGCGACGTCTACCACGTCGGCATGTTCGCCGGCTGGAAGAACGGCAAGCGTCAGCTCATCCACGCGCCGTCCTCCGGCAAGAAGGTGCACCGCTCGGCGGTATGGACCAACTCCTGGTTCCCGGGCACACTTCGCTGATTCCGGGGAACACTCCGCCGGATGCAACCAGCTGACCGGAACACGCCAGGGCCGCTCCCCGCCAGGGAGCGGCCCTGGGCCACACTTACACCCATGTCTGGATCTCCCATGCGCACATCTGCCCGCCCGCGCCGTATCGGGCCAGGTTCACTCGTCACGCTCTCCCTCGTCGCAGCTCTTGCCCTCGCCGGCTGCGACGGAGGCTCGTCGGACAGTCCCGACGAGGGCCCGGAGGGGCAGAACGTCGCCGACGGCTCCACCCTCTCGGGACAGTGGCCGCTGACCGGCCTCGAGGCAGAGGGCGACGCGCCGAAGCACCCGGTGATGGTGGTGAAGATCGACAACACGTCGAGCAGTGAGCCGCAGATCGGTCTCGGGCAGGCCGACATGGTGTCCGAGGAGCTCGTCGAGGGAGGGTCGACCCGCCTGGCCGTCTTCTACTACTCGCAGGTTCCTGCCGATGTCGGTCCGGTGCGCTCGATGCGCGCGACCGACATCGGGATCGTGCAGCCCGCCGATGCCGTGCTGGTGGCGAGCGGTGGCGCCGGTCCGACCGTCCGGCGGATGCAGGCGGCGAAGATCAAGACGGTGACCGAGGGGGGTCCTGGCTACTACCGCGACGGCAACCGGTCGGCGCCGTACAACCTCTTCATGCGGCTGCCGAAGCTGGCCAAGACCCTGAAGTCCCCCAAGCCGCCGGAGAACTACTTCCAGTGGGGACCCGAGGAGGACTTCCCCGGTGGCCGGCCGGCGAAGAAGATCGCCGCGAAGTTCTCGGCCGGGCAGACGACGACCTGGCAGTACAAGGGTGGCAAGTACGTCAACCTGAACAGCCACGCGTCCCAGGGGGACCGGTTCGAGCCGGCCACCGTCCTCGCCCTGCGGGTGAAGGTCGGCGACGCGGGCTACAAGGACCCGGCGGGCAATCCGGTGCCGGAGACGAAGTTCACCGGCAAGGGGGAGGCGCTGGTCTTCCACGACGGCAAGGTGGTTCGGGGTACCTGGACCAAGAAGGGGCTCGACGCCTCTGTGGAGCTGCGGACCAAGGCCGGGGAGCTCACGCTGCCTCCGGGCAAGGTCTGGATGGAGCTGGTGCCGCAGAACGGCGGCGCTGTGACGTACTCCAAGTAGCGGAGCCCCCTGAGCGCTGGGCGCAGCTCAGCCCGCTTCCTCCTCCGGCCCCGGCAGCTCGTTCGCCACGAGCTCGTCGGGGCCGGGCAGCTTCCCACCCGACTCGGCCTGCTGCTGCAGGCCGGACAGGATGAAGACGATGGCGGCCTCGACCTCGGCGCTCGCCCGCTTGGTGTCCTCCGCCGACGACACCGCCGCGCCGGCAGCGGACATCGCGCCGAAGAAGACGCGGCTGAACATCTCGACCATGGTTGGCTCGAGGTCGTAGGACCCGAGCACCGAGGCCACGATCTCCTGGACGATGCCGAAGGTCGAGCGTTCCTCCTGCTCGCGGAACCGCTCGTAGCCGAGGACCGCCGGCCCCTCCTGGATCACGATGCGCCGGTAGCCGGTCTGCTGCACGACCGACAGGAACGCACGGAGTCCGGAGACTGCCTTCTCCCACGGGTCCGCGTGGTCACGCACGGCCTTGCGGATCACCGAGGTGGCCTCCGCCTCGACCTTCTCGAAGACCGCCTCGAACAGCGCCTGCTTCCCGCTGAAGTGGTGGTAGAGCGCTCCCTTGGTGACCCGCGCGCCGGCCACGATCTCGTCCAGGCTGGTGCCGGCATACCCACGCTCGGTGAAGAGCTCCTGGGCGATCTCGATCAGTGCCCGCTTCGTCGAGGCGGAGTACTGCTGCCGTCGGGACGGGCGCGCTTTTCGGAGCACCTTGCTGGTCATTGCCCGAGCATATGTCCGATCCGCTCGTCAGCGGGGGCCGGACCCTGCGACACGCACCGACTGCCGCCGCGTCCCTTTGTGCAGTGAATCACGGTTTGACCCGTTGCGTACCTCGGGTAAGAGACATACCGTTGGTACGTACCAACGGTATGTGAGAAAGGATCAGACCCATGACCTGGGACGCTTTTCACCGCCGCGGAGAGGTACTCCGAGCCGTCATCGACGAGGCAGACAAGCGCCGCGACGGCGTACTCCCGATGGACATCCCCGGGGTCGCCGAGACGTTCGGGGACGAGCTCACGCTGGTCGGCGCACTCCAGCTGCGCTGGCACACGAAGCTCGCCGGAATGATCGAGCGCGGGCTCATGGAGCAGCCCGGCGACCTCGAGGCCGCCGTGCTCTCCGCCTGGCGCAGGACGGCGACTGAGCTCGCCGGGATCCGCGCGATCCTCGACGCCTGCACCGAAGCCCCCACGTCGGAGGCGATGGCACGGGTTCTCGACAAGGCGCACCGCAAGGACTGGGCCCTGATGGCCGCCATGGCCGGCCGGTCCAGCACGCCGGACGCCCACGGGGTGAACGCCGGCCGTGACATCGAGGCACGGGCCCGCGCGGCGTACCGCCCGACCGTGGCCGCCCCTTCGATGGCGCTGCCGCGAGGCCGTCACCGCTCCGGCCCCGGCAGGGAGTCCCTGCTGGAAAGGATCAGGGCGCACCTCGCGGCGTGACGTTCCCACCCACCTGAGGGCGCACAGCCCTCACCCAGCCAGCCCCGGCTACGACGCCACCGCCCGCGGCCTCCCTCCGCGGACTCCCTCCCACGGTGTGCGTCGTGGTCGGGGCTTCCCTGTCCGGGCCCTGGCCGCGGTTCGCACGATGGCAATTCGTGGCATGGCAACATGAGGGGCGTGGCTTCTACACCGAGCATCTCGTACTCCATCACCGTCCGCCTCGAGCTGCCCGCGGGTGGCACCGCGATCAGCCAGCTCACCTCGGCAGTCGAGCAGTGCGGGGGCATCGTCACCGCACTCGACGTCACCGCCTCCGGGCACGACAAGCTGAGGATCGACGTCACCTGCGCCGCGTCGGACACCGCCCACGCGGACGAGATCGTCGAGGCCTTGCGCGCGATCGAGGGCGTCGACGTGCACAAGGTGTCCGACCGCACCTTCCTGATGCACCTGGGCGGCACGATCGAGATGGCATCGAAGCACCCGATCCGGAACCGCGACGACCTGTCGATGGTCTACACGCCGGGCGTGGCAAGGGTGTGCGAGGCGATCGCCGAGAACCCCGACGACGCCCGGAGGCTCACGGTCAAGCGGAACTCCGTCGCCGTGGTCACCGACGGCTCGGCGGTGCTCGGGCTCGGCAACATCGGACCGGCCGCGGCGCTGCCGGTCATGGAGGGGAAGGCCGCCCTCTTCAAGCGCTTCGCCGGGATCGACGCGTGGCCGCTGTGCCTCGACACGCAGGACGCCGACAAGATCGTCGAGATCGTCCGCTGCATCGCGCCGGGGTTCGCAGGAATCAACCTGGAGGATATCTCGGCGCCGCGCTGCTTCGAGATCGAGGCGCGACTGCGCGAGGTCCTCGACATCCCGGTGTTCCACGACGACCAGCACGGCACCGCGATCGTGGTCCTCGCCGCGCTCAAGAACGCACTGCGCGTCGTGGGCAAGAAGATGGAGGACGTCCGGGTCGTGATGTCGGGGGCAGGTGCCGCGGGGACCGCGATCCTGCGGGTCCTGCTGGTGGCCGGTGTCCAGGACGTCGTGGTCGCCGACGTCGAAGGTGTCATCCACCGGGAGCGTGAAGGCCTCCACGACACCCTGAGGTGGCTCGCCGAGGCCACGAACAAGGCGGGCCTCACCGGCTCCCTCAAGGACGCGGTCGCCGGCGCCGACGTGTTCATCGGCGTCTCGGCGCCGAACGTGCTCTCGGGAGAGGATGTCGCGACGATGGCCGAGGACGCGATCGTCTTCGCGCTGGCCAACCCGGTCCCGGAGATCGACCCGGTCGAGGCACGCAAGCACGCCGCGGTGGTGGCAACCGGCCGGTCGGACTACCCGAACCAGATCAACAACGTGCTCGCCTTCCCAGGGGTGTTCCGAGGCCTGCTGGACGCCTCCGCCACTCATGTGGACAGCGAGCTGCTGGTCGCGGCGGCCGATGCCGTGGCCTCCGCCGTGACCGACGACGAGCTCAACGCGAACTACATCATCCCGAGCGTCTTCCACGCCGAGGTACACCACTCCGTCGCCGCTGCCGTTCGGCATGCCGCGGAGAGAGGCGCGGGTGATGGCTGACGGGAACGCGGTCCAGCTGCGGGCCGGTCAGCTGCTCGTGGCGACACCCGCCCTGGTGGACCCCAACTTCGACCACACCGTCGTGCTCCTGCTCGACTACGACGAGGACGGCGCGCTCGGCGTCGTGCTGAACCGGCCGTCGCCGGTGCCGGTGGGGGAGATCCTCTCCGACTGGTCGGAGGTGGCCGGTGAGCCGGGCGTGCTCTTCCACGGCGGCCCGGTCAGCACCGACTCGGCACTCGCGGTCGCACGCCTCGCCGCTCCCGGCGGAGAGCCGGACGAGGAGCCGGTCGGATGGCGTCGGCTCTTCGACGACACCGGCATCGTCGACCTCGACGCCCCGATCGAGCTCGTCGCCCCGGCGGTGACCGGGCTCCGGATCTTCGCCGGGTACGCCGGATGGAGCAGCGAGCAGCTCGACGCCGAGATCGAGGAGGGCTCCTGGTACGTCGTACCCTCCACGCCTGCTGACGTGTTCGACGGGGATCCCGCGGGCCTGTGGATGCGGGTGCTGCGCCGTCAGCCCGGCGAGCTCGCCTGGGTATCCACGCGTCCGGTCGATCCGACGTTCAACTGAAGCGCGACTCGTTAGACTCGTGTGCTGTGAGTACCCAGATGAGCCCCGGCGTCCAGACCGTAGAGGACAAACGGACCGCCCCCACCGACGACGGCGACCACGAGCGCTTCTCGCACTACGTAGCCAAGGACAAGCTGACCGAGGCGATGGTGATGGGAACCCCGGTCGTCGCGCTGTGCGGCAAGGTGTGGGTGCCCAGCCGGGACCCGGAGAAGTACCCAGTCTGCCCAGAGTGCAAGGAAGCCTGGGAGAACCTCAAGAAAGACGATGAGTGACCACGCTGCCACGGCCGCGCCGGGTCTCCCGCGCGGCCGCGTTCGCGGCTGCTGCCGTCCTCCTCTCGTCACTCACCTCCGCGTCCGCGCACGCGCCTGAGGCGGCTGCCCGGTCGACGGCGGGAGTGCGGTGCGACCCTCGTGGGCACCGTGACGCCGTCGACACCTCCATGGCGCGACTGGGGCGTGCCGACGACCAGCGGTCGTACTCCTTGCGCCGGCTGCGCCGGATCGACCGGCACCTCGAGGAGACTCTGGCCGAGAAGGCGTCGACCGGCGACGGTGGCACACCTCCCGCTCTGACCCTGCGCATCCCGGTCCACGCTCACGTGATCCTGGGTGACCGGTCCCAGGGGCCGTCGCGGAAGGCAGTGCTCCAGCAGATCGCGATCCTCAACGACGCCTTCCGGGGCGGCCAGTCGCGGTTCAGCGCCGGGGCCAAGTTCCGGTTCTACCTCGAGTCGTTCGACCGCACGCAGAACCAGCGGTGGTACACCGCCGTGATGTTCGACGACGCCGACCAGGAGCTGCGCCGCAAGCTGCACAAGGGCGGTCCGGACGCACTCAACCTCTACTTCTCGGCGCCGCGGGGTCCCTTCGCCGGCGCGGTGTTCCTGGGCTGGTCCAGCGTGCCGTGGATGGCGGCGCGGCGACCGCTGCTCGACGGAGTGACCATCCACGAGGGGAGCATGAGCGGCGGCAGCCTGCGTGGTTACAACCGCGGCGACACCACAGTCCACGAGGTCGGTCACTGGCTCGGCCTGTTCCACACCTTCGAAGGCGGCTGTTCTCCCCGGAACGACCGGGTGGCCGACACGCCCGCGGAGTTCGAACCGAGCACGGGCTGCGAGCTGGGCAAGGACACCTGTGAGGCGAGCGGGCTCGATCCCGTGCACAACTTCATGGACTACTCGCTCGACGCCTGCATGGAGAGGTTCACCCCCGGCCAGGTCGCACGGATGACGGACAACTGGCTGGCGTACCGCACTCCGTGATTGTTGCCACGACCTGCCTCTGATCGGCATGTCGTGGCCCGGGCTCGGGTTATGGTGACCCCTTCCCAACCT
Organism: uncultured Actinomycetota bacterium; assembly: GCA_963707425.1. Taxonomy (GTDB): domain Bacteria; phylum Actinomycetota; class Actinomycetes; order Propionibacteriales; family Nocardioidaceae; genus Nocardioides_C. The sequence goes on along the minus strand of CAVPPN010000004.1, from coordinate 93,590 downwards.
GACCCCTCGCACCCGTCCTGGAAGGTAGTTCGTGAACCCTGCGAACGTCCCGGCACCCCCCAACGAGCTCCCTCCGGCGTACCCGGACCGCGCGGCGTGGGGCACGGCGACGAAGCTGCGCGCGTGGCAGTCGGCGGCGATCGAGCAGTACTTCGGAGAGAACCCCAAGGACTTCCTCGCCGTCGCGACTCCGGGGGCCGGGAAGACCACTTTCGCCCTGACGGTTGCCGCCGAGCTCCTGGCGCGTCGGGTGGTGGACCGGGTGACGGTGGTGGCGCCGACCGAGCACCTGAAGACCCAGTGGGCCGACGCCGCCGAGCGTGCCGGCATCCCCATCGACCCGACGTACTCCGGGAAGAAGGGCAAGACCAGCAAGGACTACGTCGGCGTCGCCGTGACGTACGCCGGTGTGGCGACCAACCCGCTCGCGCACCGGATCCGGACCGAGCGGTTCAAGACCCTGGTGATCCTCGACGAGGTGCACCACGCCGGTGACGCGCTCTCGTGGGGTGAGGCGGTTCGCGAGGCGTTCGACCCCGCTGCCCGGAGGCTCGCGCTGACAGGCACGCCCTTCCGGTCCGACATCAACCCGATTCCGTTCGTCACCTACGCGCCTGACGACGACGGCGTCGCGAAGAGCGTCGCCGACTTCACCTATGGGTACGCCCACGCGCTCGCCGACCACGTCGTCCGCCCGGTCCTCTTCATGGCCTACAGCGGTGAGATGCAGTGGCGCACCCGCGCCGGCGACGAGATCGCCGCGAGGCTGGGGGAGCCGCTCACGAAGGACATGACCGCCCAGGCACTGAGGACGGCCCTCGCCCCCGACGGGGCGTGGATGCCGTCCGTGCTCGCGGCCGCCGACAAGCGACTGTCCGAGGTGCGCCGGCACGTGCCCGACGCCGGGGGGCTGGTGATCGCCTCCGACCAGGACTCGGCCCGGGCGTACGCCGCGCTGCTCAAGGACATCACCGGCGACCGGCCGACGGTCGTGCTGTCGGACGAGAAGGCGGCCTCCAAGCGGATCGCGACCTTCTCCGAGAGCGAGGAGCGGTGGATGGTCGCGGTGCGCATGGTGTCGGAGGGCGTCGACGTGCCCCGCCTCGCCGTCGGCGTCTACGCCACCACCGTCTCGACCCCGCTGTTCTTCGCCCAGGCCGTGGGCCGTTTCGTGCGTGCGCGCAAGCGTGGCGAGACGGCGTCGGTGTTCCTGCCGTCGGTGCCGAACCTCCTCGGGTTCGCCTCGGAGATGGAGGTCCAACGCGACCACGTGCTCAAGCGCAAGGTCAACGACGAGGGCGACATCTTCGCCGCCGAGGAGGACCTGCTCAACCAGGCTCAGGCGTCCGAGGCCGCGAGCGCGGAGGAAGCCCTCCTGCCGTTCCAGGCCCTCGGGTCCCAAGCCACGTTCGACCGGGTGCTGTACGACGGTGGCGAGTTCGGCCACTCAGGGGAGGTGCAGGTCGGGTCGGAGGAGGAGATGGACTTCCTCGGGATCCCCGGCCTGCTCGAGCCGGACCAGGTCCGCGACCTGCTGCACCACCGGCAGAGCGAGCGGGCCCGCCAGCAGCGGCGCACCCAGTCGACCCCCGACGACGTGGTCCGGGACATCTCGACGCACGAGCATCTGGCGACCCTCCGCCGCGAGCTGAACGGGCTCGTGGCGGCGTGGAACCACCGCACCGGCCAGCCGCACGGTGTGACGCATGCGGCCCTGCGCCGTGAGTGTGGCGGACCGGCGGCGGCGGTCGCCACGGCCGAGCAGCTCAGCTCGAGGATCGACCGGATCCGACATTGGGCCACCCGGAAGAGCTCCTGAGTATCCTCTGCCCATGGCATCGGAGACCTCGCAGACCCTCGACCGGGGGCTGCGCGTCCTGGCGGTGCTGGCCGGATCGCCCGGTGGGCTGACCGTCACCGAGCTGTCCGCGGCGGTCGGCGTCAACCGCACAGTCGTCTACCGGCTCGTGGCCACCCTCGAGCAGCACGGCCTGGCCCGGCGCGACTCGACCGGCCGGCTCCACGTCGGGCTCGGGGTGCTGACGCTGGCCAGGGGCCTCCAGCCTGTGCTGCGGGAGCTGGCCAACCCGGTGCTCCGCGCGCTCGCCGAGGAGCTGGGTACGACCGCGCACCTGACCGTTGCCGACGGGGGAGAGGCGCTGGCCATCGCGGTCGTCGAGCCGAGCTGGACGGACTTCCACGTCGCCTACCGGGTCGGTGCCCGCCACCCGCTCGAGCAGGGCGCCGCCGGCAAGGCCGTCCTGCTGGGGCGCACGATCACGGAGGGGGCACGACCAGAGCAGCGGTTCGTGCAGACCGTCGGCGAGCTCCAGGCGGGTGCGCGCGGGGTCGCCTCACCGGTGCTGGGCGTCGACGGGCTGGAGGCGTCGGTCGGGATCGTGACGCTGGGGGACCTGGATGCGAACCTCGTGGGCCCGAAGGTCGAGGCAGCCGCTCGCGAGGTGGCCCGCCGGCTGCTCTGAGCCGGGTGCCGCGGGCGCCGTCCCGCCGCGGTTGCCGCAGCCGTGACGGAGAGGCTTCCCGCGCATGGTCCCATCACACCAGGGCCCAACGCCCCTTCTCGCCGAGACCGAGCGCGGCCACCCTGAAAGTAAAGGACGGTTTCCGCGTCCGTGCGACTCGTGGAAGGGACGGGACCACGGGCTGGTGTGCAGCTCTCAGCTGACACGCGGGCCGATCCGCGGTGGCAGGTGTTCGGCCCGCTCGAGGGGAATCCATCATGAGGCGATGCGTCAGGTTCGCGGTGACTATGCCTGTCCAGGCGCAGGTCCGGGCGAGCAGGCGACGGTTGGCCGGTCGTCTGGGAGCGGCACTGCTGTCAGTCGCGGTGGTCTTCGCGGCGTCGGTCGGGGTGCTACCGACGCCGCAGCCCGCCGCTGCCGCACCCCGGCCGAACATCCTCCTGATCACCACCGACGACATGACGAAGGCGGATCTTCGGTGGATGCCGAACACGCGGCGGCTCTTGCGGAACGCCGGCGTGGCGGTGGGCGACTTCATCAGCAACCACCCGCTGTGCTGCCCTGCCCGGGCAGAGATTCTCACCGGGCAGTACGGGCACAACAACGGCGTTCGCGACAACCAGGGCCCCAGTGGCGGGTACCAGGCATTGCAACAGCGCGGCAACCATGTGGGTGCCTGGCTACGGGCCACCGGGTACCGCACGGCGCTGGTGGGCAAGCACTTGAACTACTGGGAGCGCACGGCGGAGCATCAACCCGGATGGACGGTGCTCGACACGATCATGAGGAACGTCTACCGGCCCAAGAACCTCACCCTGTTCAACAACGGCCGCCCACGCCGCTTCCGGGACGTCTACACCGCCGATCTGATCGGGGGGCGGACGGTCCGCTACATCAAGCGCTTCTCCGCATCCAAGGCACCCTTCTTCATCTGGACGTCCCACGTGGCCCCGCACAACAGCTACCTGGACGGCCGATGGCGACCGCCGGTACCGGCCCCGCGCCACCGCGGCCTGTACCCGAACGCGATGCCGCCGTCACTGTCCTCGCCGGCTTTCAACGAGGCCGACGTCAGGGACAAGCCGCCTTACGTGCGAAGGGCCACGAAGGTGTCGCGGCTGAAGATGATCACGCTGCACCGTGCCCGCATCCGGTCGCTGCGCGCAGTGGACGAACAGGTCCGAGCGACCGTGAGCGCGCTACGAGCCACCGGAGAGCTCCGCAACACCTATGTCTTCTTCACCTCGGACAACGGCTACCTCATGGGTGAGCACCGGCTCCGGGGCAAGAACGTGCCCTACGAGCCGGCGCTGCGGGTACCGCTGCTGGTGCGGGGTCCGGGGCTGCGTGCAGGGACGGTCCGCACGGCGACGTACGGCCTGGTGGACCTCGCGCCGACGTTCGTGGCGCTGGCCAAGGCCACACCCGGTCGCAGGCTGGATGGACGGTCGATCATGCCCACGCTGCGGACCGGCGCTCGTGGCTACGGCCACTACCTCATCCAGGGCGGCAACGACGGCGGCGGATGGTGGTGGCGGGGCGTCAGGTCGAACCGCTACGTCTACGTGCGTTACACCGGAGGGTTCGAGGAGCTCTACGACAGGGCCGAGGACCCGGCCGAGCTGCGCAACGTCGCTCACCGGCCTGCGTACGCCCGGGTGCGTTCCGACCTCGCGGTCCGGCTGTCGGCACTCGAGCAGTGCTCCGGCAACTCCTGCCGGACCGGCGGGGGCGCGGGCCCGTGACCGTCCCGACATGACAGAAGCCACCGCTGCCCGCGGGCGACGATGGCTTCTGCCGTGCCAGGGTCAGTCGGAGAGACGCTCCCCGGTGTTGGTGTCGAACACGTGGACGTGGGCGGGGTCCGTGGTCACGTAGACCGTCGAGCCCTTCTGGACGTCCTTGCGGGCGTCGATCCGGACGATGATCTCGTGCGGCGTGCCCTCGACGCCGCTGGTGCCGTAGAGGAAGGCGTCCGCGCCGAGCTCCTCGATCACGGTGACCTTCACCGGCAGGCCTCCCTCACCCTCGCCGACGACGCGCCAGGACTCGGGGCGGACACCGACCGTGATGTCGCCCTGTGTCTTCGAGGCGGCGGTGCGGTCGATCGGCACGGTGTAGTCACCGATCTTCGCCTGGCCGTCGGAGGCCTTGGCCGACAGCAGGTTCATGGCGGGCGAGCCGATGAAGCCTGCGACGAAGAGGTTCACGGGGTGGTCGTAGAGGTTCAGCGGGGTGTCGACCTGCTGAAGCAGGCCGTCCTTGAGCACCGCGACCCGGTCGCCCATGGTCATGGCCTCGACCTGGTCGTGGGTGACGTAGACGGTGGTGATCCCGAGGCGCTGCTGCAGCGCGGCGATCTGGGTGCGGGTGGAGACCCGCAGCTTGGCGTCGAGGTTCGACAGCGGCTCGTCCATGCAGAAGACCTGCGGCTGACGCACGATGGCACGGCCCATGGCGACGCGCTGGCGCTGACCGCCCGAGAGCGCCTTCGGCTTCCGGTCGAGGTACTGCTCGAGGTCGAGCAGCTTCGCGGCCTCGGCGACCCGCTGCATCCGCTCCTCCTTGCCGACCTTGGCCATCTTCAGGCTGAACGCCATGTTGTCGGCCACGGTCATGTGGGGGTAGAGCGCGTAGTTCTGGAAGACCATGGCGATGTCGCGGTCCTTGGGCGGCATGTGGGTGACATCCCGGTCGCCGATCATGATCTTGCCGCTGGTCACCTCCTCCAGCCCCGCGAGCATGCGAAGGGAGGTGGACTTGCCACATCCCGACGGTCCGACGAGAACCATGAACTCGCCGTCGCCGATCTCGAGGTTGAGGTCGTCGACCGCGGGGGTGGGCGAACCCGGATAGAGCCGCTCCGCGTGTTCGTAGGTCACTGAGGCCATGCTGATCAATCCCTTCACCGGCAGGCACGTGCCGGACGATCCGTAGTAAAGGTGTGTGAAGAGACACTATCGCCCGGCGACCGAGGCGTCGAGAAGCGGCAGCACCCGATGCGGGATCTGCGTGGCCAGGGCGATCACCGTCGACGACCGGACGATGCCCTCGACCGACAGCACCGAGTCGATGACGCGCTGCAGGTCCGCGTTGGAGCGTGCGACCACCCTGCACCACATGTCACCGGCGCCGGTGATCGTGAACGCCTCGAGCAGCTCCGGGATCTCGCCCAGGTGCCGGGCGATCGCATCGTGCCCGGTGCCCTGCCGGATCTCCAGCGTGAGGAACGCGGTGACCGGGTAGCCGATCGCCTCCGGGTCGAGCACCGGGCCCCACGCGGCGATGACTCCGGCTTTCACCAGCTTGTCCAGCCTGGCCTGGACGGTGCCGCGGGCCACGCCGAGCCGGCGGGACGCCTCGAGCACGCCGACCCGGGGCTCGTCCACGAAGAGACGGATCAATGTGGAGTCCAGATCGTCCAAAACCGCTCCTTGGGGTGAACAGTTTGCCCAGGGTTTCGACGTACTGTTGCACACTCTGCCGAATCCAGCCATGCTGCCGGGCATGACTGAGTCACTCACCCATGACGAGCTGAAGGCCGACCTCACCCTCGAGCAGCTGCAGCAGCTGGTCGGGCTGGTCGAGTACGACGGGAGCAAGGACCCGTTCCCGGTCACGGCGATGGACGCGGTGTGCTTCGTGGTCGGCAACGCCACGCAGACCGCGAACTTCTACCAGCTCGCGCTCGGCATGGAGCTCGAGGCCTATCGCGGGCCCGAGAACGGCTGCCGGGAGAGCAAGAGCTACGTGCTCCGTTCCGGTTCCGCCAGGTTCGTCTTCACCGGTGGGGTGACCCCGGACAGCCCGCTCCTCGAGCACCACCGCAGGCACGGCGACGGCGTCGTCGACCTGGCGCTCGAGGTGCCCGACGTCGACAAGTGCATCGAGCACGCCCGCTCCGTCGGCGCGAGGATCCTCGAGGAGCCGCACGACGTCACCGACGAGCACGGCACGGTGCGGCTCGCCGCGATCGCGACGTACGGCGAGACCAGGCACACGCTGGTCGACCGCTCGAGGTATGACGGCCCCTACCTGCCCGGCTACGTCGAGAAGAAGACCACCGTGACCCGCATCGAGGGCCACCCGAAGCGGCTCTTCCAGGCGGTCGACCACTGCGTCGGCAACGTCGAGCTCGGTCGCATGGACGAGTGGGTCGAGTTCTACAACAAGGTCATGGGCTTCGTGAACATGGCCGAGTTCATCGGCGACGACATCGCCACCGACTACTCCGCGCTCATGTCGAAGGTGGTGGCCAGCGGCAACCACCGGGTGAAGTTCCCGCTGAACGAGCCCGCGGTCGCGAAGCGGAAGTCGCAGATCGACGAGTACCTCGAGTTCTACGACGGCGCGGGCTGCCAGCACATCGCGCTGGCCACCAACGACATCCTGCGCACCGTCGACATCCTCCGTGACAACGGCATCGAGTTCCTCGACACCCCGGACTCCTACTACGACGACCCGGAGCTGCGCGAGCGGATCGGCAAGGTCCGTGTGCCGATCGAGGAGCTGAAGAAGCGCCGCATCCTCGTCGACCGGGACGAGGACGGCTACCTGCTGCAGATCTTCACCAAGCCGATGGGGGACCGGCCGACGGTGTTCTACGAGTTCATCGAGCGCCACGGCTCGCTCGGCTTCGGCAAGGGCAACTTCAAGGCGCTCTTCGAGGCGATCGAGCGCGAGCAGGAGGCCCGCGGCAACCTGTAGCCGCCCTCCCTGCGGGGCCCGGTTTCATCAAGGTATGCAGGTGATCCGGCTCTTCCCACGACGCACATGCCGTGGGAAGTGCCGGTGAGACAACAGACCTTGATGAAGCTGTGACAGGATCCCGCCCATGACGCAGATTCCCGCCGGCTGGTACCCCGACCCCGCGGCCGGTGAGCCCGGTATGCCCGGTGCGCCGAACGGGCAGCGCTACTGGGACGGGACACAGTGGACCGAGCATGTTGCGCCCGGCGCCTTCCCGGGGTACGGCGGGGCGCCCGGCGTCTCGCCCCGGGGAAAGACCACGCCCGACGGCCAGCCCCTGGCCGGATGGTGGCACCGGGTCGGGGCGAGCCTGCTCGACGTCGTGATCCAGACCCCGCTGATGGCGCTGGTCGCGGCACCCGTGATCTGGTGGCAGTGGGACGCGATCATGGACAGCGTGCGGGCGTCCGTCGACGCCTCCGCGGCAGGTCTGGCTCAGCCCCCGGAGCCGGCGGTGTTCAGCGCCTGGTCCGGCCCGATGATCGTGTTGACGCTGCTGATGATGCTCACGTCCGCGGCGTACACCCTCGGCTTCTGGCACTGGAAGCAGGCCACGCCGGGCAAGCTGATCGTGGGGCTGCGGCTACGCAGACGCGACGTCCCGGGTCCGATGCCGTGGTCGACGATGGCTGTGCGCTTCGCGGTGGTGAACGTGCTGGTCCTGGCCGGAGACAACGACCCGGTCTACTGGACGCTCGTCCTCCTGCTGCTGGTGGACTACCTGTGGCCGCTGTGGGACGACAAGAACCAGGCACTGCACGACAAGCTGGCCCGCACCAACGTCGTCATGCGCCAGTCTCAGGAGTAGCGGGCGACGAAGTTCGCCAGGACCCTGGGCGGCTCGGTCACCCGTGCTGTGGAGACTCGCTGGATCAGGTCCTCCGTCTCCTCCGGAGGAAAGTAGCCGGCGTGCTGGTAGACGCGGATCCGCGTGATGATGCCCGCCTGGTCGAGCTCGGGGTGGAACTGCGTTGCGTACAGGTTGGTCTTGACCCGGAACATCTGCACCGGGCACATCGGGGAGCCGGCGAGCAGCACCGCGCTCGGCGGCAGGACGGTGCAGGCCTCCTTGTGGCCCACGAAGGCGTCGAACGTCTCGGGCATCCCCGCCAGCACGGGGTCCGCCAGGCCGTCGGCGGTCAGCGTGATGGTCGCCCAGCCCACCGGCTCGGGGTAGGTGCGGTCGATGGTCCCGCCCTGGTGGACGCCGAGCGTGCCGATCCCGTAGCAGGCGCCGAGGAAGGGGAAGTCCCGCGCGACGATCTCGTCGAGGAGGGTCGCCAGCTCGGCCTCGACGCGATGCTGCACCGGTGACTTCGTCTCGGGCGGGTCGCTGGAGTTGAACGGGCCGCCGCCGACGAGGACGCCCGTGTAGTCGTCGAGGTCGATCGCAGGAAGCGGGGCGGCCTCCATCCGGATCCGCCGCAGCTGCTCCGGCGCGAGGCCCGTGTCGCGCAGGAACGCGACGTACTCGTCGTCCGCGGCCTCGTCCTCCGGGCGCGAGGACAGCAGCAGGAACGGCTTCACGGGTGGATCGTAGTAGTGCCCGTGGGGGCTAGAGCACCTTGGACAGGAAATCCTGGGTCCGCTTGTGCTGCGGCTTCGCGAGGACTTCGGTCGGGATGCCTTCCTCGACGATGACGCCGCCGTCCATGAAGACCAGCTTGTCGCCGGCCTCGCGGGCGAAGCCCATCTCGTGGGTGACGACCATCATCGTCATGCCCTCGTGGGCCAGGTCCTTCATGACCGCCAGGACGTCACCGACCAGCTCGGGGTCCAAGGCGCTGGTGGGCTCGTCGAAGAGCATCATGTCCGGATCCATCGACAGCGCCCGGGCGATGGCGACGCGCTGCTGCTGGCCACCCGACAGGTGCGCGGGGTAGGCGTCGATCTTGTCGGCGAGCCCGACCTTGTCGAGGTTCTTCCGGGCGATCTGCTCGGCCTCGTCCTTGCTGCGCCCGCGCGCTCGCCTCTGCGCCAGGGTGAGGTTCCCCAGGACGCTGAGGTGCGGGAAGAGGTTGAACGACTGGAAGACCATGCCGATCCTGGAGCGGACCGCGTCGACATCGGTCTCGGGGTCGGTGACGTCGATGCCCTCCACGACGATCGTTCCTGAGGTCGGGGCCTCCAGGAGGTTCACACACCGCAGGAGCGTCGACTTGCCCGAACCTGACGGGCCGATGACGCACACGACCTGCCCGTGGTCGACCCCGAAGTCGATGCCCTTGAGCACCTCGTTGGCGCCGAAGTACTTGTGCAGCGCGCGCACCTCGATCGCGGCGGTCACGGCACGGTCACCTCGCCCTCTGGGTACGGCGCTCGAGCCGGGCGACGAGCCTGGTGAGCGGCAGTGTGATGATCAGGTAGAAGAATGCCGCAGCGACCAGCGGGGTGGAGTTCTGGTTCGTCGTGACGGCGTCACGCGCGAACGTGGTCAGCTCCCGCTCTTCGGCGGCGACCCCGAGCACGAACAGCAGCGAGGTGTCCTTGATCAGGATCACGAACTCGTTCGTGAGCGGCGGGATGACGATCCGGAACGCCTGCGGCAGCACCACCGAGACCGTGGTCCACGGGCCGCTCATACCCAGCGACCGGGCAGCCTCCGTCTGGCCCTTCGGCACGGCTTGGATGCCGGCTCGGAGGGTCTCGGCCATGTAGGCCGCGGAGACGATGATCAGCGCGATGAGGCCGGCTCCGATGGTGCCGCCGGGTGGACGCCAGCCGAAGGCGATAGGCACGGCGAAGCCGAACCCGATGATGACCACGAGCGCCGGGAGCCCTCGGAAGAACTCGATGTACGACGTGGCGAGCCACCGGTACGGCGCCACCGGTGAGAGCTTCATCAGCGCCAGTCCGAGGGCGAGAACAAGTCCCCCAGCGAACGAGATGATCGTGTAGATGATGGTGTTCTTCGCCGCGACGGTCACGATCTCGGGCCACAGAGACTCGAAGACAGCCCTGTCGAAGAAGTTCTCCTTGATCGCCGGCCAGTCCGCACCCACGATCACCAGGACCACGATGATCGCCAGGACGGCGTACAGGATGCCGTGGGTCAGCTTCGTCCGTGTCGAGCGCCTCATGGGCATCGGCTACCACCATCCCCTGTGCGTGCAGCGCTTACTTGAGGTACTCGTTCACGAGCTCCTGGTACTTCCCGGAGTCGCGTATCTCCTGCAGCTGCTCGTTGACGGACTTCAGCAGTTCCTCGGACCCTTCCTCGCGCACCGCGAGGCCGTACTGCTCGTTGGTCTCGTACTGCTCGACGATCTTGAAGTCCCCGTCCTCGGTGTGCACGAAGTTCACCGGGTAGTCCTGGAGCAGTGCGTCGACCTGCCCGGCCTGGATGGCGGGGTACATCTCACCGTCACTGGGGAAGCTGATGATCTCCGCGTCCGAGGGCGCGTTCTCCTCGGCGTAGGTCTTGCCGGTGGTCCCCTGCTGGACGCCGACCTTCTTCCCGGAGAGGTCCTCGATCGAGGTGATGTCGGAGTTGTCCGGCACCAGGAGCGTCTGGTTCGAGTCGGCGTAGGGGTCGGAGAAGTCGATGTTCTTCTCGCGCTCGGGGGTGATCGTCATCGCGCTGGCGACGATGTCGCACTGGTTGGAGTTGAGGGAGAGGCCGCTCTGGAGACCGTCGAACGCGGAGTCCTGGACCTTGAGGTCGAGGTTCAGGCCGTTGGCGATCTCCTTCATCATGTCCATGTCGAACCCGGTGTACTCTCCGCCCGACTCCTCCTCGAACGGGGGGTAGGGGATGTCGGAGCAGACGGTGAGCTCGCCTTCGTTGATCAGGTTCAGCCCGGAGCTGTCTCCTCCTCCGTCGTCGCCGCCGCAGCCGGCGAGGGCGAGCGTCAGGAGCGCAACCGGTACCAGGGTCTTCGCAATCCGCGCCTTCATATCCAGACCATAGACCCGGCGGCAGGTCCAGACCATAGACCTGACAGGCGGTCCGCTCGGCGCGGACCTGGTCCACATGATCCGGGCAGGGGCTGATTGGGAAGAAGTCGAGACAGATGCCGTGAAAGGCTTTACCACCCGCACGGGGGGTTGCATTCTGGTAGGTGCACGTGCCGCGAGTCAGCTGGCCGTGTAAGGGGGAGCGGGAAACGTGACTTTGTACTCACACGAGATGGATCGGACGAAGCAGGGGTTCCGCCACGAGGCGGCCCTGTACAGCGGAGTGGACGGCCTCGTGGACACCGTCCTGCCGTTCGTCCGGGAGGGTGTCGCGCTGGGGGAGCCCGTGCTCGTCGCGCTGGTGGACGACAAGGCCCGCGCCGTCGAGGACGCGCTCGGTGAGGACGCCTCGAGGGTGGACTTCGTCGACATGGCCGAACTGGGCCGGAACCCCGCGTGCATCATTCCCGAGTGGCGCAGGTTCGTCGACGACCTCGGTGGTGACCAGCCCGTCCGTGGCGTCGGTGAACCGGCGTGGCCTGGCCGGCGGCCGGTGGAGCTCGAGGAGGCCCGGCTCCACGAGGCACTGCTCAACGTGGCGTTCGACGACGGGCCGGCCTGGCGGCTGATGTGTCCGTACGACGTCGAGTCGCTTCCGGCCGCCGTCGTGGAGGGCGCGCTGTGCACCCATCCCGTGGCCGGCACGGCCCCCGGCAGCAACACGGTCTACGCAGGCCGCGAAGGTGCTCTGGCGGGCTTCACCGCGCCCCTCGCCGCCCCGCCGGAAACCGCGGACGAGATCCCGTTCGGGCCCGAGGACCTCGCGGTGCTGCGAGGAGTCGTACGCCGGCTCTCCGACCGGGCAGGACTTGCGGAGGGCGCCCGCGACGACCTGGTGCTCGCGGCGCACGAGCTGGCGACGAACAGCATCACGCACGGTGGGGGGCGCGGGTCGCTCCATGCGTGGTCGGAGCCAGGAGCCTTCGTCGTCGAGATCCGTGACGACGGCGTCATCCTCGACCCCCTCGTCGGCCGCGAGCTCGCGCTCGAGGCCTCGGAGTGCGGTCGAGGCGTGTGGATCGCGAACCAGATCTGCGACCTGGTCCAGGTGCGTTCGGCCGCCGACGGGACCGTCGTACGTCTCTTCACCTGGCTCTGAAGGTCAGGCCGGCGCGATCGTCCCGCTGACCTCGCCGAGCCCGATCCGGCCGCCCCGGGCACCGGGCGCAGTCGCCCGGATGGTGACCGTGTCGCCGTCCTCGAGGAAGGTGTGTTCCCTGCCCGCCGCAGTGAAGGGCTCCTTGCCGCCCCACGACAGCTCGAGGAACGAGCCGCGCTGGTCCCGCTCGCTGCCGCTGACCGTGCCGGAGGCGAACAGGTCGCCGATCCGGAGGCAGGCGCCGTTGACGGTCATGTGCGCCAGCATCTGTGCGGGCGACCAGTACATCGAGCGGTACGGCGGCCGGGCGACGACCTCGCCGTTGAGCTCCACCTCGAAGTCGATGTCGTAGCCGGCCCTCTCGCCGACGCGGAGGTACTCCAACGGCTCGGGGTCCTGTCCCGGCAGGTCCACCCTCGCTGCCGACAGCGCGTCGAGCGGCGTGACCCAGGCGGAGATGGACGTGGCGAAGGACTTGCCGAGGAACGGGCCGAGCGGGACGTACTCCCAGGCCTGGATGTCGCGCGCCGACCAGTCGTTGAGGGGAACCACGCCGAAGACGTGCTCCTCGAACGCCTCGACGGGAACCTGCTCGCCCAGCTGGCTCGGAGTGCCGACCACGAAGCCGAGCTCGGCCTCGATGTCGAGGCGCTGTGAAGGCCCGTACGACGGGGCGGTCTCGCTCGGCGCCTTGCGCTGGCCGTGCGGCCGGCGTACCTCCGTCCCCGACACCACCACGCTGCCGGAGCGGCCGTGGTAGCCGACCGGGAGGTGGCGCCAGTTCGGCAGCAGCGGCTCGGCGTCGGGCCGGAACATCCGGCCCACGTTGCTCGCGTGGTCGAGCGAGCAGTAGAAGTCGACGTAGTCGGCGACGACAAGCGGCAGGTGCATCGTGACCTCGTCGACGGGGACGAGAAGCGGCTCGACCACTGCCCGCTCGGCCTCGTCGGTCAGCAGCCCCTGGATCCACCGCCGCACCGACTCCCAGGTCGGGCGGCCCATCGCCATCAGCGGGTTGAGGTCGGTGGCCTCGAAGAGGTGCGCCACCTCGAGCATGTCGCTCGCCGCGGCGGGTGCCAGGTCGAGCACGTGGTCGCCGATGCGGACCCCGACCCTCGGCCCCTCGTCGGTGTGGGAGAAGGCGCTGTGGGAGAAGACGCTGTGGGAGAACACGCCGTAGGGAAGGTTGTCGACGTCGTACAGGGAACCGGCCGCGCCCTCCACCCACGTCGGTTGGTCGATCATGCGGCCCTTCCTGGCAGGTGGGGCTGAGGTGCGGAGCTGCGTGGGGTGCTCATGCTGACTCCAAGGGGAGGTCGGGCAGAAGGTCGAGGTCGATCAGATCCTCGAGGGGCTCGAGAACGCTACACGACCCGAACGAGGTGAACCATCGCCTCGCCGACACCAGGCCCTCCTCACTCGCTCCTTCGATGCCGGCTCGCACCGTGGCGGCCTCCTGCTGCTCGAGTACGTCGGCGACGTCCTCCTGCGACGCCCCGTCGAGGCTGGCCCTCGTCGCGAGCAGGACGTTGAGGAAACCGTGGTGCTCGAAGCCGGTCTCCTCGTCGCGGTGGCGCAGGGCGTTGTGCAGGCCGGCGGTGCACTTGAACGCGACCTCCCGGTCGAGGGCGGCGGACACGCAGGTCGCCAGGTCTGCGGCGGAGGGGAAGGCGTCGGCGCTCACGCCACCGGTGCGGAACTTCAGCCGCAGGTCCATCGCCGCGACCTCGTCGAGGGCGGAGAGCCAGGAGTGGCTCGGAGGGCGGGCGAGCAGGGGCGGCGGTTCGACGTACACGTCGACGTCCTCGTCGAGGTGGCCGGAGGCGACCAGCTGGTCGACCATGGTGACGACCCGGCGCGCGTTGTGGGCGAGGTCGTCCTCGTCGCGCAGCGCGATCTCGACGCACCGGAGGTCCAGCTGCTCGGCGCCGTTCGCCCACCGGACGGCGGGCTCGATCGCACCTGCCCCTCCCGTGACGACGACGTTGACCGAGAGCGGCGCGCCGGGGTCGCTCCGCAGGATCTCGACGAGGTCGGGCAGCTTCACGTCGCTGACGACGAAGCCTCCGACCAGGCTCGCGTAAGGCGCTTCCCGGTGCTCCTGGTGGTGCCGTGCGGCGGTGTCGAGGGGGGCGTCGCCCGGCGGGAAGACGGCTGCGTCGTCGACCAGCGAGCGGAACGTGGCAGGGATGGGTTGCAGCATGGTTGACACGGTTGCGACAGTAACGCATCGTTATCTAGATCGGACGATTGCGTCCGTTTATAGGACGGTCGTACAGGTTCACCCACTGGAGAGGACACCATGGCGTTCTACCGCCAGGTCGGCACGATTCCTGCCAAGCGACACACCCAGTTCCGCGACGACTCAGGTGGGCTGCACTACGAGGAGCTGATGGGGGAGGAGGGCTTCTCCTCGGACTCCTCGCTGCTCTACCACCGGGGCGTCCCGTCGGCCATCGTGGACAGCCAGGTCTGGGAGCTCCCGGACCTCACCTTGACCGCGAACCACCCGTTGAAGCCGCGTCACCTCAAGCTGCACAGGCTTTTCGACGATAACCAGTGGAAGGCGATCGACCCCGTCGAGGGACGCCGCCTGGTCCTCGGCAACGGCGACGTCCGGATCTCGTACGTCGTGGCGGGGGAGACGTCGCCGTACTACCGGAACGCCGTCGGTGACGAGTGCGTCTACGTCGAGTCGGGTGAGGGCGTCGTCGAGACGGTGTTCGGCGTGCTGACGTTCCGGACCGGTGACTACGTCGTCATCCCGCGCGCTACCACGCACCGGTGGGTCCCCGACCCCGCGCAGGGGCCGCTGCGGGCCTACGCGATCGAGGCGAACAGCCACATCGCGCCGCCGAAGCGGTACCTCTCCCGGTACGGCCAGTTCCTCGAGCACGCGCCGTACTGCGAGCGCGACCTCTACGGTCCGGACGAGCCACTCCTCGTAGAAGGGGAGGACGTCGAGGTGCTGGTGAAGCACCGCGGCTCCGGACAGCACGCTCAGGGCGGCATCGTCGGCACCCGGATGACCTACGCCACCCATCCGTTCGACGTGGTGGGCTGGGACGGCTGCCTCTACCCGTACACCTTCAATGTCGAGGACTTCGAGCCGATCACCGGGCGGGTGCACCAGCCGCCGCCGGTGCACCAGGTGTTCGAGGGCTACAACTTCGTGGTCTGCAACTTCGTGCCGCGCAAGGTGGACTACCACCCGCTGTCGGTGCCGGTGCCGTACTACCACTCGAACGTCGACAGCGACGAGGTCATGTTCTACGTCGGCGGCGACTACGAGGCGCGCAAGGGGTCCGGGATCAACGTGGGGTCGATCTCGGTGCATCCCGGCGGCTATGCCCACGGCCCGCAGCCGTCGGCGATCGAGGCGTCGCTCGGGGCGGAGTTCTTCGACGAGCTGGCGGTCATGGTGGACACGTTCCGACCGCTCGACCTCGGTGAGGGCGGGTTGGCCGCGGAGGACCCGGCGTACGCGTGGACATGGGCCGGACGCGGGCCCGGTCGGGCGGAGGCCGGACGCGGGCCCGACTCCACGGGGGACGACGGCGGACCGGCGGTGTACTCCAACAGCTAGGTTCCGGACGGCGCCGCCGAGCCGCTCCCTCAGAACTGGAACCGGACTCGCTCGCCGGCCTCCTTTGCCGCAAGGGCGAGCGCGGGGGCGAGCTCCGCGTCGACCGCGTCCTGCGCGTCCGGGTCCAGGACGACGGCCGGCGCCTCGGGGGGCCGTCCCCTCAGCAGCCGGACGCGCAAAGCCGTGGCCGGATGGGTGTCGTCGATCCGGCTGCTGTCTGTGGCCGCGTGCGCTCGCAGCCGCTCGAGGTCCTGCTCGGTGAGGTCCGCCAGGTCGGCCGACAGTTCCGCCCACAGGTCGGGACGACCCGGGCTCACCGCGGCGCGGGTGATGGCAGTCGTGGCCGTCGGTTCGCGGACGAGCACGTCCAGCATCTCGAGCGCTCCATCGGTCCCCGCGGCTCGCGCGGCGTCGAGGTCGGCGAGGTACTCCTGCCGCTGGTGGGCCGGCGCGTTCACGCACGCGAGCAGGAAGAGGTAGCCCATGATGATCCCGCGCAGCGGCGCCATCAGGTAGCGCTCGACCAGGTGCACCTCGTCGTACACCACGTGGTGCATTCCCTCGGTGATGTCGAGCCAGTGGAGGAGAGTCTGCTCGGCGGTGCCGACCCACCAGCCATGGGTGAGGTCGCCGTGTGCGAAGTGGCCCAGCTCGTGGCCCAGGAGCGCCACGCGGGCCTGGGGCGAGGCGGCCACCCACAAGGGCGCACCGAGTCCGAGCACACGCCGTCGCCGCCAGCCGACGTGGGCGGCGAACGCGTTGAACGTGTCCACGACCAGGATCTCGTCCGGGGTACGTGCGCCGTTGGTCCTCGCCACCGCGTCCACAAGGGCGAAGAGGTTTGGCGCGTCCGCCCTCTGCAGCCTGGAGGCGTCTTCGGGCCGTCGGTCGACGGTCGGTCGGGTGCAGAAGGCGAACAGCAGCAGCAGGCCGCCGAGCAGTCGCATCGGCCAATGGCCCCCGGTCACCAGCAACGACAGTCCACCGCCGGCGGCCGCCACACTCACGGCATGCACCGGCAATGCCAGAAGGAGCGAGAGCAGTCGCCACCCCAGGGTGACGCCGCGACTCCCCGGCTGTGCTCCGCCGAGGCGTGCGAGATGCCGCTCGGCCATGCGGTCGACCAGGCGGCGCTCAGTGCGCTGGAGCCAGTTTGGCGCAATGGTGGGGTCATGGGTCACGGGCGAATTGTGCATTTCGGTGTGCGCTGGCGTCTGCTCATCGCCGATTTCCCCATGAACTCGACACATCCGGCCATCAGGACGTGTCCGCGCGGTGAGGCAGACTGGCCGCATGCCCAGCTACATCGCGCTCCTGCGGGCCGTCAACGTGGGCGGCCGAGTGTTCAAGATGGCTGACCTGCGCAGCTGCCTCGAGGAGGCGGGTCTCGAGGACGTGGAGACCTACATCCAGACCGGCAACGTCCGCTTCAGTACGGCGATGCGGTCGCTCCCCAAGGTCGAGAGGTACGTCGAGCAGGCTCTCGCCGGCGGATGCGGCTTCGACGTGCCGACGATCATGTTCAGCCCGGCGGAGCTGAGGCAGGTGTACGACGACACGATGCGGCTGTCCTCGCCGTTCGGGAAGTCCGACGGGCACGGGCGCTACCTCGTCTTCTTCAAGGCGGGGGATGTGCCGGGCGCGGACGCGGCCGAGGAGATCGCAGCCTGGGACCGGCCCGGCGAGTCGGCCGCGGTGGTCGGCCGTGCCGTCCACGTCTGGCTGGACCACCCCACCATGCAGGCCGAGTTCTTCGGCGCCTTCAAGAAGGTGCTCGCTCCCGGCACGAACCGGAACCTCAAGGTGGTCACGGCCCTCGCCGACAAGTGGGGTGCCTGAGCCTCAGCGGCCGGCCAGCTCAGGCTCGGCCACGTGGACGTGTTCCAGGGACCGGACGGAGCGCGACAGCAGGGTGGCCAGTGAGAGCACGCCGAACGCCACGCCGGCGACGACCATGACGTCGCGAGTGCCGAAGGCTACGGCGAGGGAGCCGAAGGTGAGCTGCCCGACCGGCATCGCGACGAAGGAGCCGAGCGCGTCGTAGGAGGAGACCCGGGACAGCACCGACTCGTCGATGTGCTCGTGCATCGCGGTGTTCCAGCCGATCCCGAAGACCTCGATGCCGACGCCTCCCGCGAACGCCATGACGACCAGGGGGAGGACTCGCGGCTCGAGCCCCAGGGTGACGATCGGCGCGGCCAGGAACGCGACCCCGAGCATGCCGGCCCGGAGGGGGTAGCGGAACCGGGTGCGCAGCATGAGGAGGGTCGCGAGCAGCACGCCGACCGCCTCGGCCGAGAGCACGTACCCCCAGCCGGCCTCGCCGATGGTGTCCTTCGCGACGGCCGGGCCCAGGGTGAACCACGCGCCGGCGAGGATGGCGTTCTGGATGCCGGCCGCCACGACGACCACCCACAGCCAGGTGTGCTCGACGAAGGCGGTCCAGCCCTCCCGGAGCTCTCGCAGCATGTTCGGGGTGGGTGACCCGTCGACGCGCTCCCGACGCGGGATCCGCACCCGGGCCATGCAGAGGGCGGCGACCAGCCAGGTGGCCGAGTCCACGGCGAGCGCCCACCCCGGGCCGACCGAGACCACGAGCAGTGCCGCGACCGTGGGGCCGAGCACCGCCAGCCCGGCGCGGGAGAAGGAGAGCAGGGCGTTGGCCTGCTGCAGGTAGGCGCGGGGAACCACCTGCGGGACGACCCCGTTCATGGCCGGGAAGCTGAAGGCCAGCACGGTGCCGTTCGCGATCTCGAGCAGGATGACCATCCACAGCTCGGCGGACCCGGTGATCACGAGCGCGGCAACCGTGCCCTGGGTCAGCGCCGAGAGCACGTGGGATGCCTGCATCACGACGGACCGCGAGAACCGGTCGGCGATGACTCCGCCGACCAGCAGGAAGATCACGAGCGGGATGCTCTGGGCGGCGAGGACCTTGCCGAGCGCGCTCGGGGAGTCGTCGATCTCCAGCACCGCGAAGGCCAGCGCGACAGGGACCATCATCGATCCGGTCGTGGAGATCACGCGACCGGCGAAGTACCACGCGAACCGGCGGTCGCGGAGCGGGGAGAGGGCGTCGGGGAGTCTCATCGATCCGTCACCTGCTTCGCGACACGCGGCGGTTTCGCGTCCGTAACTGACGGGTCGGCGTTCTCGGTGTTCTCGGGAGTATCGGGGGTATCGGACATCTCGAAGACCGCGGCTGTGAGGTTGACGTGCACGGTCCCTTGGGTGCGGGGCGGCTGTGCTTCGGCGTGGACCAGGCGGGCGGCCTGCTGGACGAGGTCGAACACCTCGTCACGGACCTCGGGGGTCACCCACATCTCTGCGTCGGCGGTGAAGGTCGAGCTCTTCGGCTTGAGGTGGCGTGACCGGCGTACCAGCTCCCCCGCGATCGCCCGCACGTAGAGCTCGCGATCCTGCGGAGACGGCTTCGACTGCTCGGCCCGGTCCCAGGGGTGGCGGTACCTCTTGGCGACACCGCCCCGGATCTTCTCCTCGCCGGCCTCGACCACCTCACCGGCGGTCGCGAGCACCCTGAGGTGGTACGACGCGTTGGCCTGCGTGATGCCCAGCTCCCGGGCAACCTCGGAGGCGCTCAGCTCCGTGCCGGTCAGCAGCGACAGGATCCGCAGGCGCACCGGGTGGGCGACAGCGCGCAGCGCGGACACCTGCTCGTCGGTCCTGTCCTCGTCCATGTCCCATCCCCGTTCGTACGTCGACCCTCAAACATCTGTTTTGGAGTATGGGGCCATTCGGCCGCGACCATCAAGCAGTTCTTTGAGGGTTGTCGGCGAGAACTTCACCATCCGCACCAACACGACCTTTGCAGGAAGATTTACGCATTCGCCCCATGGCGGGGTAGAAATATCCGGGCGCACACCCGCGCCGCCCTTCACCTGCACACAGGGGGATCCTCTTGTCCGAGTCGTCCGAGCTGTCCGAGTCGTCAGGACTCCAGCCCACCCGTCGTACCGTCCTCACCGGCGCAGCCGCACTCGCGGCAGTCGGCTTCATCCCCGGAGCCGCGTATGCCGCAGGCAGGGGATCCGGGCCCCAGGGCGGTCCCACCGGCACCGTCACCGTGCTCGGCACGACCGACATGCACGGCAACGTCTTCAACTGGGACTACTTCGCCAACAAGGAGTTCACCGACAGCAAGCTGAACGACATCGGGCTGGCCAAGATCTCCACGCTCGTCTCGGCCATCCGCGAGCAGCGCGGCGCCGAGAGTGTCGTCATGCTCGACGCAGGCGACACCATCCAGGGCACGCCGCTGGCCTACTACTACGCGAGGATCGAACCCATCACGGAGGGCTCGGTCCACCCGATGGCCGAGGCCATGAACATCATCGGCTACGACGCGGCGGCGCTGGGGAACCACGAGTTCAACTACGGCATCCCCACCCTGCGCACGTTCCAGGAGCAGTGCGACTTCCCGCTGCTCGGCGCGAACGCCGTCGACGCCTCGTCGCAGCTGCCCGCATTCCCGCCGTACTTCATCAAGCGGGTCAAGCTCGAGGACGGCCGTGCCCTCAACGTGGGCGTCCTCGGCCTGACCAACCCCGGCATCGCGATCTGGGACAAGGCGAACGTCGAGGGCGAGATGGAGTTCCCGGGTCTCGTCGAGCAGGCCAGGATCTACGTGCCGAAGCTCAAGAAGGCCGGTGCCGACGTCGTCGTGGTCGCCGCCCACTCCGGCATGGACACCTCCTCGTCGTACGGCGACGCGCTGCCCTACCCGGAGAACGCCGCGACGCTGGTCGCCGAGCAGGTCCCCGGCATCGACGCGATCCTGGTCGGCCACGCCCACGCGGAGATCGTCGAGCGCTGGGTGAGAAACGCCGAGACCGGCAAGCAGGTGCTGCTGACCGAGCCGCTGAAGTGGGGCATGCGCCTCGCGGTCATCGACCTCGACGTGGCGCAGGTCAAGGGCCGGTGGCAGGTCGTCGGCAAGCGGGCGCAGCTGCTCAACTCCAACACCGTCGACGCGGACCCGGCCGTGGTGAACGCGCTCACCAAGCAGCACGACACCGTCGTGGACTACGTGAACTCACCGATCGGCACCTCCGCGCAGGCCATGTCCGCGGCGCGTGCGGTCGTCGAGGACGTCGCCGTGATCGACTTCGTCAACTACGTCCAGGCCGACGCCGTCAAGAAGGCGCTGGCCGGCACTGCGGACGCCGCGCTGCCGGTGGTGAGCATCGCTGCTCCGTTCAACCGCGGCGCCGCGATCCCCGAGGGGCAGGTGACGGTCCGCGACGTCGCGGGGCTGTACATCTACGACAACACGCTGCTCGCGGTGAAGGTGACGGGAAGTCAGATCCGCGACTACCTGGAGGCCTCGGCGGTCTACTTCCGGCAGAAGTCGGGCCCCGGCCCCTACGACATGGCGGAGGTCACGAACGCGCCAACGGCGGCCGCGCCGAACGGCACGCCGGACTACAACTACGACATCGTCGCCGGCCTGGACGCGCGGCTCACCTACGACATCGACATCGCCCAGCCGGCCGGTTCGCGGATCAAGAACCTGTCGTACGCCGGCGCGCCGATCGTGGATGCGCAGGAGTTCGCGATGGCGATCAACAACTACCGGCAGTCCGGCGGGGGAGGCTTCCCGCACGTGAAGACCGCGCCCGTCCTCTACAACCAGCAGGTCGAGATCCGGCAGCTGATCATCGACTGGGTCACGGTGAACAAGGTCGTGGACGCCACGCGGTTCGCGTCCGAGGACTGGAAGCTCGTTGCCAACGGTGACCCGGTGACGATCAACTAGCCCGATGACCGACGACCTGGACATCCGGGTCGAGGGTGGGGCCTTGTGGCTCACCCTCGACCGGCCGGAGCACCTCAACGCACTCACCGCCGACATGGCCGACCGGCTTGCGGAGGAGATCGAGGGGGCGACCGGCCGCGACGACGTCCGGGTCGTGGTGCTGACCGGCGCCGGGGCCGCGTTCAGCTCCGGCGCCGACATCGGCGGCGATAGCGCCCACGAGAGCCTCGACGTCACCAGCCTGGACCGGGCGAACCGGGTCATCCGGGCGATCACGGCGCTTCCCAAGCCGTGCGTCGCCGCGGTCAACGGCGTCGCGGCCGGTGTGGGGTTCTCCGCGGCACTCGCGTGCGATCTCGTGGTCGCCAAGGAGTCGGCGCTCTTCGTGCTCGCGTTCTCGCGCATCGGTCTGATGCCCGACGGCGGGGCCACCGCCTCCGTGGCCGCGTCGGTCGGCCGGGCGCGGGCGATGCGGATGGCACTGCTGGGCGAGGCGATGGGCGCCCAGGACGCCTACGCCGCCGGGCTGGTGAGCCATCTCGTCCCGGACGGGGAGTTCGACGCAGTTGTCGAGCGCCTCGCCGCTCGATTGGCCGCCGGGCCGCCCCTGGCTCACGCGGCGACGAAGAAGGCGGTGAACGAGGCCACCCTCCCGCATCTGGAGGAGGCGCTCGAGCGCGAGCGGACCGGTCAGACGATCCTGCTGCGCACGGCGGACGCGGCCGAGGGCATGCGGGCGTTCGGCGAGAAGCGGCGCCCTCGCTTCACGGGTCAGTAGCCGCGAAATCACCCCCTGTGGGTGATCAGCGAACCGCCGTGTGAAACGCATGCTTGGACCAGAAGCCGGGGTCGGTCCCGGCTCAGGAGGTCTGGGAAATGTCTGAGTCACTTCTCGAGAGAAGTCGCACCGGAGGCGACATCGCCCTTGGTGCGCTCCTTACCATCGGTGGCCTGGTGCTCGTCGCGAACGCCTACATCGCGACAACGGTGTCGATCCTGTTCGTGGGATGGATACTCTTGATCGTGGGCGTGATCGGCCTGATCGGGTCCTTCTTCCGGATCGGCAAGGGCGGCTTCTGGTCGGCCGCGCTGGGCGGCACCCTGCTGGCGGTCCTGGGGCTGGTGTTCCTGCGGAACACCGATGCCGCGGCAGTGACCCTCACGCTCATCATGGGCACGGTGTTCCTGGTGAGCGGTGTCGTGCGGCTCGTCGTCTCTGCCCAGGAACCCGACTACCGGATTCCGCTGATCTTCGCCGGCATCGTCTCCACGGTGCTGGGCTTGCTCGTCTTGTTCAACCTGGTCGACGCGTCGTTCTTCCTGATCGGGCTGCTGCTGGGCATCCAGTGCATCGTGGACGGCATCACGATGATGCTCATCGGGCACTGGCGGTTCGTGCCGGCCGAGACCCACGGCGGCATGGCGACTCCGTGAGTGCGACTGGGTCGGGGCAGAGGGGCCCGGCCGAGCGGACCCGTCCGAGCAACCGGACGATCGGCGGCATCGTGCTCGCGGTGCTGCTGGTCGTCTGGATCCTGGTCAACCAGAGCTCGGTCGAGGTCTCGTTCGTGTTCGGCTCTGTCGAGATGCCGCTCTGGGTGGCGCTCGCCATCGCGGCCGTGCTCGGTGCTGCAGTCGGGTTCGTGCTGGGCCGGAGGCGCTACAAGGCCTGACCGACGGGGTCGCCCGTACCAGCGGGACCCATGAGCGCGCCCTCCTACGGACGAGCGCGGTCGCTCAGGAGACGACTGCTCCCGCGCTCCGCATCTCCTCGATCGCCGCGACGGTGGTGCGCTGCAGCACACCCGCACACATGTCGGTGAGCACTCGCACGTTGAAGCCGTTGCTCAGCGCGTCGAGCGCGGTGGCTCTGACGCAGTGGTCCGTCGTGAGGCCACAGACGTCCACGTCGGTGACCTGGTGCTGTTTCAGCCAGTCGGCCAGCGAGGTGCCGTCCGTCGTACGGCCCTCGAAGCCGGAGTACGCCGCGGCGTGCTCGCCCTTGAGGAAGACGGCGTCGAACGGCTGCGGGTCCAGGTTGGGGTGGAACGCCTCGCCGTCGGTGCCGACGACGCAGTGGTGTGGCCAGCTGTCCACGAAGTCGGGATCGGCGGAGAAGTGGTCGCCGGGGTTGATGTGGTGGTCCCGCGTCGCGACGGCGAGCTCGTAGTCGGGTGCCTTGGGGTCCTTCTCGGTCCAGTGGTGGAGCAGTCGGCCGATCTTGAAGGCGACCTCGGCGCCGCCGGCGACAGCGAGGCTGCCGCCCTCGCAGAAGTCGTTCTGTACGTCGCAGACGATCAGTGCACGCTTCATGGTTCGAGGCTAGCCGACGTGGAGGGTCGGGATCACGGGCTCGCCACGGGACAGCGCACGGGCGCGGATGGGCAGCTCGTCGCGTGCGGCCAGGTGACGAGCGCGCGCGGCAGTGAGCTCCTCGCGGCCGACGACCTCGCCGTCGCGCACGAGCGGCACCAGCAGCGACCGGTCATTGCCGTCGTTCACCGGGGCCTCGCCGACGCCGATGACCTCGGCTTCGGCTACCCCGCGGCTGTTGCGGCGCCGCAGGGCGTACTTCCGGCCGCCGATGGAGATCTTGCCGGTGCTCTTCTTGGCGACGCTCACCAGCTCACCTTCGCGGGCATCGTCCTCGCTGCGGGCGACGAGCTTGTAGACGAATCCGCAGGTAGGGTGCCCGCTGCCGGTGACCAGAGCCGTGCCGACGCCGTACCCGTCCACCGGAGCCGCCGCGAGCGCTGCGATCGCGTGCTCGTCGAGGTCGGAGGTGACGATGATCCGGGTGTTGCCGGCGCCGAGTGCGTCGAGCTCCTCGCGCACCTGGTGGGCGAGCACTCCCAGGTCGCCGGAGTCGAGCCGCACGGCGCCGAGCTCGGGTCCGGCGATCTCGACGCCGAGCCGGACCGCCTCGGCGACTTCGTAGGTGTCGACGAGGAGGGTGGTGCCCTTGCCGAGCGAGTTCACCTGAGCAGTGAACGCGTCCCGCTCGGTGTCGTGCAGCAGCGTGAAGCTGTGCGCGCTCGTGCCGGCCGTGGGCACGCCGTACCTCTGCCGTGCCGCGAGGTTGGAGGTCGTGTCGAAGCCCGCGACGTACGCCGCCCGCGCGGAGGCCACCGCGGCCTCCTCATGGGTGCGTCGGGAGCCCATCTCGATGCACGGCCGGCCGTCCGCGGCCCAGGTCATCCGGGATGCCGCAGAGGCGATCGCGGAGTCGTGGTTGAGGATCGACAACAGCAATGTCTCGAGCAGCACGGCCTCGGCGAAGGTCGACTCGACGACCATCAGCGGCGAGTAGGGGAAGTAGACCTCGCCCTCGGGGTAGCCCCAGACGTCCCCTCTGAACCGGTAGCCCGCCAGCCACTCGAGGGTCGCCTCGTCCACCACGCCACCCTCGCGGAGCACGCGCAGCACCTCGTCGTCGAACGTGAACCGCTCGAACGCGTCGAGAGCCCGGCCGACCCCGGCCACGACGCCGTACCTCCGGCCCTCGGGCAGCCGCCGAGGGAAGAGCTCGAACACCGAGCGCCGGTCGGCGGTCCCGGCCTGCAGCGCTGCCTGCACCATGGTCAGCTCGTAGTGGTCGGTCAGCAGGGCCGTCGAGTCGTTCGTCACGTGCGCCAGCCTAGGTCTGTGACCTCACTCCAAGAAGGGGCGCGCCGGGTCCGGGGTTTCGGCCGATCCGTTCCCACGCGGCACAATGGGCACTGTGTCCGCACCTAGCCCCGTCGAGATCGAGCAGCCAGACGTCGAGGAACAGCCCGACGAAGTCACCCTTGTCGCCAAGCCGTGGGTGACGATCGTCTGGAACGACCCGGTGAACTTGATGTCCTACGTCACCTACGTCTTCCAGACCTACTTCGGCTACGCCCGCAAGAAGGCCGAGAAGCTGATGCTCGAGGTGCACAAGGACGGGAAGTCGGTGGTGTCGACGGGATCCCGCGAGGAGATGGAGCGCGACGTGCAGGCGATGCACGAGTACGGCCTCTGGGCGACCATGCAGAAGGCCGACGCATGACCGAGGGATTCGTTCCACGCAAGGACGGCGTCCTGGCCACGTTCTCCGGCTTCGAGGCCGACCTCCTCCGGTCGCTCGCCTCGCAGCTGGTCGAGCTGCTGCGCAACGAGGTCGCCGCGCCGACCTCCTCGAGCGACCCGCTCGAGGACATGCTCGACTTCTCCGGGCCCACCACCGAGCCCGAGGACCCGGTGCTGGCCCGGTTGTTCCCGACCGCCTACCCCGAGGACGAGGAGTCGGCGGGGGAGTTCCGGAGGTTCACCGAGGGCACGCTGCGTGACGGCAAGGCCCGCAGCGCGGTGATGATCATCGACACGCTCGAGGACGCAGGGCTCCCGCCGGAGCTCGAGGAGGACGGACTCTGGATCGACGTCGAGCTCCCGCTCGACGAGGCGCGGGCGTGGATGCGGTCGTTCACCGACATCCGGCTCGCGCTCGCCACCCGCCTCGGGATCGAGGAGGGGGACGAGTCGTACTGGGATTCGCTGCCCGACGACGACCCCCGCACGCACGTGCACGACATCTACGAGTGGGTCGGGTACCTCCAGGAGACCCTGGTCCAGTCCGTCACCCGTTGAGTCGGCCCGCGCGGGGTCTTGAGTCGGCCCCTGCGGGGTCTTGAGTCGGCCCGCGCGGGCTCTCGGAGTTCGACGACCAGACGGGAGGGCCGACTGAACGCCGCGGGAGGGCCGACTGAACGCCGCGGGAGGGCCGACTCAACGGATCTCAGCATGCGGACGGGCGGCTGTGGGTTCGGGGGCACCGGGGCGCTCCGCATACCCTCGTAATGTGCTGCAAATCGACCGGGCGACGTACGACGCGATCGTGGCGCACGCCAAGAAAGACCACCCGGACGAGGCCTGTGGCGTCGTCGCCGGTCCGGCAGGGTCGGACCGTCCCGAGCGGTTCATCCCCATGGTGAACGCCGCGCGGTCGCCGACGTTCTACGAGTTCGACCCGGGCGATCTGCTGCGGCTGTACAAGGAGATGGACGAGCGGGACGAGGAGCCCGTGGTCGTCTACCACTCGCACACCGCCACCGAGGCCTACCCATCGCGCACCGACATCGGCCTCGCCTCCGAGCCCCACGCGCACTATGTGTTGGTGTCCACACGCGAGCACGGGAATAGTGACGGGCCGGTGGAGTTTAGGTCCTACAGAATCATCGACGGCGAAGTGACCGAGGAAGAGGTCTCGATCATGGACGAACTGAGGAGTCAGGCCTGATGGCTATCGAGGTACGCATCCCCACGATCCTGCGCACCTACACCGGCGGCGAGAAGGCCGTGCCCGGTGAGGGCGACACCCTGTCCGAGGTGATCGAGCACCTCGAGACCAACCACCCCGGTATCAAGGAGCGCCTTGTCGAGGGCGAAGGTCTTCGCCGCTTCGTCAACGTCTACGTCAACGACGAGGACGTCCGCTTCACCGGTGGTCTCGACACCTCCGTCACCGACGGCGACCAGGTCGTCGTCCTTCCCGCCGTAGCAGGTGGCTGTGGCCTGTCCCGAGCCGAGTGGGCAGAGACCGCGAACCTCTGACCATGCTCTACGACTCCCTCCTCGACTCGGTCGGCGGTACGCCGCTCGTCGGTCTGCCGCGCCTCTCTCCGAGCCCTGACGTCCGGCTGTGGGCCAAGCTCGAGGACAGGAACCCCACCGGCTCCATCAAGGACCGAGCGGCGCTCCGGATGCTCGAGCAGGCCGAGAAGGAGGGTCGGCTGCGTCCCGGCTGCACGATCCTCGAGCCCACCTCCGGCAACACCGGCATCTCGCTGGCCATGGTCGCCAAGCTGCGTGGGTACCGCCTGGTGTGCGTCATGCCGGAGAACACCTCCGAGGAGCGCCGGCAGCTGCTGCGCATGTGGGGTGCGGAGATCGTCTCCTCGCCGGCCGCCGGTGGCTCGAACGAGGCGGTCCGGGTGGCCAAGGGCATGGCTGAGGAGCATCCCGACTGGGTGATGCTCTATCAGTACGGCAACCCGGCCAACGCGCTCGCGCACTACGAGGGCACCGCGCCGGAGATCCTCGCCGACCTGCCGTCGGTGACCCACTTCGTCGCGGGTCTCGGCACGACCGGGACCCTGATGGGGGTCGGCCGCTACCTCCGCGAGAACGCCCCGCACGTCAAGGTCGTGGCCGCCGAGCCGCGCTACGGCGAGCTCGTCTACGGCCTGCGGAACCTCGACGAGGGGTTCGTCCCCGAGCTGTACGACGAGACGCTGATCGACTCGCGCTTCTCGGTGGGGCCGCGTGACGCCGTGCGCCGGGTGCGCGAGCTGCTCGAGCTCGAGGGCATCTTCGCCGGCATCTCGACCGGAGCCATCCTGCACGCGGCGTTGGCCCAGGCCGCGAAGTCGGTGAAGGCGAACGAGCGTGCGGACATCGTCTTCGTCGTCGCGGACGGTGGCTGGAAGTACCTCTCCACCGGCGCCTACGAGGGCACCATCGACGAGGCGGAGGAGCGGCTCGAGGGCCAGCTCTGGGCCTGAGCCGACGTGGTCTACCGAATCGTCAAGACCCTGCTCGCCGTCCTGTTCAGGACGGTCTACCGGCCGACGGTCGTGGGGCTCGATGGCATTCCCCGGCGTGGGCCGGTCATCCTTGCCAGCAACCACCGCTCGTTCGTCGACAGCATGGTGATCCCGTTGGTGGTGCCTCGCCGGGTCGCCTTCCTCGCCAAGAGCGACTACTTCACCGGCACGGGCGTCAAGGGCACGCTCAGCCGCTGGTGGTTCGACGGCTTCGGGATGATCCCGGTCGACCGCGACGACCACCGCGCTGCCCAGACCTCGCTCGACCTCGCGCTCGACGTGCTGCGGCGCGGCGGCGCGTTCGGGATCTACCCGGAGGGCACTCGGTCCCGCGACGGACGGCTCTACCGGGGGCGGACCGGGGTCGCCTGGCTCGCACTGCAGGCGGGGGCGCCCGTCGTACCCGTGGCGCTGACCGGGACCGAGAAGCTGCAGCCGGTCGGTTCGCGGTTCCCGCGGATCGCGAAGGTGACCGTTCAGTTCGGGAAGCCGCTCGACTTCACCGGTCGGTTCGAGACAGTGTCCGCCGGAAAGGCGCGCCGAGAGGCGACCGACGAGATCATGGCCGCGATCCAGGCCATGTCCGGCCAGGAGTCGGCGGGCGTCTACAACGAGCGACCGGCCGACTGACCGAGCCTGTCGTCAGGAGTGGTGGGACTCGGCGCAGGGAAGGAACACCTCGGTCCTCGGGGCGGGCACGTCCGGCTCGTCGAGGTAGGACTCCCAGGGCACACCGGAAGCGGTGTACCCGTTGTCGGTCAGCCAGCTCTCGACCGCCTCGTAGGCGGCTGCCACCTCTCCGTAGTCGCCGACGTGCATGGTGCGGGCCGTCCGCCCACCGGGCAGCGACGACGCCTCGACGCGACCTTCGGGGAGCAGGTCGCCCTTGACGCCGATCCCCGCCTCGACGTCGAAACCGCCGTCTGTCATCCGGTAGCGACCGAACGGCATCCCGGCGGGTTTCAGGCCCTGTCGCTCGACGAGTCCCATCACCTCGCCGAAGGCGCCGCCGAGGAAGCCGGGGATCCCGCCCACCTCGACGTGTCCGCGCACGACGGCCGTCCGCTGCTCCTGAAGGTCGACCAGGCTGACTTCGTAGCTCATGGCCCCACGATGGGCAGGCGCCCTGTCGGCGGTGAAGTGCCGAAGGTCCCGGGTCGCCGGGCATCCGGGATCCGAGACCTCTCGGACAGCGGTCCGTCGGCAAGGCTGTGAGTGAACACACGCCGCCACGAGGCATGATGTCGGTCAATTGAGCGGGGGTCGACCGGTGACTGGCATTAGCCTTGATCGGGTGGCAGACGCACCTATCGGCATCTTCGACTCAGGCTTCGGTGGACTCACCGTTGCCCGCGCTGTGATCGACCAGCTGCCGCACGAGCCCGTGCTCTACCTCGGAGACACCGCGCGCCAGCCCTACGGCCAGAAGCCGATCGGCGAGGTGCGGGAGTACGCCCTCGAGTGCCTCGACCACCTCGTCGACCAGGGCGTGAAGGCGCTCGTCATCGCGTGCAACTCGGCGAGTGCGGCCGTGCTCCGCGACGCCCGCGAGCGCTACCCGGTGCCGGTCGTCGAGGTGATCTTCCCGGCCACCCGGCGCGCGGTCGCCGCCAGCCGGACCGGTCAGATCGGAGTGATCTGCACCCGGGCGACGGCCGAGTCGCTGGCGTACGACGACGCGTTCGCTGCCGCACCCCACGTCAGCCTGCACACCCAGGCGTGCCCGCGTTTCGTGGAGTTCGTCGAGGACGGTGTCACGAGCGGTGACGAGCTGATCAAGGTGGCGCACGAGTACCTCGACCCGCTGATCTCGCACGGCATCGACACCCTCGTCCTCGGCTGCACCCACTACCCGCTGCTGACCGGCGTCGTGTCCTACGTGATGGGCGACCAGGTCACGCTGGTCTCCAGCGCCGAGGAGACCGCCAAGGACGTCTACAAGCTGCTCGTCCGCCACGGCCTGGAGCGCGACCCCGACCTCGGTCCGCCCGAGCATCGGTTCCTCACGACCGGCACGCCCGCCGAGTTCGAGCAGATCGGCCGCCGGTTCCTCGGCCCCGAGATGCAGTCGGTGAACCAGTTCGCGTGGGTGCGGGCATGAGGCTCACGGTGATCGGCTGCTCCGGCTCGTACCCCGGCCCGGACTCGCCCGCGAGCTGCTACCTCGTCGAGGGTGAGCGCGACGGGCGCACCTGGCGCATCCTCCTCGACCTCGGCAGCGGCGCGCTCGGCGCCCTGCAGCAGTACGTCGACCCGCTGACCGTCGACGCGGTGTTCCTGTCGCACCTGCACCCCGACCACGTCTCGGACATCACCGGCTTCTACGTCCTGCGGCGCTACCACCCGGACGGCCCGCAGCCGCGGATCCCGGTCTACGGACCGAAGGGGACCGCCAACCGGATGGCGAGTGCCTACGGCCTCTCCCCGTCGCCGGGGATGCACGACGAGTTCGACTTCCGCGTCCTCGAGGAGGAGCAGCCCGTCGTGGTCGGCCCCTTCACGGTCACCGTGGCGAAGGTGGTCCACCCCGTCGAGGCGTTCGCGATCCGCGTCAGCGACGGCCAGGGCTCGTTCGTGTACTCCGGTGACACCGCCCCGTCGGACGCGCTGGTGAGGCTCGCCAAGGGCAGCGACCTGCTGCTCGCCGAGGCCAGCTTCCGCGAGGGCGTGGAGAACCCCGAGGAGCTGCACATGACCGGCAAGCAGGCCGCGGAGGCAGCCCTCGAGGCAGGCGTCGGGACGCTCGTCCTCACGCACATCCCGCCCTGGTACGACAAGCAGGAGACCCTTGCGGAGGCCGAGCCGGTGTACGACGGCCGCCTCGAGCTCGCGCGCAGCGGCGCGACGTACGACCTCTGACCGACGCTGGGTAGGCTCGCGCCATGACCCGAGCAGACGGACGCGAAAACGACGAGCTCCGACCCATCAAGATCACCCGCAACTGGCTGGACCACGCGGCCGGGTCGGTGCTGATCGAGTTCGGCAAGACCAGGGTGCTGTGTGCGGCCTCCGCGTCGACGGGCGTGCCCCGCTGGCGGAAGGACTCCGGCCTCGGCTGGGTGACCGCGGAGTACGCCATGCTCCCGTCCTCCACGCACACCCGCTCCGACCGCGAGTCGGTCAAGGGACGGATCGGCGGCCGCACCCACGAGATCTCCCGGCTGATCGGCCGGTCCCTGCGCGCGGTGATCGACTACAAGGCGCTCGGCGAGAACACGATCGTGCTCGACTGTGACGTGCTCCAGGCCGACGGCGGCACGCGTACGGCCGCGATCACCGGCGCGTACGTCGCGCTCGCGGACGCGTGCGCCCGGCTCGGTGAGCAGGGCGCCCTGAAGGGCCAGCCGCTGACGGGGTCGGTCGCGGCGGTCTCGGTCGGCATCATCGACGGTGAGCCCCGGCTAGACCTGCCCTACGAGGAGGACGTCCGCGCCGAGACGGACATGAACGTCGTGATGACCGGCGACGGGATGTTCATCGAGGTGCAGGGCACCGCCGAGGGCGAGCCGTTCGACCGCAAGGAGCTCGACGGGCTGCTGTCCCTTGCGGAGAAGGGCTGTGCGGACCTGGCCCGGATCCAGATGGAGGCCCTGAAGGCATGACCCGCGTCTTCCTCGCCTCCCGCAACGAGAAGAAGCTCGTCGAGATCCAGCGGATCCTGCAGTCCTATGTCCCGGACATCGAGGTGCTCGGTCTCGACGACGTCGAGCACTACGACGAGCCGGCCGAGACCGAGCCCACGTTCGAGGGCAACGCCCTGATCAAGGCGCACGCGGCCGTTCTCGCGACGGGGCTTCCCTCCCTCGCCGACGACAGCGGTCTCTGTGTCGACGCGCTGAACGGCATGCCCGGCGTACTCTCGGCGCGGTGGGCAGGCACCAAGAAGGACGACCGGGCGAACAACGAGCTCCTGCTCGAGCAGCTCGCGGACGTGCCGGACGAGCGTCGTGGCGCCCAGTTCAGGTGCGCGGTCGCGTTCGCCTACCCGGTCGGCGACGCAGGCGTAGCCGAGCATGTGGTGCATGGCGTCATGCCCGGCAGGATCATCCGCGAGATGCGGGGGAGCGGCGGCTTCGGGTACGACGTGGTCTTCGCCGCCGACGGCCACGACCTGACCTCGGCCGAGCTGCCCCCGGACGAGAAGGACGCGATCTCCCACCGGGGCATGGCCCTCCGAGGGATCGCACCCGTCGTGGCCGACGTTCTCACCGGCCTCTAGACCCCTCGTCCGCGTGAGCGCGCGCTATCCGCCGCGCTCACCCGGACGAGACCTCAGATCGTGACCACGATCTTGCCGCGGGTGTGTCCTTCCTCGGACATCCGGTGCGCGTCGGCGAGCCGTTCCAGCGGAAACGTCTCGGCCACGTCCACGCGGAGGTTGCCTCCGTCGGCGAGGTCGGTCAAGGCGTCGAGATGCTCCCGCTCCGGGCGGACGAACACGTAGCGTCCGCCGAGGCCGAGCACGGTCTGGGCGTCGACGATCGAAGTGATGCGTGAGCTGTCCTTGACCTGGTCCGGGGCGTCCTCGAGCGCGTCGCCGCCCACCAGGTCGAGGACGGCGTCGACCGGGGTGTCGAGCTGCTTGCTGACGGGGCCCTCGTTGTAGTCGACCACCTCGGCCAGCCCGAGCTCGCGCAGGTAGGCGTGGTTGGCCTGGCTCGCCGTGCCCACGACCTCGCAGCCCTCGTCGAGCGCGATCTGCGCCGCGAACTGGCCCACTCCGCCGGCAGCCCCGTGGATGAGCACGCGCTCGCCGGCCTGGATGTCGAGAGCTTCGACCAGCGCCTGGTACGCCGTCAGACCAGCGAGCGGGACGGCCGCAGCCTCCTCGAAGGAGAGCGACGACGGCTTCTTCGAGACCGTGCGCTGCGGGGCGGGCACGAGCTCGGCCGCGGTGCCGTACTTGACGTCGTCGCGGCGGACATAGCCCCAGACCTCGTCGCCCTCCTTCAAGCCGGTCACGACCGCAGGACCCACCGCCTCGACGACGCCGGCGACGTCCCACCCCGGCACGATCGGCGGGTGGTGTGGGTAGGCGCCCTGGAGGTAGCCCTCGCGGATCTTCCAGTCGACGGGGTTGACGCTGGTCGCCTTGACCCGGACCAGGACCGTGTCCGGTCCGACCGGTGGGTCCGGGAACTCGCCGACGGTGATGACATCGGCGTCGCCGAACACGTCGTAGGCAGCGGCTCGCATGCGGTGCTCCTTCTCCTCGGTGGCATGTCAACACCCCCCGTGCCCACTGGGCGGGGGCGGGTAAACGTCGGCGAAGTCAGGCGCACCCTGCACCGAGTCGTCCGGGCCAGCGAGGTCAGGCGCGTCGGAACACGAGTTCGGCTGACGAAATCGAACATCCGCAGGTCTCGTCACTCCGGTCGACGTACTCGAGCTCGGCGTCGGCGGTGTAGGTGAGGTTCCGCCACGTCGCGACGGCCCGCACCGGCCATCCGTCGGTCGTCTTGGCGGAGACCTCGTCGGCGACCGCCAGGATGACCGTGCTGATGTCGTCCGGACGCGTCCGCTGGCACGGTAGGTCGGGGAGGCACACCTCGAGAAGTGCCTGTTCGGGAAGGATCTCGAGGTTTGCGATGTGGAGGGACTTCGGCGGCGCGCACGGGCCACACATGACCGGCGACGCCCGGCATGCGGCGAGGGTGAGGACGAGTGCCGCCATCAGGGCTGGCCGGGACGCCTTCGGGTTCACTCCGGTTCGACGCCGCGGCCGAGGCGCCGGTTCCTGCCCTGTCGGTCCGGTCGTCCGGGTGAGCGGGGCCGATAGCGCGCGCTCACCCGGACGCGGCGGTCACCCGCCGGGTCACGCGCCGGGGTAGATCCGGTAGCCCGTCATCTGCTTGTGCTCGAAGGACTTGTAGAAGCCGTCCGCGGAGTCGGTGATCAGGTCCATTCGCAGGGTGTGCGTGGACTGGAAGGTCGCGACGGTGAGCAGCCGGGCTATCCCGCGCCGCCGGTGCGACGGCGCGACGGCGAGGAAGCTCATGTGCGACTGGAGCACGCCGTCGCCGAGGGCCTGCGCCCACCCGACGACCGTGTCGTCGTCGAGGGCGACGTACGCCGTGGAGCCCGGTGCCGCGCACACAGCGAGGACCGTCTCCTCCTCCTTCAGGGAGGGCCACCCGATCTCGCGGCAGAGATCGGCGACGCCAGCAGCGTGCCCGGGTTCGAACGGCACGATCTCCACAGCGCTCATGCTGCCGACACTAAACGACACATTCCTGTCCGTGGCCGGAGTTGGCTCGTCCGAGCGGAGTGTCCCGGGTCTCGGCGGTTTACAGATCGCTCACTTGGGACAAAATGGACATAACGGTCACGTGAGGACTGCCGGTTCGCTACTTGCGCGCTGGGGGCGGCGGTTCGTGGCATCCCTGTCCGCTGCAGAACTGGAGACCGCCCGCCATGCTCGGAAGGCAGACTACGAGCCGCACTGCACTGTCCGCCCTCACCGTCGCCATTCTCGCCTCGGTCGCGTGGGCGGCCCCGGCCACCACGGCAGCCCCGAGTGCGGCGGTCGGCGCGGCGGCCGCGTACCGCAGCGCCCCGGATCGGTACGAGAACCGGGTCGTGTACTGGACGAACGTGAAGCGCCGCCGGCACGGGCTTGCTGCACTGCGCAAGCGTGACTGTCCTGACCACTTCGCCGAGTCATGGGTCCGGCACCTGGCCAGGACCGGGAGCTTCTACCACCAGGACGTCACGCGGATGTTCTCGTGCCCGCGGGTCAACGTCGCCGGGGAGAACCTCGCTCGAGGCAACGTGACCCCGCGGCAGGTCGTGAACGCCTGGATGCGGTCGTCGGAGCACCGGGCGAACATCCTCAAACGCCGCTACACCCACATCGGGGTCGGTTCGGTGTACTCCCTGGTCGACGGTGGGCGCCTGTACACGTCCCAGACGTTCACCGGTCACTGATGGCCGCCTCCCGTCACCCATTCGGGAACGCGCGGGGTGGGCGACGGGCCATGAGCAGACTGTGTGGGTTCGCGTCCAACGTCAATCGTGGTACGCCCGGAGAGACTCGAACTCTCACTGGATCGGACCTAAACCGATTGCCTCTACCTATTGGGCTACGGGCGCGCGGACGACAGTCTAGGCGGGGGTTCGACTAATGCGCGTCCGCAGGTGGCGGCAGCGGTTGAGTCGATAACACGAATTTGTTCCTGGACCGGCCCGCGAAGTTGTCGGTCTGCCGGTGGCAGTTAGGGCACAGGAAGCGGAGGTTCCACGCCTCGTTGTTGAAGTAGTCGCCATCAATGTGATCGATTTCCAGAACGAGGGGTCTGCCGTGCCAAGAGCCGTCGTTCTTGCAGATCTCACACTCGTAGGCACGACCGATCTCGATGAGAGCTCGCCGCAAAAGGCGCGGATGGGTCCGCAGTGAGCCTGGCGGCAAACGAACCAGAATCTGGTCCGGTGACAAGCGGCGCCGTCTCGGATTTGTTGGCAGTTTCCGGAAGTGACTCGTATCTATGCCGAATCTCCGGATCGTCCGACTGATGTGGGCATGAGTTCCACCGGCTGGGCGCAGACCGAGATAGCGCATGACATCGGCGTACGAGAAGGAGTGGGACACCGCCTCGCGCAGAATCGCCTCGGTGTACTTCCGTGGAGTTCTCTGTCCCATAAGAGGACGCTATGTGTGAGCACCGACATTTCTGGCTAATGGCTTGTAGCTTGTGTTGGACCTAGGCGTCCAGGCTGAGGTCCTTCTTGAGCTTGGCGACGTGGCCGGTGGCCTTGACGTTGTACTGCGCCACCTCGACGCTGCCCTCCTCGTCGACCACGAAGGTGGAGCGGATCACGCCCTGCACGGTCTTGCCGTAGAGCTTCTTCTCGCCGAACGCGCCGTAGGCGGTCATCACCGACTTGTCGGCGTCCGAGAGCAGAGGGATGGTCAGCGAGTCACGCTCACGGAACTTCACCAGCTTCTCCGGCTTGTCGGGGGAGATGCCGAGCACCTCGTAGCCGGACGCCTGGAGCGCTGCCAGCGAGTCGGTGAAGTCGCAGGCCTGCTTGGTGCAGCCGGGCGTCATCGCCGCGGGGTAGAAGTACACGATCACCTTCCGGCCGCGGTAGCCCGAGAGCGAGACGGTCGAGCCGTCGTCCGCGGGCAGGGTGAACTCGGGGGCGACGTCTCCGGGGGACAGGCGGTTCTCGGTCAACTCTCACTCCTCGTGATGCGGCGAAAATGCTTATTGCGAATCATTTGCAATAACGTAGAGTATGCATATGGCTGGCCGGGCTGCGTCCACGCCGGCTCACCCAACCTACCGAAGGGGCTCCATGCACGTTCCAGACGGATTCCTCGACGCACCGACGTCGGTGGCGACCGGGGTCGTGGCTGTGGCTGCAGTCGGTCTGGCTCTCCGCGGAGCACGCCGGGAGCTGGACGACCGGACCGCCCCGATGGCCGGACTGGTCGCGACCTTCGTGTTCGCGGCGCAGATGCTGAACTTCCCGGTGGGTGGTGGCACGAGCGGGCACCTCCTGGGAGGTGCGCTGGCCGCGGTCCTGGTGGGGCCGTGGACAGGCCTGCTCGCGGTGAGCGTGGTGCTCATGGTGCAGGCACTGCTTCTCGCCGACGGCGGGGTCACCGCTCTCGGCACGAACGTCACGCTGATCGGCATCGTCGGCGTCGGTGTCGGCTGGCTCGTCTTCCGCGGGCTCCAGGCCGTGCTGCCGAACAGAGTCGGTCTGGTCGCCCCGCTCGCGGCCGTCGCCGCCTTCGTCTCCGTCCCCGTCGCCGCGTCGGCCTTCGTCGGCCTGTACGCCGTCGGCGGTGCCGCGCCCGTCCCGCTCGACACGCTGCTCACCGCAATGCTCGGTGTGCACACCCTCATCGGCCTCGGCGAGGCGGCCATCACCGGCCTCGTCGTCGGCAGTGTGGTGACCGTGCGACCGGACCTGGTCCTCGGCGCTCGTCGCGCCCTGAGGTCACGCGAGCTCGAGATCCGCAAGGCGCACGAGGTCGCGGCATGAGAACCCGCACGTTCGTCGTGGTCGGCCTCCTCGTCGCCCTGCTCCTGGCGGGGGTGGTCAGCTACTACGCCTCCGGGCGCCCTGACGGCCTCGAGCGGGTAGCCGAGAACCAGGGCTTCTCCCAGAGTGCGAAGAAGCACCCGGGTGCCGACGGCCCGATGGCCGACTACTCCGTCAAGGGCGTCGACGACGACCGCCTGTCGGGCGGGCTGGCCGGGGTGGTTGGTTCGCTCGTGGTTCTCGTCATCGCGGGCGGTGTTGCGTACGCCGTACGCCGCCGCGGCGGACGCCCCGACGCAGGGGAGAAGCAGGACGACCCGGCCGCGGCGGAGAAGGAGGCCTGACGTGGGCGCGGGCCACGGCCACAAGCTCCACTACCACGGCCACTCGGCGATCCACCGGCTTCCGGCGCACGTCAAGCTCGTGGCGCTGCTCGCCTTCATGCTGACCGTCGTCGCAACCCCCCGGGAGTGGTTCCCGGTCTTCGTGGCCTACCTCGCCGCGCTCGTCGTCGTGGTCGCGCTCTCGAAGGTCCCCCCGCTCTACATCGCCAAGCGGATGGTGGTGGAGGTCCCGTTCGTGGTCTTCGCCGTCCTCATGCCGTTCATCGCCTCTGGTGCCCGCACCGAGGTGCTGGGGGTGACCGTGTCCGAGCCGGGACTCCTCGCCGCCTGGGGGCTGCTCGCCAAGGGCACCCTCGGCGTCGTCGCGAGCCTGACCTTGGCTGCCACCACGGAGCCGCGTGACCTGCTGACGGGGCTGCAGCGGCTGCGCGTCCCGAACCAGCTCGTCCAGATCATGGGCTTCATGATCCGCTACCTCGACGTGGTCACCGACGAGATGCGCAGGATGCGGATCGCCCGTGAGTCCAGGGGGTTCGACGCCCGCTCGGTGCGGCACTGGCCCGTGGTCGCCCGTTCCGCAGGCTCCCTGTTCATCCGCTCCTACGAGCGCGGAGAGCGCGTGCACCTCGCGATGATGTCGCGCGGTTACACCGGCAAGCTGCCGGAGACAGGACACAGATGAGCACCCCAGTCCTCGACGTGCAGGGCCTTGCCTACGCCTATCCCGACGGGCACCAGGCCCTCTACGGCGTGAACCTCCACGTCCACCAGGGCGAGCGGGTCGCGCTGCTCGGCCCCAACGGCGCCGGCAAGACCACCCTTGTCCTGCACCTGAACGGCATCCTCGACGCGGGCAAGGGCTCGGTCGCGGTGTCGGGACTGCCCGTGACGAAGAAGAACCTGCCTGAGATCCGGCGCCGGGTCGGCGTGGTCTTCCAGGACCCCGACGACCAGCTCTTCATGCCCAGCGTCCGGGACGACGTGGCGTTCGGCCCGGCCAACCTGGGGCTCAGGGGCGAGGCCCTCGACCGTCGCGTCATGGCGGCGCTGGACAAGGTGGGGATGGCCGACTTCGTCGACCGTCCGCCCCACCACCTGTCCTTCGGCCAGCGGAGGCGGGTCGCGGTCGCGACGGTGCTCGCGATGGAGCCCGAGATCCTGGTGCTCGACGAGCCGTCGTCGAACCTCGACCCGGCGTCCCGTCGCGAGCTGGCCGAGATCCTCACCGGTCTCGACGTGACCGTGCTGATGGTGACGCACGACCTGCCCTACGCGCTCGAGCTGTGTCCCCGGTCCGTCGTACTCCACGACGGGGTCATCGTGGCCGACGGTCCGACGTACGACATCCTCACCGACCAGCCGCTGATGAGCGCAAACCGTCTCGAACTGCCCTTCGGGTTCGATCCCCGGACGGTTGTGGCGCCTTCCGCCGGGTAACGTTCGGTACTGACGTGCTCCGGGGGACGAGCACGCGACCGTCGTACGGAATGAGGAGAGAGACGTGGGGCAAGCCGACAAGCAGGCGGACACTCGGGCACCAGACACGATCGAGCACGAGATCGAGGCCACGCGTGAGCGGCTCGCCGGCACCATCGACCAGCTCGTCTACCGCGCCAGCCCGAAGACCATCGCCAAGCGCGAGATGGCGAGCATCAAGGGGTTCTTCGTCGACCCCCAGACCGGTCCGCGCACCGGCAACATCCTCAAGGTCGCGGGTGCGGTCGGCGGCTTCGTCGGACTCATGCTCATCGTCCGGAAGGTCGCGAAGTAGCACGTGACACAGGACAAGACCCCGATCCGGATGCTGCACGACCGGGTCCTGGTCGCGATCGACAAGGAGTCGGGCGAACGTCGCTCGACCGGAGGCATCGTCATCCCCGCCACGGCGGCCCTGGCCAGCCGGCGCCTCGCCTGGGCGAAGGTGGTGGCCATCGGCGCGAACGTCCGCACCGTCAAGGTGGGCGACCGGGTCCTGTTCGACCCGGAGGACAAGGCCGAGGTCGAGGTGCAGGGCGAGAACTACGTCGTCATGCGGGAGCGGGACATCCACGCGGTGGCCACCGACCGGCTCGGCGACAGCCAGACCGGCCTCTACCTCTGACAGACAACGAGAACAGGGCCCCGACCGGGTAGGTCGGGGCCCTGTTTGGTCTCTCCCTCACCAGGAGGGGAAGACATGGTCAGGCGCGGTGCGTTCCGTGGCCCTGCTCGACGTCCGCTGCGTGCGTCGTGCTGTCGGGGTCGGCCGTGGTGGTGCGGTGCTCACCAGGCGAGACGCCGTCGCCCTCGGTCGTGGCTCGGTGCCCGCCGGTGGTGCCCGTCTCGCCGGTGGTGGCCGTCTCGGCGGTGGCGTCGGCCTCGACCTCGGTCGTGCCGTTGGCGCGGTGCTTGTGGTCCACGTCGGGGTCCAGCTCGTCGGCCCGGCGCAGGCTGTCCTCGCGCTGCTCCCGGTAGCCGGCGGCGGTGGTCTCCCGGTCGCGAGCCTCGGCCTCGAGCCGCTCTGCCTCGGCCGCCTTCCGGTCCGCCTCCGCGCGGGCCTGCGCGGCCTTCGCCTCGGTCTCCCGGGCAGCGGCCTCGCGCTGCTGCACGCCGGTCGCCTGGGCGTTCGCCTGCTCACGGAGCTCGGCCGCGCGGACGCGGTTCTGATCCGTGCGCCTCTTGCGCATGACCATGGTCAGCACGGCGACGAGAGCCAGTACGGCGACTGCCGCCACGATGATCCACAGGATGGTTGAGGTTTCCATGTCCCCCTCCGTTGTCAGAAGTAGCCCGGAGGTACCCGGCGGCTCTCACCGCAAACCTGGGGGCTGCGCCGAGGTGCGGGAGGGGCGAACCATAACCTGTTCCACCCTCCGGGCGTTGAGGCATCCGAACACCATCGAGGATCGGAGAGGCCCATGCGCCCCGCGCGCCGTACCGTCGCCGTGATTGCGTCCCTGACACTCTTACCGGCGATCGCCGCCGTCCAGGCGGTGTCCGCTCCCCAGCCGGCCGCCGCCGCTCAGTCGGTGCTCCGCCCCAGCGACGGTGTGCACCGGGCCACGATCACCCGGACGAGGCACGGCATCCCGCACATCGTCGCCGACGACTACGAGTCGCTTGGGTTCGGGCACGGTTTCGCGACCGCGGAGACCTCGATCTGCAACCTCGCCGACACCGTGCTCACCGCCCGCGGCGAACGGTCGCGCTACCTCGGCCCGAAGAAGCGGTACTCCGACCAGGTGACCCTGTTCGCGACAAACCTGCAGACCGACACCCTGTTCACCGACATCCGAAACCGCCACGTCGTCGAGAAGCTCCTGCGGGACCCGAAGCGCGGGCCGGGCC
Organism: uncultured Actinomycetota bacterium; assembly: GCA_963707425.1. Taxonomy (GTDB): domain Bacteria; phylum Actinomycetota; class Actinomycetes; order Propionibacteriales; family Nocardioidaceae; genus Nocardioides_C. The sequence goes on along the minus strand of CAVPPN010000004.1, from coordinate 52,712 downwards.
GGGAGGCCAGGGCGCTCGTCCGCGGCTACGTCGCGGGGATCAACCAGTACCTCCGCAGCGTCGGAGGCTCGAAGGGGATCACGGACCCGACCTGCCGCGGCGCCCGGTGGATCAGGCCGAACGCCACCCCGAAGGACCTCTGGTACGGCGTGTACGCCGCGAACCTGCTCGCGTCGACCGGGGTCTTCGTCCCACAGATCGTCGACGCCGCCCCGCCCTCTGCCGACGATCCCGGACTGCCGAACGCGCCGCTGTCGGCGAACGCGCAGTTCGCGCCGGTGCCCGAGGACCTTCCGTCGAAGGATCAGCTGCTGAAGGGCCTGGGCAAGGACCCCGACTCCCCGTTCGGGTCCAACGCGACCGCGCTCGGCTCACGCAGCACGGCCAGCGGCCGCGGCATGGTCCTCGGTAACCCGCACTTCCCGTGGCGGGGGAGGTACCGCTTCGCCCAGTCGCACCTGACCATCCCCGGCGTGTACGACGTGGCCGGGGCCAGCCTCATCGGCTCTCCCGTCGTGAACATCGGCTGGAACGAGGACGTGGCGTGGAGCCACACCGTCTCGACGGCCTACCGGTTCACGCCGTACGAGTACCGCACCGTCCCCGGCGCCCCGACCACGTACCTGACCGACTCGGGCACGAAGGAGCTTCGACGCCGAGAGGTGAAGGTGGTCGCCAAGCGCAAGGACGGCACGCTGCACACGATCACCGAGGACGTCTACCGGACGCCCGAGGGCTACGTGCTCGACGCACCGGACGTCCTCATGAGCTGGTCGCCTGTGAGCTTCTTCGCGCTGCGCGACGCCAACGCCGAGCACCTGCGCACGGTCGACACCTTCCACAACATGGCGAAGGCACACGATGTGAGGAGCCTGCTCGCCGCACAGGACCGCGGGGCGGGGATGCCATGGGTGAACACCACGGCCGCGGACCGGTTCGGGAACGTGCTCTACGCCGACCACTCCGTCGTGCCCAACGTGCCCGACGACCTGGTCGACCAGTGCCTCACTCCGGTCGGCGCGGCGCTGCTCGAGGTGGCCGGCCTGCCCGGTCTCGACGGCACGCGGGCGTCCAGCGACTGCAAGTGGCGCACCGACCCCGACGCAACCCGGCCCGGCATCTTCGGGCCCGACAACCTGCCCAACACGTTCCGCAAGGACTGGGTGGTCAACGCCAACGACAGCTACTGGCTGCCGAACCCGAAGCAGCGGATCGAGGGGTACGCCCGGATCATCGGCTGCGAGAACTGTGAGCGCAGCCTCCGGACCCGGATGGTCTACCGCTACGTGATGGACCGGCTCGCCGGGACGGACGGGCTGGCGCGAGGCAAGAAGGTCACGCACCGGACGCTCGAGGCCACCGAGCACGAGAACAGGGTCTTCGGTGCCGAGCTCGCCCGGCAGGGCGACGACCTGCAGGACGTGTGCGCCGCGGCAGGCGGAGGAGAGGCGTGCGACGTCCTCGCCGCGTGGGACGGGCGCACCAACACCGACAGCGTCGGAGCACACATCTTCCGCGAGTTCTGGCGCAGGGTCCCGGACCAGGGCCTCTGGCAGGTCCCGTTCGACCCGGCCGACCCGGTGGGCACGCCGCGAGACCTGAACGAGCTCAACCCTCTCGTCGTCAAGGCGATGCAGGACGCGATCGCGTACCTGCAGGATCTGAACGTCCCCTTCGACGCCCCGCTCGGGAAGCTGCAGGTCGCCGGCGACGACGGCGCCCCTCCGATCCCGATCGGTGGGGGCGAGGGATTCACCGGCAATGCCAACGCGGTCTCGAGCCGTGACCCGGAGACGAACATCGACCGGTTGTATCCGGTCACCTACGGCTCCTCCCACATCCAGGCGGTGGCCTTCACCGACCGGGGCGTGGACGCCGACACGATCCTGACCTACAGCCAGGCCGTCGACCCGTCGCAGCTGTTCTCGCGGGACCAGACACGGCTCTTCAGCCAGGAGCGCTGGGTCGACTTCCCCTGGACGAGGCGGGAGATCGGCGCTGCGGCGATCCGGCAGTACGTCGTCACCGACCGTCGCTGAGCCACACGGGTCGTCTAGCTGACGTCACGGGTCGCCCTGGCCAGGCAAACAGGCGCTCCCTGTTTCGGTAAGCGCCGGACAGGATCCCTTTACCGTGCATACGCTTTCCGTGCTGGAGCGACGAGGGAGAGCGCATGGCTCGGGGTTCGGTCCGCGCGCCGCGGACATCAGCAGAGTTGGCCCATCTGGCGGAGCGCCGTCGGAAGCAGCTCCATGACGTCCTCCGGCCCGGAAGCGCCGACGTGCGGATCGACCGAGTCCTGATCTGCCCCAGCGGTGTCCACGTGGTCACCCACCACTTCGAGGCAGGGCGCCGGCCGGTCGACCCGGCCGTGGTCACCGCCAGCCGGGAGTCCGCCGAAGCCGTCGCCGCCCTGCTCCCGCCCCGCTACCGGGAAAGGGTCAGGCCGGTCCTGTGCCGTAGCGAGGACGAGCCGGTGGCGCAGTCTGTTCGAGGCGTGCTGGTCACGTCGTCCGACACCCTCGAGCACGTCCTCCGCTCCTCACCGGTCGTGCTGTCGACGTCCGAGGTGGTCGAGGTGGCCGCACGTCTCGAGGCGCGGCTCGCGCCGTTCCCGGTCGAGGACATGCGGAAGCGCCGGCGGTGGGGCTGGCGGCGCTGGTCGCTCGCCGGTGCTGCGACCGCTGCCTCCGCGGCTGCGAGCGTGGCCGTGTTCGCGCCCGACCTTCTCCGCCTCCCGTTGCCCTGACGAACCCCGCCGACCCGTCACTTTGTGCACGACACACGCCGGAAAACGGTCCAAAAGTGACGACTCGGCGGGAAGGGTAGGGCAGGGGGTCAAGGGTCAGGCGTAGGCGGAGAGGAACGCGGTCACGAGGCCGCCGAGCGAGGGCAGGTGGTAGCCGCCTTCCTGCACCAGCACCGTCGGCAGCGCCAGGGCGGCCAGGGTCTCGCCGGCTCGGCGGTACCCGTCCCTGGTGACGTCGAGGGGGCTCTCCGGGTCGTCCGCTGCCGCGTCCACGCCGAGCGAGACGACCACCGCCGACGAGCCGTGAGCGGTCACGGAGTCGGCGAGCGAGTCCACGGCGGCCAGGAACCCGGGGTCGCCGGTCTCGGGAGCGAGCGGCAGGTTGAGGTTCGCGCCGAGCCCCTCACCCGAGCCACGTTCGTGAGCATGCCCGACGAAGTGCGGGAACCAGCCTGCCCCTGGGTCGACGTGCACGGAGCCGTAGAGCACGTCCCCGCGGTCGTAGAAGATGGCCGACGTCCCGTTGCCGTGGTGGGCGTCGACGTCGACGACCGCCACCCGGTCGTGTCCCCGCGCGCGCAGCGCCTGGGCGGCGACGGCGGCGTTGTTGAGGTAGCACGAGCCGCCGTACGCCGAGGCCGTGACGTGGTGTCCCGGCGGCCGGCAGAGGGCGTAGGCCGCGGACGCGCCACCGGCCACCAGGTCGACCGCGGTCAGAGCGCAGTCGGCGGCGGCGCGGGCGGCCGGCCACGTGCCTGGTCCCACGAGCGTCATGGTGTCGTAGCAGTAGGCACCGGCCCGGCCGTGCACCGCGGCGGCAGGGCTGGCCGGTATCCCGCCGAGCATGGCCGCGGTCGGGAAGACGTAGGGGACGACCCGGTCCTGCCCGACGTCCTCGGGGATGCCCGACCTGCTCCAGCTCTCGTACACCGTGCTCAGGTGGTCGACCAGGTCCCGGTCGTGCACGGCGACCACGGCCGCGTCGTCGTGGGCGTCGGCCTCCACGAGACGGTGCCCGGCCGAGCCGAGCGCCTCGGCGATCAGGTCCACCCGCTCCGGTACCTCGGTGCCCGGCGTGCGCACGCCCACCCAGATCTCGGCGGAGGGAACGTGCTCACGACAGGTGGGAGACCAGACGACGTCGATCGGCGACATGGTCGTCAGGATGCCACTGTTCCGGCAGGATCATGCCCATGCCACGGGTTCAGGACTTGGGAATCACGGTCGGGCTGCTCCCCAGCGGACCGACCAACTCAGTGCTCGACGTCGCCGGTGTCGGCCTCGGGCACACCACCGTGTTCCGCGACGAGGCGGAGCCCCCCCAAGGCCGGGGAGCCGCGCGCACCGGCGTCTCGGTGCTCGTGGTCGCCGACGACGCGTTCGACCGTCCCGTCCCTGTCGGCGGTGCCGTCCTCAACGGGGCCGGCGAGTGCACCGGGTTCCTCACCGCCGCCGAGTGGGGGATCCTCGAGACCCCGGTCTTCCTCACCTCGACCCTCCAGCTCGGCCGGGTGTACGACGCCGCGTGCGAGCTCATGCTGGAGCGCGAGCCGAGGGTGGCCGAGGACGTGGTCATCCCGGTGGTCGCGGAGTGCGACGACTCGTTCCTCAACGACAACCGCCGGATGCAGGTCACCCGTGACGACGTCGCGCTGGCCTGGTCGGAGGCCCTCGAGTCCCGCGGGTCCACGACACCCCCGGCCGAGGGCAGCGTCGGGTCGGGCACGGGCATGTCGTGCCTGGGCTTCAAGGGCGGGATCGGCACGGCCTCGAGAGTGACGCCGGAGGGTCACACCGTCGCCGTCCTGCTGATGACCAACTACGGCGACAGGGAGCGGCTGACCGTCGACGGTGTGCCGGTCGGCAGGCTGCTGGGCGACGGCGCGCACCCTGCGGTCGGCAAACCCGCCGGATCGTGCATCGGCGTCGCGGTCACCGACGCCCCCGTCGACGGCGCGAGCTGCGCACGGCTCGCGCGGCGGATCGGCCTCGGCCTGGCGAGGACCGGCTCTGTTGCCTACCACGGCAGCGGCGAGATCTTCCTGGCCTGCGGCACCGGGCTCCGCATGGACCGGGACGGGGCGTACGACGGGCCTGCGGCGGTGTCCGGCAGGGCCCTGGACCCTCTGTTCGCCGCGGTTGTCGAGGCCAGCGAGGAGGCCGTGCTCAACTCCCTGCTGACGTCACCGACCGTGACAGGCCGAGGCGGGAACACCAGCGAGGGCCTCGACCCGGATGCCGTGACCAAGCTCCTTCGCCAGCACGGGCGGCTCTGACATGGGCTCCGAGGTCGGCTCCGCGACAGGGGAACGACGTGACGTCCGGGTCCGGATGTCCGACGGGGTGGAGCTGGCGGCCACGCTGTACCTCCCCGATCCGGCGAGGGGTCCCCAGCCCTGCATCCTCGAGGCGCTGCCCTACCGCAAGGACGACCTGACCCTGTCCTACGACAGCGACTACCTGAGGTTGCGCGACGAGCACGGCTACGCCGTGTGCCGGCTCGATCTCCGGGGGACCGGGTCGTCGGGTGGCGTGGCCACGGACGAGTACCCCGCCGAGGAGCAGCAGGATCTCGCCCGGGTGATCGCCTGGCTCGCCGAGCAGGAGTGGTGCGACGGCGGGGTCGGGATGTACGGCACGTCGTACTCCGGCTTCAACGCGCTGCAGATGGCGTGCGAGCGACCCGAGGCGCTCCGCGCGGTCATCGCCATCTACGCCTCGGACGACCGCTACACCGACGACGTGCACTACCGCGGCGGGGCGCTGCGGCTGATAGACATCGTGGACTACTGCCACTACATGACGCCGATGTGCGCGCTGCCGCCGGTGCCGTCGGTGTGGGGCGAGGGCTGGCGCGAGGAGTGGGTACGACGGCTCGAGACCGTCGAACCGTGGCTGTTCACCTGGCTCGAGGAGCAGCGGGACTCGCCGTACTGGCGGCACGGCTCGGTACGCCCGGCGTACGACCGGATCGGCTGTCCGGTGATGCTCGTCGCGGGGTGGGCCGACGGCTACCGCAACAACTCCTTCCGGACCGTCGAGGCCCTCCGGGAGAGCGGCGTGCCGCACCGGCTGCTGGCCGGGCCCTGGCCGCACGCCTCGGCGAACAGCTGCGCTCCCGGGCCGCGGATCGACCTGATGACGGAGATGGCCGCCTGGTGGGACCGCTGGTTGCGCGGCCGTCAGAACGGTGTCGACGACGGGGGACCGGACCGCCCCGCGGTGAGCGCGTTCGTCCGGAGCTCCACCAGGCCCGCTCCCGACCTCGACACGCATGACGGGTTCTGGGTCCGCGAGGAGTGGCCGAGCCCCCGGGTCGAGCCGCGGCGCCTGGAGCTCGGCGCCCGCCCGGCGTACGCCGTCCGTCCGTACGTAGGCGTGGACGCCTGGATCGACTGTGCCGGCCACCTCCCGTGGGGGCAGAGCTCGGACCAGCGGCACGACGACGCCGAGTCGCTGACCTGGGAGTGGGAGGCCGGCGAGGTGCGGGTCCTCGGGCACCCGCGTGCGAGGCTCCGGATCAGCGCCGACCGGCCGGTCGCGTTCTGCTCGGTGAAGCTGTGCGACGTCTTCCCCGACGGGACCTCCGCACTCGTGGCTCGCGGGTCGCTCAACCTGACCCACCGCGACGGCAGCACCTCCCCGACCGCGCTGGAGCCGGGGCAGGAGTACGACGTCGAGGTGGTCCTCGACGCCTGCGCCTACGCGTTCGCGCCGGGGCAGCGGGTCAGGCTCTCGGTCGCGGGGACGGACTGGCCGAACACGGCGGCCCCGCCCGAGCCATGCACGCTCACCGTCCACGGAGGCCACCTCGAGCTGCCGGCCTGGTCGGGCGCGACGCCGTACGACCCACCCACCTTCCGGCCCGGTGACGAGGCTTCGGCGGAGGATCCCGAAGGGATCGTGTGGCGTGTCGAGCGGGACGTGCTGCGACGGACCACCGAGTGCGTGGTCGACCACGGCTCGACGTACGACGTCGCCCACGGCGGGACCGCGCGAGAGCACTACCAGGGCCGGGTGGGAGTGGACGGGCGCAGCTTCGAGCAGTGGGCAGAAGCCGACGTGGAGTTCGAGCTGTCCTGGCCGGAGGCGACGGTCGCAACGCGGTCCACGCTCGACGTGCGGCTGGACGCGGCGGGGTACGACGTGACGGTGACACTCACGGCCCACGAGGGCGGCTCGACGGTCGCCGAGCGCCGATGGCAGGCGGCGGTTCCCGCGTCAGCTGCAGTGACGGGACGGCCGGCGAAGGTCAGCCCAGCGGCTCGCCCCGGTAGCCGCGCCCGACCATCGTCACGAGCTGGTGCACCGCGTCCTCGGTGGGTGCGAGCGGCCCGGGCCGGAAGTGCGGCGAGGCGAGCCCGCGCTGGACCGACTCGCAGGCAGCCCAGTCCTGACGGTTCGTGAGGTCCCAGAAGTCGACGGCGTACGCCGGGTCGACCGGCGGCTCGGCTGCGGTGAAGTACCACGAGCACTCCACCCAGGTCCGGTCCGGAGCCTGCGGCACGAGCCGGTGGGCCATCACGTAGTCCGGGTGCGCCGAGATGAGCAGGTTGGGGAAGAGCCCGACGTACTCCACCCTGGCCGGGTCGGCGCCGGGGATCGGGACTCCGGAGCTCTCCCCGGTCACCGACATGGTCGCCATCCCGTCGCGCAGGTCCATCGAGCCGCCGACCCAGGCGCCGGGGAGGTCGTAGTTGTCCCCGGATGACGGCGGGCTGACCCGGCAGAGCTCGGGATGGATCAGGGGGCAGTGGTAGCACTCGTGGTAGTTCTCGGTCAGCACCTTCCAGTTCGCGGCCACGGTGTAGGTGTGCCGGTCCCCGAGGACGAGGTCGGCGGGGGAGTACGGCGTGAGCACGTCGTCGAGGGCGCCGATGTGCTCCTCGAAGGTGGTGGCCGCCCCCTCGTCGAGGCTCCGCCCGGCATGGACGAAGAGCCACCCGTGCCAGACCCCGACAGGCAGCTCCACGAGGGGGTGTTCCTCCGGGCGGAAGCCAGGCGCTTCGCGGAACTCCGGGGCCACGCGCAGCGACCCGTCCAGCCGGTAGTTCCACCCGTGGTAGGGACACACCACCGACTGGTGGGTCGACGTCGCGTCCTGGGTGAGCAGCTCGTGGCCCCGGTGCCGGCACGTGTTGGCGAACGCCCGGGGCGTGGCGTCGGTGAAGGTGAGCAGCACCGGTACGTCGCCGACCCGGAGCGCCCGTTGCCGGACCGGGGCACCGGTCTGCTCGCCGGACACGTCGGCGACCCGCCCGACGCAGGTCCAGGTCTCCGCGAACAGGTGGCGCTGCTCCCAGGCGAGGACCTCGGCGGAGGTGTAGGCCGCGGCCGGGAGCATCGTCGACTCGCCGAACGGGCGGAGCGAGCGGGCGAGCGCCTCCTCTCCGTCGGGACCGAGGAGCCGCGGGTCGAGGACGGCCCGGGTCCGCGTCGTCTCGGCTGTCATGGCCACCTCCGGAGGTAGGGTCTGGCGTCATGGTGCGGCGGAAGGTCGAGGTGCGGCGCGAGGAGATCCTCGCGGCAACGCTCGACGAGGTGGTCGTGCGTGGGCTGGCCCACGTCCGGGTGGGCGACGTCGCCGACGCGCTGGGGGTGAGCAGAGCGCTGGTCTTCTACCACTTCGAGACCAAGGAGGCGCTGCTCGCCGCGGCGCTGGAGTACGCCGTCGACAGGGACCTCGCGCGCCTCGACGCCACGCTCGCCCGCGACCCCGATGCCGTGCAACGGCTGCGGCACGTCCTGCACGCCTACGGACCGCAGGGCAAGGCGACCGGGTGGACGCTGTGGGTCGACGCCTGGTCCGCGGCGCTGCGCGACCCGGAGCTGCGGGGGACGCTGCGCCGCCTGGACCGGCGCTGGACTGCCGCCCTCGAGACGGTGATCCGCTCGGGCGTGGACGAGGGAGTGTTCACCTGCCCGGACCCGGTGGCTAGCGCCCGCCGCCTGGCCGCCCTGCTCGACGGGTTGGCGGTGCAGGTCACCGTGCACCGGCAGCTTTCCCGCGCCCAGATGACCCGCTGGGTGGGGGACGCCGCGGCCGAGGAGGTCCGGGTCGACCCGCAGGTCCTGTCCTGATGCCTGCATGTCAGACCAGCCAGCTGACCGGGCGCCCGGCCTCGGTGAGTGCCGCCCGGTCCGGTCGGAAGGCGTCGATGTCCGCGGTGGTGGTCCCGGTCGTCGCGAGGTCGGCGAGCAGCCGGCCGAACGTGGGCGCGAACTTGAACCCGTGCGCCGCTCCGAGCGCCACGAACGCCGAGTCGTGGCCGGGCACCGCGCCGAGCACGAAGTCACGGTCCGGGGTCAGCGTGTACAGGCAGGTGACCGACCTGACGGGTGGCCCGCTCTCGGGCAGGGTCCTGGCGGCGAACTCCCGCAGCAGGGACAGCCGGGCCGGGTCGGGGTCGAAGCCACGCCGGTCGGCGTCGACCTCGGGGCCGCCGCAGTCCTGGGCCATCTTGACCGTCGGCTCGCCGTAGCAGGGGAATCCGTAGAACGACGGGTCGTCCATCCAGATCCACAGCGGCATCCGCTCCGGCTCGAACGGGGCGGGGTCGGGCGGCGCGAAGTAGGTCACCTGCTGCAGCAGCACGGTGAGCGGCACCCGCCAGCCCAACCCGGCAACCACCTCGTTGGTCCAGGCGTCCGCGCAGACGACGAGGCGGCGGCACCGGTACGTCACGGAGTCAGTGACCACCTCCAACCCCTGGCTGCCGAGGTCGCGCACGTGCAGGACCGGACAGCGGTCGCGCAGCACCGCTCCGTGCCCGCGAGCCAGGCGCTGCAGGACGGCGGTGCCCCGGCCGGCCGGCACGATCGCGGCACGGGGCTGGTGCAGGGCGAGGGTGCCCGCGGGCAAGCGGAACTGCGGCCACCACTCCTGTGTCGCCCGCGCGTCCAGGGCCTCGAAGTCGACGCCGACCTCGGCCATCGACGCCACGTAGTCGTCCGGGGAGATGGCGCACCCGGGTGGGAACAGGTCCAGGCCGCCGACGGTGGTGACCAGAGGTTCGCCACTGGCGGACTCGAGACGCTCCCAGTCGTCGTACGCGTCGTAGGTCAGCCGCACGTACCCGGGCGTGTGGTAGCTGTGCCGCAGGATCCGTGACGTGTCGTGGGAGGCACCCCGGTGGTGGCCGAGCTCGAACCGCTCGAGCCCCACGACGTCGGCCCCGCGTGCGGCGAGCTCGTAGGCCGTGGCACTGCCGATCGCGCCGAGGCCGACCACGACGTACTCGACCCGTTCACTCATCGGAGGCCCCAGCGCCAGGCGCGTCGTGGTCCAGCCTCGGCAGCAGCCAGCGTCGGATGTCGGCGCTCGGCTGCTCCATCGGCGCGAACCAGCCCTGGATGTAGCCGCGCGACGACATGCCACGCTGCACCGACTCGCACACGCCCCAGTCCTGCCGGTTGACCAGGTCCCAGAGCTCGCCGGCATCGTCGGGGTCGAAGTCGGGACCGTGCACCTCGTCCGCGGCGAAGAGCAGCTCGCACGTCACCCGGGTCCGGGACTCCGAGAGCGGCCAGAGGACGAAGGCGGCCACATGGTCGGCCGAGCACGAGAGGAGCAGGTTGGGGTAGACCAGCTCGCCCTTGTGCCGGGTCCGCTCGTCCTGGCTCAGGCCCGGGAACGGGCGACGGTTGGTCGTCCCGCTCATCGTGAACGTCCAGGCGCCGTCGCGGTGCGGGATGCCGGCGTCCCAGTCGAGGTTCCGGCCGCCACCGGCGAACGCCGGCACGAGGCGAGACAGCTCGGGGTGGACCGGGCCGCAGTGGTAGCACTCGTTGTAGTTCTCCGCGAGGACCTTGTAGTTCGCGGCGACGTCGTACTCGAACCGGCGGCCCACGAGCAACGCCTCGAGCGGGTAGCGCCCGAGGCTGGCGCCGAACGGGGCCACCTCGTCCGCGAGCGGGGTGGCCTCGGACGGGGTCAGGTGCACGAAGCAGAAGCCGCCCCAGGTCCCGACCGCCACCGGGTTCAACCCGAAGGAGTCCGCGTCGAAGTCGTCGAGCTCCTCGGTGTGCGGTGCCTTCAGGAGCCGGCCGTCCATGCCGTAGGTCCAGGAGTGATAGGGGCAGCGGAGAGCCTGCGTGGCGCACGGCTCGGGCGGTGGCGCGGCGGGGTCGACCGGCACCACCTGCGAGCCGCGGTGCCGACACACGTTGTACGCCGCATGCAGGACGCCGCTCCGGTCGGTCGTCAGCAGCACCGACTCGCCCGCGACATCCACGACGGCCAGCCGGTTCGGCCGGTCGAGCCGGAGCTCACGGATCCTGCCGACGCAGAACCACGACCGGAACAGGACGCGCTCCCGCTCGCGCACCCACGCCTCGTGGTCGACGTACAGCTCGGCGGGCAGCGCGGACTGGAGGCGGCCCGCTGCTACGGGGCCGTTGTGTCCTCCGCCGATGATGGCGACGTCGTCGTGGTGCCGACCTGCCATGTGTCCTCCTGGCTACTGACCCGCGAGTCAGTAGCCAGCGTGTCATGCCCCGACCCGGGACGGGAAGAGGTCAGCCAGCAGGCGGCCAGGTGCTCGCCGGTCGCCTCGAGGACGGGCAGCGGGTCGCCGACGCAGCGATCGGCGACGCCGGCCTCCGCCGCGATCCCGCCGGCCAGTGCCTGGCAGCGGGGATGGAACCGGCAGCCTCCCGGGATCCGGCTCGGGTCAGGGGGCTCGCCGGTGAGTACGACGGGCTCGACCTGCTCCGTCTCGGGCACGACGGACAGGAGCGCCTGGGTGTAGGGGTGGAGGGGTTCCTGCAGCACCTGCTCGGTGTCACCGAACTCGACGATCCGGCCGAGGTACATCACCGCGATCCGGTCGGCGATGTTCCACGCCAGCCCGAGGTCGTGGGTCACCACGAGCACGGTCAGCCCGAGCTCGTTGCGAAGCTTGAGCAGGAGCGCCAGGATCTCGCCGCGGATCGAGGCGTCGAGGCTCGACACCGGCTCGTCGGCGACCAGGACCTCGGGCTCCAGCGCCAGGGCTCCGGCGATCACGACGCGTTGCCGCTGGCCGCCGGAGAGCTCGTGCGGGAAGGCCATGAAGAAGTTGGCGGGCGGGCGCATCCCGGCCTTCGACAGGGCGTCAGCGACCAGCTCCGCCTCGGTGGTCTCGATGCCCTGTCGCGCCTTCCGTGCGACGACCCGGTGGATCCGCAGACCTTCTGCCACCGACTCGTACACGGTCTGTCGTGGGTTCAGTGCGCCGGTCGGGTCCTGCAGGATGAGCTGCACCCGGCGGCGGTACTCCCGCAGGTCGCGCGAGCTGTGGCCGATGGGGGAGCCGGCGAACAGGACCGACCCCTGGCTGGGCCGTTCGAGACCGAGCAGGGTCCGCGCGAGGGTCGTCTTGCCGCAGCCCGACTCGCCGACCAGGGCGACGATCTCTCCGCGCTCGATGGACAGCTCGATGCCGTCGACCGCGCGCGCCGGCTCCTTGCCGCGGCCGGACCGGAAGCGGACGCCGAGGTCGCGGGCCTCGAGCAGGGGTGCGTTCACGCGGTCTCCTCCTCGCTCTGGCCGACCAGGAGACAGGCAGCCGTGCGGCCCAGCCCGGTCGCGACGGTCCGGGGGTCTGTCGTCGCGCAGGCGGAGATCGCCACCGGGCAGCGGGGGTGGAACGAGCACCCGGTGGGCAGCTCCCGAGGGTCGGGCGGGTCTCCGGGCAGCCCCGCGGGGCCGAACCGAGCGGCGGGGTCACCGATCTTCGGGAAGGCGCGTGCGAGCGCGGCGGAGTACGGGTGGAGCGGGTCGTCGAAGACCTCCTTCGCCGTGCCCTCCTCGATGATCCGGCCGGCGTACATCACCGCTACCCGGTCACACGTCGTGCTGAGCACCGACAGGTCGTGGGTGATCAGCAGCATGCCGATGTCGAGGTCGCGCACGAGGTCGGTCAGGAGACGCAGTACCTGCTCCTGCACCATCACGTCGAGAGCGGTGGTGGGCTCGTCCGCGATCACCAGCTTCGGGCGGCAGGCGAGTGCCATCGCGATCATCGCCCGCTGGCGCTGGCCGCCCGACAGCTGGTGGGGGTACGCCGACGCCCTCGCGACGGGAAGTCCCACCTGCTCGAGCAGCTCGCCGACGCGACGCCTCACCTCGCCGGTCGTCGCCGATGGCTCGTGCAGCTCGATCGGTTCGGCGATCTGCTGCCCGATCCGGCGCACCGGGTTCATCGAGTGCATCGCGCCCTGGAAGACCATGGAGGCGCCGGCCCAGCGCAACGCCCGCAGCGGTCCCCACCGCATGGTCAGGACGTCCTCGCCGTCGACCAGCACCCGACCCCGCACCTCGGCCGACGTGGGCTGCAGCCGAAGGATCGTGGAGGCGAGGGTGGACTTGCCGCAGCCCGACTCGCCGGCGAGTCCGACGGTCTGCCCCGCCTCGACGTCGAGGCTCACCCCGCGCACGGCGGGAAGCAGTCCGTTCGCGGTGCGGTAGGCCACCCCGAGGTCGCGGATCCTCAGCAGGCTGCTCATGACCGCTCCCGAAGTCGTGGGTTGAAGATCTCTTCCAGTGCACGTCCGATCAGCGTGAAAGACAACACCACGAGGATCACGCAGACGCCCGGCGGGATGATGTACCACCACGCGCCGGTGGTGATCGCGCCTGCTTCGAACGCCTTGTCGAGCATCGACCCCCACGACACCTTCAGCGGGTCACCGAGCCCGAGGAACGACAGGGTCGTCTCGGTGAGGATCGCGATGGCGACCGTCAACGTCGTGTTGGCGAAGACCATGGGCATCACGTTCGGAAGGACGTGCCGGCTCATCTGGTGCCAGTGGCCGCCACCGAGCGCCCGGGCGCGTTCCAGGAAGGCACGCTCCTCGATCGACAGGGTCTGGGCACGGATCAGCAGCGCAGTGCCCGGCCAGGACGTGACGCCGATGACCAGCGCGATGTTGAACAGTGACGGTCCCAGCACACTCGCCAGCACGATCGCGAGTGGCAGGAACGGGATGACCAGCACCCACTCGGTGAAGCGGAACAGAATGCTGCTCATCCAGCCCTTGAAGTGGCCGGCAGAGACACCCACCAGGGTGCCGATGACCATGGACATCGCGGTCGCCAGCAGGCCCACGAAGAGCGACACCCGGGATCCCCAGATCAGCAGCGTGAGCACCGAACGGCCGTTGTCGTCCGTGCCCAGCCAGAACTCAGCCGAAGGAGGGTCGAGGACCCCACCGGTCGCCTCGGTGACCTTCAGACCGCTGGCATCGGCGAGCAGCGGGGCAGCGAGAGCGGCGAGGAAGAACACGACGAGGATGCCGAGGCCGGCCATGCCGCCGCGGTGGCTGCGGAACTCCGCCCAGGTCCTTCTGGCCGAGTCCCGGCGGCGACGCCAGGCGACCTGGCGGGCGGTCAGGCGCGGCGCGGTCTCGTCTGCTGTGCTCATGCGCCCATCACCCCCTCACCCGCGGGTCGAGCCAGGCGTAGAGCAGGTTGGCGACCAGGTTGGCGGCGATCACCGCGGCCGAGAAGAACAGGAAGACCCCCTGGAGGAGCGGGAAGTCAGGCACGACCAGCGCCTCGTAGGTGAGCAACCCGAGGCCGGGGATCGAGAACACCGTCTCGATGGTGATCGCGCCACCGACCACGAAGCCGAGGTTGAGGGCGATCAGCGTGGCAGTGGGAAGGAGAGCGTTGGGGACGGCGTGCCTGCTGCGCACGTTCATGTCACGCAGTCCCTTGGCGCGTGCCGTCATCAGGTAGTCGGCGCCCATCTCGTCGAGCAGCGACGAGCGCATGATCAAGGAGTAGTCGGCCAGGTAGGCAAGGGTCACCGTGATGACCGGGAGCACCAGGTGCCAGGCCATGTCCAGCACGCCCTGCACCGACGTCGCATCCACGCCAGGGGTGATCAGGCCACCCGTCGGGAAGATGCCGGGGATCGGTCCCACACCCACGGCGAAGACCGCCAGCAGCAGCAGGCCGAGCCACCACTCAGGCATGGCGTACAGCGTGAGGGAGGACCCGGTCGTGGCCTTGTCGAACCGGGAGCCCCTGTTCCAGGCTGACCGGATGCCGATCCAGATCCCGATCACCGTGGCGAGCAGCGTCCCCGTGCCGACGAGCACGACCGTCGGCCACAGCCGGTCCAGGATGAGCTCACTCACCGGCAGCCGGTACTTGAACGACAGCCCCAGCTCACCGGTGAAGATGTTCTTCACGTAGGTCACGAACTGCATGTGCAACGGCTGGTCGAGCCCGAGTGTCCGCGTCAGCTCGTCGATCTGCTTCTGGCTGACCAGGCGGTTCCGGGCCAGCGTGCGAACCGGGTCCCCTGGCAGGACCCGGAAAAGGAAGAAGTTGAGCACCAGCATGAAGGCAAGGCTGCCGAGAGACCCGGCAACCTTGCCCACCACGTAGCGAGACGGCAGCGCACTCACTCCCGGTCTTCCGCGGTGGCCTTGTCGCGCCGCCGGAAGAGGAGCATCCCGGCGACCGCGGCCAGGGCGACACCACCGGCGACCGCGGCGCCGACCAGGGCACCGTTGAGGTTGTCACCGTCGGACGACGCGCCCGCGACGGGCTTCACGTTGAGGTAGTTCGCTGCGCCGTACTGCTGGAGCATCACCCCACCCTCCGGCTGGGGCACGAAGCCCTCGAAGCGGTCGCTGCGCCAAGCCTCGCCGATGGTGGAGTACATCGTCACCAGGTACGGCGCGTCCTTGTAGACCATCTCCTGCATCCTCCGAACGATGTCGGACCGGGCAGCCTGGTCGGTCTCGGAGTGCTGCTCCTGGTAGAGCTGGTCGTACTCGTCGTTGCAGTACCACGAGTCCGACCAGCTGCCGCGCTGGCCACAGGTGAAGTAGCTCAGGATCGAGTCGGGGTCGGGTTCGACGTACCAGCCCCACTCGAAGATGTCGAAGTTCCCCTCGAGGATGATGTTGGTGAGGTTGTCGCTCTCGACGGCCTTCACCTCAGAGTCGATGCCGAGCTCGTCGAGCCACTCCTGGACGTACTGCAGCACGTCGAGTGAGGTGTTCCCTTCGCTGTCGGTGCGTCCGTACATCTGCAGCGTGCCGATGGGGTCACCGTTGGGCATCGTCCGCTTGCCGTCGGGCCCCTTCTCGTAGCCGGCCTCGTCGAGCAGCTGTCCGGCCTTCTCGAGGTCGAAGGTCTGGGCGACATCCGCGGGAGGCTCCCAGTGGTAGTCCGGATAGGCAGGCGGGACGACGGTGGTACCGGTGATTCCCGCGTCGTCGTAGACGCGCTCCTTGATCGCCTCGCGGTCGATCGCGAATCCGAGGGCATACCTGAACTTCGGGTCCAGCAATGCGGGGTTCGGGTTGCCGATCGGTTTCCCGGTGTCCGTGTCGACCGACCCGGTGTTGAACGCGAGCTGGTCGAAGCTGGGCGAGTCGCCGTTTATGGCGGTGATCCCGTCCTCGCCCTGGAGGGCGTTGACGGAAGTCGCCGAGATCTCCTCCATGAAGTCGATCTCGCCCTTCTTCAGGGCCTGGACCCCTGGGTCCTCCGCCTGGAAGATGCGGAAGACCACCTCGTCGACGTGCGGCGCCCCCTGCCAGTAGTCCGGGTTGGCCTCGAAGCGGAGAACCGAGGCGCCTGCCTTCCCCTCGACGATGCGGAACGGGCCGGAGCCCACCACGTTCGGCGGCTCGTTGGCGTAGCTCTTGACCTCCTTCTCGCTCAGCTTCGACCAGACGTGCTCCGGCACGATCGGCATCGGGAGCAGCGGCAGCACGGCGTTGGGCTCCGAGAGCTCGAGCACGACGGTCTTGTCGTCCGGTGCGGTGACCTTGTCCACCGAGGCGAGGTAGCTGCTCCACGTGGCCGCCTCGGGCCCCCCGTCGAGGATCCGGTTGTAGGTGAAGGCGATGTCCGCGGCGGTCAGTGGCTGCCCGTCGGACCACTTGACGCCCTCGCGGATGTGGAACGTCCAGGTGAGGCCGTCGTCGGAGGTGTCCCAGGACTCGGCCAGACCGGGCTGCGGCGACATGTCCTCGGCCTTGTAGGTGATCATCTGGTCGTACATCAGCGCCCACATCTCGTACGACTCGCCCAGGATTCCGAGGAACGGGTTCAACGAGTCGGGCTGGGTGGCCAAGCCCACGGTGAAGGTCACCTTCTCGTCGTCGGCCGAGGGCGACTCCGTGGACGCGGTGGCCGGCCAGGTCGTGCCGAGAGAGACGACTGCGAGGGCCAGCGCGGCCGCCAGCCGTCCTGCCCCCTTCCGGCGAAGAGCAGGTCTGGTCATGGGAGCCTCCGGGATCGGTTGCAGTGCTGGCGGCGCGGGATAGGTTGTCGCGCATGGGCGAGACGGAGAGGGTGGGCGCGCCCGTAGCGCGCCGGGATCCCACTGTGACTGAGCTCCACGGAGTGACCAGAGTCGACGACTACGCGTGGATGAGGAACGTCGAGGACCCGGACGTCGTCGAGCATCTGCGGGGTGAGCGCGCCTTCTACGACGCGGCGTCGCTGCATCTAGGTCCTCTGGTCGGGACTCTCGCGAACGAGATGTCAGGTCGAGTGCCGTCGACAGAACGCTCGGCGGCCTGGCGACTGCTGAGATTTTTTTACTACACGAGGACGCCTGCGGGAAGTGACTATGGTCAGTTGTTTCGAAGTTTTGATCAGTTCGAGGCTCACTCCGCGACGGATTTCGTGGCGAATTCGTCTCAACATGCAGGATCCGATACATCTGGGCGATTGCTCCTCGACCCCGCGACCCTGGCGGAAGGCTCGTCGTACGTCGAGCTGGGACTGAGCCTGGTCAGCCCGGACGAACGGCTGCTCGCCTACTCGTTCGACCGGTGCGGCGACGAGGTCTACACGCTCCGCTTCCGTGACCTGGACACGGGGGAGGACCTTCCCGACACCCTTTCTCGCACGTACTACGGCGGTGCCTGGAGCGCCGACTCGACGACGTTCTTCTACACGGTGCACGACGAGAAGTACCGTCCGTTCCAGGTCTGGCGCCACCGCCTCGGGAGCCCCGTCGAGTCCGACGTGAAGGTCCTCGAAGAGCCGGACGAGCGGTTCGAGCTGTCCGTCCGCGCCTGCCGCTCCGGGGACGTGGCGCTGATCTGGGCGGAGAGCCGGGACACCACGGAAGTCTGGCTGCTCGACACGCACGAGCCGGAGCGGCCGGCCCAGGTCGTCGAACCGAGACGTCCGGGCGTGCTGTACTCCTGCGAGCACGCGCGAACGCATGACGGCGACAGGCTGTTCGTCGTCACCAACGACGGCGCCCCCGAGTTCCGGCTCGTGTCATCACCGCTCCAGACCCCCGGAAGGGAGCACTGGCAGGTCGTTGTCGCCGAGGATCCGCAACGGCGGCTGCACTCCGTGGACGCGTTCGACGGCTACCTCGTGCTGACCTCGAGGTCGGTCGACTCGCAGCTGCTCACCGTGCTGTCCCTGGGGGACGGGTCGTCGTACGACGTCCTGCCCGGCCCCACGGCCGGCACCGTCCGGCTGGACCGGAACGAGCTGTACGGCGTCACCGAGGTCACCGTCGCGGAGGAGTCCTACACCGAGCCGCTCACGTGGCACGCGGTCGACCTGGCCACCGGCAAGCGCCGTCTGCTCCTCAGGCGGGAGGTGCCGGCATACGACCCGGCAGACTACGTGTGCGAGCGCCGTTCCTACCCGGGCCGCGACGGCGTCGACATCCCGGTGACGCTGGTCCGGCGCCGTGACGTGCCGCTCGACGGGACAGCGCCTTGCCTGCTCTACGGCTACGGCGCCTACGAGGCGATCTTCGAGCCGGAGTTCGACCCGGCGCTGAGCGTCTTGCTCGACCGCGGTGTGGTGTTCGCGCATGCGCACATCCGTGGCGGGGGTGAGGGCGGCAGGCAGTGGTGGCTGGACGGGCGGCTCGCCGCGAAGCAGAACACGTTCAGCGACCACATCGCCGTGGCCGAGGGGCTCGCCGACGGCGCGGTCGATCCTGCGCGGATCGTGACTCGTGGCCTGTCCGCGGGCGGGTTGCTGCAGGGCGTGGTGTTCTCGCAGGCGCCGCACCTCTGGGCCGGGGTGGTCGCCGAAGTCCCCTTCGTGGACGTGGTGAACACGATGCTCGACGCGTCGATCCCGCTGACGGTGAACGAGTGGGACGAGTGGGGCGACCCGCGGAGAGCCGACGACTTCGGTTGGCTGATGGCCTACTCGCCGTACGACAACACCCCACCCGCGGGCGGGCGCCCTCCGCTCCTGGTCACCGGCGCCCTCCACGACCCGAGAGTGATGGTGTGGGAGCCAGCCAAGTGGGTGGCCGCGCTCCGGGCGACCGACCCTGGGTGGGCGTCCCAGTGCCTGTTCCGCTGCGAGACCGGCGAGGGGGCCCACGTCGGGCCCTCGGGACGCTTCGCGCATCTTCGCTACGAGGCGGAGATCTACGCCTGGGTGCTCGAGCGGTTCGGGATCACCAGCTGACTCCTGCGCGGGGGGATTGGTCCCGTTTGGGCCCAAGGTCCCGCAGCGTGGTGACGACCTGCACTGTGCCGGACTCCGGGAAGGCGGCACGCTGCCGCTATCGGCGAGGAGAAGGTCGTGGTCGCGATGTGGGACGAGAACGGACGTCACGGCGAGGGCTGGGGTTGGGAGGCCTGGCTGGGCATGGGTCTGATGATGCTGTTGTTCTGGGTGCTGCTGGTCGTGGCGGTATTCCTGCTGCTTCGGTGGTTCAAGAGCGAGACCCCTGGGGCGTCAGGAGGTCCGCGTCCGAGCCACGACGCCGCGGAGAAGCTGCTGGCGGAGCGCTTCGCCCGCGGTGAGATCGACGAGGAGGAGTACCGCCGTCGGCGAGGGGTGCTCCACGGAGGTTGACCGTGCGTACGACGGACCAGCGGAGGCTGAACGCGGTCCAGCGTCCGGACGCGTACGAGGAGGTCGTCATCGCCTCCGGGGGAGTGCCGGTCGTGCTCTCGGTGTGGCGAGGCAGTCCCTCGGCGCCGGCCGTCCTGTTCCTCCCTGGCACGATGACCCATCCGTTGTTCTACGAGGACTTCCTCGACGCCTTGAACCGTGAGGGTCTGACAGTCGTGGGTCTCCATCCCCAGGCCCACGGCAAGAGCCCACGCGTTCGAAAGCCGTTGACCTTCGGAGCCCTTCTGCAGAACGGCCGCGACGCCCTGCAGTGGATGCGGGCGAGGTTTCCTGACAGGTCGGCCGTGGTGCTCGGCTCGAGCCAGGGCAGCATGCTTGCCATGCTGCTCGCGGCCGAGCGTCAACCGATGTCGGCGGTCTTCGCCCACAACGTGCACGACCCGGCCCTCCCGAGCAGCATCGGAGTGACGCGGTTCCCGACCTCGTGGGCCAAGGGCAACGACCCGATGCGACGGACGATGAGGGCGCTGGCCGCGGTCGCGCCCAGGCTGCCGGTGCCGCTCGCTTCGTACCTGCAGATGGACCGGGTCACTCGGGACCCGGAGATCGTCGAGCTCCTGGACACAGACCCCCTGGGACGTCGGAGCTACCCGATGGGGTTCATGGCCGGCTTGGTCGACGTGGACATGTCTGGGATGCGGGACGGGAGCATCGCGTGCCCGGTGGTGGTGATCGCCGCGTCGGGGGACCGGCTCTTCACGCTCGACTACACGCGCCAGGTGTTCGAGACGATCGTCGCGCCCCACAAGGAACTGGTCGTCATCGACTCGGACAAGCACCTGATCTTCAACGAGGCGCTCGAGGAGGTGCTGCCGCGTCTGGTGCCGCTGCTGCGCGAGCGCTCAGGCGCGACGGCAGACAGGGACTGACGACCCTGGAAATTATCGCCTGTGAGAGTCATCCTTCTTGGTAGAGGGTGAAGTCAGCCCACGCAGGCCTTCACCTGGAGCGACGAACAGAAGCGTGCCGCCCGGCAGAGCGCTGGTAGGGCAGTCGCCAGCCGGACGGTGCGGGCACCCAGGCCGCCGTCACCACACGGGTCGCCGTGCCGGCGCTGCTCCGTCAGCCGGCGGTCTGGGCTCCCCGCCCTTCGAGAGTCCGCTGCGCGCAGTGCGTCGACCAAGCATCTCCTCACGCAGGTTCGGCGCGCACAAGTACCCGTGGCTACCCCGCCCCCGGCGGGATGGGTCACCATGAGGCGGGGCAGCGTCTCAGGCCCTTGGTTCCGATGGCATGACAAGGGAATCGAGGGGTCTTCTGCCAAGGTACGTCGCTGTCACCTGAGCCACCAATGACCCAACGTGAGTGGGCGTGCCCAGGCGGTTGTGACCGAACAGGACTAGGCTGGTCCGCCTTTTCGGCACGCATGGCCCGAACGGGATATTGACGTCATGGGCCGCGAAGTGGAGCCATTGTGACGGAAGTCGGGCGGCCCGAGGGACTACACCGGCACCCGAGTGAGCCCCGCTGCCCGGTCGAGGGCCGCCCATCTCGCCCGCAGCCAGCGTGGCCGCCTGTCCGGAAGGTCGGCGGCCAGCAGGTCGTTCAGCCAGCGTTCCTCCAGGGCGTCGGCGGCGGTGAACGCCTCGGCGCCGTCCGGTGGGTCGTCGAGCCACGCGCGCTCGGTACGGTCGCGGTCCATGCAGAACCTGGCGAGCGAGGCCGAGTGGTCCCGGAGCGCGAGTCTGTGCAGTCGTTCGTGGCGCCACCATCGGTACGACGCGTCGTACTCGTTCGTCGGCATCGGCCCGGGGTCGATCCCCCCGCCGACGGGGTGGTCGACACGCACCGGCTTGACGATCGACGTGCACGGCGCGGAGGTTGCGGTCACCCAGTGCAGGGGCTCTGCCGCGCGGAGGTCGGCGACCCAGGACGCCGTGGACTGGGTGGAGGTCAGCAGTCCGCCCGCGTGGGCGCACGGAGCCGACAGAGCGCCGTTGACCGGCGACCACTGTGGACCGGACGCACTGCCGTGGTCACGGAGTGCGGCAAGCAGATCGCCCGGTGTCTTCGCCTCGCTCGCTGCCGACTCCGTGCGCCGGCGGCGGGTCGTGCACGCGGCCACCCGGCCACGCACCGGGTCGGCGTGGGCCCGCGCGAAGTCGGGGATGGTCAGCCCGTTGCTGATCGACCGGCCGGGACCGGTCACCTCCTCGGTCGCCCAGAGCCGCCCCGCGGTCTCGAGCACCGTCGCGCCGCCGGGGTCTGCGACGATGAACGAGTTGTCATAGGTGAAGCGCGGGTGCTCGTGGCTGCAGGACCCGCCTTGACCGTGCCGCTCGAGCAGCTCCACGATCACCGACACCGCCTCGTGGGCGGTTCGGGCGCGTTCGAGGCCGAGACGGACCAGGTCCATGCCGAGCAGAGAGCTGTCCGAGGGGGTGCGCGACGTGCGCGCTCCGCGGGTGAAGACCGCCTCGTTCCCGATCACGACACCGTGCTCGTTGGCGCCGATCTCCGCGCCCCACATCCACCACGGCTGGCTCAGCAGGACGGCGTAGGTTCGTGGCGCCTGGTCGATCTCGCTCCACGTGCAGCGGAGCCGGTTCGGGCTGTCGTACGACGTCGACGGGTACCACCGCAGCACCTGCGCCTCGTTCGGGTCACGGTCGCTGTTCTTGGCGAACAGGACTCCGTCGGGGCCCAGGCTGACGAGCGTGTCGCACATGCGCCGAGGCTACTGCCCGGCCGGTCCCCGCCACAGGCGGTAGGCGACACCGACCAGGAACACCCCGAGCCCGGTGAGGACGGCGGAGACCGGCAGGGTCGCGACGAGGACCAGGCATCCTGTGGCGCCGATGACCTGGAGCCACCGCGGGAACCGACGGTGCTCGCCGGTCTGGGTGAACGCGGAGACGTTGGCAACGAGGTAGTAGAGCAGGACCCCGAAGGAGGAGAAGCCGATCGCGCCCCGCAGGTCGACGGTCAGGACCAGGGCGCAGACGACGACCGCAAGGGCGGCATCGGCGTGGTGCGGCACCTGGTGGCGCGGATGCACCGCGGCGAGCCAGGCCGGCAGGTCTCCGTGCCGGGCCATGGCGAGGCCGGTGCGCCCGACGCCTGCGACGAGGGCCAGCAGGGCACCCAGCGCGGCGGCCGCGGCGCCGATGCGCACCAATGGGACGCTCGGCGCTTACCCGTGGTGCGCATGCTCGTGCACGTCACCGTGGGCAGTGGCACGAAGCGCCTCGTAGACGTGATGGCTGTAGACCTCGAAGCCGAGCATGGCATCTACATACCGACGGGCGTCCTCGACGGAGCGCTCCCGCTCGTCGGCGAGGGAGTGCACCAGCTTGAGCCGATGCTCGAGCTCGACGCGCAGCACCGAGCCGAGGAAGTCGGCGACCTGGTCTGCGGATCCCTGCTCGACGGCGCGCTCGGCCAACGGGATCACCGGGCCGACGGAGAGCCCCGCTGGCTTCAGCCCGGTGTACGGCTCACCCTCCCCGGCGCGGTGGACCCGGACAACGGTCTCGAAGAACAGCCGGTCCGCCACCTCACGGGCTTCCGGGCCGAGGTCGCGCACCGGCCTCACCCGGTCGAACGCGACGCGCACCTCGTCCTCCCCGTCCGCGGGGACGAACGGCAGGACAAGGTCGAGGTCACCCGTATCGAGCGCCATACGTGCTGCGGTGACGACCGGGCCATCGAGTGAGTCGCAGTGCGGAGGCATGGTCTCTCCTCTGACGATCGACTACGGCTGACGCTAGGGGCACGGTCCGGCCGAGGACAGAGCCGAAGGTCCCTCGGCGGGGGATGCGACTCAGGGCACTGACGTGTCATTGCCAAGCCTGACCCTCCGCGCGGATGCTCGAAGGTGCGGTGGCGTGACGCCCACGAACCACGCGTCCCTGGAGGACTGTCATGAAGCCAGAAACAGCGGCCTCGCCGGAGAGTTTCGTGGGACCCAGTCGGTGCGCGCGTTCTTGTCGGAGATGCTCGGCGCCCTCCCCGACTTCGATATCGAAGTGCTGGACATGGTCGCCGACGACCGGCAAGGTCACCGGCACACTGACGAACCGTCAGGGTTCAGGTGGACGCGACGTCTCGTCGTGCCGGGGATCTGGTCGGGTAGTCCCCACGGCGGCCTCGAGGCTCTCGAGCCGCTCGAGGATCACACCCAGCGTCTCCAGCAGCTGGCGTTCGGTCGCCAGCTCGCGTCGCTCGATCGGCTCCTCGTCCTCCCGCACGAACAGTGAGGCCAGTGCGGCGCTGACCAGCGACAGCAGGAGAAAGCCGGTGAGCATCAGCACCACAGAGATGACCGCGCCCTGGCTCGTCTTCGGGGGACCCCCGACGTAGCCGACCGTCGTCATGAGGGACACCGCCCACCACAGGCCGCGCCAGAACGATCCCACCGTGTCGGACTCGAAGGCAGCTGCGGCGCCGGCACCGAGCACCAGCACGGCGGAGCTCACGATCAGTCCGGGTTTGAGCCACTTCCTGCTTAACCTCGGAACCTTCACTCG
Organism: uncultured Actinomycetota bacterium; assembly: GCA_963707425.1. GTDB lineage: Bacteria > Actinomycetota > Actinomycetes > Propionibacteriales > Nocardioidaceae > Nocardioides_C. Next base: position 28,627 of record CAVPPN010000004.1, on the reverse strand, counting down.
GATCCCTCCTCTGGTACGCCGTGCTTCGTGACCTCGCTGCCGCTACCTGAGCAACGCGTCGACCAGGTCGCCGATGGCGCTCACGTAGCTGTCGACGTCGTCGGCGGTCGCCGTGGGTCCGACGAGGGCCATCTCGTGGACCGGGGTCAGCAGGATCCCGCGGTTGGCGCACCAGACGTGGACGAGGGCGTCGAGCGGCCCGGTGAGCCCTTCGTTGACGAGGTCCACCGCGTTGTACTCCACCTCGCCGAACAGCGCGTCGGAGCCGTTCCTCGGCGCCTTCGGCAGGAACCTGAACTCCACCCGGCAGCCGATCCGGGCGACGTACCAGGCGAGGCCGGCGTCCGTGATGACCTTCCTGAGGCCGTCCTCCATGCGCATCGCAAGCCTGGTCATTCGGCCGAAGGTCTCGTCGTTGATGACGTGCTCGAGCGCGGCCCGGATGCCGGCCACGGCTGTGGCGTTGCCGGACAGGGTGCCGCCGAAGCCGAAGAAGGTGTGCCACGGCGGGCGTGCCGCCACGAAGTCCGAGACCTCCTGGGAGAGTCCGAGGACGGCAGCCGGATAGCCACCGGCAATGAACTTGCCTGCCACGAACATGTCAGGTTCGAGCCCGAGCTCGCCGGTCACACCGCGGGGACCGGCACACAGGGAGTGGGTCTCGTCGATCAGGAGCAGAGTGCCGTGGCGCCTCGTCAGCTCCCGGAGCGCCTCGTGGAAGCCGGGTTCCGGCTTGATGATGCCGACATTGGTCATGACCGGCTCGGTGATGACGCAGGCGACATCGCCGGGTGCCAGAGCACTCTCCAGCGCTTCGACGTCGTTGAACTCGACCACCTTCGTCATGACCTTGGGGTCGGGCACGATCGGTCCCATCAACCCAGGGACGTTGAGGAGCTCGCCGAAGAAGTCCACCACGAGGGTCTCGTCCACCGACCCGTGGTAGGTCCCGTTGAAGGTCAGCGTCAGCTGCCGGCCCGTGAGCTCCCTGGCCACCTTCAGCGCCATCCGGTTGGCGTCGGTAGCGGTCATGAGGATCTGCCAGTAGGGGAGCCCGAACCGACTCTGCAGCTCTTGGCCGACCCGGATGCTGTCCTCGGTGGGCAGCATCGTGGTGGTGCCCCTGTTCCGCATCTGCGAGGTGATCGCCTCCACGATCTCAGGTTGCGCGTGGCCGCACAGCCCGCCTGTGTCTCCCAGGCACAGGTCCAGGTAGCGATGTCCGTCGACGTCGGTGACGTAGACGCCTTCTGCGCTGTCCACGAACACCGGGAAACCCCCGGTCCAGATGCGCATCCACGACATCGGCACCCCACCGACCAGGCTCTCCCTGGCCTGCTCGAACAGGGCCGCGGACGTCGGCCGTTGCTCGACGAACCGGTCGCTCTCCTCGTCGAGGAGTGCCTTCACACGTTCCAGAGTCACCTCGGCCATGACGCCTCCCCGGGTCGCACGCCCTTGCGGCGAGTCTCGCACCGGCCGGAGGCAAGTCAATCCCTCGAACAGGCCACTGGGTCGGCTACGTCAGGTGGAGCCGCCGACCTCCTCGGCGAGATCGACCACGGCGCCGACGAGCGCCTCACCGTCCAACAGGCCGGGGTCGTTGTGGTCAGCACGGGCTACCTCCACGAGTCGAGACAGCCTGGGCGCCACCGCGGCCACGGCTCGACTCTGTTCGGGCGGGACGATGGAGTCGGCGCCGCCGTACACGACCGTGACCGGCGCCGTGACCTCCGCAAGCCTGACGGCGAGCGGGTACCTGTCCAGGAGCAGGCGTCGCACAGGCAGGAACCCGTAGTGCACCTCGCCCAGTGACGCGAGGTCGACGAAGGGCGAGCGGAGCAGCAGTCCGGCGGGAGGATGCTCGACGGCGAGCTCGGTCATCACCGCGGTGCCGAGGCTCTCACCGAAATACAGGAGGCGGTCGGGCGATACACCCGCGGCGTCGACAAGGTAGGACCGCGCGGCGCGCACGTCGCGGGCCAGTCCTTGCTCGGTTGGGCTGCCCGGGTTGCCGCCGTATCCGCGGTAGTCGAAGAGCAGCACCGACATCCCTTCCCTGGCCAGCGCCAGCGCAAGGGGTGCACGTGTGGTCCTGTCTCCGGCATTGCCGTTCGCCACGAGGACGGTCAACCCACGGCCCGGCTCCTGAGCAGGCACATGCCACGCACCCAGCTCGAGGCCGTCACCGGTGTGGAGAACCGCATCCCGGGCGCCGGGGATCACGGTGTCCGCCGGCGGGACCGGGTCGGTGGACGGCAGGTAGATCAGCCACCGTTGGAGCCGCCGGGTCAGGTTCAGGAGCAGGACGACCACCACCATGAGGATGAGGAGTGCCGTTGCACCTCACCAGTGTGCCGGGAGAGGTCGGACTCCCGGCGACTGGCAGGCAACGACCGGCGCGCGTCCCCGGTCCTGGGCGCCTACGCTCGGAGTAAGCGTGCGGACGGGTGGTGCTGACCGTGCTGAGGCTCGCGGATCTGTTGGCGGGACTGTCACGGCTTGCCGACCTGGGCTTCGGGCTCCAGGCGGGCGAGGCGTTGCGTTCGTGTGCCCTGGCCACCGGGCTCGCCCGGTCGCTCGGGTTGCCGGAGGACGATGTCCGGACGGCCTTCTACACCGCCTTGCTGCATCACGTGGGCTGCACGGGGTACGCCCACGAGACCGCTCGGCTCTTCGGGGACGAGCTCGTCCTGAACACGGCCTCCGGGCAGACCGACCTTGCGGACCCGCGGGACACGTTCGCGACCTTTCTCCCGATGCTGACGCGGGGGCGGCCGGCGCTCGAGCGGGCGCGGCTGGCGGTCACCGCGTTCGCCCGCGGGGCCGGCTTCGAGAAGGCCTACACCACTGCGGCGTGCGAGGTCGGTCGTGACACGGCGAGGCGCCTGCACCTGCCGGACGACGTCCAGCGCAGCGTCTACCACGTGTACGAGCTGTGGCAGGGCACCGGCGATCCAGCACGGCTGGGAGGCGACGACATTCCGGTCGCGTCCCGTGTCGCGCGGCTTACCGGCATAGCCGTGCTGTTCGACACGATCGGCGGGGTCGACCTGGCCATCCGTGCCGTGCGCAGGCGTGCCGGCGGCATGCTGGACCCGCAGATGGCAGAGCATTTCGCGGACCGCGCCGAGAAGCTGTTGGGGGAGCTCAACAGGGCGGATCCGCGGACCGCCGTACTCGATGCGGAACCGAAGCCGGTGGTGTCCGTGCCGGACGCTCACCTCGTCGAGGTCGCAGCCGTGTTTGCCGACCTGGCCGACCTGAAGAGCCCGTACACCCACGGTCACTCGAGCGGTGTCGCCGCGCTGGCCCGCGGCGCGGGGGAACGGCTCCGGCTGTCGCCGGCAGCAGTGGCGGAGCTCGAGGTGGCCGGGCTGCTGCATGACCTCGGGCGCGTGGCCATCTCGAACACGGTGTGGGAGAAGCCGGGCCAGCTGAACGCGGACGAGTGGGAGCAGGTCCGGCTGCACGCCTATCACTCGGAGCGGATCCTGGCCGGATCGGAACGACTCGCGCCGCTCGCGCCCATGGTCGGCATGCACCACGAACGGCTCGACGGGAGTGGCTACCACCGCGGCTGCGCCGGCGCGGACCAGGGCATGCCGACCCGGGTTCTGGCGGCGGCAGACGCCTACCAGGCGATGACCCAGCGCCGACCGCATCGGCCGGCGCTGACGCCGGAGCGGGCGGAACAGCTTCTGCTTGCCCACGCCCGCGACGGCACCCTCGACGTCGATGCCGTGGCTGCCGTGCTGGCCGCGGCCGGACGTGACGCCACGCTCGCCAGGCGGGAGCCGCCTGCAGGGTTGACCGACCGTGAGGTGGAGGTGCTCGGGCTGGTCGCGCAGGGATGCAGCAACGCCGACATCGGGAAGCGACTGGTGATCTCCGCGCGCACTGCGGAGCACCACGTCCAGCACATCTACACGAAGATCGGTGTGTCCAGCCGCGCAGCCGCGGCCCTGTTCGCCATGGAGCACGGACTCCTCGCGGACCGGGATAGGTAGTCCTACCGATGTGCGGCGTGCCGTGGTCGAGCGAACCTCGGAGGTGAACCGAGGACAAGGAGAGGACCATGGCATTCATCACCGTCAACGGGGTCCGTCTCGCCTACGACGAGTACGGCGCCGGGCCGCCCGTGATCTGGGTGCACGGAAGCTGGACCGACCGCCGCGGCGCGGACCTCCTGGCGCCACTGGTGGCCGAGCGCTACCGCTTCATCACCTACGACCGTCGTGGACACAGCCAGAGCGAGCGACGGCCGGGCCATCAGAGTTTGAGCGACCACGTCGACGACCTCGCCGCCCTGGTCGAGCAGCTCGACGCGGTACCGGCGCACCTGGTCACGAACTCGTACGGCGGTCCGATCGCCCTTCGGCTCGCACTCCGTCGTCCCGAGCTCGTCGCCAGCCTGTGCCTCCACGAGCCAGACGTGTTCGGTGTCCTGCCGGACGACCCCGATGTCCGGCAGGCGCTGGACGACCTGCGGGCCCGGTGTGCCCCGGTCGTGGCCGAGATCGAGCAGGGCAACGCCGCGGGCGCGGCCCGTCTCTTCATGGAAACGGTGGCGATGGGTCCTGGCGCCTGGGAGGCGATGCCCGAGGAGCTGCGACGGACGGTCACGCAGAACGCACCGACGTTCCTCGACGACGTCACCGAGGCCATCGGCGCGATCGGTCCGCTGGCAGGGATCACCCACCCGGTTCTGCTGACGGGCGGTGGGCACAGCTACCCGTTGGCCGCCGCGGCGAACCGGTGCCTTGCAGACGAGCTTCCGAACTCGAGGCGGTACACGTTCGCGGACGCGGGCCACGTTCCGCACCGGACACACCCGGACGAGCTGGCCGGGGTCGTGCTGGGCTTCCTCGCCGACGTCGAACGTGCCGCACCCGCCCATCCCGTGATCGCGTAGCGCGGCCGGGGCGACTCGCTCATCGCCGGTCTTGCCACCTGAGGCGGGGCTGGATGGGACAGTGGGCGAGCACCGTTGGGGAGGGATCAGGCCGTGGACGACGAGACCACGGCGAGGCGAGTGCTGCAGATGCGGCTGGTGGTCGAGGGCGGTGCCGAGCTGATCGCCGAACCGACCGTCACTCCGTGGCAGTCGCTCAACGCGCGGCTGTCGGCGCCGGCGGATCTGCAGATCACGTTGCTTCGAGGAGCTCGGCGGCACGAGCTGAGTCGGCACCGGTGCTTCTGGCACGAGTCGGGGGAACCCTCCTCTTTGTACGCCTTGCTGCCGCAGTGGGGGCGTACAGTGGTGAGTGCCAGTTCAGGAAGCCTCCATACGGATTCTTCTTCGAGTCGGTTGAGAGGCGGACGTCATGATGACGTCGAACGATTCCCCACCGGCCCGCAGCCCCGCGGGTTGTCACCCGCCGCGCGGATTGCTCCTCCATTCTCGCCCGGATCGTTGCGGCAACTGAGACCGTGAAGCATGAGCAGAAAGAGAGGAGCCGCCCATGACGATCCAGCGGCCCCCGCACGTGTCGCCGGGAGAGTTCTCCCTCGCAGTCTTGCTGCAGGACCTCCGCGATGCTCGCGCGGACCTGGCCCGCGCTCGACGGACGCCGGGCAACGCACCCGGATCTGGCAACGCCGCCAGGGCGCGGGTGATTGCCGCCCTCGAGGCGTACGCCGCGGCTTTGGAGGTACGCCGGCTGCCCGTGCCGTACGCGCTGCGCGACGAGCTGCGCATCCGCAAGAGCGCATGCCGATGAACGGCCTTGCCACGAAGTCAGTCCACCAGTCAACGGAGGCACAACGATGACGCTGGAGTTCCACGAGCACCAGGGGACCTACACAGGAACCGCGCAGGGAGGCCGCAGATGGCGGATCACCCGGAGTCCCACCGGCTGGCGACTCGAGTTCCTTGACCCCGGCGACAGCCACCCGACCAACGCAGGTAACCACCGCAGCCTGGAAGCCGCCAAGCTCGAGGCCAGTAGATAGGCGTCGCGTGTTGGCTCTAGCCTGAGCCCGGCCGGCTGTAGTGAGAGTGAGGAGCGGGGGATGCTCAGGTTCGTCTGCGGGGCGCGTTCGCACGTGGGACTCGTTCGTGAGAACAACGAGGACTCGGGTTTCGCCGGCCCCTATCTCCAGCTCGTCGCCGATGGTGTGGGTGGAGCCGCCGCGGGGGAGGTCGCCTCGGCCACCACTGCCTACGTCATGAGCGCACTCGCCGCGACAGGCGCCGGCGAAGACCTCGTGGCGTTGCTGGCGTCGTCGGTCCAGGAGTCGCACGCACAGTTGCGTGTCGGCGTGGAGCAGGACCAGAGCCGTCGTGGCATGGCGACGACGCTCACGGCGGTTCTGACGTACGGGAACCAGTTCGCGATGGCCCACATCGGCGACTCGCGAGCCTACCTACGGCGGGACGGCCGGCTCGTGCAGCTCACCTCCGACCACACGTTCGTCCAGGCCCTGATCGACGAGGGCAGGCTGACTCGGGACCAGGTTGCGAGTCACCCGCATCGGTCCGTCGTACTGAAGTCGCTCGACGGCGAGCGCCGACCGGAGCCGGATGTGTTCGGCCTCGACCTGAAGCTGGGGGATCGGCTGCTGCTGTGCAGCGACGGGCTGACCGACCTGGTGCCTGAAGACCTGATCGAGGACGCGCTGGGCGTCACGGACCGCGACTCGGCGGTGTCCACTCTCGTCGACGCGGCATTGGAGAGGGGTGGCCGGGACAACGTGACCTGTCTGGTCGCGGACGTCGAGGACGGGCCGATCCTTTGCCACGATGGCAAGCTCCTTGGTGCCATGCGAGACCCGTACCTGGTGGTCGACCCGGCCGCGGTGCGCGCAGGCAAGTCCGCTTGAGTCACCGCTACGGCCGAGTCCGGAGGCTCGTCGGCACCGCGAACCTCGTCAGGGAGTCTCTCCGGGACGTTCGGCCCTAACGGGTAGGACCGGCCGAAGCCTAAAGTCGGATCGTCGCCTCTGATGGATCTCGCGCCGGGGGGTGTCAGATGAAGATCCTGCGATTTCTGTCCCTACTCCTTCTCACCGGCCTGGTGATACCCGCCGTCTCGCCCACCAGCGCCCCCGCGGCGCAGGCTCCTACCAGGGTGGTCGCCATCCGGGCCGCACATCACCCGGGCTTCGACCGGGTCGTGTTCGAGTTCAGTCGTCGGCTCCCGTCGAGTGTCCGGGTGCGGTACGTCGACGAAGTCATCGGCGATCCTTCGGGCCTACCGGTCCGGATCGCCGGACGGGCCTTCCTGGGGGTGCGCTTCTTCCCGACGAACGGACTCGGAGGGTCGATCGCCCCCACGCGCAAGGCATTCGCACTGCCCAACGTCATGACGACCGTGCTGTCCGGTGACTTCGAGGCAGTGACGTCGTTCGGCATCGGTCTGGCGAAGAAGACCCGGTTCCACGTGTCCACGCTGCGGAACCCGAGCCGGGTGGTCATCGACATCCGGGCGGCCTTCCCCACGGTGAACCGCAAGGTGTTCTTCCTCGACGAGGACCGCTTCGTGGCGAACACGCAGCCCTTCTTCGTCCCGAGGCTGCGACCGGTCAGGGCGTCCAACCCGGCCACCGGAGTCATGGACCGCCTGTTCGCCGGCCCGCTGCAGAGCGAGAAGGCGGACGGGCTGCGGCTGCTGCGCTCGCGCGCGACGGGGTTCACGAACTTGAGCATCGGGAACGGCATAGCCAGGGTCCAGCTGACGGGAGGCTGCAACAGCGGTGGCTCCACCGTCACCATCGCCGGCGAGATCATGCCGACGCTGCGACAGTTCGGCTCGGTCGACTGGGTGAAGATCTACGGCCCGGCGGGTCACACCGAGACCCCGAACGGGCGCTCGGACTCGATCCCGGTGTGCCTCGAACCGTGAGCATGAGGGCGATCCCGCAAGCACGACATGACTGCGGGTAGTCGCGACTCGACCCATGCAGCCGGTCCGGCCGGGAGCCGGACTTCCTGTCAAGTAGGCACCGGCGCCGCCCTCAGAGGAATACAGTCGAACTGGGTTCAGCGGGGGAGGAGGGCCGGGGCCGATGAATGGCGTGTTCCTGTACGACGAGGAGTGCGGGTTCTGTACAACGTCGGTGCGCTGGCTGCAGCGCCATGCCAACAGCGCCGCACGGGTCGAGGCCTGGCAGCATGCCGATCTGGCTGCGCTCGGACTGAGCGCGGAGGACTGCGCAGAGGCCGTTCAGTGGGTGGAGGACGGCCATCGAGCGGTCGGGCCGGACGCCCTCGCGGCGTACCTGCAGACGAGTACGAAGTCCTGGCGAACCGCCGGCCGAGTCCTCACCGCACCCGTCTCGAAGCACGTCACCTGGCCTGTCTACCGCTGGGTCGCCCACCACCGCGGCCCGCAACCAGACGGCACACCGGCGACCGAACTGCCCCGCGTGTCCGCGCCGGTCAAGGGTGTCCGTCGACGTAGGCCGAAGGATCTGGGAGCCTGCGCGCGTCTGCTCCGAGTGGTCTTCTCCGACGGGCAGTACCCGGTCTACTGGCCCGATGCTCCGCGTGGCTGGCTCAACGACGAGGACGTCATCGACGCCTGGGTCGTCGAGCGTCAAGGCGAGATCCTCGGCCACGTCGCGATCTCCAAGGTTGGGCTGGATGCCGTCTCGGCGTTGCGGTGGCGGGAGGTCACGGGACACGAGCCGTCGGAGCTCGCCGGCGTGTCACGGTTGTTCGTCCGGCCTCGCGTCCGCAGCCAGGGCATCGGGGCGGCTCTCCTGGACGTCGCGGTCGCCGAGATCCGTTCGCGTGGGCTCATCCCGGTGCTCGATGTGGTCAGCGCCGGCAAGGATGCGATCACGCTCTACGAGCACCGCGGTTGGCGGCTGCTCGCCATGTATCCATGGGGAGAGAAGACGGACAAGCTTCAGATCCGCTACTACGGGGCGCCGCCGGAGCCCGACCGCCATTAGGCAGAGACGTCGTACTTGTGGCGGTAGAACCTTCGGTCGCAAGGCCAACCACAAGATCGCGGTGCGCGGGCCTGGGGTCCGTCCCCGCGAAGGCTGACAGAGCGGTGATGCTCGGAGTGGCTCGTTAGCGACGTTGCCCATGCAGTCCGGCCCGGATCGCCCCGATCAGGGTGAGCGCGAATGCGATCGGTGCGATTGCTGCCGAAGCCACGAAGAGCGGCTGTCACGGGCGACCCCTCATCTCCTCAGGTCTCTGACGTATCGGCCAGGGGAGGGCCGGGTAGCCACACCGTCACGACCGTCCCGCTCCCCTCGCGGTTACGGATGGTGCATCGGCCGCCGGCCACCGTTGCGCGATCTTGCATGCTCAACAGCCCGCGGTGCCCAGGGGAGGACTCGACGGGCTCGGGGCCGAGGCCGACGCCGTCGTCGTCGATGGTGACCTCGAGGCCACCTTCCCGGCCCGCGACCGTGACGGTGACGCTTCGAGCATCGGCGTGCTTGAGTGCGTTGATCATCGCCTCCTTGGCGATCCGGTAGGCGATGGCCCGGGCGGTGTCCGGCACGTCTGGTTCCTGATCCCCGTCGACGGTCCATCGGATGTCGGTGTTCTCGAAGATCTCGTCGGCGGCGCTGGACAACGCCCCCGTGAGTCCCCATTCAAGGTCCGGCGGCTCCAGGTCGAACAGAAGCACTCGGAGTCGGTCGGTCGCCCCCGACACGGTGGCCTGGAGCGCGTCCAGTCCGTCGAGAAGCTCCGGCGCCCGCTCGCGGACCTGGCGTCTGAGCAGTCCGAGACGCAGGTCCACCGCGGCGCAGGCTTGTACCGGGTCGTCATGGACGTCGGCGGCGATCCGCGTCCGTTCGGCCTCCTGGGCGTCGACCAGTCGGGTGAGCAGTGCCTGACGCTGCTCTGCCAGCTCGCGCAGGGCCTCTTCTGCGGCGAGGCGCTCGGTGATGTCGCGTTGCACAGTCGCGAGGGCGAATGGTTCACGAGTCTCGGCATCGCTCACGAGGAAGGTAGAGGTTGCGACCGGGATCGGGGGGCCGCCCCGGTGGTTGCGCAGTGTCGACTCACCCTCCCAGCGACCCTGCGCGAAGACCGCTGGCTTGACCCGATTCTCGAAGCTCTCCAGCCCTTCAGGAGTGGCGTAGTCGGCGATCGCGGTGCTTGTGACGTCGACCTCGGGACCCATGCCGATCATCTCGCGGCCACCGGGGTTCACGTACTGGACTGTCCCCTCCATGCTCGCGATCGCGATGAAGTCCGGGGAGGCATCCATCAGTGCCTTGAACTGCATCAGATCGGAGTTGGCCTCTCGCAATGCTGCCTCTGTTGCGCGGAGCTCGGTGACGTCCTGCCCGATCCAACCGGTCCCGAGCGGGGCTCCGGTGTCGGGGTGGAAGAGTCGGAAGACAGAGACGCTCGCTGTCAATGGGCTGTCTGGGGTGAACATGGTGAGGTCACCCGACCAGCGGCCCGCTGTCTCCAGGCCGTTGCGCATGGCGTCCTGAAGGGATTCCTCGACAAGGGCGCTGGTGGCGATCTCCCAGACGCGCCCGGTCAGTTGAAGGCCGGATGCGCGCACACGGGGATTGAGGTACACCGTGCGGTCCTCGTGGTCGGAGATCGCGATGAGGTTGTCCGACGCGTCGGCCAACGCCTGGAACTTCACCAGCTCCTCGCGTGCCTCCCGATGGGCGTTGAGAAGCAGTGCGTTGTCCAGAGCCAGCGCGCACCGCTCCGCGATCTCCCTCACCAGGTCGATCTCCTCCTCTGTGAACTCGCCCCGCACGGCATCTCGGGCAATGTCGATCACGCCGAGCAGCACGCCGCGTGACCGAAGAGGCACTCGGAGGCCGGTGGCCGCACCGGACCGCTTCGGCTCGGACAAGAATCCGAAATCCGCGTCGTCCGCGATGTCGAGGTCAAAGGATCGCGGCCCACTGAGGGCCTCCACTACGGAGATGTCGAGGCGGGCAGGCCCGTCTGAGGTCGGCAGCGGGGTGTCGGTCAACTTCCCTGGGTCGACGCCCGAGCGCCAGGCCGCCCTCGGGGCCATTTCCCGCTCACCGAGTTCACGGACCCAGACAAGCCCGACCTCGGCCACCACATCCGTGACGGAGCGGACCGCGGTGCGCAGCAGCGCCTCCGGATCGAGGACCTCTCGGCTGAGAGCTGCGGAGACGTCTGCCAGGAGGCTGGCCCGTTCCCTGGCCGCCCTTAGCTGGCCCTCGATCCGTCGCTGTTCGGTGATGTCGGTCGTGACGCCGAGAGCGCCGGTCACGCTGCCATCGACGTCGCGCACGGGTTCGAAGTAGGTGGACAAGATGCGGCCCTGGAACTCCCGCTCGAGGCTGAAGCTCTCACCAGTCAGCACGCGCCTAAGGGCAGCGACGTTGATCGCGTCGTCGCGATAGAGCTCGAACAGGTCTGTTCCGACCAGTTGCCCTGGGCGCAGACCGAGGTAGGTAAGTGCCGGCCCGGTCGAGTGAGTACAGCGTCCGTCGGTGTCAAGGCCGAAAATTGCATGCGGCCCGACTGCCGGCCCTCCGTTACCAACCTGCTGCATCACGGATCCCCTCCGCTCGCTCTTGCAGAAGTCGCGCAGGCTTTTGTCAGCCACTGGCAATCGTAGGTTCCAGGGAACTGCGCGGGTACAGAGAGGGAGGTGCAGCGCGGACCCCCGGCTGACCAGCGCGGGGCCGGCCGCTCCCTCAGTGGGCTCATCAGGCGTGTGACCTGGGGGTTTGTGCACCATCGGGGTGAGATCAGGGGCGTCGCTTGTCCCGACGGTCGCCGGGGAACCTCGGCAACAGCTGAGTCTCCGCGTCCGGCGCGGGCTCCTGTGAGGCGGGTGGCCGGCTGCTTGGCGTTGGTGCATCGGGATGTGCCAGTCGCGGACGGGTCGGGCGCAGTAGCCGGACCTGGCGCCGGATCCGCTCGTCAAGGTCCATCTCGCGCAGCAGCCGTTTGACGGTCGACAGCACGGCTGCGTGCAGCTCGAGCAGCTCCGAAGCGGTGCCGGCCATGAGCAGGTCGTCGAGCCGGGCGCGCGCCTCCTCCAGACCCTCGAGCGGCTCACGGAGAGCCTGCACGTCGGCAGAGCTCAAGCGTTTCGCGGGATCGGCCTCGTCCCGGACCAGATGCCCGAATGCGTCGACGGCGGCGGCCATCTCGCGGAACGTCTGTGCGAGCCCGAGGAACACGTCCTCGGCGCTCTCGTCGTCGAGCCACGTCGCGTCCTGGGTCCCGTCGACCAGCGCACGGAACATCCCGCGGATCGCGACCGCGGAGTGTTCCAGCGCCTCGAGCCCCTGGCGCAGCCCCGGCCCCACGTTCGGCGTACCGACGGCGCGGACGTTGAACCGACGCCCCTGCTCCGCGTGCAGGAGGGCGGCGCCGACCTGTGGGATGTCGTGGTTGATGCGACGCGCCTCACCCAGCCACGTCCTCGCGGTCGGCGCCACGTCACGACCGTCTGCCACCAGCTCAGTCAGCTCGTCTGCGGCGCGGTTCAGCAGTTCGCTGACCGAGTCGGCCAGCCCGTCGATGGCCTGACCGGCGTCGGCGCTGGCGACTTTGGGAGGGAACAGCAGGTTCGCCGCGATGCCCACGGCGGCGCCCACCAGCGTCTCTGCGATGCGCTGCCAGGCGGCGGACTCCGCGCCCAGCGAGCCGACGCCGAGCACGAGCATGCCGCTGATCGCGACCTCGATGAGGTTCGAGCGCAGCCGCAGCGCCTGGCCGATCGTGATGGAGATGAGGATGAGCAGGCCGAGGCTCCACCACTCGAGTGGTACGACGGCAGCGAAGGCCACCGCGACGGAGACGCCGGCCACCACGGCCACCACCCGGTCGAGGCCGCTGGCAAGGAGAGAGACGGGGGTGACCTGCACGACGAGCATCGCGGTCAGAGGTGCGAGCAGGGGCTGCGTGCCCGGGAAGAACAGCGTCGCCACGACATAGCTCGCGACCGCTGCGACCGTGATCCGCAGCGACCACAACACGGCCGCGCGGCCGTCGTTCCGTAGCCGCGTCAGCCAACCGGCGAGGCTCCCTCGCCACCAATCGCGCACGCTTCATCTTGCTTGATGCGGGAGCAGACGCCCAGGGTGGGTCCGCTGCTGGTGCCTGCGCTTCATCGACCGTTCCGCGGGTTACCTATCCGTTGACTTATGCACGTGATCTGAACGTCCGGCTTTCGGCTTGATCGCGGCCGGCTCGCTGAGCACGAAGACGAGGTCGTCATCCTCAACACCGGCGCCGGCCTGAAGTACCCGGCGACGGTCCCGGGTCGAGTACCGGCCGTGGCAGAGGACAGACGCGTCCCTAGCAATGGCGACTTACCGGACGCTAACCTGCCGGACCGGCGCTTGCCGTCGCCGTCAGCTACCGTGATCGGCCGAGCCCCTGCCTCGGACCAGGCGGCCGCCCGAGAACAGATCGCGCAGCCGCTCCTGGCGCGCAACGTATCGCGGTCCGAAGCGCTCCTCGGCCCGGGCCATCTTGCGTTCTGAGTACCTGCGTCGGGCCCAGTAGGACGCCGGCTTCGCGAGGCGCACCGACCCGATGAAGGCCAGGAGGGGAATGGGCAGGCCGACGAGGCCTGTGGCCAACTTGCCCTTGAGGAGGCAGATGATGGTGTAGCAGATGTGGAAAGCCACGGCGATCGTCACCCCGAGCAGGCCCTCCGCCTCCGCGGTACGCGGGTCCACGTCGATCGGGGACGTAGCGAACAGAAGCGCCACACCCACGACGCTTGCCACCATGACCGCGTCTATGGACTTGCGCCCCTCCTCGGTCCAGTAGACGTCTTTCAGGTGCAGCCAGAGCGCGAACTCGTCCAGAGCGAGCGCCGAGCCGACGCCAAACAGGGCCGCCAGGACTTCCTGCCACGGCGGGTCGGGGTTAAAGCGGAACTCGAGCAGACCCACCACCAGTACGAGCAGGATTCCCCAGACCTGGTGATGGATGTGGACACCGCCGATGTACACGTCCTTGACCCCGGAGTCGTCTTCGGCGGCGTCCCTTTCGCTGCGCGCGCGGATGCGTCTCGTGGTCCAGCGCGTGACCGTGTACGCCACCAGGAAACCGATCAGCGCCCAGAGTGCGGCCGATCGGCCTGTGTCAACGACGTGGGTGTGGTACCAGTCGAGCACCCAAGGACAGTAACCTCCGGCGCCACCAGAGGGGAAGCATGGAGCGAGGTCCACCCGAACGCGGCCCGGTCAGGGCACCGCTTGCATGCGCTGCCCTGGCAAGAACCGACCAATGTCTTGTGAGGCTGTCGAACTATCACCTATGCACCGCATGCCATTCCATTGAGGCTCCTGTCACCGGCGGTCGAAAAGGGTCAATTTTCGCCCGCCGTTGGCACGTCGATCGGCGACGGCTACTCCAGGCTCTGAAGGCTGCCTCGGCTGACGTTGCCAAGGCAGAGCGACTGCTGGGCGCCTGACGGTGACCACCACTGCACTCTCGTCATTGCAGGGCTTGGTCAGCGGTCGATCGACCCACGGCGTTCTCGGCGGGGTGCCCACCCTGTCCAACAATCGGGGGTAAGCCCGTGCTCGGCCGTTGCGGTGTTCCCTAACGCTGCAGTTGTTGACTGGACGGAGTCGGATGCACCGCTCTGCGCCCTCCAGGTCGCGGCAGAACTAGCGGGTCCGTGCTGCCACCAGGCAGACGTCGTCGACATTCTGGAATCGTGCGCTGACCTCGGGGACCCAGCTCGCAAGTCGGTCCGGGTCGCCATGCTCGATCAGTTCGTGCAGTTCAGTGATGCCGGACTGGGCGAAGAAGAAGGACGACACCGCGCCCCGTTCCAACTCGCTTGCGCCGTCGCTCCGATCCAGTGAGTCGCGAACTCGGGGACTCACGTGCTCCCAGCGTTGAATTGCCGCAAGTGAGGTATCGACGTCGTTGAAGTACTCGCCAGCGCTAGCAGCGTGGGCAGCCTCGGCACGCCCGACGGCTTCGTCAGACTCGGTCAGGACGGTCCGCAGGGACTCGCGATGTTGAAGCCATGTTCCGCAGGCTGCGTTTACTCGTCGCTCGTCGGCCCCGCTGAGCCGCCACACCGAAGCGGCGATCACGGCGATCACAACGCCCCCGACGGTCAGGAGAACGCGCCGACTCGGCCGCGGGATCCGATTCCACAGATGCACTCCCGAAGGATAGTGAGGATTGTTCATGGAGACCCGCTCATCGGCATCAGCAGGACCGCCGCCATCAGCGGCAGCAGATCCGGTTAACTCCTGAAGCGCCCCTTAGGATGAACATCGCTTGGCGGCCTGACGAACCTGTCGGCTGCATCAAGAGGACGAGGGCTACATGACTCAGGAGTTGGTGAAGCGCCGGCTGGTCGTGGGGCCGGTCATGGCCGCGATGTTCGTGTACGGACTCACCGCTATGTCGAAGGCGATGGGCTGGGAAGGCGCGGCCCTGCCGAGCATTCTCGGTGGCGGTCTAGGTTCCTTCGTTATGGCCTGGTACCTGGTCAGATCGGAAAGGCCGCAGGCACATCGCCCCATCACCCAGGTCCGGGTCGGAGTCATCGTCGCAGCCGCATTGAACGGGATGCTGCTGATCCGCCTGGGACCGCCGGTCTTGATCTACGGCGTGCTCGTGGCCGGGCTTGCCATGTCCCTGGGGTTGGTCATCTCGTCCGGCTGCGAGCTGCGGCACGGCAGCTACGCTCACACGCCTGGGCAGGACCGACGGTAGTTGTCGCAGCATCGGTCGAGACGCGGTGGCGGTCGCACCGGCCGAGGTGTGCTTCTGAGGCTGCACGCAGTCGATGCCACCGCAGGATGACGGTTCCGATGCTCGCTGGAGCATCGCGACGGGCAGACCTGCCACGGCCCCGAGCCATGCGGGTAGCTGCAGGCTGCCACTGGCCGGGTGCGCTTAGGGTGGGCCCTCGACAGGTCTTCACGAGGCGGGGACGGCGGCAGAACATGGGCAACGGCACCCGCGACGAGATGCTCAGTCGCTTGGCCGAGGCGGTCGGGTCCGTCACGGTCGCGCACCCGACGCGGGTTGCCGTCGACGGACCGCCCGCCGCCGGCAAGACCACGCTGGCCGACGAACTGGCCGTCGTCCTGCGCGCGCAGGGCCGCGACGTCATCCGTGCGACGATCGAGGGGTTCCTCTTCCCCAAGGCACAGCGCTACCGGCGCGGCGAGTACTCGGCCGAAGGCTGCTACCTCGACAACCACGACTACGACGCGCTGAACCGAGTCCTGCTCGATCCGCTCGGCCCGGGCGGCGACCGACGGTTCCAGCACGCGGTCTACGACCGCACCACGGACACCGCGCTGTCTCCGCCGGTCTCGACGGCCCCCGCCGACGCCGTGCTGGTCTTCGACGGCGTCTTCCTCCTGCGCCCGGAACTGATCGATCGGTGGGACCTGCGCATCTTCGTGTCGACCGCATTCGAGGAGACCGTGGATCGCGCCCTGATCAGAGAGCAGGGGGTGTTATCTGCCGCCGACGTCGAGCGCCGCTGGCGCGAGCGCTACATCCCCTCCCAACAGTTCTACTTCGCTTCGGTCCGCCCGACCGATCAAGCCGACATCGTCGTGCACAACGACAAGACCCAGCAGCCGGCATGGGAGGCCCGAACACCCTGACCGTCCTCAATTCGGCCTGTCCGTGAAACCCTCGGGTGACCTGCCTGCATCGAGCAAGGTCGTTGTTGAAGGCAGGCAATGACCGGAACCCTGGCGCTGCCGTGGTGCGGTGCATCGGGCGCGGCCTGCGCAGGTCGGGAACGGGCCTTGGCCCGAGGAACTTGGAGTGTCACCGGCGCGATCATGTCCCGCAGCGCAGTTCAACATCCCGCTCAACTCCAGGGGCGGTCCGGGGGCGTACCGAACCAGGGGAGGGGAGCGACGACTACGGAACCGCTACCCCTTAACTGCTCATACCGAGGTTCAAAGTGGTGGCCAAAAGGGTGGCTTTTGGCCTTCTCCGTAGCAAGGCTAACGATCAAAGGCAGGGAAAGCCGGGGGCGTCCTCATCAGCGACGCCTGCGCTGTCGAGGATGGGAGGCGTTGCCCGACCATGACGTGGCATCGTTTGTGACCTGCCGACCTGGGATGTCTCGGTTCTCCAGGAAACGATTGACCTCTTCCCGTTCCCGGCGGCGATGCGCCAGTTCCATGAGAGCCTGCTGCGCGTTCTTTCGGGCGGTCTGCTGGGAGTGCACTGGCCAGTTGATCCAGTCGATTCGCCAGGAGGTCCGCATGCGGGAGACGCTATGCCCGGATAGTCGTAGTTGGAATAGGCAATCCGGACTATTTATGATTGTCCGGTATCAGAATTGATTTAACAGTAAATTCTTCGCTGCACTTTGGCTGTTTCTCGACCTGCGTGTCCCAGGCCAGGGTGGCAAGTCACCCCCCGGGAAGCTCTCGCCCCCATGCCACTTACAAGCAGCAAGTGACGCTTCCTCATGGGTACCGGCTGACGGGGCCGGGACGGCGCGAGGCGCACGACCGTGGCAACCGCATGTGCCGGTGTGGTTGCTGGTCAGCGGTCGTCCAGCGCTGGCGGATCGGCGGCCCGCACGACCAGAACGGGCGTCGATTGCCCGGCGCTCAGGGCGTCGTCCTGCTTCGCTTGCCGCCACGATGAGCTCGGTGAGGAGACGGATCTCCTCAAGCGGCACGTCGTCCCCCGGGGAGCTGCTGTTCGACATGATCTGCCGCATCCGCGACCTCACGCACCGGGCACCGCGCCGGGGTCCCTGGGCGATCGCTCTGGCGATCTGGGCGCTTGCGTTTTGTTGCGGTGCTGACGAGCACTCGCGCAACGAACAACGCACCGGCGCAGCGTCGGGTTGACGGCCGGGCCTTGGTGCCGGCCGCAGGACGGAATGCCAGCAAAGACGTGCCGGCTCATTCAAGATCACAGACATCACCAGCTATGTGCGGGGGGTTGGCACAACCGACGGGCGCGGGGATGAGGACTTTTGCCCCTGGCGTTTTGGCGGTGACTGAAGCAGGCTGGTGAGGTAACCCGCCGACCGAGCAGGGGGTGTTCGTGCCCGTGCTCAACGTCGATGCGCTCCTTGACACCGTGGAGCGGTTCGCCGCGACCTTGACCGGCGACTATGCCATCAGTGACGTGTTACGCAAGCTGGCCGAGCAGGTCGCCGTGGTGCTCGGTGTGAGCGGCGTCGGCGTGGTCCTCGTGCGGCAAGGTCGGTTGAGTGACGTCATTGCCACTGTCGAGGCGATCGCCGATCTGGAGCGGGTCGTGGCGGCTCGGGAAATCGGCCCGTGTGCCGACGCCATGCGTAGGCGGCAGCCCGTGGTGGTGGGAGACCTGACCGGCGGCGACCTCGCCCAGCGCTGGCCGGAGTACGTCGCCCAGGCGGAGGTCGGCGAGATCCGCGCGGTGGCCGCCGTCCCGATGTTCGCCGGCGAGCGGGTCCTCGGAGTGCTCGGCCTCTACGGCGGCGCGCGCCATACGTGGACTGATGAGGATCTGCGGGTGGCCCGGATCATGGCCAACATCGCCAGCTGCTACCTCGTGCATGATTCCGAATTGGGTCAGGAGCGGGAAACCAACGAACAGCTCAGGACGGCGCTGACCAGCCGCATCATCATCGAGCAGGCCAAAGGCGTGGTGGCTGAGGCGCGTGCCATCACCGTCGACGAGGCGTTCGAAGTTCTGCGCAAGCACTCCCGTGACCACAACGCACGCATCCACGAAGTCGCGGCGGCCGTGGTGAACCTCCACATGCGGCCGTGACAACAGAACGGTGACCGAAATGCCTGACGAGCCCACCCCCACCCTGTTGCCGAGACTGCCGACCGGCATCGCCGGGTTCGACGACGTCAGCCGGGGTGGCCTTCCGGAAAACAGCGTCACGCTCGTGGCCGGCACCGCCGGCTCCGGCAAGACGGTGCTCGCCCTGCAGTTCCTCGCCGAGGGTGTGCGACAGTTCGGCCAGCCCGGAGTCTTCGTGACCTTCGGCGAACCCGCTCGCAAGCTGCGCTGGTTCATCGGCGAGTTCGGCTGGGAGGTGCCCGCCTGGGAGCTGGACGGCAGGTGGACATTCATCGAGGCCACCCCGGGCTCCGAGGACAGGGCTACCGTCGTCGGCGGGCACTTCGACCTCACCGTGCTGCTGAACGGGATCACCGACGCGGTCGAGCGCACCGGCGCGCAACGCGTCGCCATTGACTCGCTGAACGTGCTGTTCGCACGTTTCGAGGACAGCGCCGCCGTTCGCGACGGCCTGGTCCGGATCACCTCGAGGCTTGAACGGCTCGGCGTGACCGCACTGATGACCATTGCGCGTGACGGGGAGTCCGACCACGTCACCCCGATGGGCGTCGAGGAGTACGTCGCGGACAACCTGATCATCCTGCGCAACGAGTTGGAGGAAGAGACCAGGCGGCGGACCATCGAGGTGCTCAAGTTCCGCGGCACCCGACACCGGCAAGGCGAGTTCCCGTTCGCGATCACCCGCGAGCAAGGCATGGTGGTGATCCCGCTCAGCGTGCAGCTGGATCAACCCTCTGCCAGCGGCCGCATCACCAGCGGCATCCCGGCCTTCGACGAGATGTGCGGTGGAGGATTGTTCCAGGACGCCGTCACCCTCGTCTCCGGGTCCACCGGCACCGGTAAGACCTCGGTGGCCATGCAGTTCGCGCTCGCCGGCGCACAGCGGGGCGAACCCGCGCTCGTCGTGGGCTTCGAAGAAAGCCGCGACCAGATGGTGCGCGCCGTCAGCGGCTGGCCCTACGACGTTGCCGCCCTGGAAGCCGACGGCAAGCTCCGCTTCCTCATCGACTACCCCGAGGTCCGCACCTTCGAAGAGCACCTGGTCCGCATCCAGGGGGCTGTCGCGGACCTCGGCGCGACGCGGCTCGTGCTCGACAGCCTCACCTCAATGCGACGCGGCGGCCCCGAGCGCAGCTTCCGTGAGTTCACCATCGGCCTGACCGCCTTCCTCAAGCAGCACGAGGTCGCCGGGCTCCTCACCACGGGCCAGGCCAGCCTCGCCGGCCATGACCTGACGGCCACACAAGAACACGTCTCCTCACTCACCGACGCCATCGTCATGATCCGTTATATCGAGGTCTACGGCGAACTCAAACGCGGCATCACCGTGCTGAAGGCCCGCGGCTCCGACCACGACAAGACCATCCGCGAATACACCATCGGCCCGGACGGCGTCCACATCGGTTCACCGCTGCGGACCACCACCGGCATCATGTCCGGCCGGCCATCACAGCTCGACGCCACCGAAAGCGCACGACTCACCGACATCTTCACCACCGACGAACTTTGAAAGGTGGACTACCAGCACCGTTCCGGCAGATGCCGACCACTCATGGGGCCATGTCATTCCCTCGTGGTGTTGACAGACCACCTGAGCCCAGTGCTGCCGACATCCGTTTGAATGTGCCGTGATGTGCGGTCGCAATCGCGAAAAGTCAACCGTCGAGTAATGCCAGTGATGACCGCTCATCCTGATGAGCGGTTGCGGTGGATGCGTTGACGTCGTCAGGAGACTCCGGATCGGGCTGCGCGTCAGAAGTCGATCCGTATCATCGCCCCCGGCGTGAAGTGGGTCTGCTGACCTCGCTGAACCCGGCAGCGGGGAAAGTGCCACAGGTGCCGACGTGAAGCTGCTGGTCGATCGCGTTCTTGGTCGTGATCGGTAGGCCTCGACGACCCTCGCGTCGGGGTCGCGCGCGGACGTCGCAGCCCGGGTTCGCACGGAACTCGCGACGAGCAGCCCCCGGCCGGGCGGCTGAGGACATCGTCCTGATCTGCGTCGGTGATGGAGGCCGCGCGCAAAGACGCGGCACGGCGGTTGGGGACGCCCGCACACCCGCGACAACCTGGCCGGGCTGAGCCGCTGCGCTTGGGCACCCACGGTTAGACCGTCGCATAGGTGGGCATCTCGCGACAGGGCCAGGCAACTCCCTGTTGCCACCCCGTTACTCGTGAGCAGGCGGTTCCGGCGCATCTAGCGGTGGATCGGGATGGCGGGCAACCACGAACGGCTCGCGGCTATGTGCGGGCGTTGTCAGACGGCCCGGACTCGGTCTCAGTCTGCCGCAACACGACTCTATGGCTGCGGACGGCGCCCGTATCCAGGGAAGGCACTTATTTCGGCATGATCGCGGTTTCACTATCTGCAGGATCACCCGCATATCAAGCAGATGAGTGCGTTGGCTGAAATGCTGAAACAATGGCTAGATTGCGGAACGAGGAGCCCCGCTGGGGTCAAGAGGAGCATGTTCACCCTCAGCCGCGGATGGACCTGCCATCGCGCGTGGTGATGAGGCATTCACCTGCCTCAACGGCGTGACCGAAGGCGTGGCAGCTGCCATTGAAGCGCGGTTCCATGGTCTTGATCCCCGGGAATTGAAAGGCAAGCGCACTTAGGTGCGCCCACATTAGGGCGGATTGGGTGCTCGTCGTGCTCGTGAGCCCGGCTGCGGCAAGGTCGAGATCGATAATCGCCCGCGATCCTTCGACGGCAACGCTGTTCAGGACCTCGGGTGTCCCGAGCGAGATGTAGAAGTTCGCCTCCCTGCCCTGGGGGCCCTCGAGGTAGGCGGTGACCGCCGCGAGGAGGCGTGCCTGGGTATCGGCTTGCGGATCGACCGGTCGCGCAAAGGCGAGCACATCATCTGGGTCGAGTACGTCCTTGCAGGCGAAGAAGACCAGCACCCGATCCCGTGTCTGCGTGGTCAAGGAGGGATGGTCAATGGGACAGGCTGACCCTGTAGCAGTCGCCTTCGAGTGCGACGAGGACGGCGAGGACGCCGCGGTGGAGTCTGGTGCCGCGCGCTGGCTCGTGCACGCTGTCAGCGCAACGACCAGCACGACAAGGCTGGCGCCGGTTCTCATTGACACAACTCCTGGGCTCGGCGTCTGTCAAGAGAGTGTGACGCCTGTAGCGCGCCTGCGGCTGCCAACCACACCGCCCAGTTCGGGATTTCCCTCCTACCGAACCAGCACGTTCCTCAATGGGACGCGAGTGCGGACAGCGGCAGTTCCACGAGTTCCCTGTCCGCGGTCAGATGACTGCGTTCCGTGCCTCGGTAGAGCGCAGCGTGCAGGATGTCCTCATGAGCCATCAACGACCTGACGTGGAGGTCGCCCTGGCCGCGGCTCAGGCTGGTGCCGAAGAGGTTCGGGCCGCCTATGGCACTGAATTGACCCGCCACGCGAAGTCTGATTCCGACTTCCCTACCGACGCTGACCTCGAAGCCGAGCTCGCGATCCTCAGAGTCATTGAGTCGGCCCGTCCCGCGGACAGTCGTATCGGAGAGGAATCTGGCCGCACCGGTACCTCCAGCACGCGGCGATGGCTCGTTGACCCCCTGTGTGGAACTCTCAACTTCGCGGCGAAGACACCCCTCGTGGCAGTGAACGTGGCTCTCCTCGACGAGGACAAGTCGACTGTTGCCTGCGTGTCCGCGGACCCCATCGCCAACGAGTTCTTCTGGGCTGACGACCGCGGCGCGTTCTTGCGTCGTGGCGGATCCGATGAGGCACTCACTCCGTCGACCCAGTCGCGACTCGTCGACATCAACTGTGATGGACCCATCGACAGGCCGTTTCTCGGGCCGCAGCTGTTGACGGACCCTGCATTCAGGTCAGCGTTCGGTCCTCGGGTGATGTCTACGACGCTGGCAGTCGCATGGGTCGCTGCGGGACGACGCAGCGGCTACGTCAGCGACGGGCTATTCGTCGAGAACGTTCACTACACGGCAGGGATAGCGCTCTGCCGCAGCGCTGGATGCGTGGTCACCGACCTAGCTGGGCAGCCGCTGGAAGTCGGACGCGGCCTCATCATCGCCGCGGACAAGGAGACCCACCATCGCCTGGTCGACATCATCCGCCCCCACCTCGCGGACGTCCTCTCGCTCAACAACTGAAGGCGGCGGAGACCAAGCGACGGGCCGACCTGTCATCGGCCGTGCCCTCCACGATCTGCGGCAGATCCGTACGTCCGATACCGTTCGTCGCCGTCGTTTTGTGGCGTCAGGCAGAGGGGCGCTGCTTGTGCACGAGAACCTCGGACTCCACTGGGGTGAACCCAAGGTCGGCATTGATGGCGCGCATCCAATGGTTTCTGTCGTCGCTGCTGGTCCGCACTCGGCGGACGCCAAGTGCCCGAGCGCGATGTAGGTTTGCCACCTTCACCGCGCTCCCGAGCCGCTTCCCGCGATGCTCGGATCGCACGAGGGTGCCCTCGATTTGCGCAGGCCGCTCCGGATCAGGGGGCACGATCATGCAGGTCCACGCGACCACTCCGCCGTCGTCGACGGCGACCGTCTCGATGGCTTTACGTCCCTGGCGCTGCCACGTTTCGAGTTCGTCCAAGTACTCCTGGGGTGACACCGACGTGGGTTGCCAGTTCAACTCACCGTTCGGGGCCTCCGCGTCAACCAGCCCCTTCAGCACACCGACTTCGGGTCGAAGGGCCTCGGGGACACCGTCCACGTATGTCTCGACGGTGTAGCCGTCGTGTGGATCAGTCGGCGCGAGGTCGGCGTGCTCCAGGTCCAGCTCCACCACGGTCTCGGTCGTCGCGATCGCATATCCCAATGGTGCTGCGAATGCCTCGATCAGCCGAGTCACGTCGCGCGGCGCCGGCCGGTACACGCTCGCGACGAACCGCGCCACCTCTGGCGCGGCGGCGGCCTCGGCTGCGGCAGCCAGGGCGGAGCCGACGCCGGTCCCTGCCTGGTCAGGCATGACCGAGACACTCACCCACGCGGTGTCCGGCGTGTCATCGGCTGTCTCGCATGAGGCGAAACCGACCAGCCGGTCATTGACGAATGCCCCGAGAAGGGTCCGCCGCCAGCCGTTCAGGGCACGCCACGCAGTCACGCGGGCCGCCTTCCCGAGGGGAACCCACCGCGGTCGGGCGTGAGCGGTGGCAGCGCATTCGACGGCGTAGGCG
This sequence comes from uncultured Actinomycetota bacterium, assembly GCA_963707425.1. Taxonomy (GTDB): domain Bacteria; phylum Actinomycetota; class Actinomycetes; order Propionibacteriales; family Nocardioidaceae; genus Nocardioides_C. The sequence goes on along the minus strand of CAVPPN010000004.1, from coordinate 4,772 downwards.
GCACCCATGGCCGCATCGTCCAACAGATCCAGCGTTCGGATGTCCACCGTGAGAACCTAACCAGCCCGAGTGTCCGTCCGTCGCCTCATTTCATTTCACGCTCATCGGCATGTGAGTGCGTTCGCTGTAGCCCGGGTACTACGCCAACCGCTCAACCCGTACTTGTGCGCAGCGGGCACTCAGCGCTGTGTCGTCATTCCACAGCACCATCTCGACGAGCACCTCATCCATCACGTCCGAGACGTGCACCTCGGTCAACTCCGCGTAGCTCCACGGCAAGGGAACGCCCCGTGATGAGGGCCATTGCGTGACGCCATCCAGCATCAGTTCGTAGCGATGCCGCTCCTCGCCGACCAGAACATCGACGCCGAACCGGAGCGTCCACGCCACAGGATCGAAGGAAACGGAGACTAGGCTCCCACCCCAAAGTTCATCGGTTTCTGGCACTGAGGCAGCCTGTCAGAGACCGACTCGGGATGTCCGCTCATCGGCACGACCGCGCACGGACAGCGGCTGATCTGGATGGCCGCAGCGCACGCTACCTGCGACATGGGCGGGTGCTCTCAGAAGTGCTGCAAACCGACAAGGTCACGTCCAACGACGCGACGTCAGGAACGCCGGGCGGCTATCACCCGAACTTCGTCCATTGCCCTTCAGAGACCACCTCGACGGAGCCGTCGACGACCTTGATGGCCGTCTGTTCGTCGATGGCGTAGGCCGGGATGCCGATGTCGGCGGCCCACCGCTCTGCGTCAGCCAGGGTGTTCGTCGGGAAAGCGTCCAGGTGCGGGAAGATCGAGAAGTCGACGACTCCCAGGGTGCGGTCGTCCGGCGCGGACGGCCACTCGACGAAGTACGCCCCGATCCGGGGCGTCATCACCATGCTTCCGGCACTCACTCCCACCCAGACCGTGTCGGGCAGCGAAGGCAGCAGATCGGCCAGCCCGGACTCCCGCATCCAGTGGCACAGGTACGTCGCGTCGCCGCCGTCGACCAGGAGCACGTCGGCCTCCCGGACCCAGGGGACCCATCGCTCCGCGCCGATGGTGGGCAGTGCGGTGAGCTCGAGGACACCGAGCGACGCCCAGCCCAGGCCGGAGAAGTGCCGGAAGTCGGGCTCGGCGGCCACGAAGCCTCGCACCGATGCCGGTCCGCACATCGGGTGACCCCACTGTGCTGTCGGGACGACAGAGGGCGTGGCACTCGGCGATCGGCTTGCCGAGAAGCTGCACGAGCGCCGAGTGGATGCTTGGGTTCGTGACGCCGCCTGACGTAAGCAAGAGCTTCAAGATGCCTCCAAGTTCGCGCGCGGAAGGTGGATGTGACTGAAGACCCGGGACCGTGCTGGAACTCATCGTAGTTCCGGGCAACCTCTTCAAAATCCCCCAAATCGCCGGGCGCGATTGCCCACTAATCCTCCACCCGGTCCCACCCCGTACAACACGTACACCCGACCGACGCACGCAGGATGCGCATGTCGCGGCGACCGTTCATCGGCACGACCGCGCGGACGGCAGCATCCGTGCGTTGGGGGGCTACCGCTTCCGATTGCGGAGCGCAGTCAGAGCGAGGACAACGACGATCGTCACGGCCGCGCCGATCAGCAGCGTCAACCGCGTCGAGAACGCAGCACGAACATCGCCGCGAGCAGCTCGATGACGACGCAGACGGCGTAGCTCGCGACGCGCGAGCCGCCGTGGTTCGACTCCGAAGGCACGGGCCGGGACTGTACATCTGACGCCTCGACCGAATCCGCTCTTCGACAGATCGGACGCCAACGGGTCCCGAGAAGGAGGGTCGCGAGACGTGCGGGCTGAGGGCGTCAGCGGATTCCAACTAGAGAACTTGGTGCAGCGCCGATGCAACACTTTGTTGAGACACGGCCATGTATGCGGTGAAACCAACCTGGAAAGTGGGGCACCGTGCACGACGACGACCTTGAACACATCTTTGACACGACCAACCGCCCGCTCACAACCTCCGCGGTCGTGCTTGCCCGGGAGGTTGCCTCTGAAGTTACGCAGATCGCTGTTCAGCGGCGTCCGCGACACCGATTCCGGAGGATCGGGACCTTGGCGCCGGTGGGGCTAGGTCTTGTTGCGCTCACGGGCGCGGGAACGTATGCCGCATACCAACTGTCGATACCGCCCTTTGTCGAAACCGGTGCGGGAGTCGAGCGCGTCGACAAGCCCGTGCCGATCGAGTTCGTGACCGACTCTGGCCTGCGAGTGAACTGCGGTTGGTGGGCTGAGTTCAGCAACGTCACGCCCTTGCAACGCGACCAACTCAACGCGATGGGCACCAATCGCGACTGGCGAGGCTACGGCCAGGGCATCTACGACGAGTTGCCGGCACGCAACCGAGCGGTACGCGACTGGCCGGACGAGACTTTCGGAAAGCGGATTGAGGAAGATCTTGCGTCTCGTGCCTTGGCCGCCGCACCCGGTCTAACTCTTGGGTCCGCCTCCTCGAGCGAGGAGGACTCAGTCCTGATGGGCTCGACCATTCGCTGCGAGTACCCCGAAGGCCGGCGATGACCAGCCACACAAGCGAGCGGATTGAAGGTTTGGTCCAACAACTCGCCCCTGACCTCTTGGCCTACTTCACCCGCCGGGTGTCACCGCCTGGGGATGCAGCCGACCTCCTCAGCGAAACCTTCGTCGTCATCTGCCGTCGACTGGGAGATGTGCCGGCCAACGACGCCGAGGCTCGACTCTGGGCGTTCGGAGTCGCACGCAAGGTCCTGTCGAGTCACCGTCGCACCAGCAAGAGGCGGACCGCACTCGTCGAGCGCCTTCGCAGCGAACTCAACCAGGGCGAGTCCAGCACTCGCGATGACTCGAGCCGGGACCGACTCCACCTCGCGCTTTCGACGTTGAAGCCAATTGACCAGGAAATCATGCGCCTCGTTCACTGGGAGGGCTTCTCTCAAGCGGAGGTCGCGTCAATCCTTCGCAAACCGGCCGCGACCATCCGAAGTCGTTACACCCGGGCACGAGCCGCACTCAGGTCTCGCCTTGCTGACGACCACGGTCCAGAGGATCCGGCTGCTTCGGGAGCGCACTGCGCCGCGCCAGTGCATTGAACTGTTGAACCCAATCCATTGGCAGGCGCCGCTCAGGGCTTCGAGTGTCCGCTCATCAGATGCGTGCGATACCGCTTTGCCAAGGAGATCCCAATGACGCTCCCGGCCCCGTTGACGCGCTTCAATGTCCCGGCGACCTTCAGCGAGTGGGCCGCGGCGTACTGAGACCGGCATCCCCGGACAACCGCGCTGCTGATCTTGGGGCTACTTCGCGGTGTCCTCGGCTTCGACTTGTTGAGGCTATCTGCGGCGCGGGGGAAGCTGGCGAGTTCGGAATGGTCTCAGGGCGTCCTGTTTGGCCTGATCGCTGGTGCGATCTTGCTGATTATCGCCGCGGTCCTGTGGCTTGTGGCTCGTCGCTACGGGTGTGGGCACGCTTTGCGATCGCGATCGCGATCGTGGCCGCGGTTGCGGGGGTGCTGCTCTTCGTACTCACTCACCCTCGGTTCCAAGGCGACGCGGTGGGCGACATGGGGGAACTCGGTCTTCTGATCGGGGTGGACATGTTGTTCACCGGTCTGCTGATCAACGCGGCAGCGTATCGGTGGGCGCGAAAGCCTCTGCTCCCTTTGGAGTAGGGGCAGTCGCTCGCGGAAGGACGCATGGCGTCGATCGCCCAACTCGCGGCATAGATGTGCGTGCGTTGGTCTATCCAGCGGGGGATCCGATGGCATCACCCATGCGTCCAAGATGCATGACTGAGAACCACCGTGCTTTTGGCGTCACGGCACTGATTGCCGCCGTGTTCACGGTCAGTTGCGGCAGCGGCGCGTCGACCGAGACTTCGCCCGCCGAGCAGCCGAGCAGCGCCCCGTCGACCATCTACACGCCCAGCAGCACGCCGTTCACGGTCTACACCCACTGTGGAGTCGAGAACGTCCGTATCGACGGTCGGTGGTGGCACGCCACTCCACCCCTCTACAACAAGTCCCGGAGCGGTCCACCGACTGGCTGGGGAGACCCTCACCAGGAGGGAGCGCTCACAATGGAGTCCGCTGACCGTGCAGTCTTCATGGCGCTGGGGCAGGAGATCGTGTTCGTGCCCGCACCTGACAACGAGCCGGTTCGCATGTGTGACTAGGTATTCGCAGCGTCCCGGAAGCTCGGTCATCGGCAGTGCGGTCTTCCCTCAACGCGGCATGAGCAACGTAACGCGGCGAAGTCAAGGGGGACCGGGTGCTCCGTCGGTCTCCTCGTGCTCTGCCTAGCTGACAACCGGGTTTGTCCCGACGGCGTGAATCGAGTTCGTGGAGGGGACGAGTTTGTCGAACACCACCCGATCCGGGATCCGGGCACGGTGACAGCCCAACGGATGGAGCACCTCGCGTTCGGGCAGCAGCGCGGCGAACTGGTCCCAGATGGGGTCGATGACACAAGATGGCAACGCAGGCACAAGCACCTCGGGGAAGATTGCGAGCTTTTGACAACCCCGCGATCTGCCAGTGCTTGTGCCTGCCTTATGCCACCGACACGCGCCGCCTATCCGCGCGATCTCTAACGGCGTTTGGACGTGGGGATGGGGTGATCGGGCCGCGGCGGAAGCCGGTTGTGGAGTCGCATCGACTGTCGGGGAGCGCTGGTGACGACTTGCCTTCTCGTGCAACCCGGCAGGATCGCCTCTTCGATTCGGTTCCACTTGTCGGTGCGTGGGACACCTCGGTGTCGATGACTCGGAACCCAGCCGTGC
>CAVPPN010000003.1:0-104745 GCA_963707425.1 uncultured Actinomycetota bacterium | reverse complement strand
CTGGTCACGGGTGGGCAAAGCAAGAGGCCCCTCCTGAGACAGAAGGGGCCTCTGACCTGCGGTTTTACAGTAGCGGGGGCAGGATTTGAACCTGCGACCTCTGGGTTATGAGCCCAGCGAGCTACCGAGCTGCTCCACCCCGCGTCGGTGAACATAACCTTACGGGACGGGGAGCGATCACTCCAAATCGAACACTGTGGCCCCGCTCACTCCCCCTTGGGCGCAGGTGTCGCACCCGCCGCCTCGAGCGCTTGCTGGACGAGATCGCGTGCCTCGGCCTGCGCGTCGGCGTACCCCTGGAGGTCACCGTTCTGCAGGGCAGTCTCGGCCTCGGTGAACTTCTCCTCAGCCTGTTGCAGGAGGGACTGCACGTCGTCCGGAAGCGTGCCCCCGCCACCGCCGTCAGGCGGGTTCACCTCCGGCGGCTGAGTGACCGACCCGCTACCGACGCCGAGTACGTCCTCCAGGGCGGCCTCCAAGGTCGGGCCGAAGCCGACGTCCTTGCCGAACGACACCAGGACGTACCGCAGGACAGGGAAGGTCCCCTCTCCTTGCTCACGCAGTGTGTACAGAGGCTGGACGTACAGCAGACCGTCCCCGACCGGCAGGGTCAGCAGGTTGCCGTCGATGACCTTCGAGTTGGTCCGGGTGAACGCGAGCCGGGCATTCTGGATCTCCTGGTCGGCCGCGAACTGGTTGGCGATCTGCGACGGACCCGGGATCTGCGTGTTTCCTGGCAGCCGCAGGATCCGGATCTTGCCGTAGTCGCCCTGAGCCGCGTCGGCGTCCACCGAGATGAACGACGCCAGGTTCTGCCGGTTCTGAGGCACGTAGACGCTGGTCAGCGAGAAGACCGGCTCGGAGCCGCCGCTGGGGGTCTGCACCGACAGGCGGTACGGCGGCTGTGTCTGCGTCTTGCTGGTCGGGTCCTCGGGGACCTTCCACTTGTCGCTGCCCTCGTAGAACGTCTTGGGATCCGTGACGTGGTACTCCGCGAGCAGGTTGCGCTGCACCTTGAACAGGTCCTCGGGGTAGCGCATGTGCGCCCGAAGGTCCTCGGGGATCGAGTCCTTGGGCTGCACCACGCCCGGGAACGCCGCGGACCATGCCTTGAGGATCGGGTCCGACTCGTCCCACGCGTACAGCTTGACGGTGCCGTCGTACGCGTCCACGACCGCCTTGACGGAGTTCCGCATGTAGTTGATCTCGTCGGTCGGCAGCGTGGCGTACATCGTCCGCGGCTGCAGCGCGTCGGAGGTCATGTCCGAGAGGGAGCGCTTCTCCGCCAACGGGTAGCGGTCGGTCGTCGTGTAGGCGTCGAGGATCCACACCACGCGCCCGTCGACGACCGCCGGGTAGGAGTCGCCGTCGACGGTGAGCCACGGCGCGACCTTCTGGACCCGAAGCCGTGGCTCCCGGTCGTAGATGATCCGCGAGTTGTCGTTGACCCGGCTCGACAGCACGATGTTCGGCTCACTGAACTTGACGGCGTACAGGAGCTTGGTGAACAGGTCGTCGACCGGGACGCCGGCCTGGCCGTCGTACGTGTTCGTCTCCGACGCGCTGCCGGCTCCCTCGCCCTCGGGAATGTCGAACTCGATGTCGGAACCGCTGCCCGTCTTGCCGACGATGGAGTACGACGGGCTGTGCTCGCCGAAGTAGATCCGCGGCTGGTACTTGTCCGGCGACAAGTTGGTGAGCTCTCCCCGCGGGGGGATGTCCTGCTCTGCCCACTCGGGCTCGCCCTCGTTGGGGGTGACGTCACCCTCGCTGTTTCGCTGGTTGCCGTAGGCCGCGACGACGCCGAAGCCGTGGGTGTAGACGGTGTGGAGGTTGTTCCAGTTCTGCTGGTCCTCCGGCAGGCCGTTCTGGTTCAGCTCACGGACGGCGAGGACCATGTCCCGCAGCTCGCCGTTCACCGGGTAGCGGTCCACGTCGAGCACGTTCGGCACGCTGTAGTAGCCACGCACCTGCTGCAGCTGCTCGAACGCGTCGGACACCAGGGCGGGATCGAGGAGCCGGATCCCCGGGATCGACTGCGCGTCCGCACTCAGCTGCTCCGGGCTCAACGTGACGTTGGCGTTGTACGCCGTGACCTCGGAGTCGGCGATGTCGTACGCCGCCCGCGTCGCCTCGATGTTCCGGCCGATGAACGGCGCCTCCTTGTCCGGCTCCGACGGCTTCACCTGGAACTGCTGGACGATCCCCGGCCACAGGGCCCCGAGCAGGATCGCGGACAGCACGAGCAGCGCCAGCCCGACCGTCGGCAGCATCCAGGTCCGGCGGAACACGTTGGCGAAGAACAGCAGCGCGCAGATCAGCGCGATGAAGAACAGGATGTTCTTTGCGGGCAGCACCGCGTGGTAGTCGGTGTACGTCACGCCCGTGATGAGCCCACCGGTGTCGTGCGTCAGGTCGAAGCGGTCCAGCCAGTAGTCGACCGCCTTGAACAGCACGAACAGGCCGAGCAGCACCGAGATCTGGACCTGTGCGGCACCGGAGAACTTGTCGCTCTGGGCCTGCAGCCGGATACCACCGAACAGGTAGTGCACGATGACCGCCGCGACCAGGGAGACGACGGTCGCGGCCATGCCGAAGTTGACCAGGTAGTGCAGCCACGGGAGCTCGAAGACGAAGAACCCGATGTCGCGATGGAAGTAAGGGTCCGTCTTGCCGAACGGGGTCGAGTTCTGCCACAGCAGGAAGTCGCGCCACTTCCCCGCGCCCGAAGCGCCGGCGAAGATGCCCATCAGTCCACTGATCCCGATGAGGAGCCAGCGTCGCAGCGGGTCCACGACGTCGCGGTAGCGGTCGAGGCTCGCCTGCTCGAGCGAGGCCGGACGGAACAGCGGGCGGAACCGGTAGGCGACGAACAGGTTGGCTCCGACGAAGACGGCCATCAGCAGGCCGAACACCACGAACAACAGGACCCGGGTCCCGAGCATCTTGGTGAACACCGACGAGTAGTCGACACTGCGGAACCACAGGCGGTCGGTCCAGATCCCGGTGAACACGGAGGTCAGGAAGAACGCGGCCACGAGCACGATCGCGGTGGCCATCAGGGCACGCGAGCGTTGCGGCGACGAGGACGCCGCTGCCTTGCGGGGCCTGGCCGGAGGTGGGTCGTCGAAGAAGCCGCTCACGATGGTCCTTGATCTGTGTTCAGTGCTCGAGGGTGTTGAGCAACAACTCTAGGAGCCCCGGCACCAGGTCGGGGCTTTCCACGACAGACTGGTCGTCGTCGTGGGACTTCAGGCGGAGGGCGCAGTACGTCGAGCCCTCCCGCGTGGCACCTGCCACGATCCGGACCTCCTGCCGGTCCGGGTGCGAGGCGGCGAACTCCTCGGCGGCGGCATGGTCCTCGGGCATCTGGCCCTCGGAGCCCGGTGGGAGCACCAGCCGCTCGACCACCGCGGCGCACCCGAAGACCTCAGCGGGCCACATGATCTGCTCCAGCACCTGCTCGAGCGTGCGGTCGACGGGCATCTGGTCCTGCTCGACAGGGGTCAGCGAGCCCGCTGCGGCCGCAGCGTCCAACCCCATCGCAGCCGCCAGCGCAGGCTCACGGTGCAGCAGGTCCGCCGTGGGCACGAGGGCGTAGAGCCTCGCCGGCTGGTCCCAGCCGGCTTCGGCCGCGTGGTCCTCGATCTCCCGCACGGCGGCCTGGAGTACGGCGTCCACCGGGGGGCTGTCCTCGTCGAGCATCGGCTCACGGTCCACGGGCGACATCAACTCACTCACACCTCGGCAGCTCGGCGTTCTCGTCCTGCGCGTAGGCCTTGATCGACCCCACGGCGCTGTGCATGGTTGTCGCCTTGACCAGCTTGATCTCCTCGTCGTCGACCTCCGCCGCGAGCGCCGCGTCGCAGTTGTCCGGTGGCACCAGGAAGATCTCCGCACCCGAGTCGGCCGCGGCCACGATCTTCTGCTGGATGCCCCCGATAGGACCAACGGTTCCGTCGGCCGAGATGGTTCCCGTCCCGGCCACGTTGTGCCCAGCGGTGAGGGCGCCGGGGGTCAGGGTGTCGTAGACGGCAAGGGAGAAGATGAGTCCGGCGCTGGGGCCGCCGATGTCGTCGCTGATGTTGACCGAGACGTCGAAGGGGAACTCGAAGCCCTCCCCCACGACGATTCCGACGACCGCTTTGTCCGGGTCGTCCGGAGAAGCCTTCGTGGTGACGTTGACGGTCTTGGTGTCGGAGCCACGACGTACGACGAACTCCACGTCACCGCCGATACCGACCTTCTGCACCGCCTCGCTGACGGAGGTGGCGTCGGTGATCTTCTCGCCGTTGACGGACACGATCTTGTCGCGCGTCTTCAGCTTGCCCTCTGACGCGGCACCCTTCGTGACCGCGAGCACCTCGGTGACCACGGGAAGCTTGTAGCCGAGCTCGCTGAGGGCAGCCGCGATGGCGGTGTCCTGCGAGGAGACCATCTGGACGCTGCTCTCGGTCTGCACGTCCTCGGCCGTCTTCTCCGGCTGGTACACGACGTCGCGCGGGTAGATGGCCCGGGTCTTGTCGAACCAGGCGGTGAGAGCCTCGGCCAGGCTCAGCTCCTTGGTCGGGGAGGTGACCGAGACGGTCGTGAGCTCGAGCCGCCCGTCGGTGTCGAACCTGCGGTGCCCGTCGACCTGGACGATCTCCTTGCCCTTGGTCTCGGCCAGCACGTCCACGGTGGGCCCGGGGCTCATCGTCACGTAGGGAACCGGAAGCAGCGCCGCGAGAGCGAACAACAGCACCAGCAGGACGCTGGCAAGGATGCTGGACACTGTGCGGCGACTCATGCCCGCAACCTTCTCACTCGCGTCCAATTACGCGGGTCTTCGGGTCGTGCCGCCGGTGCCCGGGCGGGTGGCCGCGTCCGTCTTGGACGGTCGCACGGCGATGCCGGTGCTGCGGTCGCGCACGGCGAGCGGTCTCGGGCGTCCCGTTCCGGGGTGCTCCCTGGCGATCGCCTTCGCGAAACGCTCGTAGGCGGCCTCCGAACGGTCGGCCTCCTCCCGCTGGGGACGACCGGCCCAGGTGGCCCAGATCATCGCCACCACGGCCACGACACCGGGCGGCACCAGCCACAGCAAGATCTCCACGCCACAAGGCTATGCCTCCCGGCCGCCCTTCGGGGGCAACAACACGGACTGTCCACGGGTCAGGGGGTGCCCACCCACTCGTCGGAGCCGTCGGCGAACAGCTGGTGCTTCCAGATCGGCACCGTGGCCTTCAGCTCGTCGATGAGCGCACGTGACGCCTCGAAGGCCTCACCGCGGTGCGAGGACGCCGTCGCGACGACCACCGCCGCGTCGCCGATGGCGAGCCTGCCGACCCTGTGCACAGCGGCGACTGCCAGCACGTCGTACTCCTTGGCGACCCCTTCGGCCACCTCCCGCATCTGGGCGAGGGCGGTGGGATGGGCGGAGTACTCGAGCCCCGTGACCGACTTGTTCTCGTCGTGGTCGCGGACCGTGCCGACGAACAGGGTCAGGCCGCCCGCGGCGGCGTCGGACAGGGCAGCCACGACCTCGTCGACCTGAAGCGGGGTCTCCCGGATGTCGACGAGGCGTACGACGGCGTTGGCATCGCTCACACCGCCGAGCCTAACCACGTGCGACATCCCGAGCCACCAGGCGCGAGCGGGTTGAGGCCACGAGTAGTTTGGAGGCATGACCAACGACCCCGGCGACCGTCCCGACGACGAGAACAACCCATTCAGGGGCACGCCGTTCGAGCAGATCTTCTCGGCGTTCAGCGGCAACCTGCCCGGCGGGGCAGGCGGGGGTGCCGGCATGCCCGACCTCTCGTCGCTGATGAACCAGATGCAGGCGATGATGGCGCCGTACGAAGGCTCGGTGAACTGGAACCTCGCCAAGGACATCGCCCGCAAGACGGTCGCCCAGGAGCCTGACCCCTCACCGAGCGACCGGGACCAGGCTGCGGTCGCCGACGCTCTTCAGCTCGCCGACCACTGGCTCGACCAGGCCACCGACCTGCCTTCGGGGGTCAGCACCTCCGCGGCCTGGAGCCGCGCCCAGTGGGTCGAGGAGACGATGGACGTGTGGCGCCGCCTCGTGGAGCCGGTTGCCGAGCATGTCGTGGGTGCGATGGGCAACGCGCTGCCGGAGGAGGCCAAGAACGTGGCCGGCCCGCTGATGGGCATGCTCGGCAAGGCCGGTGGCGCCATGTTCGGCACCCAGGTCGGCCAGGCGCTCGGCGGTCTGGCCACCGAGGTGCTCAGCGCCTCCGACATCGGCCTGCCCCTCGGACCGTCCGGCAAGGCCGCGTTGCTCCCCGCCAACGTGCGCCACTTCGCCGAAGGGCTCGACGTCAGCGAGGAGGACGTGGTGCTCTACCTCGCGCTCCGCGAGGCCGCGCACCAGCGGCTGTTCGCACATGTGCCCTGGCTGCGCGCCCACCTGCTCGCGGCCGTGGAGGACTACGGGCGGGGCACCACCATCGACGTCTCGAAGATCGAGGCGTCCATGTCCGACATCGACCCGATGAACCCCGAGTCGATCCAGCAGGCGCTCGAGGGCGGGCTGTTCGAGCCGGAGAAGACGCCGGCGCAGAAGGCGGCGCTGACCCGGCTCGAGACGACCCTCGCACTCGTCGAGGGCTGGGTCGACGAGGTGGTCGGCCAGGCGACCGAGTCGCGCATGCCGAGCGCGGGGAAGCTGCAGGAGGCCGTGCGCCGGCGGCGTGCGGCGGGTGGCCCCGCCGAGCAGACGTTCGCGGCCCTGGTCGGGCTGGACCTCCGGCCGCGCCGGCTGCGGGACGCCTCCGCACTGTGGGGCTCCCTCCGGGCGCGCCAGGGGGCACAGGCCAGGGACGCGGTCTGGGCCCACCCCGACCTGCTCCCGTCCGCCGAGGACCTCGATGACCCGCTGGGCTTCCGCGAGCACGTGGAGGAGCCGCAGGCACTCACCGACGCCGAGTTCGACGCCGCCCTGGCGGACCTGCTCGACGACGAGCGTCACCAGGGCGACACTGCGACCGGGGACCCGTCCCGCGACGACAGCGACGAGAACGACGGCCCCGGCGACGACGACCAGCGGTGACGGCGGACGAACCCACGGCGGCCCTGCACGACGACGCCCTCCGTCTGCTCCGGGGCTGGCAGGCTCCCGACCCCGAGCAGGAGCAGACCCGCCTCCGCTACGTCGGCCACCTCGAGGCCGAGCCCTCGGGAATGACGCGAGCATGTTTCCCTGACCATGTCACCGCGAGCACCCTCATCGTCTCCGCCGACCACGAGCGGGTCCTGCTCACGTTGCACGCCAAGGCCAGGGCCTGGTTCCAGATGGGCGGCCACTGCGAGCCGGAGGACACGACGCTGGCGGGCGCCGCCCTGCGTGAGGCGGTGGAGGAGTCCGGCGTGCACGACCTCGCGCTCGACCCCGACCCGGTGCAGCTGAGCCCCCACGACGTCCCCTTCTGCAGCCCCCGCGGGGTGGTGCAGCACCTCGACGTACGCTTCGTCGCCGTCGCACCGGAGGAGGCCACCCACGCGACAAGCGTCGAGTCGCTGGACGTGCGCTGGTGGCCGGCCGACGAGCTGCCTACGCGGGAGCCGAACCTGCTCGACCTGGTGGCGCGGGCCAGGAAGCGGCTCGCCGGGTAGTCGGCAGGACCCTCACTCGGCGAGCTTGTCGGCGGCGACCATCGCCGCCGCACCCTCTTCGGAGCAGTCCGGTGCGTCGCCCGTGACGCCGAGGTGCGAGGCCGCCGCCACGCCCTCGAGGAAGCCCTTGGCCCGCTCGGCCTTGGGGTACTCGTCCACCAGCTCCCAGAAGGTGGGGGTGTGGCCGGCCTCGAGCAGGTGGGCGAGCTCGTGCACGAGCACGTAGTCGATCACCCACGACGGCATCCCCTGGAGCCGTCGGGACAGCCGGATGGACCGGTCGCTGGGCGTGCACGAGCCCCACCGGCTGTTCTGGTTGTCGACCCACCGCACGGTCTCCGGCTCGGCCATTCCGCCGAGGTAGCGCTCGTTGAGCTCGATGGCCCTGCGCTTCAGGCCGGTGTCACTGGGGCGGCGGCGCCGCTCGGCCTTCTCGAGCCTGGCCAGCATGGTCGCCACCCACTCCTGCTCCTCCGCGCGTGACAGCCTGGCCGGGATCATCACGACCACCCTGTCCTCCTCGCGGTACGCCGCGACGGTTCGGCGGCGCCGCCGGCTTCGTCGTACCTCGACTGTGGGCCCCCCAGACTCGGGGGTGACGGTGGCCATATGCGCACGTTACCCGTTCGACCATGCCATGAGTCGCGCAACGGGCCAGGTGTTCACGACCCGCTCCGGCGGCACGCCGAGCTGCACGGCCCGCGCGCAGCCGTGGTCGAGGAAGTCCAGCTGCCCGGGAGCGTGTGCGTCGCTGTCGATCGAGAAGAGGCAGCCGAGGTCGAGCGCGAGCTCGATCAGCTCGTCGGGTGGGTCCCGGCGCTCCGGACGGGAGTTGATCTCCACGGCCACCTGGTGCTCCGCGCAGGCCTCGAACACGGCTTTTGCGTCGAACTGGCTCTGCGGTCGCGTTCCGCGTCCCCCCGTGATGAGCCGTCCGGTGCAGTGACCGAGCACGTTGGTGCGCGGGTGCGAGACCGCCGCGACCATCCGCCGGGTCATCGCCGCGGCGTCCATCTTCAGCTTGGAGTGGACCGAGGAGACCACGAGGTCGAGCCGGCCGAGCATCTCGTCGGTCTGGTCCAGCTCGCCGTCGTCGAGGATGTCGACCTCGATCCCCCGCAACAGCCGGAACCCGTCGCCGAGGTGCTCGTTGATCGCGTCGACCACGGCGAGCTGCTCGGACAGGCGCTCGGACGACAGCCCGCGGGCGACCGTCAGGCGAGGAGAGTGGTCGGTCAGCGCCAGGTAGTCGTGACCCACCTCGATGGCGGTGAACACCATCTCCTCGATCGGGGAGCCTCCGTCGGACCAGTCCGAGTGGGCGTGCAGGTCTCCGCGCAGGGCCGCGCGCATCCCGCCGCCGCCTTCCGCCAACGGGCCGGCGGCCTCCTGCTCGAGCTTGCGCAGGTACGCCGGGACCTCTCCGGCCAGCGACTCGGTGATCACGGCCTCGGAGACCGACCCGATCCCGGCAAGCTCGCGCAGCGTGCCGTCCCTTCCTCGTGAACGGAGCTCCTCCGGGTCCAGGGTGAGCACGGCTGCCGCCGCGCTGCGGAACGCCTTGACCCGGAACGTCTCGGCCTGTGTCCGCTCCAGCAGGAAGGCGATCCGGCGCAGCGCCGCCACCGGCTCCTGTACCTCATCGTGTGGCTCATTCCGGTTCACGTCTCGAGCTTTCTTCCGTCCACAGCAACGTCGTACCCATTCTTGCTGGTCAGAGGCGTGCAAGGCAGCCGCCCGGGCGTGTCCCCCACAGGCTCGTGCACCGACCGCCGGGGTGGATCCACAGTGTCGCCCCCTGGATCCACACGTCGTCCACAGGCTTGTCCACAGGGGTGGAAACGTGTTCGTTGACCCCGCGCAAACCCGGACATAGCGTGGTCGCGGACGAGGCCCTCGGCTCGAGTGGGTACGGCGCTCGCAAGGGGAAGGCAAGCGGCGCACCGACCAGGCGGAGGGCCTCTCCGCACCGGCGCTGGGGTCAGCGGCCGGTGAACCGGGGGGCGCGACGCTCTTTCGCCGCGGCGATGCCCTCCTGCAGGTCCGCGCTCGCCAGGGTGACCGGCTGGGCGAGTGCCTCCCACTGGATGGCGCTCTCGAAGTCGGCGTGGCCGCCGTCGCGCAGCGCGAGGGTGGTGTACCTGCTCGGGATCGGGGCCGTTGCGGCGATGCCGGCCGCGACCGTCAGCACCTCGTCGAGGAACCCCGCGTCCGGGAACACCCGGGACACCATGCCGAGGCGCATCGACTCCTCGGCGTCGGCGATCCGCCCGGTCAGCAGCAGGTCACGCGCGTGCGCCTCCCCCACCACGTTCGGCAGCAGGTAGGTCCCCGCCATCCCCGGGTGCATGCCGAGCTTCACGAACGGCGCACCCAGCCTGGCGGACGCGGCGGCGTACCGAAGGTCGCAGGCCAGGGCCAGGCACAGGCCGGCCCCGATGGCGGGACCGTTCACTGCCGCGATGGTCGGCACCTCGAGCTTCCGGATCGACAGCCAGGACCGGTAGAAGGCGATCATCCGGGTCCGCAGGTGGTCCACCTCGGCGTCGGGCTCGCTCGCGATCCAGCTCGTGTTCCCACCGGAGCAGAAGGCACTTCCCTCCCCCGTCACGACGACGGCTCGGAGCGACCGGTCGGTGGCGAGCTCGTCCACCGCCGCTGCCCACGACGCAGTCATCTCGTCCGACATCGCGTTTCGCTGGCCCGGGTTGTCGAGCGTGAGGAGGACGACTCCGTCCGACGGTCGCTCGACGCGGAGGTGGGTCATGGTCGGGTCGGCTGCCATGCCGGGACCCTACCGACCAGACGCCGCGGGAGGGCCACTGTGAGACAGAGATCGCACGCCTGGCCACGGTAAAGCCCCAAAACGGGATGAATCGGACAAAAATCGCTCGGGTTGAGCGTGGAAACGGCTCGATTAGGCTTGCGCCTGCATGAAACGGCCGCGCTGCTGTCGTAGGGTGCATGACGGCCGCTTCCAACGGCGGCCCCGGCGGGTCTTCCTCAGATCCCCCGCCGCGACGACCAGTACGACGATAGGCAAGGAGGCCGTCATGGCGGAGACCTGGAGCGGCGAGTTCTACTGCGTGAAGTGCAAGGAGAAGCGCGAGGCGCAGGGCGAGGTGAAGGTCAACGACAAGGGCACCCGCATGGCCAAGGCCACGTGCCCCGTCTGCGGCACCAACCTCAACCGCATCCTCGGCAAGGCCTGAGCAGCTTCAGCAGCCAACCCGATCTTCGACAGCGGGGCCCGGTCCGACCGGGCCCCGCTGTCGTCTGCTGGGTGCCTGTGGACGGGCGCGGACGCCCGAGCCGGAACTGCGGCAGGCTGCGGGGATGCGACCCATCCTCCGCCCCGGCGCCCATGTGCTTCGCCGGGCCGACCACACCCTGCAGATCGGGCTCGATCCGCGGCAGGCCGTCGTTCTTCCCGAGGAGCCGGCAGTGCGCAGCGCACTCCAGCTGCTCGGCACCGCCGCATCCTGCAGCGAGTACGCCGAACCGGAGCTGCTCGAGCTGCTCAGGGCCCACGACCTCGTCCTCGACGGCGACTCCCTCCTTCCCTTGATCCCGTGCCGGGCTGACGCGCGCCCACACGCGCGCAGCGGCCGGGTGCTTCCCCGCGGCGATGTGGCCGCCGTTGCCCGCACAGCCGGTGACCGCGCCGGGGACGTCCTCGGAGCAAGAACGCAGGCGCGCGTGCGCGTCTGCCCCACGGGCGGCGAGCGGACGCTGCCCTTCGCCGAGGAGCTCGCAGGGCTGCTCAACGCCGCGGGACTGGCCGCTGAGCTCCCCTCGGCACGATCGCGCGAGACGGCATCCCCGCAGGCCGCCGTCCTGGTGCGCGTCGGCGAGCCTCACCGGGAGGTTGTCGACGAGTGGATGCGCAGCTCCACGCCTCATCTGCTGGTCCGGTTCACCGAGGGCTTCGCAACGGTCGGCCCGTTCGTCGTGCCGGGCCGGACCGCCTGCCTGCGCTGCGTGGACGCGCACCACACCGATGCAGACCGGTCGT
The DNA here is from genome assembly GCA_963707425.1 of uncultured Actinomycetota bacterium. Classification (GTDB taxonomy): domain Bacteria; phylum Actinomycetota; class Actinomycetes; order Propionibacteriales; family Nocardioidaceae; genus Nocardioides_C. The sequence goes on along the minus strand of CAVPPN010000003.1, from coordinate 93,113 downwards.
GGCCGCTGCTCGTGGAGCAGTACGCCTCGCTGAGCAGCAACGACCGCGCCGACGGCGTACCCGAACCCGTGGACGCGCTCCTCGCCCGGGTGGCGCTGGCCTGGGCGGCCCGGGACATCGCCTCGCACGCCGAAGGGCGGCGTCCCTCGACCTGGTCGGCCACGATCCGGTTCGACCCGCACCTGTCCGTGGTCGAGACGCGGACCTGGCTGAGGCACCCCGGTTGCGGCTGCGCCTGGGGGTAAGACCTCGCCTTTACCCGACATCGGCCACAATGGGGCCATGACCGAGCTTCCGCGCAAGGCCGCCGCACGAACCGCTCGGCTCGCCGCGCTGCCGCTCGGCTTCGCGGGTCGCACCGCGATGGGAATGGGCAGGCGTCTCGGGGGCGCGCCCGCCGAGGCCGTGATGACTGACGTCCAGCAGCGCACGGCGGAGCAGCTCTTCCGGACGCTGGGCGACCTCAAGGGCGGCGCGATGAAGATGGGGCAGGCGCTCTCCATCCTGGAGTCGGCGCTCCCGGAGGAGGTCGCCGCGCCGTACCGGGCGCATCTGACTCGGCTCCAGGACTCCGCTCCGCCCATGTCCGCGACCATCGTCCACGGCGTGCTCAGCCGCGAGCTCGGCCCCAGCTGGCGGAAGCATCTTGTGGAGTTCGACGACAACCCGGCCGCGGCTGCCTCGATCGGACAGGTGCACAAGGGCCGCTGGCACGACGGCCGCCAGGTCGCGATCAAGATCCAGTACCCCGGCGCAGGTGAGGCACTGCGCTCCGACCTGCGTCAGCTGGGCCGGCTGGCGAGGACGTTCGGGAGCATCGTCCCCGGCGTCGACATCAAGCCACTGGTGGCGGAGCTCCAGGAGCGGGTCTCCGAGGAGCTCGACTACTCGCTGGAGGCAGAGGCGCAGGAGGTCTTCGCCACGGAGTTCGAGGGCGACCCGGACTTCTTCGTCCCGCACGTGGTCACCGGCACCGACCGGGTCCTGGTATCGGAGTGGGTCGAGAGCCACGCATCGCTCGCCCGGCTGATCGCCGAGGGCACCCAGGAGCAGCGCGACCACTACGGCGAGCTCTACGTGCGCTTCCTGTTCTCCGGCCCCGCCCGCACCGGAATGCTGCACGCGGACCCTCACCCCGGGAACTTCCGCGTCCTCCCGGCCGACGACGGCGGTCTCGGCGGGATCGGGGTCGTCGACTTCGGGGCCGTTGCCAGGCTTCCCGAGCACGGGCTGCCGCGCTCCATCGGCACCCTCATGCGGATCGCCATGCTCGACGACTACGACGAGGTCCTCAAGGGTCTGCGGGCCGAAGGCTTCGTCAAGCCCCATGTCAAGATCGACCCGGAGGAGCTGCGGTCCTTCCTGGGCCCGTTCATCGAGCCGGCTCGCGGTGAGACCTTCCGGTTCTCCCGGCAGTGGATGCGTGACCAGTTCCAGAGGCTGAACGACCCGCGCGAGCCGGGCTACACGCTGTCGCTCCGGCTCAACCTGCCGCCGTCGTACCTGCTCATCCACCGGGTCTGGCTCGGCGGGATCGGCGTGATGTGCCAGCTCGAGGCGACCGCGCCCTTCCGCCAGATCCTGACCGACTCGCTGCCCGGCTTCGTCGAGGAGTAGGTCGTGTCTGTCAAATCTGCGGCGGCGTTCGCGGCCCCGCATCCCGATCGGCTGCGCCCGGCTCGCTCGGCGCAGCACGCTGCGCTCTCACTCCCCGGTCTGGCCGAGTCGGGCGCGGATGCCACGCCCGCTTCCGCCGCATCTTTTCCAGACACAACCTAGTCGAGTCACCACCACTCGCTGTCGAGCTTGCCTTCGATCGCACGCAGGTTCTCCCGGGAGCATCTCTCGCAGAACACCCTGGACCTGCCGTTCTCGATCGACGTGGTCCAGGTCAGCGGGGTCTCGTCACCGGGAGCGTTGGTTCCACAGAAGTCACACGTCGCAGGCACCTTGCCACCCTACGCGCAACGCAGCCGGGCCTCCGGCAGCTCTGATGGCTGCCGGAGGCCCGGCTGGTGTTTCCCAGACAGTGGTCAGGTTCCACTGGGTGGTCAGGTGAGGTGTCACCTGTGGCGGCGTCCTCCGACTCGGTGGCGAGGCGGGGGAGCTGGTCCGTCGCTCACAGCGAGCGAGCGATGACCAGACGCGCCTGGTGGGCTGCGCGCTCGGCGCGGCGGGAGAGCCGGCGGGCCAGCACCAGCTGGTGACCGCGTCGCTGGTCCCGGGCATCGCCGAGGCGCTGGGCTATCTGCGCCCTCGCCAGATCTTCGTTCATCAAGCTCATCTTGTTGCTCCGGTTCGGTGTGATGGTCATGGTTGGTTGGTCTGCTCTCGGTTGCCTGTGTCGTGCCCGGTGTGAGGCGACGACTCCTGGTGTGGTGAGACGCCGGGAATGCCCCGGACCGTTCTCGGTCTCTTACAGCGAACGGGCCAGCGCGACCCGCGCCTGCCGGGCTGCGCGCTCAGCGCGACGGTTCAGTCGCCGGGCCCGCGCGAGCTGGTGACCGCGCCGCAGGTTGTGCGCCTCTCCCAGGCGCTCGGACATCTGGGCCCGAGCCAAGGCTTCGTGCATTGTGTTCATCTCGTTGCTCCGGTTCGGTGTGAGGTTCATGGTTTGTTGGCTGCTTCCTGGTTGACTGGTGTCGTGCCCGCTGTCAGGCCGCGACCTGGTTTACAGCGAGCGGGCGAGCACGAGTCGTGCCTGCAGAGCTGCGCGCTCGGCCCGACGGGCCTTTCGTCGAGCCACGACGAGCTGGTGGCCACGTCGCAGGTCGCGCATCTCCTCGAGCCGCTCGGACATCTGGGCCCGAGCCACGTCTTCGTTGATCAGAAACATCTTGTTGCTCCGTCTTCCTGCTTGGTCGGTGCTGGTTGGTCGGTGCTGCTTGGTCGGTGCTGCTGGCTGGTGCGGTTGGGCTGCATCGTCGGGGCCGGTGCTAGGCCGCGACCTCGTCCTTGCGCGGACGCCCACGGGGCCTCTTGCGGGGGATCACCACTCCCTGCAGGAACAGCTCGCCACCCCACACTCCCCAGGGCTCGCGGCGTTCGAGCGCTCCGGCGAGGCACTCGGCGCGGACGGGACAGTCCACGCACAGGGCCTTCGCCAGCTCGACGTCCGCTGGGCTCTCGGCGAAGAACAGCTCTGGGTCGTTCGACCGGCACGGCAGCTGATCCTCGTCGACCTGGCGGCGGTTCACCGCGTGTGAGTCGAGGACGCTGATACTCATGTGTCACCTCCTTGTGACCTGATCACTTGTGGTTCTGGGAAACAAAAAGACCGCGGATCCCGGGTTTCGGGTTCCGCGGCCTGGAGGCTGCCGATCTGGTCTCAATCTAGATCGGTGGACTCCAGGCAGAGGTACCCGGGAAGGCGCCCGTGAGGACAACAACATCCGTGATGTGGCGGTAGCCGCACACAGCGGTGGTGCCCTCGAAACGCTTCGAGCCAGCTGCAATGACAGACACTCCACCCATGGCCGGGAGGGCGCGCGTGGCAGCGACAGGGGCGATGCCGGAAACGGACATGGCAAAGCCGGCCTGCTGGCTGAAGGTCGTGTTGATCTTGATCACTGCGAGCACCTCCTTCGATGCTGAGAGCGCCGGCCTTGTCAGAGCCTCATGCGCGTGGTCTAGCGGGTGGAAGAAACGTACAACGGGGGGCCTGTAAGCGGCAAACCAATTTCTGGGTATTTCCCGAAAAAGTTTTGCGCGCATCAATGGATGGTCCAGATGGGCTACTCGAAATGCCGAGAGATTCCGCAACCCGTCCGGGCCGGACGCGGCTCAGTCAGCCACGCCGTGGGCGGCGATGAGCTCGAGGACGTCGTCGCCGTACTTCTCGAGCTTGGTCCGGCCGACCCCGGAGATCCGCAGCATCGCCTGGGAGTCGGAGGGTCGAACCTCCGCGATCGCCTGCAGGGTGAGGTCGGTGAACACGACGTACGCCGGCACCTTCTCCTCGCCCGCACGCGCGACCCGCCACTCCCGGAGCCTCTCGAAGAGCTCCTCGTCGTACGTCGCCGGACAGTCGTCGCAGCGACCCACCTTGCGTTGCGCGGTGGTGCTCAGCGGCTGGTTGCAGACGCGGCAGTTCGCGACCCCGCTCTTCTTGCGCTTGGCCGAGGCACGGGCCTCCGCCGGTCGGTCCGAGCCGACCTGGGGCCTGAGCCCGGTGAGGAAGCGCGACGGCTTGCGCGTGGAGCGGCCGCCCGGGGTCCGGGCGAGGGACCACGAGACCGACAGGCTGCGACGGGCGCGAGTCACCCCGACGTAGAGCAGCCTGCGCTCCTCCTCGACCGCCGCCGGCCCCTCGGCGTAGATGATCGGCATGGTGCCCTCGTGCATGCCCGCCAGGAACACGGTGTCCCACTCCAGGCCCTTGGCGGCGTGCAGGGTGGCAAGCGTGACTCCCTCGGCCACGGGTGCGTGCTGCTCACCCGCCCGGCGGTCGAGGTCGTCGACGAACGCTCCCAGCGACGCCCCGGCGTCCGCGGCCGCGAACTCCTCAGCCTGGGTCACGATGGCCTGAAGGGACTCCCAGCGGTCGCGGACGTTCCCGCGACCCGTCGGGGCCTTCTCGGTCCACTCCATCCCGGCGAGGACCGCCTTGACGTCCGCGACGAGGCCGTCCCCCGACCCGTCCGAGCCGCGGGCGTTGCCACGAAGCAGGGTGACCGCCTTGCGCACCTCCGGCCGTTCGAAGAACCGCGCCGCCCCCCGCACGACGTAGGGGATGCCGCGCGCGGAGAGGGCATCCTCGAACGCCTCGGACTGGGCGTTGATCCGGAACAGGACGGCCACCTCGCGCATCGGCACACCCGACTGCCTCAGGGCGAGGATCTCGGCGGCGACCGCCTCGGCCTCGGCGACCTCGTCCGCGTGCTCCGTGTAGCGGGCCTCGGGGCCGCCCTCCTGCTGCGACCTCAGCTGCACGCCCGCGCTCGCCGTGCCGGCAAGCAGCTGGTTGGCGGCGGTCACCACCTGTGGCGTCGAGCGGTAGTTGCGGACCAGCTCCATGGAGGTCGTGCCGGGGTAGCGCTTCGGGAAGTCCCGGAGGTAGTCGGCGCTGGCCCCTGCGAACGAGTAGATGGTCTGCGCCGGGTCGCCCACGACGCACAGGTCGTCACGACCACCGAGCCACAGGTTCAGCAAGGACGCCTGGATGGGGCTGACGTCCTGGAACTCGTCGACCACGAACCACTTGTACTGGCGACGCACCTCGGCGGCGACCCGCTCGTCCTCCGCCAGCAGCGCGGCCGCGCAGAGGAGAACGTCCTCCATGTCCATCCGGCCCTGGTCGCGCTTGACCTCTTCGTAGGCCGCGAAGACCCGTGCCACCGTGGCGGCGTCGTGCCCGCTGACCGACCTGCCCCGGGCGGTGGCCACCGCCGCGTAGTCGTCCGGCCGCACGTTGCTGACCTTGGCCCACTCGACCTCGCTCGCGAGGTCCCGCAGCGTGGCCTGGTCGGTCTCCACCCTGTTGCGGCGGGCGGCATTGCCCAGCAGCGGGAGCTTGGACTCCGTCAGGACGGGAAGCTCACCGCCGTACACCCTGGGCCAGAAGTAGCGCGCCTGCCGCAGCGCCGCGGAGTGGAAGGTCCGGGCCTGCACACCACCGGCGCCCAGGGCGCGCAGACGCGTGCGCATCTCCCCCGCCGCGCGGGTGGTGAAGGTGACGGCCAGCACCTCCATCGGGTTGTACACGCCGGTCGCGACGCCGTAGGCGATCCGGTGGGTGATCGCCCGGGTCTTCCCCGTCCCCGCTCCGGCGAGCACCCGCACCGGGCCACGCAGTGCCTGGGCCACCTCGCGCTGCTCCGGGTCCAAGGCCTCGAGCAGGCGCTCGGCTGGTCCTCCCGGCGTGTCCATGTGGAACAAACTCCTCGACTGGGGCGTTAGGGACGGTGAGCCGATGACATGGATCGCGGCTCTTTCGGTGCGGATGCACAGCCTAGACCTCGGGAAGGACAGCCATTCATGCCTGCCAGCTCAACGGACAGCCCGCTCGACGGGGCGCCCGTGACGATGTACTCCACCCAGTGGTGCGGGTACTGCCACCGGCTGCGGAAGCAGCTCGACCGGGAGGGCATCGGCTACGAGGTCGTCGACATCGAGCGCGTCCCGGACGCGGCGTTCATCGTGGAGCAGGTCAACAACGGCAACCAGACCGTCCCGACGTTGGTGTACCCCGACGGCAGCGCGCAGACCAACCCGTCGCTGCGCGAGGTCAAGGCCAAGCTGGCATCCCTGAACTGAGCCAGGCTCCGAGCCGCGGTCTTCCGGCCCGCGTCACCAGTGGCCGTGGAGCGGGCCGCCGAACCACGTCTCCACGAGTGACCGGGAGATCGAGATCCCGCCCGGCAGGAAGAGCGTCCCCGCCTCGGCCTCCCGGCGCATCTCGTCGCGGGTGAACCACCGGGCGTCGCTGATCTCCTCCCCGTCGACCGAGACCTCGGTGGTCACCGCCCGGGCGAAGAAGCCGACCATCAGGCTCGCCGGGAAAGGCCACGGCTGGTTGCCGAAGTAGGTGACGTCGGTGACCTCGATGCCGACCTCCTCCTCGACCTCCCGCACGACAGCCTGCTCCAGCGACTCACCCGGGTCGACGAACCCCGCGAGCGTGGAGTACCTGCCCTCCGGCCAGCTCGGCTGACGTCCCAGCAGCGCACGGTCCCCATCCGTCACGAGCATGATCACGGCCGGGTCGGTCCGCGGGAACTGCTGCGCTCCGCAGTCGGGGCAGGTGAGCACGTGCCCGGCCTGCGCCACCTCGAGCCGCCCGCCACAGCGTGGGCAGTGCCGGTGCGCGAGGTGCCACTCGGCGAGGGCAACGGCGTGGACGAGCAGACCGGCGTCGTCGACCGAGAGGCTCGGGCCGACCGAGCGGAGGGCAACCCAACCGTCCTCCGGCGGCTCCTCCAGCAGCACGGCGAAGCGGGCCACGCCGTGCTGCTCGCCGAGGAAGACCCGTTGTCCTTCGGGTGCCTCCTGGGGGCTGCGCCAGTCGACCGCGGTCCGCTCCCGGTCGAACGGGAACTTGCCCCGCGCGAGCAGCAGCACCCGAGTTTCCGGGTCGGCCCAGGTCTCGTCCAGCCAAGCCTGGTCGGTACGACGCTTCCCGACCCGGTCATGGGCGCGCACCGACAGCGCGATCTGGTGGTTGGCCGCAGCGGGGTTGTTCGGTGTCGTCACGGCCCCGACTCTACGGTCCAGGCCGCGCCCTAGGATGCGGGGTCATGAGCACCCACATCTCAGCCGAACAGGGTCAGATCGCACCCCACGTCCTGATGCCCGGCGACCCGCTGCGCGCGAAGTGGATCGCGGAGACCTTCCTCGACGGCGTCAAGTGCTACTCCGAGGTGCGCGGCATGCTCGGCTTCACGGGCACCTACCGCGGCGAGCCGATCTCCGTGCAGGGCTCCGGGATGGGCCTGCCGTCGTTCTCGATCTACGCCCACGAGCTGTTCGACGAGTACGACGTCCAGACCGCCGTCCGCGTCGGGTCCTGCGGGGCACTCAGCGAGGACCTGGCGCTGCGCGACATCGTGATCGCGTCGGGCGCATGCACCGACTCGTCGATGAACCGGATCCGCTTCGAGGGGCTCGACTACGCACCGGTGGCGGACTTCGGCCTCCTCCGTGCGGCATACGACGCGGCCGAGGCGAAGGACCTGCCGGTGCGCACCCGGGTCGGCCTGCTGATGTCCAGCGACTCGTTCTACACCCCGCGGCCGGACCTGACCGCGCGGATGGCGGAGTACGGCGTGCTCGGGGTCGAGATGGAGGCCAGTGCCCTCTACACCCTCGCCGCGAAGTTCAAGCGCAGGGCGCTGGCGATCTGCACGGTGTCGGACCACATCGTCACCGGCGAGCACACCAGCGCCCTCGAGCGCGAGCAGACGTTCGCGCACATGGTCGAGGTGGCATTGGACGCGATCCTGGCCCAGCGCTGACCGTGGGATGCGGATACCGAGCCCGGCGCTGCGCGAGGGACGGCTCGACACCCCGCGAGGGACGACTGAACACCCCAGGAGGGCCGACTCAACGGGGGTGGAGCAGGGCCTCGAGCTGCGCCCGGGTCTGCAGCGCCTCGGGCGGCGCAACCAAGGTCCCCGTCCGCACGTAGTAGAACGCCGCCTCCACCTGCTCGACGTCCACGCCGTGCAGCTCGGCCCAGGCGACCCGGTAGATCGCGAGCTGGAGCGGGTCGGCGCTTTCGCTTCGGTTGGTCTTCCAGTCCACGACCAGGAAGCCGCCATCGGTTTCGTACACCGCGTCGATCCGGCCGCGGACCACCTGGCCGGCCAGCACCAGCGCGAACGGCGGCTCGACCGCGAACGGGACCCGGTCGGCGAACGGCCCCTGACCGAAGCGTTCGATCAGGTCCTTCAGGTCCGCCTCGTCGTCGATGCCGGCGTCCGCTCGCCCTGGAACCTCGTCGAGCCCGACCAGCTGCTGCTGGCCGAACCGGGACTCCACCCACGCGTGGAAGCGGGTACCGAACCGGGCCTCGGGTGAGGGCTTGCGTGGCATGGGCCGCGCCAGGTCCGCTGCGAACGAATCCGGCTCCCGGCGCAGCCGTCCCAGAGCGGTGGCGGACAGGCTCGACGGCAGGGGCACGTCGACCACCTGCGCCCGGGCCAGTCGCGCCTCGGCCAGCAGCCTCTCCATCTCGTCGTCCCACTCGGACACCCGGGCGGCCTCGTCCTCGGCCAGCCCGGACTCGTCCAGCGGCAGCTGCTCGTCACCGCCGGCGGCAGTCAGGCGGGCGATCTCGGCGTTCACCCGCCCGGCCGCCTGCTGCCGGCGGCCGAGCTCCTCGGAGTGTCCCTCGTCCGGCCAGGGCCGCCGGTCGGCCTCCGCCGTGAGCGGGTTCACCTCCTCCTTGGCAGGACGGTCCAGCCACAGCTCCGGCTTCTCGCCCCACTCCTCCAGCGCGGTCTTGACCGTGAGCTGGTAGGGCGACGGGCCGAGCGCACCCTTGCGGGACGGCGACCAGCAGTACGACGAGACCACGAGCTGGTGCCGCGCCCGGGTGAGCGCGACATAGCCGAGCCGCAGCTCCTCCTGCAGCTCGTGGGCCTTGCACTCCTCGGCGAACGCCTTGAGGTCGGCCGCGGTGTAGCCGGCCAGTGCGGGGAGGTCTCGCTGGTCGCCGCGGAGCGGGTAGGGCAGCACGCCCGGCCCAGCAGTCCACTTGGTGCGGGTCTGCGACGTCGGGAACTTGTCGGCAGCCACACCGACGAGGAACACCACGTCCCACTCGAGCCCCTTGGCCCGGTGCACCGTGAGCAGCTTGACCGAGTCCGCGTCGGTCGGGGTCGCCGCGTCGAGGCCGTTGCCGAAGTCGTCCTCGGCCTGCAGGTAGGCCAGCAGCGCGGGCAGGGTGACGTCCCCGTCCACCGCCTGGAACTCCGCCACGGCCTTCACGAACAGATCGAGGTTGTCGCGCCGGGCAGCCGCCGTCGGAGTGACCGACGAGGCCAGCTCCACATCGATGCCCGTCGTGTCGATGATCCGCCTCACCAGGTCGAGCAGCGGCTCACCGGCGAACCGGCGCAGTATCCGGAGCTCCTCGGCGAGCAGCGCGAACCGCTCGCGTGCCTCGGCGGAGTACTCCCCGTCGCCCGGGTCGTCCAGAGCGTCGCTCAGCGACACCACCTCGGTCGGGTCGGCGCCCTCCACGGCAGCGGCCAGCTCCTCCTCCACGGTGCGTACGGCGTCCCGCCCCGCGGGACCGGCGGAGCCTGCCAGGGTGCGTGCCCGCCGGCCCAGCAGCGCGAGGTCGCGGGCCCCGACCGCCCATCGCGGCCCGGTCAGCAGGGTGAGCATCTCGGCGTTCGCGGTCAGGTCGTGCAGCAGCGTGAGGGTGGCGACCACCTCGGCCACCTCGGGGAGCCGCAGGAGCCCCTGGAGACCGACGATCTCGACGGGGATCTCGGCGGCGGTGAGCGCGTCGAACACGTCGGCGGCGTGCGAGTTGTCGCGGGTCAGCACGCCGATCTCCGCCCAGCGCGGCTCGGACATGCAGGCGTGCGCGGTGATGACCTGCTCGGGCAGCCAGGCGAGCTCGTCGGGGTAGGTCTCGAGCACGGCGGCCCGGACTGTTCCGGGCTCGGCACCCGGTTTGGCCTCCAGCGGCTGCACCTGCGGAAACTGGGCGTAGAGCGGCGCGGCGAGCTGGTTCGCCGTGGACAGGATCCTGTGGTCCGAGCGGCGGTTGACGGTCAGGGAGTACGCCGGCACGTCGGGCGACCCCGCGGCGGTCGGGAAGTCCGCACCGAAGCCGAGGATGTTCGACACCGAGGCCCCGCGCCACCCGTAGATCGCCTGGTTGGGGTCGCCCACCGCCGTCACCGCGTGCCCGCGACCACCCGCCTCGGAGTCGCCGGAGAACAGCCGGCTGAGCATCCGGGCCTGCGCGACGGAGGTGTCTTGGTACTCGTCGAGCAGCACGATGCGGTACTTCGACCGCTCGGCGGCCCCCACCTCGGGCCGCTCGGTGGCCAGCCGCGCGCCGAGCTCGATCTGGTCGGAGAAGTCCATCAGCCCGAGGTCGGCCTTGAGCCGGCGGTAGGACTCGACGAGGCCGAGCAGCTCCTCACGGCGGTCGAAGGCGTGGAGGACCTTGGCGACCTCGGCGATCTTCGTCTTGAGGTGCTCGGCGGCCCGGGCCTCCTCGGCCTTCGGTCGGGCGGCGGCCTGGAACGCCCGCACGTCGGCGGGGGTGACGAGGTGCTCGGCCATCCCGCCGTCGAGCGCGAGCAGGTAGTTGATGACCGTGCCGGGGTGGTCGCTGAGGTGCTCGACGTGACCGGAGTACCGGCCGATCGCGCGCGCGGCCAGCTGGTACCGCGACGCGTCGGCGATCACCCGCGTGTCGGGCTCGTGGCCGATGCGGAGGCCGTGCTCGGTGAGCAGCCCGGCGGCGTAGGCGTTGTAGGTCGCGACGGTCGGCTCCTCCGGCTCGTCCGCCTCCTCGTCGGCGCCGCGGTCGAGCACCCGCGCCCGCGGGCCCGGCTCGGGCAGGATGCCGGCGTCGCGCAGTCCGCCGCGGATCCGGGTGGCGAGCTCGTGGGCGGCCTTCGTGGTGAAGGTGAGGCCGAGCACCTGGTCGGGGGTGACCCGGCCGGTGGCCACGAGCCACACCACCCGGGCCGCCATCACCGTCGTCTTGCCGGAGCCGGCGCCGGCGATGACCACGTGCGGCTCGAGCGGCGCGGAGACCACCTCGAACTGCTGGTCGCTGAAGGTGAACTCGGCGCCCATCAGGTCGCGCAACGCCTCCGGCGAGTCGACGACCCTCGGTTGGAACCCGGCGTTCACGACAGCACCGTCCCTGCACCCTTGATCGGGCAGATCGCGGTGAACGAGCAGTGCTCGCAGTGCTTGCCCGCCTGGGCCGGGAACGACTCCGACCGCACCACGGCGACCGCCTCCATCAGCTGCCTCTCCACTGTCGTGTGGCCGTCCTCGTCGGCGGCCTGCGGCTCCTGCGACTGCACCTTCACCGACCCGCGTGTCTCCTTGCGGAGCTGGACCAGCTCCGCGCCACCCGGGCGGCCGGGGCCAGCGCCCTCCGGAAGCAGATCGTCGACCGCGCCGTATGCCACCGCATGCTGGTAGAGCCCGAGCTGGGCGTTCTCCGGGAGGTCCTTGTCGGGCGGAGGGTACTTCCCGGTCTTCAGGTCGATGACGACGACCCGGCCCTCCTCGTCGACCTCGAGCCGGTCGGCGTACCCGTAGAGCCGGACCTGCTGGCCGTCCGGCAGGGTCACCTCGGCCGACAGCTGTCGCTCGGTGCCGATCACGGTGCGGGCACCGGGCCGCCGGTGCCACTGCACGAACCGGGTCAGCGCCGCCTCCACCTCGGCCCGCTCCTTGTCCCTCGACCACGGGGTGCGGAAGACGATCTGCCCCCAGACCTGGTCGACGTGGTCCATCAGCTCCTCGACGGTGGCCAGCTCGCCCTTGCCGACCCGGTCGGCGAGCGCATGCACGATGAGGCCGAACCCCTGGGAGGCGCTGGACGCCTTCTCCCCTCCCGCCTCGCGCTCCAGGAACCACTTCGCCGGGCAGGCCAGGATCGACTCCAGGGCGCTCGCCGACAGCGTGACCGGCTCCTCGGCGTTGCGGACCGGGCGGTCGGACAGGCTCCGGGCCCGCGTGCCCCACCAGTGGGCGGGGTCGGCCTGCGGGACGAGCGGCTGGCCGTGCTCGCCGGCCAGGGCAAGCACCGCGAGCCGCCGCGCCGCCGCGTCGCGCATCGCGTCGGACGTCTCCGGGTCGGCGACGGTGCGGCGAAGCTCGGCCACCAGGCCGGCCAGCGAGAGCGGCCGCTGTGGCCTGCCCTGGATGAGGACCCGCTCCTCCGCGAGCTCGTCGAGGAACCGCGACGGCTGGTCGCCGTCGTCCTCAGGGGACTCGACGGCGGTCACCAGAAGCCGCTCGCGGGCGCGCGTGCAGGCGACGTAGAACAGGCGACGCTCCTCGGCGAGCAGCGTCTGCGTGGTCACCCGGGGCAGCACGTGGCCCGGGCCGATCCGGTCCGGCTGGAGCAGGGACGTGCGGCGGCGCAGGTCCGGCCAGCCCTCCGCCTGGACCTGCGCGACCACCACGAACCGCCACTCCAGGCCCTTGGACCGGTGTGCGGTCAGCAGCCTGACCGCGTCACCGCGGACCCCCTGCTCGGCGAGCGTGTCGGCGGGGATCTGCTGGGCCGACAGGGCGGCCAGGAAGTTCACGACGCTGGTGTGGCCGCGCTGCTCCTCGGCACGGGCGGCTACCTCGAACAGCGCGCAGATCGCATCGAGGTCGCGATGCGCCATCCGGGCCGCCGCGCCACCCTCCTCGACGCCCTTACGGAGCCGGTGTGGCCAGCCGGTGCCCTGCCACAGCGTCCACAGCAGCTCCTCGGCGGTGCTCCCGCCGTCCAGCTCCGAGCGTGTGTCCTGCAGAAGCCTGGCGAACCGGGCGGCCTTGGCGGCCCCCCGCCCGTTCACGTCCTCGAGGAGATCCGGCCGCAGCAGCGCCTCCCTGAGCAGCTCCGGGGAGGGACGGGGCGACCGCTCCTCCGCGGCCGCGGCGGACTTCTCGCGTGTCCGTAGCTGCCGCGCGAGCGCCCGCACCTCGGTGGCGTCCAGTGCGGCCAGCGGCGAGAGAAGCATCGCTTCCGCCCGGTCTGCTCCCACGTGGTCGACGTGCTCGGGGTCGTCCCACGACGGAGCGTCCGGGTCGAGGTGGACCACCACCCGCAGCGCCTCCAGCAGGGGCTGCACGGCCGGCTCACGGACCAGCGGGGTGTCGTCGCCGGCCACCTCCACCGGCACCCCGGCCGCACCCAGACTCCGGCGCAGCCCGGGGATGGAGCCTCGACCGGAGCGGACCAGCACCGCCATCTGCGACCACGGGATGCCGTCCTCGAGGTGAGCGCGGCGGAGCCGGTCGGCGATGTGCTCGGTCTCGGCTCGGGCCGTGTCGAACGTGCACACCTCGACCCTGCCCTCACCGAGCTCGTGGTCCACCGGCTCCGGACTGCGGAACGCGCGGAACAGCTCCGGGTCGATGGCGCCCTTGGTCGGGATCGCCGCGGACACCGACTGGGAGGCGGCGAGCAACCGGGCGCCGAACCTGCGCGTCACCCGCAGCGCGACGGTCGGCGCCTTGCCGCCGGACCGGGTCCGGAACGCGTCGGGGAAGTCGAGGATGCCGCGCACCTCGGCGCCCCGGAACGCGTAGATCGACTGGTCCGGGTCACCGACCGCCACGAGGTTCCGTCCGTCGCCCGCCAGGGCGCGCAGCAGCCGCACCTGGCTGGTGTCCGTGTCCTGGTACTCGTCGACGAAGACCCAGGAGAAGCGCGCGCGCAGCTCTGCTCGCACGTCGGGCGCCTCCGCGAGCAGGACCGCCCGGTGGACGAGCTCCGGGTAGTCGATCGCGCTCTCGCTGTCGAGGATGTCGAGGTACTGCGCCATGAACAGCCCCGCCGCGGCCCAGGCAGGCTGCTCCGCCCGCCGGCCGAGGGCTGCCAGCTCCTCGGGGCCGAGGCCCTTCTCGCGGGCCCGCGCGAGCACGGTCTGGACCTCCCGGGCGAAGCCGCGGGTGCCGACCGCCTGGTGCAGCGACTTCGGCCAGCGCACCGACTCGCGCTCATGGGTCAGCAACCGTTGCAGGACCACGTCCTGCTCGGGCGCGGACAGCAACCTGAGCGGCTCGGCGTACAGCTCGAGCGGCGAGTGGGCGCGGATCAGGCTGTAGGCGAACGAGTGGAAGGTCGAGCTGAGCGTCGTGGCCATGGTCCGGCCCAGCCGAGCGGTGACGCGGTCGCGGAGCTGCTCGGCGGCCTTGCGGCTGAACGTCAGCGCGAGAACCGACTCGGGCGCGACACCGCGGTTCTCGATCCGGTCGACGATCGCCTCGACGAGGGTGGTGGTCTTGCCCGTGCCCGGCCCGGCCAGCACCAGCAGCGGCCCGCCCTCGTGGTCGACCACCGACTGCTGGAAGTCGTCGAGGGCAGGGCGGGACGCCTTCCCCGGAGTGGGGTAAGCCAGGCGGTACTTCGTCATACGGGCAATCCCACCAGATGACGCCGACAGGGTCAGAGCGTCCCCTCACCGACGTCCGGCGGCTCCCACATCGCGTGCCTCATGTCCACCTGGCCCGAGGCTCGGAACGGCGTCCCCTCGTCGAGATGACGCGCCCGGGACTCGCCGTCGTGGCACAGCGGAAGGGTGCCGTCGGCGCGTACGACACGCCACCACGGGACCGAACCGCCGTAGAGCGACATCACCCGGCCGACCTGGCGAGGTCCGCCCACCCCGACCGCCCGGGCGATGGCGCCGTATGTCGTCACCCGGCCGGCCGGCACCTGCTCGGCGACGGTCAGCACCCGCTCGACGTACTCCTCCTGGTCCACGCGCTCACGCTAGCGACGTCACCCCGTGCACGTCACAGGACGGGGCTGAACGGCTTGGTTCCGCGCACGAGGCGCAGCCCGGGGATCCCGGAGTGCCGTTGGGCGTACGCCAGCTCACGGCTCAGGTCGCCGACCCCGTTGGACCCCGCCAGCGGCGCAATGGCAAGCGTGGAGAGGACACCGAGAGCCCTGCCCTGTGGGTCCAGGAACGCACTGCCCGAGTCTCCGGGCACGCCCGGCGTCGCGGTGTACACCTCGTGGGACCAGCCGCGACCTTGCTGACCGAGGCTCGTGCCGGTCTTCGGGCTGAGCGCGCTCCCGTCAGCGCGAAGGGAGGAGCTGCCATAGGAGTAGACCTGGTCACCGACAGCGGACCCGGACGTGCTCAGGCCGACGGGGCCGCCCCAGAACGGGACCGTCGGGTTCACCTTGCCGACGTGCCTGGCCCCGACGCGAACGAGAGCGAAGTCGTTGTAGGCGCAGGCGTTCGGTGCCGTGGTGCCGATCCGTCGCATGGTCCGCCACGAGCTGTAGGCAAGCCGGCCGCGGCCGACCGTGGTGCCGTCGGACACGAGCGAGCCTTGCTCGGCGAACCGCACGCGAGTCCCGAGCCGTAGTGACTTCGCCTTGCAGCCGTTGGTGTCCGTGGCCGCCCCGGTCCCGGCGCAGTGAGCGGCGTACCCGACGTAGACGCGGCCGCGCCGGTCCTTGAAGACGAAGTTGCCCGTGCACTGGGCGCCCTTCGTATACATCTGCACGCCTGGGTGGATCTTCGCCTTCGCCACCGGGGCCCACCGGGTCGTGACCGAGCCGTCCTCGGCCGCGCTCGGAGACGTGCCAGCGAGAGAACCGACGAGGACCACGGCGAGTGCGGCAGCGGCAAGGCGTCGTGAGGGCTTCGGGATGTGGGTGCGCATCAGGTTTCCTCTCTCATGGGACAGGGCCCGGCTCACTCGTGAGCGCGGGCCCTGTCTCGGCGTGATCTACAGGATGGGTGAGAACGGCTCGGTGCCCGGAACCAGGGCCAGCCCGGAGATGCCGGAGTGGGCCTTGGCGAACGTGAGCTCGTGGTTCAGGTCGCCCACACCGTTGGAGCCGGCCAGAGGTGCGATCGCCAGCGTGGACAGCGTGCCGAGAGCGTTGCCTTCGGCGTCGAGGAACGCGCTGCCGGAGTCGCCGGGCACGCCGGGGCTGACGGTGTAGACCGGGTGCGTCCAGCCGCCGCCGGAGGTGCCGAGGCTCGTGCCCTGCTTCGGGGAGAGTGTCTCGACGCCACCGCGGAGGCTGGAGTTGCCGTAGGAGTACACCGTGTCGCCCGCCGCTGTGCCGTCGGTGTTGACGCTCACCGGACCGCCCCAGAACGGGATGGAGGGGTTCACCGTGTCGAGGTACTGCGAGTCGACCTTCACCAGCGCGAGGTCGTTGTAGTCACAGGTGTCGGCGTCGGTGGTGCCTGCCTGCTGCATCGCGAGCCAGGAGCTGTAGACGAGCGTGCCGGTGCCGACCTTCGTGCCGGAGGTGACCAGGCTGCCACCCTCGACGAAGTCGACCTTGGTGCCGAGCGGCAGCGAACCCGCGTCACAGCCGTTCGTGTCCGTCGCGGCACCGGTCCCAGCGCAGTGCGCGGCGTATCCGACGTACACGTTGCCCGCGCCGTCGGTGTAGACGAAGTTGGCGGTGCACTGGGCGCCGTCGGTGTACATCTGGACGCCCGGATGGATCTTCGCCGTGTCGGCCGGGGCCCACGCGGGAGCGGCGAGGGTGGCCTGCTTGCCCGCCTTGGCGGCGGTCGCCGGTGTGGTTGCCGCGGCGACTCCCGCAGCGGCGAGGACGAGGCTGGCGCCGATCGATGCCAGCGCACGAGTCCTGGATACGCGCATGTGGCGTGCTCCTTCCCAGAGCATGGTCATGTGATGTGCCTAACGAGAATGCCCCGGAAAGGTCACGCACAAACGGTGCCATCGGGCCCAGAACGGACGAACGCCCGCGGGTGCTCCGCGGGCGCTCGTGGGAAGGGTTTGCGTCAGTACGACGGCTGCGAGGGGTCGATCTGGTTCACCCACGCCACCACACCGCCACCGACATGGACGGCGTCGCTCAGGCCCGCGCCCTTGAGCACGGCGAGCGCCTCGGCGGAACGGGCGCCGGACTTGCAGTGCAGCACGACCTGCCGGTCCGTCGGCAGCCGGCCGATCGCGTTGCCGTTGAGGAACTCACCCTTCGGGATGAGGATCGAGCCCGGGATCTGGTTGATCTCGTACTCGTTCGGCTCGCGCACGTCGACGAGCACGAAGTCCCGTTCGCCGTTCTCTCGCTCCTTGAGCATCTGCTCGAGCTGGGTCACCGAGATCGTCGCGTCGGCTGCGGCGTCGGCTGCCTCGTCACTGATGGCTCCGCAGAAGGCGTCGTAGTCGATGAGCTCGGTCACCGTCGGGTTCTCACCGCAGATGGCGCAGCTGGGGTCCTTGCGTACGGCGAGCTTGCGGTACTCCATCTCGAGGGCGTCGTAGATCATCAGCTTGCCGAGCAGCGGCTCGCCGACGCCGGTCAGGAGCTTGATGGCCTCGTTGACCTGGATCGAACCGATCGAGGCACAGAGGACACCCAGCACGCCGCCCTCTGCGCAGGACGGAACCATCCCCGGCGGAGGCGGCTCGGGGTAGAGGCACCGGTAGCAGGGCGCCTCCCCTCCAGGAGCAGCTGGCCAGAAGACCGACGCCTGACCGTCGAAGCGGTAGATCGAGCCCCAGACGTAGGGCTTCTTCAGCAGCACCGCCGCGTCGTTGACCATGTAGCGGGTGGCGAAGTTGTCGGTCCCGTCGACGATCAGGTCGTACTGCTCGAAGATTCCCAGGACGTTGTCGTTGTCGAGGCGCTCGTTGTGGAGCACCACGTCGACGTACGGGTTGGTCTCCCGGATGGAGTCCCTGGCCGACTCGGCCTTGGGACGGCCGATGTCGCTCTGGCCGTGGATGATCTGGCGCTGCAGGTTCGACTCGTCGACCTCGTCGAACTCGGCGATCCCGATGGTGCCGACGCCCGCCGCGGCCAGGTAGAGCAGCGCGGGGCTGCCGAGCCCTCCGGCCCCGATGACCAGGACCTTCGCGTTCTTGAGGCGCTTCTGCCCGGTCATCCCGATATCGGGAATGATCAGGTGCCGGCTGTAGCGGCGCACCTCGTCGGTGGTGAGCTCATCGGCGGGCTCCACCAGTGGGGGAAGGGACACGACTCTCCTCGGGTGACTCTGGAACAGTCCACATTGTCGGTTGTGCAACATCTGCTGCAACAACGGGCCGTACCAGGATGTTCCCCGAGGCCGGCGGTCCCATACGCCACCGGTCCGCCATGTGGAACGGCGCTGCTACGCCTCGGGGAGCGGTTCCGCGAACACCACCGTGTTGGAGAGGTAGGCCACACCGTTCCAGTCCTCGCACGTGACCAGGACGAGCCGGCCGGGCACGGTCTGGCTGAACACCCTGGCCGCGTCCCGGGCCAGCGAGGCCTTGCGGTAGATGGTCACACCGGTGACCTCGTAGCGGATGTTTCCGGCCGCCGTACGCACTGTCGCGTGGTCACCGACCGCCAGCGCCTCGAGGTTGTCGAAGACCCCGCCGCCGACGTGGACCGTGTGTCCCGTGATCAGAGCTCCCCCGAAGCGGGCGCCCGGCTTGGCGCCGCCCGTCCACCAGCCCAGTGTCTGGGGGTCGCCAGGAGGCTCGAGAACGCCGCCGGCAGCCCGGATGCCGATGACCGGCGCGTCCACGCCGAGCCTGGGGACGATGAGCCGGATCGGTACCCCAGTGGCCGTCGGCCTGCCCGGCCTGTCGGTCTGCTCCGGCTCGGGAGTCGGAGAGGCCTCGGGACGCGGCACCTTCTCCACGAGCGTGACCGCGGGTTCCACGACGAAGGGCAGGTATGCCCCGTCACCGCCGACCAGCTGCGCTCGCGCCGTCCCGGAGGACTCCCGACCTAGATGGTCGGCGACCTCCGGGACGGCGAGTCCCGCGAGCACGAGGGCGGCCGCGAGCGCGGAGAGCCACGCAATGCGGCCTCCGCGCCCGGCCCGGTGCCTATGCCTGGTGCGCACCGCGGGTCTTGCGTCCCCTCTGCAGCCCGGCAGCGGCCAGCAGGGACATCAGCCCTGCACCCACCAGCGACTTCGCCAGGAGTCCGTCGGAAGAACCGCCACCCGCGGATCCCCCGTCACCGATGCCGGCGGCGACAGCGGTCGGAACGGCCTGCGTCGGCACGATCACCGGCGGAGGCGCCACCGTCGTGGGCACTGCCGTCGTGGGCGTCACCACAGGCGGAGTCGTCGGCGGTGCAGTCGTGGGCGGCGTGGTGGGCGTCGGCGTCGGAGGCTTCGTCGTCTCCGTCGGCGTCGGCGTCGGAGGCTTCGTCGTCTCCGTCGGCGTCGGCGTCGGAGGCTTCGTCGTCTCGGTCGGCGTCGGCGTCGGAGGCTTCGTCGTCTCCGTCGGCGTCGGCGTGGGCTTCGGCACCTTGCAGTCGTTCGTCCAGATTGCCTGGCCCTCGGCGTCCCAGTTGTAGCCGCCGAAGTCACCCCAGCTGTTGCTCCCATTGCCGAGTGACCCGGCTGCGAACGGCGGGATGATGTCGTTGACGTGCACGGCCTTGCCCGTCGCGTGACCGTTGTCGGTATAGATCTGCTTCTTGCTCGGGTAGGTGATGACGTACGGGTTGGTCGCGCTGCCGGTTGCGTGGCAGATCGCTATCTGATGCTCGTTCGGCGCCGTCGGTATGGCGGACGCCGTGCCCGAAGCCGCCAGCATGGCCACTCCGCCGCCCAGTGCGGCGAGGCCGCCCGACGCCAGAACCGCTGTTGCGCGACCTCTCACAGTTGTTGGTCGCGGATTGGAAGTCGTGCTATCGCGCATTCGAGCCACCCCATCGTGTCCTGTAGACGGGTGCCTGAGCGCAGAGATCGCGAACGTAGCCCTTACCAGAGCTGGTCCCCTCGGACACGCTTCCTGCCCGGCCAACCCCCCGAGAACAGATAGGGCTTGTGGACGCCTCCCCGGCCAAGCCCCGAAACCTAGATCTGCTGATTTCCTCTGTTTGTTCTTCTTGCGCACTTCCACTTTGTCGTTGCAGCCGAAGGGGTGCAAGTAAAACTTTGCCAAGACACTTGCATTCGTGCGGAGATAGAGGTATAAGCGCGCCTTGCCCCAGGTTGTCCTTCCCTGGTGGGTTTCCGCACAGATGCCGGACATGCCGGGGCCGGCAGAACGATGCCGCCCCGTAGCAGCGGCGCCAGGAGGCAATCGTTCTCGCTGCAGGCATGCCACCAAGGACGCTCGGCTACTGAGGAGTAGTCTTCTCGGCGGAAGCGAACGAAATCGGGGCGAGAGGCAACGAGCTGTGAGCACGATCGACGGTCAGAAACCGCGTGGCGGGCGGATGCCCCGCAACGCGCGGCGTGCCCAGCTGCTCGAGTCGGCGCTGGGGGTCTTCGTGGCGCAGGGCTACCACGCCGCAGCCATGGACGACATCGCCGACCGCGCCGGGGTGTCCAAGCCGGTCCTGTACCAACACTTCCCCGGGAAGCTCGAGCTCTACCTGGCGCTGCTCGACCAGTCCTGCGACACGATCATCGACGCGACCCGCGAGGCTCTCGAGTCCACGGAGGACAACAAGCTGCGGGTCGCCGCCACCATGCAGGTCTTCTACGACTACGTGGCCAACGCCCATGGGGCGTTCCGGCTCGTGTTCGAGTCGGACCTGACCAACGAGCCGCCGGTTCGCGAGCGGGTCGAGAGGGTCACGACCGAGTGCGCGTCCCTCATCGCGACGGTGATCCACGAGGACACCGGCCTGCCGGACGAACAGTCGCAGCTGCTCGCGGTCTCCCTCGTGGGCATGGCCCAGGTCAGCGCGCGCTTCTGGCTCGACGACCAGCGCGGGATCGGCCAGCAGGATGCAGCGGAGCTGGTGTCGAGCCTGGCCTGGCGCGGAATTCGCGGCTTTCCCCGCCACGAGGAGCAGTCCTAGCTTGGACCCGGCGATAGGGTCGCCTGACAGAGATCACATCGCAGGGAAACACGTGCTCGGGAGCTCCGGGCCAGGACTGAGGAGGCCCTCCAGTGGAGGTCAAGATCGGCGTTCAGAACGCGAGCCGCGAGTTGGTCATCGAGTCCGACCAGTCTGGTGAGGACATCGAGGCGACCGTGTCCAAGGCCCTCACGGACGGGGCCGCTCTCGTGCTCGCGGACGCGAAGGGGCGCAAGGTGATCGTCCCGACCGACAAGCTCGCCTACGTCGAGCTGGGCTCGCCGGTCGCCGGACAGGTCGGGTTCCGCTCCTAGGTCGTGGTCGTGTGGAGTCCGCCTCGGGCGCGCGGCTGGCCACCCGCGCGCCGTTAGGACATCATCGAATCGGGTAGTTCCATGTCACGGACTGCATGCGGCGTCCGGGGTGCCTGAGAGAAGGTGACGGTTCATGGACTTCTGGACCATTCTGTTCTACCTGGTTGTGGGAACCATCGTCGGTCTGCTGGGCAAGTTCTTCGCTCCCGGGGACAAGGACAACATCCCCTTGTGGCTGACGATCCTGTGCGGAATCGGCGGGATGCTGCTGGGCGGCGTGATCTACCGGGCTTTCGGCGGCGACGGCAGCGCGGGCCTGGACTGGGTCCAGGGCATCGTGACCATCGTGACGGCGGCCGTGCTGGTGATCATCGCGTCCACCGTGACGGGGCGGAACGCAAGCAAGGTGTGACGGGAAGCGTCAGGCGGCGAGGCCGAGGCTTGCCATCCGCTGGGCGTGGTTCTCGGTGAGCCGGGTGAACATCCGGCCGATCGCCGCGAGGTCCATCCCCGGCCTGTCGACGCCTCCGGACAGCAACGCGGACAGGGCGTCGCGCTCTGCCGCCACGCGCTGGGCCTGGGAGAGTGCCTCCCCCATCAGCCGGCGACCCCAGAGCGCGAGCCGGCCACCCACCCGGTGGTCGGCCTCGATCGCCTTGCGGACGCGGTCCACGGCGAACTCCGCCTGGCCCGTGTCCTCCAGGCTCTCGATGATCAGCTTCCTGGTGTCCGAGTCGACGAAGGTTGCGATCTCCCGGTAGAAGTCGGCTGCGAGACCGTCACCGACGTACGCCTTCACCAGCCCTTCGAGCCAGTCCCGCGGCGCGGTGTGAGCGTGGAACGAGTCGATAGGGAGCTGGAAGGGCGCCATCGCCGCGAACGGGTCCGCACCGAGCTCGCGGAGACGGTCCCTCAGGCTGCAGAAGTGACCGAACTCGGTGGATGCCATCGCCGCCAGCTCCGTCTTGTCCTCGAGCCCGGGCGCCATCTTGGCGTCCTCGGCGAGCCGCTCGAACGCGGACATCTCCCCGTAGGCGATGGCTCCGAGGAGGTCCACGACCGCTGCCCGGTAGTTGGGGTCCTGGAAGGCCAGGGGCATGTCCTCGGTCGCGCGTGTCGGACCTGGCTCGAGCGGCATGTCGGTCATGCGCGCAGCCTACCGATAGACTGGACCCAGCCATTTACTAGATGGACGCAGAGAGAACAGGCAAGATCCTGACCACCTTCAGAGAACTCGGGGTACTCCCCGAGATCGCCGACGCCCTCGAGCGCGGCGGAATCACCACTCCGTTCCCGATCCAAGAGATGACGCTGTCGGTCGCGTTGATGGGCACCGACCTCATCGGACAGGCGCGCACCGGCACCGGCAAGACGCTCGCATTCGGCATCCCGGTGCTGCAGCGCACGGTCGCCCCTCACGACCCTGACTACGAAGACCTCGCCGCACCCGGCAAGCCGCAGGCGCTCGTCGTGGCCCCGACCCGCGAACTGGCCCTGCAGGTGTCGAACGACCTCAAGCTCGCCGCCGCAGACCGCGGGTCCCGTGTCCTCACCGTCTACGGCGGTGTCGGCTACGAGCCTCAGCTCGAGGCGCTCGCCTCCGGCGTCGACGTCGTCGTCGGTACGCCGGGACGACTCCTCGACCTGGCCAACCGCAGGGCGCTCGACCTGTCACACGTCAAGGTGCTGGTCCTCGACGAGGCCGACGAGATGCTCGACCTCGGGTTCCTGCCCGACGTCGAGAGGCTGCTGTCGAAGACGCCCGAGACCCGGCAGACCATGCTGTTCTCGGCGACCATGCCCGGGGCCATCGTTGCGCTCGCCCGCACGCACATGCGGCACCCGATGAACATCAGGGCCGAGTCCGGCGACGCCCAGCAGACGGTTCCCGCCACTGCGCAGTTCATCTACCAGGTGCACGACCTCGACAAGCCCGAGCTGATCGCGCGCATCCTGCAGGCAGAGAACTCCGGCCTGACGATCGTGTTCACGCGGACCAAGCGCCAGGCGCAGCGGGTGGCCGACGACCTCGCCGACCGCGGCTTCCCGAGCAGCCCGCTGCACGGCGACATGCAGCAGATCGCCCGTGAGAAGGCGCTGAAGAAGTTCCGGGAGGGCAACCTCAAGGTCCTCGTGGCCACGGACGTCGCCGCACGCGGCATCGACGTCGAGGGTGTCACCCACGTCATCAACTACAGCTGCCCCGAGGACGACAAGACCTACGTGCACCGGATCGGCCGCACCGGCCGCGCCGGCGCTACCGGTATCGCCGTCACCTTCGTGGACTGGGCGGACGTGACCCGCTGGAAGGTCATCAACAAGACCCTCGACCTGCCCTTCGACGAGCTGGCCGAGACCTACTCCACCTCCGAGCACTTCTTCCACGACCAGGGCATCGCGCCAGGCACCAAGGGCCGCCTGGTCCCCGAGAAGCCGGCCGAGGAGAAGAAGCCGCGAGCGGACCGCGACGAGCGCCCCCGCACCAGCCGCAACCGGCAACGCACGCGGGGCGGCAAGCCCGCGGACCAGTCAGCGGGTACGTCGGACGCCGGCGACACGCGCGCCGAGGGCGACGCCGGGTCCAAGCCGCGTCGCAGCCGCAGCCGTCGTCGCACGCGCGGCGGGAAGGCCTCGACCTCCTGAGTCGTCAGGCTGTCGTGGGGTCATGGCACCCCCACACCCTGACAGGTCAGGCGACCACGACGACCTTGGTCCCGACGGGCGCGAAGTCCCACAGGGCCTTGGCGTCGGGTCGCCACTGCCGGATGCACCCGTGTGACTGGGGTGTGCCGAGCTCGGCGCGGGTCTGCAGCAACCGGCCGCCGCGGACCGGGATGTCGTGGAAGCCGATCGCGGCGTTCTCCCCGCTGGCGAATCGCACCATGTACTTCATCGTGCCGGAGTCGTCGACACCGACCGCGTCCACGGACTTGGAGTACACCTCGTACGTGCCGGCCCCGAGGTTGTCGGTGAGGCTGCCGGAGACGAGGTAGGTCCGCTGGACCTCGTTCGCTGTGGCGACCAGCCAGACGCGCTGCTCGCTCATGTCGAAAACGATCCGCCTTCCCTCGCCCGACTGTTCCGGCAAGGCCGCATCCGTGACCGGCGTCGGCGTCGGCGTCGGCGTCGGCGTCGGCGTCGGCGTCGCGAGACGGTCGGTCTGACGCAGGAGCATGGGTGGGGCCGGGTCGGTCTGGACTACCGCCGGGGGCGCGGACCGGGTCGGCTGCGGCAGGACGGGGCTGGCCGGACTGGCCGGACTGGCGGGGCGCGCCGCCGCGAAGGCGGGCTCGGCGCCGCTGCTCGTGGGCAGCACTCCCGTGGCACCTAGCAGCGAGACAAGCGTGATCGTGACCGCCGAGACCGCGGCGGCTATGCGGGAGTAGCGCGGTCGCGTCGCCCGACGCCGCGCCCTCGCTCGCTGACCTCGCATATCGGTCATCCTAGGCGCGTTGGCGGGCTCTTTCGGTGAGGTTGGAGGCCACGTCGCGGTACGCGTCGGCTCCGCGATGGTTGCGGGTGGTGCTCAGGATGGACCGTCCGGCCGCAGGCGCCTCGGCGAACCGGATCGACTTCGGGATGGGCGGCTCGATGACGTCCAGGTCGTAGGTCTGCGCGATGGTCTCCAGGACCGCTCGAGCGTGGTTCGTGCGCCCGTCGTACAACGTGGGGAGCACCCCCCACACCTGCAGCTTCTTGTTGGTGAAGCGGCGCACGTCGTGGACGGTGTCGAGAAGCTGGCCGACGCCGCGGTGCGACAGCGTCTCGCACTGCAGCGGGATGAGCACGCCGTTCGCCGCGGTCAACGCGGCCACGGTGAGGACGCCCAGCGACGGCGGGCAGTCGAGCAGGACCCAGTCGTAGTCCTCCAGGTCCTCCAGCGACGCCTTCACCACGTGCTCGCGCCCGGTGCGGGTGAGCAGGTCGGCCTCTGCACGGGCGAGCTCGATGGTCGCCGGCAGCAGGTCGACGCCGTCCTCGGTCTCGATGATGACCTCGGTGGGGTCGACGCCCTTGGTCAGCACGTGGTGGACCGACAGGTCGAGGTCCTCGGGGTCGATGCCGAGCGAGAACGTCAGGCACGCCTGGGGGTCGAGGTCGACGATGAGAACCTTGTTGCCCTGCTCAGCCAGAGCCGCTCCGAGAGAGGCGACGGTCGTCGTCTTCGCGACTCCACCCTTCTGGTTCGCGATTGCGAGTGTCGTGGTCATCGGGACCATTCTGCCTGAGACATGGTGCGGCTCCGCGTACATGTCCGTGGAATGCTGTGCGCATGTCTCGTGGAACCGCACTCGTCACCGGGCCGACCGCCGGGATCGGCCGCTCCTTCGCCCATGCGCTCGCCGGACGTGGCTACGACCTGGTGCTCGTCGCCCGTGACAAGCAGCGGCTCGACGACCTCGCCGTGGAGCTCCGTCGTCTGCACGGCGTCGACGTGGAGGTCCTGCCCGCCGACCTGTCCGACCGGACCTCGCTGGAGGTCGTCGAGGCCCGTGTCGCCGACCCGTCCCGGCCCCTGGACCTGCTGGTGAACAACGCCGGCTTCGGCCACAAGCACCCCTTCACCGAGAACGACGTCGAGGACGAGCAGCAGATGCTGGACGTGCTCGTGACCGCCGTACTCCGTCTCAGCCACGCGGCGGTCGGCCCCATGCTGGCTCGCGGCAGCGGAGCGATCGTGAACGTCGCAAGCGTCGCGGCCTTCCTGCCCCGCGGCACGTACAGCGCGGCAAAGGCGTACGTCGTCTCCTTCAGCGAGTGGCTGGACCTGACCTACCGGGCCAAGGGAGTGCGCGCGATGGCGCTGTGCCCAGGCTTCGTCCGGACCGAGTTCCACGCCCGGATGGGCGTCGGCCAGGGCTCGGCGCCGGGCTGGATGTGGCTGGACGCGGACCGGCTGGTCCGCGACGCGTTGGAGGACCTCGAGCGGGGCAGGAGGATCTCGGTCCCCGGCAAGAGGTACAAGGTGCTCAGTGCGGTCGCGCGCTACACGCCGAAGTCGTGGCAGGCCCGGTTCCAGGCCCTGGGCCGGAAGTAGCCCCGGGCCACCAGGCAGCCCGTCGCGCCGCCCTCACCCCTCGCCGGTCACGAACGCGCGCACCGCGTCCGCCACGAGCTGAACGGCGATCGCCGACAGGAGCAGACCGGCGATGCGCGAGACCAGCACGACGCCGCCCTCACGGATCAACCGCAGGATGGGCACCGAGAACCGCATCGCGATCCACAGCGTCACGTGCACGAGGACGACCCCGAGCCCGACCGCCAGGAACGCGGCAACGTCGTGCACCCGCTGGGAGAACACCATCGTGGCGACGATCGCTCCCGGCCCGGCGAGCATCGGTGTCCCGAGCGGGACCAGTGCCACGTTGACGTCGGCTGCGGCGGAGGCCTCCTGCTCCTTGCCTGTCAGCAGCTCCAGCGCCACGAGGAGCAGGAGCAGGCCGCCGGCCGCCTGCAGCGCAGGAAGCGAGACGTGCAGGTAGCCCAGGATCTGGCGCCCGAAGAACGCGAACGCGACGATCACCGAGAACGACACCGCGACCGCCTGCCAGGCGGCCCGTTTCATCGTCGAGACCGAGCGGCCGCGGGTCAGCGACAGGAAGATCGGGATCGTGCCCACCGGGTCCATGATCACGAAGAGGGTCACGAAGACCTCGGTGAGGAGGACGAGCTCGACGACGTCGCTCACGGGCGCACGACCTCGGGTGTCTGCCGGCCAGACGCGGCCGCGGCCTCCTCCGCCAGGGCCATCAGCCGCTCGAACTCCTCCGGTGCCGTGGCGTTGCAGCCGAGCTCGTGGTCGACCTTCCCGTCCCCGTGGTAGTCACTGGACCCGGTGACGACGAGGTCGAGGTTGCGGGCGATGCCGCGCAGGGTGGCACGGGTGCCGGGGTCGTGGTCCTGGTGGTCGACCTCGATGCCGGACAGCCCGGCGTCCTTGAGGTCCGCGAGGGCCCCCTCGTCGAGTGCGTCGTGGTTGTGCCCTCGCGAGGCCCACGGATGGGCCACGACACTGACCCCGCCGGCCATCGCGACGGTGCCGACCATCTCGAACAGGTCGCTTGCGTACCGCTTGACGTAGGCAGGTCCCCGCGAGCCGAGGTACCGCTCGAAGGCCTCACTCCGGTCGCGCACGACGCCCTTCTCCACGAGCGCGTCCGCGACGTGAGGCCGGCCCACCGCCGCCGCGTCCCCTGCCAGGCGCTGCACGTCGTCGGCGGTGATGTCGATCCCGAGGCCCCGCAGCCTGTCCACCGTCATGGGCAGTCGCGCGTTGCGGCCGTCGAGGATGCGCACCAGCTCGTCCGACAGCTTCTCGTAGGTCGGGTCCGGGAGGTACGCCAGCAGGTGTACGCCGTGTCCGGCGAGCTTGCAGCTGATCTCGATGCCGCGCACCAGCGTGATGCCCGTGCGCCGCGCAGTGTCGGCCGCCTCTTCCCACCCCTCGGTGGTGTCGTGGTCCGTGAGCGCCAGTACGTCGATGCCCCGCTCCCGGGCATGTCGCACCAGCTCGGCGGGAGAGGTGGTCCCGTCGGAGCGGTCGGAGTGGGTGTGGAGGTCGATGAGCACGGAGTGAAGCCTAGTTGCCGCGCGCGTGCTCCCCGCGGCGGCGCCAGCGGCAGCAGTGACGGCCGGATGTCACCTCAGACGACGCAGAACTCGTTTCCCTCGGGGTCGGCCACCCCTAGTAGTGCTTGCGCCACCACTGGTCCCACCGGTCGACGAGGTCGGCACGTCGCTCGTCGTCGAGACCGTAGGTGGTCAGGATCGCCTGCCCCTTGGTGTAGGGAGGACCGCCCTGGGGCCCGTCGCCGACGATGAGCAGACCGTCTCCCCAGTCGTCCACGGTGACGCCGAGCTGGTGCCTCGCGACGAACCAGAGCGTCCCCGCCAGGGTGTCCCCGGGGCCGACCGTCGCACCGTACGTCGCCCCGAGCGCCTGCAAGCCCACCTGCCCCAGCCCGAGCCACTGGGTCGGCGAGATCGTCGGGTCCTTGGGAGTCCCGCTGTAGAACAACGTGCGGCGCTTGTTGTCACGATGACGCTCGAGCTTGAACCGCAGCTGCTGGAGGAAGCTGGTCCAGCCCTCGTCGATGTCCGGCAGGAACGGCGACCATGCCGCCTCGTCGGTCCCCTGCTCGATCGGGGCACGGACGACCTCCACACGCGTCCTGCCACCTCGCTCGGACAGGGTGAACAGGTGCGTGCCGAAGTTGATGCTCCGATGGTCCTCGCCGACGGTGGCGCCGTCGACGTAGATCTGTCTGATCTCCTCGTCGAGACCGCCGTCGCTGTCGTACTCCCAGCCGTGCCACTCGCGGATCAGCTCGGGCTCGCGGAAGTAGGGCCAGCAGTCCTTGATCGGCAGCGGGAGTACGACGGTCGTGACGAATCCGGTATCGGTCACCATGGTGGCGGATGCCCTCCGAACGGTAGGTCGATCAGCTCGGGACCGAGCTCCGCGATGTCGCACAGGATCCACTCGTCGTTGAGGAGCAGAGCGGCGGACGCCGGGCGCAGCACCAGCCACAGCCACCGGCCGAGTGCCTCGCCCGCGAACACGGAGCGGTCGAAGGACTGGTCACTCTCGGATGTCGAGACCGACCACAACGAGATCGGGTGGCCGTCGATCCGCACCTTCGCGTGCGCGGGGCCGTCCCCGATCTCGGCCCCCGGATCGGACCGGTCCATACCTGCGCACCGGGACCCGAGGCCTACCCCGGGTTCTTCGGACACGACGGTCAGCTCGACGACACCGTCGAGGTCGCTGACGCCCGAGCACGAGGCGAGGCTGGCCTTCGACTCCTGGCCCGGGCGCACCACGCAGCCGAAGTCCGTGATCGTCCAGCCGGGGCTCAGTGGCCACGGCAGGAGGGTGGGCACCGCATCGCAGCGGCGCAGGATCTCGGCCAGGTCCTCGTAGCTGGCCACGGCGGGCCGCCACAGCGGCGTGATCCTTCCGTGGTCGGGGCAGCTCCACTCGTGATCCGCACCGTCGAGCGGCGAGGTGCAGCGAGGGCATCCGGGGGCGAGAGCCATGGGACAACGCTGGTGCCCAGGGACATTTACGTCAAGCGTCTGACATCCAGTCGAGCCGCGCACGCCGGGAGACGCGCAGCGGGTCAGCAGGGTTTCCCAGCAGGGCCTAGGGTCGCGAGCATGGAAGGGACGCGTGTGGACTGCGTCGGCGGGATCGTTGTCGGCGGTGACGGACGGCTGCTGCTGATCAAGCGCGGCCAGGAGCCGGCCCGGGGTTGCTGGTCGGTGCCGGGCGGGCGCAAGGAGCCGGGCGAGTCCGACGAGGAGGCGACCGCCCGGGAGGTCCTCGAGGAGACCGGGCTCGAGGTGGTGGTCGGGGACCTGGCCGGGGTGGTGGAGAGAGACGCCCCCGACGGGTCCGTCTACGTGGTGCGCGACTACTGGTGCACGCTTCGCGCGGGCGTCGACCCATCGGGGGTCCGCGCCGGCGACGACGCGGACGACGCCGCCTGGTTCACGGCGGCGGCGGTCCGCTCCCTGGACTGCTCCCCCGGGCTGGTGGAGGCGTTCGACGAGTGGGGAGTACTGCCGAGGGCCGGGTCGGCTGGCTGCTGACCCGGCCCTCGGACCGATGCGGCTATCCCTCCGATGGAAGGGCCGCCCCCTCCTGCGTCACTTGATCTTGAAGAACGCCTCGGACCACGTTGAGCCGTCATTCGTGGTGACGCTCACCGAGTAACACGTCCCCGCGCCAGTCGGCGTCTTCCAGTTCTGGATGAACTGACCGCCCGTGGTGTCGTACCGCAGACCCGTTCCACCGGTACTCGTGGTCTCCACGGAGTCCGTGGTGGCAGACAGCCCGGTGCAGCTGACCAACTTGGCCCTGAACACCTTCACCGCGGCCACGTCGGTGATCTCCGTGGAGCCGTTGAAGACCTCGAACTTGAGCGGGACGGTGCTGCCGCCCTT
Source organism: uncultured Actinomycetota bacterium (assembly GCA_963707425.1). Classification (GTDB taxonomy): domain Bacteria; phylum Actinomycetota; class Actinomycetes; order Propionibacteriales; family Nocardioidaceae; genus Nocardioides_C. The sequence goes on along the minus strand of CAVPPN010000003.1, from coordinate 62,927 downwards.
GACGGTGTTCACGACCCCGCCCATGTCGACCGGGGAGTAGAAGCCCGTCCACCGGTAGGGGTTGACGGTGTAGGTGAGCGTGTTGGTGCTCGTGTTCCCCGCGACGTCGGTCGCCGTGGCCGTGTAGGTGTGCGTGCCGACGGCGGCCGGGTTGACGTCCTGCGTCGTCACAAGGCATCCGACGAGCCCGGACAGTGCATCGGACGAGTCACAGGTCGGCGCCGCCGGTACCTTGCCGAAGTCGTAGCTCGTCCCGTCGGCCATCCCGGAGAAGGTGGGCGTCGTCGGGGCGGTCTTGTCGATGCTGACCGTCACCGTGGTCGAGGTGGAGTTGCCGGCGTTGTCGACAGCCGTGCCGGTGACCTCCTGGCTCATGCCCTCGGTGGTGACGTCGGTGTCCGGGGTGCAGGTCGCAACCTCGGACAGGCTGTCGCCACAGACGAAGCTCACGGTGACGTCCGTGTTGTTCCAACCGGCGGCGTTGGCCTCGGGGTTCTGGCTGGCGGTGATGGTCGGCTTCTCCGTGTCGATCTTGATGCCCACGGTCTGCTTGGCCTCTTCGTTGCCGGCGATGTCCTCGCTCCAGTAGGTGATGGCGTGGGGCCCGTCGGACAGGTCCTCGGTGAACGGCTCGCCGTAGACGAGGGTCTCGCCACCGTCGATCTGGTAGTACGTGCCCTCGATCCCGGACTCCCCGTCGGTCGCCTCGAACGCCACCGGGATGCCGCTGGTCACGAACCAGCCGCTCGCCGGTGAGATCGGGTTGATCACCTTGGTGGTGGGCGGGGTGCCGTCGATCCAGATGTCGAGGCTGTTGGCGGACGAGTCCTCGACATTGCCCGCGATGTCGACACTCCAGTAGACGAGCGTGTGCTTCCCCTTCACGCCGAAGCTGAAGGTGCCGTCGTAGGTCTGCACGTCTCCGCCGTCGACGGTGTAGAAGGTCGTGTCGATGCCAGAGAGTGCGTCGTACCCCGTCAGGGTCACGTCGACCGGGCCGGCGTACCAACCGCTCTCCAGCGGGGCGGGGACGGACACCGTGGTGCTCGGGGCCGTACGGTCGATCTTGATGCCTGTCACGGTCTCGGAGACGGTGTTGCCGGCCCTGTCGGCGCAGGTGGCCGTGGACGAGAGGTTGTCACCCTCGCCGGTCACCACGTCGTCCGCCGGCTCGTCGGCGACGCCCGACAGGACGTCGGCGCAGGTCCAGTCGACGCTCACGTCGCCTGTGTGCCAGCCGTCGGTGAACGACGCGGTCAGGATCGGTGCGGTCTTGTCGACGTTGATGCCGCTGACCGTGTCGCTGGCGGAGTTCCCGGCGGCGTCCGTGGCGGTTCCGGTGACGGACTGGTCCGCACCCTCGCCCAGGACCGTCGCGCCCGGAGCGCTTGCCACCCCGGAGAGGCGGTCGCCCACCTGGAAGCTGACGGTGACGTCGTCGTCGTACCAGCCGGCATCGTTGGGCGCCCGGTCCGCACTGCCCGTGATCGTCGGAGCGGACTTGTCGATCCGGACCGTGGCGGTGTCCGTCGCCGAGTTGCCCGCGGCGTCCGTGGCCGTGCCGGTGACCGAGTGCTCCCCCTCGGTGGTCTTGGTGACCGGAGCCGTGCAGCTCTCGACACCGGACCCTGAGTCCGCGCAGTCGAACGTCACCGTGACGTCCTGGTTCGTCCAGGCGCCGTCCTGGTAGCTCAGCGGCGCGAAGGAGTGGCCGATCGTGGGCGCGGACTTGTCGATCCTGACGTGCGCCGTCTGCGCTGCCTCGGCGTTCCCAGCCTTGTCAGTGCTGAAGTAGGTGACGGTGTGGTCACCCTCGCTCGACAGCGTGAAGCTGCTGCCGGTCTGGGCGGCCCCGCCGTCGACCGAGTACGACGTCGAGTCGACACCCGACAGGTTGTCCTCGGCCGCAAGCTGCACGGTGACGTCGTCGTTGGTCCAGCTGTTCGACGTGCCGCTGAGGCTCGTCGTCGGCGCCGTACGGTCGATCCTGACCGGCTTGCTCTGGGTGTTGGTGGTGTTGCCTGCCTTGTCGCTGACCGAGGTGCTCGCGGTGAGGCCGGTGCCCTCTGTGGTGATGGTGCTGTCGGCCGGGGTCCCGTTCGCCAGGCCGGACAGGGCATCGCTCGCGGTCCACGCGATGGAGACGTCTCCGTTGTACCAGCCGTTGCCGTTGGGTGCCGTGGTCGGCGCTCCCGACAGCGACGGGGCCGTCTTGTCGATGTTGATGCCCGTGACGCCGCTGTTGTTGACGTTGTCGGCGTTGTCCACCGCGGTCCCGGGGACGGACTGGTTCGCGCCCTCGGTCGCGACCACGACGGTGCCTCCGCCGGTGCAGCCCTTGATGCCGGACAACGCGTCCGAGCACGTGAAGCCGACCGCCACGTCGGTGTTGTTCCATCCGGCGGTGTTCGGGGCCGGGCTGCGCGTGTCGTTGATGCTGGGGAGCGTCTTGTCGAGCTTGACGGTCACCGAGCCCGTGCCGGCGTTGCCGAGCCGGTCCGTGGCCGTGGCGGTCTTGGTGACGCCGGCTGTGTCGGTGGTGACGCTGTCCGTTGCGGGAGACGGCGCGGACGACCCCACACCGGAACCCGTGTCCGCAGCCGACCAGGCGATGGCGACGTCGCTCTTGTTCCAGCCGGCAGCATTGGGAGCCGGTGACTTTGAGCCGGTCACGACAGGGCCGGTGTTGTCGAGCGTGAACGTCGCTTGTCCGGTGCGCGTGTTGCCGGTGCACTTCTGCTGAGTGTTGAAGCTCGGCGAAGCGCTCACAATGACGCTATTCGCTCCCTCCCCGGCCGGTGCGGTGAACGTGAACGACCAGGTCGACCTCGCCACCGCCGACTGCTGGTGGCCGGTCAGAGCCCCTGCGATGTCGACACACTGCGTATCGGACGAGGTGACCACGTCGAGTGTGATAGCGGCCCCGGTCCTCGCGAACAAGGTGTCACCGACCTTGACGGTGCCCGGACCGCCGCTGAAGGTAGCGCTCGTGACGGTGGCGCCGAAGGCGGGGAGCGCGGTAAGCCCTCCTCCGACCAGCGCTGATGTCGCCACCAGGGCCAGCCCGGCCCGCAAGCGCCAGGCTCCACGGTTCCGAGGCGGTGTGAGGCGATGTTGTGGTGCCATGCGGGCACGGCGCAGTAGAGCGGGCATGCAGAATCCCCTGATGAGTCCCCAGCTGCGCCGAGTCGTCCCGGTCGTCCCATCTGAAGCTCCACCCCGGGACGGCCACGCAGCGCCTCCGATCTACGAAGGCAGTCCGAGTCTTCACCCTTCGGTGGGTCGCTTCCACAGAAATCGGGCGGTGGTTCCGAATATCCCCCAAACGGGCTACAAGGTCTTAACCCTCTACGAACCGGCTGAGAGGCCCCGCCCAGGACCTTCTTCGCGTTTCGGCGGCGCCTCCGACTCCCCAGGAGAGCCTGCCGTGGCCCGCCCTTGGACGGCCGACGGTCCTGAGTGCACGCCGCCCATCAGGGCGCGGATGCGGTTCCGAGACTGTCTGAGCACTCACCGTCGCGACGCTGCCACGACCCGTCGAGCGCATCCAAATTCAGAGTGGAGGGTGCTTCTCACGCGTTATGGACCGTTCGCAAGGGGTATGCCGCTTGCGAACGGTCCATAACCCCGATTTACAGGACGGGTGGGGTCAGTCCTTCTTCGCGGGCTCGACCAACGTCGGCCGGCCAGGCTGCTCGCCGCCCCGCGCCTCCAGGTAGTTCTCCTTCGGCACCATCACCTTGCGCTTGAAGATGCACACCAGCGTGCCGTCCTGCTTGTAGCCCTTGGTCTCGACGTACACCACGCCGCGGTCGTCCTTGGACGTGGACTCCCACTTGTCCAGCACGGTGGTCTCGCCGTAGATGGTGTCGCCGTGGAAGGTCGGCGCCACGTGGCGCAGTGACTCGATCTCGAGGTTGGCGATCGCCTTGCCGGAGATGTCCGGGACGCTCATGCCGAGCAGCAGGGAGTAGATGTAGTTGCCGACCACGACGTTCTTGCCGAACTGCGTGGTGTTCTCGGCGTAGTTGACGTCCAGGTGGAGCGGGTGGTGGTTCATCGTGATGAGGCAGAACAGGTGGTCGTCGTACTCCGTGACCGTCTTCCCGGGCCAGTGCTTGTACGTCGCCCCGACCTCGAACTCCTCATAGCTACGACCGAACTGCATCCCACACTCCTCGCTAGACGACGTGCCCCTATCGTGCCGAAACGCTCAGGGGAGTGGGAGGTTACGCCCGCGTGGGATTGCTCACGCGGGCGTACGCCGGAGCCTCAGGCGCCGCCGCCACCGGCCTTGCGCCGATGCATCTTGGCGCCGCCGAGCGGGCCGTGTGTCTCGTGGCCCTTCTCCTTGCTGTGACCGCCATGCTCCACGCCACGGTCGTTGCTCTGCTTGCGAGCCAGCGCCTCACGCATCTTTGCCTTGAGGTCGTCGTTCCCCGTGCCGTTCGTGTCCGCAGCCATCGCGTACTCCTCATCGTCGTCGCGCACTGGATCCACAGGCCACCTTGTCAGGAGTGAGGCCGGGCCGTCGAGGGGTTTACTCCCAGATGGTGGGGATTCCGTGTGGTGTCGAGCTGCCCAGGACCCGCCGCTCCCCCGTCGGCCAGAGCCTCAGCACGACCAGGAACTCGTGGTCGGAGGCGGGGGTACGACGGGCCGGCTCGAGCAACAGGTGCGCGAACGGGGACGTCTCGCGTGCCGCGGCGCCGAGCGCCTCGACGTGCGCCGTGACGGCGCTCCTGTCGTCCGGCGACAGGTACTGCCACATGACGGAGTGCCACAGCACCGTGGTCGTCCCCTCGACCAGCTCGATGCCCTGCACGAAGGAGACCGCATCCTGCGGGCGAACCTCGACCGGTACCTCGGTGGCGACGTCGCACGCCCGCCGCAACCTCTCGAGACGCACGGTCTGGTCGGGCCACACGTACGACGTCAGCTTCAACCGGCCCTCGGCGGAGGTCACGTCCACCGGCATCACGTCGCTGCCGGTCCGCTCCACGACCTCGAGCCCCGGCCACGGGGTGAGCGGAGCCCCCTCCCACACGTCGCCCAGGTGCAGCGGGCTGTCGGCGGGTCCCTGACGGGTCCCGTCCACGCCCGAGTAGGCGAACGCGTCCGCGCGCAGGTTGAGCCCCCCGCTCGAGCCGATCTCGAGCAGCCTGACAGGCAGCCGGTGGCTCTCCCCGATCCGGAGGAGGCCGCCCATCAGCGCTACGGCGCGGCCTACCTCGTTGGTCTGCGGAGGACGGTCGAGCCACTCACGCACCTGGTCCGGCATGTCCCGGAGGACGGCCTCGAACGCGGGCCACCCCTCGTCGAGGTCCCAGGCACCGCCGACACTCGGGTAGAAGGCGGCCAGCTCGGCCGCTCGGCCCTCGAGCACCAGCCGGTGCACGCTCCCGGTCAGCCGGAGGGCCAGGGCCGACGGGCCCGGGTCGTGCTCGTGGCCGGCGAGCACCGCGGTGGACACCCCGCCGGCCGCGAGGTCGTCCGCCACGCGGTCGAGGAGCTCGGCGTACATGGGCGATCCCAGGCGCCCGCACGCGGCCGCCTGTTCGCGGAAGCGCCGGACCATGGCCGCGGTGCCGGACGTCCCTCTGTCCGGCCGGGCCATCAGGCGCTTCGCTGCCTACGGGCTCGGACCGCGTTGGCCAGGCGCCAGTAACCCACGCGGGGAGCCATGAGCCAGGGCCAGCGTTCGCTGAGCCCGATCAGCAGGTGCCGCACCGGGCGGTGACGCATGTCGTGGACGAGGTGGTCCCGCTGTGCCGTCACCTCGTTCAGCCTGCGGGCCAGGTCCTCCCTGCTGCCCTGGACGGGCACGTAGTGCTTGTCCCGCTCCTGCCGCCGCGCACGATGCTGGTCGAGCATGCCGACCAACGCCGCGATGCTCTCCGAGAGCAGGACGTCCTGGGGCACCTCCTGAAGCCCCTGAGGGTCGTCCGTGGGCTCGGGGACGAGCTCGTCGAGCGAGCCGAGGACGTCGACGTCGAGCTGCCTCAGCTCTTCAGCGATCTCGGCGGAGCGACGGATCGCGAAGTCCTGGCCTTCACGGTCGAGACCGAAGGGGGTGCCGCGCCGTTCGGCGAGCACCGTCTGCGCGAACACGTTCTTCACGTCGACGGGGTAGGGCCCGGGCAGGCGAAGCCGGTCGCCGAGCTCGGCGTTGACCCGGCGCAGAAGCTCGGCCTGCTCCGCGCCCAAGGACACGTTCGAACGTGAGCCCTCCAGGTCGAACGTGTCGGGCTCGATGCCCAGCAACCCCGCGAACCTCCCCCAGAGGACGTCGGGCGCGGCGCCTCGGGGAGGAACCGTGACGACGTGCACCTGCGACGCGGGGAGGGTCGCTCCCCACCTGCGGAGGACGTCGGCGAAGTCCTGGACCTTCCAGAACCAGATGTCTCGCGAGCCGGGGTTCTGGAGCTTGTCGAGGAACGCCGGGAAGGTGTCGGTGGACCGGTGCTTGATGTGCTCCTGCCACTCCGCGGGGATCTGGCGGACGAGGTCGCGTGCGGTGAGGACCACGTGCACCTCGGCGTGCCCGCCGAACGCCTCGATCGCGGCCTTGGCCTGCTCCCTGGTGGCAGCGGCGAACAGCTCGTGGGAGATCAGGACGTTGCCGTCCCACGCCAGCGACTGGTCCACGAACCTCTGCCAGATGCCGGACGCGTGAGCCGGGTGCTCCGGGCGGTCGGCCAGCCCTCGCACGTCCAGACTTGCCAGGAAGTGGTCGTGGAACGAGTCCGCGGGTAGGAGAAGGCCCTGCTCCAGGGCACGCTCACGCTGGGACCACAGGACCTGCTGCAGGAAGGTCGTCCCGGTCTTGGGACTGCCGACGTGCAGGAATATTCGGCTTGGCACAGACGCATGCTACGCCGCACGGGCTCCGTGGGGCGCTTCGCCCCTTACCTCCGGCGAGGCTGCTTCCGCAACCGACGTGCGGTGAACTTCAGGCGTGACCCGACCCGCCTCGTGAAGCTCCGCCCCCGCACGCCGGCCCGTGGGTCGGCGTCCCCGCGTGACCGGCGGACTCGCTGCACCGCCCGGAGCTCACCCACCTGCTGGACGAGCGTGACGATGGCCTCCGACGACGCTTCGAGCACGTCGGCCGTGGAAAGCACGTCCGGCGCGTCCGTGAAGCTCGGGCCGGACACCCCTATCCCCTGCGGATCGAGCTCGCCGAGGTCTCCGACCACCTGGCATCCGGCCTTCTGGACGCTCTCTCGAACCCGGTCGGCCTCGGCCTCGACCCAGCCACGGGTGTTCTCGGGAAGCACGACCCGAACCTGGTCCCGCCGGGGGGCGAGCACCTCCTTGACCAGGTAGTTCTTCACGAAGTGGCGATAGGTGTCCCAGTCCAGCCCGGCCGCCGCTTCGTTCACGTGCTGGAGCACAGCGATCTCCAGGGCGCCCAGAGACTGGTTCGCCGGCCGGCCCGACACCGCGACCTCCTCGAGCGAGAAGCCGACGACCTCGGCGAACCGGCGCAGCAGCAGGTGCGGGTCACGCTGCACCGGCGGCACCGTGATCACGTGGATGTTGTCGCCCGGCACGTGCTCGGCCCACTGACGGATGACCCGGGGCGCGTCCTGGAGGCGCCAGAAAGGGTGTCCGCCCTCAGGCCCGCTGCCCACCTCCGCCAGGAAGGGGCCCCACGGCTCCACCTCGCGGTTCTTGGCCCGCTCCTGCCAGGTCGCCGAGACGATGCGGGAGAAGTCACGCAAGGTGACCACGACGTGCAGGTCACGGGGCGCCAGGTCAGCTGCGATCCTCGCGGTCACCTCCGCATCGGCGGCGGCGAGCATCTCGTGCGAGAGCACGACCCTGCGCGGCGACGCCTTGGCCTTCTCGACCAGGGAGGCCCAGGCCCCGGGCTGCCTCGCCGATGCCGACCCGAGGACGTCCAGAGCAGCCCGGTAGTGGACACCGCGGTCGTCGCCCGGGTACACCACTCCGATCTCGGCCAGACGGCTGCGGTTCTCCCAGAGCATCTTCTGCAGCTCCGTGGTGCCCGTCTTGGGCAGGCCGACATGGAGAAAGATCGGTTCGGACGGCATTGGGTCACCCTACTGCTGAGTTGAGCGGTCGTTGGTCGCGACAGTGACCCCCGTCCCACGTCGCGGACGTCAGCGGAGCTTGTAGTCCTCCAGCAGGCGACGGCCGATGATCATCCGCTGGATGTCCGCCGTGCCTTCGCCGATGAGCAGCATGGGAGCCTCACGGTAGAGCCGCTCGATCTCGTACTCCTTGGAGAAGCCGTAGCCACCGTGGATCCGGAACGAGTCCTCCACGACCTGGGAGCAGTACTCCGAGGCGAGGTACTTCGCCATGCCCGCCTCGAGGTCGTTGCGCTGCCCCGAGTCCTTCGTGCGAGCCGCCCGCACCATCATCTGGTGGGCCGCCTCGACCTTGGTGCCCATCTCTGCGAGACGGAACAGCACCGCCTGGTGGTCGGCGATCTTTCGACCGAAGGTCTCCCGCTGCTGGGAGTACTGCACACCGAGCTCGAACGCACGCCAGGCAACGCCGCAGCCCCGGGCCGCGACGTTGACCCGGCCGACCTCGACGCCATCCATCATCTGGTAGAAGCCACGCCCCGGCTCGCCGCCGAGGATCTGGTCGGCGCCGATCTCGAAGCCGTCGAAGACCATCTCGGTCGTGTCGACGCCCTTGTAGCCCATCTTCTCGATCTTCCCGGGCACGGTCAGGCCGGGCTTGACCTCGCCGAAACCGGCGGGCTTCTCCACGAGGAACGTGGTCATGTTCTTGTAGACCGAGTCGGCGCCCTCGTCGGTCTTCACGAGCACGGCGACCAGCGTGCTCGTGCCACCGTTGGTCAGCCACATCTTCTGGCCGTTGACCACGTAGGTCTTCTCGCCGGTCGAGCTCGTCGAGGCCACGGCCTTCGTCTTGATCGCCGACACGTCGGACCCGCATCCCGGCTCCGACATCGAGAAGGCGCCGCGGATCTCACCGGCCGCCATCTTCGGCAGGTAGTACTGCTTCTGCTCCTCCGTGCCGTGCTGCATCAGCATGTAGGCCACGATGAAGTGGGTGTTCACGATGCCGGACACGCTCATCCACCCGCGCGCGATCTCCTCCACGACGAGGGCGTAGGTCAGCAGCGACTCACCGAGGCCGCCGTACTCCTCCGGGATCGTCAGGCCGAAGAGCCCGAGCTCCTTCATGCCCTCCACGATCTCGGTGGGGTACTCGTCCTTGTGCTCGAGCTCCGTCGCGACCGGAAGGATCTTGTCGTCGACGAACTCACGGACGGTCTTGAGGATCTCCTGCTGGATGTCGGTGAGACCCTCGGTCTGGCAGAGGCGGCCCATTGGCTGCGTCCTTTCGATGGCGCTTTCGGAACGGCTGACAAGCCGTGGGCGGAGTATCCCCGATTCCCCGGGGGCGCGCCATGAGGCAACTCACAGGTCGGACGACGCCGTACGACCTGCCCGCACGGCATGCCCTTCCGGCGGCTCGGCGACGGGTCAGTGACGGGCCCGGATCTGCCCGAGCCGCTCCTCGAGCCGTTGCGGGTCGCGCATCTCGTCCGGGAGCAGGAGCTGCTCGACCACGTCGGTGAGCTCGGCTATCCGACGGGTGAGCATGCGGTTCTCGATGACCTCGTGCTCGAGCTCGGCCACCCGGCTACGGAGGCGTGCGACCTGACGACCGAGGTCGGCCCTGCTGCCGGACGACTCCCCCGAGCCCGACGACGACCTCAGCCGGGCCAGACGTCCGGACACGCGCTGCTGGAACGATCCCATCAGAGTGGATTCCTTTCGACGATCATGCGACACAGGTGAGGGTTCTCCGACCCGAGTGGGGAGAATCCCTTTCCGGCTTCCTGGTGGACCACCCGCAGTCCGGCCCGACGCGCTTCCGACGCGACCTGGTCGGGGCGAAGGTACCGGCGGTAGTGCTCACCGAAGAACTTCGGCCGCCCCTTGTCCTTGTCCGTCCTGAACTCGAGGTACCCCCGGCCGCCACCGCTGAGGGTCATGGCGATGAGCCGCCAGGCGTTCTCCCTGCCACTGTCGCTCAGCGCATGCATCAGGAAGCGGGCGTAGACACTGCGCTCCTCACGGCGCTGCGCCACCTGTGCCCCGGTCAGGAGGGTCTCGCGCAGGGACTCGAGATTGAGCCTGAGCAGCTCGGGCTTGTGCTCCAGGTTGGCGCCCGCGAGGTGCTTGCGGGCGTGGCGGACGGTCGCGTCGACACCGACCACGTCGAAACCCTGCTCGGCCAGGAACCGGGTGTCGCGCCCGTTGCCGCAGCCGAGGTCGAGGATCCGCCGACCCTCCTCGCGCTCGGCGACCCAGCGGGCGAACGGGCTCGGCTCCTTGGGGATCCGGTGCCCCGACGCCGCGTAGAAGCGCGCCCAGTAGTCGCGACGCTCGCGCATGCCGCCGAACCAGCCGCGGATTCGCCGGCGCTGGCGTCGCGGACGCTCGAACGAGAAGGCCGGGTTCGGCACCCGCCAGCTGGGGCCGTACGCCGACTCCAGGAAGACCTCCGGGACCGCCGGGACCGGCATGGTCCGCCCCTCGAAGTCGATCGTCTTCAACGGAAGCACCGCGTCCACGCCGGCATCGGCCGCGACGTCGTTGACCTGGTAGAGCCGGCCGTCGAAAACGAACGCAGTGAAGATGTCGAGGTTGCGCGTCGTCCCGTCCGGCTGCTTGAGGTCCATGGCCATGAACCCGCCGTTGTTGCGAAACACCGTGATGCCGTGCTTCTGGAGCGTCCGCTCGATCCGGAACGCCTCGATCATGACGTCCGTCGGGTTGCTGAAGTTGCTCAGGTAGCCGAGGTCGACGTCGACGTCGTGCTGGATCACCCTGCCGTCGCGAACGGCGCCGAGGAGGGACCCGAAGCTCAGGAACGCGGGGAGGCCGCAGTCGTCCCGCAGGATGCCGAGGACGGACTCGACCTGGTCGAGGTAGGCGTCGATCGCGGCACGGTCGGTGGTCGCGAACGGCTGGACGAGGCGACCCCACTTCGTCAGGGCCGCGGGGTGGCCGGCGGCGTCGACGATCTCGATCCGGCCCTCGGCGTCACCGAACCGCGCCTCGACCGTCCCGAGAGTGGCCTTCGAGGTGTGGTCGACCAGGTCCATGCGCACGTGCCCGTCGAGCTGGCGCTGGATCGGCTCGGGCCAGGCGATCTCGCGCCACCCGTTGGACGAGGGCGGGTAGTCCTTCGGGTCCACCGACCAGATCCGCCGGTCGTCGAAGAGAAGGTCGAGCGCGGACTCGGAGTCGGTCCTGAAGCGGAAGCCCTGCTCGTCGACCTCGAACGACGGCGAGACTTTCTCGGAGGCTGCGCTCAAGACGTACCCTCGCGGGCGGCGTCCCGCGCGGCGTGGGCCGCCAGAAGCGCGTTGGCGGCGTCGAGGTCCTCCTGGAAGTCGACCTCCATGCAGTCGAACGCGGAGACGTCGACGGCGAGCCACCGCTGGCCGGCCTCGGCGATCGCGAGCTCGATGGCCCGCTCGAAGTAGTCCTGGGAGTCGCAGTCCTCGAGGTGCTTGAGCAGTCCGGCCTTGTCGCTCGGGGAGACGAAGTTGATGCCGACGGCCTCACCAAGCCCGTTCACGACCTGCTTGGACAGCTCGGCAATGTAGCCGTCGCCGTCGACGGTGTACTTGACCTCCTCCTCGGCGACCGAGGCGGTGTTCACGCAGACGAAGCTCTGGTCCTCGCGGAGCCGGGGTACGACGGCCTCCAGCAGCTCGGCGTCGAACACGACGTCGCCGTTCATCCAGAGCACGCCGCCCTCGCCCGACAGCTGCAGCGCCTTGAGCAGGCTCTTGCTGGTGTTGGTCTGGTCGTACACCTCGTTGTAGGCGAAGAGCACGTCCGGAGCGGCCTCCATGATCAGGTCGTGCTTGAAGCCGACCACGAGGTGGATGCGCGCCCCCTGACCGAGGACCGTCCGGAGGTTGTCGATCTGTCGCTCCAGGATGGTCTGGCCACTGGTCAGCCGGGTGAGCGGCTTGGGGAAGGGACGACCGAGTCGGGTCCCCAGGCCGGCGGCAAGAATCGCGACTTGCGTGGACACCGTGAGTTCTCCTGGACGTAGGGGATAGCGGAACTGAAACCCGATCTTACGAGCAGGTGAACGCTAACGGCGGACCGGCACGGTGTCGAGCGGGCCGACTCCCTGCCGCGACGCTCAGGAGAGGAGGCGCCGTGCCCGGTGGACGACGCCGCGTGCCACCGACGACGGGGCGCGCCGGTCCCGGAGAGACCCGTCCAGGCCACGACCCGCCTTCGCCGCCTCAGCCGGGGCGCCATCGGCAAGCTTCCGCTGCAGCGAGGCGTTCTCCTGGCTCAGGCGCTGGTGGTCGGCGAGCATGACGTTGATCGTGTCGAGCGCCACGTCGAGCAGCTCCGGCTCACCCACCTCCTCGGGCATCCGGCTCGTCGGCGGGTCTTCGGGCCCCACGAGGTCGTCGAGGTCGCCCACGACGTGGTAGCCGGCGCCTCGCAGCTCCTCCACGATCGCGCGGCCTCGCTCACGAAGCTCGGCCGCCCGTGACGCCGACACGCGGAGCTTCTCCCCATCTCGCTGGGCGAGGATCTCCAGCCCGAGGTAGCCGCGGAGCCAGCGCCCGATGTCGCGCGGGTTTCGCAGCTCGTCGTGCAGTCCCCCGTTCACCCGGCGGAGCAGCTCGGCCTCGGCCACGCCCATCGACTCGTTGACCGTCGGCAGGTCGAGCGAGGCGGTGGACGGGTCGAACCCGCAGACCTCCGCGAACCTCTTCCACAGCAGGTCGCGCGGCTTGCCGGCGCCCGGCATGGTGACGACGTGGACCCGCTCGGGGGGAAGGTCAGCGGCCCACCGCCGGAGCACGTCGGCGACGTCGATCGTGCGCCACGACCAGTTGCTGCCCGGCCGCGCGGTCAGCGGCTCGGGGTCGTAGTCGGCGAACTCTCCCGTGTAGCCGAACTTGACCTGCTCCTGCCAGAAGGCGGGGAGGATCCCGATCAGGTCACGGGCCGTGCAGACGACGTGCACCTCGGCAGGCGCCACGCGGGCCATCGCCCGGGCGGCCTGCTCGGCGCTCGCCCCGCCGAGGAACTCGTGGCTGATCACCGCATCCCCGTCGAACGCGTTGACCTGCGCGACGATCCGGTCCCACGCCGTGGCCGCCCGCTCGTGGGGATGCTTGTTCCCACGGACCGCCTGCGCAGCCCAGACCCGGTCGTTGTAGTACTTCCCGGCGAAGAGGACCCCTGCTTCACGCAGCGCGTCGCGGTTCTTCCACATGACGCGTTGGAGATAGGTCGTCCCCGTCTTCAGCGTGCCGACATGGAAGAAGACTCGTCGCGCCATCTGCACCCTTACGTACCGGCCGGGTTCTGCACCTCCCGGCCCTCGGTGCGGTCACCGTACCACCGCGCGATTTCGCGGAGCAGGGCCGGAACCCGGTCAGTCCTGGGGGGCGGACCAGACGTCGGTGCGCTTCATTCCGGCGGCCCGTCCCTTGGCCGAGATCACCAGCGCCATCTTCCGCGAGGCCTCGTCGATCATCTCGTCCCCGAGCATGACCGCGCCCTTCGCGCCACCCTCGGCAGAGGTGAAGAAGTCGTAGGCGTCGAGGATGTTCTCGGCGTGGTCGTAGTCGGACTGCAGCGGGGAGAAGACCTCGTTGGCCGCCGCGATCTGGTCGGGGTGCAACGTCCACTTGCCGTCGAACCCGAGTGCGGCCGCGCGACCGGCGACCCGCTTGAACCCGTCGATGTCCTTGATCTGGAGGTAGGGGCCGTCGATGGCCTGCTTGTTGTGCGCGCGCGCCGCCATCAGGATCCGCATGAGGATGTAGTGGTAGGCGTCGCCCACGTCGTACCCCGGAGGCTGCTCCCCCACGACGAGCGACTTCATGTTGATCGAGGCCATGAAGTCGGCGGGGCCGAAGATGATCGTCTCCACCCGCGGCGAGGCGGTGGCGATGTCGTCGACGTTGATGAGGCCGAGGGCGTTCTCGATCTGCGCCTCGATGCCGATCCGGCCGACCTCGTAGCCCATCGTCGTCTCGATCTGCGTGAGCAGCACGTCGAGCGCCTTGACCTGGTCCGCGGTCTGCACCTTCGGCAGCATGATGCAGTCCAGGTTGGCGCCGGCGCCCTCGACGACCTCGATCACGTCCTTGTAGGTCCACTGGGTCGTCCAGTCGTTCACGCGGACGGTGCGGACCCGGTTGCCCCAGTCACCGGTGTTGAGCACGTCGACGATGTTCTTGCGCGCTTCGGGCTTGGCGATGGGCGCCACGGAGTCCTCGATGTCGAGGAAGACCTGGTCGCTGGCGAGACCCTGGGCCTTCTCGAGGAAGCGTGGGTTGGAGCCGGGGACGGCGTGGCAGGAACGGCGAGCGCGGAGCGCGTCGGACATCAGTGGACCTCTCTTCGGGCAGGCGAGATTGTGGGGAGCGTACTCCCCGGTAGGTCTGCTCGGGGAGGGGCCGCTCCCGTGGCATTTGTCACCGTGAGACGTACTGCACAGCAGCGGCTGCCCGGCCGCGGGTGCTCAGTCGACGGGCGCCTGCAGGGCCGGCTCGACCTGCGGCGCGCGGTTGCTCACGATCACCAGCGCCATCCCGAGCAGGATCACCACGAGGCCTACGACCGCCCCCCACGGCGGCCGCTGGTCGAGGAACCATCCGGCCAGCAGCGACGCGCCGGGCACCTCCAGCAGCAACGCGAGTGAGACCACCATCGGGCTGGTCGTGGCCAGCAGGTGGTTGAACACCGAGTGCCCCATGAGCTGCGAAGTGACCGTCACCAGCAGGAGCAACGCCCACTGCGTCCCGGCGTACCCCCACAGCTCCTGCCCGGCGACCATGCACGACACCGCCAGGATCAGCGCGCAGGTGCCGTAGCAGACGAAGGTGTACGTCGTCGTGCTGACGCTCTGCCGTGCCCTGGACCCGACCAGGATGTACGCCGCGGCGGCCATCCCCCCGACCAGCGCGAGCACGTCGCCGACGAGGGCCTCCACCGACAGCGTGAAGTCGACGCCGGACACCACGAGCACGCCGCCGAACGACAGCACGAGCCCGGCCACCACGCCGGTACCGAACCGCTCACCCCGGACCAGCTGCCACGCGACGACCCAGGCGATCTGCAGGCACACCAGTGCGGTCGCGGAGGCGACGGAGGTCAGGGTGAGCGAGGTGACCCAGGTGCCGAAGTGGATCGCCAGTGCCAGCCCCGACGCGGCGACCAGCGCGAGCTGCCGCGACCCGAGCCCGGTCAGCTCGGCCCGCCTGCCGGTCAGCACGCTCGGTGAAAGGGCGAGGGTGGCGAACCCGTTGCGCCAGAACGCGATCGCGAGCGGCGGCACCACCATCGCCGCCATCACCGGGCCGGACATCGAGACCGCCAGGACCCCGACGGCCATGAGGAGGAGGGTGCGCACCCGCACATTGTGTCCGAGGTTGTGGCAGGCTCGACCCGTGACCGAGCCGTCCTCCCCCCAGGACCCCGCGTTCACCTCGGCGCTGGTTGCCGAGGTGAGCAAGAAGTCCGGCGTGTGCTGGCTGAGGTACGACGGCCAGGACCATGCCGTGTGGCACGTCTGGCTCGACGACGCGCTCTACGTCGTGTCCGGCGGTGACGAGCAGCCTCTCCCGGGCATCGAGGAGCTCACCGGCGTCGAGGTCCTCATGCGCAGCAAGGAGAGCGGCGGCCGGATCGTCACGTGGGTCGGTGACGTGTCCGTCGTACCCCCGGACGAGGAGCGGTGGGAGCCCGTCACCGCCGCGCTGGTGGCGGGCCGGCTGAACCTCGCCGACCTCAAGGCGGCGCCGGAGGAGTGGGCCGAGCGCAGTGTCGTGTCGCGGATCGTGCCCACCGACCGCGTGGTGGAGGCCCCTGGCCGGCTCAGCGACGAGGCGCACCTCGCGACGCCGAGGCCCACGTCCGCGACCACCAGGGGGGCGCTCCCGCGAGTGCTGCACCGACGCTCGAGGCGGCGGCGCGACCTGAGCTGAGGTGTCGGCGACCGGGCCGAGGTGTCAGGGGGCGGGGACCGCGATCTCGCCGCGGGCCACGTGGCGTACCTGTCCCGAGACGTGGCAGACCGCGGCCACGTTCTCGCAGGGGACGTCGCTGCCGCCGCTGCTCCAGCCGTGGCCGCCGACGACCGTCGTCTCCACCCTGCCCCGCAGTGACGAGGGTCGTCCCATCTCGACGCCCTGCGTGATCTCGTAGGTGCCGCCGTCGGGCAGCGTCCCGCACGCGACCAGCGCCATGCCCAGGCCCGCGGCGGCCGACCCCGTGGCAGGGTCCTCGGGCACCGAGAGTCCTGGCACGAAGACCCTCGCGTGCACCGTCAGGGCAGGAACGGCACCGGACACGTGCACGACGTTGATGCCCTCGATCGGGTCCCGCGCGTCACCGGCCCGGGCGAAGGCCTCCGCGTGCTCCCGGAGAGGGCGGCCGGCCGGGACGGCGCGAGAGACGGCGTCCTCGACGACCGGGACGTGCACGAAGCTCAGGCCGCAGCCGGCCACCCACACGGGCCCGGCCAGGTCCGACACGGACAGCCCGACGTCCTCCAGCAGAGCCTCGACGAGCGTGTGGTCGAGCGGACCGAGCAGGTCGCGAGGCGCGGCGGACAGCTCGGCACGGTCCTCGGAGAGGTGGACGCCGATGCGGCCGGCGCCGCAGAGCTGGGTCACCGCCGGCCCGGTCAGCCTTCCCAGCTCCCGCAGCACCCAGGCCGTCCCCAGAGTGGGGTGGCCGGCGAACGGGATCTCCCCACCCGGGGTGAAGATGCGCGTGGAGTACTCGTCACCCTCGACCGTCGACGACGGGAAGGTCGTCTCGGAGAAGTTGAACTCCCGGGCGATCGCCAGGCACTGCTCGCTGCTCAGGTCGTCGGCCCCGTGCACGACCGCGAGCTGGTTCCCGGCGAACGGGCGGTCGGTGAACACATCCAGAACGTCGAAGCTCAGCATGGCGGCAATACTCGCAGACCGCGTTCTGCCCGCTAACGTATCCAAACGTGAGCACTGCACCGACCCGCGTCTACGCCGCCCGCCTGGCAGGCCTGCCGGTCTTCGACCCGGCGGGCGACCAGGTCGGCAAGGTGCGTGACCTCGTCGTCGCCCTCCGGCCAGGCGTCCAGCAGCCGCGCGTGCTCGGCCTCGTGGTCGAGGTGTTCGGGCGCCGGTCCATCTTCGTGCCGATGACCCGGGTCACCCACGTCGACAGCGGCCAGGTCATCACGACCGGGCTGGTCAACATGCGCCGGTTCGAGCAGCGCTCCACCGAGACCCTGGTCTTCGGCCAGATGCTCGACCGGAAGGTCCGGATCAAGGAGTCGGGCGTCGAGGGCACCGTGTACGACGTCGCGATGGAGCAGGCGCGAAGCCGTGACTGGTTCCTGAGCAAGGTCGCCCTGCAGGAGGGCTCCAAGCGCTTCGGGAGGCGCGGGCAGACGCACGTGGTCGACTGGCGCGAGGTCGACGGCCTCGCCCTCCCCGAGGGGCAGCAGGGCGCGGCGCACCTGCTCGCCGCCTTCGAGGAGATGCGGCCGGCCGACCTGGCGAGCGTGCTCCACGACCTCCCGGCGAAGCGTCGTGGGGAGATCGCCGCGGCCCTCGACGACGAGCGGCTCGCCGACGTGCTCGAGGAGCTCCCCGAGGAGGACCAGGTCGAGATCCTGGGCAACCTCGACCGGGAGCGCGCCGCGGACGTCCTGGAGGAGATGTCCCCCGACGACGCCGCCGACCTCATCGCCGAGCTGCCGCCCGAGACCGCCGAGCACCTGCTGCAGCTCATGGAGCCGGAGGAGGCCGAGGACGTCCGGCGCCTCATGTCCTACGAGGAGCGGACCGCCGGCGGCATGATGACCACCGAGCCGGTGATCCTGCCGCCCGACGCCACGGTCGCGGAGGCACTCGCCCACGTCCGCAACGCCGAGCTCACCCCGTCGCTCGCGGCGCTCGTCTACGTGTGCCGGGCTCCGCTCGAGCCTCCGACGGGACGCCTGCTCGGCCTCGCGCACATCCAGCGCCTGCTCCGCGAGCCACCCTCGACGATGGTCGGCGGCGTGATCGACTCCGACCTGGAGACACTGCGTCCGGACGCCACCCTCGAGGACGTGGCGCGGCACCTCGCGACGTACAACCTGGTCGCGGCGCCCGTCGTCGACGAGGAGGGCCGCCTGCTCGGCGCGGTGGCCGTCGACGACCTGCTCGACCACCTGCTGCCCGAGAACTGGCGTGAGCAGCCTGCTCGAGGGGGTGTGCTGCGTGGCTAAGAACCCCACCGGCCGCAAGGACACCACACGCGCCCGGCTGGACACCCCGCAGGAGCGCCGCCGCCCGCTGGTCCGCCGCCCTTCCTACGACCCCGAGGCGTTCGGCAGCTTCGCGGAGAACTTCGCCCGGTTCATGGGGACGGCGCGGTTCCTGCTCTACATGACCGGGTTCGTCGCACTCTGGCTGCTCTGGAACTGGCTGGCCCCGGACGACATGGCGTGGGACGCCTACCCGTTCATCGCCCTCACGCTGATGCTCAGCCTCCAGGCGTCGTACGCCGCCCCGCTGATCCTGCTCGCCCAGAACCGGCAGGAGGACCGTGACCGCGTGGTGACCGAGCAGGACCGGCAGGCCAACACGCGAGCCCACGCGGACATGGAGTTCCTGGCGCGGGAGATGGCGTCGCTGCGGATGGCGCTCGGCGAGGTCGCCACCCGTGACTACGTCCGGTCCGAGCTGCGGACCCTGCTCAACGATCTCGAGGAGAAACGCCGCCGTGACGAGGACGAGGGGGACGAGTGTGAGGGTTGACATGCCGCCCAGCACTCACCCGGTCACGCCGCACGACGTACCCTGAGAGACATGACAACCCCTGTCCTCGAACAGATCCAGGCTGCGCTGGCCACCGTCAACGACCCCGAGATCCGCCGGCCCATCACCGAGCTGGGCATGGTCGAGTCCGTCGACATCGACGGCTCCGGCAAGGTCGCGGTCAAGGTTCTGCTCACGGTCTCGGGCTGTCCGCTCAAGGACACCATCACGCGTGACGTGACGGCGGCGGTCGAGAAGGTCCCGGGGGTCACCTCGGTCGACCTCGAGCTGGGCGTGATGACCGCGGAGCAGCGCGCCGGGCTCCAGGAGTCGCTGCGCGGCGGGCAGGCACAGAAGGAGATCCCCTTCTCCCGGTCGGACTCCCTGACCAAGATCTACGCGATCGCCAGCGGCAAGGGCGGCGTCGGCAAGTCGTCGGTCACCGTGAACCTCGCCGTCGCGATGGCGGACCAGGGGCTGAAGGTGGGCATCGTCGACGCGGACATCTACGGCCACTCCATCCCGGCCATGCTGGGCGTCGGCGACGTGCGTCCCACCCAGGTCGAGGACATGATCATGCCTGTCCCCACAGAGGGTGGGATCTCCGTCATCTCCATCGGCATGCTCAAGCCGCGTCGTGACCAGGTGGTCGCCTGGCGTGGCCCGATGCTCGACCGGGCTCTGGTGCAGATGCTCAGCGACGTCTACTGGGGCGACCTCGACGCGCTCTTCCTCGACCTCCCGCCGGGCACCGGCGACATCGCGATCTCGCTCGGCCAGCACCTGCCCAACGCCGAGGTGGTCGTGGTGACCACGCCGCAGGAGGCGGCCGCGGAGGTGGCCGAGCGCGCCGGGACGATGGCCTCGATGATGCACCAGCGCGTGGTCGGTGTCGTCGAGAACATGTCCTTCCTCCCCTGCCCGCACTGCGGCCCCGAGCACCGGCTCGAGGTCTTCGGCTCCGGCGGTGGCGCCCGGGTCGCGGCGACGCTGTCGAACCGGTTCGGGTACGACGTGCCCGTGCTCGGCGAGGTGCCGATCGACCTCGAGCTGCGCGAGGGCGGCGACCGTGGAAGGCCGATCTTCGAGGTCGCTCCCGAGTCCGTCGCCGCCAATGAGCTCGGCCGGATCGCCGCCACGCTGTCCGGACGCGGTCGGGGGCTCGCGGGAATGCAGCTCGGGCTCACGCCAGCGGGTAGATTCTGACCTGTGTTCGGAGTCGGCCTGCCAGAGTTCGCGGTCATCCTCGTCGTGGCCGTCGTGGTCTTCGGACCTGACCGGCTCCCCGAGTTCGCACGGCAGGCCGGGCGGCTGCTGCGCCAGGTCCGGCAGTTCGTCCACGCCGCCCGCGACGACATCCGCACCGAGCTCGGTCCCGAGTTCGCCAACCTGGAGCTGTCCGACCTCGACCCTCGCAACGCCGTGCGCAAGCACATCCTCGAGGCGATGAACGACGACGACGATGGCCAGACGGTCCCGGTGAGGCCCGGGCTGCGGCCCCTCGAGGCCGGCGAGCGCCCGCCGTACGACAGCGACGCCACCTGACCTACGCCGCCCCCCACCACCGCATGTAAATCGGGGTTATCGACCGTTCACAAGCGGTATGCCACCGCGGAGGCGTCCACAGCACCCGCGAAGCAGCTAGCCGACCTTGGCGTCCAGGGTGATCTTCACGGTCAGGACCTCGCCGTCCCGACGGACCCTGAGGGTCACCGTCTCGCCGGGCTGGTGGCTGCGGATCGCCACGATGAGGCCGATCCCGTCGGTGACGGCCACCTCGTCCACGGCGGTCACGACGTCGCCCTCCTGGAGACCGGCCTCGTCGGCGGGGGTTCCCGCGGGGACCTCCACGACCCGGGCGCCGTTGCGCCGTCCGCCCGTGTTCACGTTCGCACCGATGACGGGGTACTTCGCCTCGCCGGTCCGCAGGATCTGGGTGGCGGTGACCTCGACCTGCTCCATCGGGATGGCGAACCCGACGCCGATGTTGCCGGTCTCGCCGCCGAAGCCACCCATGGTGGCGATCGCCGAGTTCACGCCGACCACCTCGCCGCGCAGGTTGACCAGGGGCCCGCCGGAGTTCCCGGGGTTGATCGCGGCGTCGGTCTGCACCGCGTTGATGTACGACGACTCGTCCTCGTCGCCGGTGGTGACCGGGCGGTCGAGGGAGCTGACGATGCCTGAGGTCACCGTGCTGCTCAGACCGAGCGGCGAGCCGATCGCGACGACGGTCTCCCCCACGTTCATCGACGTCGAGGAGCCGAGTGCGGCCGGGCGCAGGTTCCGCGCACCCTCGACCTTCAGTACGGCGATGTCGTAGACCGGGCTGCGTCCGACTATCTCGGCGTCGTGCGCCACCCCCTCGAAGTCGATCACCCGGATGTCGCCACTGTCCGCGGCAAGCGAGACGACGTGGTTGTTGGTGATGACGTGACCGTCACGGTCGACCACGAAGCCGGATCCAGTGGCTCCCCCGCCGGTGCCGGCGTCACCGCCGCCTCCACGGACCAGGATCTGCACGGTGCTCGGCAGGAGGGCTTTCGCCACTGCGGCGACGCTGCCGTTCTCCGGCTCGAGCGGCGCCGCGACATCGCGGTCACTCTCGAAGATGGTCGGGCCGGACCCGTCGTTCATCGACGAGGAGACCGCGAGTCCCCCGAGGGTCCCGCCGATCAACCCGACGACCAGCGCGAGAACCGCGACGACGGGCCAGATCCAACCCGGCAGGGCGCCGGGCCGTCGCGCGGGAGGCTGCTGCTGCCATCCCTGGAACGGCGCCGGCTGCTGGTACGGGTTCGGGTACTGGTGGTGCCACCCGTTCGCCGGCCCGTATGGCTGGCCATAGCTCTGGCCGTAGCCCTGTCCTCGTCCGTAGTCCTGGTTGTAGCCGTATCCCTGCTCGTAGCCGTGGGCGTACTGCTCCGCGTACGGATCCGGCTGTGACTGCACCTGGGGCTGCGTCTGATCCGGGGACGGCGGGTACGACGGGTGGTGCTCGCTGTCGCCTGACGAGATCTGCTGTTCGTCGCTCTGTCCGGCGTCGTCGCCGGAATACAGCGGCCCGGTGGCCTCGTCGGCCGGGTCGGGGTGCTGGTCGTCGGGGGTGCGGCCGGGTCCGTCGTACTCGCTCACGGAGCCATTTTGTCCTACGACCACAAAACTCGTGCGACGACTACGGTTCTCGGTCCAACCGGACCCGGCCGTGGACGGTGACGGCGGGGGCCATCAGGGCCGGCGTGGGCGCGGACGTCACGGCAGGGCGGCTCAGCGATGTCGCGGGCGGGCCCGCAGGTGCTCCGCCGATCCCGAGGGGCGCGCCGCTCAGCGAGGCGAACCCGAACACGGCCGCCGACACCGAGCCCGCGCCGGCGAGGGCGATGCCGGCACGCCGGCGCCGTCGCCCCTTGTGCTCGATCCGGTCGACCGCCGCCCAGGCCTCCGCCGCGTCGGACGCGGCGTCGAGGTCGTACAGCGAGCCGAGCAGCCGGGCCGAGGGCTCGTTGCCGGACATGGACGCGAGCTGCGTCTTCACCCAGCCTTCACGCTCGACCAGACGACGGCAGGGAGGGCAGGTCAGGACGTGGGCCCACGCCCGCTCCGAGGTCTCCGGGTCGAGCTGGCCGTCGACCAGCGCGCTGACCGATGGTCCGAGGTGGCCGCCAAGCTGCCGCATCACGTCGTCTGGGGAGTCAGGTCGGAGTCGAGCGACTCTGCGGGACCGGAGTAGCGCACTCGCCCGGTGGCCGGAGCCCGGTGGGCCAGAGCCGTGCGCAGCATGCTGCGGCCCCGGTGGATGCGCGACCGCACGGTGCCGAGCTTGAGCCCGAGCACGTCGGCGATCTCCTCGTAGGACAGACCCTCGATGTCGCAGAGCACGACGGCCGCGCGGAAGTCCGGCGGAAGGCTGGTCAGGGCGGCCTCGACGTCGTCGTCGAACAGGTGGTCGGTGACCTGCGCGTCCGGACTCGTGACCCGGCCGGGCATCCGGGTCTCCGCGTCGTCCGACAGGGCGTCGAAGCGGATCTTGGACTTCCGGCGGGCCTGGTCGAGGAAGAGGTTGGTGGTGATGCGGTGGAGCCAGCCCTCGAAGGTGCCAGGCGTGTACGACGACAGCGACCGGAAGACACGCACGAAGACCTCCTGCGTCAGGTCCTCCGCGTCGTGCGGGTTCCCGGTCAGGCGATAGGCGAGCCGGTACACGCGAGCGGAGTGCCGGGCGACGACCTCCTCCCAGGAGGGCGCCTCCCAGTCCGGGTCCGAGGCGTGCGGAGGAGGCTGCGTCCGATCGACGTCGTCCATACGGCGTTCCTTCCTCCGGGGGCCGCTCACGGCCAGGCCGCTCAAGCTGTTCGCCATGGTCTGGCGTTGTCCTCCATCACAGTAGGAGTCGCTCCTGAGAGTTGCCTGAGGGAACGAATGCTCGGACTTGCTGGGTTATCAGTGAACGCACGAGCGTCCCGAAGTGTTCCCGTCAGGCCACGAACGACGATTCCGGCCGGTAGAGTCTCGGCTGTCACGAAATGTCTGTTCTACGAAATGTCTGTTCTCGACCCAGGAGGTCACCATCGCTACGGGACTCAAGCCTGCGAGCTGGGCCTACGCAGAGGAGTTCGTCGGCGAGGACGAGGTTCTCGCCGCAGCCCGAGCGCGTGCCACCGAGGTCGGCGTCGTGCCCATCGGCACCGGCGGCGGGGCCGCCCTGCGGTTCCTCGCGGCGGTGACCGAGGCCCGTGCGGTCGTGGAGATCGGGACCGGCACCGGGGTCTCCGGCGTGTGGCTGCTGCGCGGCATGCGCCCCGACGGCGTGCTCACCACGGTCGACACCGAGGCCGAGCACCAGCGGCTCGCGAAGCAGTCGTTCACCGAGGCAGGCGTCCAGCCACAGCGCGTGCGTCTGATCCCCGGGGCCGCGCTCGACGTACTCCCCCGGCTCACCGACGGCCACTACGACATTGTCTTCTGTGACGGCAACAAGCTGGAGTACTCCGACTACCTCGCCGAGGCCCTGCGCCTGCTCAAGCCCGGCGGCGTGGTCGCTTTCGACAACGCGCTCTGGCACGACCGGGTTGCCGACCCCGCGCAGCGGGATGCCGAGACGGTGGCGATCCGCGAGCTGGGACGGACCGTGGCGGACCACGACAAGCTCCTGCCCGTGATGCTTCCGGTCGGCGACGGCCTGCTCGTCGCCAAGAAGATCTGGGTCTCCGAGACCTGATCCTCAGCGCGCGGCCGCCCGGGCCTGACCAGCTTCGAGCGGCAGGGCAGGCCGGGTCGGCACCCAGTACCTCAGCTTCCCCTGGCGGGTGTCCTCGTAGACCCCGCCGTTCCTCTCGATGGTGCGGCGGGACGCCTCGTTGTCGGTGTCACAGGT
The DNA here is from genome assembly GCA_963707425.1 of uncultured Actinomycetota bacterium. GTDB lineage: Bacteria > Actinomycetota > Actinomycetes > Propionibacteriales > Nocardioidaceae > Nocardioides_C. Next base: position 38,745 of record CAVPPN010000003.1, on the reverse strand, counting down.
GACCAGCACGGGGTCGATCCCCAGCTCCGCGCACACCGGCAGCATCAGACCCAACGCAGCTCCTGCGTGGCCTCGTCGGCGCGCCGAGGGCCGGACGGAGTAGCCGATGTGGCCGCCCCACGTGAGCAGCAGCTCGGTCAGCTCGTGCCGCAGGGCGATGCGTCCGACGTACTCGTCGCCGTCGACCATCCACAGCTCGGTGTAGGGCACGAAGTGCGCGGGACGTGGTGACTCCGGCAGCCGCTGGTCGACCACGAACGCGGCGAACTCGGAGAAGACCTCCGGCGACTCGAGCGACTCGCGGGTGTACTCGCGACCCGGGAACCTCTCGTCGGCCGGCCACGACAGCACCTTGACGTAGTGCTCCTCACCGGCCGCGACGAACTCGTCGTACGCCGTCAGGTAGGAGCGGCGGAAGCGCACGTGAGGCGCGGCGAGCTCGACCATGGAGCAAGGCTATGAAGACGTGCGCCGGGCCTGCCACCGCTTTTCCCGAACCTGGCGACCGCTTCTGTCGAGTCGGGGGTCAGTAGGAAGCAGCGGCGAGGAAGCCGGCGCCACCCTCGGCGACCGCGAGGATCTCGCAGGGCTCGATCAGGACCGGGGAGGACCCGATGATCTGCGAGCTCGGGGACTCCGCGGCCGTCTTGGTGAACTCCTCCTGGAACGCATCACGCTCCGCCGAGGACTCGAACACGTAGCAGCCCTCGAACCACTCACCCGGACGGGTGCGCCAGGTCTTGAAGCGCAGGCCCTTCCGGCCGGAGTACCTGGCGTGCGAGGTGGCTTCGACGTACGCCGCGAGCGCCTCGTCCACACCCTCCGGCGCGCCCTCGAGGGACCAGCGGACCGTCAGACCGTGCATGTCACCTGCCTCCTAGCTCGAAACTCCGGCGAGCGGCTCGCGCAGCTCGAGCCAGTGCAGCAGGACCCGCGCCCCGAAACCGGTCGCTCCCATTGTCCACCCGTGGGCGAGGTCAGTAGGAAGCAGCGGCGAGGAAGCCGGCACCACCCTCGGCAACCGCGACGATGTCGCAGGACTCGATCAGGACCGGGGAGGACCCGACGATCTGCGATCCCGGTGACTCCGCGGCCGTCTTGGTGAACTCCTCCTGGAACGCATCACGCTCCGCCGAGGACTCGAACACGTAGCAGCCCTCGAACCACTCACCCGGACGGGTGCGCCAGGTCTTGAAGCGCAGGCCCTTCTTCCCGGTGAACCTGCCGTGCGAGGTGGCTTCGACGTACGCCGCGAGCGCCTCGTCCACACCCTCCGGCGCGCCCTCGAGGGACCAGCGGACCGTCAGACCGTGCATGTCACGCGCCTCCTAGCTCGAAACTCCGGCGAGCGGTTCGCGCAGCTCGAGCCAGTGGAGCAAGGCCCTCGCCCCGAAGCCGGTCGCACCCATCGTCCACTCGTAGGAGTCGACCGGGGAGTCCCCGACCGACGCGATGTCGAGATGGGCCCACGGCACGTCCCCGGTGAAGTGCTGAAGGAAGAGCGCCGCAGTGATCGCACCCGGACCACCAGGCCCGCTGTTGTCGGCGTCGGCGACCTTCGACTCGAGTCGCTCCTCGTAGTCGTCCACCAGCGGCATCCGCCACAACGGCTCTCCCGCAGCCTTGGCTGCGGTGCAGATCAGGTCGGCCAGGGCGTCGTCGTTGGCGAACATGCCACCGGTGCGCTGTCCGAGGGTCACCTTCATCGCACCGGTCAGGGTGGCGACGTCGACGAGCGCGGTCGGCTTGATCTCCGCGACCGCGTAGGCGAGGGCGTCGGCGAGCACCAGACGGCCCTCGGCGTCAGTGTTGGTGACCTCGGTGGTGCGCCCGCCGTAGTGCCGCAGCACGTCGCCGGGACGCATCGCGTCGTCGCCGACGGCGTTCTCGGCGCACGGGACGAGTCCGGTCACCTTCACGGGGCAGTCCACGTCGGCGAGCGCGGCCATCACCGCCATGACCACGCCACCGCCGGTCATGTCTCGCTTCATGTTCATCATCGCGTCGGCCGGCTTGATGGACAGTCCGCCCGTGTCGAAGGTGATTCCCTTGCCGACGAGCACGATGTGCGGGGTCTGCCGGGTGGCCTTGGCCGGCTTGTAGTCGAGGCGGATCAGCCGCGGAGGTGTGACCGAGCCACGCCCGACACCGATGATGCCCCCGAACCCCTCCTTGTCGAGCGCCTTCTCGTCCCACACCTTGACCTGGAGGCCGGAGGACTCGGCGAGCTCGGTGGCCCGTTCGGCCATCCAGGCGGGGTTCTTCTCGTTCGAGGGCACGAGGGCGAGCACGCGCGCCATCCAGCCCGCCCCGGCGATGGCGAGCCCGCGTGCCAGTGCGTCCTGGCGGGCGCCGGAGTCGCTGCCGCCGGCCAGGACGACGCGGCCGACCGGCTTGTCCTTGGGCCCCTGCGAGCGCCGGTGGAACCCGAACGAGCCCAGCACCAGGCCTTCCACGAACGCCCGCAGGCCGGCGTCGTCGCTGAGCGCGGCGACCGAGGTGGCGAGCGTCTCCTTCCCCTTGGTACGACGGGCAAGGGCGGCGCCTGCCTTGCGGAGGTCGGCGGACGTCCCGTCACCGACACCGGTGAACAGGACGCACGTCAGGCCGGCGTTGCTCAACCCCTCGCTCGACAGCACGACGTGCTCGACGATCTCACCGGCCTTGCCGGTTGCCTCGGCGTGCTCGAGCAGGGCGAACGCGTCGACGTGCAGCTCGTCGAGGAGCTCGGCGGCACCGGGGCCGAGGGCGACTCCGTCCTCGTCACGGAGAACGGGGATCGCGACGACGTCGGCGCCGAGGACCCCCGAGGGAGGGACTTCGCTCAATGCGATCTGAGGTGGTGAGACCTGACTGAACAGAGCCACTGAGCGTTTCCCCTCTTACGTTCTGTGAATCTTGAATGGCGTTCGGTGAATCTTGAAAGTTGGACGAACTGCCCACCTGACCCTACTCACCTGATGGGCATTTACAACAGAAGACCCCGGACTCCGGAAGAGTCCGAGGTCCTCCAGGACCGAAGTCGTGTCATCGGCTCAACTGGTCAGCCGACGACCCCTTTGAGCGCCTCGCCGAGCGCACCCGCCTCTTCGGCGTTCAGCTCGACGACGAGTCGGCCCCCGCCCTCGAGGGGGACGCGCATCACGATGCCGCGTCCTTCCTTCGTGACCTCGAGCGGACCGTCGCCCGTCCGCGGCTTCATCGCCGCCATGCGCACACCTCTTCCTGTCATGTCTGTGCGCCCTCCTGCTGCGACCGCTCCTCCCGCGCACGGAAGAATCGGCCCTGGCGCGCCGCCTTGCCCGTCTATTATCGCGCATTTTCCGAGCACCCTGACCACAATGTCCGACACACCTCCGATAGGCCGCAGAACGGGACCTTTCGAACGGTGCGGCAGACTCCCCTTATGCACGCGCGGTCAGCACTCTTCGACCTCTACGGAGACCACCTTCGCTCGCGCGGAGGGAGGGCTCCGGTGGCCGCGCTCGTCCGCGCCCTTTCACCTCTCGGGATCACCGCCCCCGCCGTACGCACCGCGGTGTCACGGATGGTCCGGCAGGGGTGGCTCGAGCCGACGAGGACCGAGGGCGGCCGCGGCTACGCCCTCACCGCACGCGCGCGAGCACGTCTCGACGATGCCGCCTCCCGCATCTACCGGACCCGCGACGCCGGCTGGCACGGGGCGTGGGACCTGCTCGTGGTCGAGCCGGTCCCGAACCGCTCGTCGCGGGAGCGGGTCCGCTCAGGGCTCGCCTTCCTCGGCTATGCGCCGCTCAGTGACAGCACCTGGATCAGCCCGTTCCCTTCCTCCGAGGTCGACCAGCTGCTCGCCACGGAGGGTGCGCGGGCTGCCCGGTTCGAGGCCCGGGACGCCGACCCCCGGTCGCGGGCCGAGCAGGCCTGGGACCTCGCCGCTCTGGCTGAGGCGTACACCACCTGGCACGAGGAGGCCCGCAAGCTCGTCTCCTCCCCCGCGTCGGCACTGGGAACGGACTTCGGGGACGACGACGAACGGGCCTTCGCCGTCCGGTCCCACCTCGTGCACGAGTGGCGCAAGTTCCTGTTCACCGACCCGGGCCTGCCCGCGGAGCTGCTCCCCGCGGACTGGCCGGGCCACGCCGCCGCTAGGTTCTTCGCAGAGGAGGCCGAGCGGCTGCTGCCGGCGGCCTCGCGCTTCGTGGACCGATGCCTCGACCTTGGCACCGATGAGAGTGGAGAGAGCCGATGACCGACCAGCCCGTGATCTACGCCGTCGCCGACGGGGTCGCGACGATCACCCTGAACCGCCCCGACGCCATGAACAGCCTCGACGTGGCGACGAAGGTCGCGCTCCGCGACGCCGTGCAGGAGGCAGCCGAGGATCCGGCGGTGCGATGTGTGGTGCTCACCGGGTCGGGCCGTGCCTTCTGCGTGGGCCAGGACCTCAAGGAGCACATCCAGATCCTGCAGGACAGCTCGTCCGACGAGCTGTTCCGGACCGTCCCGGAGCACTACAACCCGATCGTGAAGGCTGTTGCGACGATGCCCAAGCCGGTCATCGCCGCCATCAACGGCGTGGCAGCGGGGGCCGGCGCCTCGCTGGCGTTCGCCTGCGACTTCCGGGTGGTGGCGGACACCGCGGGGTTCAACCTCGCGTTCACCGGGGTGGCTCTCTCGTGTGACACCGGCGCCTCGTGGACGCTGCCCAGGCTGGTGGGGCGCGCGAAGGCACTGGAGCTGTTGTACTTCCCCCGGACCATCCCCGCCGCGGAGGCGGAGGAGCTGGGTCTGGCCACGAAGGTCGTGCCGGCCGATGAGCTGCGCAACGAGGTCTCCGAGCTGGCGCAACACCTCGCCACCGGGCCGACCGTCGCGTTCGGCGCCATCCGCCGCGCGATCGAGCACTCGGCCGGCAACGACCTCGAGCCGTCGCTGGCGTTCGAGGCGGAGATGATGGCGCTGACCGGCTCGACCCGTGACCACGAGCATGCCGTGACGTCGTTCGTCGCCAAGGAGAAGCCGGCCTTCGAGGGCCGGTAGCGGGTCGAGCGGGGACGGTTTCCCAAGGTATGTAGGCGAACCTGCTCTTCCCACGGCGTGCACGTCGTGGGAAGTGGAGGTTGAGCTGCATACCTTGGGGAAACACCGATGCGGCCATCGCGGCCGGATTGGGCACCTGGCACGGAACGCGCGTGAGGCGCCGGCCCCGAAGGACCGACGCCTCACGGCTGTGGTGCGGTGTTTCAGGTGGTGCGGGTGTTTCAGGTGGTGCTGCGGATCACGGCGTCGGCGGGGTCACCGCGACCAGCGCCGTGCGGTTGCCGTCCTGCGCCTTCTTCACGGAGATCACCGTGCCGTAGGCGACACCGGCGTCGGCCGGGTTGCCGGTGCCGGTGACCGTGAACCCGAAGTCGAGCCCGTAGAAGTCCGGGGCCGGACTGCCGTCGGGGTTGACGATCCGCGTCGTGTACGGAGCGTTGCCCCTCGACGGGACGACGGTCGATGCATCGATGTCGCGCCAGAAGAAGCCCAGACCCGGCCGGAACTCGAGGCCGGGCACCCAGCCCTGGTTGTCGGTGAAGGTGCTGACAGGAGCCTGCGCGGCGAAGTCCGTGCAGTACTCGGTGAACGCTGCGTCCGCGAGGCACTCCGTGAACGGGTACGTCGGCTGGAGGCCGAACGCCGCGTTCGACGACTGCGGCCGCGACGGCAGGTTCTTCAGCGTCGTCGGGTCCTCGTCGCAGCGGCCGCCCGGTACGACGCAGCGGGTCGAAGTGGCTGTCCACGATGAGCAGCCCGCCCTTGGCGCCACCACTCGGCAGTGCCGTCGAGTTGGCCGTCACGTGGTTGACGTTGCCGAAGCTCGTGTCGCGGTACCACACGAGCATGCCCGGCGCGTTGTACTTGATCTTCTCGACCTTCCAGGCGCCGTCGCTGTACGTCGTGTCGTAGGCGTACTTCAGGCCCTCGTCGAACCCGTCGAAGTTGCGCCACTCGGCCAGGTAGTACTGCGCCCTGACCGACGTACCAGAGTCGATCCGCCAGCCGGCGCCGGCGGTGTCGGTGAAGGTGCCCTGCTCGAGCGTCCAGCCGTTGTTGCCCGACTCGACGTCGTCGCTCCACACGCTGTTGCCGCCAGCGGTCACGGAGAAGTCGTCGGCGAACCAGCCCTTCTCGAGGAACCCGGCGTCAGTTGCCTGGCGCAGGCGAACCTGGACCGTGCTGCCTGCGTACGTCGACAGGTCGACGTACTCGTGCTGCCAGCCGTGGCTGTCACCGGTCAGGCCGTACTTCTTGTTGCCGTAGTCGGCCAGCCGGCCGTTCGGGTCGGAGTAGCCGTCCGGGGTGCTGACCTCAGCGCCTGCCTCGTTGTAGACCTTCTGCTCGGTCCAGGTGGAGCCACCGTCGGTCGAGACCTCGACGAAGCCGAAGTCCCAGTCCTCCTCGATGACGTAGTTGTTCCACATCCAGAACTTCGCGTCGGTGGCGCCGGCCGGGACGTCGACACTGCGCGACAGCTTGACGTCGGCCCAGTCCTGGTCGTTGCCCGACCACCACATGCTCGCGCCGCTGTGCGGCGTGGCCAGGGTGATCGTCTTGGTCGGCAGGTTGACCTTGATGCCGTCGGCGGTGCCCTTCAGCGGGCGGGAGTTCTGGCCCACCTTCACCGAACGCGGGTCGTCACCGGGGTTGATCTGCACCGGGTTCGCCCAGCCCAGCACCCACTTGTCCCACAGGCCCATGTGGGTCGGCATCGACTGGAAGATGGGGCCCGAGTGCGAGCCGGAGGACATCAGGTCCCAGAAGTCGACGTCGGAGTCGGCAGCGCCCGAGGTGTCGTACAGGTCCGGCAGACCGAGGTCGTGGCCGTACTCGTGAGCGAAGACGCCGACGCCGGAGTCCTCGGGCTGCACGATGTAGTTCGACAATGTGAAGTCAGTGCCGGGGATGGCAGCACCGCCGGCGACGGCCGACGAGTGTGCCCAGATGGCGTAGGGGCCCTGGGCGCCGCCGCCACCGGACTTGTCCTCACCGGCGTGGACGAGCACGACGTGGTCGATCACACCGTTGGGCTCGTTGAAGTTGCCGTCACCGTCGACGTCGCCCTGGTCCTCGATGTCGTAGTCGGCCCACGGGAAGCTCGGGTCAGCCGTCGCCAGGCTCTCGACCGCGTCGATCGCGAGCTGGCCCGGGCCGAGCGGGTTGTCGGGGTGGCCCTGCATGCCCTGCGGCGCGCCGGCGTCCCACGCACCGGTCTCGTCCTGCGAGCAGGTGTTCGCGCCGTACCACGCCTCGGAGTGGTCGACCGTGACCCACGGGGTCGCCGAACCGCCGACGGTGTAGGCACCGTGGGACATCTCCTCGTACATGTTCTTCATGGTGTAGCCGGAGATGTCGATGCCGGCCGCGCCGTCAGGACCCGTCAGGTCGGGGCGGACCCGCTCGGTGATGCCTTCCTTGGTGTAGAGCATCTTGTTGTAGAAGTCGGAGGAGAAGTCGTCGACCCACAGCGTGTTGTTGTCCTCCTGCGCGTAGTTCGCAGGGTTCGGGATGTTGTTGTGCAGCGGCCCGTTCTGGACGTCTCCAGGGACGCACGTCCGGTCGCCGAAAACGGTCTGCGGCACCATGACGCCGCTGAAGTCGTCGTTCGCCTGGTCGTTGAACTCGACGAGGATGGTCAGGAGCTTGGCCTCGGTCCTGCTCTTGGCACCCTTGTAGCCGGCCTTGATCTCCTGGGGGCTCTTGCCGGTCTTGATGGCCTTCGCCTCGAGCTTGGCGAGCTCTCGAGCGGTCTCGGGATTGCCGCTCGAGTACTTCGCGTCGACCTTCATGGCCTGGGTGATGGCGTCGTCAGCCGCACCCTTGCCCTTCTTGGCCCTCGGGTCGGCGTCGGTGTCCGGCTCGATGCGCGGGGCGACGTAGTTGATGTAGTAGTTCGACTGGCTGGTGGTGGTGTCGGACGCCTTGTCACTGGGAACAACAGAGGCTGCACTCACGCTTGTCGCGCTCGTGGCCAGACCTGTGGCTACGAGCGCAAGTGCAGGGACTGCTACAGCGACGCGGAATCGAGACACACCGTGGTGACGGTGAGACACCGTTCCCCCTTTCGCCCCGGGATCCCGGGGATCGCGCAGAGAGACACGCAGACGATTTCGACGTGTCGTGAGATGGCGACAAACATGCCACTAAAAACTCATTCATCGCCACAATCGACGGAAAGTCTTTGCCGTCTTGCCCGAAATGGCAAGAGATGTCCAGTCAGCTGTGCCAGTTCCTGAAGATTCGCGGCCGGCGCCTCTCGACCACGACAAAGAAGCTGACCGGCGCGATGGCGCAGCCGGTCAGGACAGGGCGGACGTGACTAGGGGAGCTTCCCGACGACCATCAACGCCGTGAAGACGAGAGCGCCGACGAGCATGCCGAGGTGAGCGAGAACCGACAGCCCCGGCCCCTCGCCCCAGGTGTCCGCCACCGGGCCGGACGAGTGTCGGCCCTTCGCCGGCATCCACCGGAGGAGGATCAGAAGACCTGCCGCGACGGTCGTCCACCAGGCCGGCAACGCCACCCATCCGAGGATCTTGATACCCGTCACGAGGAACGCCGACCACAGGCCGATGGCGACGACGCCGGCCGTGGTGTGGGTGTTCAGAAGGTCCCTGGGGATGGACAACCTGCCCGCGGCCTCCCCGTTGTTCCTGCCCAGGCGAACCCGCGTGAGCGCGACAACGACGGCCGCCAGGACGGTCAACACGATGGTGATACGAAGCGGTGTCACGGGGAGAGCATGCCCGATAACGGCCCCAACAGGTACCTTTGGGGGCCGTTATCTCAATCGGCGTGGCGCGCTTCCGCGGTATTTCGGACCCAGCAGTCGGCAATGTGGTCGTTGACCATCCCGGTCGCCTGCATCAGAGCGTAGGCCGTCGTGGGGCCGACGAAACGGAAGCCACGCCTCTTCAGATCCTTGGCCAGTGCCTTCGATTCGGGGGTCGTCGCGGGGATGTCCTCGAGGCTCTCCGGCGCCGGCCTCGGGTCCGGAGCAAATGTCCAGACCAGGTCGCTGAACGGCTCGTCCATCGCGACGAGTGCTCGGGCGTTTCCGATCGTCGCCTCGATCTTGGCCCGGTTGCGGACGATCGCGGTGTCCTGCAGGAGGCGGAGTACGTCGGACTCGCCGAACGCCGCCACCCGCTCAGGGTCGAAGTCCGCGAAGGCCGCCCGGAAGCCGTCGCGCTTGCGAAGGATCGTCAGCCAGGACAGGCCGGACTGGAAGGCCTCGAGGCTCAGCCGTTCGAACATCTCCCGGTCGCCGCGCAGCTCACGGCCCCACTCGTGGTCGTGGTAAGCGACGTAGTCGGGCAGCTCCCCGGCCCAGCCACAGCGGACCAGCTCGTCAGACCGCTGCATAGAGATCCTCCGCCCGGACCGCGAACCGGCGCACCGCGTGGTCCACGCCCCGCTGGGCGAGGGGGCGCACGGCCCGCCAGCCGAGCGCGCCCAGCCATCCGCCGGGAATGTCGAGCCGCTCCCACCACACGAACCGGCAGGTCTCCTCGTCGCGCGCCTCCACAGCGAACTCACCGTCCCCGCGGACGACCGCCCCGGTGTGCAGCACCTCGCAGCGCGCCGCCCCGTCGTCGTACCGCTCCCAGGCTGTGATCGTCATCGTGTCCCAGAAGCCGACCCGACCGATCCCGGTCCAGGCCCGGATCCGCCCTCCCACGCCGTCGGCCGCGTCGACCGCCTCCACGCGCGTGAGCGGGATCCACTCCCCCTGGCGCGGCCAGTCGGTGACGTAGCTCCACACCAGGCGCGCGGGCGCCGAGACGTCCACCTCCGACCGAACGAGTGCCTGCATCAGCCCTCCCCCTCGTCGGGATGCGGCTCGGGACGCGGCCCCACGTGGCGCGGCGCCGGCTGCGGCTCGGCAACGCGCGGCTGGGCGGCGTCCAGCTCGGCGGACAGCCGGTCGAGCAGCGCGTCCACCTCGGACATCCGGTAGCCGCGGAAGGCCGTGGAGAAGCGGACCTTCCGGAGATCGGTCGAGGTCAGCGGCCCGTCGCCCTGCACCCGGGAGTCGGGCCGGTCGTCGTACGTCTCGGCCATCGAGCCGCCCCAGCCGCCCGCGACCACGACGACCACGCCCATCACGAGCACGAGGAGAACGGCGAAGAACCAGGTCATACAACGAATGGTGCCACGGCCCACGGACACGGCCAGGCAGGTCGCGAGCGCGTCCGGCCAGGACCGGAGCCGGCCTCAGTCGGGGTCTCCGGGTGGCTCGTGCATCTCGCCGCCGCCAGGCGCCGCGGAGAGCCGGTGCCGCGCCGCCTCGACCATCACGTCGACCGCCTCGTCGATGTCGTCGGTGAGGCGGAACATGTCGAGGTCGCTCTTCGAGATCTTGCCGTCCTCGAGGACCGTCCTGGTCACCCAGTCGACCAGCCCCTGCCAGTAGTCGGTGCCCACCAGGACGATCGGGAACGACGTGACCTTCTGCGTCTGGACCAGCGTGAGCGCCTCGAACAGCTCGTCGAACGTCCCGAACCCGCCGGGAAGCACGACGAACCCCTGGGCGTACTTCACGAACATCATCTTCCGCGCGAAGAAGTAACGGAAGTTGACGCCGATGTCGACCCACCTGTTGAGCCCCGCCTCGAAGGGGAGCTCGATCCCGAGCCCCACCGAGACCCCGCCCGACTCGCTGGCGCCCTTGTTCGCCGCCTCCATGACGCCCGGTCCCCCGCCGGTGATGACGGCGAACCCCGCGTCGGACAGCTCGCGCCCGAGCTCCTCCGCGAGCGCGTACATCGGGTCGTCCGGCTGCGTGCGCGCCGACCCGAACACCGAGATCGCGGGCCCCAGCTCGGCCAGGGCACCGAAGCCCTCGATGAACTCGGACTGGATGCGCAGGACACGCCATGGGTCTGTGTGCACCCAGTCGGTCGGCCCCCGGGAGTCGAGCAGCCGCTGGTCCGTCGTACTCCTCTGGAACTGGCTGCGCCGCATCGTCGTCCGACCGCGGTTCTTCCGTGGCCCGTCGGGGACGGAGTTCGGTGTCTGTGCCGTCATGCAGAGAGGTTACGGCGTCAACCAGTCCCGTAGCTGCCGCTCGACGATACGGATCTGCTCGAGGGGCACGAACTCCTCCTGCTTGTGCGCGAGGTGCGGGTCGCCCGGGCCGAAGTTCACCGCGGGGACGCCGAGCTCGCTGAAGCGGGCCACGTCGGTCCACCCGAACTTGGGGTTCGCGACCCCGCCCACCGACTCGACGAACGCCGCGGCCGCCGGGACGGAGAGCCCGGGCATCGCGGACGGAGCCGTGTCGGTGACCTCGATCTCGTAGCCGTCGAACACCTCGCGCACGTGCGCGAGCGCCTCCGCCTCCGACCGGTCCGGCGCGAACCGGTAGTTGACCGAGACCCGGCACACGTCCGGGATCACGTTGCCGGCGACCCCGCCCGAGATGTAGACCGCGTTGAGGCCCTCGTGGTACTCGAGCCCGTCGATCACCGGCTTGCGGGGCTCGTAGGCGTTGAGGCGGGCCAGCACGTCAGCCACGCCGTGGATCGCGTTGACGCCCCGCCAGGCGCGCGCCGAGTGGGCGCGCTCTCCACGCACCGTCACGTCGACCCGCATGGTGCCCTGGCAGCCCGCCTCGACCACCGCGTCGGAGGGCTCCATCAGGATCGCGAAGTCGGCCTGGAGCAGGTCGGGCCGGCTCTCGGCGAGCAGGCCCAGGCCGTTGCGCTCGGCCTCGACCTCCTCGCACTCGTAGAAGACGAAGGTGATGTCCCGGTTGGTCACGGGCATGGTGGCGGCGATGCGCAGGGCCACCGCGCACCCGCCCTTCATGTCGCAGGCGCCGAGGCCGTGCAGGTGCTCGTCGTCCCTGCGGGCGGGCAGGTTGTCGTTGAGCGGCACGGTGTCGAGGTGGCCCGCGATCACCACGCGCTCGGCGTGGCCGTGGTCGGTGCGCGCGACGATCGTGTTGCCCTTGCGGAACACCTCGAGGTGCGGCAGGGCGACCAGCGCCGACTCCACGGCATCGGCGATGGCCTGCTCGTTGCCGCTCACCGACTCGATGTTGACCAGGGTCTCGGTCAGGGTGACGGCGTCCGCGGTGAGGTCGAGGGTCTCGTTCATGCTGCCCATCCCATCAGCCCGCGAAGACGCAGAACTCGTTGCCCTCCGGATCGGCCATCACGTGCCACCGGATCTCGTCGTCGGGCAGACGCAGCACGGTCGCTCCTGCCGCCTTCATGTCCTCGACGTCGGCGTACAGGTCCCAGTGAAGGCGGTTCTTGACCGTCTTCGGCTCGGGCACGGTGTCGAAGGCGATGCCCTCGAACGGCATGCCGGGAACGGCCTTGACGTACCAGCAGCCACCGCCACCCGACTGCGCCTCCACGGCGAAGACGTCCGCCCACCAGCGGGCGATCTCCTCGGCGTCCACCGCGTCGACGCCGAGCTCGTAGAAGCGGTACGCCGGCAGCTTGTCGGGCTCGCGCACGAAGGCGCAGAACTCCCCACCCTCGGGGTCGGCCATCACCGTCCACGAGAACCCGGACTCCTCCGCCGGGAGTACGACGGACGCACCCCTCGCCACGAGGTCGTCGACGGACGCGGCGTGCACGTCGATGTGCACGCGGTGCTTGACCGACTTCGCCTCGGGCACCTCGCACATGGCGATGCCGTGCCCCTCCTCGGAGCCGACCACGTCGCCTGACTTGGCGTCGGGCTGGAACTCGAGACCGAGGACGTCCGCCCAGAACCGGCCGAGCGTCTCACCCCCGGTGGTGTCCATGCAGAGTTCCTTCCAGCGGGCCCTGGCCGTCATCTGGTCTACCTCCCGAATCCGGTTTGGACCTACCGGTCCACCCCATCGCGTCGCGTTTCGATAGCGTTACACATGTGACCGAGAGCAACCAGCAGCCGCACGAAGACACACCGACCGCAGCATGGGGCTACGGCCTCGCGACCCTCGCGGGCACCGACGACGGCGGATCCGACGCCGTGCTCGACACGTGGTATCCGTCCCCAGCGCTGGGGGCCGCCCCTGACGACGCCGGTATCCCGGCAGAGCTGTCGAAGCTCGAGGGGGCCGACGAGGTGCGTGGCGTGCGCCGGGTCGTCGTACACACGGTCGTCGACGACCTGCAGGGGCCGCCCAAGGACACCCATGACGCGTGGCTGCGGCTGCACCTGCTCAGCTCCAGGCTCGTCGCCCCGCACAGCATCAACCTCGACGGCATCTTCGGCCTGCTCACCAACGTCGTGTGGACCAGCGCGGGGCCGTGTCCCGTCGACGGCTTCGAGAAGACCCGGATGCGGCTCCAGGCGACCGGCCAGCACATCAGCGTGTTCGGCGTGGACAAGTTCCCCCGGATGACCGACTACGTGCTTCCCCCAGGGGTCCGCATCGCCGACGCGGACCGGGTGCGGCTCGGCGCGCACCTGGCGTCCGGCACCACCGTCATGCACGAGGGCTTCGTGAACTTCAACGCCGGCACGCTCGGCGGCTCGATGGTCGAGGGCCGGGTCAGCGCCGGGGTCGTGGTCGGTGACGGCTCCGACATCGGTGGAGGCGCCTCGATCATGGGCACCCTGTCCGGTGGTGGCAAGGAGGTCATCTCGGTGGGCGAGCGCTGCCTGGTCGGCGCCAACGCCGGGATCGGCATCTCGCTCGGCGACGACTGCGTGGTCGAGGCGGGCTGCTATGTCACCGCGGGGACGAAGGTCACCGTCAAGGACATGGACGGCAAGCCGAAGGTCGTCAAGGCCGCCGAGCTGTCGGGGGCCGACAACGTCCTGTTCCGTCGCAACTCGGTGACCGGCTCGATCGAGGCGGTTCCCTGGCACGGCGACGGCATCGAGCTGAACGCCGCCTTGCATGCGAACGACTGACCTCCCTCGTCAACGAACCAGGACCGAGCAGGGTCGCGCCTCCCGCGCGATCCTGGTCGGTCTTTCGATCCTGGCCGTCGTGGCGGTCGCCGGCATTCTCGTCTTCCGTGGCGTCGGACCGTTCCCCGACCCCGAGGGCTGCCGCGCCGAGGTGGGTGACGTCGCGGTCGAGCTCAGCACCGAGCAGGCGGAGAACGCGACCCTGATCGCCGCGGTCGGCGTACGTCGCGGCCTCCCCGCCCGCGCGGTCTCGATCGCCCTGGCGACGGCGTACCAGGAGTCGAAGATCCACAACCTCGAGCACGGCGACCGCGACTCGCTCGGGCTGTTCCAGCAGCGTCCGTCCATGGGCTGGGGGTCGGAGGCGCAGATCACCGATCCCTACTACGCGACCAACAGGTTCTACGACGAGCTCGAGAAGGTCGACGACTACGAGACCATGCGGATCACCGAGGCGGCGCAGGAGGTGCAGCGCTCCGGTTTCCCGGAGGCCTACGAGGACCACGCCGAGGACGCCCGCGCCCTCGCCTCCGCCCTGACCGGCTACAGCGCCGGCGGGAGGTTCACCTGCGTGGTCAGGTCGCCTGTCGACGACCCGTCGAAGGAGCGGGCCAGGCGGAACGGCCTGACCCCCCGGGCGAACGAGGTACGACGGGACCTCCGGAAGGCCTTCGGGCAGCTGCCGCTAGGCGGCTTCGAGCGTGGTGGGGTGACGACCGGCCACGGCGAGGGCTCGGCGCACTACGACGGGCGCGCCATCGACATCTTCGTGCGGCCGGTGAACAAGGCGAACAACCGCAAGGGCTGGGCCGTGGCGCAGTACCTCGTCGCGCACGCGAAACGGCTCGACGTCGAGCACGTCATCTTCGACGGGCGCATCTGGGGCTCCGGCACCCGCTCGGAGTCGGGCTGGCGTGAGTACGACCCCGGAGACCGCCCCGGCGACCGCGCGGTGCTCGAGCACCGGGACCACGTCCACGTCGACGTGCTCGAGGGCGAGTAGGCACGCCTGGCCCGGCCTCGCCACGACGTACCGACAGGAACCGGGCTTCCCGGGCGTCGAAACGGGCATCCCGGGCGTCGAACCTGACTGAAACGGTTGCGATCGGGCAGTTGGGGTGATGCTTCCCGTAGTGCTCATGTGTCATTGACCGGTCAATCACGCCCTTCCATGATGGAAGTCCACAAGTCGGACCCGGGGGGGTTGGCATGGTTTTTCTGACTCGATGTGGGAGGTGGGGGCATGGGTAGCGACTCGACGCTGTACACGATCGGCACGGCGCTCAACCGTGCCCGCGACAACGAGGTACCCGTGGAGATCCTCGTCGAGGGCTCGTGGATACCGGGCCTGGTGGTGGCCGTCGACGGCTTCGGCGTCGTGCTCCAGTCCCAGGACCGGGAGCACTCTGTCATCCGCGTGGAGAACATCTCCGCGGTCAAGATCGCGACGACCGCGCCGCAACGGACCCCGATCACGGCGGCGGTGCACGAGATGCACGCCCCGCGCGTCGCCTCTGGCTGAACGTCGGCGGGTTCATCAAGGTATGTCGCTGAACCGTCACTTCCCACGGCTTGCACGTCGTGGGAAGTGACGGTTCAGCGACATACCTTGGGGAAACCCGCCCGCCCTGACAGCTCGGGCGGCCTGGCCGACGACTCGGGCGGTCTGGGCTACGGATGGAGGGGCGGTGGCCAGCCCTGGAGGGGCGGTGGCTAGCCCTGGAGGCGGCGGACGGCCTGCTCGACCCGCTCGTCGGTGGCCGTGATCGCGATCCGGACGTGCTCGGCGCCGGCTCGGCCGTAGAACTCCCCCGGAGCGACGAGGATGCCGCGGTCGGCCAGCCACGAGAGGGTGTCCCAGCAGGACTCCTCCCGGGTCGCCCACAGGTAGAGGGATCCCTCCGAGTGGTCGACCCGGAAGCCCGCGGACTCGAACGCGTGCTTCAGCGCCTTGCGGCGGCGGGAGTACCTCTCGTGCTGCTCGGACACGTGCGCGTCGTCGTCCAGCGCGGCCTTCATGGCCACCTGCTGCGGCGCGGGCATCTGCAGCCCCAGGTTCTTGCGGACCGCGAGAAGCTCTGCGACGACGGAGGTGTCCCCCGCCACGAACGCGCACCGGTACCCCGCGAGGTTGGACCGCTTCGACAACGAGTGGACGGTGAGGATGCCTGTGTGGTCGCCGTCGCAGACGTCCGGGTGCAGCACGGAGACCGGGCCCTGGCCGTCCACGGGCTCCCAGGCCATCTCGATGTAGCACTCGTCGGAGACCAGCAGGGCTCCCCGCTCCCGGGCCCACGCGACGACCTTGCGCAGGTGGTCCACCGGCAGCACCTTGCCCGTGGGGTTCGACGGCGAGTTGATCCAGATCAGCGAGACCCGCTCCGGGCCAACGGTCGTGAGCGAGTCCGTCGCCACGGCCCGCGCCCCGGCCAGCTTCGCGCCGACCTCGTAGGTCGGATACGCCAGCCCGGGGTAGACGACGAGGTCCCGCGCCCCCAGGCCGAGGTGGCCCGGCAGCGAGGCGATCAGCTCCTTGGAGCCGATCACGGGGAGCACCCCGTCCACGTCCAGCCCGGTGACTCCGAAGCGGCGGGACAGCCAGTCGACGCAGGCCTGACGGGTTTCCACTCGGCCGATCGTGGTGGGGTAGCCGGGAGCGTTCGCGGCGTCACGCAGCGCCTGCTGCACGACCTCCGGAGTGGGGTCGACCGGGGTGCCGATCGAGAGGTCGACGATCCCGTCGGCGTGGGACCGGGCCCGCGCGGCGTAGGCCGTCAGGTGGTCCCACGGGAAGTCCGGCAGGGTGCTCGACACCGGCCCCTCCACACCACGTGCCGCCCACCACCTCTCGAGGAAGCCGAGGTCGGCGGGCGGCACGGACGTGTGGTGAGGGTCGGTCACTCTTGGTTCTGCGGCGGGAGCGCGGCGATCATCGGGTGGTCCTTCTCGATCACGCCGAGCTTGGCCGCGCCACCGGGAGAGCCCAGGTCGTCGAAGAAGTCGACGTTGGCGTTGTAGTAGTCCTTCCACTGCTCCGGGGTGTCGTCCTCGTAGAAGATCGCCTCGACCGGGCAGACGGGCTCGCAGGCGCCACAGTCGACGCACTCGTCCGGGTGGATGTAGAGCATCCGCGAACCCTCGTAGATGCAGTCGACGGGGCACTCGTCGACGCATGCCCTGTCCTTCAAGTCCACGCAGGGCTGCGCGATGACGTACGTCACCTTTGTTCCTCCTCGGATGAGCTGCTCTGTGCATCCCGCGCAACGGTTACGACACCGTAGGTGGGATGTAGTACAGCCTAGTATCACGTTCCTGGAATCAACATCGTGACCCAGGTCCACCTACCGAAAGAATCCGCTTCGTGAGCAACCCTCCCGGCCTCGGCCCGCACCTCGTCGGCCAGCGGGTCGTCATCCGCCGCATCGTGCGCGGCGAGACAGGTCCGACCGGCGGGCCCGCCCTCACCGACCTGCTCGGCGTGATGGAGTCCTGGGCCGACGGCGTCACCACGGTCCGCGCCGAGTCCGGGGACGTCACCGCCATCCGGGTCGCGGACATCGTCTCCGGGAAGCCGGTCCCGCCCCGGCCCTCGGTGCGGCACCGCGTGTCACCCGACGAGGCCGAGCGGCGGGCCAACGCGTCGTGGCCCGCCCTGGAGACCCAGCCGCTCGGCGACTGGCTGCTGCGTGCGTCACGGGGCTTCAGCGCGCGTGCGAACTCGGTGCTCGCGGTCGGCGACCCCGGCATGCCGTTCGGCTCCGCGGTCGAGGCGGTTCGCTCCTTCTACGCGCAGCGCGACCTGCCGCCCTGGGCGCAGGCCGTGGTCGGGTCCGACGTACACCTGGCTCTCGAGTCCGCGGGATGGGTCGCGGCACGCCCCGGCGAGGACGACACCGCCTTCCAGATCGCGTCCGTGTCCCGGGCCTTGCGTGCGGTACGCCGGGCGCTGCCCGCCGTCGTACCTCCGGTGTCAGTGGGTACGACGGCCCGCCCGGGGTGGCTCGCCGACGACGAGCGCGCCCTGTCGTACGGCGACGCCGCGGTGGGTGTGCTCGAGGGGCCCGACCAGGTCGTGTTCGTGACGGTGCCGGCGGACCCGGCCGACCAGCCGGAGGGAGAGGTCCTCGCGAGGGGGCGAGCCGCCTACGCCGACGACTGGCTCGGCATCACCGACGTCTGGGTGTCGCCGGAGCACCGGCGGCAAGGGCTCGGACAGGTCGTGATGGCCGCGCTGCTGGAGTGGGGCGCGGAGCGGGGAGCCACGACGGCCTACCTGCAGGCCCGGGGCGACAACCCGGCGGCGCTGGCGTTGTACGAGCGGCTCGGGTTCCTCACGCACCACACCTACCGCTACCTGGCCGCGCCGGCGTGACCTCCGCGCGCGGTCGGCCTGCTGCCGGTTCGCAGGTTGTGACGATCGGCCGGTTCCAGGGCGCGTGAGACCGGCCGATCGTCACAAGTCGATGAGGTCCCTGACGTCCGGGTCGCCCTCCCGCTGGTGCTGCTCGTAGAGCGAGATCTCCCAGGCCCGGTGCTCGAGGTACTCGTCCAGGGTCGGGTCGTCCCGGCTGTCGACACGCGGTGCAATCGTCCAGGTCCGGCGTCCCTCAGGCACCCAGAGCGCACGGGCACGCGTCGCCACCATGCGGTCCACCACCCGCCGCCAGTGGCGCAGGTCCGACCCGGTGACGCGGAAGAACTCCAGCCTGTTGTCGCGGAACCTCGCCTCACGGTCGACGTCCTTGCTGTGCCTGGCCGCGCTCCGGTGGTCCGCCCCGTCGAACTCACCGACGACCCCGGCCACGGGATCGAAGATGTCCGCGATCCCGAGCAGGTTCCCGGCGAGGTCCCGGACAGGTTGGTTGACCAGCGGTCTCGGGAAGCCGGCGTCCAGCTCCCAGATGAGGCGCATCCGCGTCTCGTTCGGTGACTTGCTGCGCTCGCTGGCCAGGCCGAGCGCCCTGACCACACCGGGAGAGCCGTTCCAGCCGGAACGGGTCGAGACGTACGCACGCATCCGTGCGATCGAGACCAGGCGCGCCGCGGCCATCATGTCCATCGCGACCACGGCCTCGCGCAGGTCGCCGAGCCGTCGTATCTCGTCGAACAGCGCCCGCCGTGGGCAGGTGCACGGCACGCCGTACCGAAACGCGACCTCGTCCGCATCGAGCCGTTCGCGGGAGAGGCACACCGCGGGGTCCCTCCTGATGCTTCCCGTCGCCCCGAGCGCGAGAGGCACCGGCATCCTCGTGATCCCGTCCGCCTCGAGTCCGTCGAAGAAGTTGGCGCGGTGCAGCCGGCAGGAGGCCCAGCCGGTGACCGCTCCCCCGGCCGGTAGCCGTACCGACTGCTCCATCACCCTCTGCTCGGGTCGCGTGCCGTCGACGGCTGCGGGGACGTAGTAGCCCTGCGACGTACGCCGCCAGTTCGGCCCCGCGGCTTGCCCCTTGGTCGGACCGTTCTGACCGGAGGGATCGCGACCCACGGGCCGCACGAGACCGGTGGCCGGAGCGCAGACAGGGTCCCACTTGTGGCGTGACATGCGCCGAGGATCGTGGGTTCCACCCCGTGACGCGTCCGGTCATCCACAGATAGGCGTTCGGGCGGGGCACTTGGGGCTCCTGGGACCCGCGTGACAGGAGTGAAGGCTTAGCGGGGACTGTCCTCGTCAGTTGGGACGATCGGCATGCCCTCGGGTGCCGAGAACCGTCCGATCGTCACAACTGGGCCCCGTGGCTCCGACGAGTGCCGGTCCGACTCCGTTAGGCGTTGGAGTCCCTCTTCCGGCAGACCACGGAGTCGGAGGGGGTGTAGCGCGTGTGCATCTTCTCCTTGCGCACGAGCTCGTCGCTCCCCACGTGGCGGAAGTAGCGGAACACGTCGATGTCGAAGCCGCCGTAGCCGTCGTTGGGCACGCAGTTCTTCCCGGTCATGTACCGGGTCTTCTCCTTGGTGATCCGGTAGCGGTCGGAGACGTCGGTGGAGATGTCCCAGTACTTCGTCGACCACATCCTCACGTTCATCGACCCGTAGGTCGAGGGCGTGCTGGGGTTGACCCACGCCTCGATCAGGATCCCGTAGGGGGTGTCGTTCTTGAACTTCAGGTCGAGCGCGCCCCAGACCACCGTGGCCTCACGGCCGACCGGGTAGCGGTCGATGTAGAACGAGTGCGGCTCGTGCTCGACGTCCTCGAGCCCGGCGAAGAACGCGGCGTTGAAGAGCGTGGTGGCCGCCTGGGACACGCCACCGCCGAAGTCCTCCTCGAAGATGCCGTCGCTGATGATGTAGCCCTTGGTGAAACCGTTCTCGGCAGTCCGCTCGCCGACGGTGCCGTTGAGGCTGAAGGTCTCCCCCGGCTTGAGGACGGTCCCGCTGACCAGCTCCGCCGCTCGGCCGAGGTTGGTGTTGCGGTAGTCCGCGTGGGGGAACTGCGTCGTGAACGAGGAGACAACCTCGTCGATCTTCAGGTTGCGGGCGTCGGCGGTGTCGAAGTCGGGCTCGTCGACGACGCTTTCCACGGCGAGGGTGCGGTTCTGGTCGCGCTGGACGAGCAGGGAGAGGAACTGGTCGGTGATCTCCTTCGGCTTGAAGGTGACACCGTTCTTGCCGGGCACGACCTTGGGCTCACCGTCGACCAGCTTGACGGTCGCATCCTTCGGCTCGAGCGAGACCTTCTCCATCTTCGGCTCGATCGCCGCGAGCAGCTTCTTGTCGTGCAGGACCGGGACGAGCCTGCCGTGCTTGGCCTTCATCGCGAGGGCCTCGGAGTAGTCCTCCGGGCGGAGCACGATGTTCTCTCCGGCGAGCTCGATGACCACCGGAGCCGACATCGCCGGGTTGGCGAACTCGTCCATCGCCGCGAGGACCTTGGCCTTGCTGACCTTGGGCTCGGTGTTCTCCAGAGGAAGCTCGACGACCTCGTCCGTGTTCAGGTACGAGTCGGAGATCGTCTCCGCGGCGCCGTCGCGGTCGATCTCCAGGCCTTCCCTGGGGAAGCGGGGGTCCGCCTTGCCGTCCTCGAAGGCGATGTGCCCCTCGCGGGCCGGCACGCCGACCTTCTCGCCGAACTTCTCGATGGCCTTGTGCAGCTTCTTGTCGTCCACGTTCACGACCGCGTCGAAGTCGTCGCCGCCGGTGAAGTAGTCCCACATGCGACCCGGGCTCCAGCTGCTTTCGCCGCCGGCCTGCTCGACGGAGGCGTCGAGGTCGACGGCGAGACCCGCCTGGTCCGGACTGATCCTGGCGCGCTGGGCGTCCGCGGTGACCGTGATCGGTTCCTCCGCGCGCTCCGACAGACCCTCGGCGAGGGCGGCGCGTGCGGCTTCGGCGTCCTGGCCGCCGATCTCCACGCCGGCGACGGTCGCGCCTCGCGGCACCTTGTCGCCGGTGATGAAGTGGGCAGCGACGTACATGCCACCGAAGACCACAATCAGACCGACCAGCAGCAGTGCCACTACTCGGCGGTCGTTGAGCTTTTCCCGGAGCGCCTCGTCAATCACAACGCGCCATACTAAGGCGGACCGGGCGAAGATGGAGAATCCCGGCTTGCGAGGGACGTGAGGCCGATCACGATCACGGCCAGTGACACCGCCATCAACAGGTAGCCGCGGAGGTCGCTCGCGATCGCGTAGTCACCCTCGGGGCGGCCGGTGATCGTGAGCCCCACGGTCACGACCCAGCCGAGGCAGTACGACGCCGCGAGCCGCCTGTGCTGCAGGCGGAGCGCCCAGGCCACGACGAGCGTCGCACCGAGGCTGACCACCAGTCCGACGGGAAGGCCCTCGACCATGGTCCGGTGAACTGCCACCGCTGCCAGGGCCACTGTGGCGCCGACCAGCGCGGCCAGGACGTGCCAGAACAGTGTGACGAACCGCATCACAGCCCGGCGAAGAGGTCGGTCTCCATCCCGTCTTCGTTCACCGGCCCCTTCGCACCCTTGGCCAGGCGGAAGTACTCGGATCCCCACACCTGGTTGCCGAGGTTGTTGGAGAGCGCGAAGAACGGACCGTCGACCGTGATCTGTGTCGCGTGCGCCTTCATCGCGGCGATCTTGGCGTCGACGAAGTCGTTTCCGTCGACCACGGCGTCGATGTAGGCGTCCGGGGTCACCCACCGGCCGAGGTCACCCTCGGGGTCCATGCCCTCGAACGTGGTGGTGTCGCCGGCCGCACGGATCTGGCGCAGCCCTTCCCGCATCCACGACTCGGGCATCGCGCCCCAGTAGATCTTGGCGATGTCCCACGCCTCACCCAGGTCGGGCCGGAACGAACGGGCCGCGGCCAGCGACGCGCCGTACATCGCGACCCGGTGGGCCTGGATGTGGTCGGGGTGCCCGTAGTTGCCGAACTCGTCGTAGGTGACCAGGACCTGCGGGCGCACCTCGCGAATCACCGAGACGAGGTCCGTCGCCGCCTCGGTCAGGTCGGTCCGCCAGAAGGTGCCCTCCCTGACGTCCTCACCGTGGGTGGCGTGGCCCGACTCGTGCCAGACCATGCCGGAGTCGCGGTACTTGCCCGCGCTGCCCAGGAAGCGGTGGTCGGTGACACCGAGCTCCCGCATGGCGTTGGCGAGCTC
Source organism: uncultured Actinomycetota bacterium (assembly GCA_963707425.1). Lineage (GTDB taxonomy): Bacteria > Actinomycetota > Actinomycetes > Propionibacteriales > Nocardioidaceae > Nocardioides_C. Next base: position 16,284 of record CAVPPN010000003.1, on the reverse strand, counting down.
GCCGATCCGGTGGTGGCCGAGCTTGTCCTCCTTGTCGGAGGCGAGGTGCTCTAGACCGGGGACGAGGATCTCGCCCTCCTCGCCGAGGGTGCACGTCACGAGGGTGACCTGGGTGCCACGGGCGACGTACTTCGCCATCGTCGCGCCCTGGTTGATGCTCTCGTCGTCAGGGTGCGCGTGCACCAACAACATCCGCTGATCCATGCGGCAACTCTAGTCGGACGGGAAGTGGCCCTTGATCCGACGCGGCGCTGCTGGAAGGTCGAGCGGCGGCGGAGGCGGTACGTCGATGCCGGGCGCCTCCCCGCCAAGGTGGTCCAGCCAGCCGTCGTGCTGCTCGACGAGCACGTCGACGAGGAAGTCGGGCGCGTCCGTCACGACGGCCCAGGGGTGGTCCTCGTCGTCGTCCTCACCGGCGAGCCGTTCACGCTCCACGTGCGCGTCGAAGCCGTCATGCGTCAGGCGGGCCGCGACGGCGTGCGCGTCGTCCTCCTCGTAGAAGACCGCTCGCAGGCTCACGACAGCTCCTTCTCGATCAGCGGGATGCGGTCCACCAAGTCTGCCAAAGCCACCTCGGTGCGCTCCGGCTCGCCGAGGGCCGCGAGGTTGCGCATGGTCTCGTCGCCCTGCTCGACGGCGGACCGGATGAAGTCGATCGAGTCCTGGATCCGTTGCGGTACGGCGTGCAGGATCTCCCGCGCCGTGTACCGACCGTAGGTGCTCGCGACGAGCTCCAACCGGCGGGCCGACTCCGTGGCACCGATGTCGCGGTACAGCGGCACGGACGGCCAGACCAGGAACGCCAGCTCCCGAAGGGCTGTGGCCGGGCCGGCGAGGTCCCAGTCGAAGACGCCGGTGACCTGGTCGCCCTCGAAGCAGGCGTTGTACGGCGCGATGTCGTTGTGGGCGATCACCTCGGGCCGGTCCGAGCCGGGCCGGTCCGAGCCGGGCCGGTCCGAGCCGGGCTGGTCCGACCCAAGCAGGCGCCAGGGCCCGGGGTGCGTGAAGGTCGCGGTCGCCTCGTGCAGCCGGCGGGTCCACGTCACGAGCGAGACGAGCTGCCCGTCGGTCAGCTGCTCGGTGTCGACGTCGATGATGTGGCCGGGGAGATAGGACAGGACCTCGCGCCCTCGGGCGTCGGTGCCGAGAACCCTCGGCGCGCACGGCAGCCCGTGTCGCTCCAGGTGGTCGAGGAGCGCGTGCACCGCCGGCGTCCACGGTCCCGTTGGCCGTCGTACCGTCTTGCCGATGCGGACCGCACCACCCACGTTGCCCCCGTCCAGGCGCCGGCCGTCGAGCAGGGTCTCGCGCAGCTCGTCGAGGAAGGGCAGGTCCGGCTCGAGCCAGCGCACGTCGCCGAGCTCCTCGGGGCCGAGCCACCGGATCGCGTCGTGCTCGTGCGGAAGCGGCTCACCCGCAGTCAGCTCAGCGCGGGCCACCCGGAGCGTGTAGCCGTCCTTGATGGGCTGCTGCCCCGCCAGGTGGCCGGTCACGGTGATGCCGCAGCCGAGCTCCTCGCGGATCTCGCGGACGATCGCGACCTCGGGGTCCTCACCGGGCTCGACCTTCCCACCGGGGAACTCCCACCCGCCGGCGACCTCGAGGGGTGCCGTGCGGCGCGCGACCAGCACCCGGCCGTCGCGGATGATCGCGGCACCCATCACGAGCACCTTGTCCGCTTTGTCATGTTTTCGCATGGTTTCCCCCTTCCGGCGGCGCGTCGTTTCACGAAAGACTCGGCTGCACAATCTAGTGCTAGGAGAGAAGTGGACCCCCAGAATCCCGTTGGTGTGCACCTGTTCCGTGCGGCCGAGCGACGAGCCGAGGTCTCGGCACTGGAGGCGGTCGTCGGCGGTCGCGTCGGTGTCGAGGGGGTGCTCGGAGACCTGAACCGGACCGCATCGGCGGCGAAGGTGCCGGGCAAGGCCGCGGCGTGGGGATTCCGGTGGGACGAGGGGGACGACAGGACCCGGCACTGGTACCCCCAGGGCATCACCACCTCCGCGGACGCCGGCGACCCCGACCACGTCAACGGCAGGTCGGTGGTCTGCGTGAGCTGGTACTACAAGTCGGCGCGCGGCCTCCACAAGGGAGCCCGGGTCTCGTTCGTGGACGTCACCGACCTGCATCGCCCTCGCTACCGTCACGTGCTGCTCGTCGAGCCCTACTTCAACGAGCGCGGCCAGGTGGACGTGAAGCCGGTGAAGGTGCACGCCGGCGGGATCGTGTGGCACGGGCCGTACCTCCACGTCGCCGGCACGGCCCGCGGGCTCTACTCGTTTCGCCTCGACGACATCGTCCGGGTGCCCGCCGGCAATGACCGTTCGTCCCTGGGCCTGACGAAGGGTGGCGTCGACTCCTTCGGGTACCGCTACTTCCTGCCGGTCCGGTTCAAGTACGACGCCTTCGCCGACCAGGACTTCGAGAAGATGCGCTACTCGTTCCTGTCCATCGACCGGAGCCGGCATCCGCATCACCTGGTCGCCGGTGAGTACGGCCGCCGCGGTCTGACCACGCGCCTGGTCAGCTACGAGATCGACCCCGAGACGTCCCTGCTGCTCACGCACACCGACGGCCGCTCCCGTCCTCTCAACCTCCCCGACGAGGGGGTGTCGGGCATGCAGGGTGCCACGGTCGTGGACGGGACCTACTACGTGACGACCAGCCTCGGGAAGTGGTGGAAGGGCAGTCTGTACGTCGGACAGCCCGGTGCGTTCAAGAAGTTCCGCAAGGTCCTGCCGGCCGGGCCGGAGGACATCACCTACTGGCCGTCGAGAGGGCAGCTGTGGTCGCTGACGGAGTACCCGCGGCGTCGCTACGTCTTCGCGATGAACAGGAGCGACTTCGGATAGCCGGCTGCGTCGGGCGACGACACAGAGTGGCGCACGGCCAGGGCTGCCGCTCGGGCCACTTCTGGTGAGGCTTCCCCTTGCACAATAGTGCGTGACCTCGCACAATAGTGAGAGAGCTTTCACTATTGTGCGAGGTGAGGAGGTGAGGCTCGTGCTCCTGACGCACCCCTTGAGCGTGGTGACCCCGACCGTCGATGGCGACGTGCTGGAAGTGCTCGCCCGGGCAGACTCGGCATTCACGCCCGGGCAGCTGCACCGGCTGATCGGTGCGCACTCGGCCAGCGGCGTGCGCAAGTCGCTGCTACGCCTGGTCAGCGAGGGCATCGTGTCGGTCGACACGGTCGGCAACGCGCACACCTACCGCCTCAACCGCGATCACCTCGCGGCCCCGGCCATCATCGAGCTGGCGGGCCTACGGGCCACGTTCCTCGAGCGGATCCGGGAGGCCATGGAGGGCTGGCCCACGCCACCGGCGTTCGCGGCCCTGTTCGGGTCCGCCGCCCGCGGCGAGATGCACCCTGGCAGCGACATCGACGTGTTCGTCGTGCGCCCGGAACGGCTCGACACCGGTCCGGACGAGGACTGGGAGGCCTGGCATCGCGACACTGACCGGCTCCAGCGCGACGCGACCGCGTGGACCGGCAATGACACCCGGATCCTGGAGATGAGCGAGAACGAGGTCCGTGCCGGACTGCGCTCCGGGGACCCGGTGCTGGCCGCTATTCGCAGCGAGGGGCTGCTGCTGCACGGCCCATCCACCTTCTGGCGACGGATGAGCCGTGCCTAGAACGGTGACCTGCACCGCCGCAACTCGGCGAGGACGCATGCGCAAGGCGGTCCAGTTCGCCGAGGCTGCCGAGGTCGTTGCCGAGGTGGCCGATGTCGCGGACGACGTCGCCGATGCCTACGTCACCCTGCTGGTTCACGCCGGAATCGCAGCCGCCGACGTGCTGTGCTGCGCCCATCTCGGCGAACACGCATTGGGCGAGAACCACAGCGAGGCGGTGGCGCTGTTGGCCAAGATCGACCGCAAGCTCGGCGACGACCTCCGGACGCTGCTCGCCAGGAAGACCAAGGCCGGCTACAGCCACCTGCCAATCACGCGGAGCGACCGACTCAAGGTCGAGCGGGCCTGCGGACGCCTCGTGCAGGCCGCACGCGACCTCGCGAATACCTGACGGGACGCAGTGCTGCGGCTGCCGACTCACGGCCGCGGTGCACGAGCGAGCTGCCTCGACTGCGCCACCAGACGGTCTTTCGAGTCCCACACCTCGGCGTCCTCCTCGAGGAGACCTCCGGCGTAGTTGCACGTCGAGTGCTTCACCCGGAGCCAGCCTGGCGCGGGCTTCGCACGCACGTGCGCGGTCAGCTCGAGGGTCGGCGTCCAGCCCTGCAACCCGAGGTCGAAGGTGACCGGCGGCAGCGCGTCCAGCGCGAGCAGGAGCATGAGCGGGTCGGGCTCGCGCTCATCGGCGAGCCTGAGCCAGCCCTGGATCACGCCGCGACCTGACGGCTCCCCCAGCGCCCATCCGACGCAGTCGGGGTCGAGCCGCAGGTCGAACCGGTCGAGCAGGGGCGCATTGGCCCGGAAGTCTGCCGGTGCAAGATCAGTCCCGAGGCATTGCTCCTGCGGCGGAAGCTCAGGCGGACTTGCGCTGGTGTGGACGGCGTCCGGCAGGTCGTCGAGGTCTCCGTACGTCGCGAGCGCCCGGACTCGCTCGGTCCGGGGATCGTCCCCGTCCTGCTGGAACATCGACACCGACGCCGTGGACATCGAGGCGCCACGTCGTACCACCTCGGTGTGCAGGGTGACGGGACCTGGCCGTGCCGCGGAGAGGTAGTAGGCGCTGACCGAGAACGGGTCGGGATGGCGCTCGTCGAGGAAGGTCTGCTTGAGGGCGTTCGCTGCGACGGCCAGGAGCAGCCCGCCGTTGACACCTCCGCCTACCTGCCAGCCGGCATCGAGCGCACCGTCGTACACGCCTGGGTCGTCAGCCCTCGCACGGAGGGCGATGCCGCGGTCGAACTCGGAGTCTGTCGCTTGGTCGGTGCGCACGAAGCGACGCTAGCAGCGGTACGCCGGCCGCTACGTCACTCGACCGCCGCGCGCTGAGCCGGGATCTCCGCCTTCTGGGCGACCAGGTGGACGGTCACGTAGTGTCCCCCGCCGCCGCTCCTGGTGGCTGCCTCGAACTCGACTTGCTCCTCGTCGACCAGGAGCGCGTGCGCCTCCCAGAAGGGGTAGCGCACCCTGTTCTGCCACAGGCCCTCGATGGCCCGGGCGATGTCCGCCTCGCTCCACTCCGGCCGGAAGGTGCACAGGCCGATCACGAGCTGGTCGGGGTCGTCGGTGTGCTCCACCTCGACTTCTTCGAAGAGTCCACTGGCCATGAGCAGGTCGCGGAGATTGCTCTCCATCGTCGCCACGTCTTGGCCCGAGCCGGGGTAGGCGTTGTCCTGGATGGCCGTCCGCATCTTGTGAAACTGCAACAGGTCCATACCGAGATGATGGTGGCCGAGCGGCGCCGAGAGGAGCCCCGAAAAGTAAAGGTCCAGGGACAGGACATGTCATACCTGGACGTAACGGGCGGAACTGACTGTGAAATTTGTTCGGGAATTCCGGACATAAATAGCAAAAGGCGATCCGGGCCATTCTCTCGCAGCGGCGTTCAGAGGATGGCCCGGATCGCGCTCTTGGGCGCCGTGGGCGGCTAGATGTTTGGTGCTGGTACTTGTCGTAGACCGACCCCGGCGCTGGGGACTGGGGCGGGACTCACAGGTCCCGCCCCAGTCTTGGTTCAGCTACCGAGCTCGCGTCAGCGAATGCTGCTCTTCGTTGGTCCAGGCCGCGAAGGTCTTGGCGGTGCCGAAGACCTTGGCGACGTACTTCGTGTAGCGGTTGCCGTTGAAGGTCGGCGACCACGAAGCGGGCGTTGCCGTACTCGTTGGCGGACTTCTGGGCCACGAGGACCTTGCTGCCGTCCGCCTTGACCTTGTACAGCTTCACGACCGCACCCTTGGCGGATCGACGGAGCGTTCACGAACGCGTTGTCGTCGCCCTTGGCGTTGTTGCTGAGCTTCAGCACACCCATGGGGTTGGTCGGGTCGACCGGGCCGGGTCCCGGCGGCGGAGGCGTGACAGTCGACTCGAAGGTCACCGTGTCGGCGAGCTTCGCGACAGGGGTGCTGCCCTTGCTCACCACAGCGCTGACGTGTGCCTCGCCCGCACGGTCACCCACGAAGTTGTAGGTGGCCTTGCCGTCTGCATCCGTCCAGTCCGTGCTGTTGACGTCACCCTGCTGGGCGTTCGGGCCCGACCGCAGGAAGTCGACCTCGAGGTCGCTGATCGGCTGGCCCTCCTGGTCGGTTGCGATAACCGTCTCGGTCACTGCGGCGCCAACCTTGGCCTTGTTGCCGACGGTGTCGTTCGTGAGCGTGAAGGTCGACTCAGCGAAGTCAACCTCGTACCAGTTGATCGTCTCCGGAGTTGCGTCCGAAACCACCTCGGTGCTGCTGTTCGACTCACCGGTGCTCCTCGGAGCGATCCAGTTCGCGCGCAGAGTCTGGTCGGTCTCCTCGTCGGAGAACGCCTCAACAGCCGGCTTCTGACCCGCCCACTGCGAGATCGCGCCAGTGTTCGACCACAGACCGTTTGTCTCGAAGTACGCGGGAGAGTTGGCGTCGTTGATCGCGACGTCCTGCTTCACGCGGTTGCCGAACTGGTCGGTCGCCACGAGGTCGAAGAAGACAGACTGGCCGGCTGCTGCCTTCGGCAGCACGGTGCTCTGCTGCTTCGCCGCCTTCGCGAGGTCAACCGAACCGCCGTTCAGGGGCTTAACTGCACCTCCTGAGATCTCCTGGCCGGTCGTCGGGTTGATGGCGTTGATGTCGTTGCCGGAGTAGAAGACCTTGCTGTCGTCGTCCGACTTGCCCGCAAGCGAGACCTTGATGTTGCCGGCCACCATGCCGTCATCGTCGAAGCCCTGTTCGCGCTCCATGCCCCAGATGATGGTTCCGACACCGTTGCTGTCGAGCGTCACCGTGGTCTGGCTGGCCGCTGCCTTCCAGTCACCGTACGTGGCAGTGTCACTCTCGGCGACGGGGTTGCCACCCGACACCTCGAACAGCTTGCCAGCGTTGAACTCGACCGTGACCTGCTTGCCACCCATGTTGGCGCTGGTGTCAGCGTCGTTGAGCACCGTGACGGTGTACTTCATCGGACGGCCGGGCATCGGGACACCCTCGTCGTCATTGACGATGACACCGTCGGAGAGCGCCACGGAGCCAACCGACTTGTCCGAGTTGAAGTTGATCACGTGGTCGTTCAGGCTCGCGCCCGCGTTGCCGATCTTCGGCGTTGCAGCAGTGGCAACGTCGAGGTTGCCACCACGCTCCGAACCCTGCTCGGTCTCCGCCTTGTCGTCCACCGTAACGGAGATCGCACCAGTGCCGTTGGTGGTCAGCTCCTTGGTCAGAACGATGTTCGTCCCGTCGACGATGCCGGCGTCAGCGACACCGTCGCCGGGGGCCGATTCAGTGCCACGCTCGAAGGAGACAGCAATCTTGCGGTCAGCCAGGGCCGTACCGTCCTCGAGAGCCAGCGTGTAGGTCACCGAAGCGTCGGTGCCCGCGATCGCGCCCTGCGGGGTTGCAGGAGCGGCGGTGAGCTTGGCCTGGCCAGACTTCACCGTAAGGTCGGCGACCGCGTCGTTCGTGATGCCGCCGTTGCCGTTGGCGTCCGCAGCAACACCGACGAAGAGCTTGTACTCACCCGACGGGGCGCTGGTCGGGAACGCGATGACGGCCTTGCCGTCCGCACCCGTGGTCGCGGTCGACGTACCGGTCGCGGGAACGCGGATGTCGGCCACACCAGCCGCGAACGCGTCGACGGCCCAGTAGTACTCAACGGTGCGCGACTGCACCATCGGACGGTCCTTCTGATCGAGCACCTGGACGGTGATGTCACCGGCGGCGTACTCGTCCTTGTCGAAGGCTGCACCGTCAGCCGAGTCCGTAACGAAGTCGCTCGGAGTCTGCGTGTAAGTGGCGATTTCGAGATCCGCCGCCTTCTTGTCGAGGCCAGGCTCGTAGGCGGTGTTGGAGGAGGCGTTCGCGTAGTACGAGTGCGTGCCAGGGGCAGCCTCGTCCTTGACCTCACCGTTCGCGTCGGTGTACCCGACCAGGCTGTGGTCGGCGTTGTCGTACACCTGAGCGCCGACGACCGGCGCGCCATCCTGGTCCAGAACCGTGATCACGACCTCGGCGGTGCCACCAGCGGGAGCGGTGCCGTCCTCGGTTGCCTCAGCGGTCACGTCGGTGATCGCCTGCTTGAGGATGGTGAGGCTCTCGGCGTCGTCGGTGTCGCGCTCGGCGCCAATGACGATCTGGTCCACCGGGGTGGTCCCAGAGCCGTACGAGTAACCCGCGATGTCGAGGACGCCCTTCCAGGTGCCGTCTTCCGCGACAGGAGCGGACATCGTCGAGCTGACACCGGCGCTACGAACCGAGACAGCGACGTTGCCGTCACCAGCCGAGGTGGTGCCGGAAACAGCAGCGAGGTGCTTGCTGTTGGCGCCGCCGTAGGGCTGCTGGAAGACGCGAAGAGAGTCAGTGCTGTCGATCTCAACCGAGTTCACGTTGGCGGCGGGGCCGCGGAGCTCGACGCCAGCCTGGTCGACCGAGTCCAGCTTCGTCGTGGCGGCGATCTCCTTGTAGCCCGTCGCACGCAGAGTGACGGTGCCACCGAACAGGAGGGGGTTAACGTCCCACTCCGCCGAGAAAGCGCCGTTCGCATCGCGCGCGGTCACGAGCGTGATGGGAGTGAAGTCAGTTCCGTTAAGCGAGTACTCGAACTGCACCGGCGCGACGTCAGAGCCGCCGCCGGCCACCAGGCTGACCGTCGTGTTCACGCCGTCGTTCTTGACCGACGCGATGCCGTCGTTGAACTGGCGTGTACAGCACAACCTCGTCCGCGCGGCCGGCCTGCGCCGAGAGTGTCTGCGCGTGGGCCGTTACGGTGAGGAACGGGAGTCCCGTCACCGCGAGTGCAGAGACGGCAGTTGCTGCCAGTCCCCGCTTCATGCCGCTGCTGGTCATGAAGTAATTCCTTCCTTGGGTATCCCTGCGGAGAAGTCCCCCGCTCAGGCAGGGACCAAAGGCCCCCGGTGCTAGCGATGTCGGCGGAGTAAAGGAACCCCGTCGCCGGGGACATTACGGAAGGAAATCGGGACAGACCTTTAATTTGTAGACAGAGCGGACATACGACAAAAAATATGACAGTCCCCCACATGGGGGACAGGAAAGATTGATCTGCTCCCCCGTCACACCAGCCCCAATAGCGTCCAGACGTACATCGGGAACAAGCAGGAGCGCACGGGGGATCTTGGTGGCATCGGTGAGCGACGGCGCGTCGTCACGAAGACGTGGACGACCGTATCGGTACCCCGATGATCGCAGTCCCCTGACACGCGTCCACGGCGGTGTCGACCAGCGAGTCGCCTGGCTGCTGAGCAGCTCCCGGATCCACGCATCGGACCCCGCGATGGCCCATCGCGAGAAGTTCGTCCCCGCTCTCAGAGACCTCGGCATCGCCGCCGACCAGGCGCGCGTCAGCCGCTGGGAGTCCGGCAGCCAGCGGGTCCCCGACCGGGTCGTCGTCGCCTATGAACAGGTGCTCGGTCTCGCGCCCGGCCATCTCTGCGCGGCCGTCAAGGGCCTGCGCCGCTCCCTCGAGCCGGACTCGGAGAAGCAGGACCCCGCCACCACTCCTCCTATAGAGCTGCACGAGGAGCTCGACCGGCTGTTCGAGCAGGTCGACGGCGACGCGCCGCACGGGTCCTACTGGCTGGAGCTCGCCGACTACCTCGCCACCCACCCGCAGATCTATCTGCGCCCGAAGAGCTGGACGCAGCTGGCCGACTCCCTGATCGGGGAGATGGGGCGCGCGACCGGCGCTGCCTACTCCCGCCGGTTCGAGGCCCTGCGCACCCTGGTCCGTCACCCCGGCGCGCAGCGTCACGTGGTGAAGTCGATCGGCGCCTTCGTCACCGACCCGGCCGCACAGGTCGTCATGCACCCGCTCACCCTTCTCCAGGAGGTGGAGCACCCGCAGGCCGGCGACCTTGCCGTCCGGCTGCTGACCACCAGCACCGGGATGCTGCAGCAGGGCGCGGCGTGGGTCACCGCTGCGAAGATCTGCCGCGGCCACTTCGACGATGCCTACCTGCGGCAGCTCGAGGCGGTCACGGTCCGGCTGCTCACGAGCGGTGAACGATCCGTCGCCGAGGTCGACGTACTCGATGTGGCCGCCAGGCTCCCCGAGGACGCCGCCAGGCGGGTCGCGTACGCGCTGCGCGACACCCCTGTCCTGCCGCGCTTCGAGCTGATGCTGCGCACCGGCGAGATCCTGCCCAGCGACGTGACGCGCCAGGTGGCGAAGCGGATCGCCGAGTCGGCTCAGGCGACCACCCCGGCGCCGTACCAGATCGAGCCGGACACGATGCTGCAGCGACTGGTCCGCGAGGCGCTCTTCCACGGCCACCAGGAGCGACGCCACCAGGCTTCCGTGCTGCTCAGCGTCAGCCCCTACCGCGCCGGTGTGGCCGCCGCGCTGGTCCCCACGATCGACAGCAGCGACGTGTCCGTCGCTCTCCCCGCCGTGATGCTGCTCCGCTACCTGGCCGCCGAGGCGGAGCGCGACACCCTGCTCCGCTGGGCCCAGGACGGCGACCGCCCGCGCATCCGCGGCCACGCCCTCGTCACCCTTGGCCGGCTCCCCGACGGAGTGCGCCCCGAGGAGGAGCCGCTCGTCGTACGCCACCTCGTCGAGGACAGCCGGCGCCCCACGCAGCGTGCCGCCTTGTATGCGCTGGGAATGGGCGGCTCCCCCGCGCTCACCACGTTCGAGTCCCACGACGACGAGTTCGTACGCCGGGCCGCGGAGTGGTGGTCACGCACCGGACCCGCGATCCACGAGCCCCGTGACGCAGACGTGTAACGCAAATGACGGATAAAACGATTGCTGACATACAATCTGCGGCACGGTGGGAAACAACGGGGAAGACCGACGTGAACGCGGTCGGTGACAAGGTGCGCGTGGGGGTCGTGGATGCACACGACCTCCTGGTCGTCGGTATCCGAACGCTCCTCGCGTCCCGCCACTCCCCTGCCGACTTCGTCGCCGGCGCCAACACCGTCGACCGGCTGCTCGAGACCGCGATCCCCTTCGACGTCGTGGTTCTTTCCGTGCGGCTCAGTGACGGCTCGCTCGCCGAGGAGAACGTCCGCCGCCTCTCCAACGACGGCCACCGCGTCCTCCTCCACGCCGACCTCAGCCACCGCGAGGCAGTCCCGACCCTGAACCGCACCAACGCCATGGGCCTGGTGTGGAAGAACGGACCCGCCCGCACGCTCCTCGAGGCGATCGTCTCCGTCTCCCGCGGCGAGCGGTGGACGCACCCCGGACTCGGGCAGAACGTCGACCTCACCCACCGCGAGACCGAGGTGCTCAAGCTCCACGCGGCGGGCCTGAAGTACGCCGAGACCGCCTCCTCGCTGGAACCGCCGGTGAGCGTGGAGTCGGTCAAGACCTACCTCTCGCGCATCAGGAAGAGGTACGCCGAGGCGGGTCGGCCGGCGTCGACGCGGATGGAGCTGCGCGAGCGTGCCATCGAGGATGGGCTGCTTCCCCCGGAGCACGTCGGAAAGTAAAGGGTCCGAGCCACCCTCTGAACGCCGCTAACGCGAGTAGTGACCCGGACCGCGAAGCACGTTACCGGATAAGACCGACCAAACGCCCCGAATTCTCATCCAGGGCAACGTGGACTTTTTGCAAGAACGTGTCTTTACAGACAAAAGCCCCCCAGGGCACCCCAGGATCGGGCACTATTTCCTCGGGCGCGCCACCTGACCCGAGACAGGAAGTGCACCCCTGCGGCCCTCGTTCTGACGCCCCCGTGCGGAACGAGGGCCACCTTACTTCTGTCACACCTGTTTCACGCCGGTCACGGTCAGCCGGAGCTCAGCGGCCTCGTCCGACGCCGCCAGGTCGACCTCCGCCAGGATCCGCCAGTCGTGGTAGCCCTCGGGGTCACCGATGATCTGCTGCACGAGCCAGGTGCCGGCCTCCTTCTCGACCAGCAGCATGTGCGGCCCCCGGGCGTCCGGACCGGTGTCGACCACGTCGTGCTCGGAGAAGTAGTCCTCCATCGCGTCCCGCCAGGACTCGGCGTCCATGATGGCGTTGCCCGTAGCCGCCTCGAGCTCGCCGAGCTCCTCCCACCGGCGCAGCGCGGCCAGCTCGACGCGACGGAACATCGCGTTGCGGACCAGCACCCGGAACGACCGCTCGTTCGCGGTGATCGCGGCGGGCTGCGCCGGAACTGCCTCCGGCACGAACTCCTGGTCCGGGTCGGTGAGCTGCTCCCACTCGTCGAGGAGGCTGGAGTCGGTCTGCCGCACGACCTCGCCGAGCCACTCGATCAGGTCGGTCAGCTCGTCGGTCCGCACGCTGTCCGGGACCGTCTGCCGCAGAGCCTTGTAGGCGTCTCCCAGGTAGCGCAGCACGATCCCCTCCGACCGCGCCAGGCCGTAGAACGCGACGTACTCCGAGAAGGTCATCGCCCGCTCGTACATGTCGCGCACCACCGTCTTCGGCGACAGCGCGCTCTCCGCGATCCACGGGTGGGTCTGCCGGTACATCTCGTACGTCGCCTCGAGCAGCTCCTCCAGCGGCTTGGGCCAGGAGACGTCCTCGAGCAGCTCCAGCCGCTCGTCGTACTCGATCCCCTCGGCCTTCATCTCCGCGACCGCCTCGCCGCGGGCCTTGAACTCCTGCGCCGACAGGACCTGGCGCGGGTCCTCGAGGGTGGCCTCCACCACGGACACGACGTCGAGCGCGTACGTCGGAGACTCGGGGTCGAGCACGTCGAAGGTGGCCAGGGCGTACGTCGACAGGGGCTGGTTCAGCGCGAACCCGAACTGCAGGTCCTCGACCAGCCGGACCGTGCGACCGTGCTCGTCAGGAGGGTCGATGCGCTCCACGACGCCCGCGGTCTGCAGCGTCCGGAAGATCGCGATCGCCCGCCGCACGAGCCGCACCTGGCTGCGCGGGTCCTCGTGGTTGTCGCGCAGCAGCTGCCGCATCGCGGAGAACGGGTCGCCCTGCCGCGCGATCACGTTGAGCAGCATCGAGTGGCTGACCCGCATCCGCGACATCAGCGCCTCCGGCTCGGCCGCCACCAGCCGCTCGAAGGTGGCCTCGTTGTAGGTGACGTAGCCCTCCGGCGGCTTCTTGCGCTGCACCTTGCGCCGCTTCTTCGGGTCGTCCCCCGCCTTCGCCAGCGCCTTCGCGTTCTCGACCTCGTGCTCGGGCGCCTGCACGACCACCGCGCCGGACGTGTCGTAGCCCGCGCGGCCTGCCCGTCCGGCGATCTGGTGGAACTCCCGCGCCTTCAGCACCCGCTGCCGACTGCCGTCGTACTTCGTCAGGCCGGTGAGTACGACGGTCCGGATCGGCACGTTGATGCCGACGCCGAGGGTGTCGGTGCCGCAGATGACCTTCAGCAGCCCGGCCTGCGCGAGCTGCTCGACGAGCCGGCGGTACTTCGGCAGCATGCCCGCGTGGTGGACGCCGATCCCGTGCCGCACCAGGCGCGAGAGCGTCTTGCCGAAGCCGGCGCTGAACCGGAACCCGCCGATGAGCTCGGCGATCTGGTCCTTCTCCTCACGGGTGCACACGTTGATGCTGGTCAGCGCCTGCGCCCGTTCGAGGGCCGCGGCCTGCGTGAAGTGGACGACGTAGACCGGGGCCTGGTGCGTCGTCAGCAGCTCCTCGAGCGTCTCGTGCAACGGGGTCAGCGCCCACGAGTAGCTCAGCGGGACCGGCCGCTGCGCCGAGGTGACGACCGCGGTCTCCCTACCGGTCCGCCGGGTCAGGTCCTCCTGGAAGCGGGTGACGTCACCGAGCGTCGCGGACATCAGCACGAACTGCGCCTGCGGCAGCTCGAGCAGCGGCACCTGCCACGCCCAGCCGCGGTCCGGCTCGGAGTAGAAGTGGAACTCGTCCATCACGACCTGGCCGATGTCGGCGTCGCGCCCCTCGCGCAGGGCCTGGTTGGCCAGCACCTCGGCGGTGCAGCAGATCACCGGCGCCTGCGCGTTGACCGCCGCGTCGCCGGTCATCATGCCGACGTTCTCGGGCCCGAACACCTCGCAGAGGTTGAAGAACTTCTCCGACACCAGGGCCTTGATCGGCGCCGTGTAGTAGGAGCGGCGTCCCGCGGCCATCGCCGCGAAGTGCGCACCGACGGCGACCAGGCTCTTGCCGGACCCGGTGGGCGTGGACAGGATCACGTTCGCGCCCGTGACGACCTCGATCAGCGCCTCCTCCTGCGCCGGGTAGAGCGTGATCCCCTGCTCCTCGACCCAGGCCGCGAACGCGTCGTACAGCTCGTCGGGGTCGATGGCTGCGGCGTCAGGGGTGCCGGGGACGGACTTGGGTAGGTGCTCGGTGAGGGTCATCAGGGCACCATCGTCCCCGATGGGGTCAAGACGAATGAGCCCGGCTGCTGGAGCGCGTCGGTGGGCGCCCGGGATAGTCCGTGAGCAGATGGTTGTCTCGCGACGCGCGAGTCAGCCATTCGGTCACGAACTATCGGCTCCCCGCGGGTGCATCCAGAATCCGAGCCTGCGCGTGCGAAAGCCCGGGCGTGGATCGGACGGGTCTGAGAGTAGTGCGTCGAGGGCCTCGGCGGGGGTCTTCCAGTCCAGGGTCTTGCGTGGTCGGTTGTTCAGCTTGCGTGCGACGTGCTCGAGGTAGTCGGGCTGGTAGACCGAGAGGTCGGTGCCCTTGGGGAAGTACTGGCGGAGCAGGCCGTTGGTGTTCTCGTTGGTGGGGCGCTGCCAGGGCGAGTGCGGGTCGCAGAAGTAGATGTCGAGGTCGGTGGCTGCGGCGATCTGGACGTGGTTGCTCATCTCGATGCCCTGGTCCCAGGTCAGGGTCTTCTTCAGGGTCTCCGGGAGCCGGCTCATCGCGGCCACCATCGCCTCTTGGACCGCGGCGGCGCCGTGGTCGCCGGGAAGGTGCAGCAGCATGGTGAACCGGGTGGTCCGCTCGACCAGGGTGCCGATCGCGGACCCGGAGTCCTTGCCGACGATCAGGTCGCCCTCCCAGTGCCCGGGCACCGCCCGGTCGGCGACCTCGGGTGGGCGTTCGCTGATGTTGACCATGTTCGGGATCCGGCCGCGCCGCTCGCCTTGCCTGCGGCGCGGCTTGCGCAGCGCCCGGCCGGTGCGCAGCCGTGTGGTCAGGTCCCGGCGCAGCGCGCCGCGGCCTTGCACGAACAGCGACTGGTAGATCGTTTCGTGAGACACCTGCATCTCCGGGTCGTCGGGGAAGTCCACGCGCAGCCGGGCGCTGATCTGCTCCGGGCTGTGTTCCTGCTCCAGTCGATCCTGCACCTCCTCGCGCAGCCGGTCGTTGCCGGCCAGCTTCGCGGGCTTGGGGCGGGCCGAGTTCGCGTCGGCGCGCTTCTGCGCGATGTGCGGCGAGTAGTCCCAGTCCCGGGTCCGCGGCGACCCCGGCGACCCCGGCCGGCGTGTGTAGTCGTGGCGCATGTTCCGCTTCAGCTCCCGACAGACCGTGGACGGGTGCCGGTCGATGCTCGCAGCGATCGCGGTCACCGACAGGCCCTGGTTGACCCCGGCGTGGATCTTCTCCCGATCGTGGATGCCGAGAAAGCGGCCCCTGGTCGGCTCCTGCAGTGACAGCGGCGGCATCCCGCCAGCCTGTCGGAACCAGCGTCGACCGCTGGTGACCGAGATCCCGACACGCCCAGCGGCTTCCTCTACCGGCACCTCCGCTCGCAGGAGCCGCCAAAACATCCGCTGCTGGTCGCGTCGGGGTGGCAGATGGCGGCCCGGAACAGGCATAGCAACACTCCAGTCAACAAGGAGCGTTGCGCTGACCCCCTGAACCCGCGGACGCGCGAGTCAGCCATTCGGTCACGAACTATCGGCTCCCCGCGGGTGCATCCAGAATCCGAGCCTGCGCGTGCGAAAGCCCGGGCGTGGGGCCGAGCTACACCCCAGGCTCCACCACGACCCCGACGCGGACCGCCTCGCCGGTGTTGTTCAGGCCCTGCTCATCTGCCCGGGGCTGCACGACGACGTTTGGGGGTAGACGCGTCGCCCCCCGGTTCGACCGTCCCGCTCCAGCGGACCCTGCTGTCCTTGGGGCCAGTTTTCGTCCACCGTCGCTTGGTTCGCCGGCTTGTCCACCAGTGTTCGAACGTGTTCGAAAACAGTCTGACCTGCGGCGTAGGTTCGGGGCATGACGACATCGACCCGCGAGGCGGCCACCGGGGGCTCTGGCCCCGGTGCGCCGCACGAGCTGGTGCGGTTCGCCCGGGCGGTGGAGCAGGCGTTCGCCCGG
>CAVPPN010000002.1:0-376086 GCA_963707425.1 uncultured Actinomycetota bacterium | reverse complement strand
TGGCGTTTTGGCGGTGACTGGAGCAGGCTGGTGAGGATAACCCGGCGACCGAGCAGGGGGTGTTCGTGCCCGTGCTCAACGTCGATGCGCTCCTTGACACCGTGGCTCGGTTCGCCGCGACCTTGACCGGCGACTATGCCATCAGTGACGTGTTACGCAAGCTGGCCGAGCAGGTCGCCGTGGTGCTCGGTGTGAGCGGCGTCGGCGTGGTCCTCGTGCGGCAAGGTCGGTTGAGTGAGGTCATTGCCACTGTCGAGGCGATCGCCGATCTGGAGCGGGTCGTGGCGGCTCGGGAAATCGGCCCGTGTGCCGACGCCCTGCGTAGGCGGCAGCCCGTGGTGGTGGGAGACCTGACCGGCGGCGACCTCGCCCAGCGCTGGCCGGAGTACGTCGCCCAGGCGGAGGTCGGCGAGATCCGCGCGGTGGCCGCCGTCCCGATGTTCGCCGGCGAGCGGGTCCTCGGAGTGCTCGGCCTCTACGGCGGCGCGCGCCATACGTGGACTGATGAGGATCTGCGGGTGGCCCGGATCATGGCCAACATCGCCAGCTGCTACCTCGTGCATGATTCCGAATTGGGTCAGGAGCGGGAAACCAACGAACAGCTCAGGACGGCGCTGACCAGCCGCGTCATCATCGAGCAGTCCAAAGGCGTGCTGGCTGAGGCGCGTGGCATCACCGTCGACGAGGCGTTCGAAGTTCTGCGCAAGCACTCCCGTGACCACAACGCACGCATCCACGACGTCGCGGCGGCCGTGGTGAACCTCCACATGCGGCCGTGACAACAGAACGGTGACCGAAATGCCTGACGAGCCCACCCCCACCCTGTTGCCGAGACTGCCGACCGGCATCGCCGGGTTCGACGACGTCAGCCGGGGTGGCCTTCCGGAAAACAGCGTCACGCTCGTGGCCGGCACCGCCGGCTCCGGCAAGACGGTGCTCGCCCTGCAGTTCCTCGCCGAGGGTGTGCGACAGTTCGGCCAGCCCGGAGTCTTCGTGACCTTCGGCGAACCCGCTCGCAAGCTGCGCTGGTTCATCGGCGAGTTCGGCTGGGAGGTGCCCGCCTGGGAGCTGGACGGCAGGTGGACATTCATCGAGGCCACCCCGGGCTCCGAGGACAGGGCTACCGTCGTCGGCGGGCACTTCGACCTCACCGTGCTGCTGAACGGGATCACCGACGCGGTCGAGCGCACCGGCGCGCAACGCGTCGCCATTGACTCGCTGAACGTGCTGTTCGCACGTTTCGAGGACAGCGCCGCCGTTCGCGACGGCCTGGTCCGGATCACCTCGAGGCTTGAACGGCTCGGCGTGACCGCACTGATGACCATTGCGCGTGACGGGGAGTCCGACCACGTCACCCCGATGGGCGTCGAGGAGTACGTCGCGGACAACCTGATCATCCTGCGCAACGAGTTGGAGGAAGAGACCAGGCGGCGGACCATCGAGGTGCTCAAGTTCCGCGGCACCCGACACCGGCAAGGCGAGTTCCCGTTCGCGATCACCCGCGAGCAAGGCATGGTGGTGATCCCGCTCAGCGTGCAGCTGGATCAACCCTCTGCCAGCGGCCGCATCACCAGCGGCATCCCGGCCTTCGACGAGATGTGCGGTGGAGGATTGTTCCAGGACGCCGTCACCCTCGTCTCCGGGTCCACCGGCACCGGTAAGACCTCGGTGGCCATGCAGTTCGCGCTCGCCGGCGCACAGCGGGGCGAACCCGCGCTCGTCGTGGGCTTCGAAGAAAGCCGCGACCAGATGGTGCGCGCCGTCAGCGGCTGGCCCTACGACGTTGCCGCCCTGGAAGCCGACGGCAAGCTCCGCTTCCTCATCGACTACCCCGAGGTCCGCACCTTCGAAGAGCACCTGGTCCGCATCCAGGGGGCTGTCGCGGACCTCGGCGCGACGCGGCTCGTGCTCGACAGCCTCACCTCAATGCGACGCGGCGGCCCCGAGCGCAGCTTCCGTGAGTTCACCATCGGCCTGACCGCCTTCCTCAAGCAGCACGAGGTCGCCGGGCTCCTCACCACGGGCCAGGCCAGCCTCGCCGGCCATGACCTGACGGCCACACAAGAACACGTCTCCTCACTCACCGACGCCATCGTCATGATCCGTTATATCGAGGTCTACGGCGAACTCAAACGCGGCATCACCGTGCTGAAGGCCCGCGGCTCCGACCACGACAAGACCATCCGCGAATACACCATCGGCCCGGACGGCATCCACATCGGTTCACCGCTGCGGACCACCACCGGCATCATGTCCGGCCGGCCATCACAGCTCGACGCCACCGAAAGCGCACGACTCACCGACATCTTCACCACCGACGAACTTTGAAAGGTGGACTACCAGCACCGTTCCGGCAGATGCCGACCACTCATGGGGCCATGTCATTCCCTCGTGGTGTTGACAGACCACCTGAGCCCAGTGCTGCCGACATCCGTTTGAATGTGCCGTGATGTGCGGTCGCAATCGCGAAAAGTCAACCGTCGAGTAATGCCAGTGATGACCGCTCATCCTGATGAGCGGTTGCGGTGGATGCGTTGACGTCGTCAGGAGACTCCGGATCGGGCTGCGCGTCAGAAGTCGATCCGTATCATCGCCCCCGGCGTGAAGTGGGTCTGCTGACCTCGCTGAACCCGGCAGCGGGGAAAGTGCCACAGGTGCCGACGTGAAGCTGCTGGTCGATCGCGTTCTTGGTCGTGATCGGTAGGCCTCGACGACCCTCGCGTCGGGGTCGCGCGCGGACGTCGCAGCCCGGGTTCGCACGGAACTCGCGACGAGCAGCCCCCTGTCGTGCATGCCGATCCGAACCTGCTCAGTCGAGTGACCGCCGCTGTCTTCCTTGTCGGCAGGTATCCCGCTCTGTGGACGGGTGACTCATCACACGGTGACTCGTCGCAACTGGCCTCGTTGGGCAGGCACACAGCGTTGCGGGGTGTGTCATCCCCTGCGCAGAAACCGAAAGCCCAACAGAAAGGAAGCACCATTGGGACTCCATCGGATTAGCCGGCGTGGCGCCGTTCTCATCGCGGGTTGCGCCCTTGTCCTCCCAGTCACGGCCGGGACTGCGGTTGCGGCGTACGATCTCAGCGCCTCAGGCGACTTGCAGAGCCAGTCCTCCGGTCAGGTGTCTGGTGAGATCTCGCCGGCGGGCGGCTCGCTGAAGGGCTCCGGCCGCGGCGGGGGCGAAAGGGTCTCCGCTTCCGGCAGGGGCTCCGAGCACGGCGTGTCCGGCAAGGCCAGCGGCCCGGCCGGCAGCGGCGGCTCCATCAAGGCTGGCCTGTACCGTGTGTCCGGCAAGGCCAGCGGCCCGGCCGGCAGCGGCGGCTCCATCAAGGCTGGCTTGTACCGTGTGTCCGGCAAGGCCAGCGGCCCGGCTGGCAGCGGCGGCTCCATCAAGGCTGGCCCGTACGGCGGTCACGCCCAAGTCTGCGGCCCCGACGGCACCTGCCGCGGTGGCAGCATTCCGCCCTCCGGCGCGATTCAATGAGGCCTGACCGGGTGACCTGACAAACCCGGTTGCTGCCCGGCACCTACCACCCCGGTGGGCGCCGGGCAGTCCTTGTCTGGCCGCCTTGACGGTGAATCGCCCCGGAAGGGATCGCCGCTGGCAGGCCTCTGACCTGGTGTTTTGTGCGCCATCAGGGACTCGAACCCCGAACCCGCTGAAACTGGCCGCGTGTTTGCTGGCTGCTCTGTCGTTCGCGCTGATATGGCCTCTGACCTGCGCGTTTGCCGCTCGATGGACTCTGGCGTTCACGGGTCCTTTCGGGCGTTTTCGGGCTGATGGAGGTGGCGTAAAGCATGGCTCTTCGGCATCTGCATTCACGAATCGGCCCGGGCTCTACTGGCGCGCTCATCGCGGCAGACATCCGGACGTCTTCGCGCGGGCAAGAGTTCTGCGTGCAAATTGTCGAGCAGGCCCCCGCATGCCACCAGCTGTGCTGAGCCAGCCGGAAGGGACCGTCCTCATCTCTGCTACGCCATGAGCGTGAAAGTCGGCGCAACCGACAGGTGGCGGAAAGACACAGGCCACGAAGGTACTCATGGACCTCGGTCGAAGGTCTCACCGACCGCCGCCACGGACGGCGCGGGCTCGCTCCACGCGGGCACGGCACCGTCCGTGGCAGGCGACGACCGGGGGATCAGTCAGTGGTGAGGACGACGCGGAACCTGGCCTGGCCCGACATCATGTGGTCGTAGCCCTCGGCGGCCCTCTCGAGCGGGTAGGTCTCGATCATCGGTCGAACGCCGGTTCGGGCGGCGAAGCGCAGCGTGTCCTCGGAGTCCTTCGCTGTCCCGGAGGCGTGCCCGGCGACGGTTCGGCTGCCCATGACCAGGTCCCCGGCGTTGATGGCGAGGGGCTGGTGCGGGACACCCAGCACGACCAGTCGGCCGCGGGCCGCGATCCCAGGTACAGCGGAGGACATCGCCTCGGCGTCAGTCACGGTGGAGAGCACGAGGTCGGCCCCGCCGAGGGCCCTGAGCTCGGCAGCGACGTCGGCGGTGGTGCTGTCGATGTAATGGTCGGCACCCAACTTGTGCGCGAAGGGCTCCTTCTCGGCGCCGCGGGCGATCGCGATGGTCTCGAAACCCAACTTGGCGGCGAACTGCACACCGAGGTGACCGAGACCACCGAGCCCCGCGACGGCGATACGGTCCCCGGGGCGGACGCCGCTGGTGCGGATGGCGTTGAAGGTGGTGACTCCGGCGCACAGAAGCGGCGCGGCCTCGGCGAGGTCGAGTTCGTCGGGGATGGCCGCGAGGGCGTCGGCGGGGGCCAGCACGAACTCGGCGTAACCGCCGTCGGCGGTGAGACCGGTGATCTTGCCCAGCCCGCAGGAGACGAAGTCGCCGCGGCGGCAGGAGGCGCACTCGAAGCAGGCACCGCCGAACCAGCCGATGCCTACGCGCTGACCGGTTGTCCATTGGGTGACCCCCTCGCCGAGGGTCTCGACGGTGCCCGCGACCTCGTGGCCGGGCACGCGGGGATAGGACGAGGACATGCCAGCCCCGGGCATCGAGTCGCTGTGGCAGACGCCGTTCGCGGCGACCTTGACCAGGACGTGGCCGCGGGGTACCTCGGGCAGAGGTCGCTCGACGAGCTCGAGGGCTGCGCCAGGAGCGCTGATCTGAACGGCTCGCATCAAAAGTCCTTTCAGGGTGGATACAGGTTGATCGGCGAATCGATCGGTGTTCCCGTGCCCACCTCATCGAGAACAACACGTGCAGCACGCCCCTACAGGCCCGCCCCACGGGGGCGGTGTGTCCAGGACCATCAGGCCACGCACGACAGACCGGGCAACGTCTCCGGTCGGGGAAGGGGGTGATGTTCGCAATGTCGACCGTCGCGAACCCATCCGGACGATCCCGGTCCGGTCTGGGCGGCGAAAGAGACGCCGGAACCCCTCGGGGTCAGTCACCCAGCCAAGTCGATGGGGACCCCGGCGAGCGGAAGCCAGCAACGCTGATCACCAACTCCAGTCCTGCATGTTGTGTCCCTGAGCCTGTGTCCGTTTCAAGAACCTGTGAGGACTCAACCGGGCCAGTCACAAGGTAGACGGGGGCGCGAGGATCAGCGGCGCTGGGTTCGGATTCGGCGACCAGCCTGTCTTCGGCTGTGTCGTCGGCTCGTTCGAGCGTGCCGTAGAGCCGGATCCCCATGTAGCCGAGCACCGCTTCGGGCACGGGCCTGGGGAGGTCGGCTTCCGCGAGGACCCAGTCCGCGAGTCGCATCCAGATCCCGGCTAACCGCTTTGAGGCCATGACCGGCAATGCTGCCACGGACGAGCGCCCGACACCCCTGACAGCGGCAGTTGCGGACGTTCCTCACAGCCGCGATAGCGGGAGATGTAGCGGCTCCCTCCTGTGCCGTTTCATGGTTCTAAGTCGCTGGTAGCACTGTGACGGTCGGCGTGGCGAATCGGCTCGCCGTGTACTCATCGAAGATCTCGTGAAGGATGCGCTTCGCGCTCGCATACTCCTCCGCGTGCTCGTGGTCCTGGTAGGTGTGCGAACAGGTGGCGAGTGTCTTCCATAGGGCCCAGCCCCGCCCGCGTGCCCAGGAGTCTTCATCCAGCGATAGCCGATTGCGAAACGTCTGCCGGGCCTCGGTGGTCAGCAATGTCCAGGCGATGGCCAGATCGCAAGCTGGGTCGCCGACGCCGCATGTCCCAAAGTCAATGACTGCGGCCAACCGCCCGTCACTGAGTAAGAGATTCCCCTCGGCGACGTCTCCGTGGAACCAGCGGTCCACGCCGTTCCAGGGCGCGTTGAGTGCGGACGCCCAGATCTCGCGAGCCAGCTCGACATCAACGTGGCCGGCCAATTCCGTCAGCGCGCGCTGGGTGTCCTTGTCGTAGGTGTGCAGGGTGCCGCCCCGGAACCAGTTGTGAACTCCCGGCTGGGGACCCTCATCGGCCTCGATGCTCTGCAGGGCGGCCAGGAAGTCGGCCAGGTCGCGGGCGAAGTCGACCGGGTTGGCGATGCGGTCCGCAGTCGCGGTCACGCCGTCGAGCCACTCGTAGATCGACCAGGAGTGTGGGTATTCCGCGCTCGGCTTTCCTTTCGCCAGCGGGACGGGGATGGGTAGCGGCAGTTGGGGAGCCAGCGCCGGGAGCCAACGGTGTTCCTTCTCGACCGCTTGGGCGTACTCCGAGGCGCTGGGCAGGCGCACCACCATTGCGGTGCCCAAGTGGAAGGTCCAGTTGTCCCAGCCGCCGTGGGCCATCGGTTCGACCGGAAGATGGGCCCACCGCGGAAACTGTGCAGACACCAGACGCTGCGTCAGCTCTTCGGTGACAGGTATGCGGGTCGGCACGGGACTCAGGTCAAACGCGTCGTTGGCAGGCATGCGACCGGATGCTTCCGCGGTCGTCAGGATTCGGCAACCGGGTATTCCTCGAGGGGACAGTTGCGGACTTCCCTGATCGCGGCAGATGCGTGCGGCTCGCGACGCGGGTGGCTGCGCAGGTGGGGCTTCGCCGCTTCGTTCGCTGCTGGCCGGGCTGTAGGCCACGGCATCAGACCAACTGTTTCCAGTGGCCTTCTGACACGACTTCGACGGTGCCGTCGACCAGCTTGATGGCGGTCTGGTCGTCGATGGCGTAGGCCGGGCCGGAGATGCCGGCGGCCCATTGCTCCGCCTCGGCCATCGTGTTGCCCGGCATGCCGTCCGAGACGAGGTGCGGGCAGATCGAGAAGTCGACGAGGCCCAGCGTGCTGTCGTCGCCGGTCGGTGGCCGCCACTGGATGAAGTCCTCCCCGACCTCGGGGGTCATCACCATGCTGCCCGCGCTCAGTCCCACCCACACCGTGTCGCTCAGCGAAGGGAGCAGGTCGGTCAGCCCGGACTCTCGCATCCAGTGGCACAGGTAGAGGACGTCTCCGCCTGCCACCAGGAGCACGTCGGTCTCCCGCACCAGCGGGACCCAGAGCTCCTCGTCGATGCTGGGCAACGCGGTGAGCTCCAGTACGCCCATCGACTTCCAGCCCAGGTCGACCATCGGGTTTCCCGGCTCCTGCCCGCTGGTGAACCGCCAGGCCCTTTCCCCGGGGCCGACCCTGGGGTGCCCGTACATCGCGGTGGGGATGCACAGGGCGCTGGAGTCGGCGATGGGCTTACCCAGCATCTCGACCAGCGCGTCGCGGATGCTGGCGTTCGTGACGCCTCCGGACGTGAGAAGCAGCTTCAAGATTCCTCCCGATTTCGATCACCATGGTGGCGCGGTATACAGACCGAGGTCCGCCGCCATACTCATCGCTGATGAAAGCGGCGAACGTATCCGCCAACAATCGCTCGCTGGAGACGCGAGCACGGGCGCACGCAGCCCCGGGCTGTTCACGCCCTGAACCGTCCGACTTTCGGCAAGGCCGCGCGCATCGCGGCATGTGAGTGCGCTTGTTGGAAGCCTTGGCGATGGAGTCATTCGGCCTGAGGCTGCGGCTTGAAGCGGCGAACCTCATGGGGCCAGCCGCATGCCTCCGCGACCTTGCCCGCCCACATCTTGGCGGCCTCGTCATCGGTCACGTCCACCAAGGCGAACCCGCCCAGGAACTCCTTGGTCTCGACGTAGGGTCCGTCGGTGATCATCAGGGTGCCACTGGTGGGGTCGGCGCTGTAGACCGGGCCGTCCTCCTCCTCAAGCCCCCCGGCGAAGACGTACACGCCGGCAGCCTTCATCTCGTCCGTGACCGCCATGGCGAGCGGTCCGCGCCCGCGGTACCACTCCTCAGGGTGGTCGCCCACCCACTGTTGGTTGAAGTAGATGAGGTATTCGGGCACAGCTGCTCCTTCTGCTCTGGCGGACCAAGTGGGCCGCATTCACGTACCCTACGAACGGCGAGAGGCGAATCCGACACGGTTGTCCCGGAAATGGAGCACCGATTTTTTTGCGCGGCAGCGGAGGGCACCCGCACGCACATCGGCTGATCCGTGAAACCTTGCCGGCCTACAGGCGGCGAAAAGAGGAACCCTTCGCTCGAGCCCAACGCCGATCGCCCGGATAACCTGTCCGCGGCAGGTCCCGATGTGTCGAGCCCGAGGTCGACGGCTTCAGGTGTACGAAGGCTGACCCGCTTCTCGGGCTGGCGTCCGCTCGCTCACGACGATTCGCTCAATCTCGAGCGATGACCTCCAGCGCCTCGGCAAGCACGCTCACGTCGTCACTGTTGTTGTAGGCGTGCAGAGAGACCCGGATGCCGCCGCCGCGGGAACTGGTGACCACACGGTGCTGCTCCGCCAGGGTCGCTTGGACGTGGTCAACGTCGAGCGCGGGATGTCGCAGGGAGACGATGTGGCTGCTGGCGGATTTGTCGTTGAGGGGGCGGTAGGGGACCCAGCCCGCGCCTGCGGTCCGCTCCACGAGGTCTCGAGCGAGCCGGTCGGCGTGGTCGCGCACCGAGTCCAGACCGACCCCGGTCAGCAGTTCGATGGAGGCACGCAAACCCAGGGCAGAGCTGTAGGAGATGGTGGACAGTTCGAACCGCCGCGCGTCCGGCGCGAGCGTCAGCACGTCGGGCTTGAAGTCGAACGGATGGGCGCTGCCCATCCACCCCACGATCGGGGGTAGAGCGGCTGCCAGGTCCTCGGCCAGGGCCAGCAGGGCGACACCGCCAGGAGCGGACAGCCACTTGTAGCCGCTGCACACCAGCGCATCGACGCCCCAGGCTGTCATCGTGACCGGTACGGCGCCGGCCATCTGGGTGACGTCGACGACGACGCGCGCACCGGCGCGGTGCGCGTGCTCCACCAGAGCCGAGACATCGACCCGACTCCCCGTCGCGAACTGGACTGAGCTGACGCACACGACCGTGGTCCGCTCCGTGATGGCATCGAGCAGGGACTGCGTCAGGTCCGTTTCAGCCGTGTCGTGGACCCAGCGCAACCCCATGCCGAGGCGCTCGCGGGCCGCCAACCACGGGTAGGTGACGCTGGGGAAATCCGTCGGCACGAGCAACGCTTCACCGTCCGCGTCGGCGAGCAGCGCCCCGATTTGCCCCAGTGCCTCGCTGGCTCCGCCGACCACCGCAACGGCCGTCTCAGGCGCCCCGAGCAGCCCGGCCGCCGCGGTGTGCAGCGTGTCGAGGATCGCGGCCTCAGCCTGGTCGGACAGATGAAGGTTCCCGTGCTGGGCGACCTCAGTGAGGAAGCGCGTGCTCGCCTCCAGCGACGTGCGGGGGATCAAGCCGAGGGAAGCTTGGTTGAGATAGGAGCAGTCCTCAAGGCTGGCGTACTGGCCACGGTCGATCAGGGAGTCCATCGTCATCCCCTCGCCGATTCGACCCGAACGGCTGGTGATCCTAATTGCGATGCCTGGCCGACGCAATGACACCGATGTCGAAGTTGCACTCGCCTAGCCTCGATCCTTGTGGGCGCCTTGACCCGGCGGTAAGACGCACCCCAACGCTCGAGCCCAATACCGGTCACCCGGTCTATCTGTCCGCGGCATGTCCGGAAAACGATTTGGACCCACGCCGCGGGCCGATCACAATCTGGTCGTCCTCGCCCAAGGTCCGATGGCTCCGGATGATCGGACCCGCATTCAGGAGAGGGTGGAGCCCGTTCGAGCCGGGCCGAGTCCGGGGGCGCCTTGGGGAACCCGGGCGCCCCAAGCCTGGACAGCGGCAGATCAGTGCGCTGCCGGGGGTGCCAGACTCTGCTCATGTTCAAGTGCCCCGTCTGCGGCTCGAAGGAGTTGACGGCCCAGCCCTACGCCATCTGGCCCCCACCGCCTGACGCGGTCTACGGCCCGCCCTATGAGGACCGCCTCGGAGAGCCGTCCTACGAGGTGTGTCCCAACTGCGGCTTCGAGTTCGGCAACGACGACAACCCGGGGACGGCCCCGGGTGTGTCGTTCGAGGAGTACCGGGCTGAATGGGAGGCGGAGGGGTCGTCTCGCTTACTTGAGCAATGCCTGCGCCAGCGGACAGCGGCTAGATGAGTGCGTTTCACGCGAGGTGCGAGACATCCGCCCCAGCCTTGAGTGACACGTCGAAGTAGTCCAACACCGTGTCCGCGATAAGCGGTGGCATCTGCTCGATGGGGCGCTCGACTCCAACCTGTGCCTGCACCTCCCACGCGATGACACGTCGGAGTTCCTCAAACACTTCGGCGCGGGTTTGGTCGCTCACGCACGTAGTCTGCCTGCTCCCGCCACGCCGCGACCGCTCATCGACAGTTCCGCCAGATCCCTCTCCGCGGCGTGCCTTGGAGTGAGGCTGAGTCGGCGGTCAGTTCGCCTTCACTCGTCGGCTCCACACCACGCCTGCGGCGACCGGCAAGCAGAGAGCCCCGATGATCAGGCTCGCTATGCCGTATCCCCAAACGAACGCCAAGACGACGAAGACCACACAGAACGTAGCCGCAGCAGTCAGGGCCGCCAACGTGCCGATGCCCACTACGACGGGGTGAGTTCGCGAGCGGTTGGATGTTCCCGTCCCTGCTTCGTCTGCCACGGAGCCCATCCTTTCATCCCGGCAGGACACCTGACGCCTGGACGGCGAGGTCATCGGCTGAGCGCAACCCGTTGTCGCGGGCGCATCAGTACGACGATCACGTGCATAACCGCGATGAGCGGATGCTCTGTCATCGGCAGATCCGGTAAAACGGGGGATGGCCGGTACGCGGCGATAAGACGCGCGCCCCCGGGGCGGTTGTTCTGGATGGGCGACATTGCATCCCGCCGCCCTTCACACGGTAGTGACGACGCAAACTGAGCCGCCGGCTGCCAGCAAGAGCCGGGGGCGATCACGCGAGAAGGTCGATTGCGACGCGACGCGCGACGCGCAGCACCGTTGCCGCGGTGTATCGCCCGCCGCCACGAGTGGGAGGCTCGGCACGATGCGCCCCAGACGGCGAAGATTGCCAGGGCGTCGCAGGGGAACGCACCCGGCTACTGCCTGCGATGGGCCCGCACCCGTGCGGGCATCCCCTCCAAGCACCCATCCGCCGCGGTCGCGTGGCGCCACGCGACGCGCAAGCACCGGGGTGACAGGCGGGGCTGCGGTCTACTGGACCGGCGGCAGCCACGGGTACGGGCACATCGCCATACGTCCCACCCCGGCATCAAGGCGTGGGCCAACGAAGTCGCGCTGAACCCGGCTCGCGTCGCCCCGGACATGGCGGGCAACGACGAGCTAGCCGTCGCCGTGGAGCGCTTTCGAAAGTACGCCGGGCCGGGGATGGCCCGGATGGCCGAGCTCGCTGGAATGTCCCGCCCGTCATAAGCCTGTGTTCCGAGGGCGCCGAGGGTGTGTTGCGCCTGTTGCCTCTGCTGAGGCGACCTGTTGACAGGGGTTTGCCCTGAGGTGTACGGATTCCTCACCCGAGCCGATCGCCGAAGGGGTCCCCCACCCAGGCCCGTCGACCCGGCGCCCCTGCACTTCAACGGAAGACGTGGTGACCATGATCGGCGGCCGACGGCGCAACGCGCTTCTTGTGCTGACTGTCGGCGTCCTCCTGTCGGCGTCCCTGTCCGGCATCGCTGCAGCCGAGTACACCAGCGCCCGGACCGTGTCTCCGACGTACGGCTGGAACGCGAAGCGGCCACACGTGGCCGTGGACCGCCAGGGCGACGCGTTCATGGTCTGGCGCCGGGAGCCTGCATGGACCACACCCTTCGACGGCCGAGTCCAGGGAAGGAGCCTTTCACGGTCCGGCGAGCTGGGCCCACTGAAGCTGCTCTCGCCGGACACGCATAGTGCCCGCAGTCCGGTGGTGGCGGTGGACGACGACGGGGACGCGGTCGTCATGTGGGATGGCCGCAACGAGGACACGGCCCGCATCTTCGCGCGGCGGGTGTCCCGCTCCGGCTCGGTCGGACCGCTTCGAACCCTGTCGTCGGCAGGACCGACGGCGTACTTCGGCGCGGTCGCCGTCGACTCCGACGGGGATGCGCTCGTCACGTGGAACGAGTACCACCCGGAGGATCTGACGACCCGTCCGATGGCACGTCGTTTCTTCCGTGACGGCAGACTCGGGCCGATCATCCCCTTGGCCGATGATCAGCCGAGGGCGGCGGACCTTCCGGTCGCAGCGATCGACAGGCAGGGCGACGCTCTGATCGTCTGGGCGGACTCGGAACAGGTACTGTCGCGCGTGCTGTCCGCCGACGGCTCCCTCGGCCCGGAGCGGGTCCTGTCACCGCCGTTGGCCCTGAGTGACCGGCAGTGGAAACCGATTCCGGTGGTCGACCGAGCGGGCCGCGGCGTGGTCGTGTGGCAACGCTGGAACCAAGACGACGGGATGTACGAGCTGTGGGCGCGGTTCGTCACCGCTGCCGGGGAGCCCGCGGACGTCCTAAGGCTGTCGAGGGCGGGGCAGGAGGTGATCAACCACGCCGCCGCCGGCGACCTCGAGGGTGACGCCACGGTGTGCTGGCACGCGAGAGCGGACAGTGACCCGATCATCTGCCGACGGATCTCGCGCACGGGGACCGTAGGTGATCCAACCAGGGCGGCCTCGGGTGGGCCCTTCGCCGTCGTTGCTGACGACGACGGTGACGGTGCGCTCGTCTACTTCGCGGCTTCCGCCGCCGACCCCTACGACGCGGACCTGTTCAGCAAACGGATCTTCCGGTCGGGGTCGTTCGGCAAACGCACGAAGATCAGCCGGCTCAACGGCGGAGGGGACCTCGTCGCCGATGCGAGCGCGTATGGCCGCGTGGTCGTCTTGTGGAACTACCAGGCGAAGCACGGAATCCCCGCAGCCGTCGCGACAGGACCCTAGGCCAGTGCAGCGAGACCATCAGCCGCGTGTCGTCGTACGCCGGGCAGATCGTCCCGGCGACCTGGGCCGGGTGGTGATGGCGCACGGCGAGGTCTACGACCGGCAGTTCAGCTGGGACACTCCGGGACCCGGCAAACGTGCGTCGGGAACTCCGAGAGGCGCGAGGCAAGGAGACGCTGGCGTGGATCACGAAGAAGAAGGTCAGACACCGTGAGGGCGTCTGACCTGGGGTTTTGTGCGCCATCAGGGACTCGAACCCCGAACCCGCTGATTAAGAGTCAGCTGCTCTGCCAATTGAGCTAATGGCGCGCGAAGCGAGTGGAACTTTAGCAGCGCATCCCGCTCAGGATGAAATCGAGGGTGTGTGACGACCGGCACCGCCTGCAGTGCCGGGTCGATGCCGGTCGTCAGCGGTCCACATGTCAGCCCGCGAGCAGGGTGTCCAGCTTGGTGAACGAGCTGTTCCACCCTTCGCGTGCGTTGCCGACGAAGTCGTCCTTGTAGGGTCCCTGACGAATCACCAGACGGGTCTTGCCGTTTTCGTCGTGCAGCTCAAGGCGCAGGTCGATCCGCTGTGCCCCGAAGAGCTCGGCCATCTCGCCCTCGAGGTCCTCGTGGATCACCAGCAGCTCGTTCTCGATGATCTCGTCGAAGGTGCCAACGGACGGTCCGCCGGCCGGGTACTCCGGGCTGTCCGGGACCATCGTGAGCCGCTGCTGGCCGCCGACTCGCAGATCGACCTCGACGCTCTCCCGGGGGACCGAGTAGCCGACCGGGCCGAACCACTGCGAGATCTGGTCCGGGTCGGTGAACGCCTTCCAGACCAGCTCGCGGGGAGCGTCGAAGACTCGTTCGATGTGCAGTTCTGTAGCCATGGTGTTGCCTCTCTTCGCGGTGGCTCTTCAGCCACCGTCCTGTGCCTGCTTGATCTGCTTGAGGTGGGCGTCGAGCCGGTCGAGCCTGGCGTCCCAGAGCTCCCGGTACGGCTCCACCCAGTCGAGTACCTCCCGGAGTGGCTCGGCTCGCAGGCTGCTCGAGCGCCACTGAGCCGAGCGGCTGCGCGAGATCAGTCCTGCCTGCTCCAGCACCTTCAGGTGCCGGGAGATTGCGGGGAGGCTGATGGAGAACGGCTCGGCGAGCTCCGAGACGGTGGCGTCGCCCTCGGTGAGCCGGGCGAGGATCGCCCGGCGGGTGGGGTCTGCCAGTGCCGCGAAGATGATGCTGAGCTGGTCCGCTGCCATCGTGTTTAACCTGTTCGTTAATTAACCGATGGGTTAAACATACCCGGGCACAGCGACCTGTCAAGACCCCGGGGTAAAGAAATCTGGCGACGCACCAATCCACCCATCGGATATGCGCGAACTAGAGTCGACAGGTACGGCGGGACAACAGCCGGCCGTGACTCCCCAGGAGGTCTGGATGCCACCCGAGCCAGGTCTGAGGCTGGTGGGCTCGTACGAAGGGTCCGACGTCGACGCGCTCGTCGGCAAGGTCTCTCGCGGTGACTCCCAGGCCTTCGGCGCGTTGTACGACGAGATGTCGGGCGCCGTCTACGGCCTCGCCAGGCGCGTCGTGCGCGATCCAGTCCGAGCCGAGGACGTCACGCAGGACGTGTTCCTCGACGTCTGGCGCAAGGCCGCCCGGTTCGACGCGAACCGGGGGAGGGCCAAGACCTGGATCATGACGATCGCGCACCGGCGGGCCGTGGACGCCGTACGACGGACCGAGTCGATGCGACGGCAGGACCATCAGGCGGTGCCTGACGAGGTGACTCATGACCAACCGGGAGACGCGGTCGTGCAGGAGGAGGAGCACCGAGCCGTGCGTGACTGTCTCGGAACGCTCACCGACCTGCAGCTTGAGTCGGTGCGCCTCGCGTACTTCAACGGCTATACCTACGGAGAGGTGGCGGCCTTGCTCGACAAGCCGCTTCCCACGATCAAGACGAGGATGAGAGACGGCCTGATCCGTCTCCGCGACTGCCTGGAGGGGGCGCGATGAGCACCGAACTGCACACGCTCTCCGGTGCCTACGCGCTGCACGCGCTCAGCCCCGAGGAGGCTGCGGAGTTTCAGAAGCATCTCGACGCCTGCCCTGCCTGCCGGCAGGAGGTGGCCGAGCTGCAGGCGGCCGCCGCGCAGATGGGCGCCAGCGAGGCCGCCGCGCCGCCACCCGAGCTGAGGGCGAGGGTCCTCGCCGCGGCCGACAAGCTGCCGCAGATGCCTCCACGCGTGCGCTCCGCCCGTGAGCGTGCCCGCGCCGCATGGTTGCCGAGGCTGCTTGCCGCGGCTGCGGCCGTGGTCCTCGTCGTCGCCGGCGGCATCGGGATCAGCCAGCTGCAGGACGACGAGCCGGACGGTGGCCTCGCGGCCGGTGTGGTCCGCGTCTTCGAGGCCGGAGATGCCCACAAGGCGACGATGGACACCACCAACGGCGGGAAGATCTCGGTGGCCACCTCGCCCTCGCTGAACGAGATGGCCGTCGACACCGACGAGCTGCCCAAGCTCGACGACCAGCACGTCTACCAGCTGTGGGCCATCGCCGGCGGCACGACGTCGTCGGTGCTCGTCCTGGAGCCGGACAAGGGGGCGTCCATGGAGATGCCCGCGGTGGGGACCGAGGTCGCGATCACCGTCGAGCCGGCGGGTGGCTCCGAACAGCCCACGACCGACCCGATCATGCGGGTCGCGCCGAGCGAGGTGTGAGCGCGGTCAGCGGTCGCCCAGGGACTCCAGCACCGCCTGAGCGGCGTTGTGGCCCCCGAGGCCGCTGACCGCTCCGCCGCGCCGTGCCCCCGCGCCGCACAGCAGCACGTTGTCGATCTCGGTGGACACGCCCCAGCTCTGAGCCGGTGTCTCCATGCGGGCCCGGTTCGACGCCCAGGGCCACGCCAGGTCGCCGTGGAAGATGTGACCGCCAGGCATGGCCAGCGCCTCGTCGAGGTCCTGCGGAGTCTTCGCCTCCAGACAGGGCTTGCCGTCGGCGTCGACTGCCAGGCAGCTCTCGATCGGCTCCTCGAGATGCTCGTTGATCGCGGCCAGGACGCGTTTCACGGCCTCGTCCCGCTGCGCGTCGCCGTCGCCCTCGAAGAGCGTCCGCGGCATGTGCACCCCGAAGTAGGTCAGGGTCTGCTTCCCGCTGCCCGCGAGGTCCCCGAGGATCGAGGGGTCGGTCAGGGAATGGCAGTAGAGGTCGCCCGGCGGCTTCGTCGGAAGGTTGCCCGCGAAAGCCTCGTCGAAGGCGGTCTGGAGCTGGCTGTAGTCCTCGGCGACGTGGAAGGTCCCGGCGAAGGCCACCTCCGGATCCTGGCCGCTCTTGAGGCGGGGGAGCCGGTCGAGCAGGAAGTTGACCTTGAGCTGCGACCCCGCCGGCGGCTCGCCGGGCTCCTCCCCGAGCAGGATCTGCAGCACCCACGGCGCCACGTTGGACAGGACCCAGTCGGCCTGCACCGTGTGCGTCGCGCTGCCGTCGTGCCACATCACCTCGGCCGCCGTACCGTCGGTCTCGATCCGGCTCACCCCGGCGTCGGTGATGATCTCGGCTCCGGCCAGCCGCGCCGCGTGGGCGAGCGAGTCGGTGATCGCGCCCATGCCGCCGACCGGCACCCGCCACTCACCGGTGCCGTTGCCGATCAGGTGGTACAGGAAGCAGCGGTTCTGGATCAGGGACGGGTCGTGCATCGCGGCGAAGGTGCCGATCAGGGCGTCGGTGGCGACGACCCCGCGGACCGTGTCGTCCTGGAAGCGCTCCTCGATCACCTTCCCGAGCGGCTGTGTGACCAGCGCGTCCCAGGTCTCCGGCCTGACCTGGTCGCGGATCTGACGCTCGGTCTGCAGCGGTGTCAGCAGGGTCGGCTCCACCACCTGGGCGAAGTCGGTCACCTCGCCGTAGAACGCGCGCCAGGCGTCGTACTCCGCATCCGAGCCGGTCAGCTGGCGGAACGACTCCTTCGTCAGGGTGCCCTCCGGGCGCTCCACCAGCAGGCCGGTGTGCTTCCCGTCCCGGACGACCGGTGTGTACGACGCCGTGGTGCGCGACCTCAGCTCAAGGGCCAGGTCGAGGTCCTTGATGATCTGCTGGGGCATCAGGCTCACGAGGTGGGAGTACCTCGACAGGCGGGCCTCGAGACCCTGGAACGCCTGGGTGCTGACCGCGGCTCCGCCGGTGTGGGGGAGGCGCTCGAGCAGGAGTGTCGAGACGCCCGCCTTGGCGAGGTAGGTCGCGGCGACGAGCCCGTTGTGGCCGCCTCCGACGATCACGACGTCGTACTTGTTCTGTTTGCTGCCGGAAGTCACGGGTGCACGGTACCCGCAGACCGGCCGCGTCTACGCACTAGCAGGAATGTTAAACGTTCAATTGCGGTTGTGGAGAGCGAGCACATGCCCCGAGGAAGGTGGACGCCATGCCAGCCGTCACCGTGGAAGACCTGACCGTACTCGCACGCATCGGCGCGCCCGGCCTCGGTGCCGTGCCGCGGCCTGTGGCCACCGTCACCGACGCCCCGGCTGGATTCGAGGGCGAGGGGTTCCCGGTTCGCCGGGCCTTCGCCGGCGTGGACCTCGCCCTGCTCGACCCGTTCGTGCACATGGACCAGATGGGGGAGGTCGAGTACGCGCCCGGCGAGCCGAAGGGTACGCCGTGGCATCCGCACCGCGGCTTCGAGACGGTCACCTACATGCTCGACGGCCTCCTGGACCACCAGGACTCGCAGGGCGGCGGGGGCAGCATCACCGACGGTGACACCCAGTGGATGACCGCC
Organism: uncultured Actinomycetota bacterium; assembly: GCA_963707425.1. GTDB lineage: Bacteria > Actinomycetota > Actinomycetes > Propionibacteriales > Nocardioidaceae > Nocardioides_C. The sequence goes on along the minus strand of CAVPPN010000002.1, from coordinate 358,105 downwards.
GGCTCCGGCATGCTGCACATCGAGGCGCCTCCGGAGTGGTTGGTGCAGAAAGGTGGCCTCTTCCACGGCGTGCAGCTGTGGGTGAACCTGCCGCGCGAGAAGAAGTGGTCCGCGCCGAGATACCAGGACCTGCGCGCGAGCCAGGTCGGGCTGGCGACGACGCCCGACGCGGGCGCGCTCGTCCGGATAATCGCCGGCGACGTCGACGGTCACCGCGGCCCTGGTGTGACGCAGACCCCGATGTCGATGGTGCACGCCACCCTCGCGCCCACCGCGAGGCTCGAGCTGCCGTGGGACGCCGGTTTCAACGCCCTCGTCTATGTCCTGGCGGGGGAGGGGACGGTGGGCACGGACCGCCGTCCCGTGCGCACGGGCAACCTGGCGGTCATGGGGCATGGCGACTTCGTGACCGTCGAGGCGAACAGCCACCAGCAGGGCCGGCACCCGGCTCTCGAGGTGCTCGTCATCGGCGGCCGGCCCATTCGCGAGCCGGTCGCCTGGGCAGGGCCGTTCGTGATGAACACGAAGGCCGAGGTCATGCAGGCGTTCGAGGACTTCCAGAAGGGCCGCATGGGGCAGGTCCCCGCCGTCCACGGAGCCCCGACCGACGTCGTGACCAACGACTGAACCCCTTACCTCCCTGTGCAGGGTCGCCGGTCGGTAAGGACCGGCGGCTCTGCATGTTCATGCAGCGCAAAAACATGAAGACCTGTTCGGAGGACGTTTCGCCCTTCCCTCCACATACCGTGACACGGTTCACGTCGCGGCCCTACCGGTCGCGACACTTCTGTGGAGGGAACCCACTTTCATGCAATATCGCACAGTCCTGGCGATCTCCGCCGCCGCCGTGCTTGCGGCGTCGACGACGGTCCTCACCGCGACCACGTCGTCGGCTGCCAGCCCCAGCGCGGTCACGGCCAGCCAGTCCTCACAGCCGTCGGGATCCTTCGCGTTCAGCGGCCCGGCTGCGGCCCACTTCAAGATGCCGGAGGGCATGCGCGAGGTTCACACGTCGACCTTCCCGGGCGGGCGCACGCAGACCCGTTACCAGCAGATGGTCGACGGCGCCTCCGTGTACGGCGGCCAGGTCACGATCATCCGCAGCGCCGCCGGTGAGGCCGAGACCGTCATCGGCGCCCACTTCCCGGCGCTCGAGGCCAAGAACAGGGCCCGCCTCTCCAAGGCGGAGGCCAAGCAGCGGGTCACCCAGGAGATCGGCACCGAGGGCGACTTCGACAACGCGCTTCGCCTCGACCCCAAGACCGGCCGCCTCTTCTACGAGGTGCAGAGCATCCGGGCCGACGAGCGCCCGGTCCGCTGGGTCGACGCGACCACCGGCGACATGGTCAAGGAGTACGACGCGCTGGCCCACGGCGAGGGGATCGGCGTCAAGGGCGACACCAAGACCATCGACACGACCCTGCAGGAGAGCACCGGCCTCTACCGCCTCGTGACCGGTGACCTCCGCCAGGTCACCTACGACGCGTTCAACTCCAACGGCCAGAACAAGCCGTTCGCTCCCAAGGTGATGACCGACGCGGACGACATCTGGGACCTCGCCGGGAACACCAGCCCGGGCCAGGCCGCCGGTGTGGACGCCCACTACTACGCGGGCGTGGTCGACGACTTTTACCAGGACACCTTCGGCCGCAACAGCATCGACGACAACGGCATGCGGATCACCTCCGTGGTCCACTTCGGCGAGAACTACTGCAACGCCTTCTGGAACGGCGCGTACATGACGTACGGCGACGGCAACGGCACCACCTGCAAGTCGCTCTCGGGCGGCCTCGACGTCGACGGCCACGAGCTCACCCACGGCGTCACCGACTACACCTCGAACCTGATCTACGAGGACGAGTCCGGCGCGCTCAACGAGGCGTTCAGCGACATGATGGGCAATGCCATCGAGTTCTACGCCGACGACAACGACCTCGACCCGTCGGCCGTGCCGGACTGGTTCATCGGTGAGGACGTCATCAACCGCACCACCGACCCGACCCCAGGCTTCCGCAACATGGGCGACCCGATGCAGGACGGCGACCCGAGCCACGTCTCGCAGCAGTACTTCGGCGAGGAGGACAACGGTGGCGTGCACAGCAACAGCGGTATCCCCAACCACGCCTTTTACCTGAACGTCAACGGCGGCTCGAACGCCAGCTGCACGGCCAACGAGTACCACGGCGTCCTGGTCCGCGGTAAGGACTGCACCATCGTCGTACCGGCCATCGGCCTCGACCAGGCATCGCAGATCTACTACGAGGCGTTCACCGGACTGACGGAGTACGCCAACTTCTGCGACGCCCGCAACGCCACGATCGCGACCGCCGGCGGTTCGCGCACCGGCAAGCAGGGCGCGACGGCCAAGGCCGTGGGCATGGCCTGGGACGCCGTCGGCGTCCACAACGGCTGCAAGGGTGGCACCCCGCCGCCGCCGCCGTGCGTCGGTTCGGCGAACGCCACGCTGCCGATCGAGTCGCCCCACCCGTACGGCAACAACGGTGACTGCACCTGGACCTACGACAACGGCTCGGCCGGCTTCAAGTTCCACTTCACGCTGATGGACATGGAGCTCGACTACGACTACGTCTACGTCAAGGACGCCAACGGGAACCTGTTGAACACCTACACCGGCACCATCGCCGGCGGGTTCGACTCGGCCTGTATCCCGACGTCGACCGGCTCGGTGCAGATGGTCACCGACCCGGCCGTCACCGGCCAGGGCTTCACCATCGACTCGGTGACACCCTGCTGACAGCCTCCTGAGGCTCTCGTGGCCCCGGTCCGACCTGTCGGACCGGGGCCACGTGCCGTCCAAGGTCAGCCCGAGCCCTGCGCTCGCGGTGCATACCGGACCGAGGCGGACGTAACCGTGCACCGCTCCCTGCGTTGTTCACACGACGCAGAAGGGAGTCGGGCATGCGCCGAGCACGGAGGTCGTTCGCGCGGTCAATGCGAAGAGCCTGTGCGGTCCCTGCCCTCATCTTCGTCGTCGCCAGCACCTACGTCCTGTCGACCGAGCTGCTGACCGGCTCGGCCCTGCTGCACTGGAAGACCGGCAGGGAGCGCCCCGCTGTCGAGCAGGCCAGCAACACCCCGGCCTGGCGCAGCGACTACGGCCAGCGGTTCCAGGGCTGCATCCCGGCCGAGAGGTGGCCGCGCGACCGGATGCCCGGCTCCCTGGTCGTCGTGCGCCGTTCCAACGTCGCCGAGCGGATGGGATTCGGCGAGGCCTTCGACCGGAGCCGGAACCGCAACCGCGCCGACGACGTCTGGGTGGTCGGGGGCTGCCGGTGATCTCGCCGCTCCAGGTTCGCGCCGCGGCCAAGCGATGGCGATGCGGATACCTGGTCGCGTGGCTGCGCCTGCGCGCGTCGGAGAGATACTGGCGTTGAACGAGTCAGGGTCCCCGCCGACGTACGGCGGAGACCCTGATGCCTGGGGTGAACGACGGGACTTGAACCCGCGACTTCCTGGACCACAACCAGGTGCTCTACCAACTGAGCTACGCCCACCATGCCTGTGACTGTCCAACAGCCACGTCGGCTCCTGCCGAACCGGAGGCCGGGAGAAGCCGAAGCAGTGAGAAGTGTACCCGTTCCTGTGGAGTGCTCCGACCCGGGTCCTCAGCCTTGTGGCGTGTCCGGCGAACCGGGAGAGGGCTCGGCCGGGGAGGGCTCGCTGGACGCCGGGGAGGGGGCGGGCGGCTCGGCGGTCGCACCCGTGAGGGACCCGCCGTGCTCGGCGGCAAGCGCCTTCGCCGCGGTCGAGTCCGGGCCGGGCGGCGGCACGAACACGGCGGCGCGGTAGTAGCGCAGCTCCTCGATGCTCTCCTGGATGTCGGCCAGGGCCCGGTGGTTGCCCGTCTTGGGCGGTGAGTTGAAGTACGTGCGGGGGTACCACCGGCGGGCCAGCTCCTTGATGGAGGAGACGTCGACGATCCGGTAGTGCAGGAAGCGTTCGAGCGTGGGCATGTCGCGGGCCAGGAAGGCGCGGTCGGTGGCTACCGTGTTGCCTGCCAGCGGGGGCCTGCTTCCGTCGGGACAGTGCTCGCGGATGTAGGCGAGCACCTGCTCCTCGGCCTCCTGCATGGTGACGCCGTTGTCGAGCTCGTCGAGGAGGCCGGAGACGGTGTGCATGTTCCGGACGAAGTCGACCATCTGGTCGAGCGCCTCCTGGGGCGGCTTGATCACGACGTCGACGCCCTCCCCGAGCACGTTCAGCTCGAAGTCGGTCACCAGCGCCGCCACCTCGATCAGCGCATCCGCACCGAAGTCGAGGCCGGTCATCTCACAGTCGATCCACACCAGACGGTCATTCACGACTAGCACCCTACTCAACGGCCGCGTCATCACCGACCTACAGTTGAGGACGACCGGTCTCTCACCCGAACGAGGACGCCCCTGTGGTCACCACTGACACCCGACCCAACGCCCGGGTCTCGGCTCCGGCGCTGGTGGGTCTCCTGGCCCGACTGCTCGTCGGCGGCGTGTGGATCGCGGCCGGCCTGCTCAAGATCCCGGACCCGGCAGAGAACGTCCGGGCTGTGCGCGCCTACCAGCTGCTTCCGGAGGCCCTCGTCCCGCCCATCGGGTACGCCCTGCCGATCCTCGAGCTCCTGCTCGGCATCTGCCTGGTCCTCGGGCTCCTCACGCGTGTCAACGCCGTGATGTCCAGCCTGCTGCTCGTGGCCTTCATCGTGGGCATCTCCGCCGCCTGGGCACGGAACCTCGAGATCGAGTGCGGCTGCTTCGGGGGCGGCGGGGGCCCCAAGCCCGGCGCCAGCGACAAGTACCCGTGGGAGATCGCACGGGACTTTGGTCTCCTCTTGTCCTCAGCATGGCTTGTTTGGCGTCCCCGTACGCCGTGGGCGTTGGACAATCGAGTTCTACCGCAATGAGCAGAAGGAATTCGCCCCGATGTCCAACAAGCAGTCCAAAGCCACCCGGGATGCCAACGCGCAGCGCGCGGCGGAGCGTGTCGCCGCGATGCGTCAGGAGCAGGAGCGCAAGGAGCGAAGGCGCCGCACCCTGATCGTCAGCGCGGTCGTGATCGCGGTCCTCAGCGCGATCGTGGTGATCGCGGCCGTCGTACAGTCCAGCCGGGACACCACCGGGCAGGTGGCCACGCCACCCGACGGCGTCGACAACACGTACGCGCTGCGGCTCGGTGCCAGCGCGGCGCCCGTCACCATCGAGGTCTACGAGGACTTCATGTGCCCGTTCTGCGGTCAGTTCGAGGCCTCCGCGAGCCAGACGCTGAAGGAGTACGCCGCCAACGGGGACGCCCAGATCCAGTACCGGATGATCTCCTTCCTGGACAGGATGTCCAGCGGAAGCGACTACTCGACCCGGGCGATGAACGCCGTCGGCGTGGTGCTCGACCAGGCCGGGCCGGACGCCGCGATCGAGATGCACGACCTGCTCTACCAGAAGCAGCCGGAAGAGGGCACCGAAGGCCTCACCGACGACGAGCTGGTCGACCTGGCCGTGCAGGCGGGCGCCGACGAGGAAGCCGTCCGCGGCCCGATCGAGGACCTGAAGTTCGAGCAGTGGGTGAAGAACGCGACCGACCAGTCGTCCAAGGACGGAGTGACCGGGACGCCCACGATCAGGGTCGACGGCAAGACGATCGACTACCAGACCATCCCGGAGCTGCTGACCAAGGTCGACGAGGCGGTCCAGGCGGGTGCGGCGCAGTAGCCGCGTCGCGCCTTCCCACCCGTCCCGGCGCTCGGCCGGGGACCAGACGAACCCTAGGATTCCCGCGTGGATGTCGTACGAGTGCAACGGTGGGTCATGTCCGCCCTGCTGTTGACCACCATGGCCCTCTTCGCCAGTGGCCTGGCGCTGATGAGCCTGTACGTCGAGGACCGCGGCGGCTCGCGCGTCGGGCTCATGGTCATCGCCGGGGTCGTCGGTGTCGGCGCCATGGTCGGCGTACGCCTGATCAACCAGAAGTCGTGGCTCACGCCCTGGCTGACGTTGGGGCTGGCACCGGCCATCGGGGCGGCCTACGTGGCGTTCTGGGCGTAGCCGACGGGTGCCGTCATCCACGGCGCGACGGCGTGTCTCGCCGACTCGCCGTCGCCCGGAGAAGTCTTGGAAAAAGTCCTCCGGAACCACTTGCGGCGGCACGGTTTCGGGGAGTCCAATGATTGGTACGCGGTCGGTACGCCCGACTGCGGGATCGGACGGAAACCAGGTCCAGAACCGCGTGGAGAGATCCGCAGGCGGCCGGTGACGAGACTGGGATCCGCGGCCCGTCCGTGAGATCAGGGGCGTCACAGCCTGGTCATAGTGAGGCCCCGCAAACTCATACTTTGCGGGGCCTCCTTCTTTCTACCCTCGGTTCCGGGGCGTCACACATCGCGACACGCGACCTGGGTCACATGCGGACGGCGCCCGCGTCGCGGGTCAGCCGGCGGGCACGTCGAAGACGTTGGGTCGCCCGGCCCGGTACAGCTCGGCGTCCGCGGCCTTGAGCCCCTCGAACTCCGGCGGCCGGTAGAGCTCGAACATCGCCGCCCGCTCCGCGTTGGAGCCCGCGGCGTCGAGCAGGGCGTTGACGGCCGCACGACCGGCCTCGTTGGCACCCTCCATGGTGGCCAGGTCGACGTCGGTCTGGACGTAGTCGCCGGCGAGGAAGAGGTTGGGCACCGCGGTGCGGGCGGTCGGACGCTTCTCCCAGGTGCTGACGGTGTTGACGAGCAGCGGTGTCGCGTTGCGGTTGCGCTGCGCTGCGGCGTCCCAGCTGATGCCCGGGTCGAGGAACCAGGAGTGCACGATGTCGTCGGGCAGCTGGTCACCGGCCGTGTGGTGCTGCTTGACCTGGGCCCAGACCTCCGAGGCGATCTCCTTCGCCGTGCACTCCTTGGCCGGCTTCCCGAACAGGATGCCCGGCGCGTCCCAGTTGGAGATGTCGACCGACAGGGAGTCCACCGCCGTACCGTCGCCGTAGTCTCGCTCGAAGTCGCGGTCCTCCCAGAACTGGCCCTGGGTCAGCGCGGTCAGCGCCCACGGGGCGTCGATGAACGTGAGGTGGCCGCGCGCGATGTCCACCTTCTCGCGCAGGTAGAACTGGATGCCCACCATCCAGTCCGTGAAGAGGTCCTCCATGGCCGCCAGGTGCGGGTCGAGGGAGAGGACCTCGGGGCTCCACAGCGGCCGCGCCCGCTCGGCTGGCACGGCGCAGACGAACCAGTCGGCCTGTGCGCGGGTACGACGGCCCGCGGCGTCGACCATGCGGGCGCCGGTGATCCGGTCCCCGCCGACCTCGAGCGCCTCCACGCCATACCCCGTGGCGAACCGGACCCCGAGCGACCGCAGGTAGGTCACCCAGGGGTCGATCCACGCCTCGTTCGTGGGCAGGTCGAGCACCCGGTCGATAGAACCGTCGTTGCCGCGACCCATGATGTTGTAGACGAACGCTTCCCCCATGTGCCCGATCGTGCGGCTGCTGGCCACCGTCTCCTTCGCCGCAACGAGGTTTCGGGTGAGACCGGCGGCCAGGACGGTCTTGTACTCCTCGGACTTGTCCTCGGCGCTGATGAAGTCCCACCAGCTGACGTGCTCCCACTGGCCGAACCGGCGCTCGTCGCTGCTGGTCAGGAACACCATGAGCCGGTCCACGAAGTAGGCGAGCTCCTGCGGTGGGATGCCGCGCATGTAGAGCCCGTCCAGGAGGTAGCGGCGCAGGCCGTCCACCGTGAGCAGCTGTTCGTGGTCCGGCCCCAGCCCGAAGGGCCCCGCGTCGGCGCGGTCACCGGCCCGGAGGAACTTGCCCTCCGTCGCGTCCACCAGGTTGTCCCAGACCCCGTTCTGGTTGCCCGGGAACGGTGTACGCCGCATCGAGTCCGGGACGTGGTGGTAGAAGCCCGGGAAGAACCTGAACCCGTGCTCGCCCGGCAGGTCCCGGCGACCACCGGCCGCGGTCCCCGCGACGGGGATGCTGCGCGCCTTGCCGCCGAGGGCGGTGGGCTCGTAGACGGTGACCGTGAAGCCCCGCTCGGCGAGCTCGTGCGCCGCGGCGAGGCCTGCCATGCCGCCGCCGAGCACGGCGACGTCCCGGCCGGGGCTTCTCGCGAATGCGGGGGCTCCTCGGAAGGCTGGAAGTGTGGTGGCAGCACCTGCTGCGCCGATTCCCTGCAGCACCTGCCGCCGGGTGAAACCGCGCCGTCGGGGCGGGAACGCCTCCCCGTCCGTTCGGCCGGGTAACGGTAGGGCAGGCGGACGGCTCGATCGTGAGGAGCGCACGCAGGGACCTCCAGGGTTCGGCCCTCCCCACGCTCCCGATGTGGGTGAGCCTGGGAGCGTAGACAACTCCCGGAAGTGGGGTCAATGGCGCGTCCGCCGCACAGGACTTCCCGCCTGTTCAGCTCGATTGCTACTGGTCCGGCGCCGTCCAGGACAGCTCGAACCAGACCCGCTTACCGAGCGTGCCGGTCATCGGCTCCACCCCCCACCGGTCGGACAACGCGTCGACAATCCTCAGCCCATGGCCCCCCTCCGGCCATCGGAAGTCTCTGGCGATGCGCACCTCTCCGCTGCCACCGTCGGTCACGCCAACCTTCACGAGGTCGCGTTCGACCTGGATGTCCAGCCAGGCATCACCGGCGCCGTGCCACATGGCGTTCGTCACCAGTTCGGTCGTGAGGAGCAGCACTACATCCAATGCATCTGCGGGCACCCGCTTGCAGTGCGAGGCGACATAGCGGCGTGCATGGGCGGGCGTCATCGAGCCAGGCGCAAGCCGGGAACGTACTCGGCTCAACTCGAACACCCGCTCCCCGTTGCGTAGACGTTCACGAATGGGTGTCCTCGGCCTTTGCTACGTCGAGGGCAAACGCCCCCATACCCCGATTACCGCGGCGGGAAACCTGGCATGTCGGACCGCCGTAGCTTGTCCAGACGGGTCGGTGCCTTCTCGGCACGGTCGGTGATGGCGGACTCGGTGGGTGGAGGATGACACCCCCTGCGCGGCTGCAACGCCCGCCGACCGACCCAAACCGCTGGGCGGCCCACGAGGTCCCGCTTGTTGCCTATGTCCTGAGACATCACAAAACGCGCCCCCGGCAGGATTCGAACCTGCGACCAACAGATTAGAAGTCTGTCGCTCTATCCAGCTGAGCTACGGGGGCGGGGGATCGGAACTTACATGGGACTGCCTCGGGATTGCATCCGTGAGACTTCTGGTCCGCGCTCGTTCGAATCCAGGGACAGTATGCCTGAGTTGCTACGAGATTCTGGAAGGGACCGACTGAGCGGCTGAACCTTCGGCGAGGTCACTCCGTCGCGTCCGCCGCCTCCAAGGCGGCGACGGTCTCGAACCCGGCATCCGTGAGCGATCGCACGTATCAGCTGCCGGGGTCGGGAAGCCCGTCGGTCCGCCACAGGTCGGGATGGTCCGCGACCCAACGCCGGGCGTCGCGGCGGCCGAACTCGGAAGCGGCGTCGAAGAAGTCGGGGTCGAACAGAAGGTAGGACAAGAGCTCGCCCTGCAGCGGGCTGTCGCTGCCGAGCAGCCGGTGCATGATTTGGAGGTCGGGATCGCCGAGCGTGCGGCGAAGCGAGCCGTGGTTGGCGCGGAAGACGTGCATCGCGGCGTGGGCAAGCTCCTCACCGTCTTCGGGGGCGACTGCGACGTAGGGCACCGTGCGGTACGCCGACCGGCCGCGGGCCTCGCGGTGGCGCTTGAGGACTGGGGCGAGCTCGGCGTCCTCGGTCAGCGCATTGACGTCTGCGAGCCGCCGCAAGTCGTGGCGCAGCGGGTCGTCCATGACCGCGCCGAGCAGGGTCGCCCCGCCGTCTCCCAGGTCGACGGCGACCCCGTCCAGGTCGAGGTCCTGATCTGGCGGGCGCAGCCCGCCGGTGCCGACCACCACCACGCGATCGGCACCAAGCTCGAGAGCCGGAGCGAGCGGCACGCTACGGCGGGTGGCCCCGTCGACGTACCACCCCGCTGCCTCGGCGGGCTCGTCGACGCGCACGGAGGGGAACAGAGTCGGGATCGCCGCCGAGGCCATCAGGTGGGAGACGTGAAGCCGGGTGGCGACGAAGCGCCCGTGGTGCTCGGGCGCCGAGCGTGGCACGGGGGAGGCGGACTCGGTGAACATCACGACCCGCCCGGTCCGCACGGAAGTCGCCGTGACCGCCGCGGCCTCGACGAACCCGTCATCGACGTTGCGGTGCAGGGTCTCCCAGTCGATGGACTGCCCGAGAGTGCGGGCGAGCGGCTGGGTCCCGAACAGCCCGCGCAGACGGAAGGCCGACAGGCCCAGCGTCTCCGATGTGTAGCGTGCCAGGACCTCGGGCACCTGCCTCCACAGTGGCCGCATCACGTGCCGCTTGGTGGTCTGGCCGAGCGCGTCCTTGAGCCGCGCGACCTGGTCCGCGGCCTCCAGGTGAGCCGTCGCGGCGAGAACGCCGCTGAGCAGCGCACCGGCGCTGGTGCCGATCAGCACGCGCGGACGGGTACCGCGTTCCGCCAAGGCCGGCAGCAGCACCTCCAGCGCTCCCACCTGGTACGCCGAGCGGGCACCACCGGCATCGAGCACCAGGGCCACCCGGATCGGTGCATTCTTCGGTGTCCCTCTGGCGGACTGCATCCAGCGATGCTAGACCGTCCGTGGCGTGAACCGTCCCGCATCCTGGCTGGTTCTTCCGGACTACGGAAGGGGGCGCCCGTCCTCGTCATTGCTCCCTCCTCTTTACGTTTCTTACGTTGGCATTGGGGAGGGGACGGCGAGGGTCCGCAGTCCGCGGCCTTCGGACCGCCTCGGAGTCGCAGTCACAAACCTGCTTTCGGCAGGGAAGAAGGGGCTTAGAAGCGGCTCTGTCATCGGGTTCCCCGGAATGGAGCACAGTGATGTTGGTTCGTACTGGAATGGGGCTCATCTGCGCCTCTGCCTTGGTAGCAACGGGCCTCGCGCCGGCAGTTGCGTCTGGTGACCGTGACCACAACGACGAGCTCAAAGTTCTCGTCTGCAAGAACGTCAAGGATCGCCACAAGGACGACGACGGACACAAGGGCGACGACGACCGTAACGGGAAGAAGGACGAGGAGTTCAGGATCGGCGTGTGGACCGACCGGGAGTCCGGCCGCGCCAAGCTCGGGGACGACGAATGCAAGAAGTTCAAGCTGGACTTCAAGCGCAACAAGTTCTTCCTCAATGAGCGCGTGGATGAGGACAAGTGGGACGTCCGCTTCAGGGTCCGTGGTGACGACGAGAAGACGGTGATCAAGGGGAGCTGGCTGAAGGTCAAGTTCGACGACCACCAGGACCACCCCAGGCTCAAGATCGTCGTCATCAACAAGAAGGTCCACGACGACAAGAAGGACGACGAGGAGCACGACGACTGAGCATCTGCGTTTCCAGCGCTGCCGGACAGAGGGAGGTATACCTCCACCGATCCGTCTGACGCAGAAACACGAACATGAAAGAGAGCCTCCCGGTCGGGACTGATCCGATCCGGGAGGCTCTCGCGTGGCTGGCGGGACGGTCCGCCGTACGACGGTTACGCGCGAAGGGCGCCCATCCACTCCTCGATGCTGCCGATCTCCCGCGGCAGCGCCTCGGACATGTTCCTGCTGCCGTTCTCGGTGACGACGATGTCGTCCTCGATCCGGATACCGATGCCGCGCAGCTCCTCGGGCACCAGCAGGTCGTCCTCCTGGAAATAGAGCCCGGGCTCGACCGTGAGCACCATGCCCGCCTCGAGGTTGCCCTTGGGGTAGATGTCCATGGAGGCGCGAGCGCAGTCGTGCACGTCCATGCCGAGCATGTGGCTCGTGCCGTGGAGCGTCCAGCGGGCGTAGACCTTGCTGTCGGGAGTGAGGGCCTCCTCCGCGGAGACGGGGAGCAGCCCCATGTCCTCGAGACCGTGCGCGATGACGCTCATGGCCGCGTTGTGTGCAGCAAGGAACGGCGCCCCTGGCTTCACGGCCTCGATGCCGGCCTTCTGCGCGTTGAGGACCAGCGTGTACAGGTCCCGCTGGATCGGGGAGAAGGTGCCGTCGACGGGGATCGTCCGGGTGACGTCCGCGGTGTACAGCGTGGAGGCCTCGACACCCATGTCGAGCAGCACGAGCTCGCCGGGGGTGATCGGCCCGCTGTTGTCGATCCAGTGCAGGGTCGTGGCGTGCTTGCCACCGCCGACGATCGAGTCGTAGCCGATGTCGTTGCCCATGGCGCGGGCCCGGCGGAAGAACGTGCCCTCGATCCAGCGCTCGCCGTACTTCAGCACGTTGTCCCACTCGCGGACGCTGTCGGCGAAGCCCAGGGTGGTGATGTCGCAGGCCTCCTGGAGCTGCTCGAGCTCCCACGAGTCCTTGACCAGCCGCATCTCGCTGAGCACGCGGGAGAGCTCCTCGTCCCGGCCCTCGTCCGCGACGACCTGGCCGTCGACGGAGGTGTCGACTCCGCGCAGCACACGTGTCTTCCCGGAGCTCCTCAGGGCCTGGGGCAGCTCGTCGATATGGCGGCACCGCACTCCGAGCGAGCTCTCGATCTCGTTCAGGGACGGCCGGCGTCCAGCCCACAGCTCGCCGTACTGCCGGTCCCGGAAGAACTCGTCGGTGTCGCGGGCCGAGCGGGGACGGGCGTACAGCGTCGCGTCGCCGTCCTCGACCACCAGGACCGCGTCGGTCGTCTGGTTGCCGCTGAGGTAGGTGTGCGCGGTCTCGGGACGGAACCGGTAGTCGGTGTCGTTGGCCCGGACCTTGTACGTACCGGAAGGGATGACCAGGCGCTCGCCGGGGAAGGCTTCGGCAAGCCGCTTCCTGCGCTCCGCAGCCCAGGGGGCGACCGGGTGAGGCGGGAGGTCCAGCTCGCGGTCGCCCCAGCCCTGACGCATGAACGCGGAGTACGCCTCGGGGACCGCGGGATCGTGGCTCTCGGTCTTGAGTTTCGCGTCCGTGCCCTCGGGCGGGGTGGCCGCGTCAGCGGGCACGGAGGTAACGGAGGATTCGGTGTTGTCGCTCACACGAGCACTCTACGTCCCAGGGACGTACCGCGAGGCAAGGGCGGGAGAGGTCATCCGGATAGGCTTCGCCTCATGAGCGGGGTTGGCGGCTTCGACCAGGGGCAGTTTTCCGGGCACCCGTATGGGCAGTACCCGCCGCTTCAGCCTGCCTTCGACCACCCCCGTCGGCGCGGAGGGGTGGGCTTCACGATCTTCGTGTCGGCCGCGATGCTCCTCGGCGCAGGGGTGATGGCCCTCGTCCTGCTGGGCTCCGGCGCGGGGGGCGGTCTGGTCATCGCCACGGTGCTGGCAGCGCTTCCGGTCGCACCCCTCGTGGCCTGCTTCATGTGGCTGGACCGCTACGAGCCCGAACCCCGCGGCCTCATCCTGTCGGCCCTGGGTTGGGGAGCACTGGTGGCCACCGCGGCGGCGCTCGTCCTCCAGACAGCGAACCAGTTCGCGTTCGCCACACCGGAGCCCGTCGAGGCCTCGATAGTCGCGCCCATCACCGAGGAGGCCGCGAAGGGCCTCTTCGTCGTGCTCCTTCTGCTCAGCCGGCGCCACGAGATCGACGGCATCCTGGACGGCATCGTCTACGCCGGCATGGTCGGGATCGGGTTCGCGTTCACCGAGAACATCCTCTACCTCGCCGCGGCGTACATGGGCGGGGAGGACCTCGGCCCTGGAGGCATCGGCGCCGTCACCGGGACCTTCGTGGTCCGCGGCATCTTCAGCCCGTTCGCGCATCCGTTCTTCACGTCGGCGGTCGGGATCGGCGTGGGCTTCGCTGTCGTCACCAGGAGCCGCTTCTGGCGGGTCTTCGCCCCGATCCTGGGGTACGTCGTGGCGGTGCTCGGCCACGCGCTGTGGAACGGGACGGCGTTCCTGGCCGGGGGAAGGCTGTTCCTGCTCGGCTACGTGTTCGTCATGGTTCCGGCCTTCTTCCTCCTCGCCGCATTCGCCATCTGGGCGCGCAAGCGCGAGGGCGAGATGCTCGTGAGGGCGCTCACCGACTGCGCCGACCGCGGGTTCCTCGGACACTGGGAGGTGCCGTGGCTGGCCAGGCTGCCTGGACGCCGCGCGTCCCGGGCCTGGGCCAAGGCGAACGGCGGGCCGCAGGCCCTCGAGGCGATGAGCGCCTACCAGCAGCAGGCAACCGAGCTCGGCTTCCTCCACGACCGCTACCTGCGCGGTACGGCACCCGCCGACTTCGCCCAACGTGGACAGGCGATGGTGAACCATTTGACCGCTTTGCGACCATATGTCTTGTTCCCGCAACCTCCCGTGGGGAACTACATTGCAGGCCCCCGATCGGAAGGTGGACGGTGAGCGCCCCGGCGACGACGACCGACATGATCACGGCGCTGGTCCGTCTCCGTGAGGCGCTGCAGGCCGCCGGCCTGTCGCTGGACATGCCCGGGGTCGAGGCCATCCGCGTGGTCCGCGACGAGATGGTCGACCAGCTCGAGGACTACGTCCTCCCGCGGCTGATACAGATCGACGCGCCTCTGCTGGCCGTGGTCGGCGGGTCGACGGGCGCCGGCAAGTCCACTCTGGTCAACTCCCTGGTCGGCAGGCAGGTGACCGAGCCCGGTGTGCTGCGCCCCACCACCCGCTCACCCGTCCTGGTGCACAACCCCGCGGACGCCGACTGGTTCGCCAAGGACCGGATCCTTCCGGACCTGGCGCGCACCACCGGTGCGACCGGGGACCCGGGGGCGTTGCAGCTCGTCGCCTCGGACACCGTGCCGCCCGGCCTCGCCATCCTGGACGCACCGGACATCGACTCCGTCGAGGAGCACAACCGCACCCTTGCGGCTCAGCTGCTCGCCGCGGCCGACCTCTGGGTGTTCGTGACCTCCGCCGCCCGGTACGCCGACCAGGTCCCCTGGGACTTCCTCAAGGCAGCCGCCGAGCGCAGCACCGCCGTGGCCGTCGTACTCGACCGGACCGCTCCGGAGGCCGTGGAGGAGGTGAGCGGGCACCTGGCGCGGATGCTCACGGCCCGCGGCCTGCGCGACTCGCCGCTGTTCACGGTCACCGAGGCGAAGCTCGGTTCGGACGGGCTCCTGCCGGCCGAGAACGTCGCCGAGATCCACGGCTGGCTCGCCTCGCTGGCCGCCGACGCCGACGCGCGCGCGGTCGTCGTGAAGCAGACGCTGGACGGCGCGGTGCGCAACATCGCGCGCCGGACCTACGTCGTCGCCGACGCCGCCGCCGAGCAGGCGACGATGGTCGGTCGGCTGCGCAAGGACGTCGAGCGGGCATACGACGAGGCGGTCACCCAGATCGACAAGGCGTCCGCCGACGGCACCCTTCTTCGGGGCGAGGTGCTGGCACGGTGGCAGGAGTTCATCGGCACCGGCGAGCTGCTGAAGTCCCTGGAGACCAAGGTCAGCTGGCTGCGTGACCGGGTGGTCGGCGCGGTGCGCGGACGTCCGCAGCAGGTCGAGCGGGTGACGGTCGCGGTCGAGTCCGGGCTGGAGACGCTGATCCTGGAGCACGCCGAGACCGCCGCGGAGCGCGCAGACGCCTCCTGGCGCTCGGTGGAGGCGGGGCAGCACCTGGTCGAGGACTCCGGTCGTGACCTCGGACGCGCCTCCCGTGACTTCCGCGCCAGGACGGAGCGGGCGGTCCGGGACTGGCAGCACGACGTCCTCGAGATGGTGCGCACCGAGGGTGCCTCCAAGAAGTCGACCGCACGGGTCCTGGCCTTCGGCGTCAACGGGCTCGGTGTCGCCCTCATGATCGTCGTGTTCGCCCACACCGCCGGGATCACCGGGGCGGAGGCAGGCATCGCGGGCGGCAGCGCCGTCATCGGCCAGAAGCTGCTCGAGGCGGTCTTCGGTGACCAGGCGGTACGCCGGCTCGCCGAGCAGGCGCGCCAAGACCTGCGCCGGCGGGTCGAGGAGCTGCTGAACGCCGAGCGTGAGCGGTATCTCGAGGTGCTCGACGGCCAGGGCATTGACCCGGAGGCCGCCGAGAGGATGCGGCAGGTGTCCCGCAAGGTCGACGACCTCCGCTTCGCCTCGCAGCTTGCGCCCGAGTCGGGCGACAGGACCACCCTGCAGGACATCGCCGACCGCGGCGCCGCGGTCGAGCCGTCCGAGCTGGAGGCCGATGCGCCTGATGCGTCTGATGGCGCCGGACCTGACGGCGACGGCTCCGTGGCCGCCGGGTCCAGGGCCGAGGCGCCCGAGGTCGAGGCGTCCGATACCACCGCCGAAGAGGAAGAGCCTGTCATCGCCGAAGCCACGCCAGAGGGATCCGACGCCGTGGAGGCAAGGGTCGACGAGGCCAGGACCACCAAGGAAGCTGAATGACCGCGCTGCTCACGAGTGCGAAGAAGATGATCGGGAAGAGCTCCTCCCACGTCGCGGTGCGCGTGGACGGGCTCGAGCAGGCCGTCACGGCGGCACGCGGCCGGCTCGACGACACCGTCGTGGACGACGCAGCCGGTGTGGTCGAGCGGGCGGGGGAGCGGTTGAGGCTCTCCTCCGACCACACGGTGGTCGCGCTCGCGGGGGCCACCGGCTCCGGCAAGTCATCCACCTTCAACGCCCTGACCGGGCTCGACCTGTCTGCCGTAGGGGTACGTCGGCCCACGACGTCCTGGACGACCGCGTGCGCATGGGGTGCCGAGGGTGCGGGCGACCTGCTCGACTGGCTCGGTGTGCCGAGAAGGCACCAGGTGTCCCGCGACAGCATGCTCGACACACCGCGTGACGACCGCGACCTCCAGGGCCTGGTGCTGCTCGACCTCCCGGACCACGACTCGACCGAGGTCGGGCACCACGTCGAGGTCGACCGGCTCGTCAAGCTCGCCGACATGATCGTGTGGGTGCTGGACCCCCAGAAGTACGCCGACGCCGCGATCCATGACCGGTACCTCAAGCCGCTGGCGACGCACAAGGACATCATGCTCGTGGCCCTCAACCACATCGACGAGGTCCCTGAGGAGCGGCGCCAGTCGATGATCGACGACCTGAAGCGGCTGCTGAGGGCCGACGGGCTCGACGGGGTCCAGGTCATCGCCACCTCGGCCCGCGAGGGCACCGGCATACCCGTCCTCAAGAAGGTGATCTCATCCCGGGTCGCCGCCAAGAAGGCCACCAGGACGAGGTTGCTCGCCGACGTCACCACGGCGGCGAAGGGGATGCAGGCGGAGAACGGCATTGCCGAGCCAGGTGACGTGGCCCGTGCGCGCAAGAGCGAGCTCGTGGACGCGTTCGCCGACGCAGCCGGCGTGCCGACCGTCGTGAACGCCGTCGAGAAGGCGGCCAGGGTGCGCGCCGGGCGGGCGACGGGGTGGCCGGTCACGTCCTGGATCTCGAGCTTCCGGCCGGACCCCCTCAAGCGGCTGCATCTCGACCTCGGTGCGACCGGCAAGGAGCTGACGGCTGCTGCGCTCACCTCCGTTCCGCAGGCGACGCAGGTGCAACGCGCCCGTGTGGACACCGTCGTGCGTGCGGTTGCCGACGACGCCGCGGGCGCGCTCACCGCGCCGTGGGCCGCCGCGGTCCGGAAGGCGTCTGTCTCACGGCTGCCGGACCTCAACGACGCTCTCGACAAGGCCGTGCAGAGCACGGAGCTGGGCGTCTCCCTCGCGCCGTTCTGGTGGCGGCTGGTCCGGGCCGTCCAGTGGCTGCTGATCGCCGTCGCGGTGAGTGGTGCCGTGTGGCTGGGCGGCCTCGCCGTCATGGCGTACTTCCGGATGAGCCTTCCGGAGACGCCTGACTACGGCGGGCTCGCGCTGCCCACGTTGATGCTCCTCGGTGGGGTGGCAGTCGGGATCCTGCTCGCGGTGCTGAGCCGATCTCTTGCCGGCCTCTCGGCGCGAGCCAAGGCCCGTGCGGCGGAGAGGCGGCTGCGCGAGGCGATCGGCGAGGTGACCGAGCGGCTGGTCGTCGAGCCGATCGAGGTCGAGATCGCGGCGTACCGGTCCACGCGGGACGGTCTGGCCACAGCGCTGAAGTAGCCGCCACACCGCGCGCCGTTTCACCCACGGGCCGGCCCCTCGAAGGTCGACAGACGGCCGGTTCCTCGCGCCACGTTCGGTCCACAGCAGCGGGCCGGAGGCAAGCTCTCCACCGCAGGGGCGGCAGGGCACCTGGGAGCCGGCCCTCCTCGGCAGGCTTGCGTCAGGTAACCGACCGACGCAAGGAGACAAGAGATGAACGACGCCTTCGTGACCTTCCAGGGGTGGGTGGGCAGCGACGTCACCTACCGGGAGACCAAGGACGGCAACGTGGCGAACCTCCGGGTGGCCTCGACCCCGCGGATCCGCAAGCGCGGCGGGGAGTGGGTCGACGGGGAGACCACCTGGTTCTCGGTCAGCTGCTGGCGGGGCCTGGCAGAGAACGTCCGGGACTCGGTCAGGAAGGGGGACGCCGTCGTTGTGCACGGCCGGTTCCGGGCTGACGTGTGGGCGCGCGCGGACGGGCAGAGCTCCACCACCTACGTGGTCGACGCGACGGTGGTCGGTCACGATCTCAACCGCGGCCAGAGCACCTTCTTGAAGTCGTCCCGACCGGGCCGCGACGAGGTCGAGGACGAGGCGGAAGCCGAGATCAAGGAGCTCCTCCACCGTGAGCTGGAGGATTTGCCGCGGATCGACAGCTTTGGGAACCCGTTGCCTGAGCCGGGTGTCCACAGCGTGGGCTCGAGGTGACCGGATGACCAGGGTCGATTTCGGCCGACGGGCCAGGGAGCCGTAGGCTCTCTGACCATGGCTGAGTATGTGTTCACGCTGCGCAACGTGCGCAAGGCTTATGGCGACAAGGTCGTTCTCGACAACGTCACCCTGTCGTTCCTGCACGGCGCCAAGATCGGTGTGGTGGGCCCGAACGGAACGGGCAAGTCCTCGCTGCTGAAGATCATGGCCGGTCTCGACCATGCCTCGAACGGTGACGCGATCCTCGACCCCGAGGCGACCGTCGGGATGCTGCTGCAGGAGCCTCCGCTCAGCGAGGGCAAGACGGTCCTCGAGAACGTCGAAGAGGCCGTCGGCGAGATCAAGCAGAAGCTCGACCGTTTCAACAAGATCTCCGAGGAGCTCGCGGATCCCGACGCGGACTACGACAAGCTCCTCGCGGAGATGGGCGACCTCCAGACCGACCTCGACCACGCCAACGCGTGGGACCTCGACAGCCGGCTCGACCAGGCCATGGACGCGCTGCGCTGCCCGCCGCCGGACGTGCTCGTGGACAATCTCTCCGGTGGCGAGCGGCGCCGCGTGGCGCTGTGCAAGCTGCTGCTGCAGCAGCCGGACCTCCTGCTGCTCGACGAGCCGACGAACCACCTGGACGCCGAGTCCGTCCAGTGGCTCGAGAGCCACCTGGCGACGTACCCGGGCGCGGTTCTGGCCGTGACGCACGACCGGTACTTCCTCGACAACGTGGCGAGCTGGATCCTCGAGCTCGACCGTGGCAAGGCCCACCCCTACGAGGGCAACTACTCGACCTACCTCGAGACCAAGAAGCAGCGCCTCCAGATCGAGGGACGCAAGGACGCCAAGCGCGCGAGGATCCTCGAGAAGGAGCTCGAGTGGGTCCGGTCGAACCCCAAGGCCCGCCAGGCGAAGAGCAAGGCACGTCTGTCCCGGTACGAAGAGCTCGCGGCCGAGGCAGAGCGGATGCGCAAGATCGACGTCGACGAGATCAACATCCCGCCGGGCCCGCGCCTCGGTGACGTGGTGCTCGAGGCCACGGGCCTCGCCAAGTCGTTCGGCGACCGCACGCTGATGCACGACCTGTCCTTCTCGCTGCCGCGTGCGGGCATCGTCGGTGTGATCGGCCCCAACGGTGTCGGCAAGACCACCCTGTTCCGGATGATCGTGGGGGAGGAGAAGCCGGACAGCGGCGAGCTGAACGTCGGCCAGACCGTCAAGGTCTCCTACGTCGACCAGGGCCGCGGCGGCCTCGACCCCCAGAAGAACGTCTGGGAGGTGGTCTCCGACGGGCTCGACCACATCAAGGTCGCGAACTTCGAGATGCCGAGCCGCGCCTACGTTGCTTCCTTCGGGTTCAAGGGTCCGGACCAGCAGAAGCGCGCGGGCGTCCTCTCGGGCGGTGAGCGCAACCGGCTGAACCTGGCGCTCACGCTCAAGATGGGCGGCAACATGCTGCTCCTCGACGAGCCGACCAACGACCTGGACGTCGAGACCCTCCAGTCTCTCGAGGACGCGCTCCTCGACTTCCCCGGCTGTGCCGTGGTGACCTCTCACGACCGGTGGTTCCTCGACCGTGTCGCCACGCACATCCTCGCGTGGGAGGGCGACGACGAGGACGATGCCAAGTGGTTCTGGTTCGAGGGCAACTTCGCCGACTACGAAGCCAACAAGGTCGAGCGGCTCGGCGCCGAGGCGGCCCGCCCCCACCGGGTGACGCACCGCAAGCTCACCCGCGACTGAAGCGGGGTGGTTGGATCCGTCGCGTTGATCCAGCCCCACGACACACGAGAACCGCCCGCCCCGACGACATTCGGGGCGGGCGGTCTCCGTTCAGCAGTGTCTACCGTCAGCCGATGGCACGGAACACGTCCCATGTGTCCTGCATGCGCGACTCCTGTCCATCCGTGAACTCGAACATGCAGCCGTCGTAGAAACGGGGGAGCGGGGTTGCCGATCTCCGGGTCGAAGTCCCAGGGCAGGTAGGCCCAACCCAGCAGGCGCTTCCCCGAGGACGAGCTGTAGAGGTTCAGTGTCTCCGAGTCACCGGAGTACAGGGCTTGCTTCATCCTGATCTCCTTGTGGCTGCCACGGAAGAAGCGCGGCTCTCCACCCTGCGCGTAGAACATGTTGAACAGGCTCGGCTCAACGGTGCGGGTGGTCTCCGTCAGCCTGAACTGGAAACCGCTGCCGGCGAACCCCGCGTTCATGACGTCGATCTGCGCGGCGATCTGCGCGTCCGGGATGTTGCCCCCTCCGGCGTCTGGTCAGGGTGCGCCGCCAGCCGGGCCGCGAGCGGGTCCTGCCGGGGCCTGATGGCGTCGTCACGGGGGATGGACCCCTTCGCCGAACTTTCGTAGCACGCACGCTACGGGCGGCCCGACGCCTCAACAGGGAGTCGGAGTTTGCCCGGGTTCGGCGCTTTCTGGCGGCGAAGGGGCCTATGCGTAGACCTCCGCCTCCGGGGGATCCGTCAGGTGACGGTCAGGACTTGCGGCGCTGGGCCTGCTTCTCCTTGAGGGAGTTGACGGCCTCCTTGACCCGGCGCTGGTTCTCCGGCTTGCGCGCCTCGTCGTAGACCTTCTTCGCGATACCCAGCTTGACGACTTTGCTCATGATTCCCATGGGCCGAATGTACCCGCAGGGGCCAGGCCCGGGTCTAGCGCCGGCGCTGGGCGCAGTCGATGCAGGTGCGCGCAACCGGTCGCGCCTCGAGCCGTGCGGGCGCGATGGGGCGGCCACAGGACTCGCACAGTCCGTAGCGCCCTTCGGCCAGTCGCTGCTCCGCCGCGTCGACCTCAGCCAGATGGAGCCTTGCCTGGTCGATGAGTGCGGACACCTGGGAGCGCTCGAAGGCGATCGTCGACCCTTCGGGGTCGTGCTCGTCGTCGGCGTTCGAGTCCGCGGAGGCTGCGACCATGCCCTCGAAGTCGCTGGTCAGGGCGGCCAGCCGTCGCAGTGTCTGGGCGCGCTCGGACTCGAGCAGCGGGACCACCCAGGAGTCGGGTCGGCGCTGGTCGGGGGAGGAGGCGTCGTCCATGGGCCGCAGAGGTACGACGGGTCAGCGGATGTCGGCCGCAGGGTTGCTGTCGACGAGCCCGTCGGTCACTGCGTTGAACACGCGTCCCATCGCCTCGAAGTCTTCCTTCGAGGCGAGGTCCACCAGCCACCGGCGTACGCCTTCGACGTGGGTGGGGGCGGCGGCCTCGAGCGCGGCCATTCCCTTGTCCGTGATGGCGGCCTCGACGCCGCGGCCGTCGGAGACGCAGGCCGAGCGGGTCACCAGGCCAGCCTTCTCGAGGCGTGCCACCGTGTGGGTCACGCGGCTGCGCGAGTGGCTGACGGAGTCGGCGAGCACCGCCATGCGCAGGCGCTGGTCCTCGGCTTCGGAGAGGCGCACCAGGATCTCGTACTCGGGCATCGAGAGGTTGTGGTGTTCTCGGAGGTCACGGTCGAGGCGTTCCATCAGCAAGGTCGTGCCCACCAGGTAGGCGCGCCAGGAACGCTGCTGCTTCTGGTCCAGCCAGGCGACATCGAGTGCGTCGTGCGTCATGGGGGGAGTCTATCTATCGGAGTCATGGTTGAAGTTTCAATGAAAGCCTGTTAGGCTTCCAGTATCAGTTGAACCTTCAACAAATACTCTCGAGGAGAACCGCTCATGACCATCGACGTAGCTCAGTTCCCCGGCGTCCGCACCGGTACCTGGTCCATCGACCCCAGCCACTCCGAGGTCGGCTTCACCGTGCGTCACCTGATGACCAAGGTGCGCGGGCAGTTCGAGAAGTTCGAGGGCGAGATCGTCACCACCGACAACCCGTCGGACTTCAGGGCCTCCGCCTCCATCGACCTGAACTCGATCAACACCCGCGAGCCGCAGCGCGACGCCCACCTTCGCTCGAAGGACTTCTTCGACGTGGAGAACAACGGCCCGATGACCTTCCGCACCACCTCGTTCGACGGGTCCGTGGCCAAGGGCGACCTGACCCTCAAGGGCGTGACCAACCCGGTCGAGCTCGAGGTGGAGTACCTCGGTGTCGACACCGACGCCTACGGCAACACCCGGATCGGTTTCGAGGCCTCCACCGAGATCTCCCGCAAGGAGTGGGGCGTGGACTTCCAGATCCCGCTCGACGGCGGCAAGTTCCTGGTCGGCGACAAGGTCACCGTCCAGCTCTCGGTGCAGGGCATCCTGCAGTAGCAGCCCGTCACGGCGGCGGCCCGGTCCGCCGTACCCACGCGAAAGGCCCCCGGTCACCGACCGGGGGCCTTCGTGCGTCTGGGAGGCGCCCGGGAGCGCCTCGTCAGCTCAGCTCATCCGCTCCAGGATGAGCGCCATGCCCTGGCCGCCGCCGACGCACATGGTGATCAGGCCGGTCTGCTTGTCGTGCCACTTGAGCGAGTTCAGCATCGTGTTCTGCAGGCGCGCGCCCGTCATGCCGAACGGGTGGCCGACGGCGATGGCTCCGCCGTTGACGTTGAGCCGGTCGATGTCGATCCCGAGGTCCTGGTAGGACGGGACGACCTGCGCCGCGAACGCCTCGTTGATCTCGACCAGGTCGATGTCGTCGATGGTCATGTTCGCGCGCTTGAGCGCCTGCTTGGTCGCCTCGACCGGGCCGAGGCCCATGATCTCGGGGGAGAGCCCGGTGACGCCGGTGGAGACGATGCGTGCGAGCGGGGTCAGGCCGAGCTCGCTGGCCTTGGTGTCCGACATGACCACGACCGCGGCCGCTCCGTCGTTCAGCGGGCAGCAGTTGCCGGCGGTGACCACGCCGTCCGGCCGGAACACGGGGTCGAGCGAGGAGACGGCCTCGAGCGTCACGCCGGCGCGAGGGCCGTCGTCGCTGCCGGCTACTGTGCCGTCCGGTGTGGTGTAGGGGGTGATCTCGTTGGCCCAGAAGCCGTCCGCGATCGCCTTCTCCGCGAGGTTCTGGCTTCGCACGCCGAACTCGTCGAGCTCCTGCCGGGAGAGGCCGCGCAGGTTGGCGAGGTTCTCGGCGGTCTGGCCCATCGCGATGTAGGCGTCGGGGACCTTGCCGTCCTCGCGTGGGTCATGCCAGCCCGAGCCGCCCTTGGCCAGCTCCTCGGTGCGAGCCTGTGCCTCCGCGAAGACCGGGTTCTGGGTGTCGGGAAGGTGGTCCGAGGTGCCCTTCCGGAAGCGCGAGACGGTCTCGACACCCGCGGAGATGAAGACGTCGCCCTCGCCGGCCTTGATCGCGTGGAACGCCATCCGGGTGGTCTGGACGCTCGAGGAGCAGTAGCGGGTGATGGTGGCGCCGGGCAGGTGGTCGTAGCCCATCAGGACCGAGACGATGCGGCCCATGTTGAAGCCCATCTCGCCGCCCGGAAGACCGCACCCGAGGTACAGGTCGTCGATGTCCTTGGGGTCGAGCGCGGGAATCTTGTCGAGGGCCGCCTGCGCGATGGCAGCGGTCAGGTCGTCGGGACGCACGTCCTTCAACGAACCCTTGTTCGCCCGGCCGATGGCCGAGCGGGCTGCAGAGACGATCACAGCCTCGGGCATGGAGGATCTCCGATCTGTTGTGGTACCACGAAGGTCGTCCGCACCTGTCACTGCAGCGGGGACCTTGCGACAGCCTAGAACGGATTGCAGGTCGCGAACCTGTGGGCATGGACACATCACGTGGGCCATGGCCCCGGGACGGCCGTAGACGGCCCTCTGGCAGGATCGAGACGTGCGCCACGTCTACTACTGCCCCCTTCGCTGGGCCGACATGGACTCGCTCGGCCACGTCAACAACGTCACCTATGTGGACTATCTGCAGGAGGCCAGGGTCGACATGCTGGCGGTGCACGCGCCCGTGACCGGTGGGGAGGAGCTTGCCGAGGGCGTGGTCGTCGTCCGGCACGAGGTCGAGTTCGTCGCCCCCCTCACGTTCCGGTCCGCGCCGGTGCGGATCGAGTCCTGGGTCACCGACATCAAGGCGGCGTCGTTCACCATGGCCTACGAGATCCTGGACGAGCTGGACGACGGCGGCCGCAAGGTCTACACCCGGGCATCGACGGTGCTCACGCCTTTCGTGTTCTCCCAGGAGCGGCCACGCCGGATCAGGCCGCCCGAGCGCGAGATCCTCGAGCGTTTCCTCGAGCCGGCTGGCGAGGAAGCCAGGTGAGCCCGGTGACCCGTCACAGGTACGACTGCCGCGTCCGGTTCTCGGACGTCGACATCTATGGCCATGTCAACAACGTGAAGTACTTCGAGTACTACCAGGAGGCGCGGCTCGCCTACCTGACGTCGCTCGGCAGGGACGCCGACGAGCGACAGCTCGGCGTCGTCGTGGCAAAGGTCGACGTCGACTACAAGCGGCCGATCCTGTTTCGCACCGAGCCCTACGTCATCGACACGTGGATCACCCGCGTCGGGAACTCGTCCTTCGGCCTGGCCGCGGAGATCAGGGACGGGGACCAGGTGCTCTCCAAGGCGGAGGCGGTGCTGGTCACGTTCGACCTGGGAACCCAGCGGGCCCGGCCGCTGAGCGACAGGGAGCGTGCCCGGCTGCTGGCGGCGCTGGAGTAGGCCCGAGCGATGCAGTTCGACCTCGACCCGGAGGTGGTCCACCTCAACCACGGCGCGTTCGGCGCGGCGCCTCGCGTCGTCGGCGAAGCCGGGTCCCGGTGGCGTGCCGCCGCGGAGGCGAACCCGTACCGGTTCCACCGCGCGGTGGTCCCAGGAGCGGTGGTCGAGGCGAGAGCCGCCGCGGCCGCGTTCCTGCACGTCGGAGCCGACGACATCGGCCTGGTGCGCAACGTGTCGGAGGGCGTGGCCACGGTGCTCGCCGCGCTGGACCTCCGACCCGGCGACGAGGTCGTCCACAGCGACCACGCGCACGGCGGGGTCCGGCTCTCGCTCGAGGCCGCCTGCCGACGCGCCGGCGCCCGTGCCGTCCTCGTCGACGTCCCACTCCCTGCCGCAGGGGCGGAGGTGGTGGAGGCGTTCGCGGATGCGGTGACCCGGCGTACCCGGCTGGTGCTCCTCGACCACATCACCTCGGTGAGCGCCTCGCTCCTCCCGGTCGCCGAGGTGGCGCGAGCCGTCAAGGCCGCGGCTCCTGACGCACTGGTGCTGGTCGACGCCGCGCACGTGCCGGGACATGTCGACGTCGACCCGTCGACGCTGGGTGCGGACTTCTGGACCGGGAACCTGTACAAGTGGGCGTTCACACCGCGCGGTTCGGGCGTGGTCTGGGTGGCCGCGCAACATCGGGACAGCCTGGTGCCGCTCGTGCCGTCCTGGGGGGCCGACGAGCCGTTCCCGGCGCCCTGGGACCACCCGGGTAGCCAGGACTGGGCCTCGTGGCTCTCGATCCCCGCGGCACTGGAGTTCTTCGGTGAGATCGGCGGGTGGGAGAGAGTACGTCGGAGCAGCGAGCTGGTGCAGGCGGGCCAGGCCCATGTCGCGGAGGCGCTGGGGACCGACCTGACCGGGCTCCCCGGCTGTCCGGCGCCGTGCATGCGGCTGGTGCGGCTGCCCGACGGCGTGGTCGAGGGCCCCGGGGACGTTCGAGAGCTCTACCTCCGGCTGAGCACCGAGTTCGCGGTGGAGGCAGGGCCGGTGTGGTTCAAGGGAGAGGGGCTCGTGCGGTTCTCGGGGCAGGTCTACAACGATCCCGGCGACTACGAGCGGCTCGCCGACGCCCTGGTGACGGCCTGCGCCTGACCAGCGCCGGGCGCTCGGCCTCGGTCACACGGCCTACCCGACCTAGACGGCCCGGGCCAGGGACAGTGCGAACCTGTTCCCGGAGTCGGTCCACCAGGCATCGAGGTGGAAACCCGCGTCGGCGACCTCGTCCTGCACGCGTTCGCGCCGGAACTTCGCGGAGATCTCCGTGCGGATCTCCTCACCCTCCGCCAGGTCGAGCTCGAGGTCGACGGCCGGGATCCGCACGGTCATCGGGTGCTCCGCCCGCAGGCGCATCTCGATCCACTCGTTCTCGGGGTCCCACCGGGCGACGTGCGTGAACGACTCGACCGGGAAGTCCGCGGCGAGCTCGCGGTTCAGGACGTGCAGCACGTTGAGGTTGAACTGCGCGGTCACACCGGCCGCGTCGTCGTACGCCCGGACCAGGGTCTCCGGGTCCTTCACGAGATCCGTCCCGAGGAGGAGCCACTCACCGGGCTCGAGGACGGAGCGCACCCCTTTCAGGAAGACCCGCCGTTCGTCCGGGAGCAGGTTCCCGATGGTGCCGCCCAGGAAGGCGACGAGCCTCGGGGAGCCGCCCGGCAGCCCGTCGAGGTGAGCGGTGAAGTCGCCGACGACGCCGTGGACCTTCAGCCCGGGGTAGTCGGCCACGATGGCGTCGACGGCCTCGCGCAGCGCCGTCTCCGACACGTCGAGGGGCACGAACTCCTCGAGCGAGCCGTGTCCGCGAAGGCTGTCCAGCAGCAGCCGCGTCTTCTCCGACGACCCGGAGCCGAGCTCGACCAGGCTGCGCGCGGACGTTCGCTCCGCCAGCTCGTCCGCGCGGTGCAGGAGGATCGCCCGCTCCGCCCGCGTGGGGTAGTACTCCGGCAGCCGCGTGATCTGCTCGAACAGCTCACTCCCGCGGGCGTCGTAGAACCACTTCGGCGGCAGCCACCGGGGCCGTGCCGTCAGGCCCACCAGGACGTCCTCGCGAAGGGCCTGCGCTGCGTGGTCGGGGGTGAGGTGGACGTCGACGGCGACGGGTGCGGTCATGCCAGAGGGCCTTCCTGGGTCAAGGGTGAGATCTTCACGCCGGCGGCCGTGGCGACCACCAGATGCCGGTCGGGGACCGGACGCCAGTCGTCGGCCTGGTCGCCGAACGGCTCGGAGCTGACGAGAACGTGGTCGGAGCGCTCGAGCACGGACAGGCTGTGCCCCCACGTGGAGGCCACGACGGTCCCGCCGTCCGTCGCGAGCAGGTTCACCCGGGACCCGGGCGCCGCGGCCGCCACCGCCGCAGTTACCTCCTCGACCGTGCTCTCGAGGCCCTCGCCGTCGAGGAGCCGGCGTCGCACGAGTGCCCACACCAGGGCGCTGTCGGTGGGAGACTCCAGCGTCATCAGGTCCGCCGTCGGCAGCTCCGCCGCCAGGCTCTCGACCGTCGACGGCCAGCCGTCGACGACCCCGTTGTGGCTGAACAGCCACCGGCCCTGACGGAACGGCGCGCAGGCCGCCTCGGTCACGGGCATCCCCACCGTGCCGTTGCGGACGGCGGCGAGCAGCGCGGACGTGCGCGTGCTCCTGGCGAGGTCGGGGAACGACTCGTCGGCCCACATCGGCGTGCCGCGCCGGTAGCGGACGAGGTCGCCCTGCCCGTCGTACCAGCCGACCCCGAAGCCGTCGGCATTGACCGAGCCGCTGCCACGCATGTCGGCGGGCGCCCAGGTCTGGTGGAGCAGCGAGTGCACGGGCTCGAGCAGGACATCGGCCAGGGACGTGGGTCGACCGAGGTAGGCGAGGTGTCTGCACATCGGGTCAGCCCAGCTCCTCGGGCCGAGGGTCCCGGGCGCACCGGAAGCCAGAGAAGATCTGCCGTCGGACCGGGAGGTCCCAGTTGCGGAACGTGCCTCGGCACGCCACCGGGTCCGTGCCGAACGAGCCACCTCGCAGCACCTTGTAGTCGGGCCCGAAGAAGACCGCGGAGTACTCCGGGTAGGGGAACACCCGGAACCCGGGGTAGGCGGTGAAGTCGCTCGAGGTCCACTCCCAGACGTCGCCGATGAGCTGGTGGACGCCCAGCGGCGAGGCGCCGGCCGGGTAGGCGCCGACGGGTGCCGGGCGTAGATGCCGCTGCCCGAGGTTCGCGTGCTCGGGGCCGGGGTCCTCGTCGCCCCAGGGGTAGCGCATCGACCTGCCGGTTGCGGGGTCGAAGCGGGCGGCCTTCTCCCACTCGGTCTCCGTGGGCAGCCGCTTGCCCACCCAGGCGGCGTAGGCCTCGGCCTCGTAGAAGCACACGTGGACGACCGGCTCGTCCGGCCGGACCGGCTCGACGGCCCCGAACCTGGTGCGGTACCAGCGGTCCGCGTCGAAGGTGAGGAACTGCGGTGCGGAGAGCCCGGCTTCGTGCACGTGCCGCCAGCCGGGCTCGGACCACCACTGCCGCTGCTGGTAGCCGCCGGCCTCGACGAAGCGCAGGTACTCCCCGTAGGTGACTGGCGCGGTGTCGATGAAGTAGGCAGCGGTGTGCGCGGTGTGCGCGGGCCGTTCGTTGTCCAGCGCCCACGGCTCGGTGGACGTGCCCATCGTGAACTCGCCCGCCGGGACCAGCACTTCGGGCGGCAGCGGGACGGCCGTGGCGGGCGGCGGGTCCTCGGTGTGGAGGACCGGGTCTCCGGCGCGCAGCTGATGGGTGGCCAGCATCGTCTCGTCGTGCTGCTGCTCGTGCTGCGCCACCATGCCGAACGCGAACGCGTCGCGGAGCAGGGGGCGGTCACCGGAGAACGCGGCGCGGTCGAGGACGTCGAGCACCTTGTCCCGCACCTCGGTGACGTAGCCGCGTGCCTCCGCCGGACCCAGCAGCGGGAGTCCGGGCCGGGTGGCACGGGCGTGCTTGAACGCGTCGTACAGCTCGTCGATGTCGCTGCGCACCGGGTCGCGTCCGCCGACGTCACGTACCAGCCAGAGCTCCTCCTGGTTGCCGACGTGGGCGAGGTCCCAGACCAGCGGGGACATCAGCGGCGAGTGCTGACGCACCAGGTCGTCATCGTCGACCGCGTCGGTGAGAGCGACGCTGCGCTCGCGTGCCCTGACCAGCTGTCGGGCGGCGTGAGCGCGCAGCTGCTCGGTGTCCAGGGCGGACACGGCCTGCCCCGGGGCGTGCCTTGGGCGTCGTCATACGGGCAACCTCCTTGCCATGTCGGACGAGGTACGTCGGTCGAGGGCGACGAGCACCGACTCCCCGACGTCCATCGGCAGGCCGAGCCGGTCGACGTGCGACCCGCCGAGCTCCACGACGGCGCGGGCAGCCGCGAGCAGGGTGGTGTCGCGAAGGCCGTCCCGAGCGGCGGTCAGCCACAGGTCGGCGCAGTGCTCGGTGAGCTCGATGCACCGGTCGACCGCGGCCGGCGAGGACAGCAGCGCGCACAGCAGCACGAGCGGGTGGTGCCAGCACCCAGCCGGCTGCGCGTCGAGATACCGCACCTCGACGTACCCGCGGGGACGGACCGGAGGGAACAAGGTGGTCAGGTGGTACTCGAGGTCGCCGTACGTCGGCCGTGAGCCGTTGGCCCCGCCGACCCACTCGGCGAAGCTCATCGGCGGGCTCTCCCAGCGGTCACCCGCGCGGCGGACGCAGAGCACGGGTGCGGTCATCGCGGTGCGCACCCATTCCTCTACCGGATCCTCCCGACCGGTCACCGGATGGGAGAACGGCGGGCAGGTGCTCAGCGTCGCCCGAAGCCGGTTGGACGCCCAGCCGGTGACCCGTCCCGCCACGACCGGCGAGTTGGCGAAGAGGGCGACCAGCACCGGGCCGACCGTGTGGAGGGCGAGCCACCGTCGGTGCACGTCACCCGCCTCACCGGCGTCCACGCACACCTGGGTGCTGGCCGTGCTGCACATCATCGACGAGCCCCAGGGGCCGATGCGGTCGAAGTAGGCCTGCATCGCGCGATAGCGGGGGACGTCGACCAGCCGCTGAGCCTCGCGGTGGGTGTCGATGCCGGTGTCGCCGCGGGCGAGGCCGGCCGGGGCCAGCAGCTCGTCGAGGCTGGCGATGTCCGCGTCGACGGCCTCGACCAGGGAGGCGAGGGCGGTGCGGGGACGGCTGGAGATCTCGACCTGCCCTCCCGGCTCGACCGTGACCTGGGAGCCGTGGGGGAGAGGGGCATGCGAGCCGTGTGGTGCGACAGTGGCCGGGGCGTGCCGGCCGAGGGCTTGCGCGAGGTGTGCGGGGTCGAGCGGACGGTCGTGCCGGTCGCTGTGGTGGACGGTCCACTCGAGCTCGACCCCTACGAGCCGTGGGGGTCCGTGCTTGAAGCAGATCATGGCGACGTAGGCCTCGGCATCGCCGAGACACTCGACCACCTCGGTGTCCGCGGTGTCCCTCGTCATCACTGCATCATGGCCCACCGGTCGACAACACGGAAGGGCGCCGGGGTGAAGGCCGGGTGTCTAGTCGTCGAAGGTGTTGACCATGAACTGGGCGGCGTGGGTCACGTACTCCCAGAACTGGGCGTCCTGCTCGGGGGTGAGGTTGGCGGCGTCGAGACCGGCGCGGAAGTGCACCAGCCAGCGGTCCTTGGCGGCGGGGCTCACCTGGAACGGGGCGTGCCGCATCCGCAGCCGCGGGTGCCCGCGGGTCTCCGAGTATGTCGTCGGCCCACCCCAGTACTGCGAGAGGAAGAGGCTGAGACGCTCCGCCGCAGGGGCGAGATCCTCCTCGGGATACATCGGCCGGAGGGCCTCGTCGGTGGCCACCCCCTCGTAGAAGCGGTCGACGATCTTCCTGATCGTCGGGTAGCCGCCGATGGCCTCGTAGAACGTTTGCTCGGTGCTCACTTGTCTATTGTCCCAATCCGGGCAAGAGTCGTGCCGGCAAGGCTGAAACAGTCCGGTGTGTCGACTCGGACACACCCACCGACATGAAGGAGTTGCAGATGGCTACGACCCGTACGGCGCAGACCCACTGGGAGGGTTCGCTGCTGGAGGGGGCCGGAAGGGTCACCCTCGAGTCCTCCGGGATCGGCACCTACGACGTCTCCTGGCCGGCTCGGACCGAGGAGCCGACGAGCGGCAGGACCAGCCCCGAGGAGCTGATCGCCGCGGCCCATTCCTCGTGCTTCTCGATGGCTCTGTCGGGTGCCCTGGCCAAGGCGGGCAACCCGCCCGAGGCGCTGGACACCAGGGCGGATGTCACGTTCCAGCCCGGCGAGGGCATCACCGGCGTGCACATCACCGTGGTCGGCATCGTCCCGGGCATGAGTGCCGAGGACTTCTCCGCAGCCGCGGAGGGCGCCAAGGCGAACTGTCCGGTGTCCAAGGCACTGACCGGCACGAAGATCACCCTGGACGCCTCGATCGGCTGAGATCGCCGGTCCTACTCGGAAGCCCCGGCCCCGGCCGGGGCTTCCGCCATGTCGTGGGCCTTGGGCTCGTCGCGGTGCCAGACCACACGCTGCGGCAGCGGGATCTCGATGCCCTCGTGGTCGAAGCGGGCCTTGATCCGCTCCCTCATCGTCCGGGCGACCTCCCACTGCTCCATGGGGGCGGTCTTCAGCACCACCCGCACGACTACCGCCTCGGGATCGAGCGACTGGACGCCCCACACCTCGGGCTCCTCGATGATGACCTTCTTGAAGTCCTCGTCCTCCCACAGGTCGTGGGCGATCTCCTTGAGCAGGCTCTGGATCCGGTAGATGTCCTCGGAGTAGGCCACCCGGATGTCGAGCACCGTGCGCGCCCAGTTCTGGCTCATGTTGCCGATGCGGAGGATCTCCCCGTTGCGGACGTACCAGACCGTCCCGTCCACGTCCCGCAGCCGGGTGACCCTCAGGCTGACCGCCTCGACGGTGCCCGATGCGTACTCCGCGTCGATGACGTCGCCGACGCCGTACTGGTCCTCGAAGATCATGAAGATGCCGGCGAGGAAGTCCTTCACCAGGCTCTGCGCGCCGAAGCCCAGGGCCAGGCCGAGGATCCCCGCGCTGGCGATCAGCGGCGCCACGTCGTAGCCGAGCTCGGCGATCACCATCATCGTGACCATGGTGACGATCACACCGGTGACGACGCTCTTCAGCAGTGAACCCATCGCCTTGGTCCGCTGCGTCCGTCGGGCGTTCGACTGCGAGCCGGTGACGAGAGCCTTCTCACCGCGCCGGCCGAGCTTGCCGCGGGTGAGTGCGCTGGGCATCGCGCTCTCGGCCGCCCGGTTCGTGAGCCTGTCGATGACCTTGTGAAGCAGCCAGCGTGCAAGCAGGCCGATCAGGATCAGGCTCAAGATGGCCAGAGGCTTGCCGATCACCCACTCGGCGGCGAGAGCGAGCGTCTCGTTGCCTGTGACGTTCCACACCAGGTCGCACGAGTTGCTGTCGGCATTTGCGCAGACTTCAGCGTTGGCGAAGGGATCCATGCGTGGCAGGCTACGAGATCGTTTGGCGGTGACCAAACGCGGTTCGGTAGCCTTGACGCCGTGATCACTGACCTCAACGCTTCCGCCGTACGACGCCTCGCCAGGGCCGTCGCGCTGACCCCGGCAGTCCTCGTCTCACTGGCTGCAGCGCCCGCGCTCGCCACAGCGCCGGAGCAGTGGGACACGGCCGAGCCGGTCTCGACGCTCACGGTCCTCGCCCTCCTCGTCGGCGTCCCGGTGGCCCTCTTCGCGATCATCACGCTGCTGGTCTACGTGCCATCCCTGGCGCGTGGCGAGAAGTACACCCCCGGTCTGGCGTGGCGCAACGAGAACGAGTGGTTCGGTGGCCCGAAGAGCGGCGTGGAGGCCGCGGACCAGGTCGAGCCCGAAGCCGTCGAGGGTTCGGACGAGTCCGGTCGAGGTGGTGCAAGTGCCCGCTGGTGACGCCTTCACCGCGAGCGAGCGGCACGAGATCGACAAGGCGATCCGGGACGCCGAGACCGTGTCGCGGTTCGAGTTCTCGGTCTTCGTCGGCACGTCGGAGGGGGAGACCGGCCCGTTCGCGCGCCGTCTGCACTCCGCGTTGACCGCCCCCGACCGCAGCGTGCTGGTCATGGTGGACCCCGCAGCGCGCATCCTCGAGATCGTCACGGGCAAGGACGTCCGTCGCCACCTGACCGACTCGGAGGTCCGCCTGGCCGCCATCGCGATGGAGACCGACTTCGCCGTCGGCAACCTGGCCGCCGGCATCTGCAACGGGCTGCACCTGCTCAGCGAGCACGCCCGCAGCCACGAGATGCTCCATGTCACGGAGGACACCCACTCGTAGGGCGCGTTGCCGGAGGCGTCGGCGACATCCCGCGACAGAGACGACGAAGGGCCGCACCCCTGGGGGTGCGGCCCTTCGTGTCTGTCTGGACCGGTGCGGCGTGCCGTCGTCAGCCGGCGTCCTTGGCCTGTGCGGCCAGGGCGCGCTCGATGTCGGCGCGTCCCTCACGCACGTAGCGCTTCGCGGCCGGGTTCGCGCCCGTGGACTCGAGCCATGCGTCGACACTGGCGAGGGTGTCGGCGCTGGTCAGCGTCCGCGGGAACATGAACTCCAGCATCGTGGAGGCCCGCTGTGTGCCCTTCTCCTCCCAGATCGTCGACGCCACGTCGAGGTAGCGCGTCAGGTACGGGCGCAGCACCTCGTCCTGCCCGTGCACGTTGAAGGCCAGCGCGATGCTGCGCTGGGTCTCGTTCGGCACGTCGTCCCGGATCACCGCGTCGTTCCACGCCTGGTCCTTGGCGGCGGGCGTCGGACGCATCGCGAGGGCGGCCGCGGCGCGCTCCTGGCCGGAGATGGTGTTGTCCCGGGCGAGCTCCTCGCCGATCCGGTCCTGGTCGACGCGGCCGCGGGCGGCGAGCGACTTCAGCAGGGTCCAGCGCAGGTCGGTGTCCATGGCGAGCCCGTCGTAGGCCACGCTGCCGTCGAGCATCCCGGCGAGCCTGTCGAGGGCGTCGTCGCTCCGGGCGGCAGCGGCATAGGCCCGTGCGAAGGCGAGCTGGTGGTCGCTTCCCGGCCCCGCCTGCTCCAGCAGCCCGAGCAGCCCCTGCTCCCATGAGGCGCTGAGTGCGTCGCGGTTGGCCGGGTCGGAGTAGCTGTCCACCGCCAGCTGGGCCGACAGCGGCAGCCGGCTGACCGCCATCAGGTCGGTCTCGCTGCCGATGCCGCGCAGCACGAGCGTGACGAAGTCGGTGGCCGACATCTCCGCGTCGCGGGTCATGTCCCAGGCCGCTCCCCAGCACAGCGCGCGGGCGAGCGAGTCGTCGAGCGAGGAGATGCTGTCGACCAGGGTCGCGAGCGAGCGCTCGTCGAGCCGGATCTTGGCGTAGGTCAGGTCGCCGTCGTTGAGCAGCACGAGGTCCGGCTGCTGCTGGCCGACCAGCTCGCTGACCTCGGTGCGCTCACCCGCGACGTCGGTCTC
This sequence comes from uncultured Actinomycetota bacterium, assembly GCA_963707425.1. GTDB lineage: Bacteria > Actinomycetota > Actinomycetes > Propionibacteriales > Nocardioidaceae > Nocardioides_C. The sequence continues at coordinate 323,457 of CAVPPN010000002.1, read as the reverse complement.
CACCGCCGTACGACGGACCAGCCGGCCGTCCTGCTGGTCGTAGAGGCCGATGCCGATGCGGTGACGACGGATCGTCGGGAAGTCCGGGTGCGCGGACTGCCTCACAACGAAGGCGGTGAACCGGCCCTCGCCGTCGACCTCGAACTCGGGGGCGAGAGTGTTCACGCCGGACGTCTGGAGCCACTCCTGGGCCCACGAGCCCAGCTCGCGGCCGGAGGCCTTCTCGAGCGCTCCGAGCAGGTCGGTGAGCTCGCTGTTGCCGAAGGCGTGGGCCTTGAAGTACGCCCGAAGGCCGGTGAGGAACTCCTCCTCGCCGACCCACGCCACGAGCTGCTTCAGCGACGAGGCGCCCTTGGCGTAGGTGATGCCGTCGAAGTTCACCTCGACGGCCTCGAGGTCGTAGTTGTCCGCGGCGATCGGGTGGGTCGAGGGAAGCTGGTCCTGGCGGTACGCCCAGTTCTTGCGGGCGTTGGTGAAGCCGGTCCACGCCTCGACGTACTTCGTGGCCTGGACCGCGGCATGGTGCGAGGCCCACTCGGCGAACGACTCGTTCAGCCACAGGTCGTCCCACCACCTCATCGTGACGAGGTCGCCGAACCACATGTGCGCCATCTCGTGCAGGATCGTGTTCGCACGCTGCTCGTAGAACGAACGGACCTGGCGGCTGCGGGGGAGGTACTCGTCGCGGAAGGTCACACAGCCGGCGTTCTCCATCGCGCCCATGTTGTACTCAGGCACGTAGAGCTGGTCGTACTTGCCGAAGGGGTAGGGGTAGTCGAAGGCCTCCTCGAAGAACGCGAAGCCCTGCTTGGTGACCTCGAGCAGCTCGTCGACGTCGAGGTACTTCTTCATCGACTGGCGGCAGTAGTGGCCCAGCGGGATGTCGCCGTGCTTGCCGGAGTAGGAGTCGAGGACCTCGTGGTACTCACCGGCGACGATCGCGGTGATGTAGGTCGACATCCGCTCGGTGGTCGGGAAGCTCCACGTGGCCAGACCCTCACCGGCCGGCTTCGGCTGCGGGGTCGCGGCGTTGGAGACCACCTTCCAGCTGTCGGGTGCCGTCACGGTGAACGTGAACGTGGCCTTGAGGTCCGGCTGCTCGAACGTGGTGTAGACGCGGCGGGCGTCGGGGACCTCGAACTGGGTGTAGGTGTACACGCGGTCGTCGGCGGGGTCGACGAACCGGTGCAGTCCCTCGCCGGTGCGGCTGTAGCTGCAGTCGGCCACGACACGGAGCTCGTTCTCGGCCTCGAGGCCCTCGAGCCGGATGCGGTTGTCCGCGTAGACCGCGGCGGGGTCGAGCGAGCTACCGTTCAGCGTGAGCTCGTGGATGGTGGCACCCACCAGGTCGGCGAAGGTGGCTGCCCCCGGCTGCGAGCACGAGAACCGGATCACGGTCGTCGAGCCGAAGGTGGTTTCTGACGTGGGGGAGAGGTCGAGGTCCACGGTGTAGGAGTCGACGCTGAGGACCGCGGCGCGGGCGCGTGCCTCTTCCCGGGTGAGGTTGGTTCCTGGCATGGGTGCATCCTCGCACCCGCTTCGGGGAACAATCCATCGGCTTACCGGATTGATGCATACGGGACTTTCGTCCCGATCAGGACATCTCACGCACGAGGAGCGACCATCATGACCCACGGAAACGACGTGGCGACGGAGCGGACCACCGTCGACTTCTGGTTCGACCCCCTCTGCCCGTGGGCGTGGGTGACCTCGCGCTGGCTGCTCGAGGTCGCGAAGGTGCGCCGGATCGCGCCGTCGTTCCACGTCATGAGCCTGGCCTACCTGAACGAGGACAAGGACATCCCCGACGAGTACCGGGAGATGCTCCGGCCCGCCTGGGGGCCCGTGCGGGTCGCGGTCGCCGCGGCGCAGGCCGAAGGGGAGGACATCCTGCTCCCGCTGTACACCGCCCTGGGCAACCGGATCCACCTCGAGGGCCGAAAGATCGACCGGCAGCTCCTGGAGGAGGCGCTCGCTGAGGTCGGCCTGCCGGTGGGCCTCGCGGACGCCATGGACGACTCCGAGTACGACGACGCGGTGAAGAAGTCGCACCACACGGGGATGGACCAGGTGGGGACCGACGTCGGCACTCCGGTGATCAGCGTGGACGGTGTCGCGTTCTTCGGCCCCGTGGTGACGCCGGCCCCCAAGGGCGAGGACGCGGGCCGGCTCTGGGACGGCGTACTCCTCGTCGCCGGCACCCCCGGGTTCTTCGAGCTCAAGCGCACCCGCGACAAGCGCCCCGACTTCACCTGACCCATCTCACCTCCCCCGGCTGTCACGGCTTCCCCAGCTGTCGCGGCTTCCTCAAGGTATGCCGGCCAACCTGCACTTCCCATGGCGTGCACGTCGTGGGAACTGACGGTTCGGCTGCATACCTTGGGAAACCGGGGAGCCCTACGCCGCGGCGACGGTCACTCGGGGTTGTCGAACGGGGGAGTGCTCACAGGCCGGACTCCTTGACGAGCCGTTTCGGGGCCTTGCACCGCCACGCGTCGGTCAGCAGCTCGGCCAGCTCCTCGGCGTCCACCGTGTCCAGCCGCACCAGGACCGCGGGGAAGCCGTTGTAGTGGGGCTCGGTGAAGAACTTCTCGGGGGCCGACGCCAGGAGCTCCTCCTTCTCCCCGGCGCCCGCGACCCGGACCGCGAGGACGTCGGGGCGGGGGACGCGCGGCTTCTTCAGCTCCACGCGCTCCATCCACGTCCAGGCGAAGCCCTTGCCCTCGACCTCGACGCGCACCTGCCCTGAGTCGTCTCCGGCGACGCGCGTGGCAGGCAGGTCCTGCGCGATCCGACGTACCTCCTCGATGCCGGCCATCCCAGCTCCCCTCGTCGAGCCCTCAGCCTCACAGCCCGCTGCCGGACCGGCAAGAGAGCGCGCGAGAGATGGTCAGAAAGGGCGAGAGAGGCCGTCGGGTGGTCCGGCACGACGGACCCACGGACGGACCGCACTGATGGCATAGACGCTGCACCCATAGGATCTCGTCCATGAGCAAAGTTCTGTCCGCTGTCGCATGGCCGTACGCCAACGGCCCACGCCACATCGGCCACGTGGCCGGTTTCGGCGTGCCCTCCGACGTGTTCAGCCGCTACATGCGGATGGCAGGCCACGACGTGCTCATGATCTCCGGGACCGACGAGCACGGAACCCCCATCCTCGTCGCTGCGGACGCCGCAGGCGTGAGTGCCCGTGAGCTCGCTGACCGCAACAACCGGATCATCGTCGAGGACCTCGCCGCCCTCGGGCTGTCCTACGACCTCTTCACGCGTACGACGACGCGCAACCACTACGCCGTCGTCCAGGAGATGTTCACGACCGTCCACCGGAACGGTTACATGGTCGAGCAGACCACGCACGGCGCCATCTCGCCCTCGACCGGCCGCACCCTCCCCGACCGCTACATCGAGGGGACCTGTCCCATCTGCGGGTACGACGGGGCGCGCGGCGACCAGTGCGACAACTGCGGCAACCAGCTCGACCCCACGGACCTGAAGAACCCTCGTTCCAGGATCAACGGCGAGGTACCGGAGTTCGTGGAGACCCAGCACTTCTTCCTCGACCTGCCGGCGCTCGCGGACGCGCTCGGGGAGTGGCTCGACGAGAGGGAGGCCTCGGGCACCTGGCGGCCGAACGTGATCAAGTTCAGCCAGAACATCCTCCAGGACATCAAGCCGCGGGCGATGACCCGCGACATCGACTGGGGGATCCCGATCCCGCTGGAGGGCTGGCGTGACCAGCCGACCAAGCGGCTCTACGTCTGGTTCGACGCCGTGATCGGCTACCTGTCCAGCTCCATCGAGTGGGCGCGCCGGCTCGGCCAGCCGGACAAGTGGCGCGAGTGGTGGAACGACCCCGAGGCGCTGTCCTACTACTTCATGGGCAAGGACAACATCACTTTCCACAGCCAGATCTGGCCTGCGGAGCTCCTCGCGTACGACGGGCGCGGGAGCCGTGGCGGCCAGCCGGGGCAGTACGGCAGGCTCAACCTGCCCACAGAGGTCGTCTCGAGCGAGTTCCTCACCATGGAGGGCCGGAAGTTCTCCTCCTCCAAGGCCGTGGTGATCTACGTCCGGGACGTGCTCTCTCGCTACCAGGCGGACGCGCTGCGCTACTTCATCTCCGCGGCGGGCCCGGAGAACCAGGACAGCGACTTCACGTGGTCGGAGTTCGTACGTCGGACCAACGACGAGCTCGTCGCCGGCTGGGGCAACCTGGTCAACCGCACCGCGAACATGATCCACAAGAACTTCGGGGAGATCCCGCCCGCGGGTGAGCTGACGGCCGAGGACACGGCCCTGTTGTCGGTCGTCGAGACCGGGTTCAAGACCGTGGGCGAGCTGATCGAGCGGCACCGGCAGAAGCAGGCGGTCGCGGAGGCGATGCGCGTCGTCTCGGAGGTGAACAAGTACGTCTCCGACACGGCGCCGTGGAAGCTGGCCAAGAGCACCGAGGATGCGGACCGGGAGCGTCTCGGCACGATCCTGCACGTCACGGCGCAGGCGGTGTCGGACTGCAACACGATCCTGTCGCCGTTCCTGCCGCACGCCGCGAACGCGGTCGACCTCGTCCTCGGCGGCGCCGGGGACATCGCGCCGATGCCGGTCATCGAGGAGGTCCGGGACCTGGACGCCGGGCCCGACGACGAGAACGCGACGTACCCGATCCTCACCGGGGAGTACTCCAACACACCGCGGTGGCAGCGCAGGCCGATCACGGTCGGGACGCCGATAGGGAAGCCGGCTCCGGTGTTCACGAAGCTCGACCCGTCGGTGGTCGACGAGGAGCTCGCCCGGCTCGGGGCGTGACGGTCGTGTTGCACCCACAGGCCGAGGCCGCGGTCGCGCTCTGGGCGGAGGGCCCGCGGGTGACCGACCCCGGGTTCGACATTGCCCAGCAGCGAAGACTGGGGCGGGAGCAGGCGGCCGCCGAACCGCGTGAGCCCGTCGCACGCGTGGAGGACGTGGACGCCGGCGGCGTGCCGTGCCGGCTGTTCCTCCCGGAGGGCGCGACCGGCGCCATCGTGTTCCTGCACGGCGGCGGCTTCGTCTTCGGGGACCTCGAGACCCACGACGCGCAGTCCCGCCGCCTCGCCAACCGGACCGGGCTCGCGGTTCTCGCAGTCGACTACCGCCGACCTCCAGAGCACCCGTTCCCGGCGGCCCCCGACGACGTGGACACGGCGGTGGCCTGGCTGCTGGCGAAGGGGCACGACCTCGGCGTGGACGTCGCCCGGCTCGTCGCGCTCGGGGACAGCGCGGGTGGCAACCTCGCCCTGGTCGCGGCGCTGCGCAACCCGACCGTGTTCTCCGCGACCGTCCTGGTCTACCCGTTCGTCGACCCTCAGCAACGGTTCGAGTCCTACCTCACGGAGGCCGGCGGGCTGGGCGCGGACGAGGCCGCATGGTTCTGGCAGCAGTACGCCGCCTCGACCGACGACCTCCGGGACCCGGACCTGGCGCCCATCGACTCCGACCTGCTTCACACCCTGCCGCCGAGCCTGGTGGTCGCCGCAGAGCACGACCCCCTCGTCGACGAGGACGTCGAGCTCGCCCGGCTGATGCGGAGCGCTGGCGTGGCGACCGAGCTGACGACGTACCCCGGCATGGTGCACGGCTTCTGGCGCCAGCCCGCCCTGTTCGACGCGGCCGAGGAGTCGCTCGCGGAGATCGCCGACTTCCTCCGCCGCACCGTCTGAGAGAATCTCCGCCATGCGCGTTCACCTCGGTTCCGACCACGCCGGCCTCGAGCTCAAGGAGCACCTCCTCAACTGGCTCACCGACCAGGGCCACCAGGCCGTGGACCACGGCCCGTTCGTGTACGACGCACTCGACGACTACCCGGTGTTCTGCCTCCGGGCGGCCGCGGCGGTCGCCGACGAGGAGGGGAGCCTCGGCGTCGTCGTGGGCGGCTCCGGGAACGGCGAGCAGATGGCAGCCAACAAGGTCAAGGGCGTGCGTGCAGCACTCGTGTGGAGCGAGGAGACGGCGGTCCTCGCCCGGGAACACAACAACGCCAACGTGATCTCGGTGGGCGGCCGGATGCACAACCTTGACGAGATGACCCGGTTCATCGACGTCTTCCTCAACACCCCGTACTCCGGCGAGGAGCGGCACACCCGCCGTATCGCCATGCTCAGTGAGTACGAGAAGACCGGGAACCTTCCGCCGCTCCCCGAGTCCGCGCTCGGCGGGCGCCAGTCCTGACGTCGGAAGCCGGCGCGTCGTCCGATGCCTGAGGGGCACACTCTTCACCGCCTGGCCGCGACGCTTGCGGACCGTTTCGCGGGACGGGTCGTGGACGTCTCCAGCCCACAGGGCCGTTTCGCCGCCTCGTCTGCGCAGCTGACCGGTACCGAGCTGAAGGACGCCGAGGCCTGGGGGAAACACCTGTTCGTCGAGTTCGAGGGTGACCGGTTCGTGCACGTGCACCTCGGGCTGTACGGCAAGTTCGACGTGTACGACGGACCGGCGCCTGACCCGGTGGGACAGATCCGGCTGCGGCTGGTCTCGACTGACTCGCCCGCCGGTTCTGAGGGCTCGACCACCCCGGGCGGCTCGTACGCCGACCTGCGGGGGGCCAGCGCCTGCGAGCTGCTGACCCCGGACGGGAGACAGGACGTGGTCGACCGGCTCGGGCCGGACCCGTTGCGCAAGGACGCCGAACCCGGGCGGGCGTGGCTGCGGATCAGCCGCAGCAAGGCGCCGATCGGTGCGCTGCTGATGGACCAGAAGGTGCTGGCGGGTGTGGGGAACGTCTACCGGGCGGAGGTCCTCTTCCGGCATCGCATCCATCCACTGCGGCCCGGCAACACGTTGCGAACCGGGCAGTTCCAGGCGATGTGGGACGACCTGGTCGGGCTCATGCAGTACGGCGTGCTCACCGGGCGCATCGACACCGTGCGGGACGAGCACACCCCGGAGGCGATGAACCGTGAGCCGCGCAGGGACGACCACGGTGGAGAGGTCTACGTCTACCGCCGGCACGACCAGTCCTGCCACGTCTGCGGCGGCAAGGTGAGGACGGAAGTGCTCGCGGCGCGGAACCTGTTCTGGTGCCCGAGGTGTCAGCCGCGGTTCCGTTCGAGGGCAGTGGTGCGATGACCCGCGAGCCCGTACCGTAGCCGCGATTCGTTCACACGGTTCTCGCTACGACACTAAGGTCGACCTGTGGTTGCAGCCGCCTCCAACTCCGATCGGATGACGGGCCTACCGGCGCGCCTGAGGATCACTCGCGGTTGGGGCAGGTCGACGCGTCGGCTGCGTGAGGCGGAGACGACGTGGGTCATCCTCCTCCTCGTCCTGGCGATCCTGCTTGGCGTGGCGACGGGGGTGTGGGACGAGTTCTTCCCCGTGAGCGTGCTGGTCATCCCCATGGTGATCGCCAACCTGCTGCTGGGACCACGCACCCTGCCGTGGTTCGTCGTGGCCGACCTCGGGGTGCTGGTGGTGGCAGTCGCCTCACCCAAGGCGGTGGTCGACAACCTCCGCATCGGCGGCATCGTGGTCGCCTTCATCATCGGCCTGATCATCCTGATCGCCTCGTTCCGTCGATCGAGCCTCGGCGTGGCCGGAAGCCGCGGCGAGTCCATGCTGGTCGACCTGCGCGACCGGATCAGCCGGCAGAGCGAGATCCCGAAGCTCCCGGGAGAGTGGTATGCCGAGGCGGTCATGCGATCGGCCGGCGGCTCGTCGTTCGCCGGCGACTTCATCGTCGCGAGCAAGTCGCCGGACAACCGCTTCCTCGAGGTGGCGGTGGTCGACGTCTCCGGCAAGGGGGAGCAGGCCGGCACCCGCTCGCTGCTGCTCTCCGGCGCCTTCGGCGGGCTCATGGGCGCGTTGCCTGCACCCGACTTCCTGCCCGCCGCGAACGACTACCTGCTCCGGCAGGACTGGGAAGAGGGGTTCGCGACCGCCGTACACCTTTCCATCGACCTGGAGAGGGGGGCCTTCGAGATCAGGTCGGCCGGTCACCCTCCGGCAGTGCAGCTGCACGCCGGTTCCGGCCGTTGGGGTGTCCACTCCGTCGAGGGTCCCATCCTCGGCCTGATCCCGAACGCCGACTTCTTCTGCGTCACCGGCACCGTCCAGCAGGGCGACGCGCTCCTCCTCTACACCGACGGGCTCGTGGAGACCCCTCAGCGGGACATCTCCCTCGGCATCGACAGGCTGCTCGGGCAGGGCGAGAGGCTCCTGAGGGCCGGCTTCGACCACGGCGCCGAGCGGCTCATCGAGCAGATCGAGTCGGTGAACGACGACCGGGCTCTGTTCCTGCTGCACCGTCACTAGCCGTGCCCGAGGCCTGCCCTGGGTGAGGGCTTCCGGACGACAGAGCCCCCGGGTCGGCGACCCAGGGGCTCGGTGGAGCGGATGACGGGAATCGAACCCGCGTAGCCAGTTTGGAAGACTGGGGCTCTACCATTGAGCTACATCCGCAGACGGTGCAGGCCTGGTCGGCCCGGCAGCGGCTCAATGGTGCCATAAACGCCTCTTCGGGCCCAATCGGCGCTCCGCCTCGTGGCCGTTGCCGCGTCCGCCGCCGCGGCGCGATTGCGGAGAGCGGGCACTCGTCCATTAGACTCCCCGGGGTTGTCCACCCGGGGCGTAGCGTAGTGGCTAGCGCGCCTGCTTTGGGAGCAGGAGATCGCAGGTTCGAGTCCTGTCGCCCCGACCATGCTCACAGGTCACGACGACCGGTGGGCGCCACGACAACACACGGCCACCACCGCCAACTACTGAGGAGAAAACCTGTGAAGAGCGCCGTCGAGACTTTGAGCCCGACTCGGGCCAAGCTCACCGTCGAGGTGCCCTTCGAGGAGCTCAAGCCGAGCCTCGACGCGGCGTACAAGAAGATCGCGCAGCAGATCAACGTGCCCGGCTTCCGGAAGGGCAAGGTCCCTCCGATGGTCATCGACCGCCAGATCGGTCGCGGAGCCGTGCTGGACCAGGCGATCAACGAGGCGCTGCCCCAGCTGTACGTGCAGGCTCTGCAGGAGAACGAGGTCCAGCCGCTCGCGCAGCCGGAGATCGACATCACGAAGTTCGAGGACAACGAGACCCTCGAGTTCACCGCCGAGGTCGACGTCCGCCCGGAGATCACGCTTCCTGAGTACGACGGTCTCGAGGTGACCGTGGACGACGTGGCCGTCACCGACCAGGACGTCGAGGAGCAGGTCCAGAACCTCCGCGAGCGCTTCGCGACCCTCAACGAGGTCGACCGCGCCGCCGCCGACGGCGACTTCGTGGTCATCGACCTGAAGGCCATGAAGGACGGCGAGGTCGTCGAGGGGGCCGAGGTCGCCGGGATGAGCTACCAGATCGGTCGCGGCGGCATGCTCGAGGGGCTCGACGAGGCCCTGACCGGGATGGCGGTCGGCGAGGAGAAGACCTTCCAGTCCCAGCTCGTCGGCGGCGACCAGGTCGGCGAGGACGTCGACGTCGAGGTCCAGGTCACCGCGGTCAAGGAGCAGGAGCTTCCCGAGCTCGACGACGACTTCGCGCAGACCGCCTCCGAGTTCGACACCGTGGCCGAGCTGACCGAGGACGTCAGGCTCCGGCTCGTTCGCGGCAAGCGCCTCGAGCAGGCTGCCGCCGCGCGTGACGCGGTCCTGGAGAAGGTCCTCGACCTGGTCGAGGTCCCGCTGCCCGAGGCTGTCGTCGAGGCCGAGCTGCAGGCCCGTCGTGAGAACGTCCAGCAGCAGCTCACGTACGCCGGCATGACGATGGAGCAGTACCTCGACTCTGAGGGACAGACCGTCGACGAGTTCGAGAAGGACCTCGAGGAGCGCGTCCGCGACGCGGTCGCCGCCCAGTTCATCCTGGACGAGGTGGCGAAGAAGGAGGAGATCGGGGTCGACCAGACCGAGCTCTCCGAGCACATCTTCCGTCGTGCCCAGCAGTCCGGCCAGGACCCCAACGAGTTCGCCAAGCACATGATGGAGCACAACCACATTCCGGAGATGGTCTCCGAGGTGGTCCGGGGCAAGGCCCTTGCCACGATCGTCGAGAGCGCCAAGGTGACCGACGAGTCCGGCAACCACGTCGAGCTGAAGAACCTTCAGCCGGACGGCTCGATCGGCGAGCCCGCGGACGAGGCGTCCGAAGCTCCGGCAGAGGCGTCGGATGCAGAGAAGGCCGACGAGGCCTGAGCCCCAAGGGTCCCACCGGACCCACGCGTTTCGCAGACGACCCCGCCGCCCTCAGGGCGGCGGGGTCGTTCGCATTCCGAGCCGCGCCGTCCTCGTGGTCGTGACGCGCTCGCGGCTGTGTCGTTGAAGGCCCGGAGGGTGAGACGACGACGAGCGGCCACGGCCGGGAATGGCGGAGATGCGGATGAGATGGGCAGTCGGGGTCGGCGGGCTCGCGTTGGTGACGGCGGCGGCCCTCGTGGTGTGGGGGCTGACCGGACCCGACGCCGAACCAGCCGCAGCGGGCGATGGCGAAGTGGAGACCGCGACCCCCCAGGGCCTGGCGGCGGCGGTGGACACCCACCTCGCCGACGACAAGATGCTGACTGCGACGGACACCAGCGACGGCGTGGACGGCAACGCGGGGCCCGAGCTGCGCGTCGACCTCACTTACCGCGTCGACGGTGCGCCCGTGGACTTCTCGGTCGGGGCCACCGAGGACCTGACCGAGTGGGACGGCGTCGAGCAGGTCTGCTCCAAGACCTCGAGCCCTGACACCTGCACCATCTCCCGGGCCGGCGACGGGTCCCGGATGGCGGTCCTCCACATCGCCGAGAAGTCCAGGAAGGAACCGGGGTTCTCCCTGGTCGTGGTCCACCGAGGCGACCAGGTCGTGTTCGCCACCGAGGCGCCGAAGACCCCGACAGAGCTCGCCGACCTGCCGGTGCCGGTCGCCGGGTTGGAAGAGATCGTCACCGACCCTCTGGTCGGCCTCTCGACCAGCCCCGAGGCAAACGCGAAGGGCAAGAGCTTGCCCTTCGGTCCATGACGGTCATATGTGACGAATGACTACGTTGACATACTTCGAGTATGTAAAAGACACTTTGTGAATGGGCCGGACCGATGACGATCGTCAGGGTGGGGCCGGCCTGATGGCCGCGGCCGCCCTCGCCGTCGACCAGGCCGAGGAGCTGCTCCTCGGCACCGTCCGCGACGTCCACGGGGCGGTTGCGAAGCGGGCTTTCGGGCTCACCAACAGGGCAACCGGTGGGTCGGGCCGCATGGCGCAGCAGATGCACGACCATGTCGCCGGCGCCGTCTACGCGGGGCTCGCTGCCGCGGTCAGGGCGGCCTCCGCCGGACTCCGCGCGGCCGAGAAGCGCGGTGTCGGCCCTCGGCTCGAGTCCAGAGCCTCCGGCCGTCATGTGCTGTCGGCGGTGAACGGGCTGATCGGCGACCGGCTCGCCGCGGACAGGCCTGACCTGGCGATCCCGATGGCAGTGCGGGCGAAGGGGGCCGACGTACCCCTCGAGCCCGACGCGCTGGCCGCGGCGCACCCCTCCGCGAGCCCCGACGTGGCGGTCTTCCTCCACGGGCTGGGTGAGAACGACGACTCCTGGAGCCTGCGCCGCGAGGAGCATGGCGGGACGTATGGCTCGCGGCTCGAGGTCGACACCGGCTGGACGCCCGTCTACCTCCGCGTCAACACGGGGCTCCCGATCGCCGAGAACGGCGTCGCCCTCGCGAGCCTGCTGGACGATCTGGTGGCGGCCTGGCCGACACCGGTACGTCGGATCGCGCTGGTCGGCCACTCGATGGGGGGCCTGATCATGCGCGCCGCCTGTGCCGTGACGACCGACGCGGAGCGGGTGTGGACCTCGCTGGTCACCAACGTGGTCACGCTCGGGAGTCCTCACCTGGGAGCGCCCCTCGAGCGCGCAGTCAACGTCGGGGCCCGTGTGCTGGGCGTGCTGCCCGAGTCGGCTCCGTTCGGCCGGATCCTCGAGTACCGCAGTGTGGGAATCCTGGACCTGCGTAGTGGCCTGGCGGCCGACATGCAGCAGCTCCCGCACGCCCGCTACCACCTCGTTGCCGCGACCCTTGCGAGCTCGCACCGGCACCCGGTCAGCCATCTGTTCGGTGACCTCTTCGTCAGGTACCCATCCGCCGTCGGCAGACCTCGACGCGGTCGGGAGATGTTCCCCGGCGCCGACGTGCTGCACGTCCCGGGGACCGACCACTTCGGCCTCCTGAACCACCCCGACGTCTATGCCTCACTCAAGAACTGGCTCTCGTGAGCCGCCGTCCAACCCCTGAGGAGAACCGATGAACCAGCCCCTGCCCATCAGCGCGTCCGTCGACGTGGCCGCCACCCCCGAGGAGGTGTGGACGGTCGTCTCGGACGTGACCCGGATGAGCGAGTGGAGTCCCGAGTGCCGCAGGATCTTCGTGCTCGGCTCGCCGAAGTCCGGGGTCGGCGCCACGCTGGTCGGGATCAACCGTCGCGGCTGGGTGGTCTGGCCGACGACGTCGAAGGTGGTCCGCTTCGAGCCCGGCAAGGCCGTGGCCTGGAAGACGCGCGAGAGCGGTGCCACCTGGAGCTACGAGCTCGAGCAGCACGGCTCCGGCACCCGCTTGACGGGCCGTCGGGAGCTTCCGGGGTTCACGGCGCTGACCAAGGTGGCGGCACCGCTGATCGGCGGAGCGGTCGGACACGACGAGGAGCTCACCGACGGCATCCGGACGACGTTGGAGCGGATCAAGGCGACCGTTGAGTCTCGAAGCGTCGACGAGCGCGAGCCCGCCTGACAGGAGTGTCGAGAGACCGATACGCCCGAGGCGCCGGGGCTCAGGCGTCGAGGTGGACCATCTCGGTCGGCACGCCCTCGGTGAGCCAGCGTTCGAGTACGTGGGGCAGGTCCCGGGGGCCGGTGACGGCGATCCGGGACCCGTCCGCGGGAACCACCTCCCGCCCTACGGGTACGACGGTGATGTCGGCGTGCAGCTCCGGGACGGTCCACCAGCGACGCTCGTGCAGGTTCTCGTCCCGCAGCTGGTCACGCGTCAGCGTGCCGTCGGGCTCGAACGCCGGACAGCGTAGGAAGAAGTACCACTCCTCCTGGCCGTCGTACTCGCCGAGCTCGAACAGGTGAACCCGATGGGCGACGCACGAACCGACGTCCACCCCGTCCAGGAGGAAGCCAGTCTCCTCGAGGAGCTCGCGGGCCAGCGCCGCGACCAGGCCTTCACCGTCCTCGATACCGCCTCCTGGTGCGCACCACACGTCGAGCCCGGGGAACTCGTATCGGACGAGCAGGACCCTGTCCTCAGGGTCGACGAGGAAGGCGCGGACGGCTCTGCGCAGACGCGGGGTCGTGGTCACCGCGCCAGGGTAGTGGCCGCGCGCCGCCGCACCGCCTCCCTCACCGATGAAGGCCGGAGGTGGAGAAGAGCCACAGCGCGCTGGTCAGCCAGGCCATCACGATGGCGGTGAGCAGCGCAGCGCCGGCCAGTGGGATCGCCCAGCCCGGGAGCCGCCGCGTGTGGACGAACAGCACCTTGGCGGCGAACGCGCCGTAGAAGGCGCATCCGGCAACGGAGTGCACCAGGGTTCGTGCCGAGAGCGGGGCGGGAGCGAACCCGAAGCCGTAGAGGCACAGCGCCGCCACCGGGAGGGACAGAGCGAACGCCAGCACGCCGGTCGCCCGATGCGCTGTGCCGAGCCAGGCAGGTGCCTGACCGGCGCCCGGTAGCCGTCCGTAGAGCCAGAGAGCCGTCACCAGCTGGGCGGCGGCGAGCGCGAGGACCACGGTGGCGGTCCAGGCCTTGAACGTCGAGGTGGTGGAGAATCCGAACGTCGGCAGCGCGGCATAGGTCGGCGCATGCGCGCGCCCGTACACGCCGAGACCGACCGCGACGCCCGCACTCAACAGCAGGCCCGCCATCAGCACCCGGCGGCGTGGGTGCGCAAGCTGGTCGTCCACTCGACCCCCTCCAGGTGCGACCCGCCGCAGGGAGCGTGAGGTGACCTCGAACCGGGGCTCCGCGGGTGTCGCCACGTCCAGCGTGGTCGAACCACCGCCCCCAGACAAGGCCGGCAGGGGGCCGGACCGGAATCCGGTCCGGCGACTCGTGTGACTGACCTGCGACTGGAGTGACTGAACCGTCCGGAGCGGCCGTACGTGTGTCTACGGAAGCGTCTTGAGGAGGACGGATGTACCACACAGATCTCGGCACGCGCAGGCCCGCTGCTGCGTTGGTGACCCTGGCCGCGGTAGGCGTGCTGCTGGCCGCGTGCGGCGGCAACAGCTCATCGTCTGACTCGGCTCCGTCGAAGAGTGACACCTCCTCGGCGGCCGGTGCCGCGGGTGGCGGGAAGACGGTGAACGTCGACGAGACGGACTACAAGATCTCGCTGTCCACGTCGACCTTCACGCCCGGCACCTACACGTTCAAGATCGCGGACAACGGGCAGACGACCCACGCGCTCGAGATCGACGGTCCGGGTGTCTCGGACAAGGCGTCCGACACGGTCTCGCCCGGATCGTCGACGTCGCTGACGGTGACCCTGAGCAAGGGAAGCTACGAGCTGTACTGCCCGGTCGACGGGCACAAGGACCTGGGCATGGACACCACGATCACCGTGGGTTGAGCCGTCGCAGAACCCATCCGGTCGGAGAGGGGAGCCGGCCGGGTCAGTCCGCTGTTGGCGAACAACACGGCATAGGCCGTGGAACTGAGGGAGGTTCCGGCTAGGGTCGGGGGCGTGAATGAGACCCCACGCCAGGACACGGTTCCCCAGATGAACGGTGGCGGCCCGTCGTACGGGCTCGACGACCACATTTACCAGCGCCTGCTCAAGGAGCGGATCATCTTCCTCGGCTCCGAGGTGCGCGACCAGAACGCCAACGCGATCTGCGCCCAGATGCTGCTGTTGAGCGCGGAGGACCCGGAGACGGACATCTTCCTCCACATCAACAGCCCGGGTGGCTCGGTCGACGCCGGCATGGCGATCTACGACACGATGAACTACATCCCCAACGACGTCGCCACCGTCGGCATGGGCCTGGCGGCCTCGATGGGGCAGTTCCTGCTCTGCGCCGGTGCGGCGGGCAAGCGGTACGCCCTGCCCCACGCGCGGATCATGATGCACCAGCCCTCGGGCGGTATGGGTGGCTCGGCCTCGGACATCAAGATCCAGGCGCAGCAGTCGCTGCACATCAAGAAGGTGCTGTTCGACCTGATCAGCCAGCACACCGGTCAGCCGTTGGCGCAGGTCGAGCTCGACGCCGACAGGGACCGCTGGTTCACCGCCGAGCAGGCACTCGAGTACGGCTTCATCGACAAGGTCATCGCCAGCGCCCACCAGGCCGCTGACGAGGGCCGCCCCGCGCACAAGTGACCAGGACAGGGAGCGGAGAAGACATGAGCGGCACCCAGATTCCGGGTCTCGGCGACGGGAAGGCCGGAGCCTACGCCTCACCGAGCATGAACTACTACATCCCCCAGTGGGAGGAGCGGACGTCGTACGGCTTCCGCCGGATCGACCCCTACGCGAAGCTGTTCGAGGATCGCATCATCTTCCTCGGGACGCCGATCTCCGACGACATCGCCAACGCGGTCATGGCGCAGCTGCTGTGCTTGGAGTCGATGGACCCCGACCGGGACATCCAGATCTACATCAACAGTCCCGGCGGCTCGTTCACGGCACTCACCGCGATCTACGACACGATGCGGTTCGTCAAGCCCGACATCCAGACCGTGTGCCTGGGGCAGGCCGCCTCCGCGGCCGCGATCCTGCTGGCCGCCGGCGCGCCGGGCAAGCGTCTCGCCCTGCCGAACTCCCGGATCCTGATCCACCAGCCCTACACCGAGGGCTCCTACGGTCAGACGTCCGACATCGAGATCCAGGCCAACGAGATCTTGCGCATGCGAGAGCTGCTGGAGAAGATGATCGCCGAGCACACCGGCAAGGACCAGGAGACGGTCAGCCACGACATCGAGCGGGACAAGATCCTCACCGCCGAGGCAGCCGTGGAGTATGGCCTTATCGACGCGATCCTCGCGTCGCGCAAGGGTGCCGCGGCAATGGCGTGAGCCACCGTCGCGGAACCATGATCGGTCGGCGGCGCTCGCGCGTTCGTGCCACCGACCGGTGGAAGGAGTCGTCGTGTCCCCATCCCATTCGGGGGCGCGACGGGGTACCTTCGAGTTTGGGAAGTCTGGATGGCCTGTCGGCAAGAACTCTCTCTGCCGGCCTGATCGAAGGAGTCGTCGCCTGTGGCACGCATCGGTGACGGAGGTGACCTGCTGAAGTGTTCTTTCTGCGGGAAGAGCCAGAAGCAAGTCAAGAAGCTCATCGCAGGACCCGGCGTCTACATCTGCGACGAATGCATCGATCTCTGCAACGAGATCATCGAGGAGGAGCTCAGCGAAGGCACTGAGGTAGGCCTCGAGGAGCTGCCCAAGCCCCGTGAGATCTTCGAGTTCCTCAACTCCTACGTGATCGGGCAGGAGAACGCGAAGAAGGCGCTCGCGGTCGCCGTCTACAACCACTACAAGCGGGTCCAGGCCGGGGTCAGCACGGGTCGGCACGCCAAAGAGGAGAGCGTCGAGCTCGCCAAGTCCAACATCTTGGTGATCGGTCCCACCGGCTGCGGCAAGACCTACCTCGCTCAGACGCTCGCCCGGATGCTCAACGTGCCGTTCGCGATCGCCGACGCCACGGCGCTCACCGAGGCCGGCTACGTCGGCGAGGACGTCGAGAACATCCTTCTCAAGCTCATCCAGGCCGCGGACTACGACGTCAAGAAGGCCGAGACGGGGATCATCTACATCGACGAGATCGACAAGGTGGCCCGCAAGGCCGAGAACCCGTCGATCACCCGGGACGTCTCCGGTGAGGGCGTCCAGCAGGCGCTGCTGAAGATCCTCGAGGGGACGACCGCCTCGGTGCCTCCGCAGGGTGGCCGCAAGCACCCGCACCAGGAGTTCATCCAGATCGACACCACCAACATCCTCTTCATCGTGGGTGGCGCCTTCGCCGGCCTGGAGCACATCGTCGAGCAGCGGATCGGCAAGAAGACCCTCGGCTTCGGCGCCCAGCTCCCCACCAAGGAGGAGCGGGACATGGAGAAGATCTTCTCCGAGGTCATGCCCGAGGACCTGCTCAAGTTCGGTCTGATCCCGGAGTTCATCGGCCGTCTCCCGGTCATCGCGACAGTCGACAAGCTCAACCGGGAGGCACTGGTAGCCATCCTGACCGAGCCGCGCAACGCACTCGTGAAGCAGTACCAGAAGCTGTTCGAGCTCGACGGTGTCGAGCTCGAGTTCACTCCCGACGCCGTCGACGCCGTGGCCGACCTGGCGATGGTGCGTGGCACCGGCGCCCGTGGCCTCCGCGCGATCATCGAGGAGGTGCTCCTCCACGTGATGTACGACGTGCCGTCCCGTGAGGACGTCGCGAAGGTCGTCGTGTCCGGTGAGGTGGTCCGCGACAACGTGAACCCCACGCTGGTCCCGCGAGAGGCAGAGAGCAAGAAGAAGAAGTCGGCCTGACCTCTCGTCGACCTGACGTCTCGTACGCGGCATTCGGGTGGACTAGTCGTGTGACGTGGTTGATGTCCTGATTCTTTACTTTCCAGGACATGGCGGACCTACCTGGCCAGAATGGGATGGATTTGTCCCCCAACCCTGTCTCGGGAGTAGCCGACCTTGTCTGCTGACCACAAGAAGCCCGTCGTGGCCTTCGTCGTGCTCGCCCTGCTCGCTGTGGCCGTGGTCTGTGTCCAGTTCCGCGCGGACGCCTTCAGGGCGAGGTTCGTCGCCCTCGGCTCGCTGACCCTCGGGCGCACCGAGGCGCACGGCGTCGTGGAGCTCCCGAGGCCGAAGGCCGACTCCGGTGACCTTTGGCGCAGGCGTACTCCTTCCCGAGCCGTTCGGCGCGACCCGGTCGCCGAAGAGCGCTCGCGTGCCGTCGGCCCCGGCAGCGACGACGTCGGGCGGGGACGCGGATCGGTCGGGGTCGGCGGCGACGATGTCCGGCCCGGGCGCGGTTCCTGGCGAGGAAGCCATGACGCGGGCAGGAACCCCGAGGTGGCGCGTGCGGCCCACATCCGCCGGTTCGGCCACCACGTCGAGCACCTGTCTGGCCCGCTCACTGGGCTCGGGATCGACCGTGGTCTCCGGCGCCCTGACGCAAGGGACGCGTCTCTGCGGTGGCTGCTCGAGCACACGCCGGCCGCGGACGGCTGGAGGTCTGCGCACCGCTGGAGGTGAGCAAAGCCCGAGCTGTTGCCGGGTCCGGTGCGGACCTGATGGCTAGGCTCCGGGGGTGACCACGCGCCTGCATCCCCTCGACCTGCCCACCGCTCGATCAGGCTGGGAGACCTGGTTCGGCGCACGCTGCGACGGCCAGCTGGACCTCGCCCGGAGGCTCGCCGGCGAGCTCAAAGGCGACCCGCCGGCTGACGGCGAGGCGACCGTGCGGCTGTGGAACGAGGTCAACCTCGCACTCGCCAACGCCTTCGCCGTCTCGTCCCTACTGGCGCAGACGCATCCAGACGTCGGTGTTCGGTCGCTTGCGGAGAAGGGTGAGCAGGAGGCACACCGACTGCGCACCGAGCTCGGACTCGACCGCGAGCTGTATGACGTGCTGGCGGGCGTGGACCCCTCCGGCCTGGACAAGGCGGCGTCGCGAGTGCTCGAGCGGTCGCTGCGGGACTTCCGGAGGGTCGGCGTCGACCGCGACGACTCGGTGCGCGAGCGCATCCGCAAGCTCTCCGAGCGCGAGACCGAGCTGTCCCAGGCGTTCTCCAAGAACATCCGGGACGACGTACGGACGGTGGCGCTCGTGCCTGCACAGCTGGCGGGGCTGCCAGCCGACTACGTCGCCGCGCACCCCGCCGGCGAGGACGGCACGGTGGTCGTCAGCACCGACTACCCCGACTACGTGCCGTTCATGACGTTCGCCCGCGACAGGTCCGGCCGCGCGGAGCTCCTCAATGCGTTCCTGAACCGGGCCTGGCCACAGAACGACCCGGTGCTCGTCGAGCTTCTCCAGCTCCGTGCCGAGCACGCCGAGCTCCTCGGTTATGCCGACTGGCCGAGCTACGACGCCGAGATCAAGATGATCGGACGGGGTGCGGCCATCCCGGAGTTCATCGACAAGATCACGGCCGCTGCCGACGAGTCCGCCCGGCGTGACTACGACATCCTCCTGGCGCGGCTGCGGCGGGACCACCCGGACGCCACGACCGTCGACAGCACGGACAAGGCCTACTTCAGCGAGCTGATCCGGCGTGAGAACTTCGACGTCGACGCGCAGCGGGTGCGGGAGTACTTCGACTTCGCCAAGGTTCGGGACGGGCTGCTCGACGTCACCGGCAGGCTCTTCGGGCTCGTCTACACGCCAGTCGACGACGCGCCCCGCTGGCACGAGGACGTGGCGGTCTACGACGTCGCCGCCGACGGCGAACGGCTGGGGCGGATCTACCTCGACCTGCACCCTCGCGAGGGCAAGTACAAGCACGCCGCGCAGTTCGACCTGGCTCCCGGGATCGCGGGGCGACAGCTGGCCGAGGGAGTGCTCGTGTGCAACTTCCCCCGGGGGCTGATGGAGCACGACGACGTGGTCACCCTGTTCCACGAGTTCGGCCACCTCGTGCACCACGTGCTGGCCGGACGGCACGAATGGGCCCGGTTCTCCGGCGTTGCCACGGAGTGGGACTTCGTCGAGGCGCCGTCACAGATGCTGGAGGAGTGGGCGTGGGACGCCGGGATCCTTCGGTCCTTCGCCACGAACGCTGGCGGTGAGCCGATCCCGGTCGAGCTCGTGGAGAGGATGCGGGCGGCCCACGAGTTCGGCAAGGGGTTCCAGGCCAGGACCCAGATGTTCTACGCCGCGCTGTCGTACCGCATCCACCACGACGTCCCGTCGGACACGACGCAGCTGGTGAAGAGCCTGCAGGCGACGTACGACCTCTTCTCCTACGTGCCGGACACACACTTCCAGGCGTCGTTCGGCCACCTCGAGGGGTACACCTCGGCGTACTACACGTACATGTGGAGCCTGGTGATCGCGAAGGACCTGTTCTCGGCGTTCGACGAGGACGACCTGTTCGCCGCCGACGTCGCGCACCGCTACCGGGACCGGATCCTCGCCGCCGGCGGCAGCAAGGACGCCGCCGACCTCGTCGAGGACTTCCTGGGCAGGCCGTACGACTTCGGAGCCTTCGAGGCCTGGCTCAACCGCACCTGAGCACGCCTCGTCCGGGTGAGCGCGCGCTATACGCCGCGCGCACCCGGACGGCGCGGAATCAGGACGCGGCGATCTGGGCGTCGACGCTGATCTCGCCAGTCTTGCCCGTGCTGTGGAAGGTGAGGTCCCCGACGATGTTCCCGGCCGCGCGGAGGTCGTCGGCGGCCTGCTCGGCGAGGGCGAGCGCGTCCTCCGGTCCGGTCACGGCCACCGAGCTCAGCTCGGCGCGCATCTTCACCTTGGCCTGCGACTTCGCGCCGCGGATGCCGGTGAGCACGCCGGCCACGGCGGTCAGCATGGCGGGGGAGGTCGACGCGGCCGATCCCAGGTTCGAGGCGGTCGGCCACGGCTGCCGGTGGATGGATCCCTCCTGCCACCACGACCACACCTCCTCGGTCACGTAGGGCAGGAACGGCGCGAGGAGCCGCAGCTGGACGTGCAGAGCGATCGCGAGGGCGGCCTTGGCCGAAGCAGCGGCCTCCTCGCCCCGGCCGCCGTACGCCCGCTCCTTCACCAGCTCGAGGTAGTCGTCGCAGAACTCCCAGAAGAACTTCTCGGTGACCTCGAGCGCCGTGGTGTAGTCGTAGGACTCGAACGCGTCGGTAGCCCTGCCCACGACAGCCGCGAGCCCGCCGAGCATCGCGCAGTCGACAGGCGCCGTGACCGCAGCGGGGGATGCCTCCACCGCGCCGAGCCCGAGGACGAACTTCGAGGCGTTGAGCACCTTCATCGCCAGGCGCCGGCCGACCTTCATCTGCGTCTCGTCGAACGGCGAGTCCGCGCCGGACCGGGCGAGAGCCGCACGCCAGCGGACCGCGTCCGCGCCGTACTTGTCGAGGATGTCGGTGGGCACCACCACGTTGCCCTTCGACTTGCTCATCTTCTTGCGGTCCGGGTCGACCACGAAGCCGGAGATCGCGGCGTGGGACCACGGCACCACGTGGTTCTCGTGGTGCGCGCGGACCACCGTGGCGAAGAGCCAGGTCCGGATGATGTCGTGCGCCTGGGGGCGCAGGTCCATCGGGAACGTGCGCTCGAACAGGTCCCGGTCGCGCTCCCACCCGGTGACGATCTGCGGCGAGAGCGACGAGGTGGCCCAGGTGTCCATCACGTCGGGGTCGCCGATGAAGCCGCCGGGCTTCCCGCGCTGGTCCTCGTCGTAGCCCTGCGGCGCCTGGGACGACGGGTCGACGGGCAGCTCGGCCTCGGACGGCATCAACGGGTGGTCGTAGTCGGGCTCGCCCTCGCCGTCGAGTGGGTACCAGACGGGGAACGGGATGCCGAAGAAGCGCTGCCGGGACACCAGCCAGTCGCCGTTGAGGCCCTCGACCCAGTTGGTGTAGCGGTGCTTCATGTAGTCCGGGACCCACGTGATCTCGGCCGCCCGGTCGATCAGCTCGGACCGCAGCTCGAGGTCCCGGCCACCGTTCTTGAGGTACCACTGGCGGGTCGAGACGATCTCGAGCGGCTTGTCGCCCTTCTCGAAGAAGTTCGTCATCCGCTGGGTGGGCGTCGGGTCGCCGTCGAGGTCGCCGGACTCGCGCAGCTTGGCGACCATCGCCTCACGAGCGCTGAACGTGGTCTTGCCGGCGAGGTCGGCGTAGGCGGGGGCGGCGGGCTCGTGGGAGAGCCACTCGGGGGTGTCGCGGAGCAGCCGGCCGTCACGACCGATCACGGTTCGCACCGGCAGGTCGAGCTCGCGCCACCACTGGACGTCGGTGAGGTCACCGAACGTGCAGCACATCGCGATGCCCGCGCCCTTGTCGGGCTCCGCGGCCGCATGGGCGAGCACCGGGATCTCGACCCCGAAGACCGGGGACTTGACCGTCTGGCCGAACAGGCCCCGGTAGCGCTCGTCGTCCGGGTGCGCGATCAGCGCGACGACCGCCGGGATCAGCTCGGGGCGGGTGGTCTCGATGTAGACCGGTCCCTCGGCCGCGTGGAAAGCGACCCGGTGGTAGTGACCCGGGTAGTCCCGGGCCTCGAGCTCGGCCTGCGCGACCGCGGTCTGGAAGGTGACGTCCCACAGGGTCGGCGCGTCGTGCTGGTAGGCCTCACCTCGCGCGAAGTTGCGGAGAAAGGCGCGCTGGGACGCGACCCGCGCCTCCTCGCCGATCGTGGTGTAGGTCTGGCTCCAGTCGACCGACAGGCCGACCTTGCGCCACAGGTCCTCGAAGGTCTTCTCGTCCTCGTGCACGAGCTGCTCGCACAGGTCGATGAAGTTCTGTCGGCTGACCGGGACCTGCTTCTTGGCGTCAGGCTTCTCCGGAGGCGTGAACTCGGGGTCGTAGGGCAGCGACGGATCGCACCTCACCCCGTAGTAGTTCTGGACCCGACGCTCGGTGGGCAGGCCGTTGTCGTCCCACCCCATCGGGTAGAAGACCTCCTTGCCCTGCATCCGCTGGAAGCGGGCGATGAGGTCGGTGTGGGTGTAGGAGAAGACGTGGCCCACGTGGAGCGAGCCCGAGACGGTCGGAGGGGGAGTGTCGATGGAGTAGATCTGCTCGCGCGTCTTCGTCCGGTCGAACTTGTAGGTGTCGTCCTGCTTCCACCGCTCGACCCACTTGTCCTCCAACCCCTCGAGGGCCGGCTTGTCCGGTACGACCACGGGGCGTGGCTGCGGCGCCTCGGTGGTCTTCTCGGTCAAGTCAGGTGTGGGGTTGCTGTCCATGGTCCGAGATCTTACGGTCCGCCGCGCGTAGGGTGCGACTCTGTTCCGGCGTACGCGGGCTGCACGCGTGAGTACGACGCGTGCGAGGGACCGGTGCTCGGCCCGTAGACTCGACTCGCGATGTCTGACACCCCTGCTTACCCCACTGCCCACATCGGTTCGGTCGAGACGTACGCCGAAGCCGAACGAGCACTCCTGGCACGCTGGCCCGAGACCAGGCTCGACCCGACCCTGGACCGGATCCAGGCCTTCACCGAGCTGCTCGGCGACCCGCAGAAGGCGTACCCGGTGATCCACCTCACCGGCACGAACGGCAAGACGAGCACGGCCCGCATGATCGACACCCTGGTCCGCGCCCTGGGCCTGCGCACGGGCCGGTTCACCAGCCCCCACGTGGAGTCGATGACCGAGCGCATCTCGGTCGACGGCGAGCCGTTGACCGAGGAGCAGTTCACCGCGGCCTACAACGACATCGCGCCCTATCTCCACCTCGTCGACCGCGGCAGCGAGCACCCCCTCTCCTTCTTCGAGACCGTCGTGGGGATGGCCTTCTCGGCCTTCGCGGACGCCCCGGTCGACGTGGCCGTGGTCGAGGTCGGCATGGGCGGCTCATGGGACGCGACGAACGTCGCCGACGGCAGGGTCGCGGTGGTCCTCCCGATCAGCGTCGACCATGCCAAGTACCTCGGTGAGCGTCCCGAGGACATCGCCCTCGAGAAGGCCGGGATCATCAAGCCCGGTGCCACCGTGGTCATGGCCGAGCAGCCGCTCCCGGTGGCGGAGGTCCTGCTGGAGCGTGCCGTCGAGGTGGGTGCCACCGTGGTTCGTGAGGGTCTCGAGTTCGGCGTGGTCCACCGCCTGCCGGGGGTCGGCGGCCAGATGCTGCATCTTCAGGGGCTGCGCGGTGAGTACGACGAGATCTTCCTGCCGCTGCACGGCGCCCATCAGGCTCAGAACGCCGCCCTCGCCCTCGTGGCCGTCGAGGCGTTCGCCGGAGACGAGCCGCTCGACGCGGACCTGGTCAGGGAGGCGTTCGGCCAGGTCACGTCGCCCGGGCGGCTCGAGGTGATCCGTCGCAGTCCCACGATCCTGCTCGACGCCGCGCACAACCCGCACGGCGCCGCGGCGACCGCCGAGGCGCTGCAGGACTCGTTCACGTTCAGCCCGCTGATCGGCGTGGTGGGGGTGATGGCCGACAAGGACTACGAAGGCGTGCTGGAGGCCTTCGAGCCCGTGTTCGCCGCAGTCGTCTGCACCCAGAGCTCCACCGACCGGGCCATGCCCGCCGAGGAGCTCGCGGAGGTGGCGCGTGGCATCTACGGCGTCGACCGGGTCCACGTCGCCCGACGGCTCGACGACGCCATCGACCAGGCCGCCGGACTCGCCGAGGCGGGTGGCGCCTTCGGTGAGGCGATCGGATCGGGCGGGGTGCTGGTCACCGGCTCGGTCATCACCGTGGGTGAGGCCCGGTCCATGCTGAAGCAGCGCACCGGGAAGGGGCGCGGCTGATGCGGGGGAGCGCGCAGCGTGCGATGTGCGCCGCGATCCTCACCCTCCAGGCGGTCGTCCTGTTCCTCACCGGGGTGGTGCTGATCGGGCTCTCGGACATCGGGGCCGCCACCGCCCTGGCGATCGGGGCCGGGCTGGCACTGGCGTGCGTGCTGAGCGCCGGCATGCTGCGACGGCCCTGGGGCTACTACCTCGGCTGGGCGATCCAGGTCGCCTCGATCGCGCTCGGGCTCGTGGTGCCGATGATGTTCTTCCTCGGTGCGGTCTTCGCCGCGCTGTGGGCCGGCGCCTACTTCCTCGGGAGCAAGGTCGACCGGGAGCGGGTCGAGCGGGCGGCCCTGGAGGAGCAGTGGGCCGCCGAGCACCCCGAAGGCGACGGTGCCTGAGCCGGTCGAACCCCGTGAGCACCCCTGTCGCTAGGCTGCTCGCATGTCTGAGCGCACTCTCGTCCTGTTCAAGCCCGACTCCGTCCGACGTGGCCTGGTGGGCAACATCCTCGGCCGATTCGAGGCCAAGGGCCTGACGGTCGTCGCCCTGGAGATGCGCCACATCGACGCGGCGAAGGCGGACGAGCACTACGCCGAGCACGTGGAGAAGGACTTCTACCCCCCGCTGCGCGACTTCGTCACCGGTGGCCCCCTGGTTGCGGCGGTGCTCGAGGGTGACGAGGCGATCGAGGTGGTCCGGGCGCTCAACGGCGCCACCGACGGCCGGAAGGCAGCCCCCGGGACCATCCGCGGCGACCTGTCCCTGTCGAACCGCGAGAACCTCGTGCACGGATCGGACTCACCCGAGTCCGCCGAGCGCGAGATCAAGATCTGGTTTCCCGACCTCTGAGCCTCGGGCCCGAGTTTGGCTGAGCCCCGCACGTGTGATCTGTGACGATCGGACGGTTTCCGGGGCTTCGGAACATGCCGATCGTCACAACCTGAGGCGTATGTCCGAGTGTCCGATGGGTCACCACCCGGTCGAACGATGACGATTGACCCCTTCGGGTCATCAACGTAAAAGCCGGGCATTTCATACATCGAGCTGTTCGCCTGAGTCGTACCTTGTGAGCAGCGTATGGGTGTTCACCTGGGGGGCGCGCAAGCGTCAGGTCACCTCACGCGTGTGCCGTGCAGCCCGCACGGCACATCCACATGTCTGTCCGTGGGGGGACCACATGCGTACCAAGATCCGAACCACTCTCATATCCGCCGCTGCCGTCGCCCTGGTCGTCGGGACGGGGGGTGTCGCCGCCGCCGACGACGTGCGCACCACCTCGACCGACCCGACGTACGACGCGACGACGCGGACGTTCACGCTCCACGTCGGCGACTCCGCGACCGCGAGCCTGACCTACTACGCCACGGCGACCGGCAAGTCGGGCTGCGACCTGACCGGTCCGGGCAGCTACGTGGAGTTCGATTCCGCCTCTTCGGTGGCCGGCGTGGTGTCCGGGCTGACATCCGACGTCAGGTACACCGATTGCGGGGACGAGGACGCCCCGCCGGTGCGGACCGTGACGTTCACCGGCGCGATCCCGGGGACCACCACCGTGACCTTCCCGCTCGCGGGCTACGTGTCCAACGGCAAGGGCGTGTCCGCCTCGACGTTCGAGTCCACGCTCGCCAGCTTCACCGTGGTCGTGCTCGGTGATGAGGGCCGGGACGCGCCGGCGATCGCCAACGACTACCTGCACAACGACGCGGACGACGCGACCCTCGCGGCCTGCCAGGCGGAGAACGGCACCAACCCGGGCCAGACCAACTGGCAGGGGCAGCTGATCGCCAAGATCGCGCAGTACTTCGAGGGACAGACGTTCACCGAGGACGAGGAGTACATCGTCGTCGACAAGGTGCGCGACCTCTGCGGTCTCTGAAGTAAGACATATCACTCCGAGAGGACCCCCGGCGCCTGCTGCCGGGGGTCCTCGCCCTGTTTTTTGCGTGTCCTGCCGCGTTGTGAACCGCCGCCCTCTTAGGCTTCTCTCGTACGCTGTGACGCGCACACGGCGGAGGGTCGAGGGACAGCACCGGAGCACGCTTCCGAGACACACCATCGCGGGAACCCAAGGGGCGGCAAAGCAGACATGGCGAACAGCTTCATCGGTCGGGACATGGCCGTGGACCTCGGCACCGCCAACACACTGGTCTACGTGCGCGGCAGGGGAGTGCTCCTCGACGAGCCCTCTGTCGTCGCACTGAACTCGACCACCGGCGAGATCCTGGCCGTCGGCCACGAGGCCAAGCGGATGATCGGCCGCACGCCGGAGAACATCACCGCGATCCGTCCCCTCCAGGACGGCGTGATCGCGGACTTCGACTCGACCGAGCAGATGCTCCGCTACTTCATCCAGCAGGTGCACCGCCGCCGCTACTTCGCCAAGCCGCGCCTGGTGATCTGCGTGCCGAGCGGCATCACGGCCGTCGAGCAGCGCGCGGTCAAGGAAGCCGGCTACCAGGCGGGCGCACGGCGGGTCTACATCATCGAAGAGCCCATGGCCGCCGCGATCGGAGCGAACCTCCCCGTCCACGAGGCCACCGGGAACATGGTGGTCGACATCGGCGGCGGCACGACGGAGGTCGCTGTCATCTCGCTCGGCGGGATCGTGACGAGCCTGTCGATCCGCACGGCCGGCGACGACCTCGACCAGTCGATCATCGCCTGGATGAAGAAGGAGTACTCCCTCATGCTGGGGGAGCGCACCGCCGAGGAGATCAAGATGACCCTCGGGTCCGCGTTCCCGCTCCCGCAGGAGCCCGAGGCAGAGATCCGAGGTCGCGACATGATCTCCGGCCTGCCCAAGACCGTCGTGGTCTCCAGCGCCGAGGTCCGGCAGGCGCTCGAGGAGCCGCTGCACGCGATCATCGACGCGGTCCGGAGCACGCTCGACCAGACGCCGCCCGAGCTGGCCGGCGACATCATGGACCGGGGACTCGTCCTGACCGGGGGCGGCGCCCTGCTGCGCGGCCTCGACGAGCGCATCCGGCACGAGACGGGCATGCCGGTGCACGTCGCGGAGGACCCGCTGCACTCCGTCGCCATGGGCGCCGGCAAGTGCGTCGAGGAGTTCGAGGCGCTGCAGCAGGTCCTCGTCTCCGAGCCCCGACGGTAGCCGGGTAGGGAGCCCGACATGGCCAGGCAAGACCGCAGCAAGCGCCCCTCCAAAGGGGTGCTGTTCCTCCTCCTGCTCGCCAGCTTCACGCTGATCACGCTCGACGCGCGCGGCGACGACGACTCTCCCGTCGACCCGCTGCGCTCTGCCGCCGGGGAGGTCTTCGGCCCGGTCGAGAAGCTGACCGCGGGCGTCGTCCGCCCGTTCCACGACATCCCGTCCGTCCTACGCACCACCAGCTCGCTGAGGGCGGAGGTCGAGCGGCTGGAGGCGGAGAACGCCTCCCTGCGCGGGCGGCTGGCCACGAACGAGGTGGACCGGAACCGGGTCGCGGAGCTCGACGGGCTTCTCCGCACCTCCGACAGCACCGGCTACGCGCTCGTCCCGGCCCGGGTGATCGCGATGGGCCCGGCTCAGTCGTTCTCCCGGACCGTGACCATCGACGCCGGCACGTCGTCGGGCGTGAACCCGGACATGACCGTCGTCAACAACGACGGCCTGGTCGGCCGGGTCATCCGCGCCGAGCGCAGCACGGCGACGGTCCTGCTGGTCATCGACACGGAGTCCGTGGTCGGGGGGCGGCTCGGCTCGAGCATGGAGGTCGGCTTCCTCCGCGGACACGGTGGGATCGGCGACAAGTCGACGCTCGACCTGGACCTGGTCGACAACAGCGTCACGCCGGCGCGCGACGACGTCGTGGTGACCTGGGGGTCGCAGAACGGCGCGCCGTACGTCTCGGGGATCCCGATCGGTCGCGTGACGTCGGTGTTCAGCAGTCCACGTGAGCTGTCGAAGCGGGCGGTCATCGACCCGTTCGCCGACTTCTCCTCGCTCGACCTGGTAGGCGTGGTCGCCGAGGGCAACGTGCAGAGCGACCGACCGCTCGTCCGGGCCGACGATGTCAAGCCGCAACAGAACGGGGGCCGGTGATGGCTGCCATCCGGGCGCTGGTCGTGGCCCTCGTGATCACGCTGGCGGTCGTCCTCCAGGTCGGCCTCTTCCCTTACCTCGCCTACGAAGGCGTCGTGCCGAACCTCGCCCTGCTCGTAGTCGTCGCGGCCGCCCTGGTCCGTGGTCCCGAGTTCGCGGCCACGCTCGGGTTCCTGGCCGGGCTCGCGGTCGACCTCGCGCCCCCTGCTGACCACGTGGCCGGGCGGTGGGCGCTCGCCCTGGTCGTCGTCGGCTACCTGGCCGGGCGCATCCGTCACGACGCGAGCACCTCGGCTCTCGCCGCGATCGTCGCGGTCGCGGCCTCCTCCTTCGTGGGCACCTCGATCTTCGCGCTGAGCGGGATGGCGCTCCAGGACCCCGCCGTCCCCGCGCTCGAGGCGCTCCAGGTGGTGCCGATCGCCGTCGTCTACGACGTCCTGCTGACCCCCTTCGTGCTGCCGCTGATGATGAGGCTGTTCCGCAGGCTCGAGCCGCACAAGGTCGCGTACTGATGGCAGCCTCGACCTACCGGCGTGCGACCTCGGGGGAGAAGGGTCGGCTGCGTCTGGTCGTCGTGCACGCGCTGGTCCTGTCGCTGCTCGTCACCCTGTTCGGGCGGCTGTGGTACCTCCAGGTGCTCAGCGGTGACGCCTACCAGGCGCAGGCTGCCGATCAGGGCGTGCGGGAGGTTGTCGTCCAGCCGGCCCGCGGGCTCATCGTCGACGACATGGGCCGCCCCCTCGTCGCCAACCGCACCACCTGGGTGATCACGGTCGACCGGACGCTGCTGGGCAAGATGGAGGAGTCGGACCAGGAGCGCCTGCTGCGCCGGGTCGCCGCCGTGGTCGGCAAGCCCTACCGCGAGATCAAGGCCAAGACCCTGCTGTGCGGGGAGGAGGGTTCGGTGTCGGGCACGTGCTGGAACGGCTCCCCGTACCAGCCGGTGCCGGTGGCCGAGGACGTCTCGCAGAAGGTCGCGATCTCCATTCTCGAGCAGGGTGAGGACTTCCCGGCGGTGCTCGCCGAGTCGCAGAGCGTGCGCGCCTACCCCTCGCCGTACGGCATCAACGCCGCGCACCTCCTCGGCTACCTCAGCCCGATCACCGAGGAGGAGCTGACGGAGGCCGAGCGCGAGGACGACACCTCGGTGCACGGTGCGTCGGTGGTCGGCCGCGCGGGCCTGGAGAAGCAGTACGACAGGTTTCTCCGGGGACACCCGGGCTACAAGCAGGTCGCCGTGGACAGCAGAGGGCGGGTCCTCGGGAACACCGGGAAGATCGAGGGTCGTGCCGGCGACACCCTGGTCACGTCCATCGACTCCCGCGTCCAGGCCGTCGTCGAGCAGCAGCTCCAGTCGACGATCAAGCTCGCCCGCCAGACGGTCGACCCGGTGACCGGCAGGCGCTACGTCGCCGACTCCGGTGCCGCGGTGGTGATGGACGCCACGAACGGCCGCATCGTCGCGATGGCAGGGCAGCCGACGTACAACCCTCGGGTCTGGGTCGGCGGCATCACCACCAAGGAGCTGGACCACCTCTACTCCGAGAAGGCGGGCACCCCCCTGCTCTTCCGGGCGACCCAGGGCCAGTTCGCGCCGGGCTCCACGTGGAAGCCGGTCATGACCGCTGGTGCACTCTCCCACGGTTTCACCACGAGCACCCGCCTGAACTGCTCGTCGTCGTTCACCGTCGGCAACCGGGCGTTCAAGAACTACGAGTCCGGCGCGCACGGCTACATCGGCTTCGACCAGGCGCTCCAGCTCTCGTGCAACACGTTCTTCTACCGGGTCGGCTACAGCTTCTGGCAGAAGTTCGGCAGCGACGTGGCCGACGTCAAGGCCAAGGACCCTTTGGTCAGCATGGCCAAGATCTTCGGCTTCGGCCACGAGACCGGCGTCGACCTGCCCGGTGAGGCCAGCGGCCGCATCGCGGACCGGAAGTGGAAGCGCGAGTACTACGAGGCCAACAAGGACTACTACTGCAAGCTGGGCAAGAAGCCGGGCTACGACTTCCTGCACCGGTTCGCCCGGGAGTTCTGCGTCGAGGGCTTCGCCTACCGCGCCGGTGACGCGGTCAACTTCGCGATCGGCCAGGGCGACACCATCGTCACCCCCCTTCAGCTCGCCAGGGCCTACGCGGCCATCTCCAACGGCGGGACGCTGTGGGAGCCGCGCGTCGGCAGGGCGGTCGTCGACCCCCAGGGGCGGACGATCAAGGAGATCAAGCCGAAGAAGGCCTCGAGGGTGAAGGTGCGACCCGCCATCCTCAAGTACATCGACACCGCGCTCCTCGGCACCACGCGCGTCGGCACCTCGTCGTGGCGCTTCCTCGACTTCCCGCTCGACAAGGTGCGGATCAGGTCCAAGACGGGGTCCGCCGAGGTCTACGGCAAGCAGAGCACCTCGTGGCTGGCGTCGTACGACAAGCAGTACGTCGTGGTGATGATGGTCTCCCAGGGTGGCACCGGCTCCGGCACCTCCGGGCCGGCGGTACGCAAGATCTGGGAGGCGCTGTACGGCGTCCGCGGCATGGACATCATCGAGGACAAGGCCGCTATGCCGCACTCCAGGCCACCCAAGGGTCTGCCCGTGTTCGCCGAGGACGGCGAGATCCTGCCGCCCGTGGCACGGGACTCCAAGCAAGGGAGGGGTGAGCGATGACCATCGCCCCCCAGGCCCGCTCGAGGGCCGTCCGCGTCGAGGGACCGAGCCGGTCCAAGGCGCCGCGCATCGACTGGCTGCTGATGCTCGCGGTCCTGGCCCTGCTCACGATGGGGACGCTGCTGGTGTGGTCGGCGACCATCAACCGGGAGGACCTGACCGGTGGAGACCCGAACAGCCACCTGAAGAAGCAGCTGGTCAACATCGCGATCGGCATCGTGCTCGGTGTGATGATCACGGCCACCGACCACAGGTGGGTCCGGATCCTCGCCCCCCTGGTGTACGTCTTCTCCGTCGTGGGGCTGGTCCTGGTGCTCGTGATGGGCACGACCATCAACGGCTCTCGCTCCTGGCTGATGCTCGGTGGTCTGTCGATCCAGCCGGCCGAGTTCGCCAAGCTCGCGGTGGTCATCGGCATGGCGCTGCTCGTTGCCGAGCGTGCCGAGGGCTCGCTCCGGAAGCGGGAGGTGCGCCATCTCGACGTGCTGGGGATGCTCGCCATCGCAGCCGTGCCGGCGTCCCTGATCCTGCTTCAGCCCGACCTGGGGACGATGCTGGTCCTGTCGGCGACCGTGTTCGGGGTGATTGCCGTCTCCGGCGCGCCGCGTGGCTGGCTCGTCGGGCTCGTCGGTCTGGCTGTGGGAGGGGCGGCGCTCGCGGTTCGGTTCGGCGTTCTGGAGGACTACCAGGTCGACCGGTTCATGGCCTTCACCAACCCGGCGCTCGACCCGCGGGGGGCCGGCTACAACACCGAGCAGGCGCGGATCGCGATCGGCAACGGCGGGGTCTTCGGGCAGGGTCTGTTCCACGGCTCGCAGACCAAGTCGGGGTTCGTCCCGGAGCAGCACACCGACTTCGTGTTCACCGTCGCCGGCGAGGAGCTCGGTCTGATCGGCTCGGCGGTGCTGATCGCGCTCCTCGGCGTGGTGCTGTGGCGCGCGCTCACCATCGCCGCACGCGCGGACGACCTGTTCGGACGGATCGCGGCCGGCGGGATCGCCTGCTGGTTCGGCTTCCAGACGTTCCAGAACATCGGGATGTGCCTCGGGATCATGCCGGTCACCGGGGTTCCGCTCCCCATGGTGTCGTACGGTGGCTCGTCGATGTTCGCGAGCCTGATGGCCATCGGCCTGCTCCAGAACATCCACCTGCGCACCGAACGCTCCATCGGCCTCGGGGTGGCCCGTTCGCGTCTCGTGCGGTCCCGCTTCTAGCAATACCCTCGTGTCGAGGCGGTGTTGCGATGCGACGCGAGGAGCTCCAGGAGCGGGTGGTCGAGCGCAGGGCCGTGACCGGGCACGAGGGCAAGTCCGGCGCCCTGCTGGAACGTGTCCGGCTCGACGACGGCCGCCGGCTGGTCGTGAAGAGGCTCTCGCCCGATAACGACCTGCTCATGGCCATGACCGGCGACGCCGTCGGCCGGGAGTTCGTGCTGTGGTCCGAGGGTGTCCTGGACCGGCTCCCGGCCGGCGTGGGCCATGCCGTCGTCGGAGGCTGGGCCGAGCCGGAGGGCAGCGTCCTGGTGATGCGCGACCTCGGCGACTCGGTGCTCACCTGGGCGGACCGACTGGACCCGGCACGGTGTCGTTGGATGCTTCGCCGCGTGGCGCGGATGCACGACACGTTCGCCGGCGCCGACCTCCCCGACGCTGCGGCGGCCGGCCTGACCCCGCTTTCCGTCCACGTGGGGCTGTTCTCTCCCGACCGTGTCCGCCCTTTCGCTGAGTCGCAGAACGGCCTGCCCGCCATCGTCCTGCGCGGGTGGGACATCTTCTTCGAGACCGTTCCGAACGACGTGGCGACGCCCGTGCGCGAGCTGCTCGACGACCCGTCGCCTCTGGTCGCCGCGCTGGAGTCCCGCCCGGTGACCCTGCTCCATGGCGACCTGACGACGGTGAACATGGCCGTCGAGGGTGATCGGCTCACCCTGCTGGACTGGGCCCTGCCCGCGCTGGCGCCCGGTGCGGTGGACATCGCGCGCTTCCTGGCGGGGTGTTCCTCGGTCGTCGACCTGTCGCGGGAGGAGGTCCTGGCCGTGTACCGCGACGCCTGCGGCCCGTCGTACGACGACGACGCCATGGGCCTCGCCCTCGTGAGCGGACTGCTGTGGCTCGGCTGGAACAAGGCGTACGACGCGGCCGAGCACCCCGACGCCGGCATCCGCGCCCGTGAGCGGGACGACCTCGACTGGTGGCTGCGACAGGCTCGACGGACACTCGACGCCGGTTTGCTGTGACTTGCGGCGTGCGTCGACAACCTCCCTCTGGACGGCCAGGCACCACCCGGAGCAACCTTGGAGAGCGGGGGCGAGGAGGCTCGCCATGGATGTGAACACGCTGTACCACCGGACCGTCGAGTGCTGGGCGACCCGGGTGAACGCCGTCAACCCGGACCAGTGGGACGACCCGACGCCGTGCGCCGAGTGGACGGTGCGGGACCTCGTCAACCACGTCGTCGGCGAGGATCTCTGGGCCGTGCCGCTGATGCAGGGACAGACCATCGCCGAGGTGGGGGACCGCCTCAACGGCGACCTGCTCGGTGACGACCCCGTCGCGTCTGCACTGGAGGCCGCCAAGGAGGCGGTGTCTGTCGTGGCGGAGCGGCTGCCGCGAGGCGAGAAGGTCCATCTCTCGTACGGCGACGAGGAGCCGGGGGAGTACATCCAGCAGCTCGCCGCCGACCACCTCGTCCACGCGTGGGACCTCGCGGCCGCCACCTACGGGGACACGCGGTTTGACCCCCACCTGGTGACGGAGGTCGCCGCATGGTTCGCCGACCGTGAGGAGCTCTACCGTGCGGGTGGAGCGATCGGGCCGCGCGGCTCGCTGACCGGTGACGCCCAGCACGACCTGCTGGCTGCGTTCGGGCGCAGCGCGGGGTGGGGGAGGAACGATGCGGCACTGACGCGGTTCTCGGCCGCCTTCGGTGCCCGCGACCTCGACCGGATCATGGCCCTGATGACCGAGGACTGCGTCTTCGAGTCGACGTCTCCGGCCCCCGACGGTCAGCGGCACGAGGGCGCTGCCGCCGTACGCCGGGTCTGGGAGGAGATGTTCGAGCAGACCGCCGACGCGACCTTCACCGAGGAGGAGTCGTTCGTGTGCGAGGACCGCGGCGTGCAGCGGTGGCACTACGCGTGGACCGAGCCGGACGGTACGACCGGGCACGTGCGCGGCGTGGACGTGCTCCGGTTCCGGGACGGCAGGGTCTGCGAGAAGTTCTCCTACGTGAAGGGCTGACGGGCGGGCCTGGCGGCGGTTAGTACGAGTCCGGCATCCGTCGTACCCTTGTCTGCGACCCAAACCTGCATCGAGAGGTTGTCGCATGCCCGCCCCCACCGCCGAGTCCGTCTTCCCGAGACTCGAGCCGCTGCTGCCGTCGGTGCAGAAGCCGATCCAGTACGTCGGCGGCGAGCTGAACTCCACCTCGAAGGAGTGGGAGGACCCCACCGGTGCGGCCAGGGTCCGCTGGGCGTTGATGTACCCCGACGCGTACGAGGTCGGGCTGCCCAACCAGGGCGTGCAGATCCTCTACGAGGTCCTCAACGAGCGCGACTGGATCATGGCCGAGCGCACCTACTCCGTGTGGCCGGACATGGAGAAGGTCATGCGCGAAGGTGACTCCGAAGGCCCCATCCCGCAGTTCACCGTGGACAACCACCGGCCGGTCCGGGCCTTCGACGTCTTCGGCATCTCCTTCTCCACCGAGCTCGGGTACACCAACCTGCTGACGGCACTCGACCTGGCCGGCATCCCTCTGCTCGCGACCGACCGGACCGACGAGGACCCGATCGTCCTCGCCGGTGGGCACGCAGCGTTCAACCCCGAGCCCGTCGCAGACTTCGTCGACGCCGCGGTCCTCGGTGACGGCGAGGAGATCGTGCTCGCGATCTCGGACGTGATCCGTGAGTGGAAGCAGGATCTGGCGCAGGGGGATGCCTCCTTTGCTTCGGGCCGCACCCCGCGCGACGAGCTGCTCTATCGACTGGCCGTGTCCGGCGGCGTCTACGTCCCGAAGTTCTACGACGTGGACTACCTGCCCGACGGCCGGATCAAGCGCGTCGTCCCGAACACCTCCGGTGTCCCGTGGCGGGTGCACAAGCACACCCTCATGGACCTCGACGCGTGGCCCTACCCCAGGAACCCGCTGGTCCCGCTCGCCGAGACCGTGCACGAGCGGTTCTCCGTGGAGATCTTCCGCGGCTGCACCCGTGGCTGCCGCTTCTGCCAGGCGGGCATGATCACCCGCCCGGTCCGTGAGCGGTCGATCAAGACGATCGGCGACATGGTCGAGAACGGCATCCGGAAGTCCGGCTTCGAGGAGGTCGGCCTGCTGTCGCTGTCCAGCGCGGACCACACCGAGATCGGTGACGTGGCGAAGGGGCTCGCGGACCGCTACGAGGGTTCCAACGTGTCGCTGTCGCTGCCCTCCACCCGTGTCGACGCGTTCAACATCACCCTGGCCAACGAGTTCTCCCGCAACGGCCGCCGGTCGGGCCTGACCTTCGCACCCGAGGGCGGGTCGGAGCGGATGCGCAAGGTGATCAACAAGATGGTCACCGAGGAGGACCTGATCCGCACCGTCGCCACGGCGTACTCCCACGGCTGGCGGCAGGTGAAGCTGTACTTCATGTGCGGCCTGCCCACCGAGACCGACGAGGACGTGCTCGAGATCGCCGAGCTCGCCAAGAAGGTCATCGCCAAGGGCCGCGAGGTCTCCGGCCGCAACGACATCCGCTGCACGGTGTCGATCGGCGGGTTCGTGCCCAAGCCGCACACGCCGTTCCAGTGGGCGGCGCAGCTCGACCACGAGACCACGGACCTGCGGCTCCAGAAGCTGCGTGACGACGTCCGGGCCGACAAGCGGTTCGGTCGCGCCATCGGCTTCCGGTACCACGACGGCCGTCCCGGCATCATCGAGGGACTTCTCTCCCGTGGTGACCGCCGGGTGGGCCGGATCATCGAGGCGGCGTGGCGCGACGGTGGCCGGTTCGACGGCTGGAGCGAGCACTTCTCGTTCGACCGGTGGGCCGACGCGGCCGAGAAGGCGCTCGCGGACACGCCCGTGGACCTCGACTGGTACACCACCCGCGAGCGCGAGTACTCCGAGGTGCTGCCCTGGGACCACCTCGACTCCGGCCTCGACCGCGACTGGCTGTGGGAGGACTGGCAGGACTCCATCGACCCCGACGCTGACATCCCCGAGGTCGAGGACTGCCGCTGGACGCCCTGCTACGACTGCGGTGTCTGCCCGCAGATGGACACCGAGATCCAGATCGGCCCCACCGGCCAGACCCTCCTCCCCCTCTCCGTCGTGTGATGCCGACCCGTCAACTTCGGCCCGGTATCCGCGGCGTGTCGCGTCGTGGTTGACGGGTCGCCGGTCGTCCGACGGGCGACCCGCGACGACGGAGCGGTCGTCGCCGGGCTCCGGCACGCATGGGCCGGCGAGCAGGCGGGCCAGGACCTCACCGACCCGACGTTCGACGAGGTGTTCGAGGCCTGGTTCGACCGGGAGTACGACCAGCGCATGACCTGGTTGGCGTTCCACCAGGACCTGCCGGTCGGGATGTTGAACATGCTGGTGTTCACGCGGATGCCCAAGCCCGCCCGGCGTACCTCTCAGTGGGGCTACGTGGCCAACGTCTACGTCGACGCCGCCCACCGGGACGCCGGCGTCGGCCGGATGATGCTGGACGCGGCCCTCGACTTCGCGAAGGAGCAGGAGCTCGCGCGGCTCGTGCTGAGTCCGAGCGAACGGTCGGTCCCGTTCTACGAGCGTGCGGGTTTCGCGCCTGCTACGTCGCTCATGGTGTGCGACCTCAGCTGACCGGCCGCTCCAGGAAGTCCTCGATGTACGACGGTCGCGCGACCGTCAGTGCTGCCACGAGCTGGGGGACCACGAGGACGCAGAGCACAGTCAACGGCACGTTCCAGCCGCCCGTGGCGTCGTACAGCACGCCCATGCCGAGCGGTCCGACCGCCGCGAGAAGGTAGCCCACCGACTGGGTGAAACCGGACAGCGCAGCGGTGCCCGCGCCGGTCCTGGATCGGAGACCGATCAGGGTCAGCACGAGCGGAAAGACGGAGGTCGCTGTTCCGACCAGGATCGCCCACGCCCAGGCGCCACTGACGGGGGCGAGCATGAGGCCGATGTAGCCGACGGGGTAGCAGGCCACCAGGGCGACGATCAGCGGGCTCTGGTCATGGAGCCGCGCAGCGAGCGAGGGGACCAGGAACGACAACGGGATGCTCATCGCGGTGACCACGCCCAGAAGCAGCCCGGCCGTGGTCGCGGAGAAGCCGGCGTCGCGGTAGATCTGGGCGAACCAGCCGAAGATCGAGTATGCCTGGAGCGACTGCAGACCGAAGAACATCGCCATCGCCCAGCCCAGTCGGGTCCGTGCCACATCGCGCAGGGTGACCGTGTGCACGGCCTCCTCGGGGGACCGGTCGTGCCGGATGAGGGCCAGCCACGGCAGGGCGGCCACGGCTGCGGTCACCGCCCAGGCGAACAACCCCCATCGCCATGAGCCGAACTGCTCCGCGATCGGGACGGTGAGTACCGACGCCAGCGTGAGGCCGACCGCCATCGACGTGGTGTAGAGGGAGGTGAGCAGGCCCACCCGGCCGGGGAAGTGGAGCTTGACCAGCGACGGCAGCAGGACGTTCGCGGTGGCCATACCGGCGAGGGCCAGCAACGAGAGCACGAGGAACGACGAGACTCCGTCGGTCTGCGAGCGCAGGCCGAGGCCGACCATCACCGCTCCCAGGGAGACGAGGGTGACGCGGTGGACTCCGACCCGTCGTGCCAGCCACGGCGCGAGCGCTCCGACTCCGGCAAACGCGACCACCGGAAGGGTGGTCAGCAATCCGGCCGTGGTGCCGGACATGCCGAGCTCGCGGGTGAGCTCGTCGAGGACCGGGCCCACGCTGATCGCCGCCGGCCGCAGGTTGAACCCGAGTACGACGATCCCGACGACGACCAGGAGCTTCTGCGCGCGAGTGTCCTGGTGATGGTCTGGGCTGTCCACCGGATCACCCTATGCGCCGGTTCCGCCGCAATCGGAGCGACGCGGACGTGCCGTTCGCCACCTCGGACTGTCCCCGGCCGGTCCTAGGGTGGGTCACGTGCACACCGTGGATGTCACAGACCGTCGGGCCAGGCTCGCCCGACGGCACCACCTTGCCCCCACCTGCCGCGCGGCGGACGTCGCGTCAGCCACGACGGGGATGGTCTGCCTGCACGCCACCGACCCCGCCACGGTCTACCTGTCGGCGTGGGCCCGCGTCGACGGCATGACGGCGGCCGACCTGGACAAGGCGTTGTACGTCGACCGTTCGCTGGTGAAGCACCTCGCCATGCGGCGCACGCTGTTCGTCTTCCCGGGGGAGAGCCTCGACCTCGTGCAGGCCGGCGCGAGCGCGGGGGTGGCCGCCGCGGAGAGCAAGCGCCTTGCGCGCGAGGTCGAGAAGGCCGGGCTGTTCGACGACGGTGAACGGTGGCTCGAGGAGGCTTCCGTCGCGGTGCTCGAGGCGCTGGAGGGCGGTCGCGAGGCGACGTCGTCGGAGCTGCGCGACGAGATCCCGCTGCTGCGCGGTGCGATCACCTACGGCCAGGGGAAGTCCTGGGGCGGTGAGGCCCCCATCGGGCCTCGGGTGCTGACCACTCTGTCCGCCGCCGGGCGGATCGTCCGGGCGTCGAACGACGGCGGCTGGACCGTGTCGCGGCCACGCTGGGCGTCGATGCGTTCGTGGCTCGGCCGGGAGATCGCCCCCGTGGCGGAGGCCGAGGCGCATGCCGCTCTCGTGCGCCTCTGGCTGCGCACCTTCGGCCCGGGGACCGAGCAGGACGTCAAATGGTGGCTCGGCTCGACCCTGACCGCCGTGCGCCGGGCACTGCGCGACATCGGCGCGGCGGAGGTGGACCTGCACGGCAGCAAGGGGTTCGCGCTGCCCGAGGACCTCGAGCCGGTCGAGCCCGTCGAGCCCTGGGCCGCGCTGCTGCCGGGGCTCGACCCGACGACGATGGGCTGGTTCGACCGCGACTGGTATCTCGGCGACCATCGGCCCCAGCTGTTCGACAGGAACGGCAACGCGGGGCCGACCGCGTGGTGGGACGGACGGATCGTCGGTGGGTGGCACCAGACCGCCGCGGGTGAGGTGGTGGTGGAGCTGCTCGAGGAGGTCGACGCGCACGCCGACCGGACGCTGCGGCAGGAGGCCGGGAGGCTCACCGACTGGCTGGCAGGTGTTCGAGTATCGCACCGGTTCCCGTCGCCGCTGGCTCGGCGGGCGCAGATCTGAGCCTCTGGACGAGGCCGTAGGGTTGGCGCGTGCGTGAACAGCCCGAACAGCAAGCCCCGCCCGTCCAGCGACTCCGCGTGCGTTACGCGAAGAGGGGCCGGCTCCGGTTCACCAGTCACCGAGACTTCTCGCGGGCCTTCGAGCGGGCCGTCGTACGCGCCCGGATCCCGATGGCCTACTCCTCCGGCTTCAACCCGCATCCCCGGATCTCCTACGCAGGGGCAGCGCCGACCGGCTCCGCGAGCGAGGCGGAGTACCTCGAGATCGCCCTCGCCCAGACGGTGGATCCCGAGCAGGTCCACACAGCCCTCGACGAGGCGCTCCCGGACGGGCTCGACGTGCTCGAGGTCGTGGTCAGCTCAGGTGGCTCGCTC
This sequence comes from uncultured Actinomycetota bacterium, assembly GCA_963707425.1. Taxonomy (GTDB): domain Bacteria; phylum Actinomycetota; class Actinomycetes; order Propionibacteriales; family Nocardioidaceae; genus Nocardioides_C. Next base: position 283,745 of record CAVPPN010000002.1, on the reverse strand, counting down.
GCGGACAGACTCGAGGCAAGTGGGTGGCGCCTCACCGTCCAGGACATCCCACCGGAACAGGCCGACCACGCCGTGCAGCGTTTCCTGGCCGCCGACGAGGTACTCGTCGAGCGGATGACCAAGAAGGGACTGCGCCAGTTCAACTGCCGTGAGGCCGTCGTGTCGCTCACGTCACAGCCTGAGACGGGAAATGGGCCGGAGTGTGCGATACTCGACTTGGTCTTGCGTCACGGAACCCCGTCCGTGAGACCCGACGACATCCTCGCCGGACTCCGCGAGATCGCCGGACTCGAAGCTGGTTCAGCTCCCCTTTACGAGCGGCTGGCCCAGGGTCCGCTTGACACGCAGACCGGCACGGTGGGGGATCCGTTGACACCCGACCGCGACGCAGTATGACCGTTGGTGACAGCTTCGGTCGGTGAGCTGGCGACCGCGGACAGTGTCGATGTGACTCCCTGGTGACGCGTACGACGGAGGATGTCGCCGCCGCTCCAGACGAGGCTCATGTCGGGCCGCCGCTAGCACCGGCCGCTCCGAACGGTCTGCTGGAGCTCCGACCGCAGGCTTGCGTCGGGACCGGTCCGCCGGCCTGACGACTGACACGCTCCCGCGTGTACCGTCCGCAAGGACGCCCGGGAGCATAGGAGAGCAGATGCTCGACGCTGAGAACACCCCCGACAACCAGGCTGTCGAAACTCCCGCCGAACTCACGGCGCCGGCCGAGTCGGCCCCTGAGGAGAGCACGGCCCCCGCGAAGAAGGCGGCGGCCAAGAAGACCGCCGCAAAGAAGACCGCGGCCAAGCGGACGACCACGAAGAAGGTCGCCACGAAGCGGGTCACGAAGAAGTCCGCGGCCGAGCCCGGGGCGCCTTCTGTCGACGAGACCATGGCGCCCGCGGGCGACCAGCTCCCGGAGTCACCCGGCGACCAGCTCCCGGCGTCCCCGGCCGCACCGGCCGGCAGCGCAGAGGTCGGAACGGATGCCTCCGATCCGGCCACGGCCGCCAAGAAGGCGCCCGCGAAGAAGGCCGCCAAGAAGACCACCGGCAAGCGGACGACCAAGAAGGCGGCTGCCGAGCAGGCAGCGCCCGTCGGTACGCCGGACGAGCCCGGCGAGACCCCGCCCGCCCTGATCTCGCCCGCCGACACCCCGTCCACCGAGACCTCGTCCACCGAGACCGAGACCGAGTCCGCCGAGGCCCAGGCAGCGGCGGCCACGATGCTTCTCTTCAAGGCCCCCGAGCCCACGAAGTCCCCGCCTCGGAGCAGGAAGAAGGCTGCGGAGCCCGAGACGGGTTCCGGGGCTGCCAAGGCAGACTCCGCAGCCCCCAAGGGCGGCAAGCAGGGCGACGGGCGTGGCCCGGCGTCTGAGGACAAGAAGACCGCCAAGCAGGACGCCGAGACGGCTCCGTCGCAGGAGGACCGGCAGCGGGAGTCCGACGAGGAGTCGGAGGACGAGCAGGGTGGGAACCGACGTCGCCGTCGCCGTGGTGGCCGCCGCCGCCGCAAGTCGGGAGGCGAGGACGGTTCCGACGCCACCGAGTCCGAGTCCGAGGAGTCGTCGACGGCTACCGAACCGGACGCTGCCGAGGATGCGGAAGGAACGACGGGCACCCGCCGCCGTCGCCGCCGTCGCCGCGCGGGTGAGGAGGGCGGCGGCGCGACCGACGACCCCGAGAACACCGTCGTCCGGGTGCGAAAGCCCCGTAGCGCCGAGGACGAGATCACGGCGCTGAGTGGCTCCACCCGGCTCGAGGCGAAGAAGCAGCGCCGTCGTGAAGGCCGTGAGGCCGGCCGCCGCCGCGCCCCGATCGTCAGCGAGGCGGAGTTCCTCGCCCGCCGTGAGGCCGTCGACCGGGTCATGGTCATCCGCCAGAAGAAGGACCTCACGCAGATCGCGGTGCTCGAGGACAAGGTCCTCGTCGAGCACTACGTCGCCCGTGAGTCGCAGACCTCGCTGATCGGCAACGTCTACCTCGGCCGGGTGCAGAACGTGCTGCCGTCCATGGAGGCCGCGTTCATCGACATCGGCAAGGGCCGTAACGCGGTCCTGTACGCCGGCGAGGTCAACTGGGACTCCCTCGGCGCCAAGGACGGACAGCCGCGCAGGATCGAGTCCGTGCTCAAGTCGGGCCAGTCCGTCCTCGTCCAGGTCACCAAGGACCCGGTCGGCCACAAGGGCGCACGCCTGACCAGCCAGATCAGCCTCCCCGGCCGTTTCCTCGTCTACGTGCCGGACGGCACGACGAGCGGGATCTCCCGCAAGCTTCCCGACACCGAGCGGAACCGTCTGAAGACCCTGCTCAAGGAGATCGTCCCCGACACGGCAGGCGTGATCGTGCGGACGGCCGCCGAGGGTGCCAGCGAGGATGAGCTGACCCGCGACGTCGAGCGGCTCACCGCGCGCTGGGACGACATCCAGGGCAAGGTCAAGGGCGGCAACGCTCCGCAGCTGCTGTACGGCGAGCCGGACCTCACCTTGAAGGTCGTCCGCGACCTGTTCACCGAGGACTTCGGCAGGCTCGTCGTCGCCGGCCAGGACGCCTGGGAGATGGTGGACGGGTATGTCACCCATGTCGCACCCGACCTCTCCGAGCGACTCGAGAAGTGGGACGGTGGCGAGGACGTCTTCGCGGCGTACCGGATCGAAGAGCAGATCGCCAAGGCGCTCGACCGGAAGGTCTGGCTGCCGTCGGGCGGGTCGCTGATCATCGACCGCACCGAGGCGATGACGGTGGTCGACGTCAACACGGGCAAGTTCACCGGATCCGGTGGCAACCTCGAGGAGACCGTCACCAAGAACAACCTCGAGGCGGCCGAGGAGATAGTCCGTCAGCTCCGGCTCCGCGACATCGGCGGCATCATCGTCGTCGACTTCATCGACATGGTGCTCGAGAGCAACCGTGACCTGGTGCTGCGGCGGATGGTCGAGTGCCTCGGCCGTGACCGCACCCGTCACCAGGTTGCGGAGGTGACCTCGCTCGGTCTGGTGCAGATGACACGCAAGCGCATCGGGACCGGCCTGCTCGAGGCGTTCAGCGAGAGCTGCGAGCACTGCCAGGGCCGCGGACTGCTCGTGCACCACGAGCCGGTGGAGCCGAAGAAGAAGTCCGACGAGGAGCCCCGGCGAGCCCGGCGCGGAGGACGCGGCGGCCGGGGTGGCGGCGAGAGCGCGGAGAACGGCTCCGGTCAGGCTCCGGCACCTTCGCCGAAGGACCTGGCCGAGATGGCCAAGGCCGAGAAGCCCGCCGAGAAGGCCGTCGACAAGGACACCGACAAGGCCGTCGACAAGGGCGCCGACGCCAAGAAGGCCCCCGACAAGGCTCCCGACCACGGCGAAGAGCGCGGCTCTGGGAGGGGCGCAGGCAAGGCCGGCCGAAAGGACGCTGAGAAGCCGGTCGAGCATGCCGGCAAGGCGGCGGAGACGCCCGCCGACGCGACCGAGGAGGTCAGCGCCGAGCCCAAGGAGGGCGCCAAGCCGAAGCGCAAGCGAGGAGGCGCGAAGTCGGCGAAGTCGCACACCGAACCGACTGAGAAGCCGGCCTCGCCGACCGAGAACCTCGGCGAGGAGTCCGCCGCACAGCCCGCGGGCGAGGCCGGACCGGACGCTCCAGCCGTCACCGAGGCACCAGTCAGCCCGGAGGCCCCAGCCGTCACCGAGGCGCCGGACCGCGCCGTCGAGGAGCCGGGCCAGGCCGCTGAGCAGGCGCCGCCGGCTGCGCCCAAGGTGGTGACGTCGGTACGTCGTCGCGGCGCTGCCCGCCGTCCTGCCGGCCCTCCGCCGGGAGCATCAGCCGCGGCCGCCTCCGGTGACGGAGCTGCGGACAGCCTTGCCCTGGGGGGCGGTGTCCCGGCGGACGGAACGTCGGCTCTCCCGGTTGGGGGCAGTACGTCGGAGTCAGGGGCCGCTGCGGCCCCGTCCGAGGACGGTGTCCCCACGACTCCCGGTGCAGGCTCGACGGTGCAGGCCGACAGCGAGGCGGCGAAGGGTGACGGCGTCGACGCCGACCTGCCCCTCGACGTCGACGAGTCTGCGGCCGCGCACGTGCCGGTCAAGCGGAAGGGAGCCCGTAAGCGGTGACTCGCTCCGTTTTGACCCGGCAGGTCATCGTCCGTAAACTTGACCCTCGGCGTGCGAAGTGCGCCTGATCCTGTGTGCCGGTCGTGCCGCTCCCGTCCTCACCGACGAAGCCGGGCAGCGCGCTTTGCCACAGATTTGAACTTGTAGTCCGACGAAGAGAGTGAGTCCGCGGTGTACGCGATCGTGCGCAGTGGCGGCCAGCAGCAGAAGGTTGCTGTCGGTGACGTCATCGAGATCGACAAGGTTGCCAACGAGGTCGGTGACTCGGTCAAGCTTCCCGTGGTGCTGCTCGTCGACGGCGAGAAGGTCACCTCCGAGGCCAAGGCCCTCGGCAAGGCGTCCGTGACCGTAGAGGTCCTCGGAGCCACGAAGGGCCCGAAGATCATCATCCAGAAGTACAAGAACAAGACCGGCTACAAGAAGCGCCAGGGGCACCGTCAGAAGTACACCCAGGTCAAGGTCACCGACATCTCCGCCAAGTAACACGAGCCTTCGAACCAAGGAACAGATATGGCACACAAGAAGGGCGCAGCCTCGACCAAGAACGGTCGTGACTCGAACGCGCAGCGTCTCGGCGTGAAGCGGTACGGCGGCCAGCTCGTCAACGCCGGCGAGATCATCGTCCGCCAGCGTGGCACGCACTTCCACCCCGGCAGCGGTGTGGGTCGTGGCGGCGACGACACGCTGTTCGCCCTGGTGGGCGGCAACGTCGAGTTCGGCACCAAGCGGGGTCGTCGCGTGGTGAACATCGTCCCGACGGCTGAGTGATCTCAGCCGGCCAGAACGTCGCGAGGGGCGCCCTGCTGAGACAGCAGGGCGCCCCTTTCGCTTGTCACGGTTTCCCCAAGGTCTGATGTCGAACCGGCACTCCCCACGGCGTACTCACCTAGGGAAGTGACGGTTGAGCAACATACCTTGGGGAAACAGCGGCAACAGCCGGGGGAACAGCAACACCAGCCAGCCGCGAAAGGAGTGAGGATCCACCCATGGCAGTCCCCACATTTGTCGACCGGGTGGTGCTTCACGTCACCGCGGGCCGGGGTGGCAACGGTGTCGCCTCGGTGCACCGCGAGAAGTTCAAGCCACTCGGCGGTCCTGACGGCGGCAACGGCGGACCGGGAGGAAGCGTCATCCTGCGCGTCGACCCGGACGTGACCACGCTCATCGACTACCACCACAACGCGCACCGCCGCGCCCAGCACGGTGGCCACGGCGCAGGCGGACATCGCAACGGCGCCCACGGCGAGGACCTGGTGCTGCCGGTTCCGGACGGGACGGTCGTGAGCGACGAGCGGGGCAACGTGCTCGCAGACCTCGTCGGCGCCGCCACGGAGATGGTCATCGCGGAGGGTGGCCGCGGCGGCCTCGGCAACGCAGCGCTGGCCTCGAGCAAGCGCAAGGCCCCCGGCTTCGCGCTGCTCGGCGAACCCGGTGACGACCACACGATCGTCCTGGAGCTGAAGGTCGTCGCGGACGTCGGCCTCGTCGGCTACCCGAGCGCGGGCAAGTCGAGCCTGATCGCCGCGCTGTCCCGCGCCCGGCCGAAGATCGCCGACTACCCCTTCACCACGCTCGTGCCGAACCTCGGCGTGGTCACCGCCGGGGAGGTCACGTTCACCGTCGCCGACGTGCCGGGGCTCATCGAGGGCGCCAGCGAAGGCCGCGGCCTGGGCCACGACTTCCTCCGCCACGTCGAGAGGTGTGCCGCTCTCGTGCACGTCATCGACACCGCGACCATGGAGCCGGGTCGCGACCCGATCTCCGACCTCGACGTGATCGAGCGTGAGCTGAGCCAGTACGGCGGGCTCGAGGACCGCCCGCGGCTCGTCGTACTCAACAAGATCGACGTGCCCGACGGGCGCGACCTGGCGGACATCGTCCACGAGGACTTCGAGGCACGCGGGCTCACCGTGATACCGGTGTCCGCGGCGACCCGTGAGGGCCTGCGTGAGCTGTCCTTCGCGATGGCGGAGCTGGTGGCGCGGAGCCGCCGCGAGAAGCCCGTCGCCGAGCCCACCCGCATCGTCATCCGGCCTCCGGCCGCCGCCGGTGGGCCCGAGTTCACGGTCAAGGAGACCGGTGAGGGCTGGCGCGTCCGCGGCGTGAAGCCCGAGCGTTGGGTGCGGCAGACCGACTTCAGCAACGACGAGGCCGTCGGCTTCCTGGCCGACCGTCTCAACCGGCTCGGAGTCGAGGAGAAGCTGCTCCAGCTCGGTGCCGAGGAGGGCGACGCCGTCCTGATCGGCGACGTCGAGAATGCCGTGGTGTTCGACTTCAAGCCGATGATGGAGGCAGGCGCCGAGCTGCTCAGCCGTCGAGGCGAGGACCACCGCTTCGAGGAGTCCCGCCCCGCGGCGCAGCGCCGTCGCGCCATCGAGGAGGCCTACGCGGCCCGGGCCGAGGGTGAGTCCAGGGCAGATGTGGCCCGTCGCCGAGACCGCCCCGAGACCGACCCTGCCGAGCGCAGCCAGGAGGACTGGGGCTGGGAGGAGAGCGACCCCGGGGCCGCCTCAGGGGACAGCGACCCGAGGTGACCAGGGCGAGCCGGGCCGACGTGGCGAGCGCCTCACGCATCGTCGTGAAGGTGGGCTCCTCCTCGCTGACCACCGCCGAGGGCGGCATCGACCCCGACCGGATGCGTGCGCTGGTCGACACGTTGGCGTCGGTCCGGGCCAGGGGAGCGGAGGTCGTGCTCGTCTCGTCGGGAGCCATTGCCGCCGGCCTGGCGCCGCTTGAGCTGCCTCGCCGGCCGCGGGACCTGGCCACGCAGCAGGCGGCTGCTTCGGTCGGCCAGGGGCTGCTCGTGCACCGCTACACCGAGGAGTTCGCGCGGCACGGCCAGAGGGTGGGGCAGGTGCTGCTCACCGTCGACGACGTCACGCGCAGGAGCCACTACCGCAACGCGTACCGAACCTTCGCGAAGCTTCTCGACCTCGGCGCCGTACCGATCGTCAACGAGAACGACACCGTGGCTACGTCCGAGATCCGCTTCGGTGACAACGACCGGCTCGCCGCGCTCGTCGCGCACCTCGTGCACGCGGACGTGCTGCTGCTCCTGTCCGACGTGGACGGCCTCTATGACGGAAACCCCGCGAAGCCCGGCACGAGGCTGCTCTCCGACGTCGCGTCGGAAGCCGACCTCGACAAGGTCCAGATCGGCAGGGCTGGTGCTGCCGGGCTCGGGACAGGCGGCATGCAGACGAAGGTCGAGGCGGCCAGGATCGCCACCGGAGCAGGCATCCCCGTCGTGCTCACCTCCACCGAGCAGGCCGGGGCTGCGCTCGAGGGCGCGGGGGTGGGGACGATGTTCCACCCCACGGGGCGACGGCGTCCGACCCGGCTGCTGTGGCTGGCGCACGCCACGGAGCCGAAGGGGCGTATCTACCTCGACGACGGCGCGGTCCGCGCGGTCACCCAGCGCAGGGCCTCGCTGCTCCCCGCCGGGATCACCCGGGTCACCGGCTCGTTCGTCGGGGGAGACCCCGTCGACCTCGTCGACGCCGGTGGCAGTGCGGTGGCCCGCGGGCTGGTCAACTACGATTCCGACGAGCTGCCCGACCTCGTAGGCCGGTCAACCCGTGACCTGGCTCGCGAGCTCGGCGCCTCGTACGAACGTGAGGTTGTTCACCGTGACGACCTGGTGTTGCTGCACCAATCACGTTTCTGAGACATTTCGTCATTCGACTGCCGCACCCATGGCACCGAGTGACACTGGGGGTAGGCGGATTCTTCGGGACCTATGCAGAGGTGACTTGTGGGCGAGCCCGTTCGGCTTTGGCACGTGACCGTGACCGTCGCAGGCGACCAGGTGGAGCCGCTGGTCGTCCGGAACGCGCTGCGCAGGCTGAGCGACCAACGGCCCTTCCTGCACTCCCTGAAGTACGCCGGCAGCCGCGCCGAGATCTCCTACTGGGAAGAGGCGGAGAGCCTGCTCGACGCGTCCTCCCTGGCCTTGAGGGTCTGGAACGAGTACCGCGACTCAGCCGGCCTCCCGCGCTGGGAGGTCGTGGGCCTCGAGGTTCTCGAGCGGTCGATCTTCCAGAGCCGCGGCATGGAGTACTCCGTCATCGTCGACCTCCAGGATGTGACGCCGCTCCCGTTCTGACCGGGACGCGGCATACCCTTGCCCCATGACTGAGACCACCGCCGGATCCGGCGTGGAGGCTGCTGTCGTGGAGGTCGCGCAGCGAGCACGGTCCGCCGCCACGGAGCTGGCCCTGGCCACGCGGGCCACCAAGGACGCCGCGTTGACCGCGATGGCGGATGCGCTCGAGTCCGGCACCTCCGAGGTGCTCGCGGCCAACGCCCGCGACGTCGAGGCGGCGACGGCCGCCGGCACACCCGAGGCGATCATCGACCGGCTCCGCCTGGACGCCTCCCGGGTCGCAGGCATGGCCGACGGCCTCCGCGGGGTCGCGGGCCTCCCCGACCCGGTCGGCGAGGTCGTGCGCGGCTCCACGCTCGCCAACGGCCTCGAGCTGCGTCAGGTCAGGGTGCCCTTCGGTGTCATCGGGATCATCTACGAGGCTCGCCCGAACGTGACCGCGGATGCCGCGGGCATCTGTCTCAAGGCGGGCAACGCCGTGCTGCTCCGGGGGTCCTCCAGCGCGCTCGCGTCCAACACCGCGATCGTGTCAGCGCTCCGCAAGGCGGCTGCCGGGGCCGGGCTCCCCGAGGACGTCGTGCAGCTCGTGCCGGGGGAGGGCCATGACCCGGCCAAGGCCTTGATGCGTGCTCGGGGCCTGGTCGACGTGCTCATCCCGCGTGGCGGCGCTGGCCTGATCCGCTCGGTCGTGGAGGAGTCCCTGGTGCCGGTCATCGAGACCGGCGTCGGGAACTGTCACGTGTACGTCGATGCGGACGCCGACCTCGAGCAGGCGCTGGCGATCGTGCTCAACGCCAAGACCCACCGGCCGTCGGTCTGCAACGCGGCCGAGTCTCTGCTGGTACACCGGGACATCGCGGACACGTTCCTACCGATGGTCGTCCCCGCCCTTCAGGCGGCCGGCGTCACGGTCCACGGTGACGAGGCGTTCCTGGCCCACGACGGGGTGGTCGCCGCGACCGACGAGGACTTCGCGCGGGAGTACCTCTCGCTCGACATCTCCGCGGCCGTCGTACCCGACGTGGACGCCGCGATCGCGCACATCCGCCGGTACTCCTCCGGGCACAGCGACGCGATCGTCACCGGGTCGCAGGTGGCCGCACGCAGGTTCACCGCCGGTGTCGACTCCGCGGCCGTGCTCGTCAACGCCTCGACCCGCTTCACCGACGGGGGAGAGTTCGGCTTCGGGGCCGAGATCGGCATATCCACGCAGAAGCTCCACGCCCGCGGACCGATGGGGCTGCCCGAGATGACCTCGACCAAGTACGTCGTCACCGGCGACGGGCACGTCCGCTGACGAGCCCGGAGAGGGCTGGCGCGGTGAACCCGGTGGAGCCGGGACGGTAAGGTATGCCCCATGTCGCTCACGTCGTTGATCCTTGCTGCCGCCGAGACCCACAGCGAGGAGCCTGCGGTTCCCGCCTGGGCGGTGGGCGCCGTCGCCTTCGGGGTCCTGCTCGTCCTCCTGTTCGGCCTGCTGATGTTCGGCAAGGGCCGCGACCACTCCTGATGGGGGCGCTACGGAATGACCGTCGCAGGTGACTGAGCTGGGATACGCCCCCGCGAGCGGCCGGCGCCGCATCGGCGTGATGGGTGGCACCTTCGACCCCATCCACCACGGCCACCTGGTGGCCGCGAGCGAGGTCCAGTCCTGGTTCAAGCTCGACGAGGTCGTGTTCGTCCCGACCGGCGAGCCGTGGCAGAAGACGGACCGTGCCGTGTCGGCCGCCGAGGACCGGTACCTCATGACGGTCATCGCCACCGCGTCCAACCCGAGGTTCTGGGTCTCCCGCGTCGACATCGACCGGGCCGGCCCGACGTACACCATCGACACCCTGCGCGACCTGCACCGCCTGCTCCCGGACGCGGAGCTGTACTTCATCACCGGCGCCGACGCGCTCGGGGACATCTTCACCTGGCGTGACGCCGGCGAGCTGTTCGAGCTGGCCCACTTCGTGGGGTGTACCCGACCGGGCTACACCATGGACGACTCCACCCTCGTCGGTATCCCCGAGGAGTCGGTGACGATCGTCGAGATCCCGGCCCTGGCGATCTCGTCCACCGACTGCCGCAACCGCACCGCGCGGGGCGAGCCGGTCTGGTACCTCGTGCCCGACGGCGTGGTCCAGTACATCGGCAAGCACGCGCTCTACGCACGCCACCGACCAGTACCCAAGCTAGGACTCACGTGACAGCCACAGACCGCGCCCTCGAACTCGTGCACACCGCAGCGAAAGCAGCCTCCGACAAGCTCGCCGAGAACATCCTCGCGTTCGACGTCTCCGAGCAGCTCGTCATCACCGACGCGTTCCTGCTCTGCTCGGCCGCCAACGACCGTCAGGTCAAGTCCATCGTCGACGAGGTCGAGGACAAGTTGCGCGAGATCGGCGCGAAGCCGGTGCGCCGTGAGGGTGAGCGCGACGGCAGGTGGGTGCTGATCGACTACGGCGACGTGGTGGTCCACGTCCAGCACGAGGAGGAGCGCTCCTTCTACGCGCTCGAGCGGCTGTGGCGTGACTGTCCGATGATCGACCTGCCCGAGGCGGTCACCTCCGGCCGGGGTCACTGAGCGGATGTCGCGCCGCCTGCTGCTGATGCGGCACGGTCAGACCGCCTGGAACGCCGCCGGTCGTGCCCAGGGCCACGCCGACGTCCCGCTCGACGAGACGGGCCATGCGCAGGCCGCTGCGGCTGCGCCGTACGTCGGCTCCCTCGGCCTGGCCGCACTGTGGTCCTCCGACCTCGAGCGCGCCAGGGAGACGGTCGAGTACGTCCTCGCCGTGACCGGGCTCTCGGTGAAGTACGACGAGCGGCTGCGCGAGTTCGACGTGGGCAAGCGGCAGGGGCTCACCCTCGAGGAGTTCGAGCAGGCCCACCCTGACGCGTTCGACGGGTGGTCGCGCGCCGACCAGCTCGTGCCCGTGCTCGAGGGGGAGAGTGAGCAGGACGTGCGAGCCAGGATCGTGCCCGTCCTCGAGGAGTGCCTGTCGTCGTTGGAGGACGGTGAGACCGGCCTCGTGGTCACGCACGGCGCCGCACTGAAGGTCGGGCTCATCGGGGTGCTGGGCTGGCAGATCGACTGCTTCCGTGATCTCGCCGTGCTCGACAACTGTGCCTGGGCGACGGTCTCGACCTCGGGGCGGGACGGCAGGCTGCGACTTGCCGGGTACAACCAGAAGCCGCCCCTTGCGCCTCGGCCCTAGGGCAGGATGGTGTCATGAGCGGCACCATCGAAGAGGTCACCAAGCAGGTACGTCCCGACGGCGGTGTGGTGGTCGGTGACGACGGGTCCCCGGACGCTGCGGTCGCGCTGAGGTACGCGCTCGAGGAGGCACGACGTCGCCAGAGCACCCTGCACGTGGTCCGAGCCTGGTCGATCATGAGTACCTCTCGACCGGTCGAGGTGCCGCCGGGAATCGCCGCCTCGCTCGGTGAGTACGAAGCCGCGGCCATGCTGGAGGAGCGGACCCGGGTGGACAGCCTCCTGGGTGAGAGCCCGGGCGTCCCGGTCGAGGTCCACGTCGTCCACCGGCCAGCAGCGCCGGCGCTCATCGAGGCCTCCGAGACCGCGGACGTGCTCGTCGTGGGGTCGCGAGGCCGTGGCGGCTTCCGCAGTCTCGTGCTGGGTTCCGTCGCCGAGCAGTGCATCCGGCACGCGGAAGGACCGGTCGTCGTGGTGCGTCACACGCGCGACCCGGAGTCATGATCGGAGTCATGATCGGGAGGAACCCCCTCGATTTCGCATCCGGAGCACCTGTTGGCTAAGATTCCCGAGTTGCTCAACGAGACTTGGGCGGCGGGGCTGTGGCGCAGCTGGTAGCGCACCTCCATGGCATGGAGGGGGTCAGGGGTTCGAGTCCCCTCAGCTCCACTTCGACGGACGGCTTGCGAACCGCATGCCGTCCGTTTGCTGTTTCACGCTACGCCGCTTCGCGTCGGCCGAACCTAGACGAGGTTCGCTTCGATGGCGGTGTCGGTGCGGTGGGTGTACGCCGCGTGTCGTCCGCCTCGATGGGCTGTCTCCGGAAGTGCGGGGGTGGGCGTGGTGTCTGAGTAGAGGGGTGACGACTACTTGGCGCCGAACACCTGAACGCCGTACCAGGAGCCGTCGCGAGCCTGCGCGACGCCGACACCGATCAGGGAGAACTGGCTGCTCAGCAGGTTCGCGCGGTGGCCTGGTGACTCCATCCACTGGTCGACCATTCCGGACGGCCCGGTGTAGTTCATGGCGACGTTCTCGCCGGCCGTGGACATGCCGCACCCGCTCAACACGGCGCCGAGGTCCTGGTGGTAGAGGCTCTGCGCGGCCGCGAGCCTCTTGGCGTGCTGCTGGGCCATCTCGGTGAGGCACTGACTCGCGGTGAGGGCAGGGAGTCCGGCGTTCGCGCGTGCGGTGTTGGTGCCGCTCAGGATCCCCGAACCGGGAACCGTTGCCTCCCGAGTCGCCCGGGGCTTCGGGCTGGGCGCCTTCGGGCGCGGAGTGTTCGTGGGCGTCGGATCCAGTTCGGGTGTCGGGGGAGTCCGCCGCGGTTTCGGAGCGGGTTTCTTGCTTCGCTTGTCAGCCGGCTTCTCCCGCGGCTCGGGACGTTGAGTCCGAGCCGCCCGCGACGGGCTTGGGTGGCGCTCGTCCTCGTCGTCGGTGGTCGGCGCGGGCGACGACTGCAGAGGCCCGGCGGTCCGGGTCGCCAGGTGTGACTCCTGCGCGCTCCGGAACGGCTCGAGCCCCTCCTGGACGGCAAAGGCGACACCAGAGCCCAACATTGCGACGGCAAGGACCGGAGCGAGCAGCCTGTGGCGGCGGGTGGGCTTGCGGTGCCGGGGCACGTCGAGACCTTCTGCCTTCTGCTGGGTGGTCGGGCTTGTAGACCGGACAAGTCTATAAATCCCGACCATTCCCGCAGAGCACCGTCGCAAACGTGACCATCAGGCCACAGGGCCCTCGCCCCATGCCTCGCCCTACTCCGAGCCGGCGGGCTTCCAGTCCGTGAACGGGTTGCTGCCGCCCAGCTGTGACAGCATCCGGCGACCCTCCTCGGCGTACTTGTGCTCGACGAGCACTTCGTACCGGGTGGCGACGACCTGGCTGATCGATGTGAAGTCGCGGTGCCCTCGCGTGGCGGCGTACCCGACCAGCGCCCACACGAGCCCGAAGATGACGCCGAAGAGTGCGGTCGACAGGATGATCGCGCCGCTGTTGCCGGTGCCGAACAGCGAGAAGATGAGGCCCACGAAGAGCCCGAGCCAGAGCCCGGACAGCGCGCCTCCGAGGGCGACCCGGCCCGTCGTCAGCCGCCCCGTCACGCGCTCGACCTGCTTGAGGTCGGTGCCGACGATCATGCAGTTCTCGACCGGGAAGTGGTTGTCGGAGAGGTAGTCGACGGCCTTCTGCGCCTGCTCGTACTCGTCGTAGACGCCCAAGGACATGGGGAACTGCAGGTTGAGGCCCGCCCGGAAGCGGGGCAGGTTCGTCGGTGAGCTCATATCTTCATTGTCCCCGCGGGCGCCGCCCGGGCAAGCGGCGCAGACTTCTACTGCGTAGGCCACGTCAGGTGATGGTCAGACCGCCGTCGACGGCCAGGGTCTGCCCGGTCACGTAGCCACCGGCGTTGCTGGCCAGGAACACGAGCGCCGCCGCGAGCTCGCGCGCGTCGCCCTCGCGTCCCGCCGGCACCCGCTGGTTCATCGACTGCAGGTAGCCGTCGGGGTACTGCTCGGTCATCTCGGACTCGAAGAAGCCCGGGGCCAGCGCGTTGACCCGGATGCCCTTGCGGCCGGTCCACTGCTGTGCGAGGTCGCGGGTCATCCCGATCACGCCGGCCTTGCTCGCGGAGTAGGCGGCCTGGGGGAGGCCTGCGGTCGTGATGCCCAGGACGCTGCTGATGTTGACGATGCTGCTGCCCGGCAGCATGACGCGGCCACACGCCTGCGCCATCCAGTAGGAGCCGTTGAGGTTCACGTCGACGACGCCACGGAACTGCTCCGGCGTCTCCCTGGTGGCGGGGACCGCCGTGCCGACGCCGGCGTTGTTCACGAGGATGTCGACCCGGCCGAAGGCGGCCATGGTCTCGTCGACGAGACGCTGGCAGTCCTCGGGGATCGCCACGTCGGTCCTGACCGTGATCGCCCGCCGGCCGGCTTCCTCGACCAGCTTCCTGGTCTCCTCGAGCCGGTCGGCCCGTCGGGCGCCGAGCGCCACGTCGGCCCCGGCCTCGGCGAGGGCCCTGGCGAACGCGACGCCGAGGCCCGACGACGCTCCGGTGACGACGGCGACCTTCCCGTCGAGACGGAACAGGTCCAGGACTGTCATGAGTCTCCTTCGAGGGGGCGGGGTTGTACGACGATCCCGCCGACCCTGGCCTCGTCGGCCCAGCAGCGGATCCCGTCGACGTACACGATGTGGCTGATGGTCACCTCAGGGCACAGCTCGCCGGTGTCGGCGTACCGCGCCGCGAACCCGCCTGACGGACTGGTGTTGGTCAGCGTCAGCCGCCGGCCGTCCTCGTGCTCGGCGCGGCCGACGCACTCCCGGCACAGGTAGTCCGGGTAGTGCGCCAGCGCGGGCTGCTCCGCACCACAGATGGGGCAGGCGACGAACTCGAGGCTCATCGGGACGTTCAGCCTGCGTTCTTGCGGGCCGACCAGGCGCTCGCGACCATCTCGGTCAGGCTGTGCCGCATCTCCCACTCCAGGTCGCGCGCCGCCGCCTCGCCACTGGCCACGATGCGTGCCGGGTCGCCAGGCCGGCGCGGAGCGATCTCGGGCTCGAACTTGATGCCGGTGACGTCGGCCATCGCGTCCATGATCTCGCGCACGGAGCTGCCGTTGCCGCTGCCCAGGTTGTAGGCGCGGTCGAGGGTCGTTCCTGCCTCGAGGGCCCGGGCCGCGACGACGTGCGAGTGGGCCAGGTCGGCGACGTGGATGTAGTCGCGGACGCAGGTGCCGTCGGGGGTCGGGTAGTCGTCGCCGTTGATCCGTGGCGTGCGTCCCTCGATCAGAGCCTCGAAGACGAGAGGGAAGAGGTTGTGGGGGCTGGTGTCGTAGAGCGCGTCCTCGCCGGAACCGACGACGTTGAAGTAGCGCAGCGACGTGTGGCGCAGGCCTGCTGCGGTCTCCTGGTCCGCGAGCAGCCACTCGCCGATCAGCTTCGACTGGCCGTAGGGGGACTCCGGGCCGAGCCTGGTGGCCTCGGTGACGACCTCCTCGTCGGGCGTGCCGTAGACCGATGCGCTGGAGGAGAACACCATGTTGCCCACACCCTCGTCCTGCATCGCCCGCAGCACGCTCACCGTGCCGGTGACGTTGTGGTCGAAGGTGTGCAGCGGCTTCTCGACGGAGACGCCGGCGTACTTGAACCCGGCGACGTGCACCACGCCGGTGACCTCGTGCTCGCGGATGGTCCGGCGGACGAGGTCGGTGTCGAGGATGCTGCCGCGCACGAACGGGGTCTTCCCGTCCACGAACTCTGCGTGGCCGCTCGAGAGGTCGTCGAGCACCACGGCGGAGAGCCCCACCTGGTCGAACGCCCGCACGACATGGGCACCGATGTACCCGGCGCCACCTGTGACCAGCCACGTCATGAACCAGACCTCTTCTCTGTCGTCTTCTCAGTCGTCTCGGGGGAGCAGTCCAGGGTGCCACTAGCGGGGTGCGTTTGGGAACTCGTCCCCTTGGGTAGTCGATTTGGCGGAGTTTGCCCCATCTACACCACGCTGTAACGTGCGGGCCGACTCACGACTGCTACTCGGGAGATACACGTGATTCTTGCCGCGGAAAGCCAGCTCCGACTCGATGCGGGCTGGGTCGACTACCTGCTCGTTGGCCTGTACTTCGCATTCGTGCTCGGCATCGGCTTCGCGGCGAAGCGCTCGGTGTCGACCAGCATCGACTTCTTCCTGTCGGGTCGTTCGCTGCCCGCCTGGGTGACCGGTCTCGCGTTCATCTCCGCGAACCTCGGTGCCATCGAGATCATGGGCATGTCGGCGACCGGTGCGGAGTTCGGCATGCCGACGATGCACTACTTCTGGATCGGCGCGATCCCCGCCATGCTGTTCCTCGGCGTGGTGATGATGCCGTTCTACTACGGGTCGAAGGTCCGCAGCGTGCCGGAGTTCATGCGGCGCCGGTTCGGCACGGGCGCTCACCTGGTCAACGCGCTCAGCTTCGCCCTCGCGCAGGTCCTGATCGCCGGTGTGAACCTGTTCCTGCTCGCCAGCATCGTCGAGGCGCTGCTCGGCTGGCCGATGTGGGTCTCACTGGTCATCGCCGCCGCAGTCGTGCTCTCCTACACCGCGCTGGGCGGACTCTCGGCGGCGATCTACAACGAGGTCCTCCAGTTCTTCGTCATCGTCGCCGCGCTGCTCCCGCTGACGCTGCTCGGCCTGCACAAGGTCGGCGGCTACGAGGGCCTGAAGGAGAAGGTGACCGCGGGACCGAGCGGGGGAGCGGACCTGTCGTCGTGGCCGGGTCAGGCACTGTCAGGCTTCGACTCCCCGCTGCTGTCGGTCATCGGCATCGTGTTCGGACTCGGCTTCGTGCTGTCCTTCGGCTACTGGACGACCAACTTCGTCGAGGTGCAGCGGGCGATGGCGTCGGAGTCGATGTCGGCGGCCCAGCGCACGCCGATCATCGGTGCCTTCCCGAAGATGTTCGTCCCCTTCATCGTGGTGATCCCCGGCATGATCGCCGCCGTCACCGTCAACGAGCTCGCCACCTTCAAGGAGAACGGTGGCACGGGTGGGTCGGTCGACTACAACGATGCGTTGCTGCTCCTGATGCGTGACCTGCTGCCCAACGGCATGCTCGGTCTCGCGATCGCGGGTCTGCTGGCGTCGTTCATGGCCGGTATGGCTGCGAACATCTCGGCGTTCAACACCGTCTTCAGCTACGACCTGTGGCAGCAGTACGTCGTCAAGGACCGCGACGACTCGTACTACCTCCGGGTGGGTCGCGTCATCACGGTGGTGGCGACCGTCCTCGCGATCGGAACGGCGACTCTGGCCGCCGGCTACGCCAACCTGATGACCTACCTGCAGACCCTGTTCGGGTTCTTCAACGCGCCGCTGTTCGCCACCTTCATCCTCGGCATGTTCTGGAAGCGGATGACCGCGACTGCCGGCTGGGTGGGCCTGCTGTCAGGCACCGGCGCCGCGGTCACGGTCTGGGTGCTCAGCGAGGACGTGACCGGGATCATCGGCATCAGCGGCCAGGGTGGCGCCTTCGTGGCTGCCGGAGCGGCCTTCGCGGTCGACATCGCTGTCAGCGTCGTTGTCAGCCTGGTGACCAGGCCGCGTGACTACGCCGAGCTCAAGGGGCTGGTCTACTCGTTGACGCCCAAGGAGTCCTTCCACGACGAGCACCCGTCCCGACTGCCCTGGTACCAGCACCCGACCAAGCTCGCGGGCGTCGCCCTGGTCATGGTCATCGCCCTCAACTTCCTCTTCGCCTGACCCGGCCGAGCCTCCAGGAGACTGACATGAGCAACCACGACACGACGGGCAGCCGGTCCGCGCGCAAGGCCGGCGCCTTCGACATCCGTTCCTTCATCGCGATGCTGATCGGCGTCTACGGCCTGGTCCTGCTGCTCATGGGCCTGTTCGGCACGAGCGACGCGGATCTCGCCAAGGCCGACGGGCTGAACATCAACCTGTGGACCGGGATCGGGATGCTGGTCGTCGCGGCTTCGTTCCAGGTGTGGGCCACGGTGCGGCCGCTCGTCATCCCGCCGGACTTCTCAGCCGGAGACGACGGTCCGGCTCCCGGCGGCCGCTGACCCCCGCGCAGCACCAGACCGGTCCGGGTGACCTGTCGGGGAAGGCACCCTTGATGAGCGTCACCTCGACCGGTCACCGGGACGGAATGAGGCGAAAGCGGGGGTGCGCTAGCATGGCCTCATGCGGAAGGAGCTGCTCCTTATCCAGCCGCGTTGACCAGGATCGACGTCAGCGCGGCTACCCCTCGTGTCTGAGGGGTTTTTTTGTGCCCCGTGCTCGGTGAAGCGGGGCCAGGGACGAAGCTCACAACCAGGACGCCGCAACGAAAGAGACGAACACCATGAGCGAGCAGGCTACGAGCCAGGAGCAGGGCGACCGGACGTACGACGTGGTTGCCACCCAGGAGAAGTGGCGCAAGGTCTGGGAGGACCTGAACCCGTTTCAAGCGGTTGACAACGTCGCGGACGACAACTCGGCACGCCGCTACGCGCTGACGATGTTCCCCTACCCGAGCGGCGACCTGCACATGGGCCACGCCGAGGTGATGGCGCTGCACGACGTGATCGCGCGCTACTGGTGGCAGCGCGGCTACGACGTGATGAACCCGATCGGCTGGGACTCGTTCGGCCTGCCCGCAGAGAACGCTGCGATCCGGCGCAACGAGCACCCCGCGACGTACACCTACGCCAACATCGAGACGCAGGCCGAGTCCTTCCGGCGCTACGCCATGAGCTTCGACTGGTCGCGCCGGCTGCACACGAGCGACCCGGAGTACTACCGGTGGACACAGTGGCTGTTCCTGCGGTTCCGGGAGCGGGGGCTGGCCTACCGGAAGTCGTCACCGGTCAACTGGTGCCCCAACGACCAGACGGTGCTGGCCAACGAGCAGGTCGTAGGCGGCATGTGCGACCGCTGCGGCGCCGAGGTCACCAAGCGCGAGCTGACCCAGTGGTACTTCAAGGTCACCGACTACGCGCAGCGCCTGCTGGACGACATGGAGGCGCTGAAGGACTCCTGGCCCGAGCGGGTGCTGGCGATGCAGCGCAACTGGATCGGCCGCTCGGAAGGTGCGTACGTCGACTTCTCGGTCGACGGCTACGAGCAGCCGGTAACCGTCTTCACCACCCGGCCGGACACCCTGTTCGGTGCGACGTTCTTCGTCGTCGCCGCTGACGCCAAGCTGGCCGACGACCTGTGCACGGACGACCAGCGGGAGGCGTTCGAGGCCTACCGCGAGCAGGTGCGCAGGGAGACGGAGATGGACCGGCTGTCCGCAGAGCGCGAGAAGACCGGCGTCTTCCTGGGGCGCTACGCGGTCAACCCGGTCAACGGGGAGCGGATCCCGGTCTGGGCGGCGGACTACGTGCTGGCCGACTACGGCACCGGGGCGATCATGGCCGTTCCTGCGCAGGACCAGCGGGACTGGGAGTTCGCCGAGAAGTTCGGCCTGCCGATCGTGCGCACCGTGCAGCCCCCGGAGGACTTCGAGGCGTCGGGCGGCAGGGCGTTCACCGGCGACGGCCCGGCGATCAACTCCGCCAACGACGACGTCGACCTGAACGGGCTGGGCGTCGACGAGGCCAAGCGGGCGATCATCGACTACCTGGAGCAGCGCGGGACCGGCCAGGGCGCGGTCAACTTCCGGCTGCGCGACTGGCTGCTGTCGCGGCAGCGGTTCTGGGGCTGCCCGATCCCGATCGTGCACTGCGAGAGGTGCGGCGAGGTCCCCGTGCCGGACGACCAGCTGCCCGTCGTACTGCCCGACCTGCGCGGTGCCGACCTGAAGCCCAAGGGCACGTCTCCGCTGGCCGCGGCCGAGGACTGGGTCAACGTGGACTGTCCATCGTGCGGGGGGCCCGCCAGGCGGGACAGCGACACGATGGACACCTTCGTCGACTCGTCGTGGTACTTCCTGCGCTACTGCTCGCCCGACTACACCGAGGGCCCGTTCGACCAGGAAGCGGTACGCCGCTGGATGCCGGCGCCGCAGTACGTCGGAGGCGTGGAGCACGCGATCCTGCACCTGCTGTACAGCCGGTTCTTCACCAAGGTGCTGCACGACATGGGCATGGTCGACTTCGTCGAGCCGTTCAAGGCGCTGATGAACCAGGGCCAGGTCATCAACCAGGGCAAGGCGATGAGCAAGTCGCTGGGCAACGGTGTCGACCTGGGCGAGATGATCGACCGGTACGGCGTCGACGCGATCCGGCTGACCATGGTGTTCGCCGGCCCGCCGGAGGACGACATCGACTGGGCCGACATGTCCCCGGGCGGTTCGCTCAAGTTCCTGCAGCGAGCGTGGCGGCTGTCCGGCGACGTCGCGTCTCCGCGGGGTGTCGGCTTCGAGGGCGGTGACGCCGGGCTGCGCAAGGCGACGCACAAGACCGTCCACGAGGTCGAGCAGCTGATCGACACCCAGCGGTTCAACGTGGTCGTGGCGCGCGTGATGGAGCTGGTCAACGTCACCCGCAAGGCCATCGACTCCGGGTGTGGTCCCGAGGACCCCGCTGTCCGAGAGGCCACCGAGACGGTTGCGGTGATCCTGTCGCTGGTCGCGCCGTACACAGCCGAGGAGATGTGGGAACGGCTGGGGCACGAGCCGACCGTCGCGAAGGCCGGCTGGCCCACGGTCGACCCCGCACTGCTGGTCGAGGACTCGGTGACCGCGATCGTCCAGGTGCAGGGCAAGCTGCGCGCCAAGCTGGAGGTCAGCCCGGACATCTCCGAGGCGGACCTGGAGGCAATGGCGCTGGCGGACCCGAACATCCAGCGGGCGATCGAGGGCAAGACGGTGCGCAAGGTGATCGTGCGGGCGCCGAAGCTGGTGAACGTGGTCGCCGGCTGACCGCGTCGCCCTGTCTCCCGGGTCTGGCGAACCCCCGCACACCCCGCGATACTGGCTCAACGCAGACAGAGTTCGCGGAGGGTGGCGAAACGCGTGACCGTGAGCAGGGCGGCAACGTCCACAGACGTGCTGCCGTGGGGAACCACACCTGACGGAGAGCTGACACCGGCAGCGGTGGTCGTCGGTGCCGTGCTGGGGACGATCGCGGTCTTCACGTTCTTCCCCTTGGCGGTGCTGGGCATCGTGTTGAGCTGCATGGGGCTCAACCGCATCAACACCGACCTGGTGGAGGCTCGCAGGCTGCTGTCCTGGTCGTGGCTCGTGTTGGCTGGGTCGGCCGCCGTGCCCCTGGTGATGCTCGTGGTCGTGGCTCTCTTCGCGCTCTGAGCGCGAGGCGTGGCGTGACCTTCGCCCCTGACGGCCGTCTCTCGAGCCACCTAGCGTGGTTGGTGGCTCGGTGGTCCCGGGAGGCCCTCATGAACAGCGCCCAAGCACGCAAGCGCCCGTCGGCAGCCAGCCGACGGTTCGGCTACGTCGTGGCCGTGCTGCTCAACGCAGTGCTGCTGTACGCCGCCAACGTGTGGCCGGGCTGGGAGGCGGTGCCCGTTCTCACGGGGGAGACGCGACTGGTCATGGGGCTGGTCAACGCCTCGATCGTGGTGAGCCTCACCGCGAACGTGGTGTACCTGGTGCGTGACCCTCCCTGGTTGAAGGCGATGGGCGACCTGCTCACCACCGCCGTCGGATTCGTCGCGCTTCTGCGGATCTGGCGGGTCTTCCCGTTCGACTTCGGTGACACCACGTTCGACTGGACGCTGGTGGTGCGCATCGTCCTGGTTGTCGCGATCGTCGGCAGCGTCATCGGTATCGTCGCGGCGTTCGTCGCCTTCGTGAAGGGCGCGGCGGCCCGCTCCTCCGCCCGGGAGGCCGGACACCACTGACGGGCCGGTGACCCCTCTCAAGACGACGACGCGGCAGCGACGCAACGCTCGAGCTGGTTGAGTGCATCGCGGATGGGCCAGATCAGCACCTCGCGTGCCCCAGCAGCTGCGTACCCGGCGAGTACTTCGGCGCAGTGCTGGGCGCCGCCGATCGGAAGATGCGTCAGCTGCGCGGGGTCCCGGTTGAGCGCAGGTGCGAGCACGTCGGTGAGCAAGTCCTCCGCTTCACGGCGGTTCTCGGTGACGTGGAGCCACATGGTGGCGATGGCGTCGGGGAAGCTGTCTGGCTCGCGGCCGGCAGCCCGCAGGTGGCTGTCCAGGCGGCTGCGGGCCTCGGCGTACTGGCCGGGCGTCGCGTTGTACGCCGAGGCGAACCAGCCATCGGCAAGGGCTGCCATCGCGGCTAGCCTCCGGTCGGACCCCCAGCTCCCGAACCAGACCTGTGGTGGGGGGTCGGACAACGGCGCGAGCCGGTTGTCGACCGCATAGAAGCGACCGGACTCGGCCGGCTCGCCGCGCACCAATGCTCGAACCAGCCCCAGCGCCTCGTCGAACCGAGCCCACCGTTCCTCGAAGGGAAGGCCGACGGCGTCGTAGTCGACGCGGCTTGACCCTGGACCGAGCCCACCGACCACCGGCCCCTGCGCGAGGGTCGCCAGTGTGGTCAGCGTCTTGGCGACCACGACCGGATGGCGCACGACGGGCAGCGTGATGCTGGTGGCCAGGACCATGTCGCCGGCGGCGGAGACCACGCTGGCGAGTGCCGTCGGGCCGTCGAGCCAGGGATGGCGCCAGATGAGGTGGTCGTTGGCGGCCACCGTCGCGAATCCCAGCTCCCTGGCCGTGGAGACGTAGGCGCGCAGGTCAAGCGCCGACGGCTGGCCATCTCCCAGGTCGGCCAGGGGCAAATGGACGCCCAGCCGCACGATTCTCCCTCGGACCAAGGTCAGGTCTCATCCGGGACTCGTTCCCAGGCTATGCCAGTGCGGCAGTACCTGGCAGCCAGTGGGAAATAAGGGCGCTCAGGTGGTTTCCCAGGCGCGCGTCTGGGTAAGGGACAGGTAAGCGTGCCTGGCATAGTCCAGATCCTGCCCTGACCCGGCCGTGAGACCGAAAACATGCCCGAGCCCCAGGGGGGCAGCCATGGGCCAATTCACTCTTTGGTCGCACGAGACAGAACTTCCTGCCGAAGCCGTCAGCGCCTCGAAAGCCCGCGACTTCGTTGCCAATCACCTTGTCGAACACCAGTTGTTCCACCTTGTGGAGGATGTCCGGCTGGTCGTGAGTGAGCTCGCGACGAACGCGATGGTGCATGCGCAGACGCCCTTCACCGTGACCCTTGAACAGGACGAGCAGGCGGTGTTGCTGACAGTTCACGACGGTTCGTCCACGCTGCCCGTCCCACTCCAACCCGACCTCCTGGATGCGGGGGGCCGCGGTCTCTCGATCGTCGATCTGGTGAGCCGCGGCTGGGGCGTCGTCGAGGGGCTCCACGGGGCCAAGTCGGTCTGGGCGTCGTTCGCGACCGATCAGCACAGCGACCACCAGCTCGAACGGTTCTGAGGAGACTGCTCCGCCACTGGCTGCGGTCGTGAGTCGTCGTTCGTGCCGGGGCGGATCTTGCTAACCTCGCGAAATGACTGAAACCTCGCGGTCGGAGACTCCTCGTCCGCAACGCGGGTGCTCCGGTTATGTGGCGGACCCGGACGGGCACCTGTGGGAGCTCGCCTACAACCCTTCCACTCGCCTCATGCAGATCGGCCCGGACGGGGTCCTTCGCTTGGTGGAACCGTGACCGGCCAGCTCCACCTGAGAGAGATGCTGCGGACGCAGGTGGCGCCCGCCTTCCGCGAACTGGGCATGCGTGGGTCGGGCCAGAAGTACTGGCTTCCGAACGAGAACGGCGATCACGCCCTGGTCGAGTTCCGGAAGGACAGGTGGAACGCCGCTTACTCCGGGGCCTGCCGATTCACCCTGGAGTACCTCTTCTACAGCGGCGCTGCCTGGGAGAAGGCCCGCTCACGCTGGACCTGGCTGCCGGCGAAGCCCAACGCCGGCACCTACCTGGTCGACGCCCCGGATGGCCCGGCCGAGATCGACGTCCGGTGGGAGAACATCGCGCGCCTGATGCCCGTGCGCCACGGCTACGACGGGCACTGTTGGACCATCAGGACGGCCGACGACGTGCCGGCGGTGGCGGACCACGTCATCGCGTTGCTCCGCGACGGGGTGCTGCCGGGGTTGCGGGCACAGGTCGAGGGCGACGAACCGCCGGCGCCGCCTGGCACGTACGACGGTCTCGACCTGGACTGCCCGTGGCCGTACTGCACGAACAGCGACGACCTTGTCGCCGACGAGTCGATCCCTGGCGGCGGCGTAGAGGCTCCCGCGCCGGCGTGGGCGAGTCCGTCGCTCGACACGTCTGAAGCGCTCGACACGTCTGAACAGGCGATGCTGAGCCGTGCACGCCAGGTGGTCGTCCCCCGCACACGGGCCTGGAAGCTGCTGCACATCAGTCGCAAGCGGCTCGACCTGTACGCCGATCGCCTGGGAGCAGGTCCGCAGATCGCCTTCCATGAACTGCTGACGATCGCACTCCTCGGGATCGACGACCTGCACACCGCCTCGCAGTGGGGGGCCGCCGCAACCACGCTGGCGGCTTGGCTCCGAGACACGACAGAGCTGGACCCGAATGCCGTGCTGCTCGTGGCAGGCGGCACGGTGACGGTGTCGGCACCCGGTGCGGCCTTGTCCCCGGAGGGACCGACGCCAGGCGTTGAGGGCATCTACACGCTCACGGGGGCCGTGAGGGAGATCCTGCTGGAGCTGGACAGGGCGGCTCTGATCTGACCCGACGCCAGACAACACTTTTTGTCGCACACATCGGTGTTGGAAGGAAGAAGGACGTCGTAATGGCTAAACGAGTTCAAACTAGCCTCTAGCGGTCGCCTGGCGCCGCCACTATGCTGCGCAAGCCGGTCCACCGGTTGCCCCGGATGCTGGTGGCCGAACCAGCCTTCTGGGGCGTCAGGCCGGGTGCCCGGCTGGTGGTAGGTATCTGATCGCCTTCGTCCCTCTGGTCGGGGTCATCGTTCTGATCGTCTTCGCGGCGCAGGACAGCGCGCCCGGGGCGAACCGTTTCGGGGAGTCCCCGAAGCCGGCGGCGGCGGAGGGCAGCGGCTCGGTTCCGGCCGAGGCGTAGAGCCGCGGAGGATCCTCGTCGCTGCCGCCGCAGCGGAAGTGATCCTGCCGGTCTTCGGGCAAGCCCGGCAGGGTCACATCCGTGCGGTGCACCTGAGCCAGCGCTCGGGGCCAGTGCTCAGGGGGCCACCGGGGTGTCGGTGGTAGCCGGCGTGGCGTTCGTCGTGCGTGTCGGAGTCGGCCTCTGGGCCGGGACGGAGTCGTCGGCACTCGAAGACGCCCGCGCTGCTGCGGCGGTCTCCTCTCGAGCCAGGAACGCGCCGAGCTCTCCGATGGTGCTCATCAGCGGCGAGGGGAACACGACGGTGGAGTTCTTGTCGACGCCGAGCTCTACGAGGGTCTGGAGGTTGCGCAGCTGTAACGCGAGCGGGTGAGCCATCATGATGTCCGAGGCCTCGCCCAGCTTGGCCGCCGCGAGGTGCTCGCCCTCGGCGTTGATGATCTTCGCGCGCTTCTCCCGCTCCGCCTCCGCCTCGGCGGCCATGGCTCGCTTCATGCTCTCGGGCAGCTGGATGTCCTTGAGCTCGACCAAGGTCACGTCGACTCCCCACTCGGTGGTGGTCACATCGAGGATGCGGCGGATGTCCTCGTTGATGCGGTCGGTCTTGGCGAGGATGTCGTCCAGGGTGTGGTGTCCCACCACGTTCCGGAGCGTGGTCTGCGCTATCTGGTCGATGGCGGCCCGGACGTTCTCGATGGCGATCACCGACTTCACCGCGTCGACCACCCGGTAGTAGGCCACGGCGGCCACGTCCACGCTGACGTTGTCCTTGGTGATGATGCCCTGCGACTGGATGGGCATGGTGACGATGCGCAGCGACACCCGATGCAGCACGTCGGCCACGGGGATGATGATCCGCAGGCCCGGCTCGCGCGTCCCTTGCAGCCGTCCCAGCCGGAACAGCACACCCTTCTCGTACTGCTTGATGATCCTTATCGCCATCGCCAAGCCGATGAGAGCCAGCAGCACGACGACGATGACAACGGCGACCGCGGCGCTCATCGCGGGGCCCCGCTCGCTGCACACGGCAAGCCTGTGCCGGACAGAAGACCAATCGACGTCACCATGACGCCCACCTCCCAAGCGGTCCGGGAGGCGTCCCCGTGGAGGCCTCCTGGTCGGTCCCTTCCACGGTACTCACCGGCACCGGGGGAAGAGCCCTGACGCGGGAGCGGCGATCAGCAGGCCCATCAGGAGCAAGAGGGCCACTATGCGACGCGCACGCATCTTTCGGGCGATCCGCCCGTGACAGTCCACGTGTCGCCGCACGTTGCTTCAAGGCGTGGCTTCGATCGCGAGCTCGAGATGGCCCGGTTCACCGTTTGGCAGCCTTCGTCCCTCGTAGGCAGCGACGAGCGCGTGCGCCAGCTCCTGGCACCTGTCGGTGATGCTCGACGAGACGTTGGCGAGCACCACTCCGCAACCAGTCCCAGGGGTCGTCGCAGCGCCGAGGTCGCCATCCGCGTTGGGCGGCGCGCCGGCACTTGAAGCGACCATGAAGTCGCCGCACCACAGGGCCGCGCCGGTCAGGCCCCGGATGTCAGCCATGGCCCAGGCTCGTTCGTCGGGCTTGCTGAAGCCGTACCAGTACACGAGCGCGTGCCCCGCGTCCGCGACTTCCGCCGCCACCTCGATGGGGGAGCGGCCGCCTTCCTCACGCCCGAAGGGATCGAACGGGTCGATGTGGACCACTGTGGACCTCGGATCCTCCAGCCAGCCGCGCACGGCTGCCATGCCGTCGCGTTGTGCCACCTCGCACTGGCTCAGGTTCAACCGGTCGCCCCATACGCGCAGGTCGTCGGCGCTCACAGGGTCCACGTCACACAGGAGGTACGCGCAGTCATCCCCCAGGAGAGTCATCGCCTGGAGCGCGGACCCCGGGTATGACGAGGGGCGGCCGTTCACGAAGCCGGAAACAACCTGGGAGAACGCGGCGCTGGCAAGCGCCTTCGAGGTGGACAGGTCGTCGAGGAACCCCAGCACTCCGAACTGGCGCTCCTCGTCCTGGACCATCGGGTAGGAGGCGGACCCTGCGTGCGTCTCGGCGTACCTCGCGGGCTTCGCGCCGACGAGCACCTCGTCGAGGACGAGGTGCTTCCAGACGTCGGCGAACTTGCCGAAGTGATGGTTGGCCATGTGACTACAGGGCGCGGAGCGCGTCGCGGATCGGGGTCTCGCCGGAGAGCAGGGTGAACTGCTTGCGGATGGTCGAGGGCTGCTCGAGTGCCGCGACAAGGGTGGCGGCGACGTCCTCGCGCGGGATCTCGCGAGGTTTCGCCGTCGGGTCGAGGGTGACCCCGCCGGTGCCCTCGTCGTCGGTCAGGCGGCCGGGCTGGACGATCGTCCAGTCCAGGTCACGCCGTCGCAGGTCGGCGTCCGCGGCGGCCTTCGCCCGCAGGTAGATCTGGAAGATGTCGTCGCTGTCCGGGTCGGCCCGGTCGGTCCCCATCGACGAGACCATCAGGTAGCGACGTACTCCCGCCTCCTCCGCCGCGTCCGCGAGCAGGGAGGCCGCGGCGCGGTCGACTGTGTCCTTGCGGGCGGATCCGCTGCCGGGTCCGGCACCGGCCGCGAAGACCACGGCGTCGGCACCACCGAGCACCTTGGCAACCTCGGCGACCGTGGCCTGCTCGAGATCGAGTACGACGGCCTGGGCGCCGATCTGCTCGAGATCGGCGACATGGTCCGGGTTGCGGACGAGGCCGACTGCCTCATGTCCAGCCTCAACGAGCCGCTCCTCGAGCCTCCGTGCGATCTGGCCGTGCCCACCTGCGATGACGACGCGCATCTGCTTCCTTTCGTCGGGTGTGACGATTGGTTCCCCTGTCCGGCAAAACAAGTCCTCTGCGTGGACGATTCCTGGATCTGAGGTGACTCGGCGGTAACCTTCCGGCATGCCGGGTTACATCGCGATCGTGACCGACTCCACGGCGTCGCTGCCTGCTGACCTGGCCGCCGAGAGAGACATCATCGTGGTGCCGCTCCAGGTCGTCATCGGCGCCCGCTGCTACGACGAGGGAGTGGACGGCGGAGCCACGCCGGAGGCGGTGGCGGAGGCCCTTCGTGAGTGGACTCCGGTCAGCACGTCGCGGCCCACCCCGGCGGCGATGCTGGAGGCGTACGAGAAGGCCGCCTCCGCCGGTGCCGAGCAGGTCGTCTCCATCCACCTGTCCGGGGAGCTCAGTGGCACCTTCGAGTCCGCCCAGCTCGCGGCCAGGGAAGCATCGCTCCCGGTGACGCCGGTCGACACCAGGCAGCTCGGAATGGCCACCGGCTTCGCCGTGCTGGCGGCGGCAGACGTGGTGGCAGCGGGCGGCACTGCCGACGAGGCAGCGGCTGCCGCGAGACGCCGTGCGGCGGCAACCACCTCGCTGTTCTACGTCGACACCCTGGAGTACCTTCGCCGCGGTGGGCGGATCGGCGCCGCGGCAGCGCTGCTGGGGTCGGCGCTCTCGGTGAAGCCGCTCCTCAAGGTGGAGGACGGCCGGATCGGCTCCTTGGAGAAGCTGCGTACGTCGGGGCGGGCGTTGAGCCGCCTCGAGGAGCTCGCCGTCGCGGCGGCGGGTGACCAGGAGGTCGACGTGGCTGTCGCGCATCTGGCCAACCCTGACCGGGCCGATGTTCTCGCGCAGAGCCTCGGCTCCAGACTCACCACGAACCTGGCGGGACGCGAGCTCGTCGTCGGCGAGGTGGGTGCGGTCATCGGCGCCCACGTCGGCCCCGGCATGGTCGCGGTGATGGTGTCGCCGCGGTTCACCTACGTTGGCCCAGACGACGCTGGTCGGTGACATCGCTGTCACCACACGGATCCGCGGGTCGCGCGAGGCCAGCAGCAGGGCGGCCTCTGCGCCCTTGCCGCAGAGCATGAGGACGGCCCCGCGCTCGTTGCCGCTTGGCTGGACGCACACGCCTTCGGCCTCGACGCCCAGGTCTGTCGGCTCACCACCCTCGGTCACGGCCTCACGGCCTCACGGCAACCGGCGGGTGTCGTGCACAGCCGTCGAGTCTCCGGGAGTTGTCCACAGATCAGGTTCGCGGGCTGTTGGGCACGGCCCGGGGTACCTAGTTTGCTGGCATGCGCTCGCGGAGGTCAGCCAGTGAAGAGGTCACCGATGTGGCTCGCCGTCGTCTCGAGCTTCTCCGCGCGGAGCTTGCGGGAATCAGCAGGTCGACACCTGTGTACGAGGGTGAGGTGGAAGGCAGAGGGCTGGCCTTCTCGACGCGGGAGGAGCCCACGGTCGTGGGGGACCGGGCCCAGCCGTCGCGCCCCGTCGTGGACATGCCTGAAGAGGGCGGTGGGCGACCCGTTGACCGTACCGAGCGCGGCACCTCCGCCGGGATTCAACCGGGGCGGCACGCTCACCGGCCGGTCGCGCCCACAGTCCGCGCCGGGGGCTGGGTCCACGACCGCCTGCCGCCGACCGTGCAGGGCCGGGTCGGGCTCGCCTCGAACCATCTGACCGTGGTCGCCCTGCTGGTGGCGGCAGGCCTCGCGGTCACGGGCTGGTGGGTGATCCGCGCTAGCGGTGGGGACACGGTTGTGCCACCGGCGGTCGCACCCGCTCCCGGCGCGGCCTCGGCCGTCGCGGTGGTGCAACCCGGCACACCCGCCGCTTCACCCGCCCCTGAGGCTGGAGCCACGTCGAGCACCGTGATCGTGGTCGACGTCGCGGGGAAGGTCCGTCGCCCCGGGATTGCGACCCTCCCCCTTGGATCGCGGGTCGTCGACGCGATCGAGGCGGCCGGTGGTGCACGGAGGGGAGTCGACCTCACGGCGCTGAACCTCGCCAGGTTGCTGGTGGACGGGGAGCAGATCGTTGTCGGCATCCCGCAGCCGGGTGGCGTTGCGGCTCCGGCGGTGTCTGCAGCGGGTGCGGCCACTGCCGGAGCGACCGGCCAGCTGGTCAACCTGAACTCCGCGACCCAGGCGGAGCTCGAGGAGCTGCCGGGCGTAGGCCCGGTCACCGCGCAGGCGATCCTCCAGTGGCGCACGGACAACGGCGCCTTCACCTCGGTCGATGAGTTGCTCGAGGTGTCGGGCATCGGTGACGTGACGTTGGCAGAGCTGGCGCCACTCGTCACCATCTGATGGCCGCGGGGGAGCAGTCGGCCGAGCGCTCAGGGCCTGGTTCCGCGACGCGAGGTGGGCCGCCCGAGGACGCTGCCGGGGAGAGGGCCCGACATCGTCCGGACCTTCGCGCCGTCCTCCTCGGGGTGTTCGCCTGGACCGGTGCGCTCGCCGGCTTCCTGTGCCCGCCCTGGCTCACTCTCGCTGCCTTCGGACTGGCCTGGGCTGGGGTTCTGACCCGACGACGCCGGGGACGACCCGTCCTGCTTCTCGTCGCATGGCTCGTGGCGGCCACGGCCGTCGCCTGCTCGGCGATCCTGCGAGCGGAGGCCAACGCCCACAACCCGGTTGCGGACCTGGCGAGGCAGGACGCCTTCGCAACCGCGACTGTCCGAGTCGCATCGGACCCGGTCCTCGAGCAGGGACGTTACGAGCCCTTCGTGCTGGTGCGCGCCCGGGTGATCGAGGTGACGGGCAGGGGGCAGACGCACCGTGCCCACGTGCCTGTCCTGGTGATCGGCGGTGAGGAGTGGCTCGACGTCGAGCTCGGCTCCCGGGTGTCGGTGGAGGGGCGGTTGAGCGAGCCCGACGGCTCGGACCTGGCCGCGGTGATCTCCACCAGCCGAGCCCCCACGGTCCTGGGTGAGCCGGGGGACGTGCTCGACGCCGCCGCGGCGGTGCGGGCCGGCATCCGGGCGGCCGTCGAGCCGGTCGGTCCGGAGGAGCGGTCGCTGATCCCTGCCCTGGTTGTGGGCGACGACCAGGGCATGCCCGCCGACGTGGTCGGGGACTTCCAGGTCGCCGGTCTCACACACCTCCTCGCCGTGTCCGGAACCAACCTCACCCTCGTGGTGGGCTTCCTGCTCATCATGGCCCGGTGGGTGGGAGTCCGCGCGCGGGGTCTCGTCGTGGTGGGCGTGCTCGGGGTGTTCTGCTTCGTGCTGCTCGCGCGTACCGAGCCGAGTGTGGTCCGGGCGGCGGCGATGGGCTCGGTCGCACTGGTGGGTATGGGCTCGAACGGTCGGGAGAAAGGCGTGCGGGCGCTGGGCGTCGCAGTCCTCCTCCTTCTGCTCTTCGACCCGTGGCTCGCGCTGTCGCTCGGGTTCGCCCTCTCCGCTCTGGCGACCGCGGGGATCCTGCTGCTGGCGCCGCCGTGGCGCGATGCGCTGATGCGCTGGGTGCCCAGGTGGGTGGCGGAGGCGGTCGCGGTACCGCTCGCGGCGCAGCTGGCGTGCACGCCGGTGGTCGCGGCCATCTCGGGCCAGGTCAGTCTCGTCGCCGTCGTCGCGAACATGCTCGTCGCAGCAGCCGTCGGCCCGGCCACGGTCTTCGGCCTGGTCGGCGGGCTGCTGATGCTCGTCGCCGACCCGTTGGGGTTGCTCTGCGGTCGCATCGCGGGATGGTGCGCCTGGTGGATCATCACCGTCGCCGGGCACGGTGCCCAGCTGCCGACCGCGGCAGTCGAGTGGTCTGCGGACCCGCTCTCGATCGCCCTGCTCTCGGCGCTCTGCCTGGTTGGCGCACTCGTGATGCCTCGTCTCCTCAGACGTCGAGCATGGTCGATAGCGGCCGGCCTCCTCGTCCTGGTGGTGGTCGCCCGGCCGTTGCCCACGCCGGGCTGGCCGCCGGATGGCTGGGTGATGGTCGCGTGCGACGTGGGCCAGGGCGACGGGTTGGTCCTCAACGCGGGGGCCGGTGCAGCCGTCGTCGTCGATGTCGGGCCGGACCCGGGGGTCATGGACGCGTGCCTCGACCGGCTGGCGCTGACTCGTCTGCCGGCCGTCGTACTCACCCACTTCCACGCCGACCACGCGGACGGGCTGCCCGGAGTGCTGAACGGGCGCACCGTGGCCGAGGTGCAGGTGACAGGGCTGCGGGATCCGGAAGAGGGCGCCGCGGCGGTGAGCGCATGGGCCGGGAGCCGAGGTGTGCCGGTCCGGGTCCCGGCGTACGGCGAGGTGCTCCAGGCAGGCGATCTCACCTGGCAGGTGGTCGGGCCGTCGCAGATGTCGGACGGGGAGGGGCACGGTGAGGAGGGCTCGGCGGCCAACAACGCCAGTGTCGTGATGGTCGTGCTGGTCCGTGGGGTCCGGATCCTGCTGTCGGGGGACGTCGAGCCCGAGGCCCAGGGGCGCATGGCGCAGACGCTCTCCGGTCTTCGGGTCGACGTGCTGAAGGTTCCGCACCACGGCAGCAGGTACCAGGATCCCGAGTTCCTGTCCGGGCTCGGAGCCAGACTGGCGGTGATCTCGGTGGGGGAGGGCAACGACTACGGCCACCCCGCGCCGGAGACGGTCGATCTGCTCGAGGATGCGGGCATGCTGGTACGCCGGACCGACGAGTCAGGCGACATCGCGGTGGTGATGGACGACGGCCGGCTGACCGTCGAGTCGACACGATGACCGAGCGGGGGATGGAGCGCACCCCCCGAGGCCGGTCAGCCGCTTTCGGTGCGGGAGCTGAGCACCGTGTCGTCGGCGATCAGGTAGCCGTCACCAGAACGCGCGAGGGTGATCAGCTGCTCGTCGGTGACCACCTTCCCGTTCTTGTAGCTGTAGGTCAGCGTGACGTACACCTGCCGGGCGCCGCCCGACCGCGTGTTGGCCGCGTCCACCGAGTCGACGGACCCCCAGAAAGCGTTGTAGTCCTCCCGACCCACCTCCGCCTGCATCCTGGGCGCCAGCAGTGTCCAACCGGTGTCGGTGTCGTCGGGCACCGTGTCGAAGTAGCCCTCGATGAACCTCTCCTTCGCCGCGTCACTGGTCGGCTGGGCCTGTGAGCGGCGCGAAGGCCTGGGCTCCTTGACGTCGGTGCTCGGCGACGGGCTCGCCGAGGGAGACGGGTTCTCCTCGGGGCCGGACGAGACGGGGTCGCGCGGGCCTGCGGCCGGCGTCCCACCGTCGTCGAGACCGAGAAGGGCGTAGCCAGCCGTCGCGACAGCGAGGAGGGCCACCACAGCGACCACCCACGGCAGCAGCCGAGCCCGCCGACGTCGCTCGCGCGGGGACGCGGCGGCCGGACGTGGCTCGGCGGCGCGGGCGGCTGGTGACGTTCGCGCCGGCGGGGTAGGGACGGGTTCCTTCTTCGCGCCGGACACCGGCGCGAGGAACGCGGCGGTTGCGTCCTCCTGGAAGCGGGGCTCCTTGCGGTCGGCGAGCCGGCGTAGGGCGTGGGCCGCGTCCGCCATCGCCCATCGCGAGGACGGGTCACGGTCCATCATCCGGCGCACGGCGTCCGCGAGAGGGCCGGACTGGGTCATCGGCCTCGGCGGCCGCTCGGCGATCATGGTCAGCATCGCGAGGGCGTTGCGCTGCTCCGGGTACGCCGGCTCGTCCTCGACAGCGGCGTACAACGCGGCGCCGAGTGCCCACACGTCCGACGCGGGACCTGGCTCCCCGCCACGGGCGAGCTCGGGGGAGAAGTACGCCGGTGTGCCGGTCAGCAGCCCGGTCTGGGTCAGCTGGCTGTCGCCCGCCGGCCGGGCGATGCCGAAGTCGCTGATCTTGGCCTGGTCGTCCTCGCCGATGAGGATGTTGCCCGGTTTCACGTCGCGATGGATCGTGCCGCGTGCGTGCGCGGCCGCGAGCCCGTCGGCGACCTGCGCACCGATCCTGGCTGCTCGCCAAGGCGGCATCGGCCCGTCTTCGCGGATGATCTGCGCGAGTGTGCGCGAGGGCACGTACTCCATCACGAGCCAGTTCTCGTTGTCGGCCTCGACCACGTCGAAGACCGACACCACGTTCCGGTGGTTGAGAGCTGCCGAGGACCGCGCCTCGCGAAGCGCGCGTGCGGTGTCCGTCAGGGACTCGCCAGGCAGGCGTCCGACCTGCTTCACCGCGACGTCGCGTCCGAGGACCTCGTCGCGGCAGAGCCACACCGCGCCCATACCTCCACGGCCGATGATGCGTTGGACTCTGTAACGCCCAGCGATCAGGTCGGGCTGCATGGGTCTCCTCTCAGCCGGGTGCAGGCGAAGCGCGGACCGTGCCGCAGTACCCGTGTTCGCCGTAGGTTACTCGTTCGCCACCCGGCGGACTCACTCGTCCTGCCTCGGCGGGCAGGCGGTGGTGTTGTCCCCGCCGTGTGGCAGGCTGACCTCACCATGGCGAACCCGACGGCATCCGACATCCTCGGGCGGGTCACTCTCGTGACCGGTCCGGAGGAGTTCCTCAACGAGCGCACGGTTTCCGCGGCCCTTCGGGCGGTGCGGAACGCCGACGGTGAGTCCGAGGTCAGCGAGACCACCGCCGACCAGCTGAGCATGGCGGCACTCGCCGACCTGGCCGCCCCGTCGCTGTTCTCCACGATCCGCTGCGTGGTCGTCCGGGGGCTCGAGAGCCTGCCGGAGGACACCTACGACGGGCTGCTGGACTACGCGGCCGCCCCGGCCGAGGACGTCGGACTGGTGCTGTTGCACTCAGGAGGGCAGAAGGGCTCGGGGCTCCTCACCAAGCTCCGCAAGCTCACGTCCACCGTGACCGAGGTCAAGTCCGTGGCCCTGAAGCCCGCGGAGTACACCCGCTTCGTCTCCGGCGAGGTGCGCACCCATGGTGGTCGGATCGCCGAGGACGCGGCCGAGCTGCTGGTCCAGTCGATCGGGCACGACCTGCGAGCCCTCGCAGGGGCTTCGCACCAGCTGGCCAACGACTTCGCAGGGCAGCCCCTGACGGCAGAGGTGGTCAAGAAGTACTTCGGCGGTCGTGCCGAGGTGAAGGGGTTCGCCGTGGCCGACGCCGCGATCTACGGTCGCAGTGCCCATGCGCTCGAGGAGCTTCGCTGGGCACTGGACAGCGGCACGGCAGCGGTCCTCGTGACCAGCGCCTTCGCCAGCGGTCTCAGGGGCCTCGCGAAGTTCAAGGCGGCGTCCCGCGGTCTCCGTGACGCCGACCTCGCACGTGAGGTCGGCGTGCCTCCGTGGAAGCTGCGGACCCTGCGCGAGCAGGCTCGCGGCTGGGACGACGCCGGCCTCACGAAGGCGATCACCGTGGTCGCCCAGACCGATGCCGACGTCAAGGGTGCGGCGAGCGACGCCGGGTACGCCCTCGAGCGGATGGTCCTCACCGTCGCCGAGTCACGCGTCGGCCGCTGACGCAAAAAGGCGCCGTCCCCGAGGGGCGGCGCCTGTTTGGTGGGACTGCGTCAGAGAGACGCGGCCTTCTTGGAGATGGCCGACTTCTTGTTGGCAGCCTGGTTCTTGTGGATGACGCCCTTGGACGCAGCCTTGTCGAGCTTCTTGTTGGCGTCCTTGGCAAGCTCCTGCGCCTGCGCGGCGTCGCCAGCCTCCGCGGCCTCGCGGAACTTGCGGATGGCCGACTTCAGCGCCGACTTCACGGACTTGTTGCGCTCGTGCGCAGCCTCGTTCTGTCGGTTGCGCTTGATTTGGGACTTGATGTTCGCCACGGGGCAAGCCTCGATCGGTTCATTCGGAATTGGGTCTTGGTGCGATCGGCCATCACTGGCCAGACACGCGAGGGGCAACGATACCAGCGCGGCAGGATCGGCCCCAAATCGAGGGCGCCGGTGAACACCCGCACCGATCGCGCCTCCCGGAGCGACGCCCCAGCGGCGTCAGAGCCCCAACCTACGACGGGCACCCTCGAGCATGCGGGCGGACTCCCGCCTGCGGAACTCGTTGAGCGTCGGCAGGCCGATGTCGACGGCCACCGTCGTGCGGTACCCGAGCCACGCGCCGAGGGCGACCAGGAACCCGGTGACGTGGTCATCGCCCAGCCTGCGCAGCCCGGGGGAGCGGCGCACGAGGTCGTCGAAGACGGGCTGCTCCACCCACTCCAGTCGCAGCAGCAGGGGGTCGACCCACGAGGGGCCCCGTCGGGACATGCCCCAGTCCACGAACACGACCGACCCGTCGTCGCGCACGATCAGGTTGTCGTTGCGGATGTCGCCCTGGACGACGCTGATCCGTCGTGTCCGGATGCCGGCCGGGCACGTCCTCGAGCACCAGGGCCACCCCAGCCCTCCGAGTCGTCGTACTCCGCCAGCAGCGCCGCCCACTGGCTGTTCCTCCCCAGGTGGGAGAGGACCTGGAGGTGGCAGCTCATGACCAGCCGCGTCGTTGCGCGAGCCACGACCACGTCGCCTCGGAGTACCAGCGCTGGTGAAGGCGGATGTATGGGGAGCTGTTGGGGACCGGCTGGTCCCGGCTCTGGAGGAAGTAGGCGCAGACCAGCGCGAGGAGCACGTCGATGTGCTCGGGGTCCACGTCCTTCGTCAGCCTGCGCTCGCGGAGGATGGCATCGGCGTCGAGGCCGTCGCCGTAGGCGGAGATCAGCAGCAGGACGGTGTCGATCCAGGCCGCGCCGACACAGGGCCAGTTCCAGTCGCAGATCATCGCGCGGCCGTCGGGCGCCATCAGGAAGTTGTCGTCCCGGGCATCGGTGTGGACGATCGTGTCACCGGTGGTGCACTCGTCGAAGCGCGCGGCGAGGGTCGCCGCCTCGTCCAGGTGGGGCCAGTCGGGGGAGACCGTCCGGACGTGGTCCCAGCCCGAGAGCATCTCGGCGAAGTCGTCGTGGAACGAGGCCAGCCCCATGGACGCCGGCACCGGGGTGAGGACGTCCGCGACGACCTCGAGGCTGTCGAGGCAGGCGTGCAGGTGCCGCATGTCCCATGGGCGGGAGGGGCTGCCCCCCTCGACGTACTCGAGCCCGATGACCACCCAGAGGTCGTCCTCGTGGCTCCAGAGAAGCTGGGGCACGGGGAGTCCAGGCGGCAGGGACCGGTGCTTGCGTACCTCCTCGCGGTACGAGTCGGCGAAGGCCCGCTGTGCCTGCTTGCTCGCAGCCTTCACGAACGTTCGCCGGCCGTCCTCGCCCGTGAGCACCGACGCGAAGCCAGGGGTGAAGCCGCTTCCGGCGGAGCTTGCGTCGACGACGCGCGACCCGAGCCGGTCCTCGACGAGCCTGCGCACCATCGGCGGCAGCATCGCCCACTCCAGCCTGCGTGCGGTCCTGCCGTGAGGAACCGGAGCGAGGTCCGCGGGGTCTTGGGGCTGGCTCATAGCGCCACATTCTGTCCGGCGGTGGGGCCGATCGCGATGGGTTTAGCGGCGTGTCCTCGCTGGTAGGACGGGCATGGGACAATGACTGTTCCGCCCGCTTTCGACAATCCACCGGAAGAAGTTCGTGCCCAAGACCACACCGTCGGTTCCCCAGCCGGGCCAGACCGACCCTGCGATCATCCGCAACTTCTGCATCATCGCGCACATCGACCACGGCAAGTCGACCCTCGCCGACCGGATGCTGCAGCTGACCGGTGTCGTCGACGAGCGCAGTGCGCGGGCCCAGTACCTCGACCGCATGGACATCGAGCGTGAGCGTGGCATCACGATCAAGAGCCAGGCCGTGCGTATGCCATGGACCGTGTCCGAGGGCGAGAACACGGGGACGTCGTACGTCCTGAACATGATCGACACCCCCGGCCACGTCGACTTCACCTACGAGGTGTCCCGGTCGCTCGAGGCCTGTGAGGCGGCGGTCCTGCT
Organism: uncultured Actinomycetota bacterium; assembly: GCA_963707425.1. Lineage (GTDB taxonomy): Bacteria > Actinomycetota > Actinomycetes > Propionibacteriales > Nocardioidaceae > Nocardioides_C. The sequence goes on along the minus strand of CAVPPN010000002.1, from coordinate 246,292 downwards.
CGTTGACGCCGCGCAGGGCATCGAGGCCCAGACGCTGGCGAACCTCTACCTCGCGCTCGGCGCGGACCTGCAGATCATCCCGGTGCTCAACAAGATCGACCTGCCCTCGGCCCAGCCCGAGAAGTACGCCGCGGAGCTCGCCGGCATCATCGGCTGCGACCCGTCGGACGTGCTGCACGTCTCGGCCAAGACGGGCATGGGCGTCGAGGCGCTGCTCAACGAGATCGTCCGGCAGACGCCGGCACCGGTCGGCAATGCGGACGCCCCACCGCGCGCGCTCATCTTCGACTCCGTCTACGACACCTACCGGGGCGTGGTCACCTACGTCAGGGTCATCGACGGCAAGCTCAGCCACCGCGACCGGATCAAGATGATGTCGACCGGAGCCGTGCACGAGATGCTCGAGGTCGGCGTGATCTCGCCCGAGCCCGTGAAGGCAGGCGACCTCGGCGTCGGAGAGGTCGGCTACCTGATCACCGGGGTGAAGGACGTCCGCCAGTCCCGCGTCGGTGACACGGTCACGAGCCAGAACAACGGAGCGAGCGAGCCGCTCGGCGGCTACAAGCACCCGAACCCGATGGTGTTCGCCGGCCTCTACCCGATCGACGGCGACGACTACCCGACGCTGCGGGACGCCCTCGACAAGCTCCAGCTCAACGACGCGGCGCTGGCCTACGAGCCCGAGACGTCCGGCGCGCTCGGCTTCGGTTTCCGGATCGGGTTCCTCGGCCTGCTGCACATGGAGATCGTCCGCGAACGGCTCGAGCGGGAGTTCAACCTCGACCTGATCTCGACCGCGCCGAACGTGGTCTACCAGGTGACCATGGAGGACGGCACCGAGCACGAGGTGACGAACCCGAGCGAGTATCCGTCCGGCAAGATCGCCGAGGTGCGGGAGCCGGTGGTCAAGGCGACGATCCTCAGCCCCAGCGACTACATCGGCGCGATCATGGAGCTCTGCCAGAGCAAGCGCGGCCAGCTCGAGGGCATGGACTACCTGTCCGAGGACCGGGTGGAGATGCGCTACACGCTGCCGCTCGCGGAGATCGTCTTCGACTTCTTCGACCAGCTGAAGTCCCGCACCAAGGGCTACGCCTCGCTCGACTACGAGCCCACCGGCCAGCAGCCCGCCGACCTGGTCAAGGTCGACATCCTGCTGCAGGGCGAGCCGGTAGACGCGTTCAGCGCGATCGTGCACCGCGACCATGCGTACGCCTACGGCGTGGCCCTCGCGGGCAAGTTGCGGGAGCTGATCCCGCGGCAGCAGTTCGAGGTGCCTATCCAGGCGGCGATCGGAGCCCGTGTGATCGCCCGCGAGACCATCCGCGCGATCCGCAAGGACGTGCTCGCCAAGTGCTACGGCGGTGACATCAGCCGCAAGCGCAAGCTGCTCGAGAAGCAGAAGGAGGGCAAGAAGCGGATGAAGATGGTCGGACGCGTCGAGGTGCCCCAGGAGGCCTTCATCGCCGCGTTGTCCACCACCGACTCCGGGGACAAGGGCAAGAAGTAGGAACGCCGCAGTCGGCGAGCCGGTTCAGCAGCGGGCCCGCACCCTGCTCCTGCCTGCCGGAAGTACGACGGTCCGGTCGCCGGAGCGCAGCCCGACGAGGACGACCCGCACCGGACGGTCCGACCTGACTCCGACCGTGCCGCAGGGGAGCCCGGCGCGGCGCAGGTCGAGACGGACCTCTTCGACGTTGCGCAGCCTCACCGTCAGCAGCCGACGCGGCTCGGGTCGCTCGCCGCGCCTCCACGAGAGTGTGGACACCGTGGCCGGGAGCGGGTCGGTCACCGCCGTAGGCCCGGTCCGCACCACCCGGAGCGCACGGTCCGGTCGCGCGAACGAGCGGGCGGACACCGACGCGAGGGTGCCTGCGGTGCGGTCGTGCGCGCGAACCCCGGTCACCCAGTAGGCACCGGTGGCCCGCAGCCCCAGCGCGGGCCGGTCGAGGTGCGGGAACCAGGTGAGGTCGACGCGTCCCGGGTTGCGCACCGCGCGCGGCCGGTCGAGCCCGGCCGTCACGGCACGGAACCGGTCCTGGGTGGCGAACACCATGTGGTCCTCCGCGGGGTAGCGCACGAAGCGGTGCCGCAGGCCGAGCTCGTCGAGGTGCTGGACCTGCCGTTCGACCGCCACGAACGGGACGAGCTCGTCGAGGTTCCCCTGGCCGATCCGGTAGGGAACCCAGCGGGCGTTGCCGGCGAGGGGACCGGTGGCGCCGTCTCGCCGGCAGCGGACGTGGTCGAACAGCGGCGCGCCCTGGTCGGGGTCGACGCCGCTGCCGCAGGCGGGCGGACCGGCGAGGGAGATGGCTCCGGCGTACAGGTCGGGATGTTGCAGCCCCAGCTTGTAGGCCGCGTAGCCGCCCATCGAGTAACCGGTCAGCTGGGTCCTGCGCGCGTCGATCCGGTAGGCCTCCGCGACCTCGCGCCAGACCGACCAGAAGTCGTTCTCCGCTTCGTCGAGGTACCAGCCGTCCGGCCCGTACCCCAGCGTCGTCGCGCAGACCGAGCCGCGGCGTTCGCACAATCGCCGCAGCAGGCCGGGGTTGAGCGCGCCGTACTGGTTCTGGTTGACGCCGAGGGAGTGCAGCACCCAGGTCAGCGGCTTGCGCTGTCTCTCCGGGATGTCGCGCGGGACGTACACCGCGTAGGGCTGGATCCTGCCGAGGAAGTTCGGGCGCAGGTCGTTCCCCGCCTCCGAACCGCTGACCACGCCGTCGCCCAGTGCGAGGTCGGAGACGTACCACCTGTTGCTGTAGCCGCGGGGTCGTGGTTCCGGGGTCCGGGCGCCGTCGCCGAGGCGGTTCCAGTCGACCGTGTGGGCGAACGGGGTGACATCGCCCGCCGCCAGAGCGTCGGCCTGGTGGTCCTCCATCCAGAAGTTGCCGGTGACGAAGCGCGCCAGGCCGTCGGCCCCCACCTGGTCGAACGGCGGAGTGCCCGCGGCATGCTTCTCGAAGGCCGCGACGAGCGCGTCGGTGCGGCCGCTCCGGAAGACCGGTGGCTCCTGCCGCACCCCTCGGTAGCCCACGTTGTACACCCTGGCCGCCCCGGGCGCAGGTGCCCCGCCCGCCGCGGTCGGGGTGGCGAACGTACGGCCGGTCTCGTCGGCGAGACCGGCGGCGACCCGCACCCTCCACCGGCCTTCGGGGGCCAGAACGTGGCGGGGCACGCGAACCACGAACGAGCCGGCCGCCCGGTCGACGGTCACGCGGCCTCCGAGCCGGGTGACGTCGCGAGAACCGCCGCCGGCGAGGTCGACCAGCCAGGCACCCCGGCTCGAGACCACCAGTCCGGTGTCGATGCCGGGCGAGGTGACCCCCGCCTTCGCCGGCCACTGGGACTCACCGGTCTTCCTGTCGGCGTCACGGTCGAAGGTCCACACGGCAAGGGGCACGTCCGGGTCGGCGAGCGTCGTCCAGTCCACGCGCCAGTACGAGGCGTTCGCGTCGAGTCCCACCGCCGTGCGGAAGATGTCGGCGCCGTTGCCACGGGCCGGCCCGTCCGGGTAGGTGTAGACGCCCTGCGTGGGTGCGAGGTCGGTGGCGTAGGGAGTGCTGAAGCCCATCAGGTCGCTGGGCCCGTGGTCGTCGTACACGAAGTCGCTCCAGTACGACGCTCCCCCGTGGAGGCGACCGGTGCCCGAGGTGCGGGGGAAGTGCCGTTCGGAGAAGGGCCAGCCATCGGCGGCGGGCAACCTCGGCTCGGTGGCGCGGGCGGCCGGTGGCACCGAGCCGGGCAGGTCTCCTGGCTCCGCGACCGCCGGCGAGGAGGGTTGCAACACGCCGGCGGCGACCGCCAGTGCGAGGGTGAGTGTGGCGTTCGTCCGAGGTATCCGGGGCGACGGCACGGATGGGCTCCTTGGCGTGCGTGGCAATGGTGGACGGCGCTCCCAGGGCGGTCGTCCGTCGGTCGTCGTCACCACCAACTGTCGTGCTGCGGATAGGTCACGCCGTCCGGAAAGACCCGAAGCATCCCGTGCAGGAAGTAGCCTCGGCTCGTGCTGCCGTACGAGATCCCAGCCGGCCTGCTCGCGCGGGCTGCCCTCGGGGGGACGTGGGTGCCCTGGCTCGAAGCACTCCCGAAGCTTGCTGCAGGGGTCGTCGAGGACTGGCAGCTCGACTACGACGGCGCCCCTCGACACGGCTTCGGCAGCCTGGTGCTTCCGGTGCGAACAGTCTCGGGGCGACCCGCGGTCGTGAAGGTGGCCTTCCCCGACGACGAGAACGAGCACGAGTATCTCGCCCTCCAGCGCTGGGGCGGCAACGGCGCGGTCAGGTTGCTACGCGCCGACCCGCACCGGTACGCGATGTTGCTGGAGCGGCTGCTCCCGGAGGACCTGGTCGGCCTCTGGGACCTCGAGGCGTGCGAGATCGTGGCGGGCCTGTACCAGCGCATCCACGTGCCCGCCCTGCCGCAGCTGCGGACGCTGACGTCGTACGTCGGTCGCTGGACCGACGGTCTTGCCCGGCTGTCGAGGGACGCGCCGATGCCGCGGCGGCTCGTCGAGCAGGCGATCTCGCTCGCCCGCAGCTTCCTGGAGGACCCTGCCAGCACCGGGACGATGATCCATGGGGACCTGCACTACGAGAACGTCCTCGCCAGTGACCGTGAGCCCTGGCTGGTGATCGACCCCAAACCGATGTCGGGTGACCGGCACTACGAGGTCGCACCACTGCTGTGGAACCGCTGGGACGAGGTGGTCGGCTCGGGGGAGCCGCGTGACTGCCTTCGGCGCCGCTTCCACACCGTCGTGGACACCGCGGGGCTCGACGAGGACCGGGCCCGCGACTGGGTCGTCGTCCGTGCGCTCCACAACGCGTACTGGGCCGTCGACGACGCCCAGCGCCTCGGTCGCGGGCTCAACGCCGATGAGCAGGACTGGATCACCCTGATGATCACCGTCGCGAAAGCCGTACAGGGCTGACGACCCGACGACGGGACCGGTGGTTTGCCGTGAAGGTCCGGATGAGCCCGTTACCAGTTGGGCCTTGTCGCAACGAACATGTCTTAAGAAAACAGGGGTTGTCTACCCATCGGTAGCCAGGTGCTCTACCTTGTGCACAACGACTTCACGGCCTGCTGGTGCGATTCGTTGTGCCCTGCAGGGGACGATCAGGGAGAAGCATGTCTGGAACCGCCGTCATCCAGGACCTCACAGCAATCGAGAACCGCGCTCCGAACGTAGGTCGGCAGTTCTTCGACCGCGTCCAGGCAACCCCCAACCGAGAGGCCTACCGGTTCCCGCAGGGTGACCAGTGGCAGTCGGTGACCTGGAAGGAGACGGGCGACCGGGTCACCAAGCTCGCCGCGGGCCTCGTAGCTCTCGGGCTCGAGCCCGAGCAGCGCGTCGGAATCGCGTCCGGCACCCGCTTCGAGTGGGTCCTGGCCGACCTGGCGATCATGTGCGCCGGTGCGGCGACCACCACCGTCTACCCGACGACCATGGGTGACGACGTCTCCTACATCCTGGCGGACTCCGAGTGCCGGGTCGTCTTCGCCGAGGACGATGAGCAGATCGCGAAGCTCACCTCGCACAAGGCGGAGCTTCCGCACCTGACGAAGGTGGTCACCTTCGATGGCGCCGCGGACGGCGACTGGGTGATCGGTCTCGCTGACCTCGAGAAGCTGGGTGAGCAGCTGCTGGCGGAGAACGCCGCCATCATCGAGGAGCGGGTCCAGGCCACGTCGCCGGACTCCCTTGCCACGCTGATCTACACCTCCGGTACGACGGGCCGTCCCAAGGGTGTGCGCCTGCGCCACTCGTCATGGACCTACGAGGGCACGGCGATCCAGGCGCAGGGCATCCTCGACGAGAACGACCTGCAGTACCTCTGGCTCCCGATGGCGCACTCCTTCGGCAAGGTGCTGCTCTCGACGCAGCTGGCCTGCGGCTTTGCGACCGCCGTCGACGGGCGTGTCGACAAGATCATCGAGAACCTCGCCGTCGTCCGGCCGACGTTCATGGGCGCCGCGCCGCGCATCTTCGAGAAGGCACACGGTCGCATCATCACGATGCAGCAGACCGAGGGCGGCCTCAAGGAGAAGCTGTTCAACCAGGCCTTCTCGGTCGGCAAGCAGGTCCGCGAGCTGAAGATGGCCGGCAAGCCGGTCCCGTTCCTGCTGGCCAAGCAGCACTCGCTCTTCGACAAGCTCGTCTTCGCCAAGATCCGCGAGCGCTTCGGTGGCCGGGTCCGGTTCTTCATCTCGGGTGCCGCGGCGTTGAACCAGGAGGTGGCCGAGTGGTTCCACGTGGCCGGCATCCTGATCCTGGAGGGGTACGGCCTCACCGAGACCTCCGCCGGCTCGTTCGTCAACCACCCCGACGAGTACAAGTTCGGCACGGTCGGTCAGGTGTTCCCCGGCAGCGAGGTGAAGATCGCCGAGGACGGAGAGGTCCTGATCAAGGGCCCTGGCGTCATGGACGGCTACCACAACCTCCCCGAGCAGACCGCCGAGACGCTCTCGGACGGCTGGCTGCACACCGGTGACATCGGTGAGGTCGACGCGGACGGCTTCCTGAAGATCACGGACCGGAAGAAGGACCTGTTCAAGACCTCCGGCGGCAAGTACATCGCCCCGACCTCGATCGAGTCGCAGTTCAAGGCGGTCTGTCCCTACGCCAGCCAGTTCCTCGTGCACGGCAACGACCGGAACTTCTGCGTCGCGCTGATCACGCTCGACCCGGACGCCATGGCCGAGTGGGCGACCCACAACGACATGGCAGGCGCGTCGTACACCGAGATCGTCTCGTCGCCGAAGGTCAAGGAGATGGTCGGTGGCTACGTCGACCAGCTCAACAGCCGGCTCAACCGCTGGGAGACCATCAAGAAGTGGATCCTGCTGGACCACGACCTCTCGATCGAGTCCGGTGAGCTCACCCCGTCGATGAAGGTGAAGCGCAAGGTCGTCGAGCAGAACTACAAGGACCAGATCGACGCCCTCTACAAGTAGCTGACGCCGCGTCCGGGTGAGCGTGCGCTATGCGCCGCGCTCACCCGGACGCGAGCAGGGAACACCCAGCGCGACAAGGTCCCGGACGATGCGTCCGGGATCTTGCCGTATCTCGACGTTCGAGCACCGCAGGACGATGCGCCCGTCGATGACGAGATCCCGCTCCCTTGCCATGTCCGACCACCATGTCTCGACTTCCATGTGGATCCCACCGTCGACTTCGAGTACGACGATCCGGCCGTCGGGCAGCTCCCATTCACAGTCCGTGTAGCGTCGCCTGCCGCTCCGGTCGCGGCGCATGACCTGACGGGTCGGCCGCGGGAGACCGTAGCGGGTGCAGACCCGACCGATGTCGATCTCGGCCATCGACTGCGCGCCGCCTGCGATGTCGGTCAGCACCTCGCGGAACATCGGCGATCGGCGCAGCGGTTTCAGTCGATCTACCCACTCGCGCAACCGGTCAGGGCGGGTCAGCTTCTGCTGCACTGCGGCGGCGAGCAGGCCACACGCCGTACGTTCAGACCGGGTGTACGCCGCATGGAGCAGGACCGCCGGCTCCAGTCGCAGCACGGGGACGCCGGGCCCCGGGCGGGTCATCGCCGCGATGTCGCGACGCGTCTCGACCAGCTTCCAGCCCGGCAGCACCAGTGGGCTCTCCGACTTGGGAACCATGATCGTCACTTCGGACCTGTCCCATCCGCGAAGCCCTGCTATCCCGGCAGCGGTGAGACCCCCGACCGCCGCGGGCTCGCCTGCATGCAGGACGCCGGCCCAGAGCCTCTGCTCGAAGGACAGGAAGCCCGTGGTCGTGGCGATGACGACCGGGCTGACCTCCTGCCAGCGTTCGGCCCTGACCTGATTGCGGATGAAGTGCCGGTCGACGCCCAGCAGGCCGAGCTGCTCTCGAGAGAACACACCGCACTGTCCCTCCGCGAGGGCGCGCCACTCCGCGGACCTGCTTCTGAGATGGGTTGGCATGCCGCCATCGTGGCCGAGCCTGCCCGCGATCGCAGGTCGTCGTCCACAGCCTCTTGCCTCGTCCGGGTGAGCGCGGCGCAGAGCGCGCGCTCACCCGGACGAGGCGGAACCTAGGATGGGTTGGTGCCATCCACTCTGCCTGACGGGGAGCCCGCGCCTGCCGACGGCTCGCTTCCGGCCTCCGCCCTCGGAAGCTTCGGCGACCAGCCGTTCGGGTTCTACGTGCACGTCCCGTTCTGCACGGTCAGGTGCGGCTACTGCGACTTCAACACCTACACCGCCTCGGAGCTCGGCCCGGGGGCCTCGCGTGCGTCGTACGCCGACTCCGCCATCGCGGAGGTGCGCCTCGCCCGCAAGGTGCTCGGCTCGGTCGACGTGCCGGTGCGAACGGTCTTCTTCGGCGGCGGTACGCCGACCCTCCTCCCGTCGCACGACCTGACGCGGATCGTCGCGGCGATCGACCAGGAGTTCGGCCTGGCCGCGGACGCCGAGGTGACCACTGAGTCGAACCCGGACAGCGTCTCCGCCGACGACCTGGCCCGGCTCAGGGACGGCGGCATCAACCGCGTCTCGTTCGGCATGCAGTCCGCCGTGCCGCACGTGCTGGACGTGCTGGACCGGACGCACGACCCGCTGCGGGTACCCCAGGTGGTGGAGTGGGCGAGACGGGCGGGGTTCGACCAGGTCAGCCTCGACCTCATCTACGGGACGCCGGGAGAGTCACTCGCGGACTGGCAGGTGTCGTTGGCCAGTGCGCTCGAGAGCCACCCCGACCACCTCTCGGCGTACGCCCTGATCGTGGAGGAGGGCACCGCGCTCGCTCGCCGGATCCGGCGTGGTGAGGTGCCGATGACCGACGACGACGACCACGCGGACAAGTACCTCGTGGCCGACGAGATCCTCGAGAAGGCCGGCCTGGGGTGGTACGAGGTCTCCAACTGGTCGCGGTCGGAGCAGAGCAGGTGCCGGCACAACGTCCTCTACTGGACAGGCGGTGACTGGTGGGGCGTGGGGCCTGGGGCTCACTCCCACGTCGGTGGGGTGCGCTGGTGGAACGTCAAGCACCCCACGGCGTACGCCGGACGCATCGCGGCGGGTACCAGCCCGGCGCACGGGCGCGAGGTGCTCGACGACGAGACCCGCCGGGTCGAGCGGGTGCTGCTGGAGATTCGCTTGAAGGACGGGCTTGACGTCGAGGTCCTCGACGATGCCGGACGTGCCCAGCTGCCGGCCCAGGTCGCCCGGGGGCTGGTCGAGCCGGACGCCCTGGAGCAGGGCGGGCGGGTGGTGCTCACGCTGCGGGGGCGGCTGCTCGCTGACGCCGTCGTGCGCGACCTGCTGCCCTGACCCGTGGCCCGGTAGTTGGTCGCAGGCTCGAACGAGCCGCCGGGCACGCGTCAGGTCAGGAGACGAGGCGGAAGATCCACGGGTAGCGGTAGTCCTCGTAGTTCGCGGCCTTGACCGTCGCGACGATCATCAGCACCAGCCACGCGATGCCGACAACGGGCAGAAGGAAGATGCCGATCACGAGGAGGATCGAGAAGCCGGCGACGGCGAAGTAGATGAGATACGAGATCTGCATGTTCAGCGCCTCCTTCCCGTGGCGGTCGAGGAAGGCAGAGCGGTCCTTGAAGACCAGCCACACGATCAGCGGCGCCACGAAGCTGAGCACGAGCGGGCCGAGGTGGGCGGCGATCGCCCAGAGCTTCTCGTCCTCCGGTCGCATCGGCTGGAGCTGTCCAGGCATGCCCTGGGCGGACGGCATCGGCGTACCCGGCTGCGATGGCACCTGGCCTCCCGGCTCGCCCTGCGGCTGGCCACTTGGCTCGCCTTGCGGCGGCACCTGTCCACCTGGCTCGCCCTGCGGCGGGCCGGGGGGCTGTTGCTGCCCTTCCGGTCGACGTGGCTCGTCCGGCGGGTTGGACCCCGTGGTCATATCTCGATTCAAGCACAGACGAACGCCGACAGGGCCTCTTCGGCAGCCGCTTTAACTCGGTAGAGGAGGACCGGAGAACTCTTGCTCAGCCCTCAGTCGACGGTGACGAAGTCGATGAGCTCCTCGACCCTGCCGAGGAGCTCCGGCTCGAGGTCGGCGAACGAGTTCACCTTCGACAGGATGTGCTTCCAGGCGCGCGCGATGTCGGCCTGGTCGCGGTGCGGCCAGCCGAGGCTCTGGCAGACGCCTCGCTTCCACTCGATGTTGCGGGGGATCACCGGCCACTTCTGGAGGCCCAGTCGGCCCGGCTTCACGGACTGCCAGATGTCGACGTACGGGTGGCCGACGATCAGGACGTGCTTGCCCACAGGGCTCTTGGCGATGGACTGGGCGATCCGGCTCTCCTTGGAGCCCGCCACGAGATGGTCCACGAGCACCCCGACCTTCCGCTCGGGCCCGGGGCGGAAGTCCTGGAGCTGCGCGGCGAGGTCGTCGACCCCCTCGATGTACTCGACGACGACGCCCTCGACGCGCAGGTCGTCGCCCCACACCTTCTCCACGAGCTCCGCGTCGTGCCGCCCCTCCACGAAGATCCTGCTCGCGCGCGCCACCCGGGCCTTGGTGCCGGGCACGGCGACCGAGCCGGACGCGGTGCGGGTCTTCTTCGCGGGGCCCTTCCGCGCCGGCGGTCTGAGGATGACGGGGACGCCCTCGAGCAGGAAGCCGGGGCCGAGGGGGAAGGTGCGGCGCTTGCCGCGACGGTCCTCGAGGGTGACGGTCTGCAGGTCGCGCTCCACAGCGACGATCTCGCCGCACCAGTCGGTGGTGACCTCCTCGACGACGAGCCCCTTGTCCGCCTCGATCTCCACGGCACGTCCACGCTTGGGAGCGCGCCAGTCGGTGTTGAGTACGTCGGAGCCGTAGCGATCGAAAGCCATGGAGGGCAAGGCTACGGGCGCTCTGGCCGGTGCCGGTGGCGGCACGCCGCACGGACAGGTGCGACCGGGTGCTGGTGCTTGCGGGAGGTCTGGACAGCTGCTGAATTTCCCTTGTCGCCGACACATGGCGATATATCGTTGACCTGTCGGGACGGTGTGACCGAAGCCTCACCCGCGAGGCCCGAGGGCACCGAAGATCCCGCCCGGGACCAGCGAAGGGAGCAGGCGATGAGTGGCAGCAACTGGGGGCAGCAGTGGCCCGGTGGGAGCTGGGGAGGTCCCTGGGGATCCGGCCCGCCGCCCTGGATCGCGGGGCTGTTCGGCATGGCGCACAAGTCGCAGTCACGCGGCCCGCGGGTGCGGCGTGGCGACGTGCGGGCCGCGATCCTCGACGTGCTCGCGGTCGAGCCGATGAACGGCTACCAGATCATCCAGCAGATCGCCGAGCGGAGCGGCGGGGCGTGGAAGCCCAGCCCGGGGTCGGTGTACCCGACACTGCAGCAGCTCGAGGACGAGGGCCTCGTCGAGGCGCTCGAGGCGGAGGGCCGTCGCGCGCTCCGGCTGACCGAGGCGGGACGCGCCTACGTCGCCGAGCACCCGGAGGAGATGGCGGCCACCTGGCGCGCGTTCGACAACACGACCCAGGAGGAGACCGGGGACCTGAAGCCCCTCATCGGCCAGGTCATGGCTGCGGTGTGGCAGATCATCATGTCGGGAAACCGGCAGCAGCAGGCCGAGGCGGCGGAGATCCTCGCGGATGCAAGGCGCAAGCTGTACGGCCTCCTCGCGGAGGGGGACCCGGAATGAACGACCGACCGGAGCTGAGGATCGGCGACCGCGAACGCGAGGCCGCGGCCACCGCTCTGGGTGAGCACTACGCCACGGGGCGCCTCACCAAGGAGGAGTACGACGAGCGCAGCGAACGGGCCTGGGCGGCACGGACCAGCTCCGACCTCGCGCCGCTGTTCGTCGACCTGCCCGCACCCCACGGTCCACGTCAGCCGTCGCCGGCGAGGCCAGCGACGCCGGCACCGCGGCCACGCCCGCAGTGGAGGGGCGTTCCCGCGTTCCTCCTGGTGCTCGTGGCGCTGCTCGCGTTGGCTCTGGTGTTCCGCGTCTGGCCGCTCTTCATCGTGCTCGGCATCCTCTGGTTCAAGGGACCGCTTCTGCGGGGCCACGGCCGCGGGCACTGGCGATAGGCGCTACAGCAGGGGGAGCGACCGTGCCGCGCGCGGCAGCATCTCGAAGCCGCGGGTGAACGCGTGGGCGAGCGCCTCGACCGGGAACGGCCAGTCGTCGGCGGCGGCCGCCATGTCCTCCGGCCGCACCCCCTTGCCGGCGAGGTCGCGGACCATCTCCGCGACCATGCCGATGTCGCCCCGCTGCTCGCGCACGAACTCCCGGTCGACCGGAAGGCCATGACCGGGCACAACTACCGAGGAGTCGGACAGCATGCTGATCACCAGGTCCAGCGTCGCCGGCCATTCGAGCGGGTAGCAGTCGCCACCGAACCCTGGCACGGCGTTGCTCAGAGCGGACTCCTCGACCAGGTCGCCGGCGAAGAGCACGTCGACGTCGGGCACCCGGACCACGGCATCGCCCGCGGTGTGGCCGCGACCGGGGTGCACCAGCTCGACCAGGCGGTCCCCGAGGTCGACCACCCGGGCCGAGGAGAAGGTGTGCTCGGGGACGACGATCCGGCTGGCCCGCACGTCGGGGCCGTGTGGGTCTTCGGGGACCTCGGCGTAGCGCTGCTTGATCCGCTCGCCGGCCTCGAGCACGCGTTCCGCAGCCGCCTCGTGGGCGATGACCGGCAGTCCGGCGTACTCCTCGGTGAAGACCGCGTTGCCGAAGGTGTGGTCGAAGTGCTCGTGGGTGTTGACCACCGCGACCACGTCGCCGCGGCCGAGCCGGCGTACCTGTTCGAGCACGATGCGCGCGTCGGACTCGGACGCGTGCGTGTCGACCACGAGCAGGCCACGCTCACCGGCGACCACCCCTACGTTCACGTCGAGGAACTCGTAGCGGGCGACCCAGCAGCGGTCCGCGACCTCGACGAAGCCCTGTTCCTGGTCGATCTGCGCTGGTGTGCTCATGCCGCCCAGCGTAGGACCGTGGGTTCGGCGCTCACGGGGTCGGGCTAGTAGCATTGGCACTCGTAGCAGGGGAGTGCCAAACAGACTTCAGTCGCGGCAGTAGTCGACATCGAGGAGGCGGAGCATGGTCGAGGACCGCAAGCTCGCCGTCCTGCGGGCGATCGTCGAGGACTACGTGTCGACCCAGGAGCCGGTCGGTTCCAAGGCCCTGGTCGAGCGTCATCGCCTCGGTGTCTCGCCGGCGACGGTGCGCAACGACATGGCCGCGCTCGAGGACGAGGGCTTCATCACCCAGCCGCACACCAGCGCCGGCCGGATCCCGACCGACAAGGGGTACCGCCTCTTCGTCGACCGGCTGAGCCAGGTCAAACCGCTGTCCGCGGCGGAGAAGCGGGCGATCGCAACGCTTCTCGAGGGTGCGATCGACCTCGACGACGTGGTGCAGCGCAGTGTCCGGCTGCTCGCGCAGCTGACCCGCCAGGTCGCGATCGTGCAGTACCCCACACTCTCCCGGTCGACGGTGCGCCACGTCGAGCTCGTCACCCTCACCAGCACCCGGCTGCTGCTGATCCTGATCCTCAGCACCGGCCGGGTCGAGCAAAGGGTGGTCGAGCTGTCCGAGGCGCTCGACGACGACCGGGTCTCGGACATCCGCACCAGCCTCAACCGCGCGGTGGTCGGGGAGAAGCTGACCGACGCCTCCGAGCGCCTGGTGAGGCTCCCCGACGACTTCGAGCCCGCTGACCGGGTGCCCGTCGCCGTCATCGTGGGGGCGCTGGTCGAGGCGATGTCGGACCACCGGTCCGACGAGCGTGTGGTCGTCGGCGGCACCGCGAACCTCGCCCGCTTCGGTGAGGGGTTCGACGCCTCCATCAAGCCGATGCTGGAGGCCCTCGAGGAGCACGTCATCCTCCTCAAGCTGCTCGGCGAGGCGACCATACCTTCCACGGTGACGGTGCGCATCGGGCACGAGGTGCCCTACCAGGAGCTCTCCACGACCTCCGTCGTCGCCACCGGGTACGGCCCGGGCGAGGAGGCACTGGCGACGCTCGGGATCGTGGGCCCGACCAGGATGGACTACCCAGGAACGATGGCGACGGTGCGTGCTGTGGCGCGCTACGTCTCCAAGATCCTCGACGAAGGATGAGCTGAGAAACCACTGTGAGCCAGGACCTCTACGAGACCCTGGGCGTCCCGCGGGACGCCGACAGCGACCAGATCAAGAAGGCGTACCGCCGGCTGGCGCGTCAGCTGCACCCTGACGTGAACCCGGACCCGGAGACCCACGAGCGGTTCAAGGACGTCAGCCACGCCTACGAGGTGCTCTCGGACCCGGAGAAGCGCCGGATGTACGACCTCGGCGGCGACCCGTTCGCCGGGGCCGGGGGTGGCTTCGGTGCCGGCCAGGGGTTCTCGTTCACCGACATCATGGACGCGTTCTTCGGCGGCCAGGGCGGCGGTGCCGCCGGTGGCGGGCGCGGTCCGCGGCCGCGGGTCCGGCGCGGGCAGGACGCCCTCATCCGGCTCGAGGTGGACCTCGCCGAGGCTGCGTTCGGCACGACCCGCGAGGTCAAGGTCGACACGGCGGTGCTCTGCACGCTCTGCCACGGCGACGGCGCGGCTCCCGGGTCGGCGCCGGTGCCCTGTGAGACCTGTAAGGGCCGCGGCGAGGTGCACCACGTGCAGCGGTCCTTCCTCGGCGAGATCCGCACCCTGCGTCCCTGCGCGGCGTGCCGTGGCTACGGGACGATCATCCCCGAGCCCTGCCGGGAGTGCTCCGGTGACGGCCGCGTCCGGTCACGCCGCACCCTGACCGTCAAGATCCCCTCCGGTGTCGACACCGGAACCCGGGTCCAGCTCTCCGAGCAGGGCGAGGTCGGGCCCGGTGGTGGCCCCGCCGGCGACCTGTACGTCGAGATCCACGTCGCCGAGCACTCGATCTTCACCCGCCACGGCAACGACCTCGTGTGCAACGTCACCGTGCCGATGACGGCCGCCGCGCTGGGCACCACGATCGACATGCCGACCCTCGAGGCCGACCTCGTCGAGGAGGGAGCCGAGACGGACGTGGAGACCAGCGTGCCCCTCGACATCCGCGCCGGCACCCAGTCGGGCACCGAGGTCGTGCTCAACGGCAGGGGAGTCCCCAGCCTGCGCGGCAGCGGACGCGGCAACCTCGTCGTGCGGATCGTGGTCGAGACGCCGACCCGGCTCGACGACCGCCAGGAGGAGCTCCTCCGCGAGCTGGCGTCCCTGCGCGACGAGGAGTCGCCGGACGGTCACGTGCACCCCATGCACCGTTCGGTCTTCGACCGGTTGCGCGACGCGTTCGGCCCGCGCTGAGGCAGCGCAGGTGAGCCTCCCGGTCTTCGTGGTCCCGTCGCTGGCCGGTGCCGCTGCCGGGAGCTCCGTCGAGCTCGACGGCGACGAGGCCCGGCACGCGGTCGTGGTGCGCCGTATCCGGGTGGGGGAGCAGGTCGCGCTGACCGACGGCGCCGGTGCTACGGCCGTGTGCACGGTGGCGGCCACGTCCAAGTCGTCGTTGACCGCGGCCGTCCTCGAGATCTCCTCAGCACCTCGTGAGGCGCCGCGGGTCGTCGTCGTCCAGGCCATCCCGAAGGGCGACCGGGGCGAGCTCGCCGTGGAGATGCTGACCGAGGTCGGCGTGGACGTGGTGGTCCCGTGGGCCGCGTCCCGCAGCGTCGCGGTCTGGCGCGGTGACCGTGCCGAGAAATCGCTGGCGAAGTGGCGCAAGACAGCGCGCGAGGCCGCCAAGCAGTCGAGGCGGGCGTGGTTCCCCGAGGTCGAGCCGATGGCGAGTACGTCGGACGTGGTGGCGCTGCTGCGTGACGCCGCGATGTCCGTCGTACTCCACGAGGCCGCGACGGCGACGCTCGCCGGGCTCGACGTGCCGGCCGAAGGAGACGTCGTGGTCGTCGTGGGGCCCGAAGGCGGGATCAGCGACGAGGAGCTCGAGCAGTTCAGGGCCGTGGGAGCCGAGTCGCTACGCCTCGGCCAGTCGGTCCTGCGCACCTCGACTGCCGGAGTCGCAGCGGTGGCGGCGCTGCTGTCTCGCACCTCGCGCTGGCGCTGATCGTTGAGAAGTCGCGCGTGGGGTGTTGAAGGGTCGCGAGTGTGGTGTTGGCGAGCGAACACCCCTGAAGGAACCGAATAGGTGGCCTTTCGGGGCCGACGGAGCGACTCCTCAACGGGAGAGGAAGGCTGCCAGCCCGGACACCTCTTCGCCGAGGTCACGTGTCTCCGCCTTGGTGAGGGACCGGAACAGCTCGACCTCGACGCTGCCGTCGACCTGCCGCCAGAGACCCTCGAGCATGCCGTCGACGAAGACCGTGTTGCCGACGCCGCCGTTGGGGCCCATCCACCGCTTGCGGTTGCCCGGTTCGGTCACCCGGGCACGGTCGGCGTGGGAGAGCCACAGGTTGTCGTACTGCCCGAGCAGGCGCACCGGCGCGGGTGTGTCGGGGTCGGCGAGCGGAAGGCCGTCGAGGTCGACGAGAGCACGTCCCGCCTCGTCCCGGTAGGTCCGGATCTCGTCCTTCATCGAGCCCAGCACCGCCCTGGTGCCGGTGACCCCCGACCAGGTCGTGAAGTCGGCTGCGGCGGCGGGGCCGAATGCCCGCAGGTAGCGGCGGACCACGTCACGCGGGTCGAGGTCCGCCCGGAGCTCCGCGCCGAGCCACGACTCGGCCGGTTCGTAGGTCTGGCCACCGGACCGCTTCCACAGGCCACGTGGCGGCAGCTGCACGAGCGGGAGCATCGCCCGCACGGTGTTCGCCAGGTGACCCGGCTCGTAGCCGGGGAACCGCGCGGCGAGGGCGAGCCCGAGGGCCTTGGGGGTGAGCGGGCCGTCCTCCAGCGCAGAGCGCCCGGCCGCGGCGAGGTCGGCGTACGCGAGGTCGGCGGTGTGCCTGCCCCACGTGGCACTGGTGGCCACCTTGTCGAGCATGGGCTGGACGAACGGTCTCAGGGTGAGAGCGTCCGTCGCGGAGACGAGGTGGATCGTCCCGCGCATGAGCAGCAGCCGCACCGCCTCGCGCCGCGAGAGCAGCTCCGAGAGCTCCATAGGGTCGAAGCCCTCGATGCGGCTCCACAGCGAGATGTACGGCGGCAGCACGTCCTGCGCCTGAAGCCCGAGCACGTGCTCGACCATCTCCAGAGCGGAGAGTGAGGAGCGTTCGAGCAGGTGCTGTCGCTGCAACAGGGTGCGGTTCAGCACCCGCTCGCTGAGGATCAGGTCCCGCGTTCCGGCCACGCGCCCAACCTAGTGGGCTCAGCGGACGACGGTGACCGTCTTGGTGTCCCGCCAGGGTGCGAATCCCTCTCCGTCGGACGGGTTGGTGTCGTGCACGACGATGGTGTACTCACCCGGGGGAGCCTCGACCTCGAACGAGTAGGGCGCGGTCGTGCAGCACAGCGCCGCGGTGGTGAAGCCGCTGTCCACCTCCTCGCCGTTCTGGAGGAGCTCCCACTGGATGGTCGCCTCGAAGGCCTCGGCCTTCCCGGAGACCGTGACGGGGCTGGTCACCGTCTCGCCCTCGCCCGGCGAGCCGATCCAGAGCTGAGCCAGCACGTCGGAGGGGTCGCGCTGCACCACCGGCTCGGACACCGAGATGTTGAACAGCGTGTCGGTGCGCTGCCCTTCCAGCAGGAACTGCACGGGCAGTCGGCCGGCCTGCATGGCGCCCTGGGCGGTGTAGACGAGCTGTTGGACCGCCAGGGTGGCCTCCTCCGAGCTCAGCTCCTCAGGGCGCTCCCACACCGGTCCCGCCGCGGTCAGGTCCACGGTGATCACGTCGCCGTCGGAGGTCACCGAGAGGGGCTCGACGCCGTCGGGCCAGCCGCTCCGGTAGTCCGGGTCGACGGCCGGGTCCATGGCCAGCGCGACGGCGACGGTCCCGCGATCCTCCTCGGCGGCCTCGAACGTCCGGGACTCGCGGTACAGCCGCGGACCACGGCTCGTGTCACCGATGAAGTAGACCGGAACCGTCATCTCCACGCGAGGGGACGACGCGGAGTCCGAGGTGACGCCGGAAGGGGACGGCTCCTCGGAGGGTGATGACGGTTCCGTGCTCGTGGCGGCGGTAGACGCCGCGTCCGGCGACCCGGCAGGGCCAGGGTCCTGTGCGCCGGTGGTACCAGGGTTCCCGCCGATCACCGCGACCGCGGCGATCGTCGCGGCTGTTGCCACGATCGCGGTGCCGGCGCCGAGGAGCCACGGCCGCTTCGCCCGAAACGGGGAGACCGCGGTGCGCGACCGGATCACGTCCAGCGTGTCGCGCGGGTCGACGTCGGAGACCGCGTCGTTGAGCAGCCGCCGAAGGTGCTCGTCCTCGGACGAGGAACCCTGGAAGTCGTTCATGATGCGTCCTTCAGCAGATGACGGAGAGCGGACACGCCTCGCGAGGCGTGGCTCTTGACGGCGCCGCGGCTGATCCCGAGGGTGTCGGCGATCTCGGCCTCGGAGAGGTCGAGGTAGTAGCGCAGCGCGATCACCTCTCGCTGGCGGTCGGGTAGCTCCCGCAGCGCGTCGAGGACCTCGTCCCGGCGCTCCGCGCTGAGGGCGTCCTGGTCCGCGCCCTGGTGGTCGGACGTGACCGGGGGGCTGTAGCGGGCCTGTACTCCACGGTGCCGCAGCACCGAACGTGACCGGTTGACGACTGTCTGCCGGAGGTAGGCGAGCGCTTTCTCCGGTTCGCGCAGCGTCCTCCATCTGCCGTGCATCGCGACGAACGAGTCCTGCACGACCTCTTCAGCGGTCTCGACGTCCCGCACCAGGAGTACCGAAAGGCGCACGAGGTGCCGGTAGTGAGCGGCGTAGAGCTCCTCGAGGGCAGTGTCGGCGTCCCAGCTCAGGGAGACGTTCATTACACCCCCGATGCGGGTCAACGTGGTCGCTTCACTGGTCACGTTAGTTGCACGCGCGGTTCAAGCTCCCGGTTTACACGCCGACAGGCCGATCTTGAGTTGCATGGCATGCTGAGGCCCATGACTGGACAGAAGGACGCCGACTGCCTCTTCTGCAAGATCGTGGACGGTCAGATCCCGGCCGACGTGGTCCACGAGACCGAGACCACGGTCGCCTTCCGGGACATCAACCCGCAGGCACCCACCCACGTGCTGGTCATCCCCCGCAGCCACCAGCCGAACGTCGCCGCCCTGGCCGCGAAGGAGCCGGCCATCGCCGTGGACGTGCTGAACGCGGCCGCCGCAGTCGCGGAGCAGGAGGGGCTCGGGGAGGGGTACCGGCTGCTGTTCAACACGGGGGAGCAGGCAGGGCAGGCGGTCTTTCACGTGCATGCCCATGTTGTCGGCGGGCGCAGGATGGGCTGGCCGCCCGGCTGATCCAACCTGGTCTTTTCCAGGCAGGACCTAGAACAGCTGCCGGGTGACGCCGAGGAGCAACGGGCCGGCGAAGGCCAGGAGCAGGATCCAGGCGATCACGCGGTGCGAGATCTTGGCCGGGTTGAGCGAACCGGCCATGGCGATGAGCGCTCCCTCCTGGGTGTTCCGGTCGAAACCCAGACGGCGCGCGTCGGCGGGGATGCCGTTGCGACCGAGCAGCATCTCCGGCGTGATGAGCTCGTCGTCCGGCTCGTCGTACTCACGCATAGCCCCAATGTAGACCCGCGCGGGCGTGCGGTCGGGGGATTCGCCATCCACCGGTCGACAGTGGTCCGAGAACCTCCGCAACGGTCCGAAAATTATCCGGAGCGGGATGTGGCGCGCTCCCGTAGCATTGGCCTAGCCGTACCGTCCTGTTGACTCAACCTGTGGAGGTCGGCCCGCTGGGCCGTGTATGACTGAGATCGATACTCCTCAACACACGATCGTGGTGCCCGCGAGCATCCCCATGGTGGCCCTGCTCGGCCCGGGGGACGAGCACCTCACGCTGATCGAGAAGTCCTTCAAGGCAGACGTCCACGTCCGGGGGAACCAGATCACGCTGCGCGGTGAGTCCGCGGAGGTCGCGCTTGCCGAACGGCTGATGGACGAGCTGGTCGCCATCATCCGCACCGGCCAGGGGATCACCACGGAGACCGTCGAGCGGGCCATCGCGATGCTCCGCACCGAGACCAAGGAACGTCCCGCCGACGTGCTCAGCCTGAACATCCTGAGCAACCGCGGCAGGACGATCCGGCCCAAGACCTTGAACCAGAAGCGGTACGTCGAGTCCATCGACAAGCACACCGTCACGTTCGGGATCGGGCCTGCGGGCACCGGCAAGACGTACCTCGCCATGGCCAAGGCGGTGCAGGCGCTGCAGGCCAAGAACGTCAACCGGATCATCCTCACCCGCCCGGCCGTCGAGGCGGGCGAGCGGCTCGGGTTCCTGCCCGGCACGCTCAGCGAGAAGATCGACCCCTACCTGCGTCCGTTGTACGACGCGCTGCACGACATGCTCGACCCCGACACGATCCCCAAGCTGCTCGCGGCCGGGACCATCGAGGTCGCCCCGCTCGCCTACATGCGCGGACGCACGCTCAACGACGCCTTCATCATCCTCGACGAGGCGCAGAACACCTCGCCCGAGCAGATGAAGATGTTCCTCACCCGTCTCGGTTTCGGGTCGAGGATGGTCGTCACCGGTGACGTCACCCAGGTCGACCTTCCCGGCGGCATGAAGAGCGGCCTGCGTGTGGTCGAGGAGATCCTGACGGGCATCGAGGACGTCGGCTTCAACCGGCTCACCTCGCACGACGTCGTCCGGCACCGCCTCGTCGGCCACATCGTCGCGGCGTACGACGAGTTCGAGGCCCGACGCGACGGCCACGCACCCCCCGCACACCACGGGGGCGAACCAGCTGCGGACGGTCGCAGACAGAGGAGCCACCGAGCATGACCACCCCGAGCGGCTCGATGCGCTCACACGCCCACGAGGGAGCTGCATGAGCATCGAGGTCCTCAACGAGTCCGGGGACGACGTCGACATCAAGGAGCTCTCCAGGCTCTCTCGCTTCGTGATGGACAGGATGCGGGTCCACCCCCTCGCCGAGCTCTGCATCAAGGTCGTCGACGAGGACACCATCGCCTCGCTCAACGAGCAGTGGATGGAGAAGTCCGGCCCGACCGACGTACTCGCCTTCCCGATGGACGAGCTGCGCCCTGGGCTGGTCAACGAGGAGCCCGAGGAGGGCGTGCTCGGTGACCTGGTGGTGTGTCCCGCGGTCGCCACGCGCCAGGCGGAGGACGCCCGGGCGCGCGGTCAGGTCGGTTACACGACCAAGGAAGAGATCGAGCTGCTCACGGTGCACGGCATCTTGCACCTCCTCGGCTACGACCATGCCGAACCCGAGGAGCACAAGGAGATGTTCGGCCTCCAGGCCCGGCTGCTCGCCGAGTGGCAGGGCGCCCGTGAGGGTGCGACCCTGCCCGGGGACGCGCCCGTCGAGGACGCTGACGGGAGTCCGCGGGGATGAGCGGTGTCGATATCTGGCTGCTCGTCACAGCAGCCGTTCTGGTCGTCGTGGCCGGACTGTTCAGCAGTGCCGACGCCGCGCTCTCGTCGTTCTCCAAGGCCAGGGCCGAGGAGCTCGCCGGCGAAGGCAAGACCGGCGCGACGCGCCTGCTGACGATCGTCGACGACGCACCCCGGTACCTCAACACGGCGCTGTTCCTCAGACTGCTCTGCGAGATCGCCGCGATCGTGCTGGTCACGGTGGTGCTGCTCGACCTGATCGAGGGTGAGCCGGGCACCATCACCAGCCAGGAGGCCTCACAGGCGGGACGCTGGTGGGCCATCCTGGCGTCCATCGGCGTCATGCTCATCGTGTCGTTCGTGGTGGTCGGCGTCGCGCCGCGCACCGTCGGACGCCAGCACGCGGAGAGGGTCGCCCTGCTGTCGGCCGGCGTCGTCATGGCCTTCACCAAGGTGCTCGGACCGCTGCCGCAGCTGCTCATCCTCGTCGGGAACGCGATCACCCCGGGCCGAGGGTTCAGCGAGGGGCCGTTCGCGTCCGAGGCCGAGCTGCGTGAGCTGGTCGACCTGGCCGAGGCGAGCAGCGTCATCGAGTCCGGCGAGCGCGAGATGATCCACTCGGTCTTCGAGCTCGGCGACACCATTGTCCGCGAGGTCATGGTGCCGCGTACGGACGTGGTGTTCATCGAGCGCAACAAGACGCTGCGCCAGGCCATGTCGCTGGCGCTGCGGAGCGGCTTCTCCCGGATCCCCGTCGTCGGGGAGAACCTCGACGACATCGTCGGTTTCGCCTACCTCAAGGACCTCACCAGGCGGGTGTTCGACCGCCACGAGGCCGAGCAGACCGAGCGCGTCGAGTCGGTCATGCGTCCGGTGCTCTACGTGCCCGACTCCAAACCCGTCGACGAGCTGCTGCGGGAGATGCAGGCCAAGCGCAAGCACGTCGCGGTGGTCGTCGACGAGTACGGCGGCACGGCCGGCCTGGTCACGATCGAGGACGTGCTGGAGGAGATCGTCGGGGAGATCACCGACGAGTACGACGAGGCCCGGGTCGACGTCGAGCACCTCGCCAACGGCACCACGCGGGTCAGCTCGCGCTACCCCGTCGACGACCTCGAGGAGATCTGCGGCATCGCCATCGAGGACGACGACGTCGACACCGTGGGCGGCCTGATGGCCAAGCACCTCGGCCGGGTCCCGATTCCCGGGTCGGCGATCGAGGCGCACGGGATTCGTTTCGAGGCCGAGGCGCCTTCCGGGAGGCGCAACCGGATCGGCACCGTGCTGATCACCAGGCTGGAACCGGCCGCTGAGCACGACCACGACGAGGCTTACCCTGACTCCCATGCCGGTTGAGCTCACCGACCCCGAAGACGTCAAGATCGTCACCCTCGCCCGTTCCACCCGTGCCCGCACCGGTGCGGCCGAGGGTGCCTGCGTCCGTGACACCGACGGACGCACCTACGCGGCTGCCTCTGTCGCGCTTCCCTCTCTGCGGCTCTCGGCGGTACAGCTCGCGGTCGCGATGGCTGCCGCGAGCGGCGCGCCTGGCCTCGAGGCCGCCGCGGTGCTCGGCGAGTCGCCGGACCCCGCCGACGCGGACCTGGCCGCGGTGCGCGACCTCGCCGGCGAAGGCGTCACGTTCCTCGTCGCGGCCCCCGACGGGTCGGTCGTCGCGTCGTTGACCACCTAGGTCACGATCGGGCCGGGCACGATTTCGACGGCGGTGTCGCATCCGCCCCATACGGTGGCGCCCGGGGGCCGGCGACAAATCCACCCATTCCGATCCTGTTGTTCGCCAGACCCGTTACGCGGGCCAGCTTCGCTCGCTAAGTTGGCTGGGTGGTCGATGTGGTGGGCTGGGAAGCACACGCGGCGGCGGTTGCACGACTCGAGAGGTCGTACGCCGAGATACCAGCCGGTGCGCCGGTGCGTCTCGCCAAGCCCACCTCCAACCTGTTCCGCCCACGGGCCAGGGTTGCGGCGCCCGGGTTGGACGTGTCCGGCCTCGACGCGGTGATCGAGGTCGACCCTCGACAGCGGACCGCCGACGTGCAGGGGATGTGCACCTACGAGACCCTGGTCGAGGCGACCCTGGCTGAGGGGATGATCCCGCTGGTCGTCCCGCAGCTGCGCACGATCACGCTCGGCGGCGCGGTCACCGGCCTGGGTATCGAGTCGACCTCGTTCCGCAACGGCATGCCGCACGAGTCGGTTCTCGAGATGGACATCCTGACCGGCAGCGGTGACCTGGTGACCGCAGCGCCGGAGGGCCCCCACAGGGACCTGTTCGAGGCTTTCCCCAACTCCTACGGCAGCCTCGGGTACGCGACCCGGATCAGGATCGAGCTGGAACGGGTCCCGGGGTACGTCGGGCTCAGGCATGTCCGCTTCGACGACCTCGAGTCGCTGGAGAAGGCGGTCGACGCGGTCGTGGCTGACCGGATGTGGGAAGGGGGCCGGGTAGACGCCGTCGACGGTGTCATGTTCGCGCCTGACGAGTCCTACCTGACCCTGGCGACGTGGATCGACGAGGCGCTGCCCACGAGCGCTTCGACGGGGCTCAGGACGAGCGACTACACCGGCGAGCAGGTCTTCTACCGCTCCCTGCAGCAGCGGGAGACCGACACCCTGACGATGCATGACTACCTGTGGCGGTGGGACACCGACTGGTTCTGGTGCTCGCGCGCCTTCGGGGTCCAGCACCCCGTGGTGCGCCGGCTCTGGCCGAGGCGTTACCGACGCAGCGACGTCTACCACCGGCTCGTCGCCCTGGAGAACCGCTACCACGTCGTGGGGCGGCTCGACGCGCTGCGCGGCAGACCGGCGCGGGAACGGGTCATCCAGGACGTCGAGGTGCCGGTCGGGAAGCTCGCCGACTTCCTGCACTGGTTCGACGGAGCGGTCGCGATGCGTCCCGTGTGGCTCTGCCCGCTGCGGCTGCGCGAGCCGTCCGGTCCGGGAAGTGGGCGGGACTGGCCGTCGTACCCCCTTGCAGCGGGCGCGACGTACGTCAACGTCGGCTTCTGGGGCACGGTGCCCATCGCCGACGGAGCGAGGGACGGAGACGTGAACCGGGCCGTGGAGCGCCGGGTCACCGAGCTCGGTGGTCACAAGTCTCTGTACTCCGACGCCTACTACGACCGTGCGACGTTCGACCGGCTCTACAACGGGCCGAACCTTGCGCGTGTGAAGCAGCAGTACGACCCACAGGACCGGCTGACCGGGCTCTACGAGAAGGCGGTGAGACGTCGATGACGACGAAGGTGACACCGGGAGCAGTCGCCCCGGAGCTGACAGTGGGGGAGGCGGTCACCAGGCTGCTCCCCGGTGGTGTGCCCTTCCGCTTCACGGCGTACGACGGGAGCACCGCGGGACCTGCGGACGCCAGGATCGCCCTCCACCTGCGCAACGAACGGGGCCTGTCCTACCTTCTGACCGCTCCTGGGGACCTCGGGCTGGCACGCGCCTACGTCTCCGGTGACGTCGAGCTCGAGGGCGTCCACCCAGGCGACCCCTACGACGTGGTCGAGCTGCTGATGGACCACCTCCAGTTCAAGCTGCCCACGCCCGCCGAGGGGTGGCGGATCGTCCGCGGCCTGGGGTTCGGCCACCTCAAGCCGCCGCCGCCGCCTCCGCAGGAGCACCTGCCGCGGTGGCGCCGGCTGGCCGAGGGACTGCGTCACTCCCGGGAACGCGACGCGGCTGCGATCCACCATCACTACGACGTGTCCAACCGGTTCTACGAGCTCGTGCTCGGTCCCTCGATGACCTACACGTGCGCGGTCTTCCCGCGCGAGGACGCCACCCTCGAGCAGGCGCAGGCGGAGAAGTACGACCTCGTCTGCCGCAAGCTCGGCCTCCAGCGAGGCCAGCGACTGCTCGACGTCGGCAGCGGCTGGGGAGGCATGGTGCGACATGCGGCCCGGGAGTACGGCGTGACCGCGCTCGGTGTCACGTTGTCGATGAACCAGGCCGACTGGGCGAAGGAGGCGATCGCGCGTGACGGGCTGGCGGACCGGGCCGAGGTCAGGTTCGGGGACTACCGCGACGTAGCGGAGGCGGGTTTCGACGCGGTGAGCTCCATCGGCCTCACCGAGCACATCGGCGTGCGGAACTACCCGACGTACTTCCAGTTCCTGAGGAGCAGGCTCCGGCCGGGCGGTCGTCTCCTGAACCACTGCATCACGCGGCCGGCGAACAACGTGAAGCCCGAGACCGGCGCGTTCATCGACCGGTACGTCTTCCCCGACGGCGAGCTGATCGGGTCGGGGCGGATCATCACCGAGATCCAGGACGCCGGCCTCGAGGTGCGGCACGAGGAGAACCTCCGCGAGCACTACGCGCTGACGCTCAAAGGGTGGTGCCGCAACCTCGAGGCGAACTGGGATGCCTGCGTGGACGAGGTCGGTGTGGGGACGGCGCGGGTGTGGGGGCTGTACATGGCCGGCTCACGGCTCGGGTTCGAGCGCAACCAGATCCAGCTGCACCAGGTGCTCGCCGTGCGCCCCGACGCCCGCGGTGAGGCCAGCTTCCCGCTGCGTCCGACCTGGCTGAGCTGACCGAACACATTCCTCGGCCCCGGCCCAACCCAGCCACGGGGTTGGGTTGCACCAGACATGGGCGGCGCTCCCGTTCCCGCTCCCGGCCAGCCGTGGCATGGGCCAATGCGCCCAGAAGGTGAGCGGGAGCCCACTCTGAAGGAGCTCCCGCCTCGAAGTTCTGAAGAAAGAGCGCTTTTTCGTAACTTTTCGCCATCGGGGTCGATTACCGGACTGAAAGGACATCCGTCACGTATTAGGGGGAGAGACCATGACCAGCCCGTCCAGCACGTTCTTCGCGAGGGTTCGCGGTGCCAAGTCGTTCAAGCTCGCAGCCGTCTCCAGCGTGCTCGTCACCGCCGGCGCGATCGCCGGCATCAGTGCCGCCGTGGCCGACCCGAACGAAGGCACCACGCCGCCGGAGCAGACGAGCCCCGTGACCGTTCATGACGAGGCCGACGAGGCCGACGAGGTCGAGGACGTCGAGGACGTCGAGGAGCCCGAGGTCGAGGACGCCGAGGCCGAGGAGCACGCCGACGACGAGGGCGAGGACTCGGACGACCAGGGCGAGGACTCGGACGACCAGGGCGAAGGCCTGGAGGAGCCCGAGGTCGAGGACGTCGATGACGACGGTGACCACGCTGACGATGCTCAGCACGCGGACGGCACGCGGACGAGGACGACCACGCGGACGAGGACGACCACGCGGACGAGGACGACCACGCGGACGAGGACGACCACGCCGACGAGGACGACCACGCCGACGAGGACGACCACGCCGACGAGGACGACCACGCCGACGCCGACGACGACGAGTACGGCGACGAGGACGAGCACGGCGACTCCGACGACTAGGTTCCGGTTCGCTGGATGACAACGCCGCGGCGGGTGGGGGACCCCCGTTCCGGACCGTCACACCTGTCGCGGAACGGCGGCGGTGGATCTGCAGGTCTGAGCGACGCTGTGGTGACCGCTGCTCGAGGTGGGGATTCGCATGCGCTCGGACTCGTCTACGAGCTCCTCGCACCGAGAGTGCTGGCCTACCTGCGCGCCAAGGGGACGGAGGACCCGGAGAGCCTGACGAGTGAGGTGTTCCTCAGCGTGATCCCGCGCCTGCCGGACATCGTCGGCGGCGCGGCGGGCCTGAGGACCCTGGTATTCACCGTGGCCCACGCCCGCGTGGTCGATGAGGCGCGCCGGCGGAGCAGGCGACCTGCGCACACGCCGTACGACGTGGAGATCGACGATCGGCGCGCTGACTCGGCGGAGAGCACGGCGCTGGAGCGGGTGGCCACGGAAGACGCGATGCGGATGCTGGACGAGCTGGGGGAGGAACAGAGAGCGGTGATCATGATGCGGGTGCTCGGTGACTTGACGCTGGAGCAGACGGCCCGCGCGCTGGGCAAGTCGACGGGGGCGGTCAAGCAGCTGCAGCGTAGAGGCCTGACCGCCCTGAGGTCGATGCTCGAGCGAGGGGAGGTAGGCGCGTGAGCGAGCCCGGAAGCCAAGTCGCAGTGATGCTGGAGGAGTCGGGCTTCGACCCGGCGGGATCCGAGGACCTGGCCCGGGCCCTCGGCTCCCTGGTCGCACTGGCCGACGTGTCGGCCCCACCGCCGAGTGCCGAGCTTGCTGCTCTCCTGGAGGGGGCGGCCCTGCCGTCGGCACCTACGCCGGTGCGGCGCCGTAGGGCCGTCATCGCCGCGGCGGTTGCGGCCGGCATCGTCACCGCGACCGGGGCCGGTGCAGCGGCGAACCAGCTGCCGCCCGGTGTCCAGGAGTTCGTGTCCGAACTCGCGGACCGGTTCCTCCCGTTCGACGTGCCTCGTCCGGACGCGGGGCCGACCGGACGCGGGGTGCATGAACCTGCCGCGGTCCCGTCGAACCAAGGTGACTCGGGGAAGCAGGAGGAACGCGGGGTCGACGGGGTCGGTGACGCTGGACAGCCCCAGCATGCAGAGGTGGGGGCTGACGGGTCCGCGCCGGACCGCGAGGAGGAGGCGGCTTCCGGCTCGAAGAGCAGTCAGGTCGAACAGGAGGAGTCCGAGACCGACCGCGACCGCGAACCCGGAGACGACTCCGACAGCGAAGAGGCCGAGTCGTCGGGCGAGCAAGGGGCGGGCACGGCGACCCGCGAGAGCGGGGCCGAGGGCGAGACCGACCGCGACGCGACCGAGGAGGAAGATCGCGGGGAGGAGGAGCCGGTCGAGTCGGACGAGCCGGAGGAGCACGACACTGACGAGGGGGATGCCGACGCCGAGGAAGCCGAGTAGTCCGCCGCCTGATCGGCCGCGACCAGGCGGGTGGAACAATCAGGCCTCGTGTCTGAGAACTCCTCCGCCTTCCGTAGTGGTTTCGCGTCGTTCGTGGGGCGACCCAACGCGGGCAAGTCCACGCTGACCAATGCCCTCGTCGGGACGAAGGTGGCCATCACCTCCTCCCGTCCACAGACCACCAGGACCGTCGTACGCGGCATCGTGCACCGGCCTGACGCCCAGCTCATCCTCGTGGACACCCCCGGCCTGCACCGGCCGCGGACCTTGCTCGGGGAGCGGCTCAACGACCTGGTGACGACCACCTGGGCCGAGGTGGACGTCGTCGCTGTCTGCTTTCCGGCGAACGAGAAGATCGGGCCGGGTGACCGGTTCATCGTCAACGAGCTGGCGAAGGTACGGCGGACCACGAAGTTCGCCATCGCGACGAAGAGCGACCTGGCCTCGCCCGAGCAGCTCGGGGAACACCTGCTCGCGATCGCGCGGCTGGGGGAGCAGACCGGGACGGACTGGGCCGAGATCGTCCCGGTGTCGGCGAAGTCGGGAGACCAGGTGGGGCTGCTCGCCGACCTGCTGGTGAGGCACCTGCCCGAGGGGCCACCGCTCTACCCGGACGGCGAGCTGACCGACTCGCCGGAGGAGGCGATCGTCGCCGAGCTGATCCGTGAAGCCGCGCTCGAAGGGGTCCGGGACGAGCTGCCGCACTCGATCGCCGTCGTGGTCGAGGAGATGGGGTTGCGCGAGGGGCGCCCGGAGGACAAGCCGCTGCTCGACATCCACGCCAACGTGTTCGTCGAGCGGTCCTCGCAGAAAGGGATCGTGATCGGGCACAAGGGCAGCCGCCTCCGCGAGGTCGGTACCGCAGCCCGCAAGCAGATCGAGGCGATGCTGGGGACCCCGGTCTACCTCGACCTCCACGTGAAGATCGCCAAGGACTGGCAGCGCGACCCCAAGCAGCTCCGGCGGCTCGGCTTCTAGGCCGGCTCAGTCAGGCGCCCAGCAGAAGCCGTAGTGCTGGCCACGGTCCCACTGTTCCCGGCTGGGCCACTCCCAGCCGTACTGGAACCGCGTGACCGTCCCGGCCAGGTCCTGGACCAGGTCCCGGCACGTCTCGTCGCCTGACTCACGCACCACGTTGGGTCCCGGGAACCTCGCCCCGCCGCTGATGGGAACCGTCGAGACCGCCCGCCAGGAGTGTGCCTTGGCGCAGATCACGCGCTCGAAGCCTTTGCTGCCGGGTGCGGAGGTACCGCAGATCCCGTAGGTGCCGAGGCCGGTGGAGGTGTCGAGCGCTCCTCGCAGACGGCGGGTAGCGGGAAGCCTCGACAGCCGGTCCGAGGTGGCGAACGCGACCAGGTCGCAGCGGAACCAGTTCGCGCCCAGGTCGGCCTGCTCGAGCGTGGGGGCGAACCAGACCACCTCGAACTTGCTGAGCATCCGCCTGGCACGGTCGCCACCGACGAACGCGGCGAGCCTGCGGGGGCATGCGGCGGAGACCTGCCGCTGGACCGTCTTCGAGTCGACCGCGACGAGATGCCCGTCGACGACGGTGTCGAGCTTCCCGACGTAGATGGTCTGCGCGTTGTGCCTGCGCTTGCACGGCACCGGCTTGCTGTCGTTGGTGGGCTCGGTCAGGTCGCCGAGGCTCACGCGGTAGCAGCCCTTGCCCGGCGGCGCAGGCGGCGGCTCCGCGGCCTCTGCCGCGCTGGTGGGACCGTCCTTCGGGCCGGTCTGCGTGCTCTTCGTCCCGGAGTCGCCGGAGGCATGGGCCGAGACGTCCGGGCCGTTGCTCGCGGTGGCGGTCGCAGCGCTGGCCGGGGACGCGGCGTCGTCGGTCGGCTGGGTGCACGCGGCGAGCAGGGATGCCGTGACCGCGGAAAGGACGACCGCTGGCGGGATGCGCACAGGTGGATCCGCCTACTTCTCCGTCTTCGCCCAGCAGATCGAGCGTCGGTTCCCAGCCTTCCACTCGGCCTCGTGGAAGTAGGTGTAGCCGAAGTCGTAGTCGACGGGGTAGCCCATCCACGCGCCCACGGAGTCGGAGCAGAAGTCGCGAGTGCGGACCTCGACCGTCTCGTCGCCGGGGTAGGGGTCCTCAGGTTCGCCGAGCTTGATGGTGGTGACCGCGCGCCAGGTGTGCGGCTCGGAGCAGGGGATCTTGGCCCCGGCGACGGTCTCGTCGTTCACACAGGCCACCCACTCGTCCTTCACCCCGCCGGCGAGCAGAAGCTGCGCGGTCTTGGGGAGATTCTGGAGCGTCTCCGACTGCTCACCCCCACCGACGACGTCACAGCGGTACCAGCGGGCATGCTCGTCCCACGCCTTGTCCGACGGGCGGAACCACGCCCAGGTGAGGGTCGAGCGCATGACGGTGCTCTCGTCGCTCGCACCGAGAAAGGCCTGGAACCGATCGGTGCAGGTGTCGTAGACATGAGCTCCGAGCCTGGGGTCGTCCGGGTCCTTGATGCTCGCGAGCTCGTCGGGGAAGGTGTTCACCGAGAAGGTCTGGGCATTGTGGTTCTCTCGACACGAGACCACCTCGGAGGCGTTGCTTGGCTGGGCGAGGTCCTCCGGTGTCAGGACCCGGCAGGCGCCCAGCTCGGGCATCTCGGTGCTGTCGATGTCTCCCTCACCGTCGCCGAGCGCTGCCGTGCAGGCGGTGAGGGAACCGAGCAGGAGCGCCGCGGCGGGTGCTGCGATGCGAGCGGACACGAGATCCTCTGGACTAGGGGTCAACAGTGCCGAAATGGTACCCCCGGGCTCGTACGCCAACCCTGGGTGCCCGCCGCGTTCCAGATCGTGCGCGGGGAGGCTGGGAGTCAGACGCCGGTGGCCCCGTCGATGCGCTCTCGGAGGAAGTCGGCGTGGCCGTTGTGGCGGGCGTACTCCTCGATCATGTGCACGTAGATCCAGCGAAGAGAGACTGAGATCTGCCGTCCACCTCGCACTCCTTTCCCGATCGTGTGTAGGTCCGGGTGCTCGGCCGCGAGGCGGCGACAGCGATCGAGTTCCTGGTGGAACCGAGCCATGTCGCCGGCCACGTCGGCCGCCTCCACGTCGTCGAAGTCCCCGTCCTCGTTCTCGTCGGAGTAGTACAGCGGTTTCGCATCCTCGGCGCCGAGGACACGGCGGAACCAGTTCCGCTCCACCTCCGTCATGTGGCGCACGAGACCCAGCAGGCTCATCGACGACGGTGGGACCGAACGCGTCTTGAGCTGTTCGTCCGTGAGCCCCTCGCACTTGGTCAGGAGAGTTGCCCGGTGGAAGTCCAGCCAGGAGTCGAGCATCACCCGCTCGTCAGCGAGGAAGGGAGGGTCATGTCGATCGCGGCCCGCGGCTCTTCGGAGTCGGTCATATCGGTCAGGCTAGACCGGGGTCTGACCGGGAGGCTCCTCGTCGGGCCGGAGCTGGCGCAGGTGTTGCGAGCCGCGCGGTGCGTTGGCTCGTCAGTCGGCCCAGGTCGGCAGGTCGAGCTTGTGGAGGCGGACAGGGTCGGCGAGTACGTCGATGGCGACGATCTTCCCCTGCGCGACGGTGAAGGCCATGACGAACATCGGCCGGCCGTGTGCAGCGACGACGACTCCGGCGGCTCCGTTGATCAGCGCCGGCCGTACGAACGGGGAGAGCCGTCTGGAGGTGAGCGCTTGCCCGGCCACGTCTCGTGCGCCGTGGATGAGGAGCGTCAGGCGGGGTCGCGCCAGGCCACCGTCGGACCGCAGCACGACGTCGGGGTCCAGCACGGCGACGAGCGCGTCGAAGTCGCCGTCGCGAGAGGCGGCGAAGAACGCGTCGACGACGTCACGTTGACGGGTGAGATCGGGGTCAGGAGCCGGAGCCTGCCCCTGCACCCGGCGGCGGGCGCGGCTCGCCAGCTGCCTCGTCGCGACCGGGGAGCGCTCGATCAGCGGGGCGATCTCGTCGAACGGCACGGCGAACATGTCATGCAGCACGAACGCGAGCCGCTCGGCCGGCGTCAGCGTCTCGAGCACCACCAGAAGCGCCAGCCCGACCGAGTCGGCCAACAGTGCCTGGTGCTCGGGGTCGACCCCGCTCTCGTGGCTGATGATCGGATCGGGCACGTGCACGTCGAGAGGAGCCTCGCGTCGCTGCTCGCGCGAGCGCAGCATGTTCAGGCACACGCGCGCCACCACCGTTGTCAGCCATCCATCGGGGTTCTTCACGCTGCCGGTGTCGGCTCGACTCACGCGCAGCCAGGCGTCCTGAACGGCGTCATCAGCCTCACTGATCGAGCCGAGCATCCGGTAGGCCACCGCTCGCAGACGAGTCCGATGTTCCTCGAAATGCTCTTCGAGCCATTCCCGCTCGGCCACCGTGTCACATCCCCTCGTCGCGAAGTGTCACAGAAGTAGACCCACGAAACCTGCAGATGTGACCGGGGGAGCCCCTCCCGGACCGAACGAATGTGGAGGAGCCATGACGTCACCCATCCTGCTCACCGGCGGCACGGGCACGCTCGGCCGGCTCGTCGTACCGCTCCTGCGGGAGGCCGGCTACGACGTGCGGGTGCTCAGCCGACGTAGCCACGAGCCCGCAGACGGCATCGAGTTCATGACCGGCGATCTGGCCACCGGAAAGGGGGTCGAAGCCGCAGTGGACGGGATCGAGACCATCGTGCACTGCGCGGGCAGCGCCAAGGGCGACGAGGACAAGGCCCGGAACCTGGTACGGGCGGCGTCACGGGTCGGTGCACCGCACCTGGTGTACATCTCGGTCGTCGGCGCCGACCGGATCCCGGTCGTCAGCGGCGTCGACCGCGCGATGTTCGGCTACTTCGCCTCCAAGCGGGCGGCAGAGCAGATCGTGGCCGACTCCGGGCTGCCGTGGACCACGCTGCGTGCCACCCAGTTCCACGACCTGACCCTGAAGACGGTCCAGGGCATGGCGAGGCTGCCGGTGGTACCGGTCCCGTCCGGCGTGCGGTTCCAGCCCATCGACGCCGGCGAGGTGGCGACCCGGCTCGTCGAGCTCGCCCTCGGCAAGCCGTCAGGGCTCCTGCCCGAGATCGCGGGTC
This sequence comes from uncultured Actinomycetota bacterium, assembly GCA_963707425.1. Taxonomy (GTDB): domain Bacteria; phylum Actinomycetota; class Actinomycetes; order Propionibacteriales; family Nocardioidaceae; genus Nocardioides_C. The sequence goes on along the minus strand of CAVPPN010000002.1, from coordinate 213,107 downwards.
CACGCTTGTACGAGATGAACGAGCTTGTCCGCGGCTACCTCAGGGCCAGCCACCGGCACCGCCTGCTCATGCCGGTCAGGCTCCCCGGCAGAGCCGCCCGCGCCCTCCGGGCCGGCGCCAACCTCGCGCCCCAACACGCTGTCGGCCACCGAACCTGGGAAGACTTCCTGGCCGAACGGGTCGGCACCTGACTTCGACAAGAGCGTCCGGGCTGGGCGAGTTCCAGCCGCGCAGGTCTCAGTCGCCGGCGGTCAGCAGGGCGGCCAGCGTGCCGCCGAGGTCGTAGGCCTCCGCGAGGTGCGAGTCGTCGACGTCACCCATGACCTCGAGGATCCCGGCTGCCTGCCGCCACTTCACGGCACTCACGATCGACAGCACCGAGCGCACGGCGCCCGTGGTGTCGTAGCGCCCGTGGACGTACAGCCCGAAGGGGCGGCCGGTCGTGACGCCGGATGACTCGTCCGCCGCTCCCGAGCTCGACAGGGACCCACCGATCTGCAGGAACGTCGTGTCGAAGAAGTGCTTCAGGGCGCCGGACATGTAGCCGAAGTTCGCGGGGGTGCCGAGCAGGTAGCCGTCGGCGGCGAGCACGTCCTCGGCGGTCGCCTCCAGAGCGGGGCGTACGACGACGTCCACCCCCTCGATCGCCTCGTCGTGGGTGCCTGCCAGCACAGCCTCGGTCAGCGACTTGACGGTCCGCGTGGGGGAGTGGTGCACGACGAGCAGCGTGGGCATCCGAGGTCACCTCCGATCCAGCCGGAAGTTCGCGTGCCGTGCCACCACCGTCGCCCCGAGCGCTTCGTTCACGGCGATCATGTGGTGGTTGGTCGTGGCGTTCCACGTGTCCGTCGCACTCACCTCCGGGCGCTCTGTCGACAGCCACCTCAGCATGTCGGTCTTCATCAGCACCCCCAACCGGTGACCGCGGTGAGCGCGGACGACGGACGTGTCCTCCTGGAAGGCGATGGACGGTGAGAACTCGTCCACACAGAGCATGCTCATCCCCGCCCAGGCGCCGCTGCTCCTGTGCCGGGCAAGGACCCGGTACACCGTCTGGCTGCGGCCGGCCATCGCCTCGTCGTAGGACGAGACCCGGTCCACGGTCCACGTGTCCTCCTCCAGGTCCGGGTCGTCCAACGGTGCGTCGTTGATCGCGGCGTGCAGGGTCACCAGGTCGTCGAGCATGTCCGGAGGGGTGGGGCCGACGAGACGGACCAGCTCGTACTCGACGGCACGCTCCGCGGCCTCGTCGTACAACCGGTTCCAACGGCCGTACGCCGCGCCGTGCAGATCGAGCCGGCGGACGGCGTCGGAAGCGCCGAGCGAGGTGAACCCGAGGGTAGGGAGGACATCGAGCCCGGGCGAGCCCTCGAACGCTCCGGAGTACACCTTGGACCGTGCGGCCTCCTCGACCAGCGACATGGCCTGCTCGAACAGCCCCCGCCCCACGCCCTTGCCGCGGGCGTCGGGACGGACCGCGCCGCGCAACGCGGCCACGTCGGTGTTGTCCCGCCACGGGAGGACCACGGTGGCGCGGCCGAGTGGCCGTCCCTTGTCGTCACGGGCGAGCCAGAACCCGTCGACAGGACGGCAGTCGCTCTGCCGCTGGAGGCCCTTGAGCACCGAAGGGCCGGTGAGGGTCGGCAGCGCCACGCCGTCCGCCCCGTTCGAGAGGTTCGTGAGCTCTGCGACCTCGTCGGCGGTGTCGAGGTCGAGGTCCATGGGATCGATGCGTTCGATGTGCACCCCACCATCCAAGCAAAGGTGTCCATCCCATTTCTCGTCTGCGGGGAGGCGCGCTCATGGTTGACCCGTTAGGCTGGCCGCATCATGTTGCGCAGCCTCCTCCTTCGCTGCCGCAGCGAGGTTCGATAGCCGGACCCCCTCGCTGCGGAGTCTCGTCGTTGCCTTCCGGACTACATCCGACGCACCTCCAGACAAGCAGAGCGAGCAGCACATGAACTTCGAGACCAACCCCCAGCAACCGAGCGGCATGCCTTTCCAGCGCTACAAGCCGTTCCCCGCCGTCGGTGTACCCGACCGGACCTGGCCGGACAAGACCATCACCAAGGCTCCCCGCTGGTGCGCGGTGGACCTGCGTGACGGCAACCAGGCGCTGATCGACCCGATGACCCCCGCGCGCAAGAAGCGGATGTTCCAGCTCCTGGTGGGCATGGGCTACAAGGAGATCGAGGTCGGCTTCCCGAGCGCGAGCCAGACCGACTTCGACTTCGTCCGGATGCTCATCGAGGAGGACCTGATCCCCGACGACGTGGTGATCCAGGTCCTGACCCAGGCCCGCGAGCACCTCATCGAGCGCACCTACGACGCGATCCGCGGCGCCAAGCAGGCGATCGTCCACCTGTACAACTCGACCTCCACGCTGCAGCGACGTGTGGTGTTCGGCCTGGACATGGACGGCATCGCGGACATCGCGGTCTCGGGTGCGCGGCTGTGCCGGAAGTTCGAGGAGTCGATCCCGGAGACGAAGGTCTTCTACGAGTACTCCCCGGAGTCCTACACCGGCACCGAGCTCGAGTTCGCGGCGCGGGTGTGCAACGAGGTGCTCGAGGTGTTCGAGCCGTCCCCGGAGAAGCCGGTGATCATCAACCTGCCGGCGACCGTGGAGATGGCCACGCCGAACGTCTACGCGGACTCGATCGAGTGGATGAGCAGACACCTGAACCACCGCGAGAACGTGGTCCTCTCCCTGCACCCGCACAACGACCGGGGTACGGCGGTCGCGGCCGCCGAGCTCGGCTACCAGGCTGGGGCCGACCGGATCGAGGGCTGCCTGTTCGGCAACGGCGAGCGCACCGGGAACGTGTGCCTGGTGACGCTGGGGCTGAACCTGTTCACCCAGGGCGTGGACCCCGAGATCGACTTCTCCGACGTCGACGAGATCCGGCGCACGGTGGAGTACTGCAACCAGCTGCCGGTCCACGAGCGCCACCCCTACGGCGGCGACCTGGTGTACACCGCGTTCTCGGGGTCCCACCAGGACGCCATCAAGAAGGGGCTCGAGGCCCTGGAGAGAGACGCGACGGCGGCGGGCACGAACGTCGACGAGCACGTGTGGCAGGTGCCGTACCTCCCGATCGACCCCAAGGACGTGGGCCGCTCGTACGAGGCGGTGATCCGGGTCAACAGCCAGTCCGGCAAGGGCGGCGTCGCCTACATCATGAAGTCGGAGCACAAGCTCGAGCTGCCGCGCCGGCTCCAGATCGAGTTCAGCCGGGTGATCCAGGAGCACACCGACGGCGAGGGCGGCGAGATGTCGGCCGAGGCGATCTGGACGGACTTCCACGCCGAGTACCTCGACCGCGAGACCCCGCTCAAGCTGAACTCCGTGCACACCTCGTCGGCGGCGGGGGAGAGGGACGCACTCACGGTCAACGTGTACGTCGACGGCGCGCTGCGCACGCTCGAGGGCACCGGCAACGGGCCGATCGCGGCGTTCGTCAACGCCATCAACGACCTGGACGACGACCGGTTCGACGTGCGGGTCCTCGACTACCACGAGCACGCGCTGTCCTCCGGCGGTGACGCGATCGCGGCGGCCTACGTCGAGTGCGGCGTCGGCGACCAGATCCTGTGGGGCGTGGGTCTCGACGCGAACATCGTGACCGCCTCGCTGAAGGCAGTGATCTCGGCCGTCAACCGCGCCTGACCGGGAGTCTCCTCGTCGCTTGTGACGATCGGCATGTTCTCGGTGCCGCCTTGGCGTCCGATCGTCACGAACGAGCACTTCTGGGCGTCGCGGGACGAGGACTACGGCGGCAGGGACTTCGTAGTGCTCGACCCGGAGGGCAACCTGTGGAGCTTCGGCACCTACCGCGGCGCGTGACCGCCCGGAAGGACGAGGCGCGTCATGGTGAGGTCGGTTCCCTCGCGGAGCGAGGCCGTCTCGCCGTTGGCGCGGAAGCCGTAGCGCTCGTAGAGCCTCCGCGCCTCGGGGTTGGCGTCGGCGACCCACAGGTCGGGTCGTAGGTCGCGCCGCCGGGCCCACGCGACGACGTGGTCGAGAACCCTGCGGCCCACGCCGCGGCCGCGCCACGACGGCTCGGTCCACATGGCGACGACCATGAGCCTGCCGGGCTCGTAGAGCCAGCCGGCGCCCATTCCGACGGGCTCGGCGCCGATGTACGCGAGGACAGCCGGGCCACCTGTCCCGTCGGCGCGGGACCGCCACGTCTCCTCGTCGAAGGCCGCCTCCCGGTCGTGCGCAGAGCCGAACGCGTCCGGGTCCTCGAGCAGCGAGCGAAGGCGGATGGTGCGCCAGGCCCGCCAGTCGTCCGGACCGGTCTCCCGGATCTGGATGTCGCTCACGGGCGGTCGCTCCTCGGTCAGGTCACGCATCGGGCACCTCCGCGATGCAGGCGGTGCCGACCCGGACGAAGCCGACCCGTTCGTAGACCCGGGCCACGGTGTCGTCCTGGGCGGAGAGGAACACGGTCTCGACCCCGCGGTCCCGGGCGTCGGTCACCAGGGCGTGCGTGATCGCGGCGCCGACGCCCTGCTTGCGAGCGCGGGGCAGCACGGCGATGCCGGTGAGCTCCGTGGTCGCGCCGCGTGGCGAGTGCGTGCCGCCACCGACAGCCCCGTGTGCGTCGAAGGCGCCGGCCAGCGACGTCAGGCCCTCCCGCAGCAGATGCGCCTGTCGGCTCGGGTCACGGTCGGTCAGCTCGTCCGTGCCTTCGAAGCCGGCGTGGACCGCGCCGGTCGCTGCTCCGAGCTCCCGCGAGTCCGAGGACAGCATGACGACACGGGTTCCGGCCGGCAGGGGTGGCGAGGACGAGACGCCTCCCTCGGGCAGCACCAGCAGCGGGCACTCGTGCACGGTGAGGCCGGTCTCTCGCGCGGCGGCGAGCAGCGACGGTGTCGTCTCGTGCACCCACTCGATGTTCTCCGGGACGTCGAGCTCGCGCTGGCGGGCACGGAGCGAGCTCACGTCTGCGACCGTGAAGTCGTGCTCGACCCCGAGGCGGGGGCGGGCGTAGTAGGGCCAGCCGGTCGGGTCGGTCCGCAGGAAGAGGGTGAACGGCCCGACCTCCTCAGCCGTGGCGCTCGGGCGTGGCGCGGAGTCGTAGTACGTCTCGAGTGTCTGCAACAGGGTCACGGCGGGTGAGCATGCCACGCGGCGGGTCCCCGCGCACCGGAATTACCGTGACCCGGTGTCGGCGCCCGACGAGCGGCCCCGGATCCACGCCACAGCTTCGTCCACGACCGCGACGACCGGCTGCGCGACGTCGACGCATACTCCGGTCTCGTCGGCCTCGAGCGGCTCGAGGGTGTCGAGCTGCGAACGCAGCAGCGACGACGGCATGAAGTGGTCACGGGCCGCCATGCGCCCCTCGAGGACGTCGTAGTCGGCCTGCAGATGCACGAACAACAGGTCCCCGCCGGGCACGGCGCTACGCAGGATGTCCCGGTAGCCGCGCCGGAGCGCCGAGCAGGTGAGCACCGTCGAGACGCCCTGCGCGTGCCTCTGCGCGACGAGCGCGGCGAGTGTCTCGAGCCAGGGAAGCCGGTCCTCGTCGGTGAGCGGGATCCCGGCCGACATCTTGGCGACGTTCTCGGCCGGGTGGAAGCTGTCGCCCTCGAGGAAGTCGAGGCCGAGACGGGCGGCCAGACGCCTCGCGACCGTGGACTTGCCGGTGCCGGACACACCCATCACCACGACGTGCAAGGGCGTGGAGGCGGTCATGCCGCGACCGCCGTGGATCGCGGGCGCGCCTCGCTAGGCTGCGTGTCATGTCGACCCTCTACAGCGGCGTGCTCGCCGACCTCGGGCCGCGCATCGTGAGCGGGTCGCTCCCGGTCGGCACGACGATCACCCTGGAGTGGATGGGGGAGGAGTACGGCGTCTCGCGGACCGTCGCACGCGAGGTGGTCCAGGTGCTCGCCTCGATGCGGCTGGTGGAGAGCCGGCGACGTACCGGCATCAGGGTGCTGCCCCGACACGAGTGGGACGCCTTCGACCCGGCCGTCATCCGCTGGCGGCTGGCCGGCTCCGGGCGCGCCACACATCTGCACGAGCTCTCGCAGCTGCGCGCGGCGGTCGAGCCGATGTCCGCGGCGCTGGCGGCCGCCCACGCCGACCAGGTGCAACGACGGGAGATCGTGCGCCTGGCCGGCGAGCTCGAGGTCACCGGCGCGGCGGGCGACCTGAGGGCTTTCCTGGAGCACGACGTGGCGTTCCACCGGCTGCTGCTCGAGGCTTCGGGCAACGCGATGTTCGCGGCGCTCGGCGACGTCGTCGAGGAGGTCCTGCGCGGCCGCACCGACCACCACCTGATGCCGCCCGAGCCCAAGCCCGAGGCGCGCCGGCTTCACCTGATGGTCGCCGAGGCCGTTGCCGGCGGCGCGGCCGACGTGGCGAGGGCGGCGATGACGACGATCTGCGTCGAGGTCGTCGCGGGGATCGCCGAGGTGGCCGGGACCGAGTAGGTCGTGTCTGACGCGACCTCGGCCCCGGGGCCACGTGGGGTCAGGGGTCACGTGACGACCCACAGCACCGAGGCGATCGCGAACGCCGTGGTGCCCAGCGTGGTCTCCATGACCGTCCAGGTCTTGAGCGTGGTCTGCTCGTCCATCTCGAAGAACCGGCTGACCAGCCAGAACCCCGAGTCGTTCACGTGTGAGAGCACCGTGGCGCCGGCGGCGATCGCCATCACCAGCAGCGCGAGCTTGAGGTCGCCCAGCCCCGCGTCACCGGCCTGGGTCGCGATCAGGCCGGCTGCCGTGGTCAGCGCCACGGTGGCCGAGCCCTGGGCGACGCGGAGGGCGGTCGCGATCAGGAACGCCTGCAGGATCAAGGGGATGCCCAGGTCCGAGAGCGACGAGGTGAGCGCCTCACCGATGCCGCTTGCCCGCAGCACGCCGCCGAACATGCCGCCGGCGCCGGTGATGAGGATGATCGAGCAGATCGGCGCCAGCGCCTGGTCGAGCACGCCGCTGGTCTCGGCCAGCGACCCGATGCGACGTCCGAGGACCGCGATCGCCACGAGCAGCGTGATCAGGAGCGCGACCGGCGTGTTGCCGAGCAGCTGGAGGAGCTGCACCCATGTGGTGTCGTCGGCGAGGTGGCCGGCCTCGACGAGCGTGGTCAGCACGGTGTTGAACGAGATCAGCACGAGCGGGATGGCCAGCAGCCCGACGACGGTCCCGAAGGACGGCGTGGTCCGAGCGCGAGTGGCGACCGAGCCGGTTCCCGTCCCGGTGCCAGTCTCGGCGCCGTCCGTGGCGTTCGCCGGCTTGTCCTGGCCGGAGCCGCCGTTGAGCTCCCCGAACAGCAGGGTCGGGAGGGGTACGTCGAAACGGGCGCCGAGCTTCTTGGAGACGAGGTAGACGCCGACGTACCACGACACCAGAGCGACCGGCACCCCCACGAGGAGGGTGATGCCGATGTCGCCACCGAGCGCGCCGGCTGCGGCCACCGGGCCCGGGTGCGGCGGGACGAGTGCGTGCATGGCAGCGAACGCGCCGGCCGCGGGAAGGGCGTAGTAGAGCACCGAGCCGCCGAACCTGCGGGCCACGGTGAGGATGATCGGCAGGAACACGACGAGGCCGGCGTCGAAGAAGATCGGGAAACCGAAGATCAGGGCGGCGACACCGAGCGCGAACGGCGCCCGCCTCTCGCCGAACCGGTTCACCAGGGTGTCGGCCAGGACCTGGGCACCTCCGGTCACCTCGAGCAGGCGCCCGAGCATCACCCCGAAGCCGACCAGCAGGGCGACGGCGGCGAGGGTCCCTCCGAAGCCTTCGAGCATGGCGGTCGGGACGTCGGCGAGGGGGATGCCCGCGGCCACCGCGGTGACTGCACTGACCAGCACGAGGGACACGAAGGCGTGCAGCCGGACCTTCATGATCAGGACGAGCAGGAGCGCCACGGCCCCTGCCGCGATGAGCAGCAGGACCGGTGTGCTGAAGGCGGGCTCTATTGCGATGTCCACGAACTCTCCCGAGGTGGAAGTGGTGGTGACCCCTGTGGCAGGTCACCCGAGATCGGCCTACTCTGACCGAAAGGTATTACCTTTGACAAGGGCGGCACCGGAGGTTACCCGTGCGTAACCTCCTCGACTACCCTCGGTCCATGGCGACGTTGGTCTCGGAGCGGATCGGTCAGCTCTTCATCGAGGGCGACCGGATGGAGTACACCGAGTACGGCTCGGGGGAGAGCTGGGTCGTCCTCGTCCACGCCCAGCTGGCGCCCCGCCGGATGCACCAGCCGCTCGCCCGCGCCATCGCCGCGGAAGGGTTCCACGTCGTCACCGTGGACCTCCTCGGACACGGCCGTTCCGACCGCCCAGTGGACCCGATGCAGTACTCCATGACCGCGTTCGGGGAGCAGGTCATCGAGCTGCTCGACCACCTCGGCGCGGCGCAGGCCGTCATCGGGGGTACGTCGCTCGGCGCGAACGTCTCGCTCGAGGTCGCCGACGTCGCCCCCGAGCGGGTCAAGGGGATGCTGCTGGAGATGCCGGTGCTCGACAACGCTGTCGAGGCGGGGATCCTGGCCTTCGCCCCGCTGATGTTCGCCGCCCGGTTCGCGCCCCTGTCGATCACGGCGGTCCGGGCGGCGACGAAGATGGTCCCCCGAGGCATCGTCCCGTTCTGGGCCGGGATCGTGCTCGACACGCTGAACCAGCGGCCGGCGCCGATGGCCGCGGCCATCCACGGCATCTTCTTCGGCCGGGTGGCGCCGTCGAGCAAGCTCCGGCGGAGGATCGCGGCGCCGGCGCTCGTGATCGGGCACCCGCGCGACCCGGTCCACCCCTGGGCCGATGCCGCGATGCTGGCCGACGAGATGCCCAACGCGCGCTTCGTGGCCGCCAGGGGCATCCTCGAGTGGCGGGTGCGTCCCCAGCGGCTGACCAGGGAGGCGATCGAGTTCGTCGCCGAGTGCTGGAGCCCGGCCACCCGCCGCCACAGCCGCAAGAGCGTCCGCCCCACCTGAGGTTCGCCCGCTGGTAGAGCGGTGCCCCGCTGGTCGAGTCGCGCCCCGCTGGTCGAGCCTGTCGAGACCGGTTGCCCCGGCAGGCGACAATGGAGGCGTGGGTCTCTACCGTGACGAAGCCATCGTGCTGCGCACCCAGAAGCTGGGTGAGGCGGACCGGATCATCACGCTGCTCACGCGCGCGAACGGGCGGGTCCGTGCGGTGGCCAAGGGGGTCCGCCGTACGACGTCGCGGTTCGGCTCGCGTCTGGAGCCGTTCACGTACGTCGACCTGCAGATCGCCGAGGGACGCTCGCTCGACGTCGTGACCCAGGCCGAGACGCTGGCGCCGTACGGGTCGAAGATCGGAAGCGACTACGAGCGGTACACCGCCGGGACGGTCATGCTCGAGACCGCGGAACGGCTGGTCGTGGAGGACAAGGAGCCTGCGCTGCAGCAGTTCCTGCTGCTGGTCGGGGCGTTGCGCACGCTGGCGTCGGGCGAGCGTGCCCCGGGCCAGGTGCTCGACTCGTTCCTGCTGAGGTCGCTGTCCGTGGCCGGCTACGCGCCGTCGTTCCGCGCCTGCGCGCGGTGTGGGGCCGAGGGGCCGCACCGGTCGTTCAACCCGGCTGCGGGCGGCATGCTGTGCAGCACCTGCCGGATGCCGGGGTCAGCGAGCCCCGCGCTCGAGACCGTCGTGCTGCTCGGGGCGCTGCTCGCCGGCGACTGGGCCGTGGTGGAGGCGAGCGACCCGCGACACCGCAAGGAGGCGAACGGCCTGGTGGCGGCCTACCTCGCCTGGCACCTGGAGCGAGGTCTCAAGTCGCTCTCACACGTCGAGCGCTGATCAGGAGCGCTCGACCAGGGCCTCGATGGACGAGTTGAGCTTCTCGAGCAGGCGGCCGAGGTTCTCCCGGTCCGTGTCGGACCAGTCGGCCAGGACCGCGTCGAGGCGCTGACGGCGGTAGTCACGGGTGCGGTTGAGCACCTCGAGGCCCTCGTCGGTCAGCGCGAGGATGGCCGCCCGGCGGTCGGCCGCGTCCGCGCTGCGCTCGGCCAGCCCGGCCTTCTCGAGGGCCTGGACCTGGCGGGTGATCGTCGACGGGTCGAGACCGAACGCGGTGGCGAAGGCCCCCAGCCGCTGCGGGCCGTCGTCCGCGAGCTTGCACATGATCCCGTAGGCCGACCGGTCGATGTCGACCTGACCGGACGAGGTGGACATGTGGATACGCTGCACCCGGCGCAGCAGCACGGTCATCTGCTGCTCGATCTGCTTGTTCGAGGTGTCCATCGCATCCTGCTTCCCAGGGTCGGGCGTCATCCGGCCTGCCGAGAAGCATAGGTTGGTCGACACATCCCGGAGGACCAGAGAGGAACACGCGTGGCCCGAGGAAGGAAGACCAGCCCGCGCACCGACGTGCGGGCACCGAGCCCTCACCCCTCGGGCGCCAGACCGCCGGCCGTGCCCACCGAGCTGGTGCCCCGGCACGTGGCCGTGGTGATGGATGGCAACGGCCGCTGGGCACAGGAGCGCGGGCTGCCGCGAACGGCCGGCCACGAGCAGGGAGAGCACTCCCTGTTCGACGTCGTCGAGGGCGCGATCGAGATCGGTGTGAAGGCGATCTCGGCGTACGCCTTCTCCACCGAGAACTGGAAGCGGTCTCCGGACGAGGTGCGCTTCCTCATGGGCTTCAACCGCGACGTCATCCGGCGGCGCCGGGACGAGATGCACGAGCTCGGGGTCCGGGTCCGCTGGGCGGGGCGCGAGCCGCGGTTGTGGCGCTCGGTGGTCAAGGAGCTCCGTGAGGCCGAGGAGCTGACCCGGGACAACGACGTGCTCACGCTCACCATGTGCGTGAACTACGGCGGCCGGGCCGAGGTCGCCGACGCGGCCAAGGCCATCGCCAGGGAGGTGGCCGCCGGGCGGCTGAACCCGGAGCGCGTCGACGAGAAGACCTTCGCCAGGCACCTGTACGTGCCCGAGCTCGCGGATGCCGACCTGGTCTGGCGCACGTCGGGCGAGGAGCGCCTGTCGAACTTCATGCTCTGGCAGGCGGCCTACTCCGAGTTCGTCTTCAGCGACGTGCTCTGGCCTGACGTGGACCGGCGGCACCTGTGGCAGGCGATCGACACCTATGCCCGCCGCGACCGTCGCTACGGAGGCGCGGACCCCAACGCCTGATCGACCCGCCCGTCAGGGTGGGGGGCTCCGGTACCGGCACGTTGGCCGTCACGCTCGGCCACGCCCCGCTCGTGACCGGTACCGGAGGTCCTGCTTCCTTCACGATGGACCTTTGTGGTGCCCATGTCACGACCTGCCCGGACATTCGGAACGTTCGGGCACAGGTGTGTTCTGGACGGACTAATCGCCGATAGTCAGGGCGTGCCTGACCGACCGGCCATGCAAGCGGTTCGCTCAGCCGCAGGAGGGGCAGGTGCCGAAGATCTCGAGCGTGTGGCTGACGTCGCGGAAGCCATGGGTGGCGGCGATCGAGTCCGCCCAGCGCTCGACGGCCGGCCCCTCGACCTCCACGGTGCGACCACAGGAGCGGCAGACCAGGTGGTGGTGGTGGGTGGTGCTGCACCGCCGGTAGACCGCCTCGCCGTCCTCGTTGCGCAGCATGTCCACGTCACCGCCCTCGGCGAGAGCCTGGAGTGTCCGGTAGACGGTCGACAGCCCGACGTTCTCGCCGTTCTTCTTCAGCAGGTCGTGGATGTCCTGTGCGCTGCGGAAGTCGTCGAAGGACCCCATCGCCGCGGCCACGGCGCGACGCTGGCGGGTCGGTCTCGCGCCCGAGGGCAGGACCGGTTCGTCAGTGTTCGTCATAGTGACTCCCGTGTGGTGCGTGACGGTGCCCGTCGTGCACGTAGTCGACGTGGTCCCCGTGCGGGACGGCCGGGTGGCCGCAGTCCTCGCCGTGCTGGTGCTCGTGTGACTCCGGTACGACGGTGTGCTGCTCGCCCAGGGCGAAGTCGGCGCCCGTCGCGGCGAAGGGGGCCTCGAGGCGCTGCCTCCGCCGGAGCAGGACCCCGGCCGGCCAGGCGACGGTGAACCCAGCGAGGGCGAGGAGCACGATCGTGGCACCGGGAGCCACGTCCACGTACGCCGAGACCGTCACCCCGCCGAGCGCGGCCGCGGTGCCGATCCCCATCGCCAGCAGGAGGGTGACCCGGAACCCGCGGGTCAGCTGCTGTGCGGTCGCGACCGGCACGACCATCAGCGCGCTCACCAGGAGCAGCCCGACGGTGCGCATCGCGACGGTCACCGTCACCGCTGCCATCACCGCCACGAGCAGGTTGTAGAACCGCACGTTGAGCCCGGCGACCCTGGCGAACTCCTGGTCCTGCGCGACCGCGAACAGCTGGGGCGACAGGCCGAGCCCGAGGGTGATCACCACGACGGCCAGTGCCACGGTCACCCACACGTCGCCGGTCCCGATGGTGGTGATGGACCCGAACAGGTAGGTGTTGAGCGTCGCCGCGCTCTCTCCCGCCAGGCCGGTGATCAGGACCCCGCCGGCGATGCCGCCGTAGAACAGCAGGGCGAGTGCGACGTCGCCGCCGGTCCGTCCCCGCTCCCGGATCACCTCGATCGCCGCGGCGCCGACGACCGCCACGACGATCGCGGTGACGGTGGGCGAGGTGGAGGTGAGCAGTCCGAGCGCGACACCGGTGACTGCGATGTGGCCGATTCCGTCGCCCATCAGCGCGAGTCGCCGCTGGACGAGGTAGGTCCCCACAGCGGGTGCGGCGAGGCCGGTGAACACGGCGCCGAGGAGAGCGCGCACGAGGAAGGGGTAGTCGAACATCGTCATGCCTGTCCCTCCCGGCCCGTGGGACGGTCGATGGGCGACGCGACGACCGGCGCGTGGTCGGCGGCGCGCCTCTGCAGCTCTGGGTGGTGGTGGCCGTGGTGGTGCTCGACCTCGTGGGCGGTCTCGACGGGCGGTCCGTCGTACGCGACCCGCCCGTCCCGCATCACCACCGTCCGGTCGACCAGCGGCGCCATGGGGCCGAGCTCGTGCGCGACCAGGACGACCGTCGCGCCGCGCTCCACCAGCGCGGCGAGGGCGTCGGCAAAGGCCTGCTGGCTCGGCTGGTCCACTCCCGCGGTGGGCTCGTCGAGGACCAGGACCTCGGGCTCGCCGGCGAGCGCGCGGGCGATCAGGACCCGCTGCTGCTGCCCTCCGGACAGCGTGGAGACGCCGTCCTTGGCCCTCTCGGCGAGACCGACCGCGTCGATCGCGGCGCGGACCGCGGCGCGATCGGCCTTCCGCATCGGCCGCAGGAACGGCCGTCGCGAGAGGCGTCCGGACGCGACGACCTCCCAGACGGACGCGGGGACGCCGGCGGTGGCGCTGACCCGCTGCGGGACGAAGCCGACCCGCTGCCAGTCGCCGAACCTCGCCAACGGCGTGCCGAAGAGGCTGACCTGTCCGTGGCTCGTCGGCACCAGGCCAAGCATCGTGCGCACGAGGGTGGACTTGCCGGACCCGTTGGCGCCGAGGACGGCGACGACGTCACCCTTGTGGACGGTGAGGTCGATGCCTCGGAGGATCGGCCGGCCGCCCAGGGCGACGGAGCCGCCGCGGATCTCGACCACCGCCGCGGCATCCGTCGTCGATGGCGTCCCGGTGGTCGGCGGGTTCTCGGTCATCGGCAGCGGTTCGCCTTCTGCAGGGCGGCAAGGTTCTTGCGCATGAGGGAAAGGTAGTCCTCGTCCGAGGTGCTCGAGCCGAGACCTTCTATCGGGTCCAGGACCGCCGCGTCGAGCCCGAGGTCCGCCGAGATGCTCTCGGACATCGCCGACGTGGCGAGGGGCTCGGAGAACACCGTGGTGATGCCCTCGCGCTTGATCAGGTCCTCCAGCTCGGCGACGTGCGCGGGGGAGGGCTCGGCGTGGGGCGAGAGCCCGACGACCGACTCGAAGTGGAGTCCGTACTGCTCCAGGTACCCGAACGCGTCATGGCTCACGACGACGGTGTCGATCTCGCAGTTCGCCAGGCCCTTCCGGTAGTCGGTGTCGAGCTGCACCAGGTCGGCGCGCAGCTCGCGAAAGCCGGAGTCGTAGGCAGCCTGGTGCTCGGGGTCGAGGTCGGACATCTGGTCCCGGACCTCCTCGGCGAGCTGCACCATGAGCCGGGGACTGAGCCAGAAGTGCAGGTCGCTCGCGCCGGCATCCTGGAGGTCGACGACGTCGGTGGCCTCGACGACGTGCTCGGGTCCGTTCTGGTCGACCGCCTCCTCGACGTCCGGTTGCAGGCCTTTCTCGTAGATCACGAGGTCGGCGTCGGTGACCTCTGCGGTCTGCATGACGGTGAGCTCGAGGTCGTGGGGCTCGCGGCCCGGCGAGGTCAGGTTGGTGACCTGGGCCTGGTCGCCGGTCACGCGCTCCGCGACGTACTGCAGGGGGTAGAAGGACGCGACGACCCGCGGTCCGCCGCCCGCTTCGTCGGAGTCGGCGAGTGGCCCGTTGCACGCGGCAAGAAACGGCGCCACGAGAGCGAGGGCTGCAGCGGCGACCGGTGCGTACTTCATGACAACGATTCTCAGTTGAAATGAGAACCATTGTCAAACCGGCTCGCGGCGTCCGGGTTCGGCGGTCGGCGCCCCGCGCACGCGCACGCGGCGTAGAGTCGCGAGCATGTTGGTCGTGAACCGGTTCCGGGTGAAGGGCGACGCCGAGGCGTTCCGGCGGGACGTCGAGAACGCCCACGTGCTGCTCGCCGCGCGCCCGGGGTACGTCGACGGGATGGTGGGCCGCAGCGTCGACGACCCGTCGCTGTGGGTGCTGCAGACCAGGTGGGACAACATCGGAAGCTACCGGCGGGCCTTGTCCGCGTTCGACGTGAAGGTGGGCGCCGTGCCCATCCTGTCGCACGCGGTGGACGAGCCGTCGGCGTACGAGCTGGTCGGCCAAGGAGGCGAGCAGCTGAACACCGTCGTGCCCCGAGAGCTGGGCTGACCCAGCAGGAAAAGTGATTGCCCGCGGCGGATACGCTGAGGGCTCGCCGTCAGCCAGGCGGTGCTCTCGACCGATGGAGCTGGATTCCCCGATGAGCAAGTCGAACCGTTCAACCACCGCCAACGTCGACAACATCGTGTCGTTGTGCAAGCGCAGGGGCTTCGTCTACCCCTGCGGGGAGATCTACGGCGGCACCCGCTCGGCCTGGGACTACGGCCCGCTGGGCGTGGAGCTCAAGGAGAACATCAAGCGCCAGTGGTGGCGCACGATGGTGCAGTCGCGCGACGACGTGGTCGGCCTCGACTCCTCGGTGATCCTGCCCACCAAGGTGTGGGAGGCCTCCGGGCACCTGTCGGCCTTCGTGGACCCGCTCATCGAGTGCCAGTCCTGCCACCGGCGCTACCGCCAGGACCACCTGCAGGAGGCCTACGCCGAGAAGAAGGGGCTCGAGAACCCCGATGACGTCGGCATGGAGCTCATCGCCTGCCCGAACTGCGGCACCAAGAACGCCTGGACCGAGCCGAGGATGTTCAACGGCCTGCTCAAGACGTACCTCGGTCCCGTGGAGTCCGAGGAGGGCCTGCACTACCTCCGTCCCGAGACCGCGCAGGGCATCTTCGTCAACTTCGCGAACGTGATGGGCTCGTCGCGTCGCAAGCCGCCGTTCGGCATCGGCCAGATCGGCAAGAGCTTCCGCAACGAGATCACGCCCGGCAACTTCATCTTCCGCACGCGCGAGTTCGAGCAGATGGAGATGGAGTTCTTCGTCAAGCCCGGCGACGACGAGGGCTGGCACCAGGCGTGGATCGACATGCGCACCGACTGGTACGTCGACCTCGGCATCGACCGCGAAAACCTCCGCCACTACGAGCACCCGGTGGAGAAGCTGTCGCACTACGCCAAGCGGACCGTGGACATCGAGTACCGCTTCCAGTTCCAGGGCTCGGAGTGGGGCGAGCTCGAGGGCATCGCGAACCGCACCGACTACGACCTGTCCACGCACGCCAAGTTCTCGGGTCAGGACCTGTCCTACTTCGACCAGGTCACGGGCGAGCGGTGGACGCCGTACGTCATCGAGCCCGCGGCCGGCGTGAACCGTTCGATGATGGCGTTCCTCATCGACGCCTACACCGAGGACGAGGCGCCCAACTCCAAGGGCGGCGTCGACAAGCGCACCGTGCTCAAGCTCGACCCGCGGCTCGCGCCGGTCAAGGTGGCCGTGCTGCCGCTGTCGCGCAACGCCGACCTGTCCCCGAAGGCCAAGGGTCTCGCCGCGGACCTGCGCACCGTGTGGAACGTCGACTTCGACGACGCGGGCGCGATCGGGCGCCGCTACCGCCGCCAGGACGAGATCGGTACGCCGTACTGCGTGACCGTGGACTTCGACACCCTCGAGGACGACGCGGTGACCGTGCGTGAACGGGACACGATGAAGCAGGAGCGGATCGCGCTCGACCAGGTCAAGGGCTACTTCGCCGAGCGTCTGCTCGGCTGTTGAGCCCGGCGTCGGCCTTGGGAGGGGTCTGCACAATGATCACGTGTCACCGATGAACCGTCACTCCGCCGTGTCCCCGCTGCGCGTGGTCGCCCTCGTGGCCACGGCCGGCCTGGCGCTCGCCGCGTGCAACAGTGCCGACGACCCGGGCGCGGCCGACTCGCCGTCGCCGACGCCGACCTCCACGGTCAACGTCCCCGAGAGCGTTGCGCTCACGGATCCGGGTGAGGGCCTGTCCTTCGGCGACACGGCCGAGGTCATCTACGAGCCGAACCAGCACAGCGGGACCGTCCTCGGGCTGACGGTCCGGAAGGCGACAAAGGGGTCGTTGGAGGACTTCTCGTCCTTCATCCTCGACAAGTACACCAAGGCGGCGACGCCGTACTACGTCGACGTGACCGTCGAGAACGTCGGTGAGGGCAAGGTCGGAGGCACCCCCGTGCCGCTGTGGGGAGTGGACGGTGAGAACACCCTGCTCCCGGCCGCGAGCTTCACCACGACGTTCACCAGGTGCAAGTCGAAGCCTCTCCCGGACAAGTTCGCGCCGGGCGACTCCCTCGATGCATGCCTGGTCTACCTGGCTCCCGACGAGGGGACGCTGGAGGCGGTGAGCTTCCGGCCCAACCAGGAGTTCGACCCGATCCAGTGGACCGGCGACATCACCACGCCCAAGCCGAAGCCGAAGAAGAAGTCCGGCGAGTCCAAGAAGTCCGAGAAGCAGGGCTAGGTCTTCTCGGCGGTGTGGCGGGCCAGCCGCCACGTGCCGTCGTCGCCGCGCCGCCCGACCAGGGCGGCGCGCGCATCCGCGATTTCACCTCGAATCGGGTTGGCTGGGACAATGGCGCCATGACCTCGACCGCGCCCGCCGTACCCCAGGAGCTCGTCCTGGGGTCGTTGCGCGTGCCGACCCCTGTGGTGCTCGCGCCGATGGCCGGCATCACCAACGCTGCCTACCGTCGCCTCTGCCGGGAGCAGGGTGCAGGGCTGTACGTCTGCGAGATGATCACCTCCCGCGGCCTGGTGGAGCGTGATGAGGTCACGAGGTCGATGCTGGTCTTCGACGAGCTCGAGGACGTGCGGTCGGTCCAGCTCTACGGCACGGACCCGGTCTACGTCGGCAAGGCGGCCGAGATCCTCTGCGCGGAGTATGGCGTTGCTCACATCGACCTGAACTTCGGCTGTCCGGTCCCGAAGGTGACCCGCAAGGGCGGGGGAGGAGCGCTGCCCTGGAAGCGGCGGCTGCTCGGCGAGATCCTCACCACTGCGGTGAAGGCGGCGGAGCCGTACGGCGTCCCGGTCACCATGAAGACCCGCAAGGGCATCGACGAGGACCACCTCACCTACCTCGACGCGGGCCGGATCGCCCAGGAGTCCGGCGCGGCGGCGATCGCGCTGCACGGACGCACGGTCAGCCAGGCCTACTCGGGGACCGCGGACTGGGAGGCCATCGGCAACCTGGTCTCGCACGTCGACATCCCGGTGCTCGGCAACGGCGACATCTGGGAGGCCTCCGACGCGATCCGGATGGTGCAGCAGACAGGCGCGGCGGGCGTGGTCGTGGGCCGCGGCTGTCTAGGCCGGCCCTGGATCTTTCGCGACCTCGCGGCAGCGTTCGCCGGGCAGCAGGTGGCGACGCTGCCGACCCTCGGAGAGGTCGCGGCGATGATGCGGCGCCACGCGGAGCTCCTCTGCGTCCACATGGGGGAGGAGCGGGGCTGCAAGGAGTTCCGCAAGCACATCTCGTGGTACCTCAAGGGTTTCGCGGCGGGCGGGGAGCTCCGAAGGTCGCTGGGACTGGTGACTTCGCTGGCCGTGCTCGACGACCTGCTGGCCCAGCTCGACCCCACCGAGACGTTCCCGGTTCTCGAGCTCGGCACCCCTCGCGGCCGGCAGGGCAGCCCCCGTCGCGTCGTGCTTCCGGAGGGCTGGCTCGACGACACGGACGGCACCGCGTGCGGGCTGCGGGAGGACGCTTCGGAGCTATCCGGCGGGTAGATCTGGTTTACCCCTCAAGGTGCCGGGGATCATCTTCCGGACCCGATGTACCTCGTCGGTCGGAAAGTGCAGTCTCTCCCAGGATTGGTGATTCTTCGTGGCTCCACCGCGCCACAAGCGGGACAAGCCTCGCTCCTCGTCAAGCCGGCTCATCCGCCGTGCCGTTCCTCTCGCAGCGGCCGCGACCCTTGCAAGCTCCGCCGCCGCGGTCGCCTGGCCGCATTACGACACGGTCAGCTCCAGCACCGTCGCAGAGCCCGAGGTCCTGCGGCCGACAGCGAACCCCGGTGACTGGGGAAGCCGCGTGCAGGCGATCTCCCGGTCGGAGGACCGGGTGACGCTCGAGAGCAAACCCGAGCCGAAGCCCAGGCCGAAGCCAGAACCGACGCTCAAGTCGGAGACCGAGCCTAATCCCGTGGTCGCCGACCACATGTTCATGACCACGGCCCTGAATGTCTGGAGTGGTCCGGGCGAGAGCTTCGAGCTCATCGACGTCCTGCCGGAAGGCACCAAGATCGGCGTGACCGGGGAGACCGACGGGCAATGGGCCGAGGTCGTGCTCGACGCCCAGTCCCGGTGGGTGAACGCCGACTACCTCTCCGAGACGAAGCCCAAGCCCGAGCCCAAGCCCAAGCCCAAGGCCGACCCGGCGCCGGTCGGTCTGTCCGATGCGGCCTGCGACACCGGCTCCGACGTCGAGAGCGGCCTTGCCGCCAACGGCGTCACGGTGCACCGGGCGGTGTGCGCGGAGTTCCCGCAGGTGGAGACCTACTACGGCGTCCGCCCCGGTGACGACGGCGAGCACGGATCGGGCCACGCGCTCGACATCATGGTCGGTGACGACTCCGCCACCGGCGACGCCATCGCCGAGTTCGTCCAGGACCACTACAAGGAGCTCGGGGTCAGCCAGATCATCTGGTCCCAGAGGATCTGGACCGTCGAGCGCAGCAGCGAGGGCTGGCGCTGGATGGAGGACCGCGGCTCGACGACGGCCAACCACTACGACCACGTCCACGTGACGGTCTACTGACATTCACGGGTGAGGCTGCCCGCCTGCCCGCTCGCGCCCGTCCTGGGTGCGGGCGGGCAGCTGCGTTGCGGGAGGGTCGTCCCGGTCCGGATGTCGGCGGCGGGCAGTAGTGTCTGCCCCGATGGGGTCGACAGGGAGCAGCTACGACGAGGCCGCGTGCGCCCGCTGGGTGGACGAACCGCCGAAGCGTGCCGAGCGCACGCCCTTCGAGCGGGATCGCGCCCGGCTCGTGCACTCGGCCGCGTTGCGGCGGCTGGCAGCGAAGACCCAGGTGGTGGGCCCCCAGACCGACGACTTCGTCCGCAACCGGCTCACCCACACACTGGAGGTGGCGCAGGTCGCCCGCGACCTCGCCAAGACGCTCGGCTGCGACCCGGACATCGTCGAGACCGCGGCTCTCGCGCACGACATCGGCCACCCGCCCTTCGGGCACAACGGTGAGCGTGCACTCGACGAGCTGAGTGGCGACTGCGGCGGCTTCGAGGGGAACGCCCAGACGTTGCGGATCCTGACCCGGCTCGAGGCCAAGTCCGTGGACGCGCAGGGCAGGTCCGTCGGGCTCAACCTGACCCGGGCCACCCTGGACGCGAGCACGAAGTACCCCTGGCCCCGCGGCGCTGCGGCCGAGCCGTTCGGTGCCCACGCCGACGGGACGGTCCGGGCGGTGCGGAAGTTCGGCGTCTACGACGACGACCTGCCGGTCTTCACCTGGATGAGGCAGGGCGCCGCGCTGGGGCGACGGTGCCTCGAGGCGCAGGTGATGGACCTCGCCGACGACGTGGCCTACAGCGTGCACGACCTCGAGGACGGCGTGGTGGCGGGCCGGATCGACCTCGCCTGGCTCGGCGACGCCGGCCGGAGACGCGAGGTGTGGGGCACGGTGCGTGACTGGTACCTCCCCGACGTGAGCGACGAGGAGCTGGACGCGGTGGTCGCACCCCTCCGGTCGATGCCGTCGTGGCCGACCTCGCCGTACGACGGGAGCCGCTCGGCGCAGGCGGGCCTGAAGAACCTCACCAGCGACCTGATCGGATCCTTCTGCACAGCCGTCCAGACGGCCACGCACGACAAGTACGGCACGGGTCCGCTGACGAGGTACGCCGCCGATCTGGTCGTGCCGCGTGAGACGGAGCTCGCCATCGGCGCCCTGAAGGGGGTCGCCGCCCACTACGTGATGCGGGCAGATGACCGGGTCGCCCTGCTCGACCGCCAGCGGCAGGTGGTCGCGGGCCTGGTCGGAGTCCTGCGCGAGAAGGGGCAGGCCGTCCTCCAGCCCGCGCTTCGCGTCGACTACCTGAAGGCCGGCTCCGACGCCGAACGGCTGCGCGTCGTCGTCGACCAGGTGGCCTCGCTGACCGACGCGTCGGCGCTGTCCTGGCACGACCGGCTCTGCTGAGCCGCCTGCCCGGTCATCAGCCCAGGTTCAGCTCGAACGCGACGTGGCGGCCCTCGGCGCGGGCGGCGCCCGTGCGCTCCCAGCCCATCCGCTCGTAGAAGGCGTGCCCGCGCCCGTAGCGATCCGGCGTCCACAGGATCGCCCGGGCGTAGCCGTCCTCACGAAGCGAGTCGACCGCGGCCTCCATCAGCGTCCGGCCGACCCCGGTCCGCCAGTGCGCCGGGTCCACCGCGATCGTGTCCAGCTCGCCGAGACCGGGGTCGACCGGGTCGCGGCTGGGGCAGACGCCTGCGAACCCGACGGTCGCGTCCTCGTCCGCCGCCAGGAACCACCGGGCCCGACCGTCGACGAGCCCCGCGGCCCACCGGGTGACCTCGGTGTTGGTGAGCTCTCGGCGACCCAGCAGATGGCCGAATCCCTCGTTCCAGCTCTCGACGTAGATCCTGGCCACGTCAGGGCCGTCGGCAACGGTTGGAGTCCTGATCGTGAGGGGCATGGGACCGAGTCTGCCGGACGGCGACAAGGGTGGATCGGCGGCGTGTGGAACTCCGGCTCGCGGGGCGCCGGCCGGCACGTAGACTCTGCGCCGTGGCTGGCCTGATCCGTGAAGAAGACATCGCGCTCGTGCGCGAGCGAGCCCGGATCGACGAGGTGGTCTCCGACTACGTCACGCTGCGCAACGCCGGTGGCGGCTCGCAGAAGGGGCTCTGCCCGTTCCACGACGAGAAGTCCCCGTCCTTCCACGTGACGCCCTCGCGGGGATTCTTCCACTGCCTCGCGGGTGAGACGGAGGTTCTGACGTGGGATGGTCCTCGGCCGATCAGGGAGCTGGCCGGGGGGACGCATCGGGTACTGGGGGCTCGCGCCGATTGGGTCGAGGCTCCGTTCAAGTCCTACGGAGTCCAGCGCCTTCACAAGATCACTGTCTCTAGGAACCGGCAGACCAAGGAGCTCTACGCAACGGACGGCCACCGGTGGTTCGTCCGCGCAGGAAGGACCCAGAAGGGGCGCCGTGAGGTCCTCACCAGGGAGCTGAAGCGTGGATACCGTCTTGCGCATGTGTACCCGCGCTCGCGGATTCGCCGCACAACCCCCTCACCCTTCGGCATCGCGCACGGCTTCACCTACGGTGACGGCACACTCAACGGCTCAGGCTCCGTGGCGCTCGTCTGTCCGCCCAAGGACGAGGCGATCTTGAAGTGGTTCCCGAACAGCCGGACCACGGCCAGCGGCCAGAATCTGCTGGTCCATCATCTGCCCAAGTTCTTCAAGCGTCTCCCGGATCTCGACGAGTCGACTTCGTACCTCCTGGGCTGGCTCGCCGGCTACTTCGCAGCCGACGGCTGCGTCGCGGCGGACGGCACGGTGATGCTGAACTCGGCCCGCCGCGACAACCTGGAGTTCGTGCGCACCATGTGCACTCGACTGGGGATCGCCACCTACGGGATCACCGAGCAGGTCCGCGAAGGCTTCCCCGGCCGAGAGCCGTCGTCGATCTTCCGGGTTCACCTGGTCAACGAGGACTTGGCAGAGGACTTCTTCCTCCTTCCCGAGCACCGTCGGCGGTTCGTCGCCGCCGACAAGCAGTTCGCCCGTCTCGGATGGGTCGTCCAGTCGGTGGAGGAGACAGACCGCGAAGAGGAGGTGTTCTGCGCAGAGGTAGAGGACGGACATGCGTTCGCGCTGGTCGACAATATTCTGACCGGCAACTGCTTCGGTTGCAGCGAAGGCGGCGACGTCATCGACTTCCTGCAGAAGATCGACGGACTCGGCTTCGCCGAGGCGGTCGAGCGGCTTGCGGACAAGTACGGCGTCCAGCTCCGCTACACCGAGGGTGGCGACCGACCACAGAAGCGTGAGTCCAGCCTGCGTCCGCGGATGCTCGAGGCGCACAAGGTCGCCGCCGCCTACTACACCGACCACCTGGCCTCCTCCGACGCGCTCGCGGGGAGGCAGTTCCTGTCCGAGCGCGGGTTCGACAAGGAGGCAGCGGAGACCTTCGGGATCGGCTTCGCGCCACGCGACGGTGACGCCCTCTACAAGCACCTTCGCCAGAAGGGCTTCAAGGACGAGGAGATCGTCACCGGTGGGTTGGTGGCCCAGGGCCAGCGCGGTCACTACGACCGGTTCCGGGGCCGGCTGCTGTGGCCGATCCGGGAGACCAACGGCGACGTCATCGGCTTCGGCGCCCGCCGGCTGTTCGACGACGACCGGATCGAGGCGAAGTACCTCAACACCCCCGAGACGCCGATCTACAAGAAGAGCCACGTGCTCTACGGGATCGACCTGGCCCGCCGCGACATCGCCCGCGCGTCGCAGGCGGTCGTGGTCGAGGGCTACACGGACGTGATGGCCTGCCACCTGGCCGGCGTGCCCACCGCGGTCGCGACCTGCGGGACCGCCTTCGGCGAGGACCACGCGCGCGTGCTCCGTCGCCTCCTGCACGACCACGAGGAGTTCCGTGGCGAGGTCATCTTCACCTTCGACGGCGACGAGGCCGGCCAGCGCGCCGCGATGCGTGCGTTCGGGGGAGACCAGCAGTTCGTGGGGCAGACCTACGTGGCCGTCGAGCCCGGCGGTCTCGACCCGTGCGACCTGCGGCTGCAGAAGGGCGACGCGGCAGTGCGTGAGCTCGTGGCCAGGCGGATCCCGCTCTACCGCTTCGTCCTCGGCAACGTCGTCCAGCGCTACGACCTCGACCGTGCCGACGGGCGAGTCGACGCCCTGCGAGAGGCGGCCAAGCTGGTGTCGAGCATCCGCGACCGGTCCAAGGTCGACGCCTTCGCGCGCGAGCTCGCCGGGATGGTCGGGGTCGAGGTCGAGCAGGCCCGGGCCGAGGTACGACGGGCCGCGTCGCGTGGCGCCAAGCAGGACGACCGCCGCCGCCCGGGAGCATCGGGCGGACCGTCGTACGACCGGGCGGCCGACGCGCCGCCGGAACGGCCTGCCGCACCGCCGCTGCCGGACCTCCGCGACCCGCGGTTCTCGCTCGAGCGGGAGACGCTGAAGCTGGTCGTGCAGTACCCCCACGTCGTCGGCAACGCAGCCAAGGACGTCGACGGCGACGACTTCACCCACCCGACCTACCGTGGCGTGTGGGAGGCGGTCAGCAAGTGCGGCGGTCCCAGCGCGGCGGCGTCGAACGAGGCGTGGGTGTCGACCTTGCAAGGGACCATCAGCGAGGAGTCGGTCGCCCAGGCTCTCAACGCGCTCGCGGTCGAGCCGCTGCTGTCGACGAAGGAGCCGAACTCCTCCTACGTGGCCGCCCACGTGTACCGACTGCAGGAGGTGACCGTCATGCGTCGGATCGCTGACGTGAAGTCGAAGCTGCAGCGGACCAACCCGGTGGACGAGGCGACGGAGTACAACCGGATGTTCGGCGAGCTGGTGGCGCTCGAGCAGCACCGACGCAACCTGCGCGAGCGGGCGATCGGTGGTGACCTGTAGTGCGCGTCCCGTTCAGGCGGTCGGTGGACGTGCCCGCAGACGTGCTGGCTGCAGCACCGCTCGAACGCGGTGAGAAGGTGCTCGCCGGCGCGGTGGACCAGTCAGGCGCGTGGCTGCTCGGGACGCGCGACGCGCTCATCGTGGCGGTCGGCACTGCTCCGGTGCCCGGGCCTGTCGCGGTCCGGATTCCCTGGCAGGACATCGAGCGTGCCGACTGGGACAAGGACGCAGAACGGCTCACGGTCCAGGAGGTGGGTGAGTTCGGCCAGACGCGGCCGGCGTACTCCTTCAACATCGACGACCCGGGCGTGGTGCTCGAGCTCATCCGCGAGCGGGTGACGGCGAGCGTCGTTCTCCAGCGCCGCGTGGCCCTCGAGGGCAAGCGAGGGCTCTTCGTCATCGCCCGCCGGGCCCCCCGGGGCGACGGGGAGATCACCTGGGCCTACGAGTTCGACCCGGGCGTCGAGCCGGGAGATCCTGGTGTGATGGCGGCCGCGGAACAGGGGATGCGGGCGGCTCAGGAGGAGCTCGGGGTCTGACTCGCGGCGAGACGCGTCCGATTTCGCGCGGAGCCGGATGACTTGCTAGCCTATGCGGGCTGCAGCGTTCGCCCTGCACGATCCCCTGTAGCTCAATTGGCAGAGCAGCCGGCTGTTAACCGGCAGGTTATTGGTTCGAGTCCAATCGGGGGAGCTTCTCCTTGTTGAGCGGGCCCTGTGCGGGCCCGTTTCGCGTTTCAGTCGCCCCAGCCCATCTTGAACACCTCGAACGGCGCGCCGTGGGGGACGCCGAGCCGGCTGCCCGTGGCGCGGGACATGCCCTCGAGGAACTCGGCCGGGTCGAAGTTCTCCCACCCGAGCCCGGCGATGTAGGCGCTGTGCGCCCGGAAGGACTCCACTCCCACTCCGAAGGTCTCGGTGATGTCCGCGGCGTGCGTGGCGTCCGGCGAGCCCGCTGCCCAGACCTCCCGGACCCCGCCCCACGGCTCGAGATCGCCGTCGAGCTGCTCGGCGAAGACCCACCTGTTGCCTGCGTCGCGCACGGCGTCGAGCGTCGCCTTTCCGGTGGCGATGTGGTCCGCCTGGTTGAGCGACGAACCACCCCACGTGTCACGGAAGTTGTTGGTCAGCACGATCTCGGGTCGATGCTTGCGTACGACGGCCGCGATGGCGCGACGCAGGGGTACGCCGTACTCGAGGATGCCGTCGGGAAGGCCGAGGAACTCGACCGCGTCCACGCCGACGATGCGCGCGGACTCGACCTGCTCCGCCTCGCGGACCGTCTTGCTCTCGGACGGCTGCATGCCGTCGATCCCTGCCTCCCCGCTCGTGACCATGCAGTAGACGACCTGCTTGCCCTGGCCGGTCCATCGCGCAACCGCGGCGGCGGCGCCGAACTCCATGTCGTCCGGGTGGGCCACGACGCACAACGCCCGTTCCCAGTCCTCGCCCACGGGGGTCAGCGGGGGTGGGGCCTGGGGCACTGGCATCTCGCTCATGTCGCGAGCATGACACGTCAGGAGGGGCGAGAACATCATGCGCCGAAGTCATGGAGGCCAAGTCATCGTGGGTGGGCTGACTCGGATCGATATGCGGTGCTTGCTTGGTTTTCGGGTGTTATTTCGCCTTCAACATGGTCATCACGGACCATTGCCGGACAGGCGGGGGGCCGGTGTGATGAGCAACGGGGACGCATGTCCTCATTTCGCACTGTTGGAGGTTTTGGTATGCGAAGTCGACTGCTCACACTGGTCTTCGCGGCACTTCTGCTTCTTGTGCCCGCGGTTCCCGCGCAAGCGATCACGAACGGCGTGCCCGACGGTGGGGAACACCCGTTCGTCGGCGAGCTGCTCTTCTACGTTCCCGACGACGTGGACCCGCGTTTCAACGATCCTGGGTCCTGGTACACCTGCACCGGAACGCTTCTGAACGCCACCATCGTGGTCACCGCGGGTCACTGCACCTACGCCACCGGTCTGAACGGCCAGTCGACCACCACAGGAGGCGGCACCGGGTCGGGCGGAAACGACGTCTGGATCAACTTCTCGGAGGAGCCTGACTTCAGCATCCTCCCGCCCAGCTCTACGTTCGCGCCGAACAACAACGCCGGCCGGTACACCGCCTGGTCGACCGCCCTCGACGCGTCGCCTCAGTGGCGCGAGGCGACTGCGTACCCCCACCCGGAGTTCGACAACGACGCGTTCTTCCTGCACGACGCCGGCGTGCTCGTGCTGAACGCGGGTGTGTCGATGCCGGAGTACGGCGAGCTTCCCGAGCTCGGGCTCCTCGACACGTTCGCGAAGGACCGGACCCAGCGGTTCACGGCCGTGGGCTACGGCCTCGAGGACTCGGGTCCGAAGACCTCGCTGGGCGGGGATACCCGACGCAAGGCCGACCTGATGCTCATCGGTGTCCAGGGCGTCTTCGGGCTCCCTGATGGGGTCGCCGCGAAGTTCTCCTCCAACAAGGGCAAGCCGCACGAGGGTGGTACGTGCTTCGGCGACTCCGGTGGACCGATCTTCGTCAAGGACACGAACGTCATCACCGCTGTCACGTCGTTCGGCATGGATGTCAACTGCGCCTCCAACGGTGGCGGTTACCGGCTCGACCAGCCCGACGACCTCAAGTGGCTCGCCACCTTCGGGGTCTCCTGAGGAGTGACATAGCCGTAGGGCTCTGAGGGGCAGGAAGATCGCGGGTGCCGGGCGGACGACTCCGACCCGGCACCTGCGACGTTTCGCGAAACGCGCAAGGTAGGCTTCCGGGTCGGACGCGCCGCTGACGCACGGCGTCGCACGGGGCGGTAGCTCAGTCGGTTAGAGCAGAGGACTCATAATCCTTGGGTCGTGGGTTCGAGTCCCACCCGCCCTACCAATGTGATTCGGCCTCTGGCCCGCAGAAACGCTGGTCAGAGTGCCTTCCCGCGAATCTCTCGACAAGGGTCGGGGCCAGTTGGGGGTCATTTTCTCGCGTTAGCAGGCGTCCGCTGGCGCGCAGTCCGCAACTGTCCGCATGTAGCCCGCCCGTCTCCCGACTCCGTCCGCTCTAACGCTCGCTCCTCACTCCTGCCCACAGTTGCGTTGCTTCCATGCGCTGCCTTGCGTCACGACGGACGGAGTCCGTGGCGCTCTCACGGGCGCGTGTGAGGGCAGAACGGGCGCAAGGGCGGTGCCAGCGGTAGCCGACCGGTGGCGATTCGGGGCGACCACCGGGCGGTCCTAGAAGAAATTCTTGGCGACGCCTCCCCAGGTAGAAGCTGAGATGGGCTGCCACAGCCAAGAATCCGTCTGAACATTCGCTGCGAAGTTCTGCACCCTGGCTCTCAGCACGGCCCACCGAGGGTCGTCACGACAGCCAGGAGGCACACCATGACCGCGAAGAAGCCCAGCACGACGAAGGCCACTCCCGCCAAGCCCGCGACCAGGACGACTGCGAAGGCCTGTGCCGAGGTGCCCCAAGGAACGTACGCTCATCCGCGGACAGTGCAGGCGTCCATGACGGCCAAAGGAGGGTTCCCGCTGGCCACTTCGTCCGAGCGATCGCGGGTCATCCTTTCGAGCCAGCCACCTCCGGGCCTCGGTCGACAGTCCTTGCGTCATATGGG
Source organism: uncultured Actinomycetota bacterium (assembly GCA_963707425.1). Taxonomy (GTDB): domain Bacteria; phylum Actinomycetota; class Actinomycetes; order Propionibacteriales; family Nocardioidaceae; genus Nocardioides_C. Next base: position 185,238 of record CAVPPN010000002.1, on the reverse strand, counting down.
GCTCTACTCGCGGTGGGTCTCCTCGCGGTGTCGGTTGCGCAGCCACTGCACAGTGAGGATCGGGACCACCACGGAGATCATGACCCATCCCTCCCACACGTCGAGGGCCTTGGCGGTGGCGTAGATCGCGGCGAGCGTGAACGTGAGGTATACCCCGAACAGCACTCCATCTTTGGCCTTGCCGGTGCCGTTCTTGAATAGGACAGCAACGCCCACGGCGATGACAGCGGCTACCGCTGCGATGGCCCAGTGAGAGGCGCCCGCGTCGACGGCGGCTCGAGAGGCGTGCGAGGCGACCGGAATCAGCACGAACGCCGTACCGAGCGCGGCCCACGTCTCGGGGTTGTTCCACGTCCCGCTCCTCGCCGTCGGCTGGGGCTGCTGCGACTGCTCGGTCGTGGCAGGTTCGCGGTGCTCGGTCCACTGCTGGCCGTCCCAGTAGCGGCGCTGGGTCGCGTCCACGGGGTCCGGGTACCACGCTGCGGGCGGGCTCGAAGGCACTACGTCGCTCCTCGTTGCTTGCTGGTGCGAAACACCTCGATTGGACCATGACGGACGGAGAGTCGTCAGAATCTTCACCTGGGGCATCCGGTTACTTACCGGCGATTGGAGCCAGCGGGATGGACGGTGCCGCGGCTCAGCCCCTACGGAAGGACCACCAACCGTCGCAACACGCTGACATCAGCCGCATTCCCCGATCAATGCCAAAGAGTAAGAGTGGCTGCGATCTCGTCGATGGACAGTTCTCGTCGCGCAGCGGACATGACCAACTCATAGGCGGGGTCGTCCGGTACGTCGAGGTCAACGTTGTTGAGGCCGTAGAAGACAACGACCGCAAGCCACCCCAAGCGCTTGTTGCCATCGACGAGCGCATGGTTGCCGACGAGCGAGTCGAGCAGCGCCGCGGCCTTCCGGTCCAGGCCGGGGTACGCCTCGCGACCGTACAGAACGGCGCCCGGGCGATGAGCCGCCGAGTCAAGCAGGCCCAAGTCGCCAACCGGTCCTACGGCTAGGTCCTCCACGAGTTTGAGGAGGTCCTCGGTCGCAAGCAGGAACGTCAACGGCCGAGCCGGTCGAGCACGTCGGCGTATCGCTCACGCGCCCGGGCGGACAGTTCGGCGACCTTGGCTTCGTGCCCATGCCGTGCGGCCGCCTCGCGGATGGCGCGCAGGGTGGCCTCGTGTCGGCTCACCCCCTCGGACTCCGCGAGTGCAGCGAGCAGGCGCTCGTCCTCTGGTGTCAGTCTCAGCGTCATTGCCATACGCCATGATACCAAAGTGGTATCACGGGAACATGCCGGAGAGGGAACACGGAACCTTGTCGGTGAGGAATATCCGTACTGCGTCGGGGCATCCGAGAGCAGGGCAGTGGTACCAAGGGGTTCCCGCCCCCTGGACCCCGGACGCGGAACTACTTCGTCGGCCCGACGTGAATGCCCATCACCGGGCGGCCGACGAAAGTAGCTCCGCAAGGACGCTTCGGGCACCTCGAGTGCCGCGCCCAGTTCGCAAATAGTCCGCAGCGAGTTCGAGAACCGCCGTAACGGACCGAAGGCGACCTGCGGTGTTTGTGCAGGTCAGCGACGAGCAGAGTCGACCGGAGACATTCGGAGATGTCAGATGAGGATGCGCATGTTCACGGGCACGCCCTCACCACGCTGGACGACGCCTTCGGTGAGCTCCTGGAGCGCGGTGAGCGCCACGTTCTGCGGCATCGGCCCGAAGGACACCCGGGCGACGCCGAGCTCCTCGAGGCGGTCCAGCGGCGGCGTCCTCGGGATCGCGATCAGCGTGAGCCGCTGCGGACCGAACGCGTCGACGAGGGTCGCCACCTGCTCCTCTTGGAGGAAGGCCGGCACGAATATCACCGGAGCACCGGCGTCGAGGTAGGCCCTGCCGCGCTCGACGGCGGCGGCCAGGTTGTCCGCCGGGTCGTTCTTGCGCCCGAGGTGGAAGGCGTCGGTACGGGCGTTGAGGACGAAATCGGGAACCCCCTCGGCCTCCGCGCGCCTTCATGATCGCCTCGACCTGGCGGGCTGCCTCGGCCACCGGCTTCATCTGGTCCTCGATGTTGGCGCCGACGACTCCGACCCCGATCGCCCTGCGGACCGTCTCGGCCGCGTCGCCGTAGCCGCCCTCGAGGTCTGCGGTGACGGGCAGGGAGGTGGACGCGACGATCCGTCCGACCGCCTCGAGCATGAGGTCAAGGGGGATGTTCTCCCCGTCCTCGTAGCCGTAGGACGCCGCTATCGAGTGACTCGCCGTCGCCAGGGCTGTGGTGCCCGGGACGTTCGCGACGACCTTGGCGCTGATCACGTCCCAGACGTTGACGACCTTGAGCAGCTTCTCGGCCAGATGGAGGGACAGAAGCTCGCTTGCCCGGGACTGGGTGGGCTCGTGGGACATGTACGGATCGCCCTTCGACAACGGGGGTGCTTCTCGACCGTCACGACCTTACGCCGTAGGAGACGCCGGCCCACCGGCTCATGATCCTTGGGTCGTGGATTCGAGTCCCGCGCGCCCCACCAAGCTTTTTTCGCAGGTCAAACGAACAATGGTGGGGGCTCACATCACGTCGCCAGCTCGGCTCCGCTGGCTTGCACGAGCCGCTGACCCAGGGCTGCGGTTGCGCGTTGGAGTTCGGGTGAGCCGATGACGCGGAAGGGCGCCGGGATGGCGGCGAGCTGCCGGGCGTACCAGCTCGGCTCGTCCGTCGTCGCCCGAAGACGTGTTCGACTCTCTTCGGCTCCCCAGCCTGCGACGGCTCCTCATGGACATGATCGAGGAGTACGCACGCCACGTTGGTCACGTCGACCTCATCCGGGAGTCGGTCGACGGGCTTGTCGGAGAGGATCCCGAGTAACGACATCCCCACACAACGTCGCGAGAGCCGATCGCGACCGCACAGTTGACCATCGTCGCGATGTGCGGATCTCCTACGCCCCGGTGCGCGATGACCCCACGCTCGTAGACTCCGCTCGTGGACACCACTGACGGCGTCGCCAACGGCGAGTGCGAACGCGGTGAGCTGCCCTTCGTCGACGAGCACACGATCAGGATCGCCGCGTCGCGCCAGCTCGTGTGGACCGCGCTCCAGCGCTATGTCGCGACGTCGTTGCGCGTCGTCGAGGGCGCTGCGCTTGCGAGGATCCTCGGAACCCAACCGCCAACTGGCTTCGAAGTCTTCGAGAGCAGGCCGACAGAACGCCTGACCCTGGTCGGCCGCCATCGTTTCTCTCGCTACATGCTCGCGTTCGACCTCACCGAGGCGAGTGACGGAATCACGCGGCTGAGAGCCGAGACCTATGCAGCGTTCCCGGGTGTCCGTGGTCGCGTCTACCGCACGTTGGTGATCGGCACGCGTGCTCACGTCATCGCCACCCGACACGTGCTGCGGTCGATCCGGCGTCTCACCGTCGAGTTGACCTCGGAAGCCGACCCCACGACGTGACGCCACCGGCTGACTTGCTAGTGCCCTTCGGGCCGGGCGGGCGCAAACGGCCACTCCTCGAACGCGGAGCACCGACCGTCCTCGGCAAATCGGAGCACCCACAGGTCACGCCAAGACCTGCGCCCACGAGCGCCGTACTCGACGAAGACACGGACGACCGCGGTTCTTCCTTCCACCGCCACGACGTCGCTCGACATCGTGAACTCCTCGTCCGGACTGTCACGCTCGGCCTCCCAGAACAGGGCGATCGCATCCAGGCCGTCGACGGATTGCGCCCACGGTGAAGGGAGGTAAGAAGCGTCTGGCACGAAGAGCTCAGGGAGCAGTTCGGTCCCGGGCGTGCGCCACAACCGCTCGTAGTCTGCGACCCACTTCTCTACAGCTGCACGGTCCATGGCTCCATTGTGCGTCGGCCGCGTCAACCGTGGCCGCCCTCGCCATGGCCGTCGTCAATCCACGAACCGTGCTGGGAGTGGAATTCGTGGCCGCCGGAGTGGCCCTCGGGTCGAACGCAGCTCAGCGGGCCGTCGGCCAGGGTAGTGCTGCACATCCCCATCGCTCCTATCTTCGTCCGAGGCCGCTCGCGGCTCCGACCTGACACCTGCCGGGACGACCGACCTTTACCGAGCATCGCAGCGAGCACCGACAGTCTGGTCGTTCTGCCGTTCAACAATTTCATCGCCAAGACCGACGTCGCTCTCGATACTTGAGGCAAGGAAGTTCCTGGCGCGGTTGGGAGAGCGGAACCGAGACCTATGACCACCAGTGAGCATGACCGGCTGCCCGACCTGCGCCGTGCCCTCCAGGCCCTCGGCGACGGCATGGCTGGTGCAGGTGGGGGTTCCAAGGCCGTGATCCTGGTTGAAGGGCTGAGTGACCGTTGCGCTGTCGAAGCATTGGCCGAGCGCTGCGGTCGGGACCTACGTGCCGAAGGGGTTTCGATCGTGCCCATGGGAGGGGCAACGAACATCGGCCATTTCCTCGAACACCTCGGCCCCCACGGCCTGGACCTGAAACTGGCCGGCATGTGTGATGCCGCCGAAGAGGGCCACTTCCTACGAGGTCTCGAGCGGGCTGGATTCGGCCGCGATCTCTCCCGTAGGGAGATGGAGGCGCTCGGCTTCTACGTCTGCATCGAGGATCTCGAGGACGAGCTGATCCGGGCCCTGGGCGCCGACTGCGTCGAACAGGCCGTCGCCGCTGAGGGCGAGCTCGGGTCCTTCCGCATCCTCCAGAAACAGCCGGCTCAGCGAGGAAACGACGTCGAGCAGCAGTTGCGTCGCTTCATGGGCAGTCGGTCCGGTCGCAAGTCCCGGTACGCGCGGTTGCTCGTCGAAGCATTGGAGCCGGAGCGCGTGCCTCGTCCGCTCGAGCGCGCGCTCGGTCATGTCTGACGGATCAGCAATGGTGACCAGACCAGACGGTGAGGGAAATGGAGAAGGCCCGAGGGGGAGTCCCTCGGGCCTTCGTCTTGGTGGTGCGACTCCGTCAGCCGCGTGCCACCCAGGGGGTGAAGCTGTTCGGGCGCTTCAGCCAGTCGTGGATGATGTGGCCGTCCTGGTCGTCGCCTGCGGTGTGCACCGAGACGCGAACGTCGTCGGGGCTTCCCAGCGTGGTGCGCGCGACGTCGAGGACGGTGCGGTCGTGGACGTAGTCCAGCTTCATCGCGTACCAGCCCCTGGCGCTCTTGCGGTACCGGATCTTCCAGCCGTCGGTGGGGTGGAGCGTGTAGTCGGTCCCGGCGTACAACCCCGCGACGAGCGCGTAGTCAGGTCCGGTCGTGGAGCGGTCGGTGTCGAGGTAGATGGTCCCGGAGCTCTGTGGCTTCCAGGAGCGCACCAAGTCACGGTGCTGCACGACCACCCTTACGCGATCGCGGTTGACCAGACGGACGCTGAAGATGTCGGCTCCGTGACCGAGCATGTCGCTGCGAGAGTCCTTGACCGTCACCGAGCCGACGGCCGGCGCCGACAGGTTCGTTGCGGTCGAGGGCGTCGCGCTTGCCGAGCCCGACCCGGCCATCGCGCCGATGACGAGGGCCGAGGCGGCGGTGACCGCGCCGGACTTGCTGAGGAGTGCGGAGGAGAGGGTGGTGTTCATTTTCTAGTCCAATCGGGATGACGCTCGTGGCGTTCTGCAAGGTTGAGGTGAGGCGCCTGCACCCAAGACGCGGAACCGTGGAAGGGGGTTGCACGCTCGCGGCTCAGGAGCCCGTGACCTCCGTCACGCACGGGAGCTGGGCCGTTGACCGGGCTGATTGCCACTGCTGTCGCCGTGCGTGAAATGCTCGCTTCGTGAGGTTTGAGGACTGTGCCGGACATTCGCGCTTCGTAACCCGGCCACGGTGGAGCAGGCTTCAGCTTCGTCCCGTCGCCCTGGCCCTCGTCTCCGTGCTCGCTCTGGCCGGCTGCGCGCCCGTCGCGACATCGGTCACCAGCCGGAGTGGGCCGGCCGGCTCGTCGACTGGTTCGTCGACCGGTCGGAAGGCCGTCGACGTCCTCGCCACGCTGCCGGTGAAGGGTCGAGCGCCGATGACGGGCTACGACAGGAGCCAGTTCGGCCAGTCGTGGCTGGATGCCGACCGCAACGGCTGCGACACCCGCAACGACGTGCTGTCGCGCGACCTGACCCAGCGCCATTACGAGCCGGGGACCAGGAACTGCGTCGTGGTTTCGGGGGACCTGGCCGACCCGTACACGGCGACCACGATTCACTTCGTGAAGGGTGACGGCACCATGGTCGACATCGACCACGTGGTTGCCCTTGGCAACGGCTGGGTGACCGGAGCTTTCAGATGGGAGATCCGCAAGCGTGCCGCCTTTGCCAACGACCCGCTCAATCTCCTGGCGGTGGACGCCTCGGCGAACCGTCAGAAGGGCGATGGCGACGCTGCGACGTGGCTGCCGTCGAACAAGCCCTACCGCTGTGCCTACGTTGCACGGCAGGTCACCGTGAAGGCGAAGTACGGCCTGTGGGTGACCCCGCCTGAGAAGGACGCGATGAGGCGAGTGCTCACCTCCTGCCCGGACCAGTCGGTCTTGCGTGACTCCGGTGCGCCCGTGCTCGTGCCTTTGAACGTGCCCACTCCGGGCGGGTCTGGGGAAGACGGTTCGAACAGTCCGGACGGCTCGTCCCCAGGCGGTGGCGTGTACTTCGAGAACTGTGACGCGGCGCGGGCCGCGGGAGCGGCTCCGGTCCATCGAGGAGATGCCGGCTACGGCCCGCACCTGGATCAGGACGGTGACGGGTCAGCCTGCGAGTAGCGCAGGCGTCTCGAAGGTGTTGCAGACCTCCGGACGGCCGCCGACGTGAAAAGGTGTGGCTCATGACCCTGCCACGCATCCGTCCGGCGAGGCTGTCGGACCTCGACGACCTGGCTGTGCTCGAGGTGGAGGCCGGCCAGCTCTTCCACGAGGTCGACATGTCAGAGGTCGCGAGCCATGCCGCGGATCTGGAGGCCTTGCGCCGAGCTCAAGCCCAAGGGCTGATCTGGGTTGCGGAGGAAGCAGGGAAGGTCGCCGGCTACGTCGTCGCAGCGGTGCTCGACGGCAATGCGCACATCGAGCAGGTGTCGGTCGCCCCCGCCTACGGCCGTCGAGGCATCGGGCGCCAGCTCATCTTCCACGTCGAGGAGTGGGGCAGGCGCGACGGTCGGCAGGCGACGACCCTGACGACTTTTCGCGACGTGCCCTGGAACGCTCCGTACTACGAGAGACTCGGGTATCGGCAGCTATCCGGCTCCGAGATCGGAAGCGATCTGTCAGCGGCGATGGATCATGAGGCTTCCTTGCCGGGAATCGATGCTTCTCGTCGATGCGCCATGATCAAGCGCAACGGTGGAGTCCGGGAGAACGACCGCACGGGTGATCGACGGACTCAGCCGAACGACCCGGGCTGATCCGGGGGAGGGACACCGCGGCCTTTCGGGGCCACGACTCGGGCATGCGACGATGTCCGCCGTGCGCGACCGAGTGAACGACCGGGGACAGCCGATCGGCGAGGATGTGGACGGCTGGGCCCCATGTCCGTTCCCGCCGGCAGTGACCCTGGCCGGGCGCTACTGCACCCTCGAGCCGTTGGCGGTGTCCCACGCGCCGGACCTGTACGAGGAGCTCCACCGGGACGCGAACGGCGCTCAATGGACCTACATGGCCTACGGGCCGTTCACCGACGGCGAGGCGTTCGGCTCCTTCGTCGAAGCTGTCGTGGCGGACCGATCCACGGTCACCTACGCCCTGACCGATCCGGCAGGGCGAGCCCAGGGAATGGCGAGCTACCTGAGGGTCAAGCCGGCCATCGGCTCCATCGAGGTCGGTAGCGTGATCTTCGGCTCGGCCCTGCAGCGCACCGCAGGAGCAACCGAAGCGATGTACCTCATGGCCAGGAACGCCGTCGACAATCTCGGGTACCGGCGCTACGAGTGGAAGTGCGACTCCCTGAACGCTCCGTCCCGCGCCGCCGCCGAGCGTCTCGGGTTCATCTTCGAAGGGGTCTGGCGCAACGCGACGATCTACAAGGGCCGCAACCGGGACACCGCCTGGTATGCGATGACAGCCGACGACTGGCGTCGGGTGCGGCCGCAGATCGAGGCGTGGCTCGACCCGTCGAACTTCGAGGACGGGCGACAGCGAACCAAGCTGTCGACATCGACCCTCCGATAGGCGCTGCGGACGAGCGCATCCCGCCCAGAGCAGCCCGCACCCGGCGTACGCTCGGGATCGGGGCCACGCATCGGACCAGGGGAGACGGTCATGACGACCTCCGCGCTCGACGAGTACCTCGCCGGAGTCGATGCCGCTGCGGCGCCGGCCCTGACGGCCCTCGACAGGGCGATCAGGGGTGCCCATCCGGACTTCGACGTAGCCATCAAGTACAAGATCCTGATGTACGCGATCGAGAGCGACTGGCGCCACTGGGTCTGCGCGATCAACACGACGAGGAAGGGCGTCTGCATCCGGTTCCTCTACGGCGTGATGCTCGACGATCCACGAGGGGTCCTGCGAGCGGGAACCTCCACCCTCATGACGTGGGACTTCGCCCAGGACGACACCATCGACCCGACCGCGGTCGGTGCCTACGTCTCCGAGGCGGTGGCGAAGTACCCCGACTACAAGGCGAACGCGCGTGAGGTCGCGGAGGCGAGCCGCGCATCGGCGAAGGGGCGCGGGCGGCCGACGGACAACCGCTGAGTCAGTCGCCGCTCCTCGGTAAGCGTTCCTCACGGTTGGTCGCAAGTACGTCGTCGAGCGGCGCCTGGCCACCCACGACCAACTCGGCGACGAAGCTCAGCCGGTGGTTGTTGTTGCGGGCGTACGCGCGCAAGGAGGCGAATGCAGCGTCCATGCTCAGCCGGCCGCGCTCGGCGAGGATGCCTTTTGCCTGCTCGATCAGGATCCGCGAGCTGAGTGCCTCCTCGAGCTGTTCCGCGAGCAGTGAGGCCTGCTCGATCGAATGCTGCTGGAGCAGGGCGACTGTCGTGGCGTCGGCGAGCGCCTGTGCCATCCGTTGGTTCTCGATGCTGAGCGAAGGCCCGCCGATGCCGAAGAGGTCCAGGCCTCCGATCGTGCGGTCACGCAGTCGCATCGGCAGGGTGCTCGCAGAGTGGTATCCCAACCCGGACGCGGCGTCGACGAACAGCGGCCACCGGGCTTGGACGCTCGCGAGGTCCGCCACCGTGACTGCTCGCCCACTGTGGATGGACTCCAGGCACGGGCCCTGAGCGTGCTCGACCTGGATCAGCTCGAGAGCGTGGGCCGACTCACTTGACGAGGCCACCAGCTGCAGCTGTCCGCGCTCGTCGCTGATCAGCAGACCTGCTCCGGCCACACCGAGAAGGTCCACGCAGGCCAGGACAAGTCGGTCCACGAGAGCGAGCACGTCGTTGTCGTCCACGACGGGACCAGCCGCAAGAGCGAACACCGCCGTTCCCCCAAACATGGCAGTCTCATCAACAGGGCGCCATCCGCTCAGGGGATGTGCTTGCGACCCCCGGCCAGGACGAGTGCCCCGAGTTCTCGTCAGAGTACGTCGGGAGGGGCGCGGCCGGGCAGGGCGAGTTGGGACTTTTGACTCTGTGACCCCCCAAACGGCGTGCCTACGTTGGGGTTGCGGGGGGAGTACGCGGACCTTGAGGAGGTGCGCGATGACACAGACGCCCCAGCCATCGACCGTTGTCTCCAACTGGTACCCGGATCCGTCGGGGCGACACGAGGTGCGCTACTGGGACGGCGAGGCTTGGACGGGCCATGTGGCGGATGGCGGTGTCCCCGCCGAGGACCCCCTCCCCGCGGGTGGCACGCCGCCGAGTGTGCCCACGCTGGGGTACGGCGCTCAGTCCGGTCCTGCAGCCATGCGCTCCCAGGCCGAGGAGTACGCCGACATCGTGCTGCGAGTCTCGCCGGTGGAGGCCCGCGACGCCGTCGCGCAGCAGCTCGCCGCGAAGGGCTTCCGGGTTGCCTTCCACGACGACTGGCACGCCACGGCCGAGAAGGGAAACGTCGCGACGAACGTGGTGTTGGGCGGATGGGCCCAGTACTTCAAGATCTCGATCGAGATCTTCGAGGCCGCCCAGGGCCAGACCGTCGTACGGCTGCTCCGTGATCGGGTCGGCTACTGGGGAGGGATCATGGGCAGGGCTCGCGTGTCCGGGACGTTCAAGTCGGTCGTCAACGACCTGGTCTCGGCCTTCCACGCGCGAGGGGTGCTCGTCGGAGTCGACCACCGGGGATAGGTGTCCTAGATGGTGGTGTTCTGGTCGGTGTTCGCGACCACGATGATCCACACGATCGCGGCCACCACCCCGAGGTAGCCGAGGACCAGGCCGGCGATGGCCATGCCCTTGCCCCGCTCGCGACCTGCCGAACGCTTGATCTGGGTGAGGCCCACGTGGCCGAAGACCACGGCCAGGATCGACGGCACGAACAGGATGCAGAGGAAGATGCCGGCGATCCCGGAGACCATCGAGGCGATGGCCAAGCCGTTGGTCTTGACGATCACCGGAGGGGCGCCGTACGTGTAGCCGAACTGGGGGTACTGAGGCGGTGGCGGCTGTGCGTACGACGGAGTCGGCCCACCCGGAGGCGGATACTGCCCGGGCGGCGGGGGAGGTGCCTGCCCGGGCGGGGGAGGCGTCGGCCCGCCTGGCGGCGGAGGGATCTGCTCGCTCGGCGGCGGATACTGGCCCTCGTCCCCAGTGGGGGAGTTCGGTGAGTCCGGATCGCTCATCGCAAGGCCTTCCGGTGGGTGTGACAGCAAGGTAACGGCGCTCGCGGCACCGACCCCAGGGTCGAAGGTCCCACCAAGGAGCCCGGGCAGACCAGTAGGACCGGCGCGATCCGCGCAACGCGGAGAGGGCCCGCGGCGAGGCCGGTGCGGGAGGGGAGCGGGCTACCGAACGCGGCCCAGGAGAGCGAGGGCGTCGTGAGGCGCGTAGCCCTTGGCGTCGTTGTCGAAGTACACGAAGACGTCGAGGCCCTTCTGCGACCAGCGCTGGAGCTTCTCGGCCCACCGGTCCAGGGCCTCGGCGGTGTATCCGCTGGCGTAGAGCTCGATGTCGCCGTGCAGGCGCACGTACATGAAGGAGCCGGTGACCTCCTCCACGAACGGCCAACGGCCTGCGGTGTCGGCGACCACGAAGGCGATGTCGTGCTCGCGGAGCAAGGAGACGGCCTCGGGGTTCCGGAAGCTGTCGTGCCTGACCTCGAGGGCGTGCCGGAGCGGACGATCCGCGTCGGTGGTTGTCAGCACCCGGTCCTCGGGGAGCTTCTCGTCGTGCTTCTGGGCGAGCGCGGCGGCCTGCGCCGTGGTCCGCGGGAGCAGGTCGAAGAACGCGCTGAGGCGCTCGGGGTCGAAGCCCAGCGTGGGTGGGAGCTGCCACAGCATCGGTCCGAGCTTGGGGCCGAGCGCGAGCACTCCCGAGGCGAAGAAGTTGGCAAGCGGCGCCTCCACGTCGGCAAGCCTCTTCAGGTGCGTGATGTACCGGCCGCCCTTGACCGCGAAGATGAAGTCGTCCGGCGACTGGTCGCGCCAGCTCGCGTACGACGTGGGCCGCTGCAGCGAGTAGAACGACCCGTTGATCTCGATCGACGTCATCCGCTGCGAGGCGTACGTGAGCTCCTGCTTGTGGGGCAGGCCGCGGGGGTAGAAGTCGCCGCGCCATCCGGCGTACGACCACCCCGAGATCCCGATCCGGATGCGCCCCATCCGTCCGAGACTAGCCGCCGGGGTCGTGGTTCGGGCCCGGACGAGGCTGGGCGCCCGGCTGTCATCCACGTGCTGGAACCCGTTCTAGTGCCTGCCGTGACTGTGTCAGCATTCGTGTCATGACAGACGTGACAAGGCCGCGGCTCGAAGGCACGGTCGCGGTCCGTGACGGCCGGCGGCTGGGCTTCGCGGAGTTCGGGTCAGCGCTCGGGCCCGCGATCATCTGGATGCACGGGACGCCAGGCGCCCGGCGGCAGATTCCCGTGGAGGCCAGGGAGTACGCCGACCGCGAGGGCCTGCGGATCATCGGCATCGACCGACCGGGCATCGGCTCGTCGACGCCGCACGTCTACGACTCGTTCCTCGACTGGACCGGGGACCTGATCATGGTCGCCGACACGCTCGGCGTCGGGAAGATGCACGTGATCGGCCTGTCCGGCGGAGGGCCCTACGCGCTCGCGGCCGGTGCCGCCCTTCCGGACCGGGTCCTCGGGGTCGCGGTGCTCGGCGGCTGTGCCCCGACGCAGGGTCCGGACGCCGTCGACGGGGGACTGGTGTCCCTGGCAGCCAAGTTCGCCCCGTTGGTCTCGGCCGGCCGGGTGCCCATCGGGCTGGGCCTGACCGCCACGATCCGGGTCGTCAAGCCGCTGGCCGGTCGCGCACTCGACCTCTACGCCCGCGTGCAACCGGACGGTGACCGGCAGCTCCTCAGCCGTCCCGAGTTCAAGGCGATGTTCCTCGACGACCTCCTCAACGGCAGCCGGAAGCAGGTCACCGCGCCGCTGTCGGACGTGCTGCTGATGTCCCGGGACTGGGGCTTCCGGCTCGCCGACGTGCAGGTCCCCGTGCGCTGGTGGCACGGTGACGACGACCACATCGTCCCGCACCGCCACGGTGAGCACGTGGTGGACCGGCTGCCGGCCGCGGTCATGAGGACGATCCACGGCGAGAGTCACCTGTCCGGCCTCGGTGTCGCCACGGAGATCCTGGCGACCCTGATGGCCCTGGACAGCCAGCCTCCGGCCAGGTCCGGGAGCTAGAGACGGCCTATGCGCCGGCCACCGTCGCCAGGTCCCGCGTGTCGTCGCGTAGGGCCGCGAGGTCGACCGTGCCTGCGGCCACGACTCGTCTGATCGGTTCGATCGCGTCCCAGTCGTTGGCGTGCATGCCGGCGAGGACGCGCCCACCGCGGACCCAGAAGGCGGTGAAGGTTCCCCCGGCCGGGTCGCCACGCAGCACCACGTCGTCGTAGCCGTCGGGGCCGACGTCGCCGACGTACTCCATGCCGAGGTCGTACTGATCGGTGAAGAAGTACGGCTGCCGGTCGAGGGACACCTCCTGACCGAGAAGGTTCCGGGCGACGAGCTCCCCGTGTCCGATGGCGTTGTCCCAGTGCTCCACCCTCAGGTGCCGTCCCAGCCCTGGGTGGAAGGCGCTGGCGACGTCGCCCGCGGCGTACACGTCGGGGGCGGAGGTTCGCAGGTGCTCGTCGACGACGACGCCGTTCTCGATGCGGAGCCCGGCAGCCTCGGCAAGTCCCGTGTCGGGCGTGACGCCGACCCCGACCACGAGCAGGTCCGCCTCGACCGTGGACCCGTCCCCGAGGTGTACGACGGCCCGCTCGCCGTCCCTGGCGATGGAGGAGACCTGGCTGTTCACGCGGAGGTCGACCCCGTGACCCTGGTGGAGGTCGGCGAACACCCGCGCGACCTCGGGGCCGAGCACCCGCAGCAGGGGAAGCTCGAGCGTCTCGATGACAGTGACCTCGCAGCCGGCTTCACGAGCGGCCGCGGCGACCTCGAGTCCGATCCAGCCACCGCCGACCACGGCGATGCGGACGCCACGCCTCAGAGCCGAGCGGAGCCGGTCGCTGTCCTCGATGTTCCGGAGGTAGGCGACGGGGGCGCCGCTGTCGTCGGCCATCGGGAGCCGGCGGGGCGTCGCGCCGGTGGCGAGGACGAGCTTGTCGTAACGCTCCCGGGTGTCGCCCGCGACGACCTCGTGTGCGGCCACGTCGACCGAGGTGACCGTCGTGCCCAGTCTGAGGTCGACCTCGTTCTCGTCGTACCACTCGGGTGGACGCACGAACGCCTCCGCGAGCTCGGACTTGCCCATGAGGTAGCCCTTGGACAGGGGAGGGCGCTCGTAGGGCAGATGCGGCTCCGCGCCGTAGAGGACGATGCGGCCGTCGAAGCCTGCCTCCCGCAGGGTGGTGATGGCGGTGCCGGAGGCCAGCCCGCCGCCGACCAGCACGAAGGTCTTTCCGTTGTCCCAGGTCATCAGCCCTCCCGACGTCCACGGGTCAACGCGAGGAACTCGGCGCGCGCCGACGGCTCCTCGCGCAGCGTGCCGAACAGCGCCGAGGTGACCGTCCGTGCCCCCACGGCGCGTGCGCCGCGCAGCGTCATGCACGTGTGTTCAGCCTCGACCACGACCCCGACCCCGCGCGGCGACAGCTCCTCCTGCAGCCGCTCGGCAACCTGCTGGGTGAGTCGTTCCTGAGTCTGCGCCCGCCTCGCGTAGAAGTCCACGATGCGGGCGAGCTTGGAGAGCCCCAGGATCCGATTGCCGGGGAGGTAGCCGATGTGCGCTACGCCGACGAAGGGCAGCATGTGGTGCTCGCACAGCGATCGCACAGGGATGTCCTCGACGAGTACCAGCTCGTCGTACCCCTCACTGTTGGGGAAGGTGGTGAAGTCGAAGGAGGGGACCTCGAGCATCTCGGCGTAGGCGTGGGCCATCCGTCGCGGCGTCTCGACCATCTCGGCGGAGTCGACCGGGAGGCCGAGAGCGACCAGAAGGTCCGCTGCCGCCTTCTCGGCCGCAGCCAGGTCTACGGGGTCGCGCTGATGGACGAGCCGCGGCCGCCACGACTGGTCCAAGGGGAGTGTGCTGCTCATCCATCGCCTCCGGCTCTAAAAGAGAGTATTCTCGACTTTAGGATTTCAGACGGATTGAGTCAAGAGTTTTCTCCTTTAGAAGGGCGGCCGTCATGACGGACAAGCTGGCCGAGCAGCTCTCCGGCCTGGGCTCGTTGTCGGAGCCGGCCCGGCGGGCGTTGTACTTCTATGTCGTGGGGCAGGACGGCCCGGTCAGCCGCGAGGAGGCGGGACGTGCCCTCGAGATCCCGGTGCACACGGCGAAGTTCCACCTGGACCGGCTGGTGGACGAGGGTCTGCTCGACGTGGAGTTCCGCAGGCTCTCGGGGAAGAGCGGACCGGGCGCCGGCAGGCCGTCGAAGCTCTACCGGCGGTCCTCGCGACAGCTCTCGGTGTCCCTTCCGGAGCGGCGCTACGACCTCGTCGGCGGAATCCTCGCCGAGGCCGTCGACCGTTCCCTGGGGGAGGGCGTCCCGCTCGAGGACGCCGTCGCGGAGGCGGCGGGCTCCGCGGGTCGCCGACTCGCCGGTAGCGGCGCCACCGGTGAGTCCGAGCTGGAGCGAACGGCCGACCTGCTGGGCCGGAACGGCTTCGAGCCGCGGATCAGCGACGACGAGATCTGTCTCGCCAACTGCCCGTTCGACGCCCTGGCCCGCGACCACACCGCCCTCGTCTGCGGGCTCAACCTGGCCTTCGTCGCCGGGGCACTGGAAGGGCTCGGGGTCGAAGGTCTCCAGGCGACCCTCGACCCCGAGCCGGGACAGTGCTGCGTCAAGACATGTGCCCGTACCTGACGCGGAGACCTCAGGCCGGTTGAGGCAGCTCCTCCGGGGCGAGCCGGCGGACCGACATGGCGACGCACAGCAGGCTGTCGTGCCACGAGACGCGGCCCAGCAGCCCGGCCTTCTGCACGGTCGACAGCACCCGGTCGTTCTCGGGCTGCGCGAACAGCTGCAGGTCGGAGAACCCGCGTGCGGCGGCCTCGACCGCGAGCTCGTGCAGCATCCGGGTCCCGAGGCCCTTGTGCTGGTGCCGGTCCTCCACGAGGAGCCCCACCTCGAGGTCCGACGCGGAGACGGCAGCCGCGCAGGCGAAGGCGATGGCCTCGCCCTTGTGCACGGCGACCCGGCTCCATCCGTTCGTGGGTGCGACCAGCTGCCGGACCAGGCGCGCCGGGACGCGTGGCAGCGGGGCGTGGAAGCGGCGGTACAGCGACGTCTCGGAGCAGCGTTCGTGCATGGCCACGAGGGCGTCGACGTCGTGGATGTCGGCGAACCGTGTGGTGATGTCCGCGAGCGTGCTGCTCGGTCGTCGGTCGAATGCGACTGGCTTCAGCATCGTGGGTGACCCTCCCGATCTTCGTAGGTGCGGGTTCCTACGCTGTCGGCGCGAGGTTTCCGCTCCGCCACCTCCATGTTTCGACCACGAAAAAACTCGTGCCCGGGGTTTCGCCGACGTCTCATCCCCCGTGTCCCGTTGAGAGGTCGCGCGTGGCCTGTTGCTCCGTCGCGGTGACAGACTGAGTCCATGAGCACGTTCGCGACGCTGCACGAGCCGCTCGAGCCGCGGGACGTCCTGCTGGGCAGGACCACACACGTACGCCGGATCCTCCCCAACAAGAACCGCCGGATGATCGGCGCCTGGTGCTTCCTGGACCACTACGGGCCCGACGACATCAAGGAGACCGGCGGGATGTGGGTGCCGCCCCATCCGCACACCGGCCTGCAGACCGTGACCTGGCTCTTCGAGGGGGAGGGCCTGCACACGGACAGTCTCGGCTCGCGACAGCTGATCCGCCCCGGGCAGCTCAACGTGATGACCGCCGGGCGCGGCATCTGCCACGCCGAGGTCTCGCCGGAGACGGCGCCGCAGCTCCTGCACGGCGTGCAGCTGTGGACGTGCCTGCCGGACGCGGTCCGCGACTCCGCGCCGCCGGACTTCACGCACATCGCGGACCTGCCGACGGTCGAGGGCGACGGCGTGAGGACCACGGTGTTCATGGGCGAGCTGGCCGGCGAGCGGTCCGAGGCTCCCGCGTTCACGCCGCTCGTCGGCGCCGAGATCACCGTCGCGGCAGGAGCGTCCACCTCCGTGCCGCTGGACCCCGGGTTCGAGTACGGCGTCCTCACCGTCCAGGGGTCGGCCACGGTCGGCGGGTCCGACGTACCCCTCAACGCGATGAGCTACCTCGGGCACGGGCTCGCCGAGCTGACGCTCGAGGCGGGCCCGGACGCGGGTGACGACGCGGTACTCCTGCTGCTCGGCGGCACGCCGTTCGAGGACGAGATCGTGATGTGGTGGAACTTCATCGGCCGCAGCCACGAGGAGATCGTGGAGCAGCGCGACGCCTGGAACGGCGAGGGCATCTCCTGGGTGCCGGAGCGGTTCGGTCGGGTGGGTGACTTCGACGGCGACCGGCTGCTCGCCCCGCCCATGCCGAACACCCGCCTGAAGGCACGGGGTCGGATGAGCCGCTGAGCGGCCGCGGGGACGCCCGAAGGTGAAATTTTTGATTCCTGGTGTCAAAGTGTCCGCTGGGACGAAATCTGAGTCACAATAGGGACACAACTTCACATACGTGTCACCGGTAACCACCGATGTCCATGCCACGAGACCGCTGGGGAAGGCGTATCTCGACGCCGGAATAAGGAGGTCACGGTGACCACACGTAATGCGACACGGGGCGTGCTGTACGTCCACTCGGCGCCGTCTGCGCTGTGCCCGCACATCGAGTGGGCCACCGGCGGTGTGCTCGGCGGTGCCGTCAACCTCGAGTGGACCCCACAGGGCGCCCAGGCCGGAACGTACCGCGCGGAGTACTCCTGGACGGGGGACTCGGGTACGGCGGCCGCTCTGGCATCCGCGCTGCGCGGGTGGAACCACCTCCGCTTCGAGGTGACCGAGGAGCCCACCAGCGGCACGGAAGGTGCGCGCTACTCCTTCACCCCCGACCTCGGCGTCTTCCACGCCGTGACCGGCATCCACGGCGACATCATGATCCCCGAGGACCGGCTCAAGGCCGCCGTCGTCAAGGCCGCGCTCGGTGACGCGAGCCTGCTCAACGAGATCGACAAGCTGCTGGGCAAGCCCTGGGACGACGAGCTCGAGACGTTCCGTCACGCCGGCGACGGCGCCCCGGTCCGCTGGCTGCACCAGGTGGTGTGACCCCCGGAACGCTCACGCTCACGGTCCGGTCACGATTCCTCGAACGCCTGCGGGCGTCGGGGAGACGGCTGACGATTGACGCATGCACTCTCGGCTCTCCCGGCCTGCCCTCCCGCTCATCCTCATCGCCCTTGCCGGGCTGGCCCTCCTCGTTCCCGGCTCCTCGCACACCGTCGTGCCCGCGCGTGCCGAACCGCGGGTCGAGGCTGCCCACAACGACACCACGACGCCGTTCAACCTGGTCTCGCTCCCTGCCCTGATCGAGCACGAGTACGACGGGCGTGAGCTCCGCCTCGACCACGTCCTCGCCCAGGAGCTCGCCTTCACCAGGTACCACCTCACCTACCGGAGCGGGTCGCTGCGGATCTCCGGGATCATGAACGTGCCCAACCGCCCCGGACGGTTCCCACTGCTCGTGCTCGCACACGGCTACCAGAGCCCCGCCGGCTACGACAGCGGAGACGGACTCCAGCGGGAGCAGGCCTACCTGGCTGCGAGCGGTTACGTGGTCCTCCAGCCGGACTACCGCAACTACGCCGGGTCCGACCGGGAGCGTGCGGTCACGGTGCGCCGGCCGCTCGGCTACCCCGAGGACCTGGTCAACGCCGTGCTCGCGGTGAGGCGCGCGCACCTGCCCTTCGTCGACGCGTCCCGGGTAGGGGTGGTCGGGCGTTCGATGGGTGGGGGAGTGGCCCTGAACGCGGTCACGGCCAAGCCCGGCCTGGTCGACGCAGTCCTCCTCTACTCGCCGGTGAGCTCGCTCGCCGCCGACAACTTCGAGCATTGGGTGCGCGGCAACGACGCCCTCGAGGCGAAGGTCGTCGCGGCCTACGGCGCTCCGCGGGACGCCCCCGCTTTCTGGCGCGAGGCGAGCGCGCGCAGCTACCTCGGGCGGGTCGACGTCCCGGTGCAGATCCACCACGGCACGGCGGACACGACCTGTCCGGCCGAGTGGAGCGAGGCCACGGCCGAGGCGCTGCGCGCGGCCGGCAAGGACGTGGAGCTGTTCGAGTACCCCGGCGAGCACCACCGGTTCGAGGCGGCCTGGCCCACGCTGATGCGGCGTACCGTCGACTTCTTCGACCAGCACGTCTGACCAGGATCTCCTGGGCAAGCGCCCTGTGTCGGGCACACCATGGACGTGTGGCAGCCGTGCGGAGGTGGGTGACCGGGACCGTGCTGGCGGCCGTCGCGGCCCTCGTGGCCGTGGCGACGGTCGCGGGCTGCACCGACGCGGACGACGAGCCCACCTCGCCGTCGCCGCAGGCGGAGCCGGAGCCGTCGCGCTCGCCCTCGGGGCAGTCTCCGGAGGGCGGCCCCGCGGATGACCCGGGCACCTCGCCCGGCAGCACGGCCCAGGCGAGGGCTCACCCGGTGTCGCTTCCTGCGTTGTTCGATGCGGAGTACGACGGGCGCGGCCTCCGTCTCGGACGGGTGCTGTTCCGGACCGACGCCTACACGCAGCGGTTCGTGACCTACCGCAGCGGCGACCTCACGATCTCCGGGATCATGGACGTCCCCGACGGACGAGGGCCGTTCCCGGTCCTGGTGCTCGGCCACGGCTACATCGACCCCGCCGTCTACGTGAACGGACAAGGCCTGCGCCGAGAGCAGGACTGGCTGGCGCGGGCGGGATACGTCGTGCTGCATACGGACTACCGCAACCACGCCGCCTCCGACGACGACCCGCGGGCGGACCTCAGGCTGCGGCTCGACTACGCCTTCGACATGGCCAACGCCGTGCTCGCGGTGCGCAGGTCGCGGCTCCCGTTCCTGGACGGCGACCGGGTGGGCCTGCTGGGCAGGTCCATGGGTGGGGGCGTGGTGTACAACGTGCTCGCCGCCCGCCCGGGCCTGGTCGACGCGGCGGTCGTGTACTCGCCGGTGAGCTCGCTCGCCGCCGACAACTTCAACCGGTGGATCCGCGACGACAGTGACCGGTCCGCTCTGTCGCGGCGCATCATCCGGGCCTTGGGTACGCCGGAGCGGAGCCCGGGCTCCTGGAGGGACGCGAGTGCCCGCACCTACTTCGGCCGCGTCACCGAGCCGGTCCTGATCCACCACGGCACGGCCGACGAGAGCTGCCCGATCCGGTGGAGCAGGCAGACCTACCGAGCGATGCGCCGGGCGGGCGTCGACGTCCGGATGTTCACCTACCCGGGAGAGCCGCACGCGTTCGTGGCGGCCTGGCCGTTGTCGATGCGGCGGACCGTCCGCTTCTTCGACCACCACCTCGAGTAGTCGCCGGCGTGGCTGGCGCGCATTGTCGCGCGTGGTTGGTTAGTGGTAACTTACCGTTCGTGACGACTTACCAAGTGCTGGATGCGCTCGGGGACCCGACCCGTCGTCGGATCCTCGACCAGCTGCGGGAGAGCCCGGCCGCCGTCGGCGAGCTGGCCGCCCGGCTGCCGATCAGCCGGCCCGCCGTGTCACAGCACCTGCGTGTCCTCGAGGAGTGCGGCCTGGTGGCGCACGACTCGGTCGGGACGCGCAACATCTACCGGGTCGCGCCGGAAGGGCTGGTGGCGCTGCGCCGCTGGCTCGACGACTTCTGGACCGCGGCCCTCGCCGGCTTCGCCGACCATGCGGAGCGGGACTCGAGGAGGAACGATGAGTGAGACCATGAACGACCTGACTGCACAGCCCCTGGTGAAGACCGTCGTGGTGACGCCGGAGCTCGCCCGGGCCTTCGAGCTGTTCACCGACCAGATCGCGCAGTGGTGGCCGCTCGCCACCCACTCCGTCGGTGAGGTGGACGCCGTGGACGTCGAGATCCAGGGCAGGGTGGGCGGCCAGGTCGTGGAGACGCTCGCCGACGGGCGTACGTCGGTCTGGGGAACCGTCACGACGTGGGACCCGCCCCATCACGTCGCCTTCACGTGGCACCCTGGCCGTCCCGCCGCGGAGGCCACCGTCGTGTCGGTCCGGTTCACCCCGCACGACGCGGGCACGCAGGTGCAGCTCACCCACAGCGGCTGGGAGTCGCGCGACGACGGCAACCTGGCACGACAGGGCTACGACACCGGCTGGGACACCGTGCTCGGCCACTTCACCTCGCTGGCGGAGTGACCGGCCGCCTCGGCTGGTGCCGAGGCGGCCGCTGCCAAAGGCTCCGGGCACTGCCTGCGCCAGCAGCGGATCGACGTACCCCCCCCGCCGACAACCTCTACAGCGTCTACCCGGACCGGCTGCGCCCCCTGCTGCCGTGTGCGAGGACGGCCTTCGGTGCCCTGACCGCTTGGGTGGAGCGGGGCAACAAGCCGCCGAGGGACGGGTTCTACGCGCGTCCGGGCAGCGGGGACCTGCTGAACCGCTGCGCCTTGTAGCCCACCGGTGGCAGCATGCAGGCAGTGCGACGAGCAGGAGGTGCTTCGAAGTGGTGTTCCTGATGACGAACGGCGAGGGCATGCGCGGTGGGGCGGTCCATCACAACATCGCCGACCAACCGTTCGTGGGCGAGCGTGAGACCGCCGCGAGATACCGCTTCTTCTCGGTCAGGGACGAGTTCCCCGGACTCCTGCCCGTCGGTGACGGCTCGGGTGGCAGCGTCCGGGGTGAGCTGTTCGACGTACCCCTCGAGGTGCTGCGCGACAGGTTCCTCCCCGACGAGCCGCCCGAGCTCGAGCTCGGAGTGATCGAGCTCTCCGACGGGACCGCGGCCCTGTCGATGGTGCTGCGGGCGGACGAGCGCGACAAGCACACCGACATCACCGAGCACGGTGGCTGGCGCGCCTACCGGAAGTCGCTGGACTGACATGGCCGGGCCCGACCTGGTGGTCGAGGCGCCCCGCGCCGTCGTCGACGGGAGGGAGATGTCCTGCGCCGTGTCGGTCACGGCCGGACGGATCGTCGCGGTCGAGGAGTACGGCGCCGCAGCCGATGCCGCCGAGGTGGTCCGGCTCGACGACGACGTGGTGCTGCTCCCCGGCCTGGTGGACACGCACGTCCACGTCAACGACCCCGGCCGGACCGAGTGGGAGGGGTTCGCCCATGCCACCCGGGCCGCCGCTGCCGGCGGTGTGACCACGATCGTGGACATGCCGCTCAACAGCGTCCCGGTCACGGTCGACGTCGCGGCGCTGGAGGCCAAGCGAGTGGCGGCGACCGGGCGGTGTCACGTCGACGTGGGTTTCTGGGGTGGAGCCGTGCCGGCGAACCCGCGCGACCTCCAGCCGCTGTGGGAGGCGGGCGTCCTCGGCTTCAAGTGCTTCCTCGCCGACTCTGGAGTGCCGGAGTTCCCGGCGTTGGACGAGCACGGCCTCGAAGCCACGATGGCTGTGGTCGCGTCGTTCGGCGGGCTGCTCCTGGTCCATGCCGAGGACCCCGACGCGGTCGGTCCGTGCCCGGACTCCAGCACCCGCTACGCCGACTTCCTCGCCTCCCGCCCCGACTCCTCGGAGCTGTCTGCCGTCGAGGCGGTGGTCGACGCCGCGCGGCGCACCGGTTGCCGGGCGCACGTCGTCCACCTCTCGACGGCGGGGGCGCTGCGGGTGGTCGCCGAAGCCCACGACGAGGGCGTGCCCATCACCGCGGAGACCTGCCCGCACTACCTGACCTTCGCGGCCGAGGACGTCCCCGACGGGGCCACCGCCTACAAGTGCTGCCCGCCGATCCGGGACGCGGCCAACCGCGACCTGCTGTGGGACGGGCTGGCGGCGGGCACCATCGGGTGCGTGGTGTCGGACCACTCGCCGTGCACGCCGGATCTCAAGGCGCTGGACACCGGCAGGTTCGCCGACGCCTGGGGCGGGATCAGCTCGCTGCAGCTAGGACTCCCCGCAGTCTGGACCGAGGCGCGTCGACGGGGGCACGGCCTGGCCGACGTCGCCCGATGGATGTCCTCCGGCCCCGCGGCACGGGCCGGTCTGCCCCGCAAGGGCAGGATCGCCGTCGGCGGCGACGCCGACTTCTGCGTGCTCGCGCCGGACGAGTCGTTCGTGGTCGACCCCGAGCGTCTGCAGCACCGGAACCCTGTCACGCCGTACGCCGGCCGCAAGCTGACCGGCGTCGTGCGCGAGACGTGGCTCGCCGGCAGGCGGGTCGACATCGCGGGCGCGCCGTACGGCAGGCTGCTCCGTCGAGGAGGCGGCTCGTGAGCGACGACTACCGCCCGCCGCCGGACTTCACCGCCGGGTCCGACCTCGCCCCTGGCCCCGACGCCTCCGGGCCGGAGTTCCGCTACCTTCCCGACCTCGCCTCGCGGGTGCTCGGCGGCAGCGTGGTCCACGCCAACGACGAGTTCTTCGCCGCGCGCGAGAACCTCGTCACGCCCGGGCCGGCGGCACACGACCCGACGGCGTTCGGCCCGCGAGGCAAGGTGTACGACGGGTGGGAGACCCGCCGCCGTCGCGAGCCCGGCGACGACTTCGCCGTCGTGCGGCTCGGTGTCCCCGGTGTGGTCGAGGGCGTCGTCGTCGACACCGCCTGGTTCCGCGGGAACTACCCGCCGCACGTCTCGGTCGACGCCACGGAGGCCGCCGGCTACCCGTCCGTCGACGAGCTCCTCGGCGCGGACTGGACGCCTCTCGTGGCGAGGGCACCGGTCAAGGGGGACACCGAGAACGCCTTCCCCGTGGACCTGAAACGGCGCTTCACCCACGTGCGCCTGACCCTGCACCCGGACGGTGGCGTGGCGCGGCTCCGCGTGCACGGCCGCCCCGCGCCGGACCCGGCGCTGCTCACCGGCACCGTCGACCTCGCCGCGCTCGAGAACGGCGGCGACGTCGTCGACTGCTCCGACATGTTCTACGCGTCGGCGCGCAACCTGCTGCTGCCCGGCCGCGCCCGCAACACGGGCGAGGGCTGGGAGAACGCACGCCGCCGGGGCGGGGGCAACGACTTCGTCACCGTCCGGCTGGCCGGCCCGGGGATCGTCCGACGCCTCGTGGTCGACACCTCGTGCTTCATCGGCAACGCGCCGGGGTCGGTGTCGGTGCGCGGCGTCGACGCCCGCGAGGGTTCGCTCCACGACGAGGAGGCGTGGACCGAGCTCCTGCCCCGCACGCGGGTGCAGCCCGACACCCGCCACCAGCTCCCGGTGGCGTCGGCGGAAGTGGTGACGCACGTCCGGCTCGACGTGTTCCCCGACGGCGGGCTGGCCAGGCTGCGGGTGCTCGGCGAGCTCCTCTAGCTCGAGGTAGGACACTCGAGGTATGACGGGTCGAGCTCCTGACATCGAAGACGTCTTCAAGGCGGGGGCCGACGCGGCCGGCGGCGGGCACGGGGTTGTCGTCCTCGATGGCGGCATGTCCAATGCGCTCGAGGACCGGGGTCACGACCTGTCCGGTGCGTTGTGGACCGCCGGCCTGCTCCGCGACGCGCCGGACGAGATCGCGGCCGTGCACCAGGCGTACTACCGGGCCGGAGCCCGCGTCGCCACGACCGCCAGCTACCAGGCCAGCGTCGCGGGTTTCATGGCCTGGGGACTGGACCGTGTCGAGGCCGAGGCGTTGATCACCCGAAGCGTCACCATCGCGCGCGAGGTCCGCGACCGCATGTCCGAGGACGGGACGCCCCGGTGGGTTGCCGCCTCGGTGGGGCCGTACGGCGCCGTCCTCGCGGACGGCTCGGAGTACCGCGGACGCTACGGGCTGTCCCGGGCAGAGCTGCGCGACTTCCACCTGCCGAGGTTGGAGCTGCTCGCCTCGGCGCGTCCGGACCTCCTGGCCGTCGAGACCATCCCGGATGTGGAAGAGGCCGAAGTCCTGGTGGAGCTCCTCGACGATCTCGGTGTGCCGGCGTGGTTCTCGTTCTCGGCCCTGGGCTCGCAGACCAGAGCGGGTCAGCCGCTCGCCGAAGCCTTCTCCGTCGCCGCGTCTGCGAGCCGCGTGTGCGCGGTCGGTGTGAACTGCTGCAGTCCGGCCGATGTCCTGCACGCGGTCGGGCTTGCGGCCGAGGTCACCGGGAGACCGGCGGTCGCGTACCCGAACAGCGGCGAGCGCTGGGATGCCCGGACCCGGCGGTGGGAGGGCGGCTCCTCGTACGACGTCAGCCTCGTGCCGGGCTGGATTCGGGCCGGAGCCGCCTATGTCGGTGGCTGCTGCCGTGTGGGACCGCGGGACATCGCCACTCTGGCGGCGGCGATCAACGAGGCGTGACGCGTTCGCGGCTAGCGGCGCCGCGCCAGGGTCACGCCGTCGGCGATGGGCAGCAGGGACAGCGAGACCCTCTCGTCGGCGGCCAGCCGCGCGTTGAGCGCCTTGATCGCCAGGGTGTCCGCGTCGTCGGCGTCCGGTGCGACGACCCGCCCGCCCCACAGCGTGTTGTCGAACGCGATCAGCCCACCCGGCCGGACCAGCCGCATCAGGCGGTCGTAGTAGGCGTCGTAGCCGGTCTTGTCGGCGTCGACGAAGGCGAAGTCGTACGTCGCCTCCTCGCCGGCCTCGAGCAGGCTGTCGAGCGTCTCGACGGCCGGCGCGATGCGCAGGTCGACCTTGTCGGAGACTCCGGCCTCCTGCCAGTACTTGCGGGCGATGTCCGTCCACTCCTGCGACACGTCGCAGCAGACCAGCCGCCCGTCGTCGGGCAGCGCCAGGGCGACCGCGAGGGAGGAGTAGCCGGTGAACGTGCCGACCTCCAGGTAGCGGCGGGCACCGGTCAGCTCGACCAGCATCGCGAGGAACGCACCCTCCTCGGGCGCGACCTGCATGCCGTGCTGCGGGATCGAGGCGGTCTCCTCGCGGAGCCGGGCGAGGACGTCGGGTTCGCGGACCCCGACGTCGAGGACGTAGGCGTGCAGCTCGTCGGAGATTCCGATGGTCTTGTTCGACATGCATCCATCATCGCCCCGATCGGGCGCCCGAGGGGGTTTCCGGGCCGGTATCCCGGCTCGCCGAAACGTGCTGCACGTCACAGTTGCGTGGTGTAGACAGTTCCGAGGAGGCTCTGCATGCAGCTACCCCGCACCGTGGACCATCGGTCCGTCGCATGGCTCAACGCGCTCGACGACGCTCAGGCGACCGTCGAGCTGAGGACCTGCTGCGCCGCTGACGCCTGGGTGCGCGGCATCCTGGACCGGCGGCCCTTCCCGTCCCGCGACGACCTGCTCGCCACGTCCGACGCCTTGGTGGCCGGACTCGACGATGAGGGGTTCGACCAGGCCCTCGGGGCACACGCCCGCATCGGCGAGCGCCGCGCCGGTGAGTCGCGCGAGGACACGTGGTCCCGCGACGAGCAGTCCGCGGCACTTGCCGCCGGCACGGACGTGCGGACCAGGCTCGAGCAGGGGAACCGCGAGTACGAACGGCGGTTCGGGCACGTCTTCCTGATCCGGGCCGCCGGTCGCAGCGTCGAGGAGATGTACGACGCACTCCAGGGTCGCCTCGCCAACGACAAGGAGACCGAGCGCACCGTCGTACTCCACGAGCTCGCCGAGATCGTCCGGCTCCGCCTCGAGAAGCTGGTGGCTGCATGACCCTCTCGAGCCACGTCCTCGACGGCACCCGCGGCCGGCCCGCTGCGGGCGTGTCCGTGCGGTGGGACCGGCTCGACGACGGACAGTGGCAGGAGGTCGCACAGGCGGTCACCGGCCAGGACGGCCGGGTCACCGACTGGGGCGGCGCGTCACCCGATCCAGGGACCCACCGGCTGGTGTTCGGCAGTGGTGACTACTTCGCCGGCCAGAAGGTCGAGACCTTCTACCCGGAGGTGGTCGTCGTCTTCGAGGTCACCGACGCCCAAGGGCACCACCACGTGCCGTTGCTCCTGAGCCCGTTCGCCTACTCGACCTACCGGGGGAGCTGACATGGCCAGACTCGGCCAGAACCAGTACGGCAAGGCGCAGATCCGGCTGATGAAGGTCGACCGGGACACCGAGCGCCACGTCCTGCACGACCTGAACGTCAGCATCGCGCTGGCCGGGGACATGGAGACTGTGCACCTGCTGGGGGACAACGCCACGGTGCTGCCGACCGACACCCAGAAGAACACCGCCTACGCCTTCGCCCGCGAGCACGGCATCGGCGAGATCGAGACCTTCGCGGCACTGCTGGCCCGGCACTTCGTCGGCTCCCAGCCGAGCATCCACCGCGCCCGCGTGCACATCCAGGAGTACTCCTGGGAACGCCTCGACGACGCACCCCACTCCTTCGCGCAGTCAGGTCGTGAGGTGCGCACCACCACGGTGACGTACGACGGGCAGCACGAACGTGTCCTGTCCGGGCTCACGGGGCTGGTCCTGCTCAGCTCGACCGGCTCGGAGTTCACGGGGTTCCTCAAGGACCGCTACACGACGCTGGCCGAGGCCACCGACCGGGTCCTGTGCACGTCGGTCGACGCCACGTGGCGCCATGCTTCGCCTCCCGGGGACTGGGGCAAGTCCTACGCGGCCGCGCGCGCGGCCCTGACCGGGGCCTTTTCGGGCACCCACAGCCGCTCCCTGCAGCAGACGCTGTACGCGATGGGGGAGCGGCTCGTCTCGTCCGGTCCGGGAATCGCCGAGGTGCGGCTGTCGCTGCCGAACCGGCACCACTTCCTGGTGGACCTCGCGCCGTTCGGCCTGGACAACCCGGGCGAGGTCTTCCACGTCGACGACCGGCCCTACGGCCTCATCGAGGGGACCGTGCTCGCCGACGACGCCGTCCTTGACGCCGAGGCCTGGTAGGGGAACCGTGGACATGGTGCAGCCCACGACGTGGGCCGATGCTCTCGCCGCGAAGGCGGCCGCTCCCGACCTGCTCCCTATCGCCGGCGGCACCGACGTGATGGTCGAGATGAACTTCGACCGCCGCCGGCCCCCGGGTCTGCTCGACCTCACCCGTCTCGAGAACCTCCGTCACTGGTCGGTCGACGACGGGACCGTGGAGCTGGGAGCCGGGGTGACCTACGCGGAGGTGATCGCCGACCTCGCCGACGTCCTGCCCGGCCTCGCGATGGCGTCGCGCACCGTCGGGTCCCCCCAGATCCGCAACCGGGGCACGGTCGGCGGCAACCTGGGCTCGGCGTCCCCGGCCGGCGACGCCCATCCGCCGCTGCTCGCCGCGGGCGCGGTCGTCGAGGTCGAGTCGCTGCGAGGCGCCCGCCGCATCCCCGTGTCCGACTTCTTCACGGGCGTGAAACGCAGCGCGCTCGAGCCCGACGAGCTGATCCGCGCCGTCCACGTACCCTGCGCGACGGGCCCCGAGCAGTTCTCCAAGATCGGCACCCGCAACGCGATGGTGATCGCGGTCGCCTCGTTCGGCCTGCGCCTCGACCCGGCCCGCCGACGCGTCGGAACGGGCATCGGTTCGGCCGCTCCGACGCCGCGTGCTGCCACCGAGGCCGAGCGGTTCCTGGCCGGCGAGCTCGAGGCCTCGGACGCGTGGGAGTCGCGCGGGCCGGTCGCCGAGCCCGTCGTACGCCGCTTCGCCCAGCTCGTGGCGGACGCGGCCGACCCGATCGACGACGTCCGGGGGAGCGCGGCCTACCGGCGCCACGCCCTCGGTGTGATGGCCAGGCGGACGCTGACCTGGGCCTGGGACGAGTACCGACAGGGGGTACCGGTGTGAAGGTGAGCTGCACGGTCAACGGAGAGCAGCGGATCGCGGAAGGCGTGTGGCCGGGCGAGAGCCTGCTCTACGTGCTGCGCGAGAGGCTCGGTCTTCCGGGGTCCAAGAACGCCTGTGAGCAAGGGGAGTGCGGCTCCTGCACGGTGTACCTCGACGGTGTCCCCGTGTGCTCGTGCCTCGTCGCCGCAGGGCAGGCCGAGGGACGCACGGTCGTCACGGTGGAGGGGCTCGCGGAAGGCGAGACGCTGGACCGGGTGCAGGAGGCCTTCGTCGCCGCGGGCGCGGTCCAGTGCGGGTTCTGCACGCCGGGCCTCGTGGTCGCCGCCCACGACCTCCTCGCACGCGACCCCGACCCGGTGGACGCGGACATCCGCGAGGCGCTTGCCGGGAACCTGTGCCGATGCACCGGCTACGAGAAGATCATCGAGGCCGTGCACCTCGCCGCACGCGGGACCCGCGCATGAGAACCGTCGTACACGGCTGCGCGGTCGCCACCGTCGACGCGGCGGGCACGGAGTACGCCGAGGGGCACCTCGTCGTGGAGGGCAACCGGATCGTCTCGGTCGGTGCCGGGGAGCCTGCGTCGCTCGATGACGCCGACCGGGTCGTCGACGGGTCCGGATGCCTCGCCACCCCGGGGCTGGTCAACACCCACCACCACCTCTACCAGTGGGCGACCCGGGGCCTCGCCCAGCAGGAGAACCTCTTCGGCTGGCTCACCGAGCTCTACCCCGTATGGGCCGGCATCGACGCCGAGGTGGTGCGCGCGGCGGCTGCCGCCGACCTCGGCTGGCTGGCCCGGACCGGCTGCACGACCACGACCGACCACCACTACCTGTTCCCGCGCGAGGGCGGCGACGTGCTCGCGGCGTCGGTCGCGTCGGCCCGGGAGATCGGGCTGCGCTTCCACCCCTGCCGGGGCTCGATGGACCTCGGCCGCTCCAGCGGCGGGCTGCCTCCCGACGACGTGGTCGAGGACCGTGACGCGGCCCTGGAGGCGACGGCGGCCGCGATCGACAGATACCACGACCCCGCGCCCGGCTCGATGCTCCGCATCGCGGTCGCACCGTGCTCACCGTTCTCGGTGACCGGTGACCTGATGCGCGAGGCCGCCGAGCTCGCCCGCTCCCGTGGTGTCCGGCTGCACACCCACCTCGCGGAGACGCTCGAGGAGGAGGCCTTCTGCCGGGAGTCCTTCGGGTGCAGCCCTGCCGAGTACGTCGAGGACCTGGGCTGGCTCGGGGACGACGTCTGGCTGGCGCACTGCGTCCACCTCGACGACAAGACGGTCGCCAGGTTCGCCGAGACCGGCACCGGCGTCGCCCACTGCCCGACGAGCAACGCGCGGCTCGGCGCCGGAATCGCACCGACGGCCGCGCTTCTCGAGGCCGGTGTGCCGGTGGGGCTCGGTGTCGACGGGGCGGCCTCGAACGAGGAGGGCTCGATGGCCGCCGAGCTGCACGCCGCGCTGCTGGTGGCCCGCTTACGAGGTGGCCCCACCGCGCTCACCGCGCGCCAGGCCCTTGCCGCCGGCACGATCGGGGGCGCACGGTGTCTGGGAAGGGCCGACGAGATCGGTTCGCTCGAACCCGGCAAGCTCGCCGACATCGCCCTGTGGCGGGTCGACGGGCTGGCGCACGCCGGGCTCGACGATCCGGTGGCCGCGCTCGTGCTCGGGTCGCGCCCGCCGCTGCGGATGCTGATGGTCGACGGGTCGGTGGTCGTGGAGGACGACGTACTCCTGACCGCGGACGAGCCCGGCCTCGCAGCCGAAGCCGCCAGGGCCGCCCGCAGGCTGCTGAACCGTCGGGCAGGGAGGTGACGGACGTGGCAGCGGAGTCGCCGGTGGCAGCAGCCGTGACGAGGGCGATGACAGACGCGGCGACCGACGCGCGGACCGGAGCGGTCGCGGCGGGCGTGGGGGACAGCGCCCAGCGGCCCGACGGAACCCTGAAGGTCAAGGGCGAGTTCGCGTACTCCTCGGACCTGTGGATGGACGGGATGCTGTGGGGCATGACGCTGCGCAGCCCGCACGCACACGCGCGCATCACGCGGCTCGAGACCGCCCGGGCACTCGCGCTGCCCGGAGTCTTCGCGGTGCTGACCCACGAGGACGTGCCCGGCACGAATTCCTACGGGCTCGAGCACCGCGACCAGCCCGTGCTCGCGGCCGACCGGGTGCGCTACCAGGGGGAGGCGGTCGCGCTCGTCGCCGCGGAGCACCCGGAGACCGCCCGCCGCGCCCTGGAGCTGGTCGAGGTGGAGTACGACGTCCTGCCGCCGGTCACCGACGCCCACGCAGCCGTGCTCGGCAGCACCGAGCCGCTGCACCCTGGCGGCAACGTGGTCCGGCACGTGCGGGTCAGGCGCGGCGACGAGGACGCGACGGCTGACGTCGTCGTGTCGGGCGACTACGAGGTCGGCATGCAGGACCAGGCCTTCCTCGGCCCCGAGTCCGGCCTCGCCGTGGCCGCACCGGACGGCGGGGTCGACCTCTACGTCGCCACCCAGTGGCTGCACGTGGACCGCGGCCAGATCGCCGACGCGCTCGCCCTCGATCCCGAGCTGGTGCGGATCACCCTCGCCGGCGTCGGAGGAGCCTTCGGAGCGCGCGAGGACCTGTCCATGCAGGTGCACGCCTGCATGCTCGCGATGCGCACCCGGCGGCCGGTGAAGATGGTCTACTCCCGCGAGGAGTCGTTCTTCGGGCACGTCCACCGGCACCCCGCGCGGATGCACTACGAGCACGGCGCGACCCGCGACGGCCGGCTCGTCTACGTCAGGGCGGAGATCATCCTCGACGGCGGCGCCTACGCCTCCAGCACGCCGGCGGTGGTCGCCAACGCCGCGACCCTGGGCGCGGGACCGTACGTCGTGCCGAACGTCGCCATCGACTGCTACGGCGCCTACACGAACAACCCGCCCTGTGGGGCGATGCGCGGTTTCGGCGCCGTGCAGGCCGCGTTCGGCTACGAGTCGCAGATGGACCGGCTCGCCGAGGCGGTCGGCGTGGACCCGGCCGAGATCAGGATCCGCAACGCGCTGAGCGAGGGAGGGCAGGCCGCCACAGGCCAGGTGATCGACTCTGCCGCGCCGGTCGCGGAGCTGGTCCGGCTGGTGCGGGACATGCCGCTGCCGGACCCGGCCGGAGACGACCTGCGGGCGATGCCCGGCGGGGTCGCGAACACCACGCACGGCGAGGGTGTCGTGCGAGGAGTCGGCTACGGCGTGGGCATCAAGAACATCTGCTTCTCGGAGGGCTTCGACGACTACTCCACGGCACGGGTCGCCCTGGAGGTGATCGCGGGGGAGCCGGTCGCGCTGGTGCACACCGCGGCTGTCGAGGTCGGCCAGGGCCTGGTGACCCTGCAGGCGCAGATCGCGCGCACCGAGCTCGGCGTCGAGCGGGTCTCCATCCAGACCGCGGACACCCAGGTCGGCAGCGCCGGCTCGACGTCCGCCTCCCGGCAGAGCTACGTCACCGGCGGCGCGGTGCAGGCGGCCTGCCGTGAGGTCGCCGACGCGGTGCGCAGGCTCGCGGCCGACCACGCCGGTGTGGACCCCGGTGACCTCGAGCTCGCCGGCGGCAAGGTGGTCACCCGCCAGGGCGCACCGGTCGCTGACATCGCCGACCTCCTCGGTGGGGAGAGGGTCGAACGGACCGTGGAGTGGCGGCACCGGCCGACGACGACCATCGACCCCGAGACGGGACAGGGCGACGCGCACGTGCAGTTCGCGTTCGCGGCGCACCGGGCCGTCGTCGACGTGGACGTCGAGCTCGGCCTGGTCAAGGTGGTCGCGCTCGACTGCGCCCAGGACGTCGGCCGCGCGATCAACCCCGACGCCGTGCTCGGGCAGATCCACGGCGGCAGCGCGCAGGGGCTGGGGCTCGCGGTGATGGAGGAGATCCAGGTGGTCGACGGCCTGGTTCGCAACCCGTCCTTCACCGACTACCTGATCCCGACCCTGCTCGACATGCCCCCGATGCGGGTCGAGGTCCTCGAGCTCGCCGACCCGCACGCGCCGTACGGGCTGCGCGGTGTGGGGGAGCCGCCGACCATCTCGTCGACGCCGGCGGTCGTGGCCGCGATCCGTGCGGCGACGGGCCTCGCCCTGACCAGGGTGCCGGTGCGTCCGGAGCACATCACGGGGGCCACTTAGAGTCATTTCCTGCCCGATTCCGGGCAAGAATCGCTCGAATCGGTCTTCGGTGGGCCAGGATATGGCTCATGCGTGATGCAGACCTGGTGTCCCGGATCGCCTCCTCGACGGGGCTACGGCCCGCGGAGGCGGCCCGGGTGATCGACGACGTGGTCGCCTACTACTCCGAGTCGACCGAGGAGTACGTACGCCGCCGCCACGACGAGCTGCAGACGTACGGCATGAAGAACCCGAAGATCTTCGCGCGGATCAGCAGCGAGCTCGGTGAGCGGGTCGTGGCCGCTCCCGGGCTGTCGGAGCGGCAGCTGCGCAGGATCGTCTACGGCTGAGGGAGGGCGCACAGTGTGCGGAATCGTGGGATACGTCGGGGGCCAGCAGGCGGCCCCGCTGCTGATCGAGGGTCTGACGCAGCTGGAGTACCGCGGCTACGACTCGGCGGGCATCGCGGTGCTCGGCAACGGAGGGACCAGGGTCGCGAAGACGGCCGGCAGGGTGCGTGACCTCCAGGCCACCCTGCCGAGACGCTTCTCGGGCAAGGTCGGCATCGGGCACACGCGCTGGGCGACGCACGGCGCGCCGACGGACGTGAACGCGCACCCTCACCTGGATGCGTCGGGCAGGGTGTCCGTGGTGCACAACGGCATCATCGACAATGCCGCGGCACTCCGACAGCGTCTGACCGACGACGGGGTCGAGCTGACGTCCGAGACCGACACCGAGGTGCTGGCGCATCTGGTCGCCAGGTCCGAGGCCGACAGCCTCGAGGCGGCGGTGCTCGAGGCGTTGGCCCAGGTCGAGGGCACCTACGGGATCGCGGTCATGCACGCCGACCATCCCGACCGGATCGTGGTCGCCCGGAACGGGTCGCCCCTGGTCCTCGGGATCGGCGACCGCGAGACGTACATCGCCAGCGACCTCGCCGCCGTGGTCCGGCACACGAGCCAGGTCGTCCACCTCGACGACGGCGAGCTCGCCACGGTGAGCGCATCGGGCTTCTCGACCTTCAC
The DNA here is from genome assembly GCA_963707425.1 of uncultured Actinomycetota bacterium. Lineage (GTDB taxonomy): Bacteria > Actinomycetota > Actinomycetes > Propionibacteriales > Nocardioidaceae > Nocardioides_C. The sequence continues at coordinate 151,890 of CAVPPN010000002.1, read as the reverse complement.
CCACGACCGCCAGCCCACCCACAAGCTGCCGTCGGCGGTCGACATCTCCGTCGAGGACTTCGACCTCAACGGGCACCAGCACTTCATGCTCAAGGAGATCCTCGAGCAGCCCGCGAGCGCTGAGCGGGTGCTGCGCGGGCGCCTCGACGACAGGTTCGGCACGGCCCATCTCGGCGGGCTCAACCTGGACCCGCGCGAGGCCCGCGCCATCCGGCGAGTGAAGATCCTCGGCTGCGGTTCGGCGTACTACGTCGGCCAGATGGGCGCGTCGATGGTCGAGGAGCTGGCCAGGATCCCGGCCGACGCAGAGGCGGCCTCCGAGTTCCGCTACCGCAACCCGATCATCGAGCCCGACACCCTCTACGTCGCCGTGAGCCAGTCGGGCGAGACCGCCGACACGCTGCTCGCGGTGCAGGAGATCCGGCGCAAGGGCGGCCGCGTCGTGGGCCTGGTCAACGTGGTCGGCTCCACCATCGCCCGGGAGTGCGACGGAGGCATCTACCTGCACGCCGGACCGGAGGTGGCGGTCGCGTCCACGAAGGCGCTGACCACGATGGCGATCGGCTTCGCGTTGCTCGCCCTGAGCCTGGGGCGGGTCCGGGACCTGTCGATCAGCGACGGGAAGCGCCTGATCGCGGGACTGCGCCGGCTGCCCGGGCAGATCGCGGAGATCCTCGAGAGCGAGGACCGCTTGGCGGAGGCGGCGAAGTCGCTCGCCCAGGCGGAGAACCTCTTCTTCGTGGGTCGGGTGCGTGGCTACCCGGTCGCGCGGGAAGGTGCGCAGAAGCTCAAGGAGGTCTCCTACCGTCACGCGGAGGCCTACCAGACCTCCGAGCTCAAGCACGGCCCGCTGGCGCTCATCAGCCCGAAGCTGCCCACCGTTGCCGTGGTCCCCGAGGACGAGCTGACCGACCGCAACGTCGCGGCCATGCACGAGATCAGCGCCCGAAGCGGTCCGCTGTTCGTGGTCACGCACCCGGGTGTCGACCTGGGCGGCCTGGAGGCGACCCGCATCGACGTCCCCAAGAACGAGCCGGAGCTCGACCCCATCCTGCTCACGATCCCGATGCAGCTACTCGCCTACCACGCAGCGCTCGAGCTCGGCCTGGACATCGACAAGCCGCGGAACCTGGCCAAGTCCGTCACGGTCGAATGACCTACCCGCCCACCCTGTTGAGTCGGCCCTGCTGGGGTGTTGAGTCGGCCCTGCCGGGGTGTTGAGTCGGCCCTGCCGGGGTGTTGAGTCGGCCTTGCGCAGGCGCTCCCGCGCGAGGGCCGATTGAACGCCGCGCGAGGGCCGATTGAACGCCCCGCGAGGGCCGACTCAACGAGGGGTCAGAGCGGGATGTTGCCGTGCATGCCGCGCTGGACGATGCCGGCGTCGGCGATGGCCTTGGCGAGGGCGCTGCGTGTCGCGGTGGGCTCGACGACCTCGTCGACGACGCCGATCTCGACTGCCTTGTCGACGCCACCGGCGATCCGCTCGTGCTCGGCCGCGAGCTCCGCCTCGACCTGGGGGCGGATGTCGGGGGCGACCTCGAGCAGCTTGCGGCGGTGCAGGATCCGGATCGCGGCGACCGCGCCCATCACCGCGACCTCCGCGCCCGGCCAGGCGAACACCTTCGTGGCGCCGAGCGAGCGGGCGTTCATGGCGATGTAGGCGCCGCCGTAGGTCTTGCGGGTCACCAGGGTGACGCGGGGTACGACGGTCTCCCCGAACGCGTGCAGCAGCTTGGCTCCACGTCGTACGACGCCGTCCCACTCCTGGCCCACACCGGGCAGGTAGCCCGGCACGTCGACCAGCACGATCAGCGGCACGCCGAACGCGTCGCACATCCGCACGAAGCGGGAGGCCTTCTCCGCCGAGAGGGAGTCCAGGCAGCCGCCGAGGCGCAGCGGGTTGTTCGCGACGACGCCGACGGTGCGCCCGCCGAACCGGCCCAGGGCGGTCACGATGTTGGGCGCCCACCGAGCGTGCAGTTCCTGCGCGGTGCCCTCGTCCAGGATCGCCTCGACGAGCGGGTGCACGTCGTAGGCCCGCTTCTTCGACTCCGGCAGCATCTGCGACAGGTCGACGTCCTTGACGGACGCGACGTCGAGCGTGCCCTGTGCGCCGAGGAGTGTCGCCACGCTGCGGGCACGGCCGATCGCCTCCTGCTCGCTCTCGGTGAGGATGTGCACGACGCCGGAGCGACGGCCGTGGGGCTCTGGCCCGCCGAGGCGGAGCATGTCGACGTCCTCGCCGGTGACCGAGCGGACCACGTCCGGACCGGTCACGAAGATCCGGCCCTCGGGTCCGAGGATCACCACGTCGGTGAGCGCGGGGCCGTAGGCCGCGCCTCCGGCGGCAGGGCCGAGGACCACGGAGATCTGCGGCACCTTGCCGGAGGCCTGGGTCATCGCGTGGAAGATCCGGCCCACCGCGTCCAGGGACAGCACGCCCTCGGCCAGCCGGGCCCCACCGGAGTGCCACAGGCCGATGATGGGGGCCTGGTCGGCCATCGCGCGCTCGTAGGCGTGCACCACGACCTTGCAGCCGACATCGCCCATCGCGCCGCCCATGACGGTGGCGTCGGAGCAGAACGCGACGACGTGCGTCCCGTCGACCTTGCCGACCGCCGCGAGCATGCCGCTGCCGTCGTCCTCGGTGATCAGCTCGAGGGTGCCCTCGTCGAAGAGCGCGGCAAGCCGGAAGTTCGGGTTGCGCGGGTCCTCCTCGCGAGGAAGCTTCGCCGGCTTGGCGGGTGCTGCGGTGGTCGTCATGGTGTGGCTCCTACCGGGACGGGGTCTCGGGTGTCGGGTCAGACGCTGCGGAAGGCGATGGCGACGTTGTGGCCGCCGAAGCCGAAGGAGTTGTTGAGCGCCGCCATCGGTCCGTCGGCGAGGGTGCGCTTCTCGGAGGCGATGTCGAGGCCGATGTCCTCGGGGTCGTCGAGGTTGATGGTCGGCGGCACGACCCTGTGGTGCAGCGCCAGGATCGTCGCGACCGACTCCAGTGCGCCCGCGGCTCCGAGGAGGTGGCCGGTCATCGACTTGGTGGAGGTGAGGATGACGCCGGAGGCGGCCTCCCCGAGGGCGTTCTTGATCGCCGCGGCCTCGGCCACGTCGCCCTGTGGGGTGGACGTCGCGTGCGCGTTGATGTGGGCGATCTCCGACGGCTGGAGGCCGGACTCGCGCAGTGCCATCTTCATGGCACGGGTCGCGCCGAGGCCGGACGGGTCCGGCTGGGCGATGTCATGGGAGTCTGCGGTGATCCCCGCGCCGGCCGCCTCGGCGTACACCTTCGCGCCCCGCCTGGCCGCGTGCTCCTCGGACTCGAGGACGAGTGCCGCCGCACCCTCGCCGAGCACGAAGCCGTCCCGGCCCTTGTCCCACGGACGCGACGCCTTCTCGGGGTCGTCGTTGCGCTTGGACAGCGCCATCATCTGGCCGAACGCGGCCATCGGCAGCGGGTGTACGGCGGCCTCGGTGCCACCCACGACGACGACGTCGGCCCTGCCCAGGCGGATCATGTCGATGCCGAGGGCGATCGCCTCGTTGCCGGAGGCGCACGCCGACACGGGGGTGTGCACGCCGGCCTTCGCGCCGATGGCAAGGCCGATGTTCGCGGCAGGGGAGTTGGGCATGAGCATCGGGATCGCCAGCGGCGACACCCGGCGCGGGCCCTTCTCCTTGAGCGCGTCGTAGTTGGAGAGCAGGGTCTGGACGCCGCCGATGCCGGACGCCATCGCGACACCGAGCCGCTCCGGGTCGACCTCGGCCTCGTCGGCAGAGAGTCCGGCGTCGCCCCAGGCCTCGAGGGCCGCGACGAGCGCGAGCTGCCCCGACCGGTCCAGACGGCGCGCCTTGACCCGCTCGAGCACGTCGGTCGGGTCGACCGCGACCTCGGCGGCGATCTGGGTGCCGAGCTGCTCGGCCCACTCGTGCTTGAGGGGGCCGACACCGGACTGACCGGCCAGAAGCGCGGCCCAGGTGGTGGGCACGTCGCCACCGACAGGGGACGTGGCGCCGAGTCCCGTGACGACGACTCTGGTAGCGCTCATCTGGTTGTTCACCTCACGTGGGTTGGCAGCCGGTTCGCTGCGGGTTCTGGTTGGTCGGGCTCAGAAAGCCCCGGTGGGTTGGGACGCCTGGTCGGCGTCGGGTGACCGGGTGGGCCGGCGGCCGTGGCTCTCACGAGCCGGCCGCCGGCGGAACGTCAGGCGTTCCGGACCAGCCGTGGTCAGCCGTTCTGGTCAGCCGTTCTGGGCGCGCTCGATGAAGGCGACGGCGTCACCGACGGTCTTGAGGTTCTTGACCTCGTCGTCGGGGATCTTCACGTCGAACTTCTCCTCCGCGGCGACGACGACCTCCACCATCGACAGCGAGTCGACGTCCAGGTCGTCGGTGAAGGACTTGTCGAGCTGTACGTCGTCAGCGGGGATGCCCGCGACCTCGTTCACGATCTCGGCAAGGTCGACGCGGATTTCCTCGGTGGTGGCCATGTGCTGGCACTCCTTCTGTGTGTGGGTGTTTCTTGGCTTCACAACGCCGTTGCCCGCTCCGTTGCGGGCCCGGACAGCTAGGGGATCTTGACGACCTGCGCGGCGTAGGCCAGGCCGGCGCCGAAGGCGATGAGCAGGGCGGTGTCGCCGCTGCGGGCTTCGCCCTCCTCGATCATCCGGTCGAGGGCGAGAGGGATCGAGGCGGCCGACGTGTTGCCCTGGTCGGCGATGTCGCGCGCGACCTTGACCCGTTCGGGGAGCTTCATGGACCGGGCCATCGCGTCGATGATGCGCATGTTCGCCTGGTGCGGGACGAAGACGTCGAGGTCCTCGACGGTGATGCCGGTCCGGTCGAGCGTCTGCTGAGCGATCTTGGCCATCTCGAACGACGCCCAGCGGAACACCGGGTTGCCCTGCATGATCAGGTGCGGCATGGCGGGACGGTTCTGGGCGACGACGTCGCGCCAGTCCTCCTTCTGGCGGATCAGGTCGAACTGCTCGCCGTCCGAGCCCCACACGACCGGTCCGATGCCCGGCTCCTCGCTGGGCCCGATGACCGCCGCGCCGGCCCCGTCTGCGAAGAGGAAGGCGGTGCCGCGGTCGCCGACGTCGGTGATGTCGGAGAGCCGCTCCACGCCGATCACGAGGACGTGCTTGGCGCTGCCGCCCCGGACCATGTCGGAGGCCATCGCGACGCCGTGGCAGAAGCCCGCGCACGCGGCCGAGATGTCGAACGCGGCGGACTTGTTCGTGCCGAGCTCGTGGGCTATCGCCGTGGCGACGGCGGGGGTCTGCAGCATGTGCGAGACGGTGGCGACGACGACACAGTCGATCTGCGCGGCGTCGACACCGGCGCGCTCGAGTGCCTTGCGCGACGCCGAGACCGACATCATCTGCACGGTCTCCTCGGCCGTCGCCCAGCGCCGCTGCCTGATGCCGGAACGCTGCTGGATCCACTCGTCGCTGGAGTCGATGGCCTCGACCACCTCCGAGTTCGGGATCACCCGGCTCGGCCGGTAGCTGCCGATCCCCAGGATGGCGGCGTGACCCGCTCCGGTCGCGGAGTTGAGCTGCGTCATGAGGGGACCCCCTCGGGGTGCAGTCGGATCAGGGGCTGGCCGGGGGAGACGAGGTCGCCGTCCTCCACGAGCCACTCGACGATGGTGCCGCCGTGGGGAGCGGTGACCGGAGTCTCGTCGCGCAGGCTCTGCACGGCGCCGATCCTGCTGTCGGGCGCGATCGAACCGCCCTCGTGCAGGTCCGGGGCCTGCCGGAACGTCCCCTTCGACGGGGCGACGAGCATCCGCCAGGTGGGGGTCGTGTCGATCAGGGAGGCCGAGCCGTGCTTCTCGCAGAACGCGCGGGCGTCGTCGAGCTGGTCCGGGGTCTTCAGGGCGAACGTCTCGACGCCCTTCATGGCGCGCCTCGCGATGCCGCTGAGCGTGCCGGCCGGCGGCATCTCCAGGAGCCCGGTGACGCCGAGGTCGAGCATGGTCTCCATGCAGAGGTCCCAGCGGACCGGGTTGCTGACCTGGGTGACGATCCGCTTGAGGACCTCACGGCCGTCGTGGACGATCTGGCCGTCGCGGTTGGAGATGATCGGCGTGCGCGGGTCGTGGGTGGAGACCGACCGGGCGTAGCCGCCGAGCACGTCGACGGCCGGGGACATGTGCGAGGTGTGGAAGGCGCCCGCCACCGACAGCTGCGTCAGCCGCGCCTTGGCGGGCGGGTCGTCGGACAGCGCCTGGAGCTGCTCGACGGTGCCGGCGGCGACGATCTGGCCGGGGCCGTTGTCGTTGGCCGCGGTGAGGCCGTGCTGGGTCAGCTTCGCCAGCACCTCATCCCGGTCCCCGCCGAGGACCGCGGTCATGCTGGTGGGGGTCGCAGCCGCCGCCGTCGCCATGGCCTTGCCGCGCTCGCGCACCAGGACCATCGCCTGCTCGGCGCTGATCACACGGGCGCCGGCCGCTGCGGTCAGCTCACCGACGCTGTGGCCCGCCACCGCGCCGATCCGCCCGAACGCGTCGGCGGGGTGAGGGAAGAGCTCGAGGGCCGCCAGCAGGCCGGAGGCGACGAGGAGCGGCTGCGCCACGGCGGTGTCGCGGATGGTGTCGGCATCCGCCTTGGTGCCGTAGTGCACGAGATCCATCCCGCTGACCGCGGACAGCCAGTGGAGGCGGTCGGCGAACGTTGGGTCCTCGAGCCAGGGCTCGAGGAAGCCGGGAGTCTGGGCACCTTGACCGGGAGCGACGATGACAAGCACACGTCCACTGTGCCCAAAGGAGCCCGTAGAACGCGCCCGCGAGGCAGACGAAGATTTGGGGCGTGTCTTTGTAGGGTTCCTACAAAGGGGTGGTGATGGTCGTCTCGGGTCGGTGGAGCCTGCCGAGGGTCAGTGCGACCCGGTAGGTGTAGGCGTGGCGCGGGTCCGTCGCCGACAGGCCGGTCACCTCGGCCGCTCTACGCAACCGGTAGCGGACGGTGTTGGCGTGGACGAACAGCGCACGTGAGGTGCCCTCGATCGAGCCACCGTGGTCGAGGAAGGCCGAGACGGTCTCCAGTGTCGACGAGCCGGCTTCGAGCAGTGGACGGTAGACCTCGGTGACCAGCTGCCGTCTCGCATGGCCGTCCCCGGCCAGTGCGCGTTCGGGCAGCAGGTCGTCGCTGGTCACGGGTCGAGGTGCGCCGGGCCAGCCCGGAGCTGCGCGAAGACCCGCGACCGCGGCCCGCGCGGAGATGCTCGCGTGGACCAGGTCGGGCACGACCGGTCCGATCACGACGGGCCCGTCGCCGAAGTGCTCGGCAACCGCGGCCCCTGCCTTGTCGGGGTTCTCGACACCGCCGAGTACGACGACCAGCCGGTCGCCCTGCACCGCGCCCAGGGCGTCGAGACCGACCTGGCGCGCGGACCGTCGTACCTCGTCGATGATGCTCTCGCGGCTCGCACCCGCACCGGAAGCGGCCGTCGGGGGGACGCGGCCGAGCACCACCACGACGTCCCCTTTGGACTCCCACCCCAGGGCGCTGGCCCGGGACCGCACCGTCTCGTCGGCCTCGGCACGTAGTACCGAGTCGACGGTGAGGGCCTCCAGGCGGGCGTCCCACGCACCGCGCATCTCGGCGGCCTTGGCGTAGACCTCCGCGGTCGCGAACGCCACCTCGCGTGCATAGCGCACGACGGCCTCGCGCAGGGACGGCGCGTCCTCCTCGCCGACGGCGTCGGCCAGGTTCTCCTCGACGACCTCGATGGTCAGCCGGATCATCTCGACCGTTTGGTGAAGGCTTACAACGCCGGTGAGGGCACGTGGTGCCGCTCCGAAGACCTCGGCGGTGAGCGGTGAGCGAGGGGCGGGGTCGCGGTACCAGGCGACGAACGCGTTGATGCCCGCCTGGACGATCAGGCCGATCCAGGACCGGTCCTGGGCCGAGAGCTGCCGGAACCACGGCATCTCGCGCTCCATCCGGGAGAGCGCGGCCGTGGTCAGGCTGCCCACCGACTTCTGCAGCCGGCGAGCGATCTGGGCGCGGGCGCGGCCCCGCGGCGGGGCGGTCATGCTCCGAGCGTAGTGGGATCGGTGTCCGGACGGCGGCGCCGTGCCGCTGTGCCTGACGCCCGCAGCTGGTCTGGACCTGCTCCGGGCCCGCGGTAAGAGGTGGTCTCGGGTGGGTAGACATGCTTCCGGACCACGGAATCGTTGCATTGCGCCCAAAACGGGCGGACCTGCTCGACCCAGGGGCCAGGTCATAACGAATTGATGGAGTCACCAACATTTCGGCACTGTCGGGCGAATGTTGAAACCAGTTCTGGTTAACATCTCGCCAAGGCACCCGTGAGGAGCACCACAAATGCCGAAGGCGATCGAGGTCCAGTACCTCACGATCCACGGTCACAAGCGCGCGTTCATCATGACCGGCAGCGGTCCCGCGCTGTTGCTGCTGCACGGTCTCGGCTGTGACCACACCACCTGGCTTCCGGTCATCGCCGCCCTCTCGCGGCGCTACACGGTCATCGCGCCCGACATGCTCGGGCACGGCAAGTCGGACAAGCCTCGGGCCGACTACAGCGTCGGCGGCTACGCCAACGGCATGCGGGATCTGCTCACCGTGCTCGGGATCGACAAGGTCACCGTCGTGGGACACAGCTTCGGCGGCGGCGTGGCCATGCAGTTCGCCTACCAGTTCCCCGAGCGCACCGAGCGGATGATCCTGGTCGCGCCCGGCGGGCTCGGCCCCGAGGTGACGCCGGCGATCCGGGCGATCAGCCTCCCCGGCTTCCAGGCCGCCATGGGCTTCCTGTCTCTTCCGGGTGTGAAGCACACCGGGAAGCTGTGGCTGAACGCGCTCTCACGCACCGGTTCGCGCTACACCCGCGACCTCGACGAGGTCGCCGACATCTACGAGCACCTCTCCGACCGCAGGGCGCGTGCCGCGATCACCCACGTGGTGCGGGCAGTCGTCGACTGGAAGGGACAGGTGGTCACGATGGCGGATCGGGCCTACCTGACCCATGCGATGCCGATGTGCGTCGTCTGGGGGACCGAGGACGTCGTGATCCCGGTGCGCCACGCGGGGCACGTCGCCGAGATGGCGCCCGACGCGACCGTGGAGGTGATCGCGAACGCCGGCCACTTCCCGCACAAGGACCATCCGCAGCGCTTCGTGAAGGTCGTCAACGACTTCATCCGGTCGACCGAGCCCGCCGTCTACCACCGCGGACGCTGGCGCACCCTGCTCAAGACGGGCCGGCCCGTCCCCCTGGCATCGGTCGAGCCCGCCGTCGAGATCGCCTGACCCGGTCGGCCCCGGTGGCCGGGTTTCCCCAAGGTATGTAGGGAAACCCGCACTTCCCACGACGTGCACGCCATGGGAAGTGCGGGCTCGGCTACATACCTTGGGGAAGCCGGGACCGCAGGCTCAGGCGTCGCCGCCCTCCTGCTTCACGCCGCGCACGGCGGTGGGGTCGTCGATCCTGTACTTGTCGAAGGCCTCCTGCACGGTCTCCCGCTTGACCTCACCGCGGTCGGCGAGCGCCTTCAACGCAGCCACCACGACCGACTGGGCGTCGACGTGGAAGAAGCGTCGTGCCGCCGGCCGGGTGTCGGCGAAACCGAACCCGTCCGTGCCGAGCGCGTGGAAGTCACCGGGCACCCACTTGGCGATCTGGTTGGGGACCGCGCACATGTAGTCGGTGACCGCGACGAACGGGCCCTCGGCCTCCTTGAGCTTGTGCGTGACGTAGGGGACCTGCGCGTCCTCGGACGGGTGGAGCAGGTTGTGCTCCTCGGCGGAGACCGCGTCCCTCGCCAGCTCGTTCCAGGACGTCACGGACCAGGTGTCCGCGGCCACGCCCCACTCCTCGGCCAGGAGCCGCTGGGCCTCGGTGATCCAGGGGAAGGCGACACCCGACGCGAGGAGCTGCACCCGCGGCGGCTTCTCCACGTCGACGGCCGGCGGGACGGCGAAGTGGTAGATGCCCTTGAGCAGGCCTTCCACGTCGATGCCCTCGGGCTCCTTCGGCTGCACCGAGGGCTCGTTGTAGACCGTCAGGTAGTAGATGACGTTCTCGCCCTGCGGATGCGTGTCCGTCGCGCCGTACATCCGTCGCAGGCCGTCCTGGACGATGTAGCTGACTTCGTGCGCCATGGCGGGGTCGTAGTGCACGACGGCAGGGTTCGTCGCCGCGAGCAGCGGCGAGTGTCCGTCGGCGTGCTGGAGGCCCTCGCCGGTGAGCGTGGTCCGGCCGGCGGTGGCGCCGACGAGGAAGCCCCTGGCGAGCTGGTCCGCCATCGCCCAGATCGAGTCGCCGGTCCGCTGGAACCCGAACATCGAGTAGAAGATGTAGAAGGGGATCATGTGCTCGCCCAGCGTGGAGTACGCCGAGCCCGCGGCCGTCGCGGACGCCATGGCGCCTGCCTCGGAGATGCCCTCGTGGAGCAGCTGGCCCTGCGCGGACTCCTTGTAGGCGAGCAGCAGCTTGCGGTCCACGGACTCGTAGGTCTGCCCGGCCGGGTTGTAGACCTTGGCGGTCGGGAACATCGAGTCCATGCCGAAGGTGCGGTACTCGTCCGGAGCGATCGGGACGATCCGCTTGCCGATCTCCGGGTCCTTCATCAGGTCCTTGAGCAGCCGCACGAGCGCCATCGTGGTGGCGACGGCCTGCTTGCCGGAGCCCTGCTTGAGCTCGGAGTAGACCTCGTCGCCGGGGAGCTTGAGCGGCGTCGACGTGACGCGACGCTCGGGCAGCGAGCCGCCGAGCTGGCGGCGCCGCTCACGCATGTACTCGATCTCCGGGCTGTTCGCACCCGGGTGGTAGAACGGCGCGACCTCGGCGCCGTCGATCTGCTCGTCGCCGATCGGCAGGTGCAGCCGGTCCCGGAACTTCTTCAGGTCGTCCTTGGTCAGCTTCTTCATCTGGTGGGTGGCGTTGCGGCCCTCGAGCGCGTCGATCGTCCAGCCCTTGATGGTCTTGGCAAGAATCACGGTCGGCTGTCCGACGTGCCCCGACGCAGCCTTGAACGCCGAGTAGACCTTGCGGTAGTCGTGGCCCCCACGCGGGAGGTGGCGCAGGTCCTCGTCCGACAGCTCCTCGACCATCTTGCGCAGGCGCGGGTCACCGCCGAAGAAGTTCTCCCGGATGTACTCACCGGTCTCGACCGAGTAGGTCTGGAACTGGCCGTCGGGCGTGGTGTTCATCTTGTTGACGAGAACGCCGTCGACGTCCCTGGCGAGGAGGTCGTCCCACTCGCGCCCCCACACCACCTTGATCACGTTCCAGCCGGCACCGCGGAAGACCGACTCCAGCTCCTGGATGATCTTGCCGTTGCCTCGCACCGGACCGTCGAGCTGCTGCAGGTTGCAGTTGATGACGAAGTTGAGGTTGTCGAGCTCCTCGCGTGCGGCCAGTCCGATCGCGCCGAGCGACTCGGGCTCACCCATCTCGCCGTCACCGAGGAACGCCCAGACCTGCTGCTGGCTGGTGTCCTTGATGCCACGGTTGTGCATGTACCGGTTGAAGCGTGCCTGGTAGATCGCGTTGAGCGCGGTCAGGCCCATCGACACGGTCGGGAACTCCCAGAAGTCCGACATCAGCCGGGGGTGGGGGTAGGACGGCAGGCCCTTGCCGACGCCGTGCTGCACCTCCTGCCGGAAGTGCGCGAGCTGCTGCTCGGTGAGGCGGCCCTCGAGGAACGCCCGGGCGTAGATGCCGGGGGAGGCGTGACCCTGGATGAAGATCTGGTCACCGCCGCCCGGGTGGTCCTTGCCCCGGAAGAAGTGGTTGAAGCCGACCTCGTAGAGGCTGGCCGACGACTGGTAGGTCGCGATGTGGCCGCCGACCTCGAGACCCTTGCGGTTGGCCGCGGAGACCATGACCGCGGCGTTCCACCGGATGAAGGCACGGATGCGGCGCTCGATGTCCTCGTCGCCGGGGAACCAGGGCTCGCGCTCAGGCGGGATCGTGTTGATGTAGTCCGTGCTGCGCAGCGACGGGACACCGACCTGCTTGGCGCGTGCACGCTCGAGCAGCTTCAGCATGACGTAGCGCGCGCGGCTGCCTCCCCGTTCCTGGATGAGTGCGTCGAGCGAGTCGAGCCACTCCTGGGTCTCGTCCGGGTCGATGTCCGGCAGCTGGGTCGCAAGCCCCTCGTGGATCACGGAAGGCGCTGCGGGGCGGTCGTTGGTGTTCGCCACGATTCCTCTGCTTCTCAGTTCAGATTTGCTCGTGAGGTCCCGGGTCACAGGGTCCCCACCATGCATCGTGTCACGTCCCTCCCAATGAAGGAATTTACCGACGAGTAGTCCCGATCTGGCGTGGCTTCACCCGTCAGACCCGGTCGAGCGGGCGGTGCGGCGTCGGTGGAAGTACGACGGTGATCGCATCTCCCGCGCGCACCTCGCCGGACCGTCGTACGACGGCCATCACCCCCGCCCTGCGGACGATATGACCGTCCTCGTCCTTGCCCAGCACCTGCTTCAGCAACCCCGGCTGGAAGTCGTCGATCTGCCGGCACGGGTTGCGCAGACCGGTGAGGCGGACCTCGGCCCGGTCACCGAGGCGGAGCACCGTGTCGGTGGGCAGGGAGAGCAGGTCGACCCCGGCCGTGGTGACGTTCTCACCCATCTCCCCGGCATTCACCACGTGGCCGGTGCGGGCGAGCTCGTCGAGGAGCTCTGACTGCAGGAGGTGCACCTGGCGCAGGTTCGGGTCGCCCGGGTTCCTGGCGACGTGCGACCTGTGCTGATCCGTCGTACCGCAGTGCGCGTCGCCCTCGACGCCGAGGCCCTCCAGCAGCCGCACCGAACGCTGGGGGGCCTTGGAGAAGTCGTGCGCCGCGCTCAGGCTGACGGAGGTGACGCGCGCGCCAGGGCTAGTCATTGACCGTGCCGGAAATGGTCGGGTACATGCGTCAAAGACTGTCATGGCTGACCCCGGCGAGGATGCTCATGAAGAGCTATTCAGCGCCCGGGGAGCACCTTCTAGCGTGAGTGCCTGGCGAACACACAGAGGGGACCGTCATGAGAAGAGTCCTTGTTGCGGTGTTTCTGGGCATACTGCCCTTGGTCGCCGCCCCGCAGGGGGCCTGGGCCATCTCCTACGGCGAGCCCGACAACGGCGAGCATCCCAACGTGGCCGCACTGGTGGCGGTCCTGACGGACGCACAAACCGGTGTGACGACCCGCCAGCGGTTCTGCACCGGCACCCTGATCGACCGCGACATGGTGCTGACGGCGAGCCACTGCTTCGCCGGCGTCGCGGCGGAGCTGCCGGGAGCGTCGATATATGTCACCTTCGCCGACGTCATCGACGCTGACGGCGACCAGTTCGTCGACGAGTCGGTGGAGCTGCTCTCCGGCACGCCCCATTCCCACCCGTTGTTCGGCAGCGGCGGGCAGAACGACCCCCACGACATCGCCGTGTTCGAGCTGGACGCGCCGGCCCGCGAGACCCCGGCCACGCTTCCTGAAGCCGGTCTGCTCGACGACCACTCGCTCCGGGCGGAGACGTTCACCGCGGTCGGCTACGGCCTGGTCCGTGAGACGAACCGGAAGGCGTACCAGTCGATCCTGCCCAGCTATCGCCGCATGCAGGCCGACCAGCACATCAACTCCGTCACCAAGGCGTGGGTCACGTTCTCGATGAACCTCGCCACGGGCAACGGCGGGAGCTGCTACGGCGACTCCGGCGGGCCACACTTCCTCGGCGAGGTGGTGGTTGCCCTCACCGTCACCGGCGACTCCGTCTGCAAGGCCACCGACACGTCCTACCGGATCGACACCGCCCCCGCGCGCGCCTTCCTGGCTCAGTACGTCACCCTGCCCTGACCCGTGAAGACCATCTCCGGGGATTTCCTGCGAGATCGGATCGGGTGTGGCACTAGGCTGCCTTCAGCCCGGGGTTGCGTCGGAGGGGGACTTCCGGTGGACTACCCGGCAGGACAAGTGGGCACACGTGCCCGCACCTTGATGGATCTTGATGATTTGGAGGAAGTCAGTTGAGCGCGACCGCGGGTGGCGCGGACACCCAGAATGCTGGGGCCCGACTCGGGTTCAAGTCCGGGATGGTCGTTCAGGAGCTGGGGTGGGACGAGGACGTCGACGACGAGCTCCGCGTCCAGATCGAGGACACGATCGATGCGGACATGGTCGACGGTGACTACGGCAACGTGGTCGACTCGGTGATGCTCTGGTGGCGCGACGACGACGGCGACCTGGTCGACGCGCTCGTGGACTCGCTGACGGACCTCGTCGGCGGCGGCGTGATCTGGCTGATGACCCCGAAGGTCGGTCGGCCGAACTCCGTCGATCCCGCCGATGTCGCCGAGGCGGCACCGATCGCGGGTCTGGCCACGACGACGACGGCGACGGTCAGCAAGGACTGGTCCGCGACCAGGCTCGTAGCACCGAAGACGCCGCACTGATCCCACATACGGACACCGGCTTACCACCGGTGTAACCGATAGTTACAGTTGTCGGACTTCGATGCGAGGAGGCCGACCGGATGCGGGCGAAGACTGCCGGACTGTTCAAGAACGAGCTGACGGCACTGAGGGTGCTCACGTCGGCAGGAGTGATCCGTCCGTACCCGCCCCGTGTCCTCCGCGGCATGGTCAAGGCGCTGCGCGACTGGGGGCGCGGGCCCGCCGGAGGGTTCACCACGCTCGCGCTGCGAGCGCCGAACCAGGTCGGGCTCATCGACGAGCGGGGCTCGCTCACCTTCCGGGAGATCCACGAGCGCAGCAACGCCCTCGCACGCTCCCTGCGTGACCTCGGCGTCCGCGAGGGGGACAGCGTCGCGGTGCTCTGCCGCAACCACCGCGGATTCGTCGACGCCACCCTCGCGGTGTCCAAGCTCGGCGCGGACATTCTCTATCTCAACACCGCCTTTGCCGCCCCTCAGCTCGCTGACGTCTGCGAGCGTGAGAAGCCGGCCGCGATCATCTACGACGAGGAGTTCAGCCAGCTCGTCGACAAGGGGCACGGGCACGTCACCCGTGTGCTCGCCTGGCACGACTCCGGGACCGGCGACCTGCCCGTCCTCGACCAGCTCATCGAGGCCGGCTCCACCGAGGACCTCGACCCCCCGGCCCGCCGGTCACGGACGGTCATCCTCACCTCGGGCACCACCGGCACCCCCAAGGGAGCGCCCCGGAGCGAGGGGTCGTTCGACGCCGGGGTCGCCTTGCTGTCGAGGCTCCCCCTCAAGCGGGGCTGGCGCACCCACATCGCGGCACCGATGTTCCACACCTGGGGCTGGGCGCACCTCGCCCTGTCGATGCTGATGGGCAGCACGGTCGTGCTCCGCCGCAAGTTCGACCCCGAGGAGTGCCTGCGCACGGTCGCCGAGAACGACTGCGACTCTCTCGTGGTGATCCCGGTGATGCTCCAGCGGATCCTGCAGCTGCCCGAGGCCACGCTCCGCTCCTACGACCTCTCGAAGGTCAAGGTCGTCGCCGCATCGGGCTCCGCGCTCCCCGGCGACCTCAGCACCGACTGGATGGACCACTTCGGCGACAACCTCTACAACATCTACGGTTCCACCGAGGTCGCCTGGGCCACCATCGCGCAGCCTGCTGATCTGCGCGCGCACCCCGGCACCGCCGGCAGGCCACCGCACGCGACCGTCGTGAAGATCTTCGATGAGCAGGGCACGGAGGTGCCGACCGGTGAGCCGGGACGGATCTTCGTCGGCAACTCGATGCTTTTCGACGGCTACACCGGCGGCGGGTCGAAGGACAAGATCGACGGACTCATGTCCACCGGCGACGTGGGCCGCTTCGACCAGGGCGGCCGGTTGATGGTGGAGGGCCGCGACGACGAGATGATCGTGTCCGGGGGAGAGAACGTATTCCCGCAGGAGGTCGAGAACTGCCTGGCCCGGCACGACGCCGTGGTCGAGGTGGCCGCCGTGGGCGTGGACGACGACGAGTTCGGCAAGCGGCTTCGCGCGTTCGTCGTACTCTCGTCACCGGGCGCGGCGGGGGAGGACGAGCTGAAGGAGTACGTCAAGCAGAACCTGGCGAGGTACAAGGTTCCACGCGACATCGTCTTCATCGACGAGCTTCCCCGGAACGGCACTGGCAAGATCCTCAAGCGCGAGCTCGCCCACCACGCCTGAGGCTTTCGACCGACCAGAACGACGACCACCGAAAGGCCCTTGCATGACCCTCGAGGCGGGCACCCCCGCTCCCGACTTCACGCTGCGTGACCAGCACGGCCAGTCCGTGTCCCTCTCGTCGTTCCGAGGGGAGAAGGCGGTCGTGCTGATGTTCTACCCGTTCGCCTTCAGTGGCGTCTGTACAGGTGAGCTGTCCGAGGTCCGCGACAACCTGCCGACCTTCGTCTCCGACGACGTCCAGCTGCTCGCGGTCTCCTGCGACCCGATGTTCTCCCTGCGAGCGTTTGCCGACAGGGACGGCCTCGACTTCCCGCTGTTGTCGGACTTCTGGCCGCACGGCGCCGTGTCGGCCGACTACGGGGTCTTCGACGAGGAACGAGGCTGCTCGGCACGCTCGACGTTCGTCGTGGACAAGGCCGGCGTGGTCCGATGGAGCGTGCACAACGCGCTCCCGGACGCCCGGGACCTCGACGACTACGTCCGGGTCGTCTCAGCTCTGTGACCTCGGGTAAAAAAATCGTATGACCTGCGCCCTTTTTTCTACATTCTTCTGACACCTTGTCCATGGCCCCGTTGAATAGTGACTGCTAGGACCGCTGGTGACCCGAGACGCCGGCGGTCCTACGCTTTTCCTGGACCCTTTTGGTTCGTTTCGACGGTCAGCGCGTAGGCTGTGCGTCGCTTCGGGGCGTATAGCTCAGCGGTAGAGCACCTCCCTTACAAGGAGGTGGTCGCAGGTTCGATCCCTGCTGCGCCCACCGACTGTGACCTGCGGGTTCGTCATTCCTCGACCCCGCCCAGTTGGCGCTGACGGCTGCGTTTGACGGCTACGTCCAACCTCCTCCTGTCCCGGCACCTCGTTGGACCTGGCGAGGGAGTACGGCGAAGGGACCAGAGCGGCGCTCCTCGATGGCGGAGTCGCAACCTCCAAGCGCGCCAAGCCCGTCACTGCGGCACGCTCAGTGGTCGCGACTCGCTCGTTCCGCCCCGGCCATCCCTTGCCGTAATCTCGCATCAACGACCCATTGACGAGATGAGGGCGACGAGCGTGACCGATTATGCAGTGACCAACCCGGCGACCGGTGAGGTCGTCAAGGAATACGCGACCGCCACCGACGCCGAGATTCAGGCCGCCATCGCAGCCGCCGCGGCGGCTGCGATGGGCTGGGCGCGCACGACGACCGTCGCCGAGCGGGCCGCGCTGGTCCGACGGGTCGCGGAGCTGCACACCGAGCGCAAGGGCGAGCTCGCCGAGATCATCGTCGGCGAGATGGGCAAGCCGATCGAGGACGCCATCGGCGAGGTCGAGTTCAGCGCCGCGATCAACGAGTACTACGCCGACCACGCCGAGGATTGGCTGGCCGACGAGCCGATCGCGCTGCTCGACGGAGAGGGTGACGCGGTGATCCGGAGGTCGCCGTTCGGCGTCCTGCTGGGGATCATGCCGTGGAACTTCCCCTACTACCAGGTGGCGCGGTTCGCGGGGCCAAATCTGTGCATCGGCAACACGATGCTGCTGAAGCACGCACCGCAGTGTCCTGAGTCGGCTGCGGCGATCCAACAGATCTTCGACGACGCCGGCTTCCCCGACGGCGCCTATGTCAACATCTACGCCACCAACGAGCAGGTCGCCGCCATCATCGCCGACCACCGGGTCGCCGGCGTGTCGCTGACCGGCTCCCAGCGCGCCGGCGCCGCAGTCGCCGAGGTCGCCGGCCGCAACCTAAAGAAGGTCGTGCTCGAGCTCGGCGGCTCCGACCCGTTCATCCTTCTTTCCACCGATGACGTCGACGCGGTTGTCGAGCGAGCCGTCGCGGCGCGGATGGACAACACCGGGCAGTCCTGCAACGCCGCCAAGCGGTTCATCGTCGCAGACGACCTCTACGACGAGTTCGTCGAGAAATTCACCGCTGCCGTACTCGCGCACGCCGACGGCATCACACCGCTGTCGTCGGTCGCCGCCGCCGAGCGGCTGCAGGAGCAACTCGACCGTGCCGTCGCGCAAGGTGCGTCGCTCGTCACCTCTGGCGAACGCCAAGGCGCGTTGTTCCCGACCGGGGTGCTCACCGGCGTCACCCCCGACAACGACATCTACCGCGAGGAGCTGTTCGGCCCGATCGCGATGGTGTTCAAGACCTCTTCTGAGGAGGATGCCGTCACCGTCGCGAACGACACCCCGTTCGGCCTCGGCTCCTACCTCTTCACCACCGACGCCAAGCAGGCCGCACGAGTGGCCGACGAGATCGACGCCGGCATGGTGTTCGTCAACGGTGTGCTGCTGGACGGCGCCGAGCTTCCGTTCGGCGGCATCAAGCGCTCCGGCTTCGGCCGTGAGCTGGGCCGCTACGGCATGGATGAGTTCGTCAACAAGAAGCTGATCCGACGCCTGCCCTGATCACGACCAGGACCCTCACCTCGTGCTCAGCGTGCTCTGCCATACCTCAATGATGACCGCAGGCGGGGCCGCTCCCTAGGCTGATAACCGCACGTTTCCCGCGTGTTGCGCGCCGCTGGGCGGTGGGTCTGTCCTCGCGTCAGTCGATCGGCCGGGCGCGCCCGGCGAGGATCTCCTCAGTCGTGGTCACGTTGGCGAACTCGTCGTGCAGGCTCGCCGCGGTCGCCCGGGTGAGCTCGTCGGCCGACAGCGTGATGCCGTCTGGGTGACGCCGGTCATGGCAGAAGGTCGCGTCGATGGGGAACAGCACGTTGTGACCGAGGTTGGCGCCCACTCGGACGGTCGTCTCGCAGCAGTGGTTGGTCGTGATGCCGCACACGACGATGCCCGCCGTCTGCTGGTCGAGCAGCCAGGCATGCAGGTCCGGGCTTCCGTGGAACGCCGAGTTGACCTGCTTGGACACCAGCAGGTCGGGTTCGGCCTTGCCGAGGTAGTCGCGCAGCTCGTTGCCCGGGGTGCCCGGGGTGAGCGCCGAATCCTCCTCGGTGCTGTCGTGACGGACGTAGACGAGCGGCCGGTCGTGGCTGGACCAGTCATCGACGAGGGCCGCGATGTTGTCGTCGCAGGCCGGGTTGTTGCGCGCGCCCCAGACCGGGTCGTCGAAGCCCTGCTGGGCGTCCACGACGATCAGCGCCCAGCCGGCGTACGGGTCATCGGTCATGTCCTCCACCGTATCCCCGCTCGGCACGCGTCCGGACCGGTTTGTCACGCTTCGTCGAGCGACGCACGTGAGGATGTCCATACCATTGCTCCCATGCTCGATCCGATGTGGTTGCCGAGCCGGGAGTGCACCGCTACTTCGAGCTGGGCAAACCCCACTTGAGCCTCTCCTGGGCCCTGGCGACGCCCGGGCTACGCAGGCCAAATTGGACCGAGCTTGCCCGACCCGGGCGTCGTGCGTGAGCTACCCGGCGCCGCTCGGTCGCAGCGGCGGAACGTACCCGGTCAGGTTGCCGGTCCAGTCCTCGTCCGACTCGGTCAGGATCTTCCAGCCGAGAGGGCCCAGAGCGACGAGGTAGAGCGCGAACGCGATCACGAAGATGAGACGGTTGTCCGCGACCTGGGCGATGAAGACCGCGATGGCGGCGGCTGCGATTCCGCCGGCGATCCAGGCTTGCACAGCCTTGGCGCGCCAGAGACCGTACGCGAGCAGCAGGACGCCAACCAAGAACGCGACTGCCCCGACGATCGCGATCCCCCGCAGGCCTCCCGACTCCTTGATGCCGTCGAGCAGCCTCGTCATCACACCTGCGTCCATCCCCGAACGGGCCATCTGCGAGACGGCGATGCCGTCGACCGCGACGACAGCGGTCGCTCCGAAGAGCCCGAGAGTCGCAAGCGCGGCGCCGACATGGCCGAACGCCGGCGCACGCTCCTCCAGCAGGTGCACCAAGCCCAGGAGCGCGGGGACAAACAGCACGAGCCCGGCCAGGAGGACGGCGTGGGCTACGTAGTACCGGTCCGGGGCGTCAGCCGCGACGGCCAGGTGCTCGGCGGCCGCGTCCTCCACTTGTGGATGGATCAGGGCGCCGACCAGTAAGACCAACGGTGCTGCAATCAGGGCGACTCCGGCAGCGAGCTTCCGGAGGTGGCGCGGATCTGAGAGACGTAGCATCGAGGCCCCCTCGCTCAGGCTCAGTCTCAGGGTGCGCTCGTAGACCGGTTTCGGCAAGGTAGCTCGACCACTCTGGGTGCGGCCCTGCCGACCACGCTCGGCACCACCCGAGTGGGTCATATTCGGACATTCAGGGCATTTTTATGGTGCTAAGTCCGTTTTGAGTGGATAACGTATGAGTCATCACATCTCTCGGGTACTGGAAGTGAGCATCTCGCCTGGGAGGAGCGATCATGCTTGATCTGGTTCAGATGTCGGCTGAGGCCGACAGTCTTGCCGTGGAGGCGCGAAACGCACGCTGCTGCGACGCGCTTCGTCCATGCCACAGATGCACTGCGCTACGACGGAACGTCATCGCGCGCCGTCTCGTCATCCGCTTCCCGAGGCGTCAGCTCCGGGTTGTTCGCCCGCTGCGCGCGGCGAGTGGGTGCCTCACCGAGCGCCTGGCCAGCTGAGCAGCCTCGAGGCGTCGGCCGGAGCGTGGCGGGCACGGGGTGGCTCGTGGCAGCTCCGGTCGGCTTCAGCGGGAAGACGCTGCCGAGCAGAGATGAGGACGGTCTCGTCCCATCGTTAGGCTCGGCGCATGACTGTGCGACTGCGCGACGTGACCGGTCTGCTCGACCAGATGTACGACCCCTCGTGGGCTGACAGCTGGGACGCGGTGGGCCTCGTCTGCGGGGACCCGGACCAGGAGGTACGTCGGATCCTGTTCGCGGTCGACCCTGCTCCTGTCGTGGTCGAGGAGGCGCGCGACTGGGACG
Organism: uncultured Actinomycetota bacterium; assembly: GCA_963707425.1. Classification (GTDB taxonomy): domain Bacteria; phylum Actinomycetota; class Actinomycetes; order Propionibacteriales; family Nocardioidaceae; genus Nocardioides_C. Next base: position 130,961 of record CAVPPN010000002.1, on the reverse strand, counting down.
CCGACCTGCTCGTCGTACACCATCCGCTGTTCCTGAAGGCGGTGAGCTCGGTCGCGGCCACCACACCGAAGGGACGCGTCCTGCACTCCCTGGTCCGTCAGGGGTGCGGGTTGTTCACGGCTCACACCAATGCCGATGCCCCGGCGTACGGCGTCAACGAGTCCCTCGCCCTCGCGCTCGGCGTCACGGATCTCCAGGTGGTCGTTCCCGACCCCGGAGAGCCGCTCGACAAGATCGTCACCTTCGCACCACACGAGAACGCCGAGGAGGTCCGCGCCGCGATCACCCGGGCAGGGGCGGGGACCATCGGCGACTACGACAGCTGCACGTTCACCGCCGAGGGGGAGGGGCGCTTCCGTCCGCTCGACGGGGCCACGCCCTCCATCGGTCGCGTCGGCGAGGTGGAGGTCGTCGCGGAGTCCCGGATCGAGTCGGTGCTGCCGCGGTCCAGGCGGCGCCAGGTCGTCGAGGCGCTGCGGGCCGTCCACCCGTACGAGGAGCCGGCGTACGACGTCTTCGAGCTCGCCGACCTCCCCGGAGGCGGAGACGCGGCGCGGGGGAGTGGCAGGATCGGCCGACTCGAGCGGCCCATGTCCCTGCGCGCGTTCGCCGAGCAGGTCGGGCGGGCACTGCCGTCGACGGCACACGGGGTGCGGGTCGCGGGAGACCCGGACAGGACCGTCGAGACTGTGGCCGTCACCAGCGGAGCCGGTGACTTCCTCCTCGACACGGTGCTGCGGACCGGTGCCGACGTGTACGTGACCTCCGACCTGAGGCACCATCGGGCCGGCGAGTTCCTCGAGCACGAAGGGCCGGCGCTTGTCGACGTCGCGCACTGGGCGGCCGAGTGGACCTGGCTCCCTGTCGTGGAGAGGAGATTGGTGCAAGCCCTCACGGTGCAAGGGGATACGGTGGACACCCGAGTGAGCACGACGTGCACCGACCCGTGGAGCTTCCGTCTCTAGGGGAGCCCAGTAGAGGAGCCCAGTGAAAGCCGATCCCTTTGCGCAGCTGAAGCTGCTGGACGTCCAGGAGCTGGACACCCGGCTCGGACAGCTCCAGCACAAGCTCGCGACCATGCCGCAGGTGGCCGAGCTGGAGGCGCTGGTACGCGCTCGGACGGAGGTTGCCGACCAGGCGCGGGACGTTCAGATCCGGGTGGACGACCTGACCCGTGACCAGAAGCGGGCCGACGCCGACGTCGAGCAGGTCAAGGCGCGCCGCACCCGTGACAAGGACCGGATCGAGCAGGGGTTGATCACCAACCCGAAGGATCTCGAGCGCATGCAGCACGAGATGGTCTCCCTCGAGCGACGCATCACCGAGCTCGAGGACGCGGAGCTGGAGGTGATGGAGCAGCTCGAGACCGCCCAGGGCGAGCTCGAGTCGCTCCAGCGTCGGCTGACCGAGGTCGACGAGAAGATCGCCGCCACCTCCAAGAGCCGCGAGGAGGTGGCGGGGCAGGTCGACGCGCAGCTCGTCGAGGTGGCCGAGGAGCGAAAGCAGACCGCCTCGGGCATGCCCGAGGACCTCATGGCGCTCTACACCAGGCTGCGCGAGCAGAAGGGCGGCGTCGGTGCAGCGGCACTGCGTGCCCGCCGTTGCAGCGGCTGCAGCCTCGAGCTCAACGCCGCCGACCTGGCCGTGATCGCCAAGACGCCGGTCGACGTGGTGGTCAGGTGCGAGGAGTGCAGCCGCATTCTCGTCCGTACGTCGGAGTCCGGCATCTGATGGTTGGAAGTGCGAACAGCCACCGGTCCGTGGTGGTCGAGGCCGACGGTGGGTCGCGGGGCAACCCCGGCGAGGCGGCGTATGGGGCCGTGCTGAAGGACGCCGAGAGCGGCGCGGTGATCGCCGAGCGCGCGGAGGCCATCGGGATCGCCACCAACAACGTGGCGGAGTACCGCGGCCTCATCGCGGGGCTCGAGCTCTACAACGAGCACACCCCCGATGCAGAGCTCGAGGTACGGATGGACTCGAAGCTCGTCGTCGAGCAGATGTCGGGGAACTGGAAGATCAAGCATCCGGACATGAAGCCGCTGGCGCTGGCGGCGAACCGGCTCGCGCCGTTCGGCACGACCTTCACGTGGATCCCGCGTGAGAAGAACAGGCATGCGGATCGACTGCTCAACGAGGCGCTGGACTACCAGACGGGCAAGCCGAGCAAGAGGACGCGGGAGTCGGAGGTCCCTTCCCGGGCTGCCGCGGAGGAGCCTGAGGAGAGGCGCAAGCCCCTCGGCTGGAGCAGGGACCTCGGCAGCCCGACCACGGTGATCCTCGTGCGACATGGCGAGACGCCGCACACCGTGGACAAGAGGTTCAGCGGCCGCGGCGGTGACGACCCGGGCCTGAACGCGGATGGTCGCGCCCAGGTGCGCGCGGTGGCCGACTGGCTGGCCCCGCTCGGCGACGAGATCGACGCCGTGCTGACCTCGCCGCTTCGGCGTACCCGTGAGACAGCAGAGATCATCGCCGAGCGGCTCGGCCACGAGGTCGACGTCGAGGATGGCCTCGCCGAGGCGGCCTTCGGCACGTGGGACGGGCTCACCTTCCGTGAGGTCGAGCAGCAGTACCCCGACGACCTGGACGCCTGGCTGGGATCGCTGGACATCGCGCCCGGCGGCGGGGACTCGTTCGCCGACATGGACAAGCGGGTACGACGAGCACGGGATCGCATCCTCTCGGCGTACCCGGGGAAGGCCGTGCTGGCAGTCACCCACGTCACGCCGATCAAGCTGATGGTGAAGATGGCCCTGAACGCCCCGCTGGAGGCCGTCTACCGGATGGAGCTCGCACCCGCCTCGGTCACCGTCATCTCGTGGTACGAGGACGGGCAGGCCTCGATGAGGATGTTCAACGCACGCCCCATGGAGTCCGCGTTCATCGGCCGCTAGGTTCGGCAGCGGGGGTCTGACTGGGTAGACCGAGGGGGCGCGGGTGGTGCTTGTAGAGGACGTCCACGACACACAAGGTCCATCGGTTTCCGGACACGAGTGTCCGCAGTGAGGTCTACGGTGGCGCCATGCCCAACACTGACTACCCGTGGGAACCTCCCCTCGCCGGCACCGAGTCCGAGCACCTCGTCGGTGCGCTCGACCGCCTACGCACGACTTTCCGCTGGAAGGCCGACGACCTCGACGCGGCCGGGCTGCAGACCCGCATCGGCGCCTCCTCGCTGACCCTCGGCGGCCTGCTCAAGCACCTCGCGCTCGTCGAGGACTTCTACTCCAGCACCAAGCTGAGCGGGGAGTCGCCCGGTGCGCCGTGGGACGCCGCCGACTGGGACGCCGCCCCCGACTGGGAGTTCACCTCCGCCGCCAACGACACCCCCGAGCAGCTCTACGCGCTGTGGGACGGCGCCGTCGATCGGTCCCGCGCGAGGCTCGACGCGGCCCTGGCCGACGGCGGACTCGACCAGCTGGTCCACGTCTCCGCGCCCGACGGTCGCCATGCCAGCCTGCGCCGGCTCGTCTGCGACCTGATCGAGGAGTACGGCCGGCACACCGGGCACGCCGACCTGCTGCGCGAGGCCGTGGACGGTCGAGTCGGTGAGGACCCTCCGGCTGGCTGGCACACCTGAGCGCGCCGATCACGCGGGAACAGCGGACCGACGCACCGCCGAACCAGGCGTCGTGGCAACCTGCCTCCCCGCGGAGACACGCTCATCGACGCGTGATCAGTTCTCGCGGAACTCTCGGAGCAGGCGACGCTGACGTTTGACCTGGAGGAGGATCTCCTCGACTTCGTCGCGGGCCTTCGGTGCTTTGATCGACTCCAGGGCGCGCTGGTAGTCGCGGCTTGCCCTGAGGGCCTTGACGACGTTCGGAGGGAGTGGCGGCGGCGCGTCGTCGGGGACCGGGCCGCCATCAAGTAGGGCCTGGACATCTCGGCGCAGCACCTTCATGTCCAGGTGGCCGGGGTCCACCTTCCAGTCGCTCCACTCCTTGTGACCGATGACGCTCTTGGCTGTCCAGTCGTGGAAGTCGCAGATCGCGGCCCACAGCTTCACGAGCGAGCGGTGGGCCTCCGCCGTCATGCGGTGAGACCCCGAGTAGTAGGCCTCGCAGCCGTAGAAGTGGTCGTTGCCGTCGGTGGCCCCGGGTTCGCCCTGATGCCTGCCCGTGGGAGGGGGATAGTCGCGATAGGACTCGTTGATCACGGCTTGAAGTACGTCGGGGTCCCCGCCGCCGGCGTGGTTCGCCCTTCCCCAGCCGATCAGGTCGACGACTCCGTCGTCGTTGAGGCCGAAGTGGGCCAGGGGACCTGGGAGGTCCGACCTGCCGTCCCGGATGATGCGCCTGTCGGCGCGGTCGGGAGCGTCGTCTCCGGTGTGATGGGTCATGCATCCGTACACGGGACCGAAACGCAGCCCAGTCTCCTGGTCTCTGTTGTGATGGCGCCACCCTTCGATCTCTCTGAAGGGGACGTCCCACTTCGTGAGGTGCCGAATCAGCTGGTCCGGCGTCATCGGGAGAGCCATGTCAGAGTCCCTTCCTGCGGTGGTCGCTTCCAAACACAGTTAGCCACAAATGGGAATCTAAACGACAAATCGGACAAATGGCATATCCCACCCTGGCTCGATCCTGCTGATCAGCACGCCGTACGACTGCCGTTGCCCTTACAACGTCCGCCTCTGCCGCGGATAGGTCAGACGTCGACTACCAGGCGGACCGTCACCATGTCTCCTACCTCGAGCCCTTCGGCCCTCCGGACGCCCGCCTTCACCGGGACGAGGTAACGCCCATCCTTGGGGAACAGCGACGTCGTCCACCCGGTTCCCCCGATCCGAGCCGTGACCGGGATCATGCCCCAGCCGTAGCTCACGAACGCGGAAGTGGCTTCGAGTTCGTAGCAGTCCTCTTCCGGCACGGTGATGAAGTGCCACGGCGCTGGGCCCTTCCAGAACCACATCTCGCCGCTGAACTCCAGGTGCATTGGCTCAGGATAGGAGCCGAGCCGAACCATGTTCCGTCAGGCGCGCTGAAGCGTCCAGTTGACCGGCAGGCGCGGCCGAGTTCGACGTCCGCCACGTTCTTCACTGCCGCGGATGGCGAAGCTCGAACGAGCCGATGTGCGGAATGGTGTTGTGGTCGAACCGGTACGGTGCCAGGCATGCGGGAACGACGCTTCGCAGGAGTCATCGCGTTCCACAAGGAACGGATCGTGCTCGTGCGCGAACGATACGCCGACTGGGGCGGGGACCACTGGAACATCCCCAGTGGCATGGTCGAGACCCATGAGACACCCCTTCTCGGCGCGATGCGCGAACTGGCCGAGGAAACGGGGCTGGTCGTGGCGCAGGAGGCGCTCGAACTCATGGGGACGTCCTCCACGACAAGCGGTAAGGGCAGCTACTTGGCGTGGAACTACACGGCGATCATTGGCAACGCAGACCTCGCCGTCAACGACCCGGACGGTTGCATCCTGGAGGCCCGTTGGTTCACGCGCGAAGAGTCGATCGAACGTCTGAGCCGACTTCCTTACCGCCCCATCGTGGAACCTGTCGTCGCCTATCTCGATGGAAGTGTCGAACGTGGCTCGCACTGGGTTTACGACGCAGTGGATGCGGACCCCGTCATCACGCCGTTGCGTCGCGTCTGAAGCCGTGCTCGACGATGATGCAGTGGTGACCTCCACTGCCCACCGCTATGACGGGGATGACTTCTACTGCGATGTCGCGCTTCCTAACGCCGCGGATCTCGATGTCGTCCACGATGGTGTGGGCGTGCTGGCCTACCACCACACACGCCCTTTCTGGGAGGTGCACATCGTGGTGGTGCCGAAGCGGCACATCGCGTCCCTGACTGACCCGGTAGGGGCGGACGACGCGCTCGTGCGGGAGTTGCTCACGGTCGTCAAGGACGTCGCGACCACCGTCGAGGCCGAGTACGGCGCCGCTCGGGTGCTCACCAACGTTGGCGCCTACCAGGACTCCAAGCACCTTCACATTCATGTGAGCAGCGGTGACCGGGTGACGTGATGTCGACCGGTGGACGGGGCTCGCGCCGTGTGGCTGCTTGGAGTCGGCTGGTCTCAAAGCACGGTTGTTGGGGAGCAGAGCAGCTCGCCATGAAGCACTACGAACCAGGCATCTGGTGACGCGGACCAGCGCCGCCACCCCTGCGCCAGCCGGTCGAGGTCCGCAGCGCTGGCCAACCCCCGTGACTTGGCCTGTTCGGCCATTCCGGAGCCGACGACCCGCTCCGCCCACATTCCGCCCCACCACGCCACGTCCTCTGGTGAGGAGAAGCACCAGACACCGGCTGTGGACGAAACGACGTGAAGACCCGCGGCGAGGGCCCAGCCCTTCAGGCGACGACCGGCTTCGGGCTCCGCGTTGTTGCCTCGCGCCACCTCCCGGTATAGCTCGAGCCACTCGTCGAGCTCCGGCACGGCGGGCCACCAGGTGAAGCCTTTGTAGTCACTGTCGCGGACCGCCACGAGTCCTTCGGGCTTGCACACGCGGCGCATCTCACTCAATGCCGCCACAGGGTCGCTCAGGTGTTGCAGGACCTGGTGAGCGTGCACCACGTCGAAGGTTTCAGCGGCGTAGTCGAGTGCGTAGACGTCGCCTGTGGTGAACTCGACGTTCGCCAGGTCGGTCCGCTCAGCAGCGGCGAGCGCGTCTCCGATGACAGCGTCGGAGCGGTCCAGCCCGACCACCCCACCGTCCTTCGCACGCCGCGCGAAATCCAACGTGATCGTGCCCGGCCCACAGCCCACGTCGAGGATCTGCGCGTCCTCGCGGATCCGAGACAGGAGGTATCCGGCGGAGTTCTCCGCCGTCCGCCACCGGTGGGATCGGAGAACCGACTCCGCATGGCCGTGCGTGTAGACATCTTCGGGTGCGCCCATGCGGGCGATCGTTCCACCTCAGCCGGGCCTCCACGCCGGTCGTCCGGCATCCGTCCCCACCTCGCGGTGCTGGAGGCGCGCTAGAGCCCGGTCACACACGAACCTGCCGGCTCGCCGCTGACTTACCGTCAACTAGTCTGCGAGCGTGGCCGGACTCGTGCTCCCGATTCAGACCGAGCGTCTGCGTCTTCGCGCTCATCGTCCTGACGATCTTGAGTCGTTGCTGGACTACTACTCCGATCCTGAGGTTGCCCGCTACATCCCTTGGCAGCCCTGGTCTCGCTCGGAAGCTGAGGAGCACCTTCAGAAGCGCCTCCAGCGCACGGGCATTGACAGACCTGACTCCGCGGCGGGGTTGGTGGTCGAGCACGGACAGCGGGTCATTGGCGACGTTGTCCTGTGGCCCGCTGACGAGACACTCGAGCGGGGCGAGATGGGCTGGGCATTCCACCCGGCTGCTGCGGGCCACGGGTACGCCACCGAGGCGGTGCAGGCGTTGATCGACGTCGCCTTCGGAACTTACGGGATGCGTCGTGTCATCGCCCAAGTCGACTCCCGCAATGCCGCCTCGGCCAAGCTGTGTGCACGAGTAGGCATGAGAAGGGAGGCTTACCTCCGCCAGGACTTCTGGGCCAAGGGGGAGTGGACCGACAACGTCATCTACGGGCTACTTGCGAGCGAGTGGCAAGGACTGCGGTCGTCTGCGGTCGGTGAGTAGATCCGCGCCGCCGCCACCCCACCCTGCTGGCGAGTCGCCCGCAGTAACCGGCCTCGCGGTCGGCCAGGAGGACTGACCTGCAAACGTCGGGACCGACCTACCCCTGGAGACGCGCCAGAGGCGGCGGACCGGCTCTGCCAAGGGGAGCCTCGGGCAGAGCAAGATGGCTGGATGGCCGAGATTCGTACTGCCCACACCGCCGAGCTGGACGCTCTGGAACTGGTGGCGCACCGTGCGTACGACCTGGCCGCGCTGGGTGTCACCGACGAGGCAGCGGCCTTCTGCGCGGGGCGCGGCTGGAAGCTCTGGCTGGCCGTCGTCGGCGCTGACGCCCCCCGGTGTCCAGCGCACCGTGGAGGACGACGGCTGCATCTATGTCCTTCCGCTGGGCGTCCCGCTGGATCTGTCCGGCGAGCTCACCTGTGACTGGCGCGACGGCGACGTCTGGTAGACCGCATCAGAGGTCGGTCACGACCACGTCCACCTGCGCGCCGTGCCGGCCCGGCTCGCCGACCTCCACCGTCCAGCCGAGCTGCTCGAGGTGCGCCGCGAACCGCCGCGGAGTCGTGGGGTTGCCGCCGTCCTCGAGGAGGGCGCGGACGATGCGGCCCTTGGTGGCCTTGTTGAAGTGGGACACGACCTTCCGCTTCCCGCCGACCTCGTGCAGGACGCGCATGGTCACGACCCGCCGGGCCGTCTCGGCGTCGGGTCTCCAGAACGCCGCATAGGTCGAGGACCGAAGATCCACCACCAGTCCGCTGCCCGCCGCCTCACGGACCGCAGCGTCGAGGTGCCTGCTCCAGAACGTCGAGACCTTCCCGATGCCCGGCAGGGTGACGTCGCCGGAAAGCCGGTACGCCGGGATGCGGTCAGCGGGCCTGACGAGCCCGAAGAGGCCGGATGCGATCGCGATCCGGCTGGTCGCCCGTCGCCGGGCGTGCCCTTCGAGCGAGCCGATGCCGAGCGCCTCGTAGAGCACGCCGGTGTACACCATGTCGGCCCGGGCGCTGGGGGCCGTGGTCAGCCGCGCGTTTCCCTCCACCTCGGCGGTCAGTGTCTTGCCCAGCCCCAGGACGGTCGCCGCCTTCTCCATGCCGGCGGGACTGTCCGTCGTACACAGGTTGACGAGGGAGTCGAGGACCTCGGCACGGTGCCCGTGCAGGGAGGGGAAGCTCAGCTGCTCGGGCTGCATCGCCTTCCCGCGGGACGGCGCGGTCTTTCCTTCGGACGGAGGAAGCAAGATCAGCACCGGATCACCCTATGCTGAAGCGGTTGGCCAGCTATCCCGAGGAGTGATCGGTCGTGCCGAGACGAGTCGTGAAGATCCACCGCGCGGACGGAAGCCTGCTGCGTGAAGGGATCGCGCGGATCCAGGAGGAGATGGGGGTCTCCCCGGAGTTCCCCGCCGAGGTCGAGGCCGCGGCAGCACGCGCGGCGGCGGATCCGAAGCTCCCCGAGCTCGACCGGACCGACATCCCGCTCGTGACGCTCGACCCGGCGTCGGCGATGGACCTCGACCAGGCCGTTCATATCGAGCGGGACGGCCAGGGGTACGTCGTCCACTACGCGATCGCCGACGTCGCGGCGTTCGTCGAGCCGGGCGGACCGGTGGACGAGGAGGCGCACCGTCGTGGCGAGACGCTCTACGGCGCCGACTCCAAGGTCCCGCTGCATCCGACGGTGCTTTCGGAGGGCGCCGCGTCGCTCCTGCCGGACGAGGTCCGGCCCGCGCTGCTGTGGACGATCAAGGTCGACGACGCAGGCGAGGGGACCGACGCCAACGTGGAGCGGGCACTGGTGAAGAGCCGGGCGAAGCTGGACTACGAGACCGTCCAGAAGGACATCGAGTCGGGGACGGCAGACGAGATGTTCGGCCTGCTCCAGGAGGTGGGGGAGCTCCGCAAGCTTCGTGAGGCCGCCCGGGGCGGCGTGTCGCTGCCGCTGCCGGAGCAGGAGATCGACATCGACGGCGACGCCTGGTCGCTGCAGTTCCGGAGGATGCTCCCGGTCGAGGAGTGGAACGCCCAGATCTCCCTGCTGACCGGCATGGCGGCCGCCGACCTGATGATCTACGCGAGAGTCGGCCTGCTGCGCACCCTTCCGCCACCGGACCCGCAGATCGTCCAGAAGCTGCACCGCACCTCCCGCGCGCTGGGGATCGACTGGCCCGCCGAACAGCTGTACCCGGACTTCATCAGGTCGCTCGACCCGTCGCGGGCAAACCACGCCGCGATGGTCCTCGCCTCCACGCAGCTGCTGCGCGGGTCGGGCTACGTCGGCTTCGACGGGGCGGTCCCCGGGCAACCGGAGCACTCCGCGCTCGCCTCGGAGTACGCTCACGTCACCGCTCCGCTGCGCCGGTTGGCGGACCGCTACGCGCTGGAGATCTGCGTGGCGCTCTGCGCCGAGACCGAGGTGCCGGGCTGGGTGCTCTCCAGGCTCGAGGAGCTGCCGCGCACCATGGCGGAGTCCGGCCGGAGGGCGAGCCAGTACGAGAACGACGTACTCGACCTGGTCGAGGCGACGGTGCTGCACCGGCACGTGGGCAGGGTGTTCGACGGGGTTGTCGTCGCGCTCGACCCCGACGACGACACCGCCGGGGACGTGGTCGTCCAGGAGCCGGCGATCGAGGCTCGCGTGACCGGCGCGGGCAGGCTGCCGCTCGGGACCGACGTACAGGTCAGGCTCGCGGAGGCCGACCCGCAGAGCCGGACCGTGCGGTTCGAGCTGGCATAGCCCGTATCCTTGGGGTGCGGATGAGCTGGCCGGGCGACCGCGTGAGGGGAAACCCTCCCGAGGAAGGTCCGGGCTCCTCAGGGCATGGTGGTGGGTAACGCCCACCCGGGGTGACCCGCGGGACAGTGCCACAGAAAACAGACCGCCTCCCCGTCGCACTCGTGCGCCGGGGAGGTAAGGGTGAAACGGTGGTGTAAGAGACCACCAGCGTTCCGGGTGACCGGAGCGGCTTGGTAAACCCCACCAGGAGCAAGGTCAAGAGGGCGGTGCCTCGGCATCGCCTGCGCGGACGTTCGAGGGCTGCCCGCCCGAGTCCGCGGGTAGACCGCCAGAGGCTGCCGGCGACGGTAGCCCTAGATGGATGGTCGCCGACCGTGTTGCCGCAAGGCGCACGGGGACAGAACCCGGCCTACAGGCCAGCTCATCCGCGCTCCACGGTCGACTTCGTCGACTCTCTGCCGACGGGGAATGTCAGGGTGCACCATGGCGTTGTGACCCCGCGGAGCGCAAAAGGAGTGAACGTGACCTTCCAGCCACCCGGCAGAACCAACCACCCCGCCGACGTCTACCACGAGGCGTGGCGGCTCCTGGAGGAGCGCGCTCCCCAAGAGGCCATCGAGATCCTGGACCCCGCGATCGAGTCCGAGCCGACCTCGACCAGCCTGCGCACCCTCCGGGCGTGGGCGTACTTCCAGAGCGCCCAGCTGAGCAAGGCCGAGTCGGAGCTCTTCCTGCTCGTCGACGAGTGCCCTTCCGACGTCTGGGCACGGTTCGCGCTCGGGCGGGTGCTCGAACGCCAGTCCAGGTACGCCGATGCGCTCCCTCACCTGCGCCTGGCGGCGGTCATGTCCGGCGACCCCGAGCACGAGGCGGGGGTGCTCCGGGTGGAGCGCAGGATGGCCGAGGCGGGCGACCGTTCCTACGACGACCTGGTCTGATCGCCGAGCCGCTTGCCCAGGAACACCACGTCGTCGGACTCGTAGCCGATGGCGGTGTAGAAGTCGACCACCTCTGCGTTGCTGCGCCGCACGAGCAGGTTGAGCTTGCTGCATCCCTTGCGGCCCAGAGCGTCCTCCAGCCGGCGCATCAGCTCGCGGGCGATACCCAGGCCACGGCGGTCCGGACGGGTCGACAGGCGGTTCACCCAGCCGCGGCGCCCGTCGTACGCGCCGAACACCGAACCGACCAGCCCGGTCTCGTCCTGTGCGACCAGGACCAGGTCCGGGTCGCGGCCGAGGACGGAGACCAGCTCGTCGCGTACCTCGTGCGGGCGGAAGCGCAGCCCGGCTAGCTCCCAGAGCAGGACCAGGTCGTCGGCGTCGTGCACGGTCGCCGGACGGATCTCGACGGGCATGGCACGCAGGGCGTTCGTGGTCTCGGCGGGTCGGGTCAGGGGAGGGTGAGGACCTCGGCGCCGTCGTCGGTGACGAGAAGCGTGTGCTCGAACTGCGCACTCCGCTTGCGGTCCTTGGTGACGACCGTCCAGCCGTCCTCCCACATGTCCCACTCATAGGTGCCGAGACAGAGCATCGGCTCGATCGTGAAGGTCATGCCGGTCTCGATCACGGTGTCGTAGTACGGCTCGTCGTAGTGGGGGACGATCAGCCCCGAGTGGAAGGCCGTGCCGATGCCGTGTCCGGTGAAGTCGCGGACCACGCCGTAGCCGAACCGCTTGGCGTAGGACTCGATCACCCGGCCGAGCACGTTCATCCGCCGGCCGGGCTTCACCGCCTTGATCGCCCGCCGCAGCGACTCCTCGGTGCGCTCGACCAGCAGCCGGCTCTCCTCGTCGACATCGCCCGCGAGGAACGTGGCGTTGGTGTCGCCGTGGACGCCTCCGATGTAGGCGGTGATGTCGATGTTGACGATGTCCCCGTCCTCGATCACCCGGGCGTCCGGGATGCCGTGGCAGATCACCTCGTTGACGCTCGTGCACAGCGACTTGGGGAAGTACTTGTATCCGAGGGTCGACGGATAGGCGCCGTTGTCGCACAGGAACTCGTGGCCGACCCGGTCGAGCTCGTCGGTGGTGACACCGGGTGCGACGTGCTTCCCGGCGAGCTGCAGCGCCTGCGCCGCGAGGCGGGCGGCGAAGCGCATCTTCTCGATGGTCTCGGCGTCCTTGACCTCCGGGCCGGTGAACGGGGTCGGGGCGTCCTTGTCGACGTACTCGGGGCGCTGGATGTGCGCGGGCACGGGTCGACGCGGCGAGATGGCGGCAGGAGCGATCGCAGTCACGAGACCGAGTGTAGTTTCTGACGTGATGGGCACCGACGCCCGTGTACGCCGAGCCGAGGAGCGGGAACGCATGAGCAACGAGTACTGGTTCTGCCTGACGCACCACACCGTCGAGGGCGAAGAAGGCTGCAGGAACGCCGACCGGCTCGGGCCCTATCCCTCGGAGGCCGCGGCAGCGCGTGCCCTGGAGCGGGTCGAGGAGCGCAACGAGGACTGGGAGCACGATCCCAACTGGAACGACGAGCTCGAGGACTGAGAAGGCGACGAGGCCCCCGCCACCAGGCGGGGGCCTCGTGCTTTCTCAGCGCGTCAGGACTTCTTCGCGGGCCTCTTGCTGGCCGGACGCTTCGCCGGCGCCTTCTTGGCCACGCTGACCTTCTTGGCCGCCTTCTTCGCCGTCGACTTGGTCGTGCTCTTGGCAGTCTTGGCGGGCTTGGCAGTGGACTTGGTCGCGGTCTTCGCGGCCGGCGTCTTCTTCGCCGTGGTGCTCAGCTTCTTCGCGGGTGCCTTCTTGGCGGTCACCTTCTTGGCGGTGCTCCTCTTCGCCGGCGCCTTCTTGGCGGAAGTCTTGGTCGCCGCCTTGGCGGGAGCCTTCTTGGCAGGTGCCTTCTTAGCAGGCGCCTTCTTGGTGGTGGCCTTCTTGGTGGTGGCCTTCTTGGCGGTGGTCGCGGTCTTGGTCGCAGCCTTCTTGGCAGCAGCCTTGGTCGCGCCAGCGGCCTTCTTCGCCGGAGCCTTGGCCGTCGAGGTCTTCTTGGCGGGGGACTTCTTGGCGACCGCCTTGGTGGTGGTCTTCTTCGCGGGCGCGTTCTTCGCAGCCGTCTTCTTGGCAGGCGCTTTCTTCGCCGCCGCCTTCTTGGCGGGCGACTTCTTCGCCGTGGTCTTCGTTGCTGCAGGCACTGCTGCCTCCTGGTTCGAGATGGCCCGACCGTTTGCGGGTGCTTTCGTGGGTTGCCGGCGGCCGGTTCGGGTGCCGCCGCATATGATCTTGGCAACATTGACGCGCTGCGTAAACGAAATCGGTAAATCCGACATGCGTGTCGCCTTGCGTGTCAGGCAAGGTCTGCGTTAACAGCAACAACGCCGGTGGGGAGAATCCCCTTTGTGCATTAGGGAATCTAGCCTCGGCCTGACCTTGCGAGAAGGAACGACGCATTGAGAACCAACCTCGAACAATCTGGCTCATGGATCGGCATGGCCGGCATGGCAGTCGCCCTTTTCCTCTACGGGTACTCAGCTGTCGTCGTCCACGACATCGAGTCGCTCGTCGTACTCCCGCTCGTCTGGATCGTGCTCTTCGTGCTGGCAGCGGCGTGGTTCACCAAGCATGCGTACCGCGTTCTGGTGCTTCCGTTCATCGCCGTCGCGGTGTGGTTCCTCGCGATGCTCACGTGAGCTCACGAGCAGGCACGCGCCCGTTCAGAAGGTGTGCTCCTCGCCGGGGAACGACCCCGCGGAAACGTCGGCCGCGAAGTCCTGCGCGGCCTTGAGGAGTACGCCGTGCACGTCGGCGTACTGCTTGACGAAACGTGGCATCCGGCCCGTCCGCAGCCCTGCCATGTCCTGCCAGACGAGCACCTGCGCGTCGCAGTGCACACCGGCGCCGATGCCGATGGTCGGTATCGACAGCGTCTTGGTCACCTCCGCGGCGACGTCACCGGGAACCATCTCCATCACCAGAGCGAAGGCACCGGCGGCCTCGAGCGCCTCGGCCTCGGAGACGAGCTTCTGCGCAGCGTCGCCACGGCCCTGCACCCGGTAGCCACCGAGGTTGTGCTCCGACTGGGGCGTGAAGCCGATGTGCGCCATGACCGGGATGCCGGACCTCGTGAGCAGCTCGACCTGCGGCACCATCTCCTCGCCGCCCTCGAGCTTCACCGCGTGCGCGTTCGCCTCCTTCATGAAGCGCACCGCGGTGTGGAACGCCTGCTCGGCGGACGCCTGGTACGAGCCGAACGGCAGGTCGGCGACGATCAGCGACCGACGCGCCGAGCGGGTGACCGCACGCACGAGCGGGATCAGCTCGTCGACCGTGACGGGGAGGGAGGTCTCGTTGCCGTACACGTTGTTCGAGGCCGAGTCGCCGACGAGCATCACCGGGATGCCGGCCTCGTCGAAGGTCTGCGCGGTGTACTGGTCGTAGGCGGTGAGCATCGCCCACTTCTCGCTGCGTTCCTTCATCTCGCGAAGGTGGTGGATGCGCACCCGCTTGGCCGGCGGGTGTGCTGCCGGACCGGTGCCGTACGGGGCCGTCGTCTCGCTCATGTCGTCCTCCGGTGTGCTCTCGAGGCTCCCTGATGGAGTCCCCGGACCAAGACCAAGGCTAGTCCCAGCTTCGCAAGTGGTGTGGACCGTCCTGCGGCGGCATACCGCTTGAGAACGGGCTGTAACCCCGATTTACAAGGGGTCAGGGGTGGGTGTTCTCGCGCCAGGCGTTGGTGATCGGGAGACGGCGGTCCCGGCCGAAGTTGCGTGCGGAGATCTTCGGGCCGGGCGCGAACTGGCGCCGCTTGTACTCTGCGCGGTCGACCATCCGCAGGACCCGCTCGACCGTGTCGGGGGCGAAGCCGTCCTCGACGAGCCGGGCCGACCCGTGGTCCCGCTCGATGTAGTTGACGAGGATGTCGTCGAGCAGGTCGTACGGCGGCAGCGAGTCGCTGTCGCGCTGGCCGGGGGAGAGCTCGGCGCTCGGCTCCTTGGTGATCACGTTCTCGGGGATCGGCGGGGTCTCGCCGCGGCGCTCGGCCTCGGCGTTGCGCCACTTCGCCAGCTCCCACACCTGGGTCTTGAAGACGTCCTTGATCGGAGCGAAGCCGCCGACGGCGTCGCCGTAGATCGTGGAGTAGCCGACGGCGAGCTCGCTCTTGTTGCCGCACGCGAGGACCAGGTGGCCGTGCTGGTTCGACAGGCCCATCCAGACGACTGCCCGGATCCGGGCCTGCAGGTTCTCCAGGGCCAGCCCGTCGAGCTTCAGAGAGTCCTGGAACGCATCCACCATCGGCGCGATCGGCACTGTCTGGAAGTTGAGGCCGGTGCGTCGCGCCTGCTCCGCGGCGTCCGTCTTGGAGCCCTCGCTGGAGAACACGCTCGGGTTGGAGACGCCGTACACGTTCTCGGGGCCGACGGCGTCGCAGGCGATGGCCGCCACGAGGGTCGAGTCGATCCCGCCGGACATGCCCAGCAGCACGCTGCGGAAGCCGTTCTTGCGGACGTAGTCGCGCAGCCCGGTGACGATGGCCTGGTAGACCTCGGCCTCGTTCTGGATCCGCTCCGCGACCGTCGCCGGCAGCGGGTCGTACGCCGGGACCGGGTCGCTGCTGATGATCTCGCGGGAGACCTTGAGGCCGCCGTGCTCCTCGGAGGCCGCGGGCATGTGCGCGGTGGCGGCCGGCAGGTCGAGATCGACCACGAGGAGCTCCTCGACGAACTGCGCGGCACGCGCGACGATCTCGCCCGCCGCGTCCACGACGATCGAGTCACCGTCGTACACCAGCTCGTCCTGGCCGCCGACCATGTTCACGTAGGCGAGCGTCGACTCGGCCTCACGCGCGCGGCGCGCGCACAGCTCGAGGCGGACGTCGTCCTTGTTGGCCTCGTACGGGGAGCCGTTCACGACCAGCAGGAGGCCGGCGTCCGCGGCCTTCGCGTTGGCGGACGGGCCGTCCTGCCAGAGGTCCTCGCAGATGCAGATCGCGATGTCGACGCCGTGCACCTGGACGACCTGCGTCGTGTCGCCGGGGACGAAGTAGCGGGCCTCGTCGAAGACCCCGTAGTTGGGGAGGTGGTGCTTGGCGTAGCCGGACACGACCTTGCCGCCGTGGATCACCGCGGCGCAGTTCTGCGGCGACCCCTTGGGAACCCCGAGGCGCTCTGCCGACTTCTCCGCCTTGTCCATGTAGCCGACCACGCAGACCAGGTCGCCGAGTCCTGCCTCGGCCAGATCGCCGGCGAGCTTGGCGATCGCCTCCCGGGATGCCTGCACGAACGAGGCCCGGAGAGCCAGGTCCTCGACCGGGTAGCCGTTCAGGACCAGCTCGGGGAACGCGACCACGTGAGCGCCGGCCTCCGCGGCCTTCCGGGCCCACTCGACGACGAGGTCGGCGTTGCCGGCGAGGTCACCGACGGTGGGGTTCACCTGGGCGAGGGCGAGTCGTAGCTGAGGCACAGGTGCAGAGTAACCGGACCCGGCGGCCCGAAGCGGTGCCGGTCGGATCACGCCTGCAGGAGGCGGTTCACCGCGGCCGGCGAGAACACGTGGTCGACGACGAGATGCGTCAGGCCGACCAGGGCGGCGTCGTCACCGAGCTGTCCGAGCTCGACGTCGAGGTTGCGGATGCTGCGAGGCATCGACCTCGGGAACATCGACTCGACGATCCCGGACAGCAGGTCCGCGCCCGCCAGGTCCCCAGCGATGACGAGGGTGCTGGGGTTGACGACGCAGACCACGGCGGCGAGCACCTCGCCGATCCTGCGTCCCGCCTCTCGGGTGAGGCGAACGGCGTCCGCGTCACCGGACTTGAGAAGCCGGCCCACGTCACTGCCGGAGGTGGCGGGCTTGCCGATCGCCGTCAGCCGGCGTGCGATCGCCCCGCCGCTGGCCGTGGCCGCCAGGCAGCCGACCGACCCGCAGCTGCAGGGAACCTCGCCGGACTCCGTGATGCGCATGTGGCCGATGTCGCCGGCGCCACCGTCGCTTCCGGGATACACGTCGCCGTCGAGGACCAGGCCGGCGCCGATCCCGGTGGAGACCTTGACGAGGACGAGCGAACGGCTCGTCGGGTGGTGCTCGATGAACTCCCCGAGCGCCATCGCGTTGGCGTCGTTCTCGACCACGATCGGTACGTCGAACATCCGGCGGACGTGCTCGGCCAGCGGGAAGTCGTCCCACCCGACCATGATCGGCGGCTGGTTCGGCCGCTGCGTGGTCGGGTCCACGGGCCCGGGAACGGACAGACCGATGCCGGCGACGTCCTCGGGCCGGTGGCCGGCAGCCGCCAGGACGTCAGGGATCCCCGCCTTCAGCGCGCCGAGGAGGGCATCCGGGCCGTCCGCGACGACGAGCTCCATGTCCTCCGAGGCGAGCATCGTGCCCTTGAGGTCGAGGGCCGCGACCCTGCTGTGGGTGGTGTTGACGCTGGCTGCGAGCACCACCTTGTGCTGGTGGTCGAACTCCAGCCGAAGCGGCCTCCGCCCACCCGTGGAGGTGGTCTGCCCGGCCTCGCGGACCAGCCGCGCGGAGAGCAGGGCGTCCACGCGCTGGGCGACGGTCACCCGCGACAGCCCGGTCACGGTCTGGATGTCGCGTCGCGTGGTCACCTGTCCTCGCCGGAGCATGCCGAGGATGTCACCGGGCCCGGTGTTCGGGGGGCCGGCGGCGCCTGAGGTGTGGGTGCGGTTACCCGGCGCCACGTCGCTCACCCCTTGTCCGCCCCGCTGGTCAGCCCCTCGGTGAGTGCTCTCTCAGCAAGGGCGTACAACAGCACGATCGGGACCGTCAGGATCACCGACCCGGCCATCAGCACCGTCTTGGGCACCTCGATCCCGTTGGCCAGCTGGGAGAGGCCGAGCGAGACCGTCCACTGGTCGCGGTCCGAGGCCAGGAAGAGCAGGGCGAAGAGGAACTCGTTCCAGGCGATCATGAAGACGAACAGCGCGGTGGACATGATCGAGGGCATCGCCAGCGGCAGGGTCACCCGGGTCAGCGTCCGGATCCGGCCGGCTCCGTCGAGGCTCGCCGCCTCCTCGACACTCTCGGGGATCGTCGTGAAGTAGTTGCGCAGCATGTGGATGGAGATGGGCACGGTCTGCACGACGTACACGACCATCAGACCCACGAGCGACTGGTACAGGCCCAGCTTCGAGAAGCCGATCACCAGGGGGATCGCGAGCACGATCGCGGGGAAGAGGTAGACCGCGAGGAACAGCACGCCGACCTGGCGACGGCCCACGAACGGGAGCCGTGCCACGGCGTACGCCCCGGGGATCGACACCAGGAGCGTGACCAGGACGGCGACGCCCGCGACGAGCGCCGAGTTGCGCAGGAAGTAGACGAACCCCTGCCCGCCGTCGTCGACGGGCTTGAGGACGTTCTCGTAGGTCTTGACGGTCAGCTCGGAGAGCGGCACCCACAGCCGGCCGGGCTCGAGCAGCAGGCGCTCGATCGGGACGAAGCTGAGCATGAGCATGTAGTAGAAGGGGAAGATCGTGACGAGGGTCAGGAACGCGATCACGACCCAGCGCCCGACGCCGAGCACCTTCGTCTCCACCGCAAGCCGGTTCATCATCCCTCCTCCTCGATCTTGGCGAAGTACTTGACGTAGATGACGAGGAAGACCGCCATCACCGCCGACAGCACCACGGCCTGGGCAGCGGCCCCGCCGGCGTCGAACCGGCCGGTGAGGTACTCGTAGACCCGGACGGCGGCCACCTCGGTGCCGGCGGCTCCTCCGGTCAGCAGGTACACGTCGTCGAACTTGTTGAACGTCATGATCACACGCAGCACCGAGAGAAGGGCGACGACCGACGCGAGTTGCGGCAGCAGGATGTGCCAGAACCGCTGTGTGGGCGTCGCGCCGTCGATGACGCTCGCCTCCTCGATGTCCGACGGGACGGCCTGCAGGCGGGCCGTGATGAACATGAACGCGAACGGGAAGTAGCGCCAGATCTCGAAGACGATCACGGTGATCAGGGCGGTGGGCTCACGGCCGAGGAAGTCGACCGGCCCGTCCCATCCGAGGTACTTCTGCCCCCAGACGTTGGCGATGCCGTACTGCGAGTTGAGCATCATCTGCCACACGAACGCCACCGCCACGACGGGCGCGACGTACGGCAGCAGCATGAGGGAGCGGACGGCTCCGCGGCCCGGGAACCGGCGGCGTAGCGCGAGCGCGGCGACCAGGCCGAGGGCGATGGAACCGGCCGTCGAGCCGACCGAGTACACCACCGTCGTCAGCAGCGTCGACCAGAAGCCCGACGCGGTGAACACCTCGACGAAGTTGTCCAGGGTGTAGCTGCCGAAGAGGCTGGCGTCGCGGACCTGCAGGAAGCTCAGGTCCTGGAACGCGAGGAGCACGTTCCACAGCACCGGGACGACGACGACGGCCACGACCACGATGACCGTCGGCAGCACCATGAGGAGGCCGTCGCGGCGGTCCCTTCGCGCGGCAGGGTTGCGCGAAGGGACCCGCAGGGGAGTGCTGCTCATCAGCCGAGCGAGGACTGGATCTCGCGGACGGCGTCGGCGGACTCCTGGGCTGCGCCCGCGGCGTCGGTCGAGCCGGTGGCCAGCGAGGCGATGGCCTTCGGGATCGGCAGCTCCGCGATGGTCGGACCGAGCAGGGCACCCTGGCCCTGGGTGATGGCCCAGCGGGAGATGTTGTCCGGTGCGCCGGACATGATGTCGATCGTCTGCTGGTCGTAGAACTCCGAGAGCGGCTCCTTGCGGTCGACCCCGGCCTCGAGGTCGCCCCAGCCGTCGGTGTACTCCGTCGAGCCCGGCTCCGGGCCCATACGTACCGGGAACTTGCCCTCGGGCGCCATGCCCACCCAGTCCATGTAGCCGTCGCTCATCATGTACTCGACGAACTCCTTGGCCGGGTCGGTGTTCGCCCCGGCGGTGACGGTCCAGGAGGTGATCTCGCCGAAGGCGCCGTCACTCGAGCCGTTCGGGCCCTGGATCGAGGTGACCACGCCGCTGTTCTTCGCCAGCCAGGCCGGGTCGTCCTTGCACTGGTCGCAGGTCGGCAGCGCGTCGTTCCTCAGCCCGGCGAGCTCGTCGAGGATGAAGGTGGACCACAGCACCATGGCGGCCTTGCCGGCGAAGTACGTCGCGCGTGTCGTCTCGACGTCCTGCTTCCCCTCGGGGGAGTAGTTCTGGGCGAGGTCGCCGTACAGCTCGAACGTCTCGGTGCAGGTCTCGTCGTCGAGGGTGACCTCGCCCTGCTCGTCGACGAGCTGGCAGCCGTTGCCGACCGCGAGGGTCTCGAACGTCTGCGAGGTGAACACGTCGGCGGGGTCGGTCGCGAGCGTGATGCCGTACTGGTCGCCCGCGGTCAGCTCCTCGGCCGCTGCCCGGATGCTGTCGAAGCTCGTCGGGGGCTCCAGTCCCTTCGCCTCGAACAGGTCCTTCCGGTAGACGAGGATCTGCGCCCAGGCGTCCGAAGGGACGGAGAGCTGCTGGTCGCCGTCACGGGTGAGCTCGAGCGCGGAGTCGGAGAACGTCTCGGGGTCCAGGCTCTCGACCACCTCGGTCGCCGCATCCGGGTCCAGCAGGTTCTGGGTGTCCAGCTGCCGCACGAACGCCAGGGGGAGGCTTCCCACCACGTCCGGAAGCTCGCCCGCCTGTGCCGCTCCGGCGATGAGCTGGGGCAGCTGTGTCTCCTCCACAGCGACGACCTTGACCTTCGTCCCGGTCTTCTTGCTGAACTCGGCCGCGATCTTCTTGGTGACGGCGAGCCGGTCCGGCTGGACCTCGAGGCTCCAGACCAGGAGCTCGTCGTCGGAACCGGTGGCGTCGCTGTCTCCGCCACACGCGGCAAGGGTCGAGGTCATGGCGATTCCGGCGGCCGTGGCCGCCACGAGTCGCTGCTTTCTGCGGTTCATGTCAGGGGAGCTCCAATCGATGATGGATTGGCAGCATTCGAGCAGATCTTCGGCAAAGTGACAATACTTATGTTTGTCACCGATTTGGCCTATGCTCGGCGGTCGGCATGCCTAACCACGCGAAACCCGAGCCAGCCCTAGCCTCCGCGCCGTCAGCGCGGTCACCGTTGCGCCCCCGAGGAGTGAGATGAGCCGGATCCTCTGCCAGGAACAGCTGCTGCCCGGACTAGACCTCCTCGAGAAGTGGGACCACGCCCAGCGGTACGGCTTCGACGGGATCGAGGTGCGTGGTCGCGGGGACAGGCACCTCGAGGCCCGGCTCCCGGAGCTGAAGGCGGCCGCCAAGAGCGGGGCGGTGCTCCCGACGGTGTCCGTGGACATGCCTCACTTCGTCGGGTCGTTCGACGATGCGCTCCGGGAGGACGCGATCGAGCAGATGCGATCGCAGCTGGCGGTGGTCGCCGACCTCGGCGGGACGGGGGCCGTCACCCCGGCCTCCTCGGGCATGTTCTCCAGGAGGCTGCCACCGTTCGAGCCGCCGAGGAGCCCCGCCGAGGACCTGAAGGTGCTGGAGGACTCCTTCGGGCTGCTGGCCGACCACGCCGCCTCGCTCGGGGTCGTGCTGATGCTGGCGCCGGTCAACGGCTACGAGGACCACATGGTCAACCGGCTCTGCGACGCCGTCAGCCTGATCGAGACGATCGACTCGGACGCGCTCCGGCTGGCGGCGGGCTCCTTCCACATGAACATCGAGGAGGCCGACCCCGCGGCGGCGTTGCAGGCCGCCGCGCCCTACCTGGCGCACGTGCAGGTGTCCGACTCCAACCGGCTGGAGCCGGGCGCGGGGCACCTCGACTGGCCGCTCTTCTGTGGAACGCTCACCGCACTCGGCTACGAGGGTGACCTCGCCCTCGAGGGCGGGCTGTCCGGTCACGCGTCCGACGTACTCCATCGGGTCCCGACACTGCTGCGCAGGTTCCTGTGAGCACGGCGCTGAGGCGGTCCGCGGCAGCGGTGCTGGGGCGGAACTGGCGCGGCCTCTACACCGTGCCGGCGGGCGGGCTGTACCCCCACCAGTGGAGCTGGGACTCCGCCTTCATCGCCATCGGCCTGTGCCACCTGTCGCCGCGTCGTGCCCAGCAGGAGATCGAGACCCTGCTGTCGGGCCAGTGGGCGGACGGTCGGCTCCCGCAGATCATCTTCCAGACCGGTCATGACGACGCCTACTCGCCCGGCAGGCCCTTCTGGCGAAGCGAGCGGCTGCCCGGCGCGCCGGTCGTGCCCACGGCCGGGCTCATCCAGCCGCCCAACCACGCGTGGGCCGCGTTGCTGGTCCACCTCGCCGACCCCGAGGAGTCGGCCCGGCGGTCCTTCCTCGAGCGGGCCTACCCGAAGCTCTCGGCCTGGCACGGCTACCTGTCCCGGCGTCGCAACCGGGGCGGCAGCGGGCTGGCCGCTCTCGTGCACCCGTGGGAGACCGGCATGGACAACTCGCCTCCGTGGGACGAGGTGCTCGCCCGCATCGAGCTGCACGGTGACGACGCGGTCCCCAGGCCGGACCTGCTCCACGCCGACGCATCGGAACGCCCCACCAACAGCGAGTACGGCCGGTACCTCTACCTCGCCGGCCGCTACCGCGACCACGGATGCGACGACCAGGACCCGGACTTCCCCTTCCTGGTGGAGGACCCCGGCACCAACGCCTTGTGGATCGCGAGCGAGCACGCCCTCGCCGAGATCGCCCGTCTCGTGGGCGAGGACCCGCGGCCGCACACGGAGTCGGCCACCAGGCTGACCGAGGCGCTCGGCGGCCTCTTCGACGACGAGCGCGGCATCTTCCTCGCCCGCGACGTGACGACCGGCCGCCTGCTGGACAAGGCGACGGTCTCCGGACTGCTGCCGCTGCTCGTCGAGGACCTGCCGCAGCGAGAACGCCTCCTCGCGACCCTCTTCGGGCCGATGTTCGACCTGGAGGGCACCGTGATGGTGCCGTCGTACGACCTCACCGCGCCCGACGCGGACCTGGCCCGCTACTGGCGCGGACCGGCCTGGTTCAACACCACCTGGCTGCTGGTCAGGGCACTGCGCTCCTGCGGCCACCAGGATGCGGCGGCCCGCCTGTCACGACACATGCGCGGGCTGGCCCTGGCGCACGACTTTCCCGAGTACGTCCATCCCATGACAGGTGCTCCGCATGGCACCCGGGCCTTCAGCTGGACCGCCGCGCTGGCACTGGACCTGTCGCTGACAGAGATGTAGGAGCCCATGCCCGTCACCGACCACACGATCCTGTCCGACGGAGCAGTCTGGCTCGCCGACGTCCGCGGAGACGTCGACACCGCGGCCGAGCCCGCGGCCGGGTTGTACGTCGGAGACGCCCGCCTGGTCTCGACGTGGCGGGTGTCCGTCGTCGACAGGTCCCTGGGCGTGGCGTCCACACACACCGAGGCGCACCGTCGTCTCGTGGTGCAGGTGCCGGCGTCCAACCGGAACGAGCCCCCCGAGGTGCTCCTCGTCCGCGAGCAGGTGCTCGGGGCCGGCGGCCTCGCGGAGCGCATCACGGTGACGTGCCCCCGGCGCGAGCCGGTGGCGGTGACCGTCCGCCTGGTGTTCGCGGCCGACTTCGCCGACCAGTTCCGGGTGCGCAGCGACGGGCGCTCCTTCGACATGGACGGGGCCCGCACCACGTCGTCGACCCTGGCGAACGGCGTCGAGTGCGCCTACGTCCACGAGTTCGACGGCCGGAGGTTCACCGCGACCAGCAACCTCGAGCTCGACCCGCCGCCGCGGGCGGCACGGCCCGGCGAGGAGGAGTTCGCCTTCGAGTGGGACGTGGAGCTCGGGCCCGGGCAGCGGACGGAGATCGTCGCCACCGTCACCGACGGGGGCAAGCAGCCGCGCACGGACTTCGGCGTTCCTCCCGCGTGGGTGCCGTCGCCGGAGCGGCTGCGGCTGCGCAACATCGCCGACCTCGACGCGCTCACCATCGCCGCGCCCGGCGACGCCTCGCTGCGGGTGCCGGCGGCAGGCGCCCCGTGGTTCCTGACGATGTTCGGCCGCGACAGCGTCCTGACCGCCGAGCTCGCCGGGGAGCACCGACCGCAGCTCGGCCCGGACGTGCTCCGGGCGCTGGCCGCGCTGCAAGGACGGGAGCACGACCCGCGGAGCCTGGAGGAGCCGGGGCGGATCGTGCACGAGGTCCGCAGGTCCGAGCTGGCGACGCTCGGCCAGGTGCCCTACGGCCGCTACTACGGATCGGTCGACGCGACCCCGCTGTTCCTGCTCTCGCTGGGGCGGCAGGTCACCGAACGCGGGGACGCTGCCCTTGCCCAGGACCTGCAGGACGCGGCCCGCCGCGCGGTGTCGTGGATCCTCGGCCCGGGCGGCCTCGAGGAGCACGGCTTCGTGGTGTACCGCCCGGACGGGTCGGGCCTGGCCAACCACGGCTGGAAGGACTCCTGGGACGCCACACCGTTCTCCGACGGCACGCTGGCGAAGGGACCCATCGCCCTGGCCGAGGTCCAGGGCTACGCATGGGAGGCGCTGCGCCGCACGGCGACTCTGGCCCGGCACCACTGGGAGGACTCCGCCTACGCCGACCTGCTGGATGCCGCGGCGGGCGACCTCCGTCGCCGGTTCCGCGACTCGTTCTGGGTGGAGCGGGACCAGTTCCCGGCGCTGGCCCTGGACGGAGACGGCCGGCAGGTGGACGTGCTCGGCTCCAACGCGGGGCACCTGCTCTGGACGGGGATGCTCGACGCGGACGAGGCCGAGCTCGTCGCCGACCGGCTGATGTCCGAGCCGTTCTTCAGCGGCTGGGGCATCCGCACGCTGGCGGCAGGACAGGTGCCCTACTCGCCCATGAGCTACCACAACGGGTCCGTCTGGCCCCACGACACGGCGATGACCATGCAGGGCATGGTGGCGTACGGCATGACCAGCCGCGCCGAGGAGCTCGCACGGGGTCTGATGGACGCCGCCGAGGCCTTCGACGGCCGGATGCCCGAGCTGTTCGCGGGCTGGTCACGCCGTGAGGTCCCGGTCCCCGTGCCCTACCCGCACGCCGGCAGGCCGCAGGCCTGGGCAGCCGCCGCTGGACTGGCCGCGACCCGGGTCCTGGAGCGCGCCACGCCCTCTGTGTAACCGCCCCGAAACATAGGGCGAGCAGACTGTGGCAGCATCTGCTGCGTGCGCGGCGCCGCTGTGCCGTGCCCGCGTTGCCAGCTCAGCCGACCAGCAGGAGGAGCCTCGATGGGCAAGCAGGAAGAGTTCGTTCTTCGCGCACTCGAGGAGCGTGACGTCCGCTTCGTGCGGCTCTGGTTCACCGACGTCCTCGGGTACCTCAAGTCCGTCGCGATCGCGCCGGCCGAGCTCGAGGGCGCCTTCACCGAAGGCATCGGCTTCGACGGCTCCGCGATCGAGGGTTTCGCCCGGGTCTACGAGGCGGACATGCTCGCGAAGCCGGACCCGTCGACCTTCCAGATCCTGCCGTGGCGTGGCGAGGGCCCCTCGACCGCGCGGATGTTCTGCGACATCGTGATGCCCGACGGCTCCCCGTCGTACGCCGACCCGCGCTACGTCCTCAAGCGCACGCTCTCCCGGGCCGCGGAGAACGGGTTCACCTTCTACACCCACCCGGAGATCGAGTTCTACCTGTTCAAGGACACGCCGGAGCCCGGAGGCGACCCGGTGCCGGTCGACCGGAGCGGCTACTTCGACCACACGGCGCAGAGCTCGGGGGCGGACTTCCGCCGCGAGGCGATCACCATGCTCGAGGCGATGGGCATCTCCGTCGAGTTCAGCCACCACGAGGGCGGCCCCGGCCAGCAGGAGATCGACCTCCGCTACGCCGACGCGCTGTCCACCGCGGACAACATCATGACCTTCCGGACCGTGGTGCGTGAGGTCGCGCTGTCCCAGGGGATCTGGGCGACGTTCATGCCCAAGCCGTTCACCACCCACCCGGGCTCGGGCATGCACACGCACGTCTCCCTGTTCGAGGGCGACCGCAACGCCTTCTTCGAGGCCGGCTCGGAGTACCAGCTCTCCAAGACCGGCCGCCAGTTCATCGCCGGCATCCTGCGGCATGCCTCGGAGATCACGGCGGTCACCAACCAGTGGGTGAACTCCTACAAGCGGCTGCTCGGCGGCGGCGAGGCGCCGTCGTACATCTGCTGGGGCCACAACAACCGGTCCGCGATGATCCGGGTGCCGATGTACAAGCCGAGCAAGGGCCAGTCGACCCGCATCGAGCTGCGCACCATCGACTCCGCATGCAACCCGTACCTGTCGTTCGCGGCGATCCTCGGCGCGGGCCTGAAGGGGATCGAGGAGGGCTACGACCTTCCCCGCGAGGCGGAGGACGACGTGTGGTCGCTCAACGAGCGCGAGCGCAAGTCGCTCGGCATCGACCCGCTGCCCAAGACCCTCTACGAGGCGATCGGGGTCATGGAGAACAGCGAGCTGCTCGCCGACACGCTGGGCGAGCACGTCTTCGACTTCTTCCTGCGCAACAAGCGCGCGGAGTGGGAGGAGTACCGCGGACAGGTGTCGGCGTTCGAGCGGGACCGGATGCTCCCGGTCATCTGAGCCGGAACCGGCCAGGACCTTCCTGACCCGTTAGCCTCGCTGTGTGACCGCGCAACCCGTCCTCGTCGTCGAGCATGAGGCGCAGTGCCCGCCGGGCTGGGTGGGGGACTGGCTGGCCGAGGCCGGCTGCGAGCTCGACGTACGGCGGCCCTACCTGGGTGACGAGCTGCCGACCGATCTGACCGAGCACCGCAGCCTGGTCGTGCTCGGAGGGTCCATGGATGCCTACGCGGATGCGGACTTCCCCTGGCTCACCAAGGTCAAGTCGCTGGTGCGCGGCGCTGTCGGCGACGCGACCCCGACGTTGGGGATCTGCCTCGGACACCAGCTGATCGCGGTCGCGCTCGGTGGCGAGGTGCACCCGAACCCGAACGGCCAGCAGATCGGCGTGCTGCCGGTCGGGTGGCTTCCGGCAGCGCACGAGGACGGCCTCTTCTCGACGCTGACCGCCGCGGAGGGCGCCGTCCAGTGGAACAACGACGTCGTGACGCGCCTGCCGGCGGGGGCCGTCGCACTCGCGCAGACTCCGGCCGGCGAGGTGCAGGCGGCGCGGTTCGCGTCGATGATGTGGGGCGTGCAGTGGCACCCGGAGACCGGCCCGGAGATCGCCGCCACCTGGGCGGACGACGACCGCGACCAGGCGCGGGAGCGCGGCGTGGACGTCGACGAGTACGTCGGTCACGTGACCGCCGCGAGCGAGGAGCTGCAGCGTTCCTGGCAGCCTCTGGCGGTCGGGTTCGGCGCCCTGTCGCGGGACGTGGTTCGCACATGGTGAAGGGGCCGCGTGTCACCACCGAGCAGGGCAGGCTCGCCCGGCTCGGGTTCGAGGACGCCGAGAAGTCGGCCAAGGCGCTGCAGCGGCTCGGCGAGGCTTCCGGCTCCCTGGTGCACCTGCTCGCGGCCACGGCCGACCCGGACCAGGCGGTCGGCTACCTCGCCGACCTGGCGGAGGCCGCCGACGACGCGGAGCGACTGCTGGCCGACCTCGAGGACGACGAGGGTTTCGCCATGCGCCTGCTGCGGGTGCTCGGTGCCAGCTCCGCCCTGGGCGACCACCTGCTGAGGCACCCCGCGCACTGGCAGGAGCTCACCAGTCCGGACCTCGGGTCCACCCGGCCGCCGGCATTCGCGCTGCGCGCCGACCTGCTCAGAGCAGTGGGAGCCGACCCGTCGGCCGCGGCTCCCGTCTCCGGCATCGGTGACACCGAGGCCACGGACGCGCTGCGGGTGGAGTACCGCAGGCTCCTGCTCAGGCTGGCATCACGCGACCTCTCGCACCACATGGGCGTGGACGACGTGGCCGCCGAGCTGTCGGACCTCGCCGCGGGCACCCTCGAGGCCGCGCTGGCCATCGCGCGGGCGCGGGTGGGGGAGTCGGCTGCCACGTGCCGCCTCGCGGTCATCGCCATGGGCAAGTGCGGCGGGCGAGAGCTCAACTACGTCAGCGACGTCGACGTCATCTTCGTCGCGGAGGCGGCGGACGGCGTGGCCGAGACCCCGGCCCTGCGGACCGCCACGCAGCTGGCGTCGAACATGATGCGGATCTGCTCGGACCACACGGCGGAGGGCACGATCTGGCCGGTCGACGCGGCGCTCCGCCCCGAGGGCAAGTCCGGGCCGCTGGTGCGGACCCTGGCCAGCCACCAGGGCTACTACGAGCGTTGGGCCAAGACCTGGGAGTTCCAGGCCCTCCTGAAGGCGCGGCCGGTCGCCGGGGACATCGGGCTGGGGAAGGACTACTGCGCCACGCTCGCTCCGATGGTGTGGTCGGCCGCGGAGCGGGACGGCTTCGTCACCGACGTGCAGGCGATGCGCAGGCGCGTGCTGGAGCACATCCCCTCCCGCCACGCCGAACGGCAGATCAAGCTCGGCTCCGGTGGTCTCCGCGATGTCGAGTTCGCCGTCCAGCTGCTGCAGCTCGTGCACGGCCGTGCCGACCCGAAAGTACGCTGCCAAGCGACTCTGAGCGCCTTGGCCGAGCTGACGCGAGGCGGGTACGTCGGACGCGACGACGGTGCCTCGCTGGACGCGGCGTACAAGTTCCTGCGGACGCTCGAGCACCGCATGCAGCTCTCCCAGCTGCGGCGGATCCACGTGGTGCCCGAGGACGAGGAGGCGCTACGCCAGCTCGGCCGCTCGATGGGCTTCTTCAAGGAGCCGGTGGCCGAGCTGAACCGTGCGTGGCGGCAGCACCGCAAGGAGGTCAGGCGGCTCCACGAGAAGCTCTTCTACCGCCCGCTCCTGGCCGCGGTCGCGAAGATCCCCGGCGAGGAGGCGAGGCTGACCCCCGAGGCGGCAGAGCAGCGGCTGTCCGCGCTCGGCTACGCCGACCCGGTGGCGGCGCTGCGCCACCTCGAGGCGCTGACCAGCGGCCTCTCGCGGACTGCGGCCATCCAGCGCACGCTGCTGCCGGTGATGCTGGGCTGGTTCGCGGACGCACCGGACCCCGACGCCGGCCTGCTGGGGTTCCGTCGGATCTCGGAGGCGCTGGGATCGACCCACTGGTACCTCCGGCTGCTGCGCGACGAGGGGCAGGTTGCCGAGCGGATGGCGATGCTGCTCGCCTCCAGCCGCTACGCCACCGACCTGCTGCAGCGTGCCCCCGAGGGGGTGGCGCTGCTGGGCAAGGAGGACGGCCTCGTGCCGCTCGACCGGGCGGCCCTCGAGAAGGAGATGGTCGCCGCGGGACTGCGGCACCCCGACCCGGTCCAGGCGATCGAGGCGGTCCGGGCGATCCGGCGGCGTGAGCTCTTCCGGGTTGCCGTGGCCGACCTGGTCGGGCTGCTCGACGTGGCCGAGGTGGGCTACGCGCTGACCGATCTCGCGGCCGCCACCCTCGAGGCCGGCTTGGCGGTTGCGTCCGCGGCGGTCGAGGCGGAGACGCGGTCGAAGCTACCGATGCGCATGGCCATCGTCGCGATGGGCAGGTTCGGGGGGCAGGAGCTGAGCTACGGCAGCGACGCGGACGTGATGTTCGTGCACGAGGCCGTCGAGGGGGCGTCCGCCCAGGAGGCGTCGACCGCCGCGCACAACGTGGCCAACGAGCTGCGGCGTCTGCTCGCGCTCCCGGGGACCGATCCCGCCCTCGAGGTCGACACCGGGCTGCGCCCGGAGGGCAAGCAGGGACCGCTGGTCCGGTCGATCGAGTCATATGCCGCCTACTACGCGAAGTGGTCGGCGGTCTGGGAGGCACAGGCGCTGCTCCGCGCCGACGCCGCCATCGGGGACAGGGACCTGTGCGCCCGCTTCACCGAGCTCATCGAACCGCTGCGCTTCCCTCCGGATGGGATCACCGAGAAGGACGTGCTGGAGATCCGGAGGATCAAGGCCCGGGTCGACTCCGAGCGGCTGCCCCGCGGGGCGGATCCGGCGACGCACCTCAAGCTCGGACGGGGTGGGCTGGCGGACGTGGAGTGGACCATCCAGCTGCTGCAGATGCAGCATGCCGGAACTGTCGAGGGCCTACGCACCCCGCGGACCCTCGACGCCCTGGCCGCGGCCGTGGACGCCGGACTCCTGTCCGCCGAGGACAGGGACGACCTTGCCGCTGCCTGGTCGATGGCCAGCCGCCTCCGGAACGGGATCGTGCTGGTCCGAGGCCGCCCGTCGGACTCGCTGCCGCGCGACCCGCGGGAGAAGGCCGCGGTGGCGCACGTGTGCGGGTACGGCCCGGGGGAGTCCGACGAGCTGGTCAACGACTACCTCCGGGTGACCCGACGCGCCCGCGCCGTCGTCGAGCGCGTCTTCTGGGACTGAGCGAAATAGCCCTGCACGTCGGGGAGCCGTTGTTCACTGGTGGGGTGAGGCCGGCTCGGGGGGCTTTCGGGCGGGGGAGGGAGTCTTCCCCGGCCAGGTTCGTCATGCTCGTGGTGCTTGCGAGTGTTCTCCTGCGCCTCACCTACATCGGGCAGCCGCTTCGTCCCGATGAGGCCGGCTACCTCCTGGTCGCGGAGAGCTGGCATCACAACGGTCCCAACCTCTACGGCAGCTACTGGGTCGACCGTCCGCCGCTGCTGATCGCTCTCTTCAAGCTGGCCTCGCTGGTGGACTGGCCGCCGGCGGTCCGGCTGGTGGCGCTGCCGTTCGTGGCGCTCATGGTGGTGAGTGCTGCCTGGGCGGCGCACCAGGTCGCGGGCCCGCGAGGGGCGCGCTGGGCGGCGCTGGTCGGCGCGGCGCTCCTCACCACGCCGGCGCTCTCGTCGCAGGCTGCCGACGGGGAGATCTTCGCCGCGCCTCTCGTCATGCTCAGCGTGGCGCTCACCATCAAGGCGACGAGGAGTGACGGTGCCGCCCGAGCCGGTGTGGCACTCCTCGCCGGCCTGGCGGCCGGGGCGGCGGTGATGGTGAAACAGAACTTCGCCGACGGCGTCGTCTTCGCGATCGTGCTGGTCGTCGCCTCCACGGTCCAGGGGGCGATGAGGCGACGCAAGGCGCTGACCATCCTGTCCTGGGGTGCCGTGGGGGTCGTGACGCCCGTTGCCGCGGCCCTCGCGTGGGCCCGGTGGGCCAGTGTGGGGGCCACCGAGCTCTGGTTCGACGTGTTCGGCTTCCGGTGGGCGGCGTTCGACGTCATCGAGGACCACAACCTGATTCGCCCGCTGGAGCGAGCGGCCGTGCTGGTCGCCGCCGCGACTCTCGCCGGCCTCATCCCGATGGCCGTGGTCGTGACGAGGAGCGCCTGGCGTGCTCGCTTCCATGGTTCACCGCTGTCGTGGGCGATCGGGGTCACGGCGCTCTACGGCGTCGCCGGTATCGCGGGCGGCGGGAACTACTGGGCGCACTACCTCCAGCAGCTCGCGCCGATGGCTGCGCTGGCGACTGGCCTCTGGGCCGTGCACATCGCTTCGCTGAGGCGGATCGCGGTCCTCACCGTCGCCTCGGCTCTGGCCTCCACCATGTTCTTCCTCCTTGTGGGGGCGGTGAGCAGCCACAATGCGCAGCGCCTCGGGGACTGGCTGCGGGACTCGGGTCGGGCGGGAGACACCTTGACGGTGCTCTACGGGCACGCCGACGTGCAACAGGCGGCCGGGATGACGTCGCCGTACGAACATCTGTGGAGCCTCCCCATGAGGACGCTCGACCCGGACCTGGCCGAGCTGCGCAGGGTGCTCGGTGGGCCGGATGCGCCGACGTGGGTGGTCGGCTGGAGCGACCTCAACTCCTGGGAGATCGACTCCGACCACAGGCTGCGCGACGAGCTGGCGGCGCACTACCGCCTCGCCAGCACTGTCTGCGGGACGCCGGTCTGGCTGCACATCGGCGTGCGTCGCGAGCTCGCGTCGCTCCCTCGCTGCTGACCGAGGCGCCTTGGGGAGAGCCGTCGGCGGGGGTGGCTCTCGCGGACGAGTGCCACCCCCGCCGTTCCCCTCGCGGCCCTCCGTGACGAGAAGGCTAGGGGACGATTTCGGCCGGATGCAGAGGATCGGGACAGTTCGGCCACCAGTAACGCCTGCCAGGGTCCCTAGGGGGTCACCCCCAGTGTCGGACCGCGCTCGCGGCCCTCGTCGGGTGTGCGTGGGTCACCACAATCGGTCACCGTGCCCGTTCTGGATCCTCGTCAGCTTGTGCTGTGCGCCACGATCGGTCACGGGGACCCGTGGTGTGCTCGGCGCGGCCCACAGCGCTTTCGCCTGAGCGTTCCTCTCAGCGCTCGGGCTGGTACCTGAGCATCAGGGTGCCCGCGCTGGTGCGCTGGGAGTCGACGAGCGTCAGCCTCCTGGGCTGGTCCGAGTCGCGGAACAGCCGTTTGCCGCTGCCGAGCACGATGGGGGACACCATCAAGTTGTACTCGTCGACCAGGTCGTTCTCGACGAGTGTCTGAACGAGGTCTCCGCTGCCGAGGACCGCGATGCTCCCGCCGGGCTGCTCCTTGAGTCGCGCAACCTCCTCAGCGACGTCGCCCTCGATGAGCGTCGAGTTCTGCCACTTCGTCTCCTGCAGCGTCCGCGAGGCGACGTACTTGTCTGTGTTGTTCAGATGCCCGGCGAAAGGGTCGTCTTCTGGGGCCGTCGGCCAGTAGGCGGCCATGATCTCGTACGTCTTTCGTCCGAAAAGGTAGGCGCCCGTCCCAGCCATGCCCTTCGCGGCGCTCGCGCCGAGCTCCTCGTCGGAGTACGCCGTCTGCCAACCGCCGTGCTGGAACCCACCTTCGGTGTCCTCGTCGGGAGACCCTGGCGCCTGCATCACCCCGTCCAGGCTCAGGAACTCGATGACGACCAGCTTCC
This sequence comes from uncultured Actinomycetota bacterium, assembly GCA_963707425.1. Classification (GTDB taxonomy): domain Bacteria; phylum Actinomycetota; class Actinomycetes; order Propionibacteriales; family Nocardioidaceae; genus Nocardioides_C. The sequence continues at coordinate 98,003 of CAVPPN010000002.1, read as the reverse complement.
TCATGTGTCCACGTCCTTCTGTGGTCCGATCCGACCTTTACACGTGAGACCGACCCGTGGCGTGCCCGAAAGTCATCGGGGAGCTTCTCGCACCGCGGGGGTCGTTCTCGTCGGCCTGTGAGCTGGGGCGGGCGAGTAGCCTGCGTACCAATGGTGACTGCGACGGACCCGTTGCTGCTGCTGCCGCGCATCGGCGTCGGCCAGGAGCCTCCCTCGGCGCATGCGCTGTACCGACTGCACCGGGCGTACGTGGAGTCGGTGCCCTACGAGACGATCGCCCAGCAGCTCGGTCGTCCGCCGGGCATCACGCTCGAGGATGCGGTGACCCAGGTCCTGACCACGGGCCGAGGCGGGTACTGCTTCACGATGAACGGCGCCTTTGCCGCACTGCTCCGGGCTCTGGGCTACGACTGCACGCTGCACGTCGCGGGGGTCCAGGTCCATGGCGGCCAACCAGCCATCAACGCCAACCATCTCGCCCTCGTCGTCGGATGCGAGGGTCGGCGGTTCTTCGCCGACGTCGGAACAGGGGACGGCCTCTACGAGCCATTGCCTCTCGTGGAGGGCTCCTACAAGCAGGGGCCCTTCACCTACGGGCTTCGTCCCTCGGACCTCTGCCCGGGCGGGTGGCGTTTCGACCACGACGCACTCGGCGCGTTCTCAGGGCTGGACTTCGACCCCAGCCCAGCCACGATGGGGGCCTTCGCCGAGCAGCACACACTCCTCGCCACGTCACCGGAGTCGGGGTTCGTGCGTACCCTGTCGGCCTTTCGTCGTCGACCCGACCACGTCGTCGTGCTCCGGAGCCTGAGCCTCGGGGTCGTTCCGGAGACGGCTGACTCCCGGGTTGTCGCAAGCGAGGACGAACTGCTCTCCGTGCTGGTGGAGGTCTTCGGCATGAGCATCGACGACCTGTCCGAGCAGGATCGACAGACGTTGTGGGTCCGAGCGTCACGGCAGCATGAAGAGTGGGTAGCGGGTCGGGCGACGTCGACGTGAGCGGGAGCCGGGGCGCCTCGGCACGCGTCCCTAGATGGGTGCCGTTACCTCAACACCGAGAGGGACGTGGACCTCCACGGGGTCTTGAAAGGGGAGCGGTAGCAGAGCCGGGCGACATGGGACACCCGGGCTGCTTCGAGCCGTGAGCCCACCTGAACCGGGAAGTAGTAGCACCGTTCATCGTTCCGGGCGGGACTGACATCATCCTCGGCCAAGACATAGAAGACGGGTTCGAAGTACGCGTTACCGGGTTTGGTCAACGCCCGCACGACTGACTCGCGAGGGCCTGCCCCGTCCATCCACCTCCTAGCGGATCCCGGACTCAGGACTCCGACGTCCTTGTGAGCCACGCTCGCCGCAACCAGAGCCACCTCGACGGGCCTACGCGCCTGGCGGTTCTCGAGGGCCTCAACGCCCTGTGCGATGCAGACGACGAGTAGCCACGCCATGATCAGTCGGATGAGGAGAGGTAGATTCAGCCACCGTTCGCGAAGCCGGGTCAGTCCGCTGGACTGAGGATGTGCTGGCTCTACTCGGTCCGTCGTCCCCGTCTCAACCACGGAAGCAGTGTAGGGGCGGCAGAGCCCATCATGGTCGGCCAACCGCGGGGTCGCCTCTTCCACCTGCGTCGTCACGGTGAGATCAAGCCGACGCAGATGGCGTGGCCGGTGAGTTCGATCCGGCCGGCGTCCAGTTGGTACTCGCGACAACCGAAATGCACTCCCTGTCCGAGCGGATCGGCCTAGAGTCGGGGGATGAGCGAGATCAGCATGAACAAGGCGATCCACGGCGCCTTCCGACGGGATCTGGACAGGTTCATCGCCGCACTCAGCACGTTCCCGGAGGGCGACGTGACGAGAGCGAAACAGCTCGAGACGGCGTGGGTGAACTTCGACGACCAGCTCACCCATCATCACGAGAGCGAGCACGCGATCGCCTGGCCGGCGCTCGAGTCGGTGGGCGTCAGCAAGCAGCTCCTGGCCACCATGGACGAGGAGCACGAGATCATGGCGGCGGCCCTGGCGGAGACCCGCGGTGCGATGGGTGCGCTCGCGCGCCGCGCCGGCTCCGACGAAGCCAAGGCAGCGCTGACCGCCTTCCAGAAGCTGCAGGTGGTGACGGTCCAGCACCTCGACCACGAGGAGGCCGAGATCGAGGACGTCTACATGGCCAAGCGCGACACCCCGGAGATGAAGGCGATGGGCAGGGCGTTCGGGAAGGTCAGCCCGGCCAGGGGAGGTCGGTTCTTCGCCTGGGTGCTCGACGGCGCATCACCCGCCGAGAGGGAAGCGGTCACCCGCGACGTGCCCGGTCCGGTGCTCTCCATCATCGGCGGGATCTTCGGACGGGGCTACCGCAAGAACGTCGCGCCGGTGTGGAACACCTAGACGAAACCTAGTGCACTGCCAACGCAAGACAGCGGCGAGGGCGTCGCGCGCGGTACCGGCCTCACACCGAATCTGCTCATTTGTCCACGACGGGAGAGAGCGGACCACCCGCCGCGCGGTCGCGGAGGCGAAGCAGGCGTGGAGGGCAGGGGTCTCGCGCACCGTCTGTGGGACCCTCGAGAGGTCGACGGGGATGGTCAACCTCGATCTCGATGATGAGGGCCGAATCATCGGTCTGGGGGGCCGAGCGAGTGAGCAGGGTAGGAGAACGACATGGGCGAGCACACGCGCGCAAATGACATGGACATCTGGACCGAGCAGGTCGGCGAGGGACCGGACGCCCTGCTGATCGGAGGTCTCGGCGACACCGTCGAGTCGTGGCAGCCCCAGCTCGACGGACTCTCGGACCGCTACCGGCTGACCGCGTTCGACAACCGGGGCTCGGGACGGACCGTGATGCCCGAAGGACCGGTCTCGGTGGAGGCGATGGCGGACGACGCCGCCGGTGTGCTGCGCGCGCTCGACATTTCGTCGGCCCACGTGGCCGGCTTCTCGGGCGGCAGCATCATCGCCCAGGAGCTGGCGCTGCGCCACCCGGAGCTCGTGCGCAGCCTGGTCCTGCAGAGCACTTTCGCAGTGATGGACCCATACCTTCGCTCGTTGGCGCTGTTCGTCCGCTGGCTGGTCGAGGTGGCGCCGAGCGAGCGCGCGTTCCTGGAGGCGTTCTTCCTCACGATCTACACGCGCCGGGCGCACAACGATGGGACCGTCGACCAGATCATCGAGGAGGTGCTCGCCTTCCCGCACAAGCAGTCGAACGAGGACCTGCAGCGCGTCATCGACGCCCTTGTCGATCATGACGCGAGCGACCGCCTTCCCCAGATCGCCGTCCCGACGCTCGTCCTCGCCGGCGGCCGCGACCTGCAGATGCCCCCGCCGGTCTGCCGCGCAGTCGCCGAGCTGATCCCCGGCGCCCGGTTCGAGGTGATGGAGGAGGAGGCCCACCAGCCCTTCCAGGAGGTCCCGGACGAGTGGAACGCCCGCGTCGACGCCTTCTGGCGCGAGGTCAACGAGGCCATGCCCGAGCACCGACGCTAATGCGCGACCCAGCCCGCGAGTTGCGGCGTGTGCGCGCAGCAAAAGCGCGCGCACCATCAGCGGCGTGGGCAGATGATCAGACGGCACCGTTTACCAAGGTGCTGTCAGGTGGCAGGCCGCGTCCTCGTGCGCATTCGGGCGGCACGTCAGCTGATGGCTGGGAACACCGGCTTGGTACACCTCGGGTACGCACAGGGACGCAAAACGGCGGCTGACGTTTGGACAACGTTGCAAGACGTTTGCCCAGGTCAGCCGCCGTTCCAGCGGAAGACCGGCCTAGCAGCGGCCCGGCGGACTAGATGTCGTAGTACATCTCGAACTCGTGCGGGTGCGGACGCAGCGCGATCGGGGCGATCTCGTTGGTGCGCTTGTAGTCGATCCACGTCTCGATCAGGTCGGGGGTGAACACGCCACCCTCGAGCAGGAAGTCGTGGTCGGCCTCGAGCGAGTCCATGACCGCGCCGAGCGATGCGGGCACCGTCTCGATGTCGGCGTGCTCGTCCGGCGGCAGCTCGTAGAGGTCCTTGTCGATCGGCTGCGGCGGCTCGATCTTGTTCTTGATGCCGTCGACACCGGCCAGCAGCATCGCCGAGAAGGCGAGGTACGGGTTCGAGGACGGGTCGGGGCAGCGGAACTCGACGCGCTTGGCCTTCGGGTTGGCGCCCGTGATCGGGATCCGGATGCATGCCGAGCGGTTGCGCTGGCTGTAGACCAGGTTGACCGGGGCCTCGAAACCGGGCACCAGCCGGTGGTACGAGTTCACCGTCGGGTTGGTGAAGGCCAGCAGCGACGGGGCGTGCTTGAGCAGGCCGCCGATGTAGTACCGGGCGGTGTCCGACAGGCCGGCGTAACCCGCCTCGTCGTAGAACAGCGGCTCGCCGCCGTCCCAGATGGACTGGTGGCAGTGCATGCCCGAGCCGTTGTCGCCGAAGATCGGCTTCGGCATGAACGTCGCCGTCTTGCCGTTGCGCCAGGCGACGTTCTTGACGATGTACTTGAACTTCATCACCGCGTCGGCGCTGGTGAGCAGCTCGTCGAAACGCCAGTTGATCTCTGCCTGGCCCGCCGTACCGACCTCGTGGTGAGCGCGCTCGACGATCAGGCCGGCCTTCTCGAGCTCGACGGTGATCTCGTCGCGCAGGTCGCCGAAGTGGTCGTAGGGCGCCACCGGGAAGTAGCCGCCCTTGTACTTCACCTTGTAGCCGCGGTTGTCACCCTCGGCGCCGGTGTTCCAGGCGCCCGCCTCGGAGTCGATGTGGTAGTAGCCGGCGTTCTGCGTCGTCTCGAAGCGAACGGAGTCGAACACGTAGAACTCGGCCTCAGGCGCGAAGTACGCCGTGTCGCCGATGCCGGTGCTCTTGAGGTACGCCTGCGCCTTGCGGGCGATGTTGCGGGGGTCGCGGCTGTAGGCCTCACCGGTCAGCGGGTCGTGGATGAAGAAGTTCACGATGAGCGTCTTCTTCGCACGGAACGGGTCGAGGTACGCCGTCGTCGGGTCGGGGAACAGCGACATGTCCGACTCGTGGATCGCCTGGAACCCGCGGATCGAGGACCCGTCGAAGTTGAGACCGTCGTCGAAGACGGACTGGTCGAACGACGACACCGGAACTGTGAAGTGCTGCATGATGCCGGGGAGGTCGCAGAAACGGACGTCGACCATCTCGACGCCCTCGTCCTTGATGAACTTCAGCAGCTCGTCGGCGTTTGCGAACATTCGTCCTCCTTGGCCGCGCGGCGGCGGTCCAGATTCTTTTCAAGAAACAGGTGATGCGTCGCTGCACCACCGTCTCGCAACTTATGTACGGGGAGTTTCTTGACCGTATCCGCTTTGTTTCAGGCATGTAACACTCTGGGTGGCGGATCACATGGCGGACCAGTCCACCAGCCCCCGAGGGTGAGACACGGGACGGGTAGCGTTGTCCCGGTGAGCGATTCGCGCCCCCCAGCATCGTCATCGGCCGGTCCGTCGTACGCCGGTGAACGCCTCGGACTCCCGGAGAGCGGGCCAGGGTCGGTGGCCGGATGGGGACGCCGCCTCCTGGCGCTCGCCGTCGACTGGTTCGCGTCGACGCTCGTCGCCATCGCGTTCCTCGGCACCGGCTTCCTCACGGACACACGCAGCGCGTCGGCAGACCTCGCGCCGATGGGCATCTTCCTCCTCGAGGCCACCGTCCTCACCGCCCTGATGGGCGGCTCCTTCGGCCAGCTCGTGTGCCGGGTGAGGGTGGGCAAGCTGGACAACAAACCGGTCAACCTGCTCCAGGCCCTGCTCCGCACCGCGCTCATCTGCCTCGTTGTCCCGCCGCTGGTCTTCAACCGGGACCAGCGCGGCCTTCACGACCTCGCGGTCGGGACCGTGACCGTCAGGCGATGACCGCTTTCCCCTAGCACCCAGAGCGGGACCAACGGCTCTGTCCGGCCCCTCCGCCGCGTGCCTAGCGTGGGCGGGACGGGGCAGAACCGGCCACACGGGAGGGCCGTGATGTTCGCGAACCGTACCGAAGCAGGGCGGCAGCTCGCCGCGAGCCTGACCCACCTGCGCGGACCGGACACGGTGGTGCTCGGTCTTCCACGCGGTGGTGTGCCGGTGGCCTTCGAGGTGGCCTCGGCGATCGCCGCGCCCCTCGACGTGATCGTGGTCCGCAAGCTCGGGGTGCCGTTCCAGCCGGAGCTGGCCATGGGTGCCATAGGGGAGGGTGGCGTGCGGGTCCTCAACTCCGAGGTCGTGCGCGTGGCGCACATCAGCGAGCCGGAGATGGCCGCCGTGGAGCGACGCGAGCGCGCCGTCCTCGAGCAGAGGGCCGGCCGGTTCCGGGCGGGGCGTGAACGGCAGTCCCTCGACGGAAAGACAGCTGTCATCGTCGACGACGGCGTGGCCACCGGGTCGACCGCGCGCGCCGCCTGCCAGGTCGCCCGCGCAATGGGCGCCGCCAGGGTCGTGCTCGCGGCGCCTGTGGGACCGCCGGAGTCCGAGGAGAGACTCCGCGACGCCGTCGACGAGTTCGTCTGCCCCTATCGGCCGGACGGCTTCTATGCGATCGGACAGTTCTACGACGACTTCTCGCAGACCTCCGACGAGAAGGTGGTCGAGCTCCTCGACCGGGCCGCCGCGTCTTCACCCACGACCGAGCCCGCGGGCGCCGACGCCAGGGCCGTCGACGAGGAGGTCCAGATCACCGGCGACAGCATCGAGCTCGCCGGCCGCCTGATCGTCCCGGCAGGGGCTCAGGGTGTCGTGCTGTTCGCCCATGGCAGCGGGAGCAGCCGTCACAGCCCCCGAAACCGATTCGTCGCCTCGGTCCTGCAGGACGCCGGTCTGGGCACGCTGCTGTTCGACCTGCTCACGCCGGAGGAGGAGAACGACCGGAGGCTGGTCTTCGACGTGGACCTCCTCGCGGAGCGGCTCAGGGGCGCGACGGCGTGGCTGCGCCGACACCCGGCTGCACAGCGGCTCGCCGTCGGCTACTTCGGCGCGAGCACAGGAGCAGCGGCAGCGCTCTGGGCGGCCGCCGACGCCGGTCGTGAGATCGCGGCCGTGGTCTCACGAGGCGGGCGGCCCGACCTGGCGATCCCGCGACTGCACGAGGTCAGGGCGCCGACCCTGCTCATCGTCGGGGGCCGCGACGACGTGGTGCTCGACCTCAACCGGCGGGCGCAGCGGCACATGCAGTGCGAGAACGACCTGGCGGTGGTCCCGGGCGCCTCCCACCTGTTCGAGGAGCCGGGCACGCTCGACCAGGCCGCGCGGCTGGCCCGTGACTGGTTCAAGGCCCACCTTCGCCAGGCCGTCGCATCGTGATCTGGGCGACGTCGAGGTAGCCGGTGCGGAACCCGGCCTCGCAGTAGGCGAGGTAGAACTCCCACATCCGCCGGAAGGTGTCGTCGAAGCCCAGCCCCTCGACCCCTGGCCAGTTGGCCAGGAACCGCTCTCGCCACAGTCGCAGCGTGTGCGCGTAGTGCCGGCCCATCGGCGCGACCCGCGAGATGCGCAGCCGGGTGTGCTCGGCGAGAACCCGCTCGATCGCGTTGGTGGAGGGGAGCAGTCCGCCGGGGAAGATGTACTTGTGGATCCAGGTGTAGGTGTTGCGGGTGGCGACCATCCGGTGGTGCTCCAGCAGGATCGCCTGGATCGCGACCTTCCCGCCCGGGGCGAGCAGTGAGTCGATGGCGCTGAAGTACGTCGGCCAGTATCGCTCGCCGACGGCCTCGATCATCTCCACGCTGACCACGGCGTCGAACTCTCCGGTCTGGTCCCGGTAGTCGCGCAACGCGATCTCCACGCGGTCCGACAGGCCCGCCTCGTCCACCCGCCGCTGGGCGAGGGCCGCCTGCTGCGCGGAGATGGTCACCGTCGTGACCTGGGCACCGCGCTGCGCGGCGCGGATCGCGAGGGTTCCCCAGCCGGTGCCGATCTCCAGCAGTCGGGTGCCTGCCGTGACTCCCGCGGCGTCGAGGACCGCGTCGACCTTCCTCAGCTGGGCCGGCTCCAGGTCCGACCACGTGGGCGCGGGTTCGAGCGGGTCGAAGAGGGCGGAGGAGTAGGACAGCGAGGGGTCGAGGAACAGCTCGAACATCTCGTTCGAGAGGTCGTAGTGCCGGTGGATGTTGCGGCGGGCGCCGTCGTGCGTGTTCTCCTCCGAGCTCAGCAGCCGCGGGAGGACGAGGTGCCGCAGCCGGTAGAACGTCGGCGGGATCAGGTCGGTCAGCCGCTCCGCGAACGGCGTGAGCGCGTCCGCGAGGTCCGTTCCTGGTGCCGCCCGCCACTCGCCCGCCATGTAGGACTCGCCGAGGCCGATCATCGGGCTGTGCCCGAGACGGGCGAAGAACGCCCGCGGGTCGGTGATCTCGATGACCGGCCGGTTCGGGGTGCCTGCGCCGTACCGCCGGCCGTGGGGGAGCACGGCGGTCACGGGCACCTTGCGGAGGATGCGGGGGAGTGCGCGTCTCGCGATCTCGGCGCGGACGCCGTACGCGGGAGGGGAGGGGAGTGCGCGCGCCGAGGACGTCCCGCCGGTCTCCGGCGAGGTGCGGCCGGTGTCGTCGGAGATCGAGGTCATGCCATTCCCTTCGGTGCCTGGTGTGGTCGTCGGGGGATCACCGGCAGGCGGCGCAGCCACAGCCGGATGCCGTGCCAGCGGATCAGCGCCGACACTCGCTGCGAGGGCAACGGGTTGCGTGCCACGGTTCTCAGCGTATGTCCTGGCGTCGCCGGGTCGAGCTCTCCGTGGACGGTGGCGGCGAAGACCGTGCGGCCGTCCTGGGTGAGGGTGATCGCGACGGCGACCTCACCGTCGGTGAGCCGGGTGCGGATGTCGTAGCGCCCCTCGACCGCGAAGAACGGCGAGACGTAGAACTCCTTCGCGACGCTCGCCGAGCTGTCAGGGCGTCGTGGTGACGTAGCCTCCGTGGGCCCTGACAGGTCGGGGACGGGGAGCGGGTAGCAGTGCCGTTCGCCGTAGGTGTTGTGGACCTCGGCCAGGACTCCCTCCAGCTCGCCGGCCTCGTCGAAGCAGAAGTACGTCGTCAGCGGGTCGAAGACATAGCCGAGGCTGCGCGCGTTCGCGAGCATCAGCACCCGGTACGCCGTCCACGGGACCTGCTGCGCGTCGAGGTAGGCCCGCACCTTCTCGGCAAGGGGGCGGTCGTCCGCGGCGAGGTGGTCGCGGGACCTGATCGACGCGAACGCCCGCAGCCACCGGGGGAAGGCCGCGTTCGGGTCGGCGATGTCGACCAGCCACATCGTCGTACGGTGCGAGAACCCGTAGCCGAAGGGACGGTGCCGCTGGTGGCGGACCTGCGCCTGGAGGGACGCGGGGACCGTCGGCAGGCCGGCGCTCACCACGACACCCCCAGGGCGCGTGCGGCTGCCACGCCGGACCGGCAGCCGTCCTCGTGGAAACCCCAGCCCTGGTACGCCCCGGCGAACGCGAGCCGGTCGCCGTTGAGCGACTCGAGCCGCGCCTGCGCCGCCACGGACCGGCCCGTGTAGGTCGGGTGCGAGTAGGTCATCTTCGCGATCACATGCTCCGGCGCCGGCCCCTCGGCAGGGTTCAGCGTGACGACCAGGGGGTCGCTCTCCGGGTGTCCCTGGAGACGGTTCATCCAGTACGAGACCCGGGTCCGGTCCGTGAGCGTGTCGCAGCTGTCGATCCGGTAGTTCCAGCTGGCACGGGCGCGCGGGTTCGCGGGCAGCGCGCGCTCGTCGCGGTGCAGCCACGCCACGTTCGTCGAGTAGCCGAAGGAGCCGAGCAGCTCGATCTCGTCCTCCCCGGCATCGGTGAGCAGTCCGAGCGCCTCGTCGGCGTGGGTGGCGATGACGACCTTGTCGAACCCGTGGTGCTCGCCGGGCCCGGTCCCGTCCGGCGCGGTGTCGAGCTCGACGGCGTCCGGCTTCCGGCTCACCCCGGTGACCCGGGTCCCCGGGCGGACCACGTCGAGGCGGCGGGTGATCGCGTCGACGTAGCTGCGCGAACCGCCGACGACGGTGTGCCAGGTGGGGGAGTCGCCGAGCGTGAGGAAGCCGTGGTGGCGCAGGAACGCGAACAGGTACGCCGCGGGGTAGGCCAGCGCCTCGTTGTGCCCCATGGACCACACGCACGAGACGACCGGCAGGGCGTAGTGGGTGACGAAGCGACGGTCGAACCCGTGCCCGGTGAGGAACTCCTCGTAGGTCAGCTCCGAGGACGGGTCCTCGTCCAGCAGCGCCAGTGCAACCCTCTGGAACCTGCGTATCTGCAGCAGCAGCCTCCAGAAGTCCGTGTCGAAGGCGCGGCGGCGCTGCGAGAAGAGCCCGTTCGCGCTCCGGCCGCCGCTGTAGCTCAGGCCGCACCCGTCGCAGCTGATGCTCATGCTCATCTCCGTCGGGCGGGTGCGCACGCCGAGCTCGTCGAACAGGCGACGCAGCAGGGGGTAGGTCCGGTCGTTGAGCACGATGAAGCCTGAGTCCACCGGGACCGTCGTACCGTCGCCGAGCGCCACATCGTGGGTGTGCGCGTGCCCGCCGACGCGGGAGTCCGCCTCGAAGAGCGTCACGTGGTGCGTGCGCTGCAGCAGGTAGGCGGCGGTGAGCCCCGCGATGCCGCCGCCGATCACTGCGACCGTCGGCCGCCCGTCGTACGCCGCGGTCATCGCGCGCTCGTCTCGCGGAGCAGCACGTTCCTGGGAACCTTCATGTCCGTGGTTCGCCCCTGGGCGCTCCACGGATTGGTGGAAGGTTCAAGAGCTTCGGTCGGCGACCTCGATCCGGACACGTTTGTTGCCCTTCCCCTTGGACTCGGTGCCGGTCACGGTGACGCGGCCGACCTCGGCGGTGCTGAGCACGTGCGTGCCGCCGTCGGCCTGCTTGTCGAGCCCCACGATGTCGATGACCCGGAGCGGGTCGATCTCACGCGGGATGAGGTTCGCCGCGGTGCGGATCAACGCGTGGTCCTTGTCAGCGACGTCGCGTCCTACGAACTCGACCAGGATCTCCCGGGCGGCGGCGATCTCCTCGTTGATCCGCGCCTCGACCTGCCGGCCGAACTCGGCGGACATCGACGGCAGGGGGAAGTCCAGCCTGCCCCTTCCGGGGTCCATGTTCCCGCCGGTCACCGCCACCTGGTGGTCCGCCCAGATCACGCCGCACAGGATGTGCAGGGCGGTGTGGGTGCGCATGGTGAGGTGGCGACGCTCCCACTCGAGCTCGCCCTGCACCTCGGTCCCGGGCTCCGGCAGCTCTGGCATGTCCAGCCAGTGCCAGATCCGCCCGCGGTCCCGTCCGACCCTGGTGACCGCTGCCCAGGAGTCCTCCCAGCGGAGGACGCCCAGGTCGAACGGCTGCCCGCCACCACCGGGGTAGAAGGCGGTACGGCGGAGCGCGACCCGCCCCTGCTCGCGGTCGACCTCCACGACGTCCGCCTCGAAGTCACGCATGTAGGCGTCTATGGAGAACAGCTCGGTCCGGGCGAGATCCGAGGGAGCGTCCTGCGGGATCTTCTGTCCTGGCACGGCCATCGGTCGTCCCTCCCCGTCGTTCGACCTTCTGTCATACAACCTACCTGGGACAGGTTCCGGGCATACCCTCGCAAAGACGACAACCACCATGGGGGGAATCCATGTCGCACCACAGAAGTCGCCGCGCGACCCGAGCGTCCATCGCGGTGCCGGCGCTGCTCCTCGTCCTCGCCGGGTGCGCATCGGCGAACCCGGAGCCTGTGTCGCTCGAGACGGTGACCAGCCCGCCGGTGAGCTCGGTGGGCAGCTCGCCGACCGCGCGGCCCTCGGAGACCGGACAGCCCTCCGAGGCCGCCCAGCCCTCGGAGACCGCGACAGGGTCTGTGGAGTCTGCGGACTACGAGGTGCTCACCAAGGACACCCTCGTGCCCGTCACGCTCGCGGCACTCGAGAAGGAGCCGACGGCGCACATCACCATGGAGATGGGCACGGCGGCCGGATTCGTCACTGCGCAAGGCGACGTGAGGTACGGCGGAGCGTCCCCCGCGATGAAGATGACGATTCAGGCCCCTGGCCTGGGCCTCGGAACGCTCGAGATGCGCGTGGTCGACGGGATGGTCTACATGTCCGCGCCACCCCTGACGCCCAAGGGCTCGTACATCGAGATCGACCCGAACGACCCGAACGACCCCTACGGACGATCCTTCGCGAAGCTCCCGGAGCAGATGGACCCGCGCGCGGCGTACGCCGTGTTCGAGGAGGGGCTCCGGAAGGTGACGTACCTGGGCCAGGAGGACGGGCTGCGCCACTACCGCCTCACCATCGACACCGCCGCCGTCGCCCGGATGCAGGGCACCCAGCAGGTGGCCGGCATGCCGAAGAAGATCCCCTACGACGTCTGGCTCGACGACCGGAACCGGATGACCCGGGGAGTGATGGGGATGGGTTCGCAGACGGGCATGGACTCGACCTACTCCGACTGGGGCAAGCCGGTGAACATCAAGGCGCCGCCAGCGAACCTGATCGTGGAACTGCCCGGTCGCTGAGCCGGGCCGACCTGGTCGGCGGTCGTTTCGACCGAATCCGTCCTGTTTTCGACCCCAGGGGCTGGTTCGAGTGGTTCCCGAGGGCTGGCACGTCCAGGCGACCCGGAAGTCACCTGAACTGGGCATGGCCGTCCGCGTCGCCGGGCCGGTTCACTTGTTCCTTGGTTGCGTAACTTGCGCCTTTCGCTACGAAGGCGCAGATCAATGAACGGGTATCCCCGCGCAGGGTGCACGGGGGAAAGGGGACCAAGCATGTTGAAGGCATTGACGCGCCGAGCGCTGACCGTCGGCGTTGCCGGGGTGGCGATGGTCGGGGTTGCAGCAGGACCTGCGGCCGCGCACTTCTGCTACAAGACCAACCTGAACGAGCGTGCGGCGGAGGGCATGGCCGGGTCGGCCAACTGGGTGTCCTTCGAAGATCTCGCCACCCAGTTCCTCGGGCCACTGTGTGACGAGGGCATCCAGATCCTGGCTGACGCCGGCGGCGTGACCCCGGACACGCTGATCGACAGCCACGGGACGATGGCAGGCGGCACCCTCAAGAAGGAGGAGCCGGGCACCAAGAGCATCTCGTACCTGGACTTCGAGGCGCTCGACGCTGCCATCCCGGCGGCCTTCGCTGCCTGTGGCCAGACGCCACCGCCCCCGCCGGCCTGAGCCGGTCGGCTGGCAGAAGAGGAGCCACCCTGGTACCGGGCGGCTCCTCTTCCGCTGTCTGCGTCGCCCTCGTCGACCGGCGCTGCCTCTGAGTGTTAGTTCGTGAGCAGTTGGCGGCCCCAAGGCAGGCGGAGCAGCCATCTGCTCACAACCTGAAGCCGGCCGGTGGCGAGAAGGGCGCTATCGCGACACGGTGGGCCGACGTGACCGACTTGTCAGGGCGTGGGGGCGCCATGGCACCCCCCACACGCTGACAACTCAGCGGCCGCGCATGTTCTGGCGGGCGCCCTTCATGCTGGTCGGGATGGGGCCCTTGGGCAGCGGGATGTTCGACCGGTTCGCGTCGAGTGCCTTGAGCCGGGCGAGGATGTCGGTGATCTCGGCAGGCTTGACCTTCCGCCCGAGCTTGGTCACGTGCTTGACCAGCTTGCTGACGGGGACCGCGCCCTCGCTGTCGCCGACCACGACCTCGTGGATCGGAGCCTCCGAGGCGACCCGCTCGTGCTTGCGGCGCTCGTTCGTGAGCAGGGTCCTGACCCGGTTCGGGTTGCCCTCGCCGACCAGCACGATCCCGGGCGGGCCGACCACCCGGTGCACGACGTCCTGGTTGCGGTTGAACGCGATGGCCGGGTCGAGCTTCCAGCCACGGCGCAGCATGCCGAGCGCCGCCGCGGCGGCTCCGGGCTGGCCCTCGATGCGGGCGTAGCCGGCGCGCTGGGCGCGGCGGCCGAAGACGATGAGCACGACCAGGACGCCGAGCATCACGGCGGCGACGATGTCGAACGCCCAGTGGCCCGGGACGAAGAACAGGAGGCCGAAGGCGGCGCCCGCGGCGACCAGGAACGTGGCGAGGAGGACCAGCCCGATCTTCGGGTCGGACTCCTTGGTCATCCGGTAGCTCGCCGCGATCTGCCTCAGCCGGCCCTGCTTGTCGGCCTTCGCGGGTTTGTCCTTCTTAGCCATCATGCTGCCTTCGCTCGTTCTGCTTCGGGGTCCTGGCGGTGAGACCGCCGGCCAAGTGTGTCAGACGTTCTCGCCCGCGCGCTCGCGCGACTCCAGTGCCTGTCGGTAGAGCCTTCCCGCGCGGTACGACGAGCGCACCAGCGGTCCGGACATGACGCCGGCGAAGCCGATCTCGAGGGCCTCCTCCTCGAGCTCCACGAACTCCTCGGGCTTGACCCACCGCTCGATGGGGTGGTGCCGCAGCGATGGGCGGAGGTACTGCGTGATCGTGACCAGGTCGGTGCCGGCGTCCTGCAGGTCCTGAAGAGCCTGGGAGACCTCCTCGCGGGTCTCGCCCATGCCGAGGATCAGGTTCGACTTGGTGACCAGCCCGAACTTCCGGGCCTGGGTGATCACGTCGAGGGACCGGTCATAGCGGAACGCGGGCCGGATCCGCTTGAAGATGCGGGGGACGGTCTCGACGTTGTGGGCGAGGACCTCCGGCCGGGACTCGAACACCTCCTGGAGGAGGTCGGGCTTGCCGTTGAAGTCCGGGATGAGGTTCTCCACACCGGTTTCCGGGTTCAGCTCGTGGATCGCACGGACGGTCTCGGCGTACAGCCACGCCCCGCCGTCGGGCAGGTCGTCGCGCGCGACGCCGGTGATCGTGGCGTACCGGAGCCCCATCTTCTGCACGCTCTCGGCCACTCGCCGGGGCTCGTCCCGGTCGAGCGGCTCGGGCTTGCCCGTGTCGATCTGGCAGAAGTCGCAGCGGCGGGTGCACTGGTCCCCGCCGATGAGGAAGGTGGCCTCGCGGTCCTCCCAGCACTCGTAGATGTTGGGGCAGCCGGCCTCCTGGCAGACCGTGTGCAGGTCCTCGGACTTCACGAGGTTCTGAAGCTCGCGGTACTGCGGGCCCATCTTCGCCCTCGTCTTGATCCATGAGGGCTTCCGCTCGATCGGCGTCTGCGCGTTGCGGACCTCCAGGCGGAGGAGCTTGCGGCCGTCCGGGGTCGCCGGAGTCGCCGAGGAGGGCGTGGCTGGCTGCTGGGTAGGCGCTTGAGTCACGGTCGCCACTTTACGCCGCCGGGCGAACTCGCCCCAATCGGACAGCCCGACCGACAGCCCGACCGACAGTGCGTACGACGCGGCGCCGACCGCCTCGGGTCAGGGGATGTCGCGCCGCCGGAAGAAGGCGACGGACAGCACGACCGCGACGGCGAGCAGAACGCCGAGGTAGGTGGCTCCGTGGGTGAGGCTGAGGAAGGCCTCCTGGTTGCACTCGCCCATGGGTGAGCACGTGATGGTGGAGTCCCAGTACTCGTAGCCGTCCTGGATCCAGGCGAACGCGTTGTGGGCGAGGCTCCAGCGCAAGGCCCCCTCGATCGGCAGCGACTGGATGAGGATCTCGCCGCCGACGACGTAGGCGAACAGCACCGCGAGCGTGCCCACCGTGTGCCGGAGCAGCATGGTGAGGGCGTAGGCACCCACCGCGACGAGGCCTGAGAGCAGCACGCCCCGCCCGGAGAACCAGCGGATCTGCTCCTGGACGGTGGCTCCGGTGGCGATGCCGCGGGACTCCGCCACGACGTACAACGTCACCCAGAACGCGGAGACCAGGACGGCGGAGACGACGACCGCGCCCACGAAGACGGCCCCGGCCTTGGCCAGCCACAGCTTCAGCCGCCTGGGCTCGAAGAGCAGCTGGTTGCTCATCGACCCCGAGGCCCAGTCACCGCCGGCAAAGGTCGTGCCGATGATGGTCATCAGGGCCGCGACGATGACGAGCACGCCCACACCTGGGCCCTCCATGGCCTGCGCCAGGGAGAGCGTCTCCCGGTAGACAAGATCCTCCGGTGCGGGGACGAACATCTGCCGACAGTCCTCCGCCGTCGTCCCGTTTCCGCCATAGCGCTCGGGGTTCTTCTCGCAGCGGGCGATCTCCTTCTTGGCCCAGGGCTCCTGGGCTATGCGGTCGGCCTCGACCTGCGCGGCTGCGCGGTCCTCAGCGCTGATCGGCCGGGTGTCCCAGATCGTCGTGGCGGCGACGACCGCGGTGAGCAGCGCGGCGGCGACCAGCATCAGGACGATGGCGCGCCGGGAGCGGAACCGGGTCAGCTCGACGAGGAAGAGTCTCATTTCGCACCTGCCACGAGTGATTGGTCCAGCGTTGCGTCCTTGGTGAGCTGGAGGAAGACCGACTCGAGGTCGGCGCGGACCGGGGTCAGCTCGTGCACGTACAGCTCCTGGGCCGCGAGGATCCGGGTGATCTCGTCGGCACGCTCGGCACCGTCGACCAGGAGGTGGCCGTTGTCCCGGATGACCGAGAAGCCGGCCCGCTGGAGGTGGTCGGCGGCTGTCGCCGGGTCGGAGATGCCCACGCGCGTCGTGCTGCCGCCGTTCGTTCCGACGAGGTCGTCGACCCTTCCGGCTGCCAGGAGACGACCGTTGCCGATGATGGAGACGGAGTCGCAGACCTGCTGGACCTCCGCCAGGATGTGCGAGCTGAGCAGCACGGTCACGCCGGTCTCGCCGAGCTCGCGGATCATGTCGCGGATGTCGCGGATCCCGGCCGGGTCCAGGCCGTTCGTCGGCTCATCGAGGATCAGCAGGTCAGGGCTCTTCAGCAGCGTGGCCGCGATCGCGAGCCGTTGCTTCATTCCGAGCGAGTAGCCCTTGAACCGCTCCTTCTCCCGGCCGGTGAGGCCGACCTGGGCGATCGCGGCGTCGACGCGCCTCCCCGGCACCCCGATGGAGCGTGCGAGCAGGTCGAGGTTCTTGCGGCCGGAGAAGGTCGGCACGAACTTGGGCTGCTCGACGACGGCGCCGACCCGGTTCACCACCTGTGGCAGGTGGCGGGGGACCGGCTCGCCGAACAGGCGCATCTCGCCGCGGCTCGCCCGGGCCAGCCCGAGCAGCATGCGGATCGTGGTCGTCTTTCCGGACCCGTTGGGCCCGAGGAAGCCGTGCACGCCACCCGCCGGGACGGCGAGGTCGAGGTCGTGGACCGCTATGACGTGGCGGCCGCGCCGGGTGCGGAACTCCTTGCGCAGGCCCTTGGTCTCGATGACCAGCTCGTTCATGACTCCCCGTATCCGCCGGGGAACGTTGGTCCCCGTGACTGTCGGGGCCAAGAATGGCGCAGCGGAGGCTCAGTTCAGGGGATTGATGACCGGAACACTCAACGTGTCGCGCCGCTTCGCCGGGTCCGGCCTGGGCTCGTAGTCGGGTGTCGGGTCGAACGGCTGCCAGCGGAGGAGGTCCGTGAGGTGGCGCTCGACGACTGCCGCGGCCTCGTCCACGGTGACGTCGCGGCCGAGCTCGTTCGACAGCGAGGTGACGCCCGCGTCGGCGATCCCGCAAGGAACGAACCTGTCGTACCACGACAGGTCGACGTCGCAGTTGAGCGCGAAGCCGTGCATGGTGACCCCGCGGCTGACCCTGATCCCGATGGCGGCGATCTTGCGCTCGGGCCCCTTGTCGTCCGCCCGGAGCCAGACACCGCTGCGACCAGGCACGCGCGCCGTGGTCACGCCGAAGTCGGTGCACGCGTGGATGAGCGCCTCCTCGACCCGCCGCACGTAGTCAACGACGAGCACGTGGTCCGGGAGGCGGACGATCGGGTAGCCGACGAGCTGGCCGGGCCCGTGGAAGGTGATCTTGCCCCCGCGGTCGACGTCGATGACCGGCGCGCCGGCCACATCCGGGGCGGGCCTCTCGTGCGGCTCGGTCCGCTTGCCGGCGGTGAAGACGGGAGGGTGCTCGAGAAGCAGCACCGTCTCCGCGCCTCCCGACACGACGCCCGCGTGCACCTCCCGCTGGAGGTCCCACGCAGCGACGTAGTCGACGGCGGCGGCGCCGAACCCCACGGTCTTGAAGATCAGGTCACTCACGTCGTCGAGGGTAGCCCGATGTCCCACAGTTCCTTGTCCGGCCCGTGCATGATTATGGGCACCGGCAAGTCCGGATTGTCGTCCGAGTGAAAGGCCCCGTTGTGGCGAGACCGTCCACCCGCTCGAAACGCTGGATCATGCCGGCAGTCGTCGTGCTCGTCTGGCTCGCCGTCGGAGGTCCGCTCGGCTCCTTCGCAGGCCAGCTGACGAAGGTCCAGGAGAACGACAACGCGGCGTTCCTTCCCAAGAGCGCCGAGTCGACCGTCGTACAGAACGAGTTCACCAAGTTCGCGGGAGACGAGAGCTTCCCCACCACGGTGGTGTTCCAGCGCGACGGCGGGCTGACGGAAGCCGACCTCGGCGTCATCGCGGGCTACGCCGACGAGATCAGGCAGGTCGAGAACATCGACGCCGAGGGTGTGAGGGGCCCGATCCCGTCGGACGACGGAGAGGCCGCTCAGGTGCTCGCCCCGATCGCCACGTCCGACGGGGACGAGCTCGAAGCGGCCGTGCTCGACATCCGAGACGTGGTCAAGGACCCGCCCGAGGGGCTCACCGCGCTCGTGGGAGGCCCCGGCGGCGTCCTCGCCGACCTCATCGAGGCGTTCGGCCAGATCGACGGCCTGCTTCTGGGTGTCGCCCTGGCGGTCGTCCTGCTGATCCTGCTCGCGGTCTACCGCACGCCCATCCTGCCGTTGGTGGTGCTCTTCTCGGCTGTGCTCGGCCTCGGCGTCGGCTCAGCCGCGATCTACGCCCTGGCGTCCAACGACGTCCTGGACCTGAACGGGCAGAGCCAGGGCATCCTGTTCATCCTGGCGGTCGGTGCGGCGACGGACTACTCGCTGCTGATCGTGGCCCGGTTCCGTGAGGAGCTGCGGGACCAGCATTCGAAGTACGACGCCATGCGCACTGCCTACCGCGGGGCGCTGGAGCCGATCCTCGCCTCCGGGCTCACGGTGATCCTCGGTCTGCTGTGCCTGCTCCTGTCCGACCTTTCCAGCCTGAGGGGACTCGGTCCGGTGGGAGCGATCGGCATCGCCGGCGCGATGCTCTCCTCCCTCACCTTGCTTCCGGCTGCGCTCGTCCTCCTGGGGCGCAAGGCGTTCTGGCCGTTCGAGCCGGCCTACGGGTCCGAGCACCGCGACGCCCAGGGCATCTGGGGCCGGCTGGCCCGGCTCGTGGGCCGCCGCGCCCGTGCGGTCTGGCTGGCGACGGCCGTCCTCCTCGCGGTCGCAGCGGCGTTCGTGCCGACGCTGAACGAGGAACCGGTCCCGCAGACCGAGCTCTTCCTCACCGAGGTCGACTCGGCCAACGCGCAGGACATCCTCGACGCGCATTTCGGTGCCGACCAGAGCAGCCCGGTGATCATGGTGGTCCCCGAGGAGAACCTCGAAGAGGCCGTCGACGTGGCACAGTCGCACGACGGGGTGGCGGCGGACGGCGTGAGCTACCTGCCGGACGTTCCGCAGCAGGGCCAGGCGGCATCACCAGACGGGCAGGCTCCGCAGGAGGGACAGGCGCCGCCGGCCCCGAAGACCATCGACGGGGAGGCGATCGTGCTCGTCACCCTGGACGAGGCGGCCGACTCCGCGGGTGCGACGGACACGGTGCGCGACCTGCGCGCGGACCTGGACGAGGTCAGCGAGGACATCGCGATCGGCGGTCAGACCGCGATCCTGCTGGACACCCGCGACACGGTCGACTCCGACCGGATGAAGGTGATCCCGGCCATCCTCGTCGTCATCTTCATCGTGCTCGCGTTGCTCCTGCGGTCGCTTCTGGCGCCGCTCGTCCTGCTGGTCGCGAACGTGCTCTCGTTCGGCGCCACGCTCGGGATCAGCGCGGTCCTGTTCAACCACGTCTTCGACTTCCCGGGATCAGACCCGTCCATGCCGCTGATCGGGTTCGTCTTCCTGGTGGCACTCGGCATCGACTACTCGATCTTCCTGATGACGCGGGTGCGCGAGGAGTCCATCCGTCAGGGCACGCATCCCGGCATCCTGAAGGGCCTGTCGGTCACCGGCGGCGTGATCACCTCGGCGGGTGTGGTCCTGGCCGCGACCTTCGCCGCGCTGGGCATCCTGCCCCTCGTGCTTCTCGCGCAGCTCGCCTTCATCGTGGCCTTCGGCGTGCTGCTCGACACCCTCGTCGTGCGGTCGCTGCTGGTGCCTGCCCTGAGCTACGACGTGGGCCCCGCGATCTGGTGGCCGAGCCGGCTGTGGCACACCCCCGACCACGCGGACCGCGGGACCGCGGAGATGCTGCATCTCGGACAGCCCGACGGGGTGCGCGACGTGCCTGTGGACAACGAGGACGCGGTGCGGACGAAGTAGGCCAAGGTGGTGGCGTGACCCGTCACCCCACCACATGGCTCGTCGGTCTGGCGCTCGTCGGCGTGGCTCTCGCGTTCGGCGTCTGGCGCGCCGGTGATGCTCCGGCAACGGACCCAGGTTCCCGGTCGGTGACTGCGGTCGGCTCGTCGGGGGAGGCCGAGTCGGCAGCCCTCTCCGCGGCCGGCGTGTCGAGCCCGGCGGCCGACGTACTCCAGGACTGGGACCGGCGGAGGGCGGAAGCGTTTGCGCGGGGCAGCGCACGGGGGCTGAGGGCGCTGTACGTTCCCGGTTCGACAGCCGGTACGACGGACGTGGCGCTGCTGCGCGGCTACTCCGGGCGAGGTCTTCGCGTCGAGGGGATGCGGATGCAGATCCTGTCGGTGGAGGTGCTCGAGCACACGCGGAACCGGTGGCGGCTGCGCGTGGTCGACCGTCTCCGTGGGGCGGTAGCCGTCGGGAACGGCGCCGATATCCCGCTCCCGCGGGACCAGGCGACGGTGCACGTGCTCACGCTGCAGCGCACCTCTCCGGCCGACGACTGGAAGATGGCGGCCGTGCGGTAGCCGCGGCGCCGGGTCAGTCGCCCAGCGCCCGGGCCAGGCGGGTGTCGAGGGTGGGCTGCTCGAACTCGAAGCCCTCCGCCAGGAGCCGCTTCGGCTCCAGGCGGACCGAGCCGAGGAGCTCGTTGGACAGCTCGCCGAGCACCTTCCGCATCGGCCAGGCCGGTGCTCGCAGCAGGGTCGGACGGTGCAGCATCCGGCCGAGCTCCCTGGTGAACTCCTCGTTGGTCGTGGGGTTCGGGCCGGTGAGGTTGTAGACCCCCTCGCAGTCCTCGTTGGTGCCGAGGAACGTGGCCGCCCTGAGCCAGTCGTTGAGCGAGATCGTCGGGAAGTACTGCCGGCCGTTGCCGATGGGCCCTCCGAGCCCGGTGCGGAACAGGAGCAGCATCGGCCCCAGGGCGCCTCCGTGCCTGGCCAGGACGACGCCCGTGCGCATGATGCACACGCGGCCGCCGGCCTCTCGCGCAGGATCGGCCGCGGCCTGCCACTGCAGGGTGATGTCACCGAGCGTCGTGTCGGCGGGGGTGCTGGACTCCTCGGTGAGCACTTCCGCGCCGCGGTCGCCGTACCCGGCCACGCCGTTCTGGACCAGGAAGGCGGGCCTGCTCGTCGACTTCGCGATCGCCTCGGCGAGGGTGCGCGTGGTGTCCACGCGGCTGTCGCGGAGCTGCCTCCTGTACGACGCCGTCCAGGGCCAGTGAGCGATGGGTGCGCCGGAGAGGTTGGCGACGACGTCCGCACTCTCGATGACGTCCTGGTCCACTCTTCCGCGGGACGGATCCCACGGGGACTCGTTCCGGGAGACCGCCTCGCCACGCACGAGCCGGACCACGTCGTGGCCCTGCCGGGCGAGGTGCTCACGCCATGCCTGACCCAGGAAACCGGACGCGCCGGAGATGACGAACCGCATGGTCACACTCTGACACGCGCGCCCAACCCGGACGGGTGTATCGGTCGGAGTGTGTCAGTCCCGCTGCGAACGGCCGCGGAACCCGACGATCATCAGTGCGACACCCAACCCGGCGATGAGCGGCCCGACGATGGCCCAGAAGGCGACGTCGGTCATGGGACTGCCGCCGAGGTAGCCGAGCCCCTGGAAGGTCCACACCCCGCCCACGACCAGCATGAGCGCACCGAGCGCCAGCGGCAGTGCCTTCTTCATCGAGCCTCCAGTTCGCGGACTGTCCTACCTCACCCTAGAGCCGACCGGGTCGTCCGTCTCAGCGGGTCGCGCGTTCCTCCGCGACGGCGTTCCCGCCGTCCACGACCAGGCATTGTCCGGTGACGTACGACGCGCCGGGGCTCGCCAGCCAGGCGACGGCGGCCGCGACCTCGTCGCTGGTGCCGCTGCGACCCATCGGGGTCACCCGCCCCTCGACCTCCTCCTCCCGCGTTTGCGAGTCGGTCAGCGTCCAGCCCGGTGCCACGGCGTTGACCGTGACGCCGAACTGTGCCGAGTCGACCGCGAGTGCTCGGGCAAGACCGACCATCCCGGCCTTGGCCGACGCGTACGCGACGTCGCCGCGCATCGCCATCACCGGACCCGTGACACTCGCGACCATCACGATGCGGCCCCAGCCGTGCTCGACCATCGTCGGCAGCACGGCCCGGCTCATCAGGAACGCGCTGTCGAGGTTGCGGCGCAACGACGACTGCCACGTAAGCAGGCTCATCGACTCCGCAGTTCCCGACTCGTACGACGGGTCGGTCGTCGAAACCATGCCGGCGTTGTTCACCAGGATGTCCAGCCGTCCCCAACGGTCGGTCGCGTGGGCCACAAGGTCACCCGCCGTCTCCTCGTGCGTGAGGTCACCGACCACGGCTACGGCGTCGACGCCGGCGCGGGTCAGCTCAGCTGCACGCTCCTCGACGCGCGCCGTGGTGGCACCAAGTGCGACGGCTGCGCCGAGTTGGCCCAGAAGGTTCGCGGTCGCGAACCCGATCCCGGAGGGACTGCCGGCACCGGTGACGACCGCCACGCGGCCGGACAGGTCGAAGGGTGCGGGAAGCGTCATGCGCCGACTCTGTCACGAGCGACGCCCGACACCGGACAAAACGACGGACGCCCGCCGCCGTGGCAGCGGGCGTCCGTGGTGTCACCGCGGGCGTGAGGAGGCGCTCAGACCTCGAACTGGCCGGCCTCGAGGCGCTCCTTGACGTCGCTCAGGAAGCGGGCGGCATCGGCCCCGTCCACCAGTCGGTGGTCGTAGGTGAGCGCGAGGTACACCATCCGGCGGACCGCGATCGTCTCGCCCAGGTTCGGGTCGTCGATCACCACTGCCCGCTTCACCACCGCGCCGGTGCCCAGGATGGCCACCTGCGGCTGGTTGATGATCGGGGTGTCGAACAGCGCTCCGCGGCTACCGGTGTTGGTGAGCGTGAAGGTGCCGCCGGACAGGTCGTCGGGACCGATCTTGTTGTTGCGGGTGCGGTCGGCGATGTCCGCGATCTTCCGGGCCAGCCCCGCGATCGAGAGGTCGCCGGCATCCTTGATCACCGGCGTGAGCAGGCCCTTCTCCGTGTCGACAGCGATCGCGAGGTTCTCGTGGTCGAAGAACGTGACCTCGCCCTTCTCCGTGTCGATCGCGGCGTTCAGCGACGGGTGCTGCTTCAGCGCGTCGATAGCCGCCTTCGCGAAGAACGGCATGAAGGAGAGCTTGACGCCCTCGCGCTTGGCGAAGTCCTCCTTGATCGAGTCGCGCAGGCGCGAGATGGCGGTCACGTCGACCTCGACCACCGTGGTCAGCTGCGCGGACGTCTGCAGCGACTCCACCATCCGCTTCGCGATCACCTTGCGGAGACGGCTCAGCGGCTCGGTCTTCCCGCGCAGCGGGCTGGGTGCCGCGGGGGTCGGTGCGGCACCGCCCGAGGGTGCGGCCGGCTCGGCCTGAGCTGCGGGCTTGGCCTCGGCAGCGCGCTGCGCCTTCGCGGCCTCGAGGACGTCCTGCTTGCGGATGCGGCCGCCGACTCCGGTGCCGCGCAGGGTGGACAGGTCGACGCCCTGGTCGGCGGCCATCTTGCGGACCAGCGGCGTGATGTAGGCGCCGGCGCCCGCGCCGTCACCGCCCGCCGCGTGCGTCGGATGCGGTGCCGCAGCCGCCTGGGGAGCCGGTGCGGTCTCGGGTGCCGGTGCGGCCTGGGGTGCCGGTGCGGCCTGGGGAGCCGGTGCGGACTCCGCGCCGGCCTCGGGCTGGACCTGGGCCGCGGCAGCCGGGGCGGGCTCGGGCTCGGGTGCGGTCTGCGACGCGTCCTCCTGCGAGGCTGCCTCCGGCGCGCCGTCGCCGCCGGGAGCCTCCTGTGCGGGAGCCTCCTTCGGAGCCGGGGCCTCGGTGGTCTGCGCGGCCGCCTGGGCGGAGCCGATGCGGGCCAGCTCGGCGCCGACCTCGACGGTCTCGTCCTCTTGGACCTTGATCTCGAGCAGCTTGCCGGCGATCGGCGAGGGGATCTCGGTGTCGACCTTGTCGGTGGACACCTCGAGCAGCGGCTCGTCGACCGCCACGTCGTCGCCGACCTGCTTCAGCCAGCGGGTGACGGTGCCCTCCGTGACCGACTCACCGAGGGCCGGCAGCGTGATCGGGGTCCCGCCGTTGGGCGAGGTGCCGGCCTGCGAGGCCTCGGCCTCCGGCTTCGTGTCGGCCGGGCCGGGAGCGGTCTCCTGGGCTGGGGGAGTGGGCTCGGTCCGCGCCACGGGCACCTCACCCTGGGGCTCGGTCTGGCGCTCGGGCTCGACCTCGGTCTGGGTCTCCGCGGCCGGCGCGGCCTCGGCCTGCTCACCTCCGGCGGGAGCGGCCTCCGCCTGCTCGGCGGGCGCCTCCTCGGCGGGCGCCTGCTCCTCGCCACCTCCGGCGGACTCGCCCTCGTCACCGATGGTCGCCAGCTCGGCGCCGACCTCGACGGTCTCGTCCTCCTGGACCTTGATCTCGATGAGAGTTCCGGCCACAGGGGACGGGATCTCGGTGTCGACCTTGTCGGTGGACACCTCCAGCAACGGCTCGTCCACCGCTACTTGGTCGCCCGGCTGCTTCAACCAGCGGGTGACGGTGCCCTCGGTGACGGACTCACCGAGTGCGGGAAGAGTGACTGAGGTCGCCATCGGGTTCCTTCGCTCCTTGCTGACGTTGTCGGCTGTACTGCGCGCTGGTTGTGGTTATGAGTGGGCGTGAAGCGGCTTGCCGGCAAGCGCGAGGTGCGCCTCGCCGAGCGCTTCGTTCTGTGTCGGGTGGGCGTGCACGAGCGGCGCCACGTCCTCGGCGTACCCCTCCCAGTTGTAGATCAGCTGTGCCTCGCCGATGAGCTCGCCGACGCGGGAGCCGACCATGTGGACGCCCACGACCGGGCCGTCCTTGCGGCGGACCAGCTTGACGAAGCCCTGGGTCTTGAGGATCTGGCTCTTCCCGTTGCCCCCGAGGTCGTAGGTGAGCGACTCGACCTGGTCCTCGCCGAACTTCTCCTTGGCTGCGGACTCGTTCAAGCCGACCGAGGCTACCTCGGGCTCGCTGTAGGTCACGCGGGGGATTCCAGCCTCGTCGATCGGGGTGGGGTTGAGACCTGCGATGTCCTCGGCGACGAAGACGCCCTGCTGGAACCCGCGGTGGGCGAGCTGCAGGCCCGGGACGATGTCGCCGACGGCGTACACGTTCTCCACGTTGGTGCGGCAGCGATCGTCCGTCGGCACGAAGCCACGGTCCATCGCGATGCCCTGCTCCTCGTAGCCGAGGCCCTGCGTCGTCGGGCCGCGGCCGACGGCGACGAGGAGGATCTCGGCCTCGACGGTCTCGCCGCCCTCGACGGTCACGCGGACACCGGCGTCGGTCTGCTCGATGCTCTTGAAGGGCGTGCCGACCTTGAAGTCGATCTTGCGCTTGCGGAACGCCCGCTCGAGCATCTTGGAGACGGCTTCGTCCTCGGCGGCCACGAGCCGGGGGAGCGCCTCGATGATCGTGACATCGGCGCCGAACGACTTCCAGACGGACGCGAACTCGCACCCGATGACCCCACCACCGAGCACGATCGCCGACTTCGGGACCCGGTCGAGGGTCAGGGCGTGCTCGGAGGTCATCACTCGCACGCCGTCCACCTCGAGGCCGGGGAGGGTCTTGGAGTACGAGCCGGAGGCGAGCACCACCTTCTTGCCCACGAGCCGGTGGCCGTTCACCGCGATGGTGTTGGGGGCGACGAGCCTGCCCTCGCCCTCGAAGACCGTGACGCCGCGCTGCTTGACCAGGCCGGTGAGTCCCTTGAAGAGGCGGGAGACGACGCCGTCCTTGTACTTGTTCACACCGCCCATGTCGATGCCTTCGAGGGTGGCGTTGACACCGAACTGCTCCGACTCCCGCGCCGAGTCAGCGACTTCGGCGGCGTGGAGCAGGGCCTTGGTGGGGATGCAGCCGACGTGCAGGCAGGTGCCGCCGACCTTGCCCTTCTCGACCATGGCGACGGAGAGGCCGAGCTGGGAGGCGCGGAGCGCGCACGCGTAACCGCCGCTGCCCGCGCCCAGGATTACTACGTCGAAGTTGTTGCCGGCGTCGTCCGCCACCGTTCCTCCGTCATGTTCAGCTGTAAGGGATCGCCTGTCGGGGACATCTTCCCACCAATCGTTCCATGTCTACACCAGCACCCAAGACGCGGAGCGGGACAGTTCCGGCGGAGGTTCAGCAAATCCTTGGCTTTGTGAGCCACACTGTGGGGATGGGTCTGTTGGATCGGCTGAGGCGACGCCGCGGGCAGAAGATGAAGCGGCCGCGCGGCCTGGGGCCGACGACGGTGCGGGCGTCCGACGCCGCCGACGAGCGGCATCTGGCGGAGTTCGCCAGCAGCCGTCGGGGGGTCGAGGGGTTCGTCGAGCCGCGCACGGCCGTCACCGACGTCACGCTGATGCTCGTCGCCCACGACGGTGAGTGGACGCGCCGTCGCGTGCCGTCGGCCGAGTGGGCGCACCGGTTCGCGAACATGCACGGCGTCCCGTCGTACGACGCTGCGGTGGTCGGCTACCCGGCACGGATGCGGGAGTACAACCGGCGGAAGAAGGAAGCCGGCAGCTGACCCGTGGGAGGGCTTCGCTGCCGGCCTCACCGGTGACGGCTACTTCGCCGCCGACAGGTCCTTCGCGAGCTCGACCAGGGTCGACACCGCGACGCCCGTGCCGCCGCTCGGCGTGTAGCCGTGCGGGCCCTTCTCGTTGAACGCCGGGCCGGCGATGTCGAGGTGCGCCCACTTGGTGCCGTTGACGAACTCCTGGAGGAACGCGGCGGCGTAGAGCGCGCCACCCCAGCGGTCGGTGTTGTGCTGGGCGAGGTCGGCCACCTTGCTGTTGTTGCGGACCTTCTCGGTCATCTCCTCGGTGATGGGGAGGGGCCAGAAGGCCTCGCCGGCCGTGTCTCCCGCGGCCTGGAGCGACCCGAGGAGCTCCTCGTCGTTGCCCAGGAGCCCACTGACCCGGTCGCCGAGCGCGATCTGGCAGGCACCGGTCAGCGTCGCCACGTCGACGATCACGTCGGGGTTCTCCTCGGTGGCCTTCACCAGCGCGTCGGCCAGGACGAGCCGGCCCTCGGCGTCGGTGTTGAGCACCTCGACCGTCTTGCCGCCGTACATCGTGAGCACGTCACCGGGACGGGTGGCGTTGCCGGACACCATGTTCTCGGCCATCGGGGCGAAGGTGGTGACCGCGATCGGAAGCCCGAGCTCGGCGATCGCGTACGTTGCCGCGACCACCGCCGCGGCACCGGCCATGTCGCACTTCATCGTCATCATCGACGCGCCGGGCTTGATCGACAGGCCGCCCGAGTCGTAGGTGATGCCCTTGCCGACGAGCGCCAGGTGCGCCTTCGCGCCATGCGGCTTGTAGGTCAGCTGCACCAGCCGCGGGGGGTTCGCCGAGCCCTTCCCGACACCGATGATCCCGCCGCAGCCCTCGGCCTCCAGTGCCGCCTCCTCGGTGACCTTGACCGTCACCTTGGCGGACTTCTTGTCCTGCTTCACCGACCGCACGGCGTCCGCGAACTTCTCGGGGGTGAAGTCACCCGGCGGGGTGTTGACCCAGTCCCTCGCCATCGCCGTGGCGGCGGTGACGACCTGAGCCGCGGCGAGAGCGGCCTGCGCGTCCTTGCTGCGAGCGGCGTCGCTCAGGACGATCACCTCGCCTGGGCCCTCTGGGGCCTTGCTGCTCTTGAACTCGGTGAAGGAGTACGACCCGAGCATGAAGCCGTCGGCGACCGCGCGCACGTGCTCGGCGTCGCCGGCCGGCAGTGCCAGCGCGACGGTCGCGGCGTTGGACACCGCTCGTGCGGCCGCGCCCGCCGCCCGGCGTACTGCCTCGGTGGTCAGCTTCTCGAGGTCACCGAGCCCGACCAGGATCAGGAGGGGCGACTTGATCGTCCCGCCCGTCGGGACCTTGCTGACCTCGCCCGGCTTGCCGGTGAAGCCGATCGTCGACAGCAGGGGAGCGAACTTGCGCCCGTAGGCGGACCCCACGCCCTCGCCGCCCGGAGCGACCTCGAGACCCTTCTTGGTCTTCGTGACACCGACGACCACCACGTCGGCCTTGGTCTTGTCTGCTCCGCCCTTGCGAAGGGTGTACGTCGTCACAGCTCTTCCTGCTCCCCATGTAGTTGACGAGAACTCTCGTGTACCCGGGGCATGCTAGCCCGCGAGTTTGGCACATCACA
Organism: uncultured Actinomycetota bacterium; assembly: GCA_963707425.1. GTDB lineage: Bacteria > Actinomycetota > Actinomycetes > Propionibacteriales > Nocardioidaceae > Nocardioides_C. The sequence continues at coordinate 69,491 of CAVPPN010000002.1, read as the reverse complement.
CTGCGGTAGGTTCCCACCATGCACCCCGTTGAGTCCCGGAAAAGCCATCCTCCGACGCAGTCCGCCCTGCACGACCGCCACGCCGCCCTCGGCGCGAAGTTCGCGGAGTTCGGTGGGTGGGAGATGCCGCTGGAGTACTCCGGCGTCGTCAAGGAGCACAACGCCGTGCGCGAGTCCGTCGGCGTGTTCGACGTGAGCCACCTCGGCAAGGTCGTCGTGCGCGGCCCGGGTGCGGCGGCGTTCATCAACGCCAGGCTGACCAACGACCTGGGCAAGATCGACCACGGCAAGGCGCAGTACACCCTGTGCTGCGACCCGGAGACCGGCGGCATCGTCGACGACCTGATCGCCTACCTGCACTCCGACGAGCGGGTGTTCCTGGTGCCCAACGCGGCCAACACCGCCGAAGTCGTAGGGCGTCTCTCTGCCGAGGTTCCGGACGGCATCGAGATCGAGGACCACCACGACACGCACTCGATCCTCGCCGTCCAGGGCACACGGTCCGACGAGGTCCTCGAGGCGATCGGGATGCCGGTGGGACACGACTACATGTCCTTCATCGAGGCCGACTTCGACGACGCGCCGGTCATCGTGTGCCGGACCGGCTACACCGGTGAGCGTGGCTACGAGCTCGTGGTCCCCGACGAGGTGGTGGGCCCGCTCTGGGACGCCCTGTTCGAGGCCGGCGCGGAGTACGACATCACCCCGTGCGGTCTCGGTGCTCGTGACACGCTCCGCACCGAGATGGGCTACCCGCTGCACGGTCAGGACATCAGCCCGTCCGTCACGCCGAACGAGGCCCGCCTCGGCTGGGCCGTTGGCTGGAAGAAGGACGAGTTCTGGGGCAAGTCCGTGCTGGCCGCGGAGAAGGAGGCCGGTCCGAAACGGGTTCTGCGCGGCATCGTCGCGAACGGTCGAGCCATCCCGCGTCCGGGAATGCGCGTGCTGCTCACCTCCGACGTACCCGTCGGCGAGGTCACCTCGGGCACGTTCTCACCGACCCTGAAGAAGGGGGTCGGGATGGCGCTGCTCGCGTCCCAGGTCACCGACGGGGCCGAGGTGTCCGTGGACGTCCGCGGCCGCCGCGAGGTCTTCACGGTCACCAAGCCGCCCTTCGTGACCCCCGGCGTCCGCGAGTAGGGCGCTGCGGGCGCATGTAAATCGGGGTTACAGCCCGTTCGCAAGCGGTATGCCGCTGGGGAACCGTCCACAGCACGTGCGAAGAGGGGGTACGCCGTCCGGCGCACGCTACCTCGCGCTCTAGGTGACCGGCTCGGCCAGCGGGAAGGCGGCCATCTTGGTCCAGGTGCCGCCCACGGTCTGCGCCATGAGCGTCACGGTTGTGGCGCACGCTTGGATGGGCAGATGCTGTTCGAGGGCTGCCTCTGCAGCTTTCATGTCCGCCACGTCGCAGCCGTGGGCGATCGTCAGATGGGGGACCACATCCGGGAACTGGCCGGCGAACGGCGGGAAGTCCGGGAATGCCTCGTGGACGAGCTCTGTGAGAGCACGAAAGGGCTGGGGACTCTCCGGCGCCAACCACAGCACGTCGTCGCCGAACCATTCCGTATGGGTGAGTCGGAAGTCGAACGCCGCTGAGCCGCTGAAGAGCCGTTGCAGCTTGGCCAGCACGAAGGAGTCGATCTGAGCCGGAGGCATGAACGGGAACAGCACGGTGACGTGGGCTGGCACGCCAAGCCGGGCGTTGGCGTCGAGTGCGTCGCGGTGGGCTCTCACCGTGGTCTCCGCCTCCGGGACCTCGAGAACCAGGCCACTCTGCGGGAGGACTTCAGTCATGGGAGGAGAGTAGGTGTTCGATCGGGTGATGGCAGCGGCCATGTCGAGGTGCCTCCGACACTTCGCGGCCGGTCAGGACATGGATTCGTCGGCAGTCGAGCGGCCGAGGCTCTCACCCTGGAGTGCTGGTCAAGCCGTTCGCCAGGAAGTCACCGTCTTCACACTGGACCTGGGCGACGACGCCACCGCCCTCCCACAGCGACGTCTTCACGTCCTTCGACCCGAGCGCCGGGTCGGTGCGCTCCGTGACGTGGACCTGGATCGTGGCACCGACGTACTCGTCGGGTCCGCCGGTCACGTGGACGCCGAGGCGGTACGGCGGACGGAGGTCCCCGTCGAACCTCGGCCGATGAGGACTCTTCACGCTGAGCCAGTCACCGCGCAGCTCGAACCGCCGGTCGGAGTCGCAGGCCGGCGCGACGAACCAGGCGCGGGCAGTCTTGGGGAACGGCAGGTCGGAGCGCACATACACGGTGCCCTCGACCAGCACGGCGCGATCCATCGCGACGTCGGCGAGCTCGGCGACCTGCACCTGCCGGTCGGGTGCAGCGCCGTTGCCGTCGTCGCAGCCGAGCGCGGTTCCGGCGTCGACCCGCCCGGTCGTCGCTGGATCACGCTTGAGCTCACCGTGTCCGTTGTACCGGTGGCCGTCGTACTCGAGCAGTGATGCGCACAAAGCCTCGCTCTCGGAGTGCCCTCCGCGGTCCTGGCTGCACCCGCCGACCAGTGCGGTGGTGGCGAGGACGGCGAAGAGTGTGCGCATGGCCGCAGCTTGTCTCATGGCAGTACGACGCTGCAGCGAACCAGCCGGTTCCACACTCGACGGTCGGTGCCGGCAGACCTAGGGTGCCAGCATGCGCACCGATGGCGTCATCAGGCTCCCGCTGGGGACGTTCGTGAGACCCGCTGAGGAAACCGGCACCGGACAACCTCGGGTGGAGGGGGTGTACGGCTACCTGATCCGGCACGACCGAGGTCTGGTGCTGCTCGACACCGGGCTCGGGGAAGGCGACGCAGAAACCGAGGACTGGTACCGGCCGCGGCGGATCCCGATCCGCGAGGCGCTGGACGTTTGCGGGGTTGCCCTCGACGACATCGACGTGGTCGTCAACTGTCATCTGCATTTCGACCACTGCGGCGGGAACCCGCTCCTGGCGGGTACGCCCGTTGTCTGCCAGCGGAAGGAGCTGGCAGCCGCCGGGTCGGGCGACTACACGATGGAGCACCTGATCGATCATCCGGGCGCGAGGTACGAGCTGTTGGACGGCGAGGCGGAGATCTGGCCGGGCGTCCATGTGATCCCCACGCCTGGTCATGTCGATGGGCACCAGTCGCTGGTGGTGGAGTGTGAGGACGGCTCGGTAGTGCTGGCTGGGCAGTCGCACGACACGGCCTCCGCGTGGAGTGCTGATGCGCTCGCCGCTTCGGCCGCGGCGCTCGGCCATACCGAGCCGCTGCCGTCTTCGCCGGTGTGGATGGAGCGCCTGCTGGCGTTCGACCCGCGGAGGGTCGTCTTCGCCCACGACGCGGCGGTGTGGGAGCCCACGAAGGTCGGTTAGGTTCGCCCGGTGCCTACACATGGGACGACCCGCAGTCCTGATCGGGGTTGCGCTCGCCATGCGACGCGGGCGACCTCGGGCCTGAAAGGATGGCGAGATGAAGACGTTGAACCATCGGGTTCAGGGGACCGGGCCCGCGCTCCTCCTCCTGCACGCCGGAGTAGCAGATATGCGGATGTGGGACGCGCAGGTGGCCGAGCTCAGCCGCGAGCGCACCGTCGTGCGATGCGACCTGCGGGGTTTCGGTGGCTCCGCCCTGACACCCGGGGCGTCGTACTCCGACGCCGAAGACGTGCTCGCGCTGCTCGAGGAGCTCGGCATCGAAGCGTTCTCGGTTGTGGCGGCGTCGTACGGGGCATACGTCGCCCTCCAGATTGCCTCGGCAGCGCCGCACCGGGTCGAGCGGCTCGTGCTCCTCTCACCTCTGGCGGAGGTCGTGGACCCGGACGACTCGCTGCGGACGTTCTGGGCCGAGGAAGAGCGTTTGGTCGACGCCGGCGACCTGGACTCGGCCACCGAGCTGAATGTGCGGACCTGGCTCGGCCCCGACGCCGACGGTTCCACACGCGAGCTGGTGCGCAGGATGCAACGCGACGCGTTGGTCCAGCAGGTAGCCGCCGGGGAGGTCGAGAACCGCGAGCTCGAGGTGGCGCTCGAACGGCTCACCATGCCGATCGGGATCTTCGCAGGCGGCGACGACCAGACGTTCTTCGTGGAGACCGCGCGCGAACTGGCGCGGCAGTTGCCGGATGCCCACCTGGTCGAGCTTCCTTGGGCCGGTCACCTGCCGTCCCTCGAGAGGCCTGCCGAGACGACTCGCCTGATCCTCGACACCCTGTCGGGGCGCTGACTCGGGGCCGTGGCTTCAGACCCCCGAGGGCACCGCCGATGATCGTCAGTACGCCGGCTCGTCCCCGACCGCACAGCTCAAGGGGGCACGTGGAGGTCGACGCCTGTGGAACCATGTCGGTGTGGCCGTCATCGACGTGTGGATGCAGCACCCCACGCTGCGTTTTCTCCAGCACGACATGTTCGACTCACTGCGCCGCTGGACCGGCCAGGAGGTCCCAGGCGAGGAGGTGCCCCTCGACCTCACCATCGCGTTGATGGATGAGGCTGGCGTGGACCGCGGGCTGATCTGTGCGTGGTACGACGCCAGCGGCCCACTGATCAGCAACGACGAGGTCGCAGGCTGGGTGTCGACCCACCCGAGCCGGCTCTCGGGGGTCGCCTCGGTCGACCTGCGCTCGCCCGTCGCGGCCGTGCGCGAGCTGCGTCGCGCCGTCCACGAGCTGGGCTTCCGCGCCTTGCGCATCGTCCCGTGGCTCTGGGGGCTGCCGCCGAACCACCGGCTGTACTACCCACTGTTCGCGGAGTGCGTGGAACTCGGCATCCCCTTCATGACGCAGGTCGGGCACACGGGGCCGATGCGCGCATCCGAGACCGGGCGGCCCATCCCTTATCTCGACGACGTTGCGCTCGAGTTTCCCGACCTCGTGATCATCGGTGGACACATCGGCTATCCGTGGACGACGGAGATGATCGCCCTCGCCACGAAGCACCCGAACGTCTACATCGATACATCGGCTTACGTCGCGCACCGCTACCCGGCCGAGCTCGTCGAGTACCTGCGTGCTCACGGTCGTCGCAAGGTGTTGTTCGGCACCAACTACCCGATGATCACCCCGGCGCAGGCACTCGAGCGACTCGACCAGCTCGGCCTGGACGACGAGGCCCGGGAGCTCTTCCTGCACGGCAACGCGGCGAGACTGTTCCCCGAGTGACGCTGATCGACGACGTGTGCCACTCGGCTGAGTGTGCAGCGCCTCAGGCACGTGAGAGGTGCTGGTCCCGCCACTCGTCGGCGAGAAGGGCATAGCCGATGCCGTCGAGCCATCCAGCCGATCGGTGCAGTGTCTCGCGGACCGTGTAGAACTCGCGGCGCATGCCCAGCCGCTCCATCAGGCGCCAGGAGGCGGCGTTGTCGGCGAAGCAGTTGGCCCTGACCCGACGCAACCCGAGGTCCTCGAAGCAGAAACGAATCAGTGCCTGGACTGCCTCGGTCGCATAGCCACGACCTTCGTGTTCGGGGTGCAGGCACCAGCCGAGCTCTGCCTGCACGCCTTGAGCCTGCGCCTCGACCTCCGACTGCGACCATCCGTCCTCGATCGCGAGCATCAGGTCACCGATGACCACGCCGTCGAGCTCGATCACGAGCGTCTTGGCGAGCCGTTCGGGATCCTCGAACTTGGCGCGGTACTCCTCCCGGCTCGCAGGGGCGGATGTCAGCCATCGGCCCACAGTCTCTATCCGTCGGATCCGCCACGTCGCCTCGAGGTCTGCCTCGACCGCGGGACGGAGCGAGAGTCGCTCGGTTCGGACCGGCCACGTGATCTCGTCGAGCCTGGAAGTCATCGCCCCATCATGCCGACCGGCTTCCACTCCGTCCGGAGACTGGCCGACGTGCTGGTGGATCCGGTGCGCCTCTCAGGAGGAAGCACCGAGACCGTCGAGCGCCGCCATGTCGTCGGCGGAGAGCTCGAACCCGGCGACGTCGGCGTTTGACCGGATGCGCTCGGGATTCCTCGACTTCGGGATGGCGATCACGCCGTGCTGCAGGTGCCAGCGGATGATGACCTGGGCCGGCGTACGGCCGGTGGTCTCCGCGATCCTCAGGATCGTCGGGTTCTCCAGGGCCCCGCCGCGCAGGGCGCTGTAGCCCTCGAGCGCGACGCGCCGCGCACGATGCTCATCCAGGACCGCTGCATCGAAGAGCAGCGGGCTCCACTTCACCTGGTTGACCACAGGCGCGACACCAGTGGCGGACGTCAGGTCGTCGACCATGTCGATCCCGAAGTTGCTCACACCGATGTCCCGCGCCAGCCCGGCCTCACGCGCCTCGATGAAAGCGCGCCACATGTCGAGGCTGGCGCCGTGGTCGGCCGGCCAGTGGATCAGCCACAGGTCGACGTAGTCGGTGCCGAGCGAGTCCAGGCTCCGCCTCAGCGTGTCGAGCTCCCGCCCCGCCAGATCGGGCGGGCACTTGGTGGTCACGAAGACGTCCTCGCGGGCGACGCCGCTGTCCCGCATGCCCTGCCCGACCTCGGCTTCGTTCCCGTAGATCGTGGCGGTGTCGATAAGGCGGTAGCCCGCCTCCAGGGCAGCCGCCGTCGCTGTCGTCGCTTCCTGTCCCTTGATCCGCCAGGTGCCGAAGCCGAGCAGCGGCATCCGGCCACCGCTGTCGAACCTCACGGCGTCGTCGGGGAGTCCAGACATGGGTGCGCGGTCAGTCATGCTGCGATGCTAGTCCGCGCCTCTGCCGGACCAAGGAGCCTACGCTCCGATGGGATGACGGTGCAGGAACGACGTCACGGCCGCCGCAGCCTGTGCAGCGTGAGTGAGCGCCAGCGAGTGGTCGGCGCCCGCCAGCATCACATCGTGGGCTTGCGGCAGCCACGCCAGGACGAGGTCCCGGACCTCCGCGAACCAAGGCCCGCTCTCGGTGCCCCCGAGATACAGGACGGGCTGGCTGATCCGCCGGGCATCCTCAGGCCCGAACCGCCAGGCCAGCAGGGCGGGTAGGTCGGTGGCGTAGAAGGTGTCGGCGTCTCGTTCAACCTGGGCGACTGCGCCCGGCAGATGCCGTTCGATGTCGCGCCTCCAGTCCGGTCCGACGACGCGGCCCAGGAACCGGTCGAGCGCCGTCGCCGATCCATGCAGGCGGTAGTCCTCAGTGAGCTGGGCGTTCGCGGCGACGAACTCGTCGGCGCTGGGAGTGTGTACCGGTGGCGGCTCGATGAGACACAGGCTGTGCACGCAACCCGGTGCTGTGGCCGCCAGCTGCATTGCGACTGCGCCGCTGTACGACAGCCCCGCCACGTGCGCTCGGTCGATGTCGAGCGTGGCGAGCAGTCGTTGGCAATCGAGAGCGTCGCGCTCGATCGACCCCGGTCCCACAACCGGGCTGCTCCCCGCGTAGCCGCGCCGGTGATACAGCAGGACCTGAAAGTTGTCGCGAATGTCCGGCTGGTCGGCGAGGGGTAGGAACTCGTCAGCCGTCAAGGCGGTCTGGATCAGCACGAGTGGCTCACCCGATCCACGGACCATGACCTCCAAGACCGCGTCCGGCAACGACACGCGTCGCCACTCTGGGCTGGACATCCGCCGCACTCCTCGAGGCCGCTCATCCGACGGCCCTACGGAAGGTCTACCACTGCAAGGGACCTGCAGCGACCGCCTCCGATGACTTTGCCATGGCTTGCTGGTCTGAACTGGTGGCGGGTCCGCGAGTCGCCGTACGCCGCTCACATCCGCTACCAACTGAGCTGGACCTAAGGGAGAGGACACCCATGTTCGCGAACACCAAGTCATTCAGCGGGTTCTCGGTGGACGACATCGAGGCCGCCAAGAAGTTCTACGGCGAGACGCTTGGCCTGCGGGTCTCGGAGGAGAACGGACTGCTGACGTTGCACCTGGCAGGCGACAAGGACACGCTCGTCTACCCCAAGCCCGATCATCAACCGGCCACGTTCACCATCCTCAACTTCCAGGTCGATGACGTCGGCAGGGCGGTCGACGAGCTGACCGGCAGGGGCGTGGTCTTCGAGCACTACCCGGGGACCGAGACCGAAACCGACGAGAAGGGCATCTTCCGAGGCGGTGGCCCCTTGATCGCCTGGTTCAAGGATCCGGCCGGCAACGTCCTCTCGGTGATCCAGGCCAGCTGACCCTGGACCGTCGGCAGATGTGACTCGCGCGTCGCGGCGCCGAACCGGCTGGTCGGCCTAGAATTCGCCGGTGCGCTGGGATGAGGACGGGGACCTGCTGAGGCTGCCGGACGGTCGGCGCGCGCAGCTGTGGCAGGGCGGGGCATCCGCCGGGCCCGTTGTCTTCTTCCTGCATGGCTGCCCGGACACCCGTCACGCGGCACGCACCGGTGAAGCGGCGGCCCGGCGCAGCGGCGTCCGGCTGGTGGCGGTCAACCGGCCCGGCTACGGGCTGTCCGACCCCCACGAGTCCTCTCACGTCTCGGTCGCGGACGATATCGTCGCCGTCGCCGACCTGCTGGGCATCGGCCGGTTCGCCGTGCTCGGGATGTCCGTCGGCGGGCCCTACGCACTGGCCTGCGCGGCGCGGCACCCGGATCGGGTGACGGCGGCTGCGGTTGTGGCCGCCCCGGCGATGGCTCCTGAGATGGACCCTCCCTGGCACCGCGACGACCTCTCACCGACGCAGCAGGACTTCTTCGCGCAGCTCGCGGTCTGCACGGTCGGCGAGGCCGTCGAGCTCGTCCGCCCGGAGTTCGAGGAGTTCGTCGCCCGGGTGGCGCCGGCGGACGACGACGACGCCGCACTGGCCCGTCGCTGGACGGAGGGCCTGCCCGCCTTGGACGCAGGCTTGCTCTCTGCCCTGCCGCCCGCCGAGGTCGCAGACTCGGTCCGGGAGGCGCTCGCGCGCACCGACGGCTACCTGCGTGACGCAGCCATCACGTTCCGGGACTGGCCGTTCCGCCCGGAACGCGTTGGCTGCCCGACGTGGCTCTGGTACGGCGAGCTGGATGCCAACGCCCCCGTGCGCAACGGTCGGCGGCTCGCCGAGCAGATCCCCGGCTCGACCCTCGCGGTCCGGGAGCAGACGGGTCACCTGGGCACCCTGATCGAGCACTGGGAAGAGATCCTGACAACGCTGCGCCACGCGTCGTAGGACGCCGTTTGCCGGCGGAAGGTACGGCCGGAACTCGACGGTCGTCGGCGACGGGGACTGGATCAGGCGAACAGGCGGGCGAGCTGCGCCACGAGCACCACCGCGCCAAGGAGTCTTCGGAAGGGACTCGCGCCGCGGACCAGCTCGTCCAGTGCCCAGACGATGAGCGCTCCCCGTCCGACGTCGGCAAGCGTGGCACTCCGAGCCGACCCCAACACCCCCGTCCAGCTGACGAAGACCGCGACCAGCCACACAGCGAGAGCCGGGTTCGGCCACTGGGCGAGCGTCAACCGTCCCCTCCGGTCGCGCACCCACCACCCGGGCGAGAGGATCCGCGCCGGTGGCGATGACTCGTCATGAGTCGCCATGGGAGCCGAGGGCTCTTCCCACGGTGCCGGGCAGCCCCACCAGGGCGCCTACAGCTTCGTCAGCTTGTCGAAGGGGCTGGCGATACGGACCTGGTGGCTGCCGAAGTCGACGACCACCGCCGCGTCCTCCTCCATGACGACACGGCCGAGGCCGTACTTGTCATGTGTGACGCGATCGTGAACGGCGAACTGCTCGATCGCCCGCGCGGGCTGGGCTTTGAAGGGACTGCCGGGAAGGTGTCGCCGCTGGGCGGCGGATCGCGTCTTCATCACCTCCAGTATGCCCGTTTCGAAGGCGACGCAACACCCACGGTTCCCCCAGACGCTCCAAAACCGTCACGGTTGGCTCGTTTCCCGGGCACTCTCGTTCTAGTGCCGATCGAGGGGAGCAAGCCATGGGCAGCGAGGTGCCAGTCCCTGCCGTGCGAGCCGCGGCTGCCTCAGGGACCGTTCTGCTGACCTTGTCGTCGGGCCAGTTCCTCATGGCGCTCGACAGCTCCGTCATGAACGTGTCGATCGCTACGGTGGCCGAGGACCTGGGCACGTCGGTCACGGGCATCCAGAGCGCGATCACCCTGTACACGCTGGTCATGGCGTCGCTGATGATCACGGGCGGGAAGATCGGCCAGATCATGGGCCGCAAGCGAGCATTCGCGCTGGGGTGCATGATCTACGGCGCGGGATCGTTCACCACCTCGCTCGCGCCTAACCTGACCGTGCTGATGATCGGCTGGTCTCTGCTCGAGGGTATAGGTGCCGCGTTGATCATGCCCGCGATCGTGGCGCTGGTGGCATCGAACTTCGGCCGAGCCGAACGCCCGCGTGCCTATGGCCTGGTTGCAGCCTCCGGTGCGATCGCGGTGGCAGTGGGACCGTTGATCGGTGGATTGTTCACGACGTACGCCTCGTGGAGGTGGGTGTTCGCCGGTGAGGTGCTCATTGTCTTGGGCATCCTGCTCTTTGCCCGGCGCATTGCCGACGCACCGCCTGAGCCCGACGTCCACCTTGATCTGGTCGGCACGGCATTGTCGGCGCTCGGGCTCGGCCTCATCGTGTTCGGGGTCCTGCGCGCGGGGACCTGGGGCTTCGTCACGCCGAAGCCCGAGGCACCCGTCTGGCTGGGCCTGTCGCCGGTGTTCTGGCTCGTCATCGCCGGCGGCCTCGTGCTGCGCGCGTTTGTCATCTGGGAGAGCCGCCGCCGGGACCGCGACGCGGCCGTGCTCATGGACCCCGCGATGCTCGACAACAAGCAGCTGCGCGGTGGGTTGACCTCCTTCTTCTTCATGTACCTGCTCCAGATGGGCCTGTTCTTCGCGGTGCCCCTGTTCCTCTCGATCGCGCTGGGGTTGTCGGCGATCGAGACCGGTGTGCGCATCCTTCCGCTCTCGCTGGCGCTGCTGCTCGTCGCGGTCGGTGTGCCGAAGTTCTTCCCCGACGTGTCGCCCCGTCTGGTGGTTCGGGTCGGCTTCGGGTCACTGTTCGTGGGGATCGTGACGCTCGTGGCGGCGCTCGAGGTCGGGGTCGGACCTGAGGTGGTCACCTGGCCGATGCTGCTGGCGGGGCTGGGCATCGGGGCGCTTGCGTCACAGCTCGGCAGTGTCACCGTGTCAGCGGTTCCGGACGAACAGAGCGCCGAGGTCGGCGGGGTGCAGAACACCGTCACCTTCCTGGGAGCCTCCATCGGCACAGCGCTCGCCGGTGCTGTGCTGATCTCGGCGCTGACCTCCTCCTTCTTCTCCGGCATCGAGGACAACCCGGCGATCCCCGAGGAGCTGTCGTCGAGTGCGCAGGTCGAACTGGCCAGCGGCGTGCCGTTCATCCCGGACGACGAGCTGAGCCGAGCCCTCGCGGACGCGGGAATCAAGGGGGAGACGGCGACGGCGATCGTCGACGAGAACGAGGAGGCGCGCCTCAACGGCCTCCGAGCGGCGCTGGCGGTGCTGGCCTTGATCGCGCTCGTCGCGCTGTTCTTGTCGTACGGCGTCCCCACGCGTCAACCAAGCGCCGAAAAGTGAACGTCTGCGATGCCGCTTCCTGGCCAGGACCGTTGCCACGGGCCACGCTCGCGTCGTGCGGCACGTGAGGCGCATGCTGGGAGCTGGAGGGCAGAGGTATGGGTGACCACGTGCGTGCTGGCGGCCTCGACATCTGGACCGAGCAGGTGGGCACAGGCCCGGACGTCCTGCTGATCGGAGGCCTGGGCGACACGGTCGAGTCATGGCAGTTCCAGCTCGAGGGACTGGCTGACCGGTACCGCTTGACCGCGTTCGACAACCGTGGCTCGGGCCGGACATCGATGCCGAACGGACCTGTCTCGGTGGAGCAGATGGCCGACGACGCAGCCGAGGTCCTGCGGGCGCTCGACATCCCCGCTGCGCACGTCGCCGGCTTCTCCGGGGGCAGCATCGTCTCTCAGGAGCTTGCCCTGCGGCACCCCGAACAGGTCCGCAGCCTCGTGCTGCAGAGCACGTGGCCGGTGATGGACCGTTACCTGCGCTCCTGGCTGCTCTTCGTGCGCTGGCTTCTCGAGGTCGCTCCGAGCGAGCGCGATTTCCTCGAGGCCTTCTTCCTGGACATCTACACGGCGCGCGCCTTCAACGACGGAACCGTCGACCAGCTCATCGAGGAGGTCCTCGCGTTTCCCCACAAGCAGAGCACCGAGGACGTGCATCGCTACATCGACGCCCTCGTCGATCACGACACGAGCGACCGCCTCGCGGAGATCGCCGCCCCGACTCTCGTCCTCGCGGGCGGCCGCGACGTGACCAGTCGGCCCCTGCTCGGCCACGCCGTCGCGGAGGGTATCCCCGGCGCCCGGTTCGAGGTGCTGGAAGAGGAGGCCCATCAGCCCTTCCAGGAGGTCCCGGACCAGTGGAACGCCCGGGTCGACTCCTTCTGGCGCGAGGTCGGGTCGTCGGCCTGACGGCGCGGCTAGGCGAGTGCGAGTACGACGAGCGCCGCCGTGAATGTCGCCTCGACGCAGGCGCCGAGCACGTCTCCGGTGACACCCCCGAGACGCCGCACCGCCCACCAGCACAGCGCCGCGCCGGCAGCCAGTGCCACGAGGACCGCGAGGGCCGCGACCGGCCACGGCGATGCGTCCTGCCCGGGGGGCAGGGCAGCGAGTCCCCACAGAACCGCACCTGCCAGCCCGGTTGCGAGAACCGCCTGGCCGCGCCCCACCGATCCGACGACCACGTGGCCGAGGCCGTCCGTGCGGGCTGCTGGGATCCCTTTGACGCAGAGCAGCGGCAGGATCAGTCGGCTCACCACGAGAGCGAGCACAAGCGCGAACGAGGTCTGGCCGTCGGTCACCAGCTGCGCCAGTGCCACCACCTGGACCATCAGGACGAGGACGAGGGTCACGACACCGAACGGGCCGATGTCGCCCTTCCGCATGATGGCCAGCGCCTCGACGCCAGGCCGGCCGGAGCCGAGGCCGTCCGCGGTGTCGGCCAGCCCGTCGAGGTGCATCGCGCGGGTGAGAAACGCCAGCAGCGCGATCGCGATCGTGGCCGCCACGAGCGGCGCCCTCTCGCCGAAACCGCTCAGCACCAGCGCCGATGGCACGGCGATCAACGCGCCCACGAGAGGGGCGAGGGTCATCGCCCACGAGGCGGTTCGCCGGTCCAGGACCCGCGGCGGCCGCACCGGGAGCACCGTCAGGGTGCCCACCGCGAGGCGGACCCCGTCCGCGACCGAGCCGCTCCCAGGGCCGTTCACAGGGCCGTTCACAGGGCCGTTCACAGGGCAGTGACCCGTCCAGCGACGCACCAGCGCACGTCCTCCGTCTCGGCGGCCAGCACGGAGTTCAGCCTGCCCATGAGGTCACGGAACCTACGGCCCGAGACGGTGTCGGGCACGACGCCCTGGCCGACCTCGTTCGTCACGGCGACCACGCGCCGGGTCGTGAGGCGCCACGCGGAGACGAGGTCGTCGATCTCGCGCTGCACCGCCTTCTCGCCTGTGCTCGCCCACACCGCGTCGTCCCAGGCGTCGTGCGCGTCCATCACGCGCGTCAACCACAGGGTGAGGCAGTCGACGAGCAGTGGACCGCCGTCCCGACCCAGCAGGCCGACCAGGTCGAGCGTCTCCACGGTGCGCCAGTGCCCGGGCCGTTCACTGCGGTGTCGGCGTACTCGCTCTGCCCACTCCCGGTCGTCCACGACCGCGTCGTCAGCCGCCGGGTAGGCGGTCGCGACGTAGGTGACGTCGGCCGCGGCCGCGAGCAGCCGTTCGGCCTCCCTGGACTTGCCGGATCGTGCCCCGCCGATCACCAGCGTCCGCCGACCCGTCACTTTCGACCCCGGGACACGCGTGTCGTGAGGCCCAAAGTGACGGGTCGGCGGGAGGGGTCGGGTCTCGACCGGCGCGGGGAGGTCGGGCAGGCTGCTCGCGTCGTCGACGGTCCGCGCGCCCCAGGCCGCCAGTCTCCGGTTCAGCTCGCCGGTGGGTGGGTTGTGGTGGGACAGGTGGACGGCGACGACGTCGGTGCGGCCGGTGACCGCCTCGACGTCGCGCAAGCGCCGCAGCTGCTCGGGGAAGGTCCTCAGGTCGAGGTGGTCGGTCCCGTGGTCGACGAAGTCGCCGAAGGTCTCCTCGAGAAACACCCGGTCGAAGCCTGCGCCCCGCACGGCGTCCACCGTCGCCGCCGGAAGCGGGCCGGTGTCGGTGGCGTAGAGGATCCGCCCGGTCGCCGAGCGCACGTCGTACAGCACCGAGGACCCCTCGCTGCCGTGTCTGGCGGGGAGCACGGAGACGTCGTACGACGACAGTCGGACCCTGTCGCCGGCGGAGACGGCCACGAAGTTCACCGGCGACTCGGGGGCCACCCACATCCGGCAGGCCTCGATGACCTCGGCGGGCCCGACCACGTCGAGCGGGATGTCACCGGCCCCGGACCCAGAGACCCACGACCGGAACAGCAGGAACGCGGGGGAGCAGTGGTCGGGGTGCTGGTGCGTGATCAGCACGTGCCGCAGCCGGGTCAGGTCGACCCCGGCGCGCTCGGCGGCTCGTGGCGTCTCCGGCCCGCAGTCGAGGAGCATCGTCCCGTCGACCAGCAACGACGTCTGGCCACGCAGCCGTCCGGCCGCGCGTTCCGTCGTACACGACGCGCAGGCACAGAAGGGGTTCGGCCAGCCGTCGGCCGACCCGGTGCCGAGAACGACGACGTCCATCAGCGCTCGAACACCACGGGCGCGTCGAACGCGGCCCGGCGCGACGCCCGACGTAGCGCCCGGAGCAGCGAGGCGCCGGCGAACAGGATCAGCAGGAAGGACAGGACCGAGCGGCCGAGGTCCCACGCGAGTGACGTGGTGAGGTAGAAGACGCCGTAGCGGCTCGCGTTCGCCGAGAACGGGTCGCCGGGGGCGAAGGAGACCTCGGGCCCGTAGGAGGCGAACGGCCAGAACCACAGGTTCATCACGAGCCCGAACGCGAGGCCGGAGACGAAGGCGTACGACGCGACCACAAGCACCTCCGAACGGCCTCGGACCGGCGGAAGGCTGCCTGCGAAGAAGCCCACCCAGCCGGCCGCCATCATCTGGAACGGCAGCCACGGGCCGACGCCTCCGGTGATCAGCGCGCCGCTGAAGATGGTCGTCGCTCCGAGGACGAAGCCGAAGCCGCGGCCGAACACCCGGCCGCCGAGGATGATCACCGCGAAGCTCGGCTCCAGTCCCGCGGTGCCGGGACCGAGGGCCCGCAGCGCACCCCCGACGGCGGAGAGCATGCCCAGCATGGCCACGGCCTTCGCGTCCATCCCTCCCGAGGTCAGCTCGGCCAGCACGATGGCGGCGAGCAACGGCAGGATCGCGATGAAGACGATCGGCGCGTCGCCGGAATGGGAGCTGTCGAGGGCGGTGCCGTGCTCGGTGAGGAACGGCCAGCCGAAGGCGACCAGCCCCACCGCGGAAACCAGGGCGAGCGCCAGGCCCGAGCGGCCCCGCATCGGGATGAGGTCGACCCTGCTCATGACCGGCCCACCGTGGTGACGGAGGCCAGCGCGACCGCGACGTCGGTCGGGGTGAGCCAGGACTGGGGCGCGAGGATCTTCGCCACCTGCGGCGCGAACGCGGGGGAGGAGACGACCACGTCCGACGTGGGCCCGTCCGCGACGACCTCGCCGTCGGCGATCACGACCACGCGGGAGGCGACCTCCGCGACCAGCTCGACGTCGTGGGTCGCGAGCATGACCCCGTGCCCTTCGGATGCGAGACCGCGAAGGATCTCCACGAGCCGGTGCTTCGCCGTGTAGTCCAGGCCGCGGGTCGGCTCGTCGAGCAGCACCAACGGGGGCTTGGCGGCGATCACGATCGCCAGCGCAAGCGTCAGCCGCTGGCCCTCGGAGAGGTCGCGGGGGTGCTGGTCGACCGGCACGCCGGGAGAGAGCCGTTCGAACACGGCGAGAGTGGTGCCCGCCGCAACCGCCGCGTCCCGGTCGGCCTGTGCGCACTCCCGGCCGACGGTGGACTCGTAGAGCAGGTCGGCAGGGACCTGCGGCACCAGGCCGACGTGCCGCAGCAGCTGGGCCGGCTTCAGCGAGGCGGGGGCGTGGCCCGAGACCTCGACCCGTCCGCTCATGGGCCTGCGCATCCCGACGAGGGTCTTCATCAGCGTCGACTTGCCGGCGCCGTTGCGGCCCATCAACGCGACGGTCTCGCCACCGGAAAGGGTCGCCGAGACCCCCTTCAGCACGGGAACCTGGCCGTAGCCGGCGACGAGATGCTCGAGCGTCGCGACCGTCGTCGGTGCCGACACGGCGCCGTTGGCAGACCCGTTCACGGGGCCGTGTGCCGGCGCGTCGAGCTCCGCGAGCCGCTTGCGGAGCGGCGCCGCGCTGCGCCGGGCGTCCCGCACGGTCAGGGGGAGCGGCTGCCAGCCGGCGACCCGGCCGAGCTCCACGACGGGCGGCGCGATGGGGGAGTCCTTCAGGATCTCGTCGGGCGTGCCTGCGCGGACCGGTTCGCCGTTGCCCGGCACGAGTACGACGCGGTCGGCGTACTGCACGACGCGCTCGAGCCGGTGCTCGGCGAGTACGACGGTCAGGCCGAGGTCGTGCACCAGGCGCTGCAGGGTCGCCAGGACCTCCTCGGCCGCGAGGGGGTCGAGCGCCGACGTCGGCTCGTCGAGCACCAGGATCCGGGGGTGTGTCGTGAGCACCGACCCGATGGCGGCCCGCTGCTGCTGGCCACCGGACAGGTCGGTGAGCGGACGGCTCCTCAGGTCGGCGAGGCCGAGCAGGTCGAGCGTCTCCTCGACCCGCTTGCGCATGACGTCCGGGGGTAGGCCGAGCGACTCCATGCCGTAGGCGAGCTCGTCCTCGACGGTGTCGGTGACGAACCCCGAGAGCGGGTCCTGGCCGACGAACCCGACGACCTCGGCGAGATCGCGGGGCCGGTGGTCGCGGGTGTCGCGTCCGTCGACGACGACGCGTCCGGCGAGGGTGCCGCCCGAGAAGTGCGGGACCAGCCCGTTGACGGCGCGCAGCAGCGTGCTCTTGCCCGAGCCGGTGCGGCCGATCACCAGGCACAGCTCGCCCTCGGGGATGGTGAGGTCGACTCCGCGCAGCACGGGAGCGGGGGCGTCGGCGAAGGTGATGGTGACGTCGTCGAACTCGATCATGCGGCCACCTCCACCCGCTCAGGGTCGGCGGTCACGGCAGGCGAGGTGCGCGGCAGCGGGGGTGCGAGCACTGCGGGCAGCATGGCCACCAGGATGCCGACCGTGGCCAGGAGCGGGACCGGCGGGACCTGCGTGACGCTGGCCAGGAACAGCGAGGCCGGGTCGGTCTCCACGGTCACGAACATGCACACCGCGGCCACGATGCCGCAGCCCGCGACCAGCCACTCCGGCAGCGCCCACGGGTCGGGGCGGTACTTCGTGCGCCCGGTACGCCGTCCCCCGAAGGACATGCCGAGCCCTGCCAGGGCGCAGCCGACCACCAGCATGGGCAGGCCGAGCCAGTCCCCGCTGGTGCCCGACAGGAGGCCGTAGACCCCGATGCACACGCCGAACAGCCCGCCGAACAGGAGGGTGCCGGTGACCCTTCTCGAGACCCGCCCGGCGTCCGTCGTACGCCCGTAGCCGCGGGAGTCCATCGCGGCGGCCAGCTCGACGGAGCGTTCGAGCGCCCCTTCGAGCACCGGCATCGCCAGCCGCTTGAGGCTTGCGATGCGGCCGCCGCTCTGCCCCCGGAGGCGGTGCGCCGCACGGACGCGGGCGGCGTCGGAGACCAGCTGCGGGGCGAAGGTGAGGGCGATGACGACGGCCACCCCGATCTCGTAGAGCGCTCCCGGCACGGAGCGGAGCAGCCGGCGCGCGCTGCCGAGGGAGTTCGCAGCGCCGATGCAGCACAGGATCGTCGCGAGCTGCAGGCCCTCGTAGAAGGCGCGGAGGATCGCCTCGAGGCTGATGACGCCGCCGAGCTTGAGGCCGGTGCTGCCCGGGAGCGGGACCTCGGGGAGGGTGACCAGCACGGTCGGGCCCTGCGAGTCCGTGGAGAGCACCGCCTGGAAGACGATCCTGATCGCGATCACCACCAGCGCCAGCTTGAGGAAGGCGCCGTAGGACCTGGCCCACGGAGCGTTGCTCCTGCGGGCCGCCACCACGAAACCGGTGACGGCGAGGATCAGCAGCAGCGGGACCGGGTTCTGGGTGCGGCTCGCGGCCGCGGCCAGGCCGAGCGCCCACAGCCACCAGGCCCCTGGATGCAGCATCCGGGGGAAGGTGACGAGGTTCTGCGGGCGCACCGGCGTGGTCTTCTCAGGCGGTCCTGTTGCGGCGGCTGAGGAACAGCCCTCCGGCCGCGATGAGCACGACGACGACGCCCACGCCCAGGAGCGGCGCGAGCATCGAGCTGTCCTGGTCGGCGGACTCGGACGATGCGGCGTCGGTGTCGGCGCTGTCGGACGGCAGGTCGAAGGCGACGGGCTGCTCGTCGGTGGCGACGGTCGCGTCCTTGACCGGCTCGCCGCAGCCCGTGGCGGGGTAGCCGTCGATGCCACAGGTCATCCCGCCCTCGACCCGCACGTCGGCGACCTCGTCGAGCACCACCTGCGCGGTCGCGTTGTCGGCGACGACAGCGCACTCGCCCCGCGCGGCGGGCGGCGTGCCGTGTCCGGTGACGGTGCCGAAGTCGAGCACGACGGCGACCCGCTTCTCGCCGTCACCGGCCTTCACGCCCTCGCACACGGCGTCGAAGTCGACCTCGGCGAGATCCGCGCGTGGCTCGATGCCCTGCGAGACGGTTGAGACGCCGTAGCGGAAGCCCTCGACGCTGCCGTCTTCGGGCTTGACCTGGGCAGGTCCCTTGTCGGAGAACTGCCAGGCGCCGTCCTGGGCGTGGAAGTAGTTCCAGTACTCGTAGCCGTCCTCGGCGTGCGCGGTGCCGGCGAGACCGGTGACGACAAGGCTTGCGAGGAGGAGGGAGAAGAGCGCGCCGACGGTTCGGCGGAGTGATGACACGGCCACGATGGCCCTTTCTTGTGCGGCGGTTCACCAGACGAGACCGGACCGCTCGGCTCCGCGATGCGTTCGGGGCCATGATCCGGCTCCGTCCCGTAGACCTCGACGGATGTTGGGAGCCGCTGCAGTTACCTGGTGTTCCGGCTCGTCGAGAGAGTCTCGGCCTACGGTTGCGGGTCAGCGCCGGCTTCGGACCGGCTTTCCCAGGCTGCTGCAGTTGATTGGATAGACCGTCCCACGGCGGGCGTGGGGCGTCAAAGGGGTCTCACGGATTCGCGACGTTACGCTCGACACATGACCAACTCGCTCGAACCGTCGAACACCTTCACCGTCGAGACCCCGTCCAGCTCCTCCGAGGCGTGGTGGTGGCGGCTCGAGGACGCATCGGGCAAGGAGGTCGCGGTCGACGGAGTGGGCGTCCAGCGCTTCCCGTCGCAGAGCGACGCGGAGTCGTGGGTCGGCGAGGTGTGGCGCGACCTGCTCGAGGGCGGCGTGGACGGCGTCACCTTGTTCGAGGGGGAGCGCAGGGTCTACGGCCCGATGAGCCTTCACGCCGACGCCTGACCCGTTGAGTCGGCCCTCCCGGGGTGTTGAGTCGGCCGTCCCGCGGTGTTGAGTCGGCCGTCCCGCGGTTCCCGCGCAGCGTTTCAGCGGGGTCGGCGGGGTTTTGGGAAGCGTATGAGCCGGGTCGGCGAAGGGTGTATTGGTTCCTGGCGTCGTGTCGTATTGCATCGGCCATACTGAGGGCCTAGGTTGACGGGCATGGTGGCACCCACGGTTCTGCGCCCGTTCCCGTTCGAGACACCCATCGCGCCCGACGCCATGATCGACCGTCGCACCGAGCTGCTCCGGCTCAGCCAGGCCGCGGCGGAGCGGACGCACGTCCGGCTCGCCGGTCCGCGCCGGTTCGGCAAGACCTCGCTGCTCCTGGCGCACGCCGCAGGCCTTCGCGGGGCGGGCTGGCGCACCGTGCACGTGGACATGTACGGCGTCACCTCCCTGGCCGAGGTCTGCGTGCGGATCGCCTCGTCGTACTCCCGACTTCGCGACAACCGGCTCCGCGGGCACCTGGACTCGCTGGGCGCACGCCTGGGCCTGTCCCTGACCGCCGCCGGACCCGGCATCAGCCTCGGGCCGCGGTCGAACGTGCCGTCCCCCGAGGCGACCCAGACCGCGGCTGCCGAGCTGCTCGACCTGCCGCTCAACCTGTTCGAGCGTGACGGCATCCCGACCCTGGTCGTCTTCGACGAGTTCCAGGACCTGCTCACCGCCGGGCCGTCGCTCGACGGGCTGCTGCGCTCGCACGTCCAGTACCACGCGGACGCCGCCGTCTACGTGTACGCCGGGTCGCAGCCGTCGCTGATGCGCAAGCTGTTCAGCGACCGGGAGCGACCGCTCTACGGACAGGCGGAGCCGCTCGAGCTCGGACCGCTGCCACTCGACGAGGTGCTGGTCGAGCTGGCCGAGAGGTTTGCGGAGCTCGACGAGGACCCGGTCGGCGCGCTGTCGCCCCTGGTTGCCACGGCCGCCGGCCACCCGCAGCGCACCATGCTTCTTGCCCACCTCCTGCACCGCGAGCTGTCGGCCCGCACCCTCGCCGGGACGACGCTGCCCGAAGGCGGCTCGGTCGAGGGGATCGCCCTGGCCGACGCCGTCGTACGCCGGGCCCTGTCCATGACGAACGAGGCGCACCAGGCCGTGTGGGACGTGATGTCGAGCGGCAAGAAGGCGGTGCTCGCGGCCCTGGCGGACGGCGACTCGCCGACCGGGACGACCACGGCGCGCAGGCTGGGATCGTCGAGGGCGACCCTCCAGAGCGCGCTGCGCGAGCTCGGGAGGGAGGGGCAGCACGTCACCCGGGACGGGGACACCGGGCCCTGGAGGTACGTCGACCCGCTGCTCGCGCTCTGGGTGCGCAGCAGGGGGAGAACCTACGCATAGGGAGCGACCTCCGCGCCGGAGTGAGTGCTGGCCGCGAACGAGTGCGCAGGACGGGCGCATGTGACAGGGATCACCGGGCACTGTCCCCGAAGCACGAGGACCGTTCTCGGATCCAGTCGACGGGGGAGTGTTCGCCATGGCACCGACGTTGTCCCACCGTGTCGCCGCTGAGGCTCTAGGCACCGCACTGCTCGTTCTCGTGGGAGCAGGATCGGTCGTCGCCGCGCTGCGAGCCGGCGGCGGCGAGATCACCTACGCAGGGCTCGGCTTCGTCTCCCTGGCCTTCGCGATCGTGGTCGCCGTCGTGGTCTACGGGTTCGGGCCGGTGTCCGGCGCACATATCAACCCCGTCGTCACGCTCGCACTGGCCTCGAGCAGACGCTTCCCGTGGCGCGAGGTCGTTCCCTACGTCGTAGCCCAGGTGCTCGGAGCGTTCGCGGGAGCCCTGCTCATCGTGTCGATGTTCGGGACCGAGGCCACCGACCTGGGCCTGGGGGCGACCGTGCTCAGCGACGGGGTGCCGTACTGGCAGGGGATGGTCGCGGAGGCTCTGGGCACGTTCGTGCTGCTGTTCGCGGTGATGGCGCTGGCCGTCGACTCGCGGGCGCCGCTCGGCTGGGCCGGACTGATGATCGGGCTCGCCGTCGCCGCAGCGATCCTGCTGATCGCCCCGCAGACCGGCGGCTCGCTCAACCCGGCCCGCACCATGGGCCCCTACATCACGCTGGCGCTCTTCGGGGAGAGCGTGCCGTGGTCCCAGCTCGCCCTGTACTGGCTGGGACCGCTCGTCGGGGCAGTCGCGGCCGTGCTCGTCTACGACGTCGTCGCCCAGACGCGTGCGGCCGGGAGGCCCGAGGCCGAAGAGACCGCGCTCGAGGAGCCCTACACGCCTGCACCAGCAAAGGAAAGGAGCACGTCATGACAGGAAACCGCGTAGTCGTCTACAAGGGGCCGGGAGAGGTGGCGGTCGAGTCGGTCGACTACCCGAAGCTCGAGCTGCCCCAGGACGTCGTCGACGGGCTGGGTCTGAAGCGAAAAGCACCGCACGCCGCGATCCTCAAGCTGGTCACCACCAACATCTGCGGCAGCGACCAGCACATGGTGCGCGGCCGGACGACGGCCCCGGTCGGCCAGACACTGGGTCATGAGATCACCGGGGAGGTGGTCGAGGTGGGCGACGACGTGCTCTTCGTGAAGGAGGGCGACATCTGCTCGGTGCCGTTCAACATCGCCTGCGGCCGCTGCCGCATGTGCAACGAGGGCAAGACCGGCGTCTGTCTCAACGTGAACCCGGCACGCGCCGGCGCGGCGTACGGGTACGTCGACATGGGCGGCTGGCTCGGCGGCCAGGCGGAGTACGTCATGGTGCCGTTCGCCGACTTCAACCTGCTCAGGTTCCCGGACCGAGACCATGCCCTGGAGAAGATCCTCGACCTGACGATGCTCTCGGACATCTTCCCGACGGGCTACCACGGCGCCTACACGGCCGGTGTCACCACGGGGTCCACGGTCTACGTCGCCGGGGCAGGACCGGTCGGACTCGCCGCGGCGTACTCGGCGCAGCTGCTGGGTGCCTCGGTCGTCATCGTCGGCGACATGAACGCCGAGCGGCTCCAGCAGGCGAAGAGCTTCGGGTGCGAGACGGTCGACCTGAGCTCGGGCAACGAGCTGACGGACATGATCGAGCAGATCGTCGGTGAGCCCGAGGTCGACGCCGCCGTCGACGCGGTCGGGTTCGAGGCGCGTGGCCACGGCGAGGGTGCGTCGGAGGCGCCGGCGACGGTGCTCAACGACATGATGACCCTGGCCCGTGCGGGCGCCGCGCTGGGCATCCCCGGCCTCTACGTCACCGGTGACCCCGGCGGCGTCGACGAGAACGCCAAGGTGGGCCAGATCGGCGTCAAGCTCGGCCTGGGCTGGGCGAAGTCGCACTCGTTCGCGACCGGCCAGTGCCCGGTGAAGAAGTACAACCGCCAGCTGATGAACCTGATCCTCAGCGACCGGGCGCAGATCGCGAAGGCCGTCAACGCGACCACGATCGGCCTCGACGACGCGCCGAAGGGGTACCAGGAGTTCGACAAGGGCGCGGCCCGCAAGTACGTCATCGACCCGCACGGGATGGTGGCGGCCTGACCTGCAGGCCGTGAGAGACGGCGATCGCCGGTGCCCACCCTTCCTGCGGGGCGGGTCACCGGCGATTCGTCGTACGCCGGTTCAGCCGAAGTTGCGCCGCTCCGGTGACTTCGTCTCCGCCGGGTCGCGCTCGATGACCCCGTCGAGGACCTCGTCGATCTGCTTCATCACGGAGGTCTCGAGCCGCACGCCTGCGGCCTTGACGTTCTCGGTGACCTGCTCCGGGCGGGAGGCCCCGATGATCGCCGCGGACACGTTGCTGTTCTGCAGCACCCAGGCGACCGCGAGCTGGGCGAGGGAGAGCCCGGCCTCGTCGGCGATCGGCTTGAGGTTCTGGACGCGGGTCAGCACGTCGTCGTTCATCCACCGCGAGATCATGTCCGCGCCGCCCTTGTCGTCGGTGGCACGCGACCCGGCCGGGTGCGCCTCGCCGGGCTTGTACTTCCCGGTGAGCGCGCCCTGCGCGATGGGGGACCAGACGATCTGACCGATGCCGAGCTCCTCGCTCGCCGGCACGACCTCGGTCTCGATGACGCGCCAGATCATGTTGTACTGCGGCTGGTTCGACACGAAGGGGATCCGCAGCTCACGGGCCAGCGCGTGGCCGCGGCGGATCTCGTCGGCGGTCCACTCCGACACCCCGATGTAGTGCGCCTTGCCCTGGCGGACCACGTCGGCGAAGGCCTCCATGGTCTCCTCGAGCGGCGTCTCGTAGTCGAACCGGTGCGCCTGGTAGAGGTCGACGTACTCGGTGCCCAGGCGCTTCAAGGACCCGTTGACCGACTCCATGATGTGCTTGCGCGACAGGCCGTGGTCGTTGTGCTTGCCGGGCCCGGTCGGCCAGTACACCTTGGTGAAGATCTCCAGCCCTTCGCGCCGCTCGCCCTTCAGCGCCTTGCCGAGGACGGTCTCGGCGGCCGTGTTGGCGTAGACGTCGGCGGTGTCGAAGGTGGTGATGCCCTCCTCGAGCGCCTGCCGGACACACGCCAGCGCGGCGTCCTCCTCGACCTGCGAGCCGTGCGTGAGCCAGTTCCCGTACGCGATCTCCGAGATCTTGAGACCGCTTGCTCCAAGATTGCGAGTTTCCATGCTTTTGACCCTAGCCCGTGCCCGCAACGTCATCCTTCCCGGCTGCGACCGCGACCAGAGCGGATGACGTCCCGCGGCCGGCAGGCCTCGCTGCGGTCTACCGTGTGCCCATGATCGTCGCATTCAGCATCAGCCCTGCCGCGGGGGACGACTCCGGTGGCGTCAGCGAAGCAGTCGCCGAGGCCATCCGCGTCGTACGCGACTCGGGTCTGCCCTGCGAGACCAATGCCATGTTCACCAACGTCGAGGGGGAGTGGGACGAGGTGATGGCGGTGGTCAAGCGGGCCGTCGACGTGGTCGCCGCGAAGTCTCCCCGGGTCGGGCTCGTGCTGAAGGCCGACATCCGGCCGGGCTTCACCGGGCAGCTGAGGGCGAAGGTGGAGCGCGTCGAGGAGCGGCTCGCCGGCGACTGACCCGTTCAGCGCCCGGCGTAGCCCTTCCGGCTGGTGTTTCCCCAAGGTATGTGGCCGAACCTTCACTTCCCGTGGCGTGCATGCCATGGGCAGTGCAGGTTCATCGAGGTAGGTGCAGGCAAAATCCCTGCACAATATCTATGCACAAAACATGTGCATAGATATTGTGCAACCTATGAACGACTCCGACCCTCCCCTCAGGAGAATCCGCATCGACGCCGAGGCGATCCGGGTTCTGGCTCATCCGTTGCGGACGAGGCTTCTGGGCCTGCTGCGGCTCGAGGGCCCTGCCACGGCCACGGCGCTGGCCAAGGCTCTCGACACGAACACCGGGGCGACCAGCTACCACCTGCGCAAGCTCGCGGAGGTCGGCCTGGTCGAGGAGACCGGCGAGGGCACCGGCCGGGAGCGCTGGTGGGGGGCGGCGCAGGACGTGCACTCCTGGTCGCCCAGCGACTTCGCCGGAGAGCCCGACGCGGAGGCCGCCAGGGAGTGGCTCGAGGCGGAGCACCTCCGGCGGTTCGTCGAGCACGTCCAGGCATGGACCGCGGAAGCATCCGACTGGCCGATGGAGTGGCGTGACGCCGCGGACGCGTCCGACTACCCGCTTCGGCTCAGCCCCTCTGCCTTGCGGGAGATGGAGAGGGAGATCCAGCAGGTCATCGAGCGCTACCGGGCCGCGGGCGAGAGCGCGGGCGGCGAGGACGCCAAGAGGGTCCGGTACTACGTCCACGCCGTGCCCGAGCTGGTGCACCTCAAGGGAGGTGTCCGATGAGCCCCGCGCTGACCCAGTCGGCGGTGCACCGGAGGTTCCTGGTCCTCACCGGCCTCCGCTGGCTCCCGGTCGGCCTGCTGATCCCGGTGATCGTGCTTCTGCCACTCGACCGTGGCCTGACCCTCAGCCAGATCGGGCTCGCGGCCTCGCTGCAGGGGTTCGTCGTACTCGGCCTGGAGCTGCCCACCGGCGGACTGGCCGACGCGCTCGGGCGTCGTCGCGTCCTGCTCATGGCCGGGGTGGTGGGCATCGCCTCGGTCACGCTGGTCCTGCTGGCGCAGGACATGGCGGCGTTCGCGGTGGCCTACGCGCTCCAGGGTGTCTACCGGGCACTCGACAGCGGGCCCCTCGAAGCGTGGTACGTCGACGCCAGCCTCGAGGCCGACCCCGAGGCACGGATCGAGCGTGGCCTCAGCGGTGCCGGCGTCACCCTCGGCGTCACGATCTCCGCGGGAGCGCTGGTGAGCGCCGGCCTGATCGCGCTCGGCGACCTCGGTGGCGTCGAAGCGCTCGCCCTCCCGGTGCTCGCCTCACTGGTCGTCCAGGTGGTCGCGCTTGCCGGCGTCGCCGTCCTGATGACCGAGGTGAGGCCGGCGGCCGGCTCGGGCGCCGCCGTCCGGGCCGCGCTGGAGGCGCCCGCCATGATCGCGAGCGGCTTGCGGCTGCTGCGTCACTCCCGGGTCCTGCTCGCGATCGTCGTGGTCGAGGTGTTCTGGGGTTTCGGGTCGATGACGTACGAGAGCCTGCTGCCGATCCGGCTCACCGACATCGTCGACGCCCCCGAGCAGGCCGCGGTCATCACCGGTCCGGCCGGCTCCGCCGCCTGGCTCGCGTCAGCGGCCGGAGCAGCCTGTGCGCCGTGGCTCGGCCGGCGCCTGGGGATCGCGTCGACCGCCGCCCTGCTCCGCGTGCTGCAGGGCGTCGCCGTCGTACTGATGGGCCTGCTCGGCGGTGTCGTGGGTGTGGTGACCGCGTTCCTCGCCTGCTACGCGGTCCACGGCGCCTCCAACCCCGCGCACATGACGCTCCTCCACCGCGAGGTCGAGGGCCCGATGCGGACCACGGTCATCTCGATCAACTCGATGATGGCCCAGCCCGCCGGTGCCGTCGGCCTGATCCTGCTGACCGCACTGGCGGACGGCACGTCGGCAAGCGTCGCGATGTACGTCGGAGGTGCGGTGCTCGCCGTGGCGGCGCCGCTCTACCTGCCTGCGTGGAGGAAGGAGCGCGCCCGCCGCGACGAGCCGGTCAGTAGCGCTCAGGCAGCTTCTGACCGAGCTTGACCTGGCGCTTCGGCATCCGCAGGAAGCGCAGCTGCATCGAGCGCAGGATCCCGTAGAACACCGCGCCCTTGGTCGACTCGTCCGGGAAGCGCTGCTTCATCTCCCGCTTGAGGCGGAAGACCAGCAGCAGTGTGTCGACGATCAGCAGCAGGATCATCGCGGACCACAGGCCGCTGCTGAACGTGACCAGCGTGGGGTTGCCGGAGTACTGCATGACCATGATCACCAGCAGCAGGGGCAGGAGGAACTCCGCCATGCACAGCCGCGAGTCGACGCGGTCCCGGACGAACTTGCGCACCTTGCCCTGGTCACGCGCGGGCAGGTAGCGGTCGTCGCCGGTCTTCATGCCCTGGCGCATCCGGGCGTTGTCCTGGGCTCGCCGCTCGCGCAGGAGCCTGGCCGCCTCCTTGCGGTTCGCCGGACCCTTGGCCCGCGCCTTGGCAGCCGCCTCGGCCTCGCGACGACTGGGGGTGGGTCGGCCCTTTCCAGCCTCCTTGGTGACGGGGGCTGGGGTGGTGCCGGAATCTTCGGGTTTCGTACGACGGAACAAGGGAGGCCTTCGACTGCTCGAGCGGGTGTGTTGCTCCCAGCCTACCCACGGGAACCTGCTGCCGCCGTGGCCCGTTGCACCGTAGGGTGGACAGCACAGGGAAGCCACGAACCAGAAGGGGGCCCGCAGACTCATGAGCCTCATGAAGCGCATCAGCCTGATCTTCCGATCCAAGGCCAACAAGGCGCTCGACCGTGCCGAGGACCCGCGGGAGACGCTCGACTACAGCTACCAGCGTCAGATCGAGATGCTGACCAAGGTGCGCCGAGGTGTCGCGGACGTGGCCACGTCCCGCAAGCGGGTGGAGCTCCAGGTCAACCAGCTCGAGCAGCAGTCGCAGAAGCTCACCGACCAGGCGCAGAAGGCGCTGTCGATGGGGCGGGAGGACCTCGCCCGCGAGGCGCTGACCCGAAAGTCCGGGCTGACCGGGCAGATCAGCGACCTGAAGATGCAGCACGCCCAGCTCCAGGGTGAGGAGGAGAAGCTCACCCTCGCCTCGCAGCGGTTGCAGGCCAAGGTCGAGGCTTTCCGCACCAAGAAGGAGACGATCAAGGCCACCTACACCGCGGCCGAGGCCCAGACGCGTATCAACGAGGCGTTCTCCGGCATCTCCGAGGAGATGGGAGACGTCGGTCTCGCCGTCCAGCGCGCCGAGGACAAGACCGCGCAGATGCAGGCCCGGGCCGGCGCCGTCGACGAGCTGATCGCGTCCGGTGCCCTCGAGGACGTCACCGCGGTCGGCCGTGGCGACGACATCGCCCGCGAGCTCGACGCGATGTCGAAGGAGTCCGACGTGGAGTCCGAGCTCGCCGCGCTCAAGGCGGGCTCCGGCGCCGGAGCCCCCAACTCGATCGAGTCCGGCACCTCCACCGCCCAGCCCGAGCTGCAGGCCGAGCCGAAGAAGGAGGAGGGGCAGGCATGATCGTCCGCATTCTCGGCGAAGGCCAGTGGGACGTGACCGAGGAGCACATCGTCGAGCTGAACAAGCTCGACGACGAGATCGAGGCTGCCGTGGAGAAGGGTGACGAGGTCACCTTCTCGAACACGCTCGCCGCACTCCTCGACGACGTCCGCAAGTGGGGCACGCCGTTGCCTGACGACTCGCTGCAGGACTCCGACCTGATCCTGCCGCCCGCCGACGCCACCCTGGAGGAAGTGCGCGCACTCCTCACCGACGAGGGGTTGATCCCGGGCTGATGGCTCGCACCCGCTTCATCAAGGACACCGGGCTCACCGCCCGGATGACCCTCGTGATGTTCCTTCTCGGGGGTCTGTTCGTCGCGCTCGTCGTGGCGCTGATGTACGCGTTCCCGGGCTACGCGATCCTCATCGGGCTCATCGGCCTGGGCGTCGCGTGGTTCCAGTGGTACAAGTCCGACACCCTGGCGCTCAAGGCGATGCGGGCACGCGAGGTGACTCCCGAGGAGGCGCCCGAGCTGCACGGCATGATCGACCGGCTCTGCGCGCTGGCCGACATGCCCAAGCCGCGGGTGGCGATCTCCTACACCGACCTGCCGAACGCCTTCGCCACCGGGCGTTCCCCGGAACGGTCGGCCGTGTGCGTCACCACCGGCATCCTCGACCGGCTCACGTCCGAGGAGCTCGAGGGGGTCCTGGCGCACGAGCTGTCCCACGTGGCGCACCGCGACGTGCTGGTCATGACACTGGCATCCTCAGCGGGGATCATCGCCGGGATGGCCACCCGGGGCGCGCAGTTCGGCATGCTCGGCGGGCGGCGCAACAACGACAGCAACAGCGCCATCCCCATGCTCATCGCGATCCTGGTCAGCCTGGTCGTCTACGCGATCAGCTTCCTGCTGATCCGGTTGCTCTCGCGCTACCGCGAGCTCTCCGCGGACCGGGCCGGAGCCTTCCTCACCCAGAAGCCGTCGGCACTCGCCTCGGCGCTGCAGAAGATCACCGGTGAGATCGCCGCCATCCCGAACAAGGACCTGCGTGCCTCGAAGTCCATGAACGCCTTCTTCATCGCACCGGCGATCAGCGGCGCGACGCTGCAGACGATCACCGCGACGCACCCCTCGCTCGAGCAGCGGCTCAACCAGCTCGCCAAGGTCGCCGCCGAGCTCGGCCGGCCGATGGACGGTGGGTTCCCCAGCCCCGGACCGGGGCAGTAGGCGTCGCGGTGGGTTTCTGGGACTCGTTGATGGGCCGGACCAAGCCCGTCCAGGCCAACCTCGACACGCTCTTCGCCCTGCCGACCGCAGCGATCACCCTGCAGACCGCCGCGGGTTTCCAGCCGACCGGGGTCGGGTCGGTCTGCTACCGCCAGGCGGAGGGTGCGGCGTTCGCGCAGACCCAGATCGACGTCGTGGCACTGCTCGACGCCGACGAGGGCCCGAAGGTCGAGAAGAGCGTCGACCAGTACGGCTTCACGTGGCTGGTCGTGCGTCACGACCCCGCCGACATGTCCGGGCTGGTGACCGACCTGCACGCCGTCAACACCACGCTCGAGGCGCAGGGCTTCGGACCCGGTCTGCTGTGCTCCCTGGTCGGGTTCGCCGACGCGGCCGGCCGCCGGCTCGGGCTGGTCTACCTCTACAAGCAGGGCACGTTCTACCCCTTCGTGCCGCTCGAGGGCCAGCGTCGGGACAACGTCCTCGAGCTCCAGATCCGCGACCTCGTGACGGGCGACCTGCCGGTCGAGCCCCAGCTCCAGCGCTGGATGCCGGTCTGGGGCGCCCCGGGCCTCTAGGCCAACGTCATACGTTCCGGTCGCCGGAGGCGCCGGAACGTATGACGTCCGCGAGGGGTCAGTCCTTCTTGGCGGACTTCCCGGGCAGGTCGAGCATCCGCTGCAGGGCGACGAGCGCCTGCTCCTGCGTCTCCTCGTCCACCTCGATCACGTTCACCAGGTTCCCGGCCACGAGGTTCTCCATCGCCCACACGAAGTGCGGCAGGTCGATCCGGTTCATCGTCGAGCAGTAGCAGACGGTCCGGTCGAGGAACACGATGTTCTTGTCGGGGTGCGCGTTGGCGAGCCGCTGGACCAGGTTGAGCTCGGTGCCGATCGCCCACGACGATCCGGCCGGCGCGGCCTCGATGGTCTTGATGATGAACTCGGTGGACCCGACCTGGTCGGCCTTCGTCACGACCTCGTGCGTGCACTCGGGGTGCACGAGGATGTTGACCCCGGGGATCGTCGCGCGCAGGTCGTCGACCACCTCGGCGGAGAAGCGGCCGTGCACGGAGCAGTGGCCCTTCCACAGGATCATCTTCGCGGCCTGCAGCTCCTCGACGGTCAGGCCGCCGTTGGGCAGGTGCGGGTTCCACACCACGCAGTCCTCGAGCGTCAGGCCGAGCTGGAGTACGGCGGTGTTGCGGCCGAGGTGCTGGTCGGGCAGGAACAGGACCTTCGTCTCAGAGCCGTGCTGCTCGTAGGCCCATTCCAGGGCCACCTGCGCGTTGGACGACGTACACACGGCTCCGCCGTTGCGGCCGCAGAACGCCTTGATGTCGGCAGAGGAGTTCATGTAGGTGACCGGTACGACGGTGTCCGCGACCCCGGCCTCCACCATCGCGTCCCAGGCGTCCTCGACCTGGGACAGGCGCGCCATGTCCGCCATCGAGCAGCCGGCCGCGAGGTCGGGCAGGACCACCTTCTGGTTCGCGGCGGTGAGGATGTCGGCCGACTCGGCCATGAAGTGCACGCCGCAGAAGACGATGTACTCCGCCTCCGGGCGTGCCGCGGCCTCGCGGGCGAGCTTGAAGGAGTCGCCGGTGACGTCCGCGAACTCGATCACCTCGTCGCGCTGGTAGTGGTGCCCGAGCACGAAGACCCGTTCACCGAGGGCCTCCTTGGCCGCCTTGGCGCGGGCCACGAGGTTCGGGTCGGACGCCGGCGGCAGGCTGCCGGGGCAGTCCACTCCCCGCTCGGAGTCGGGGTCCTTGTCGTGTCCGAGGACCAGCAGGGGCAGGTGTGTTGTCGTCACACCCACATGTTTTCACAGGGGCACAAGGTTGTCTCGGACAGGCTCGACGCCCTGCGACCGGAGTGCGCGAGGTCACAGGAAGTAGCCGCTCGGCAGGTACGGCATCGGCGGCTTCATGTGCCGCAGCGCGAGGTAGCCGGCGGTGTGCAGCGCCATCCGCGCCTCCAGGCCGACGTCCACCGCCCACTCGTTCTGTGGCGAGACGTGCGCGATCGTGCACGGCTCGTCCGGCGAGGACGCCGCCAGTGTCTCCCACAGCAGGTCGGTCGCCGTACGACGGTTCGTGGCGGCGAGGAGGTACGGCCCGCCGCCGGGTTCGACGTACGCGTAGCCCGACCCGGTCGTGCGGTCCACGACGACGAGGCGGTACGTCGACGCCAGGAGCTCGTGGTCGACGCCGTGGGCGGAGTCCCGCACCTGGCGGTCGACCGAGTTCATCTGGTCGATGTCCGACGACGAGCCCTCCCGGACCCGCTCGACCACGGGGAGCACGTCGCGGCTCACCCGGCCCCAGCAGAACATCCAGGGGTGCAGCGTGAACCCGGCGAGCCGGTAGCGCCGCGCCGCCTTCGGGTCGCCGGAGGCGGCCACCATGCCACGCAGGCAGCCCTTCCCGTGCGACAGCGACGCGTCGAGCAGCTGCCGTCCGACGCCCCGTCCCTGCAGGCCGGGACGCACGACGTACGCCGCCAGGATCCAGGTCAGGTCGCGCTTCATCGCAGCCGCGGCCCCGACCAGGCCGGAGCCGTCCTCGGCGACCCAGCAGCCGCCCGCGTCGTGCTCGAGCACGTGCTCCATGCGGCGTCGCCAGTTCCCCGCCCTGGCCTCGGAACGCATCTCGGGGTCGGGCAACCCGCGCACGTGGGTCCGCAGGTCGAGGTCGTAGTACCCCTCGGCGGTCAGCCTCTCGACGGCCGGCACGTCGTCGGCGCGCATCGGTCGCACGTAGTAGTCGGGTGCAGCCACCGCGCCAACCTACCGACCGAGTCGCCGAAAGGGCGGCAAGGCAGGATGTCCCGCATGCGCGTCCTCATCGCACCTGACAAGTTCGCCGGAACCCTCTCCGCGATCGAGGCGGCCGAGGCGATCGCCGCGGGATGGCGACGCCGGGCACCGGACGACGAGCTCGACCTGGTCCCGATGGCCGACGGAGGCCCGGGTTTCTGCGACGTGCTCCACGCCTCGCTCGGCGGCGAGCTGCTCGCGGTCACCGTGACCGGGCCGTACGGCGACCCCGTCCCGGCGACGGTCCTCGTGGCGGAGGGCACGGCGTACGTCGAGAGCGCCCAGGCGTGCGGCATCCACCTGACGCCCGAGGGTGAGCGTGACCCCGAGCGGGCGTCGACGCGCGGCGTCGGAGAGATGGTCCTGGCCGCGATCGAGGCGGGGGCGACCCGGGTGGTGATCGGGCTCGGAGGCTCCGGGACGAACGACGGCGGTGCCGGACTCCTTGCCGCGCTCGGTGCCACCGCGGTGCCGGAAGGAGCGCTCGACCGCGGCCCCAGCAGCCTGGTGGACCTGCGGAGCGTGGACCTCGAGCCGGCCAGGCGGAGGACCGCCGGAATCGACCTGGTCGCCGCCAGCGACGTCGACAACCCCCTGCTCGGCCTGATCGGCGCGACCAACGTGTACGGCCCGCAGAAGGGGGTCGCCGAGGAGCGCAAGCAGGCCGTCGACGCCACCTTGGAGAACCTGGCGTCGGCTACCGACAAGAAGGTCGCCCTGGCCAAGGGCGCCGGTGCCGCCGGCGGGCTGGGCTTCGCCCTTCTGCTGCTCGGCGCGACGAGGGAACCCGGCATCGAGATCGTCGCGGAGGCCGTGCGGCTCCAGGAGAAGGCGCGACGGGCTGACCTGGTGATCACGGGGGAGGGGGCGTTCGACTTCCAGTCCCGGTCGGGCAAGGTGCCGTACGGCGTCGCCGCGGTGGCCGCCACGGCGCTCCAGCCGTGCATCGCCCTCGCCGGCAAGGTGCTCATCGGCTCCCGCGAGATGAGGGCGCTGGGCGTCGAGTCGGCGTACTCCACGGTCGATCTCGTCGGGGAGGAGGCCAGCTTCGCGGATCCGGCGGGCAGCCTGGCGGCGCTGGCGGAGCGGACGGCGCGCACCTGGTCACGCTGACCAGGACCGGTCCAGGCGCGCCGGGCGCGGGCGGGACCTGGGCCAGGGGTCTTCTGTTCGGTCCGGACTCTTGGGAATACGGCGAGATGTGCGACCATTGAAGCCTGCAGAACACTCTGTCCAGTTTTTGGGAGCCGCAACGATGACCGAGCAGGTCGAAACCACCGAGTCGCAGGTCCGCACCGACGGCATCAACATCAGCGACGCCGCCTCCTCGAAGGTGAAGAGCCTCCTCGAGCAGGAAGGCCGCGACGACCTCCAGCTTCGTATCGCCGTGCAGCCGGGCGGTTGCTCCGGTCTGCGCTACCAGCTCTTCTTCGACGAGCGGAACCTCGACGGCGACATCGTCACCGACTTCAACGGCGTCGCCGTGGTCGTCGACCGGATGAGCTCGCCGTACCTCAACGGAGCCGTGATCGACTTCGTCGACACCATCGAGAAGCAGGGCTTCACGATCGACAACCCGAACGCCACCGGCTCGTGCGCCTGTGGAGACTCGTTCCACTGAGCCACCTGGTCCTGCCTCAGGGCCCACCGGAGTTATCCCAAGGGAGAAGCCCCCGCCGACAAGGCGGGGGCTTCTCGTCTTTCCGGGTGGTTCCCGCTGTGCGCAGTGCTGATGCCGTGGCTACGGGTCCCGACATCTCGGCCGGATGACCCTATGTCGTCATTGCCGTCGTCGTCGCGCGGTGCTTGCGTGGAGAGCCAGATCGGCTCTCAGCAGTTTCACGCAGCGCCGAGGGGGACGAAACATGGCTGCACGACCTTGGGGAAGGAAGAGGGCCCGAGCGGCTACGGCGGTCGTTGCGACCGCCGCGCTCGTGGTCGGAGCACCGGTGGCGACGGCAAGACCGGATCACGGGAAGGGGACGGAACTGCATGAGGTGGTCACGAAGCTGAACGGGCCCCGCGGCCTCGCGGTGGCCGGGGGGAGGGTCTACTTCTCCCAGGCCGACGGCTCGATCAGCAGGGTCAGGGACTCCGCGAGACGGCCCGGCCGCGTCAGGAGCCTCGGGACGGTGCCGGAGCAGTTCCTCGCGCCGGCGATCGCGCGCAACGAGTCCGGCGACACCTACGCCGTGACTGTCGGCGCGATGCCGGATGGCAAGGGGGCCGCGACGGTGTTCAAGAAGCGCCGTGGCGCATGGGTGCGGATCGCCGACCTGGCGGCGTTCCAGGCGGAGCATCCGGACCCGGACGACCAGGCCGACGAGGACGCCGGTGACCACAGCAACCCGTTCGGGATCGCGGCCCTCGACCGCGGCGGCGCCCTGGTCGCGGACGCCGAGGGGAACGAGCTGCTGCGCGTCAGCGACGACGGCGACGTCACGAGCGTGGCCCGGATCAGGCCGCGTCGGGTCAAGCAGCCCGGCACGGACAAGAGGATCCTGTCCGAGGCCGTGGCCACGTCGGTGACCATCGGCGACGACGGCTACTGGTACGTCGGCGAGCTACGGGGGTTCCCGGCGACACCGGGCACCTCACAGGTGTGGCGCATCAAGCCGGGAACCGAGAACGCCGTCTGCCGCCCGCGGCATCCCGATCGCGGGCCGTGCACGCGGTTCGCCGACGGGTTCACCTCGATCGTGGACCTCGCGGCCGGCAACCACGGCAGGATCTACGTCCTGGAGCTGGCGAAGATCGGGTGGCTGGCGGCCGGGGAGAAGGGCGCCGACCAGACCGGAAGCCTGTTCGAGGTCAGCCCTGGAGGCAGGGAGCGCCACGAGCTGGTGCCGGGGCAGCTCAAGGCGCCGGGTGGGGTCGAGGTCGGGGACGGCCGGATCTGGGTGACCGGGCCGATCTCCGGGAAGGGCTCCCTGTCGGCGGTGCGGCACCGACATCGCTGAGACCGGGACACGGGCCTGGGACATGGACCGAGCCCCCGGCCTTGGAGGCTGAGGGCTCGGTCCGTGTGAGCGGGAACACGAGGCGAGATGGGCCTGCTTCTCCTGCTTTGCCCGGTTTGCATGACCCGATCTCGTCATTGTCTGACTAGACACGGGTCTGGTTGATTAAAGGGCGTCAGCACAGTTGCTGACTGTCAGCCTCTGGCAGAGCTGACGGCCGCATCACGCATCGGCCACATGCATCCGTCGACTGGCCCGTCCCTGCTCAGACACCACGGGTCGGGGTCGGGTCAGTCGAGGTGCAGATGAAGGGCAGCCCCGAGACGCGCAGCCGCGTCGCTCACCGCGATCGTCGGCTTCTTGATCTCGCGCGGGTAGTCCTCGAACAGAATGCTCGGTGCCGGCTTCGCAGCCGCTCGCACCGCCTTCTCGGCCTTGGTACGACGCTTCGGCAGGTGCAGGGCCTCCTCGACTGCGTGGCAGTCGCTGGTCATCTCGCTGAGGTTGGAGGCGTCGTCGTACGCCAGTCGCTGGTACGTCATGCGAACACGGTATGGCCCCCATTCACCGCCCGGTAGAGATACCGACCGGTAGTGTTGCGGTGTCTGGACACCCACGTCGCCGGCCCTTCGAGGAACCCCTGTGTCACTGCTCATAACCGGTTCGATCGCGACCGACCACCTGATGTCGTTCGGAGGCAAGTTCTCCGACTCCCTGGTGGTCGACCAGCTCGACAAGCTGTCGGTCTCGTTCCTCGTCGACGACCTCGAGGTACGGCGTGGGGGGTGCGCCGCGAACATCTCCTTCGGCCTCGGCAACCTGGGCCTGCGCCCGGTCCTGGTGGGTGCCGTGGGGGAGGACTTCTTGGACTACCGCTCGTGGCTGGAGCGGCACAACGTCGACTGCGACTCGGTGCACGTGTCGGAGACCAAGCACACGGCTCGCTTCGTGTGCACCAACGACGTGACGATGGCGCAGTTCGCCTCCTTCTACCCGGGCGCGATGAGCGAGGCACGCGAGATCGAGCTCGCGCCGGTGGAGAAGCGGGTCGGCGGCGTCGACTACGTGCTGGTGGGCCCCAACGACCCCGAGGCGATGCTCCGGCACACCGACGAGTGCCGTGAGCGCGGGTACCCGTTCATCGCCGACCCCTCCCAGCAGCTCGCGTTCGGCGACGGCGACCTGATCCGTCAGCTGATCGACGGCGCCACGATCCTGTTCTCGAACGAGTACGAGTCCGCGCTCATCGAGAAGAAGACCGGCTGGTCCGCCGACGAGGTGCTCTCCCGTGTCGGAACCCGGGTGGTCACGCTCGGCGCGGAGGGCGTCCGGGTCGAGCAACAGGGCGAGGAGACCATCTTCGTGCCCGCGGTTCCCGAGATCGAGAAGGTCGAGCCGACAGGTGTCGGTGACGCGTTCCGGGCCGGGTTCACCGGCGCACTCGTGTGGGGACTGAGCCTCGAGCGGGCCGCGCAGCTCGGCTGCCTGCTCGCGGTCCACGTGGTCGAGAAGGTGGGCACGCAGGAGTACACCCTCCACCAGTCGGAGTTCATCAAGCGGTTCGCCGACGCCTACGGTGAGGACGCGGCCGCCGAGATCGCCCAGCACGTCCGCACCCCTCGCCCCTGACGCCGACCCGTCAGTTTTGGCCGCCTTTTCGCGGCGTGTCGTGCGCGGATTGACGGCTCGGTCGTCGCTGGGTTGTCGGCCGGGCTGAGTCAGTGGGATCGGCGTACGACATATCTCGGTACGCCGTCCGCGGCGGTGTCCTCGCCGACGTACTCATGCCCACGCATCCGGCACCACGCCGGTACGTCGGATCGCGCGGCGACGTCCGTCGACACGACCGCGACGGTCTGGCCTACGGACACGTCGCCGATGCCGTTCGCGAGCCGGATGACCGGCAACGGGCAGCGCAGCCCTCGGCAGTCGAGCTCGAGGTCGGCCGCCATACTCATCGAACACCCGACGCTCATCGCACACCCGCGCTCATCGCACACCCGCGCCTTCCCGTAGCCGCTGCACGACGCCCGGAAGCACCTCGAGGAACCGGTCCACCTCGGCGTCGGTCGTCTCCCGCCCCACCGAGACCCGCACGTTGCCGTGCGTCAGCGCACCCATCGCCTCGAGGACGTGTGAAGGGGTGAGGGCGCTCGCCGTACACGCAGACCCGGAAGCGACCGCGAAGCCGAGCCGGTCGAGCTCGGTGACCAGCGACTCGCCGTCGACGTAGAGGCAGGAGAAGGTCACGAGGTGGGGGAGCCGGTCCACGGGGTCGCCGACCACCTCGACGTCGGGGACGGTGGCGGCGACCCGGTCCCGGATCCGGTCGACGAGCTCTCGCTGCCGGGCGTTGACGGCGTCCCGCTCGGCCACCACGGCCTGCAGGGCGGCGGCGGCCGCGAGAGCGGCGGGGACGTTCTCGAAGCCCGCGACCCGCGGGTCCACCCGGTCGTCGGCGGGGAAGGGAGCCCGCCACCGCGACCCCTTGCGCACGAGCAGCACGCCCACCCCCGCGGGGCCGCCCCACTTGTGCGCGGAGGCGGCGGCAGCCGACCAGCCCGGCGTCAGGTCGAGCCGGCCCGCCGACGCGGCGAAGTCGACGAACAGGGGCACGTCGCGGCGTGCGGCGAGCTCGGCGACCTCGGCGAGCGGCTGGAGAGTGCCTACCTCGAGGTTGGCCGACTGCACCGCGACGACGCCGGTCGGTGCGTCCAGGGCGGTGGCGAGCGCCTCGAGGCTCACGCGGCCGGACGAGTCCACGGGGACCGTGTCCGACGTACCCGCGAACCGCCGGGCGTGCCAGGCGCCCGCCTGGAGCACGGCGGAGTGCTCGACCGCGGACTGGACCAATCGAGGGCTGACCCGGGTGCGTCCCAGCAGCAGGCCGAGTACGCCGGAGTGCACCGCCGCCGTGCCGGAGGACGTGAACGAGACCTCGTCGGGCCGGACCCGGAGGCAGGAGGCGACGACCTCTCTGGCGTTGTCGAGGAGCAGTCGCGCGTTCCGTGCGTGACCGTGGAGCCGCAGCGGGTCCGCGAACCCGGTGTCGAGCGCCGCCACGAGCGCCTCACGCGCGGCGGGATGCAGAGGCTCCGACGACGCGGAGTCGAGGTACCCCGCGGGCCGTCCCGTCGAATTGGTCACAACGGGAAACCTACCCGCCCACCTAGCGAACAACGGCGGTTGCCTCAGTAGTAATGTTCGGTCTCGACCGTCGTTTTTGAGAGAGAGGCTCGTTCGTGGGTCTGCAACTCCCCAAGCGTGCCCGCCGGGCAGGCACATGGGCTGCCGTCTCGGCAGGCCTTTTGCTGTTGGGCGCGTGTTCAAGCGAAGACCAGGATCAGATCAAGCGCCTGGCGATGCCGGAGCCGGCGACGGACCGGGCCTTCTTCATCGACGACCTCTGGAAGGGTGCGTGGCTTGCCGCCATGCTCGTCGGAATCCTGGTGTGGGGCCTGATCCTGTACGCCGTGTTCCGGTTCCGTCGTCGCAGCGAGGACGAGGTGCCGGTCCAGACGCGCTACAACCTCCCCATCGAGATCCTCTACACGATCGCGCCGATCGTCATGGTGCTCGTGTTCTTCTTCTTCACGGTCCAGACGCAGAACGACGTCCTGGCCTCCGCCTCCGCCGAGGACGGCGAGGCCGACCACACCATCAACGTCGTCGGACAGCAGTGGTCGTGGACGTTCAACTACCAGGGCGAGGACGCCGTCGGCGGTGAGAACGTCTACACCTCCGGTACGACGGCCGAGGCCCCCACGCTGGTGCTGCCGGAAGGCGAGAGCGTGCGGATCAACCTCTCCTCGCCCGACGTGATCCACTCCTTCTGGGTGCCCGCGTTCCTGTTCAAGATGGACGTGGTGCCCGGCCGTGACAACCACTTCTCGTTCACCCCGACCAAGGAGGGCCTGTACGCCGGCAAGTGCGCCGAGCTGTGCGGTGTCTACCACTCGCGAATGCTGTTCAACGTCGAGGTCGTGAGCCCCGAGGAGTACGACCAGCACCTGCAGGACCTCCAGGACCAGGGGAACGTCGGCTCCCCGGAGGGTGGCGCCGATGCCAGGACCCAGACCGGTCGTGAGGACCAGGCCCAGGACGACACCACAGGAGACAGCCAGTGAGCGGCGCGACATTCCAGGCCGAACGGGGCTATGAGCGCACCGAGCCGAAGAAGCCTCTCGGGCAGCAGGTGGTCAGGGTTCTGACGACCACCGACCACAAGCTGATCGGAAAGCTCTACCTCGGCACGTCCTTCGCCTGGTTCCTGGTCGGCGGCCTGATGGCGATGATCATCCGGTCCGAGCTTGCCTTCCCGGGCCAGCAGGTCGTCAACGACGAGCTGTACAACCAGCTGTTCACGATGCACGGCACGATCATGCTGCTGCTCTTCGCGACCCCGCTGTTCTTCGGCTTCGCGAACGTGATCATGCCGCTGCAGATCGGCGCCCCGGACGTGGCGTTCCCGCGGCTGAACATGTTCAGCTACTGGCTGTTCGTGTTCGGTGGCCTGATCGCGGCGTCGGGCTTCCTGACCCCGCAGGGCGCGGCCGACTTCGGCTGGTTCGCCTACACGCCGCTGTCGAACGAGGTCCGCTCGCCGGGCGTCGGCGGTGACCTGTGGATCATGGGCCTCTGGCTCGCCGGCCTGGGCACCATCCTCGGTGCGGTCAACTTCATCACCACCATCATCACGATGCGCGCACCGGGCATGACCATGTTCCGGATGCCGATCTTCGTGTGGAACACCCTGGTGACCAGCCTGCTGGTGCTGATCGCGTTCCCGATCCTTGCCGGTGCGCTGCTGATGCTGGAGGCAGACCGTTCACTCGGTGCCCACGTCTTCGATGCCGCCAACGGCGGGCCGATCCTGTGGCAGCACCTGTTCTGGTTCTTCGGCCATCCGGAGGTCTACATCATCGCGCTGCCGTTCTTCGGCATCGTGACCGAGATCCTGCCGGTGTTCTCCCGGAAGCCGATCTTCGGGTACGTCGGCCTGGTGGCCGCCACGATCGCGATCGCGGCGCTGTCCGTCGCGGTGTGGGCGCACCACATGTTCGTGACCGGCGCGGTGGACCTGCCGTTCTTCTCCGGGATGACGTTCCTGATCGCGGTGCCGACGGGGGTGAAGTTCTTCAACTGGATCGGCACCATGTGGGGCGGGTCCCTGTCCTTCGACACCCCGATGCTGTGGTCGATCGGGTTCTTGACGACGTTCCTGTTCGGTGGCCTGACCGGGGTCATCCTGGCCTCGCCGCCGCTGGACTTCCACGTCTCGGACTCCTACTTCGTGGTGGCGCACTTCCACTACGTGGTGTTCGGCACCGTGGTGTTCGCGATGTTCGCCGGGTTCTACTTCTGGTGGCCGAAGATGACCGGCCGGATGCTCGACGAGCGGCTGGGCAAGGTGCACTTCTGGCTGCTGTTCATCGGCTTCCACACCACCTTCCTGGTCCAGCACTGGCTGGGTGTCGAGGGCATGCCCCGCCGCTACGCCGACTACCTCGCCGAGGACGGGTTCACCACGCTGAACCAGGTGTCCACGATCGGCGCGTTCCTGCTCGGCGCCTCGACGCTGCCGTTCCTGTGGAACGTCTACAAGTCGCGCACCAACCCGCCGGTCGGCGTGGACGACCCGTGGGGCTGGGGCCGGTCGCTGGAGTGGGCGACCTCCT
Organism: uncultured Actinomycetota bacterium; assembly: GCA_963707425.1. Classification (GTDB taxonomy): domain Bacteria; phylum Actinomycetota; class Actinomycetes; order Propionibacteriales; family Nocardioidaceae; genus Nocardioides_C. The sequence continues at coordinate 28,819 of CAVPPN010000002.1, read as the reverse complement.
CGCCGCCGCCGCGGCACAACTTCGCCAGCCTGCCGCGGGTCCGTTCGGAGTCGCCCGCCTTCGACCTGCACCACCCGGAGGTGGCCGCGTTGGAGATGGTCGAGAACGAGGCCCTGCGCGACGAGTCTGACCTGGTGGACGCCCCCGCTGTGACCGGACGCCGTGAGCATCTGGAGGGGCAGGTCGACGGCGACGTCGATAGTGCCGCGCCCGACACCGACAAGCACGAGGATGGCCGCTGATGAGGGTCGAGACCTGGATCTTCGGAATCAACGCTGCGTTCTTCGCGGTCGTTGCCCCCGCGTACTGGTTCATCGCCAATGACCCGACGGGCACCGCGGCACTGATCATGACTGCGCTGCTGACGACCCTGGTGACCTTCTACCTGGGCTTCCACGCCTCGCGGATGAAGGAGATCCGCCCGGAGGACAACAAGACCGCCGAGGTGGCCGACGGTGCGGGCGAGCTGGGCTTCTTCCCGCCGTACAGCTGGTGGCCGTTGTGGTGCGCTGCCACGGCTGCAGTGGCGGTGTTCGGAATCGCGATGGGAGCCTGGTGGCTCTTCGTGATCGCCATCGGGTTCGGCTCGATCGCGCTGAGCGGGTGGATCTTCGAGTACTACATCGGAGAGCACGCTCACTGAGGCCCACCCGGGCCTGGTCTGACGGGTCCCGGTTGGTCAGGTCTTGTCCCGACCGAAACGAGACTGACAGCGAAGTGGCGGTCCGTATGAGGACCGCCACTTCCTTGTTTTTTCATGCTAAACAGCAACCGTTGTTACCCTTGTGAGGCAAGTTCTTACCTGGGAGGGGGACCCTATGACATTCGGCCACGCCTCGTCGCCGCGCCTCGGTGCGCGCCGGAGGGCCGCCGCCTTGTCCGGCGTCGCCGCCCTCGCGCTGGTGGTGACCGGGTGCACCTCCTCGACCAGCAACGTCTCCGCGGAGACGGAGGCGGGGGAGACTCCGGCACCGACCGAGACCACTCCGACCTCCGAGGCCGCCATCTCTGCCAACGTCACCGACAAGGCGAAGAACGTGGCCGTTGACACCGTCGTCGAGCTCAGCGTCGAGGACGGCACCTTCGAGCAGGTTCAGGCCACCATCGGGCGGAGCAAGAAGCCCCTCGCAGGAGCCCTGTCCGAGGACGGGACGACCTGGACCGCCAGCGGCCGCCTCGAGCCGGGTGTGCGCTACACACTCCAGTCCGTAGCCGTCGACGGCGAAGGCATCGAGACGACGGAGCGGAGAACCTTCCGCACCGACGCTCTGACCCTCGACGAGCAGACCTACCCCAGCATCGCCCCGCTCCAGGGCGAGACCGTCGGCGTCGGCATGCCCGTGATCGTCACCTTCGACGTACCCGTGACCGACCGCGCCACCATCGAGAAGCACCTGTCGGTCGAGACCGCCCCGAAGGTCCAGGGGCTCCTGGGCGTGGGTGAGCGACACCGAGGTCCACTGGCGGCCGAAGAAGTACTGGGAGCCCGGGACGAAGGTCACCGTGGACGCCGACATCAACAGCGTCGCGGCCGGCAACGGGATCTACGGCCAGATGAGCCGGTCCACCAGCTTCAAGATCGGTCACGCCGTCTTCCAGAAGATCGACCTCGCCAAGCACAGGCTGCGGGTGTTCCGCAACGGCAACCTGCTGCGCACGATCCCGGTCACCGGCGGCAAGGCGGGGTTCACCACCCGCAGCGGCATCAAGGTGATCATCGAGAAGACGCGGATCAAGGTCATGGACGCCTCGACGATCGGCATCAACCCGGGGGAGGCGGAGTACTACCGCCTCGACGTCCCTTACGCCATGCGCGTCACCTACTCCGGTGAGTTCGTCCACGGGGCGCCGTGGTCGGTCGGCTCGCAGGGCTTGGAGAACGTCAGCCACGGGTGTGTGGGCATGAACATGACGAACGCCGCCTGGCTGTACGACCTCACCCAGCGTGGCGACGTCGTCGTGGTGACCGGCTCGGACCGGAAGATGGAACCGGGCAACGGCTACACCGACTGGAACAAGAGCTTCGCCGAGTACCAGAAGGGCTCCGCGCTCTCCTGACCGCAGGCGTCGCAACAGGCGCCGCACCGCGGTGCGCATCGGCGCCAACAGGTCACTGTGACGGGTTGTGGCGCAGCGGTCGGCAGGTGGGTCGCCATTTCGGGTCACTGGGAGCTGATGAGTACGACGGACCGTCGAGCCGTTCAGGGCCGGACGGGGAAGTGGGCCCGCCACTCTTCCGAGAGCGTCCGGGCGAGCGTCGTGCAGCCACGTGACTTCAGCGCCGTGCGGACCCGCTCGACGGTTTGGTCCGGGCGACGGTAGATGCCCCGCGAGAAGACCGAGACGATTCGCCAGCCGTTGTCATGGCACCAGTCGCCGCGCCGTGTGTCGTGGTCCCACTGGTCCAGGTCGTCGCGATGCTGGCGACCGTCGTACTCCACGACCAGCTTGAGGTCCGGATAGGACAGGTCGAAGCGGTACCTCAGCCGGCCGTCCTCGTAGTACACCTTGTGGTTGATCTCGGGCTCCGGAAGTCCAGCGAGCACGATCAGCATGCGCAGTCGTGTCTCCATGGGGGAGTCGACGTGCTCCCGGACGTACGCCGCGGCGCGACGTGCTTGGGGAGCGTGGGAGTCGCGTGAGGCAGCGCAGACAGCGCGCAGCTGTTCAGGAGTCGTGTGGCCCGACCGCACCAGCGCGTCACCGGCGACCACGAGGTCGACGAGGTCGAAGATCGCCGCCAGCTCGATGAACACGGTCTCGGGCGCGGAGACGCGGACGCCTCGTACGAGCTCGACCGGGGTGCCGGCGGGCACCACGTGGTTACGGACGCCCGGACGACGCCGCCGGTCTGCCTGGGTGAAGACACTGACGTGCTCGTCGGAGCGGGACGGCAGGGGCAGGCCGTACACGCGTGCGGCGCTGACGTGGCTCGCGAACGCGGTCGGCGGATGGACGAGCAGCGCCGCCTCCAGCCGCTGAAGCGGATGGGCAGGCACAGAGGCATGGACGTAGACGCCGCGGAAGATCCTCCGGAAGTTGCTTCCCTTGAGCGACGACGGGCTGATGCCAGCCGCAATCGCGGTCGCCCGCGTGAACGGCCGGCGGATGTCGAGCTCCGTGGCAACGGCTTTCGGCATGGGTGGACTCTGCATGCGAGGACTCTGCCCGAGCCCGCGCCGGCGCGCCGTGCGTTGTCCACAGGGCCGGGAGAGCCGTCCCGTGTGGGCGTAGCCCAGCCACATCAGGTCCCTGTGACCTACTGTGGCGACTCGCCCGGCTCAAGCTCGCCAGAATCGGTCACGGGGACCGGTCCGGGCATCGGAGATGGACACCGGGCGGCCCGCTGGCCGACACCGTCAATCGGCGCACGACACACCGCGAAAACCGGTCCAAAACTGACGGGTCGGCGGAACTGGACGGGGCCGGGGAGGCGGCAGGAGGCGGAAGCAGAAGGCCCCGGACCGTGAGGTCCGGGGCCTTCTGACGTGGTCTCCAGAGGAGCGTGAGCGTTCGCCCGACAGGGTGAGCGTCCGCCCAAGCAGGGTGAGCGGTTGCTCCAGAGGAGGGTTAGTGCTTGCGGAGCTCCTCGCCGCTCACGTCGTGACGGCCGTCGAACTGGTGGCCGTCGGCGGGGGTGCCGTCGAGCTCGTGGTCCCCGAGGTAGTCACCGGCCGGCATGTGCTGGTGGCCGTGCGACTGCGTGGCGAGCTCGTGCTCGGCGTGGTGCTGTGACTCCTCGAGCTCCTCGCGGGTCGGCTTCTGGATCGTGTGAGCGAACCAGAAGTGCGAGAGCTTGGAGCGGAGCTTGTTCATCCGGCCGCCCCGAGCCGCGACGCCGTTCTCGTCGGTGCCGGACGGCACCTCGAAGACCTTGTCGCGGTCACGCTGGGTGAGGGTGTAGGCCTCGACCCCGTTGATGGGCAGGTGACGCTCCGAGTAGGCACCCTCGTGCGACCGCATGATGACGCCGGTCTCGTAGCCGTGCAGCAGCAGGTCCCGGTCGTGACGCTGGAGCGAGATCGCCCAGCGGCGCGCGATGATGAACGCGATGACCGGCCCGACGAACACCATCAGCCGCATGAAGTACGTGATGTAGTTCAGGTTCCAGTTGAACACCACGGCCAGGATGTCGTTGCCGCCGGCGGCCCAGAGCAGGCCGTAGAGCGTCATCATCGCGACCAGGAACGCCGTCCGGTTCGGGGCGTTGCGCGGACGCTCGAGCACGTGGTGCTCGCGCTTGTCACCGGTGATCCACGCCTCGATGAACGGGTACAGCAGGAACGCGGTGAAGATGATCCCCGGAGCAACGACCCCCGGAATGAAGACGTTCCAGCTGAGCGTGTAGCCGAACAGATGCGTCTCCCAGCCCGGCATGATGCGCAGCAGACCCTCGGCCACGCCCATGTACCAGTCGGGCTGCGAGCCCGCGGTCACCTCCGCTGGGTTGTAGGGACCGAACCGCCAGACCGGGTTGATCTGCATCAGGCCACCCATGAGCGCGGTGACACCGAAGACGATGAAGAAGAAGCCACCGGCCTTCGCGGCGTACACGGGGAGCATCGGGTAGCCGACCACGTTCTCGTTGGTGCGGCCGGGACCGGGGTACTGCGTGTGCTTCTGGTACACCAGCAGCAGCATGTGGAGGCCGATGAGCGCCAGCAGCAGGGCCGGGATCAGCAACACGTGCACGACGTAGAGGCGGGGGATGATGTCGTCGCCCGGGAACTCGCCGCCGAAGGCGAAGAACGAGACGTACGTTCCGAGGACCGGGACGGACTTCATCAGACCGTCGGCGATCCGCAGGCCCGTTCCCGACAGCAGGTCGTCGGGCAGGGAGTAGCCGGCGAAGCCCTCCAGGATGCCGAGCATCAGGAGGAGGCCACCGACGATGAAGTTGATCTCACGCGGCTTGCGGAACGCCCCGGTGAAGAAGACGCGCATCATGTGGACGAACATCGCCGCGATGAAGAGCATCGCCGACCAGTGGTGCATCTGCCGCAGGAGCAGACCGCCACGGACGTCGAAGGAGATCTCCAGCGTCGAGGCGTAGGCCTCGGACATGTGGAGACCGCGCAGCTGGTCGTAGGACCCCATGTAGGTGACCTCGGCCATGCTCGGCTTGAACCAGAGCGAGAGGAAGACACCGGTGAGGAGGAGTACGACGAAGCTCCACAGGGCGATCTCACCCAGCATGAAGGACCAGTGGTCAGGGAAGACCTTCCGGACCTGCTTCTTGGTGGCACTGGCCAGCCCGACCCGGTCGTCGACCCAGGTGGCGACGCCACCGATCTTCGAGGGCTTCTCGGTCTTGGCCGGCTTGGCGCCGTTGGTTGAAGTTCTGAATGCCATCATCATTCTCCGCGTTCCCAGAAGCTCGGGCCGACCGGCTCCTTGAAGTCGCTGAGCGCAACGAGGTACCCCTCGGAGTCTACGCCCATCGGGAGCTGGGGAAGCGCACGAGCAGCGGGCCCGAAGATGACCTTGCCGTTGTCCCCGAGATCGAATGTGGACTGGTGGCAGGGGCAGAGCAGGTGGTGGCTCTGCTGCTCCCACAGCGAGATCGGGCACCCGACGTGGGTGCAGATCTTGGAGAAGCACAGGATGCCGTCGACGCTCCAGTTCTCGCGTCCCTTGGCAGGGGTGATGTCCTTCGGCTGCATGCGGACCAGGATGACCGCGGCCTTGGCCTTCTCGGACTGGAGCTCGTGGCCCTCGACCACCGGCTCGCCCTCGTCGTCGACCTCGAAGAACACTGCCGGCTCGGCGTTGATCAGCTGGCCGATCTCCACCTCGCTGGGCCGGATCGGGGTGCCGGCGACGTCGTTGACGATGCGCATGCCCTTCTTCCACACGGTCCGCTCGAGGTCGGTGCCGGGCAGCGGGCCGAGGTCACGCAGGGCGATGATCGCCGGGACGCCGAGCAGGGCGAGGGCGCCGATCATCGAGTTGCGGATCAGGGGACGCCGGCCGATGCCGGAGTCGGAGACCCCCTCGTTGAACGCCGCGAGGGTGTCCGTGCGGTCCTCCTCGGACGAAGCCGTGGGGTGGCGCATCTCGATGATCTCGTGGTCGTTCATCAGCTTGCGGGCCCACTGGATCGCGGCGATGCCGATCAGCAGGAGGCCCAGGCCGAGGGCCACGCCGAGGGCGACGTTCAGGGCCCCGAGGCCGAGGAACGTCTCGTCCTTGCCCACCGCGAAGTAGGCCACGCAGAACAGGATCGTGCAGACCGCCGAGAGGCCGAACATGCCGGCGATCTGTCGCTCGGCGCGCTTCTCGGCGGCCTCGTCGACGTCGGTCGGCCGCGGCGCGTGCGGCTCCATCCCGGGGTCGGGAATCGGGTCGCCCACGGCAGGGGTCTGCGGGTGGGCAGGCGCGTCCTCGTTGCCGGGGACGGGCATGTTCGAGTCGTGGGAGTCGGTCACGCCTTCATCCCCTTCTTGGAACGAGTCGAGTGCGAGGCGATCCAGACGGCGAAGCCCACCAGGACGCCGATGCCGGCGATCCAGGCGAACAGGCCCTCACTGACCGGGCCGTACGAGCCGAGATCGAAACCGCCCGCGTCCGGCATCTCCTCGGTGCTCTTGAGGTAGGCGATGATGTCGCGCTTCTCCTCGGGCTTGAGCACACCGTCGGAGAAGACGGGCATCTGCTGCGGGCCGGTGAGCATGGCCTCGTAGATGTGCCGGGGCTCGACGCCTCGCAGGGTGGGGGCGTTCTTGCCGCCCGGGAGCGCGCCGCCGGTGCCGGCGAAGTTGTGGCACGCGGTGCAGTTGGTCCGGAAGAACGACCCGCCGCGCACGATGGCCTCGTTGTCGAGACCCTCAGGGTTGTAGTCCTCCTCGCTGGGGATGGAGGGGCCGGGGCCGAGGGAGGCGACGTACGCCGCGAGGGCGCGGGTCTCCTCCTCGTTGTACAGCGGGTCCTTGCGGGGCGCCTGCACACCGGGCTGGGCCATCGGCATCCGGCCGGTGCCGACCTGGAAGTCGACCGCGGCGGCGCCGACACCGACCAGCGACGGGCCGTACTGGTTGCCGTTCTGGGTGACGATGCCCTCGGCGTTCTTGCCGTGGCAGGACGCACAGCCGACGAGGAACAGCTCGCGCCCCTCGGAGACCAGCGCCTGGTCGGCCGCCAGGTCGTCCTCGGCGGTGGCCGGCGAGAACACCACGGCGTAGGCACCGCCGGTGAGCAGGAGACCCATCAGCAGTACGACGAGCCCGGCGAGCGGACTGCGACGTCTGGCGGAAAGTCGGCCTGATATCCGTCTTGGAAGGAGTCGCACGAAGAGTCCTATATCTCTGAACTACTTGATCAGGTAGATGGTCGCGAACAGGCCGATCCAGACGATGTCCACGAAGTGCCAGTAGTAGGACACGACGATGGCGCTGACGGCTTGTTCGTGGGTGAACTTGCGAGCCATGAACGTGCGGCCCAGCACGAACAGGAAGGCGAGGAGGCCTCCGGTCACGTGGAGCCCGTGGAAGCCGGTGGTGAGGTAGAACACCGAGCCGTACGCCGAGGACGGGATCGTCACGCCCTCGTGGATGAGCTCGGCGTACTCCAGCGCCTGACCGCCGATGAAGAACGCGCCCATGATGTAGGTGAGGACGAACCACTCACGCAGTCCCCATCCCCCCACGTTGAGCACGCTGCCGGAACGGCCTACCTTGCCGCGCTCCGCCGCGAAGACGCCGAGCTGGCAGGTCAGCGATGACAACACCAGGACCGTGGTGTTGACCGCCGAGAACGGCACGTTCAGCTTCTCGGTCTCTTGCGCCCACAGCTCCGGCGAGACGGCCCGGATCGTGAAGTAGGCAGCAAACAGCGCGGCGAAGAACATCAGCTCGCTCGAGAGCCAGACGATGGTGCCAACGCTGACCATGCTGGGACGGTCATGGTGCCCGTGCAGACGGGATGCAGGAATCACAGTTGCTGTCGCCACCCGGACATTATGTCTGTAACTCGTTGCCAGCGACATCCGACCCCCTGACTTTGGCCGTCATCTACACCACATTCGCCGCCCGGGCCCCGCCGGATGGGCCAGGGGGGTGCCTAGTCTTGTGACGTGCTCCTCACCGACGGCGCCGGCGACCTCGCCGACCTGCCCCCTTTCTCACCCTCTGCGGTGTTCACCGAGTGGGGGATCGACCCCTTGCTGTTCGTGGTGACGGTCTGGGTGGCCGGTCTGTACCTCTACGGGGTGTGGGTGCTGCGCTCGCGGGGGGACTCCTGGCCGCTCGGCAGGACGTTGAGCTTCGTCGTGCTCGGCATGGGCAGCTTCTACTTCGCGACCTCGTCCGGCCTCGCGGCGTACGACACGGTGCTGCTGAGCGCGCACATGGTGCAGCACATGATCCTGTCGATGCTGGTGCCGCTGTGCCTGGCGCTCGGCGCCCCGGTCACGCTGATGCTGAGGACGCTCCCGAAGCGCCCCCGCGGCTGGCTCCTCAAGCTGTTGCACTCGAGGGTCGCGAAGGTGCTGACGTTCCCGCCGCTGACGTTCCTGCTGTTCGTGGTCAGCCCCTGGGCGCTGTACTTCTCCGGCTGGTACGACGCGACGCTGCACTCGACCTTCCTGCACGAGATGATGCACGTCCACCTGGTGCTGGTCGGCTCGCTGTTCTTCTGGCCGATGGTGGGGATCGACCCGGTGCCGGGCAGGATCGCCTACCCGTTCCGGCTGCTGCTGATCTTCCTCACCCTGCCGTTCCACGCCTTCCTCGGCGTCACGATCATGGGGCAGGAGGAGGTCATCGCGGGGGACTGGTACCGGTCCCTGGACCTGCCGTGGCTGCCCGACCCCGCGGAGGACCAGCACGTCGCCGGCGGGATCCTGTGGGGCTCCGGCGACCTGATCGGCCTGACCTTCTTCGGCGTCCTGTTCGTGCAGTGGGTGAGGTCGTCGATGCGCGAGGCCGCGCGCGAGGACAGGCGCCTCGACCGCCTCGAGCGCCAGGCCGCCGCCACGCCGGTCGAGGAGCGCCCCGCCACGCCGGTCGAGCCCGTCGAGACCAAGTCACAGCACGAGGGCGGCGACAGGTAGCATCGGGCGCGTGACCGACGCCTCAAACAACCACAAGCCCCAAGAGAATCACGGGCCGTTGAAGGTTCTCGTCTACAGCGACGACGTCAACACGCGCACCCAGGTGATGCTCGCGCTGGGCAAGCGCCCGCACCCGGACCTGCCGGCACTGGAGTACGTCGAGGTCGCCACGGAGCCGGTCGTCATCCAGCAGATGGACGCGGGCGTGATCGACCTGGCCATCCTCGACGGTGAGGCCGTCCCCGCGGGCGGCATGGGCATCGCCAAGCAGCTCAAGGACGAGATCTTCCACTGCCCGCCGGTGATCGTGCTCACCGGCCGGCCGCAGGACGCCTGGCTCGCCACCTGGTCGCGCGCGGAGGCCGCGGTCTCCCACCCGATCGACCCGATGCAGCTCGCCGAGACCGTGACCCGGGTGCTGAGGTCGCGCGTTCCCGCGGCCGGCTGACCCTCTTCATGACCGACACGCACTCCTGGCCGGAGATCCTCTCTGCCCTGATCGCGCGCGACGACCTCACGGTCGAGCAGACCGGCTGGGCGATGGGGGAGATCCTCGCCGGGGAGGCGACCCCGTCCCAGATCGCGGGGTTCGCCGTCGCTCTGCGCGCCAAGGGGGAGACCGTCGACGAGCTCGAGGGCCTGGTCGGGGCGATGTACGAGCACGCGACGCCGCTCGTCGTCACCGGACGGGTCCTGGACGTGGTCGGCACCGGCGGCGACCGGTCGATGTCGGTCAACATCTCCACGATGGCGGCGATCGTCGCGGCGGGTGCGGGTGCCCCTGTCGTGAAGCACGGGAACCGGTCGGCGTCGTCGAAGGCCGGGAGTGCCGACGTACTCGAGGCGCTCGGGGTCCGGCTCGACCTGCCGCCGACCGCGGTGGCACGGGTCGGCGAGGAGGCCGGTATCACCTTCGCCTTCGCCGCGGCCTTCCACTCCGCCCTGCGGCATGCGGCCGTGCCGAGGCGCGAGCTCGGGGTGGGTACGACGTTCAACTTCCTCGGCCCGCTCGCGCATCCCGCCAAGCCGGAGGCCCAGGCGATCGGCTGCGCGGACCTGCGGATGGCTCCCGTCATGGCCGGCGTGTTCGCGCGCCGCGGCGTCGACGCGTGGGTCTTCCGCGGCAACGACGGGCTCGACGAGCTGACCACGACCACCACCTCCCGGGTGTGGACGGTCTCCGGGGGCGAGGTCGAGGAGCACATGATCGACCCGGCAGACCTCGGCATCCCGCGTGGAACCGTCGAGGGCCTGCGCGGGCGCGACGCGGCGTACAACGCGGACGTCGTGCGACGCCTCGTCGCCGGTGAGCCGGGACAGGTGCGGGACGCCGTACTCCTCAACGCCGGAGCTGCGCTGGCGATCCACGCGGCCGAGCCAGGGTCGCTGATGGACCGGCTGCAGGCCGGGGTCGCCCGGGCGACCGAGTCGGTCGACTCGGGCAGCGCGAAGGCCGTGCTCGAGCGATGGGTCGAGGTCAGCGCACGCGCCTGACGCGCCGCCGCGCCGCCGCGCCGCTTCTAGGTTTGCCCCCGTCCCCGTACGTAAGGATGTGTCCGTGACTGGACTCAGCGAAGAGCTGCTCGAGCTCGCCCAGGCCTACGGCGTGGCGACCGACTACTGGGACTGGCGCGGCAACTACGTGCCCGTCCCCGAGGAGACGGTGGTCGGCGTCCTCGCCGCGATGGACGTCGACGCCTCGACGCCGGAGGCCGCGAGGTCGGCGCTGGCGGCGGAGTCGACGGCCCGGTGGCACCGGATGCTGCCGCCGTGCGTGGTGACCGAGCAGGGCTCGGAGTCGTCGTTCTGGGTGCACATCCCGCACGGCGAGACGGTGGACGTCTGGATCGACCTGGAGACCGGGGGAGCGCGCGGGGAGCTCGACCAGCTCGACAACTGGGAGCGGCCGCAGGAGATCGACGGACGGCTCATCGGTGAGGCGTCGTTCCAGATTCCGCGGGACCTGCCGCTGGGCTACCACACGGTGCGGGCGCGTTGCGGCGACGACGAGGCGTCCGGCACGCTCATCGTGACCCCGTCCTGGCTCGGCCTGCCGGAGAAGATGGGGGCGCACCGCTCCTGGGGCCTCGCGGCGCAGCTCTACAGCGTCCGGTCGCGTGAGTCGTGGGGCGTCGGCGACCTGGTCGACCTGACCGACCTCGCCGTGTGGTCCGGCGCGGAGCTCGGCGCGGACTACCTGCTGGTGAACCCGATGCACGCCGGTGAGCCGCTGGCCCCGATGGAGCCGTCGCCGTACCTCCCGAAGTCCAGGCGGTTCTTCAACCCGCTGTACCTGCGGGTGGAGCGGATCCCGGAGTACGCCGACCTGCCGCGAGCCGACCGCACCAAGGTGGAGAAGCTGCTGACCGGCCTGCGGGCGAAGGTCGACGGCGTGGACGCGATCGACCGGAACACCGCGTGGACCGCGAAGCTCGCCGCGCTGAAGCTGGTGCACAAGGTGCCGCGCAGTGCGGGCCGCGAGGTCGACTACCAGTCCTTCCGCAAGCGCGAGGGGTCCAGCCTCACCGACTTCGCGACCTGGAGCGCGCTGGCCGAGGAGCACGGCAACGACTACTGGACGTGGCCGGAGGAGCTGCGGCACCCGTCCACGCCGGAGGTGGCGGCGTTCACGCGGGAGCACCTCGACCAGATCGAGTTCCACATGTGGCTGCAGTGGGTGATCGACGAGCAGCTGCAGCTCGCGCAGGCCAAGGCGGTCGGCGCCGGCATGAGCCTCGGGATCATGCACGACCTCGCGGTCGGCGTGCACCCCGGCGGCGCCGACGCGTGGCGGCTCCAGGACACCTACGCGACCGGCATGCAGGTCGGCGCTCCGCCGGACGCCTACAACCAGATCGGGCAGGACTGGGGGCAGCCGCCGTGGCGTCCCGACCGGCTCGAGGAGGTCGCCTACGCGCCGTTCCGTGAGCTCATCGCCAGCGTGCTGCGGCACGCCGGGGGAGTGCGGGTCGACCACATCATCGGCCTCTTCCGGCTCTGGTGGATCCCCGTCGGCAACACGCCGGCGCAGGGCACCTACGTCCGCTACGACCACCAGGCGATGATCGGCATCCTCGCGCTCGAGGCGCACCGGGCCGGCGCGGTCGTGGTCGGCGAGGACCTCGGCGTCGTCGAGCCGTCCGCGCGCGACTACCTGAGCGCCCGCGGGATCCTGGGTACGTCGATCCTGTGGTTCGAGATGGACGACCAGGGCAAGCCGTTGCCCGCCGAGCGGTGGAGGGAGTACTGCCTCGCCTCGGTGACGACGCACGACCTGCCGCCGTCGGCCGGCTACCTCGCCGGTGACCACGTGCGGCTGCGCGACGAGCTGGGACTGCTGACCCGTCCGGTGGCCGAGGAGCTCGCCGCCGACGACGCGGAGCGTGGGGCGTGGCTGGACGAGGTGCGCGGTCGCGGCCTGCTGGCGTCGGGGTCCGGGCCTGTCTCGGACGACGTCGAGGAGACGGTCCGGGCGCTGCACGAGTACCTCACCCTGACCCCGGCACGGCTGCTCTGCGTGGGGCTGCCCGATGCGGTGGGCGACCGTCGTACCCAGAACCAGCCCGGTACGACGAACGAGTACCCGAACTGGCGGGTGCCCCTCGCCGGACCGGACGGCAAGGTGCTCATGCTCGAGGACGTGCTCCGTTCCACGCGCGCGGCGGCGCTGGCGTCCGTCGTACGCGAGTCCGACTGACCCACCGAACGAGGACTGCCGACCCCGGCGCACAGGCCCGCGCAGCCCGAGGTCTCGACAACGAGCGGAAGCATGCCGACCATGGGGAGTAGGCCCACGTCCGCATGTGGTCAGGTCCCGGGATCCGCGACGTGCGGGGGGCAGGCTCGGGCGAGAGGGGTGCGACATGGGGGACATCGGCACGGAGCGGCGCGAGGTGGAGTTCGAACCCCTTCCCGTCGAACCGATCAAGGAGCCGGTCCGGCAGCCCGAACCGGTGCCACCGTCGCCTGACCCGGCGAAGTCGTGACCGACGGTCCACGACAGGACCCGGCGCTGGTGCCGGGGGAGCTGCGTGGGTACCGGCAGTTCCACCTGCGTGCAGACGGGCTGTACCCGCTCGTGCACCACCAGTACGGACCGTGGCACGGCGAGGTCGAACATGCCCGATGCGCCTCCGGCGCGGACCACCCGTCGCCGGCGTACGGCTGTCGCTGCGGGCTGTACGGCTGGTACTTCCCGGGGAGTGCGACGGTGTCGCTGGGTCCCGCGAGCGCAGTTGTCGCCGCACGTGGGCGCTGCGTCCTGGGCGACCGTGGCTTCCGCGCCGCCGGTGCTCGCATCGAAGCAGTGACACTGCCGGCCCTGGTGCGCTGGAACCCGATGGCGGTCGCCCGTGCGCGGCGGATGCTCGCCGAGCAGTACCCGCGGACCCGCGTCTACGGCTCGGCCCGCCGGATGCTCAAGGACTACCCGCCTCAAGACGTCCGTGCGCTCGGTATCGATCCGCCGCCCGACCGCAGCCGCGCGTACCGAACGACGGCGGTCGTGCTCTGGGCGGGGGTCGTGCTCCTCACCTACTCCCTTGCCGCCCTGCCTCGTGATGCCGTCGCGGACGCCATCTCGGTCTGGTGGCCGCTGCTGATCATCCTCGCCGTGGGTTGGCAGGCAGGGTTGGTGTGGCTGCTCACCAGGCTGATGGCGCTGCAGACGTCTGACCCCACGGGGTTCGGGGGCAGCAGCGGCCGGTGAGCGGCTGGTGTGACCCGGCTGGCCTTGGCGCTGGCGGCCGTCGATCACGACCTCCAGGGGTCGCGTCGCACCCTGTCTAGACCCGTTCCGCGTGCCCATCGGCGCGTCGCGTCAACGCCGCAAACCGTCGGATAACCTCCCGCGCACACGGCTCCGCTCGGAGAGCCATCACCCTGGGGGAACCATGCGTTTGCGTCGCATACCCGTCCTGCTCGTCGCGGCCTCTACGGCCTTGTCCACCACGCTCCTCGGCGCGCCGGCCACCGCCGCGGCCACCACGCAGGCGGCGGTCACCTGTGTCGGCCAGGCGGTCGGGGTCCTCCCGGCAGGCAAGCTGCTCGCGCGCGGACTCGAGGACGGCAGGCAGACCAGCCCTGAAGACCAGCGGCGGCGAGCTGCCGTTCCAGCCCACGAACATCGGCTTCGCCGGCTGGGAGGCGATCGACGGAGGGCAGCTGGTCTACTACATCACCACCGCGGCGACGGTCGTCCGCGCATGCTCACGGTGACCGACAGGACGACGCGGTCGACGTTGAGGGTCGACGTCGCCCGGTTCGCCACCACCGGGTTCACGCCGCGCCTGTTCGCGATGGGCAGTGCGGGTCCGCAGGTCGTGGCACTCGAGGGCGGGGTGCTGAGGCAGTACAAGATCCGGCTCGACGCCGACAACCACCTGGTGATGGTCAACCCGCGCGTCGCGCTGCGTCACATGGACGGCCTCAAGACGCTGTCCTGGTACAGCCGCCAGCTCGTCGGCGGCGTGAAGAAGGACATCTTCTACGCCACCACCAAGGCCGGAGCGCTGAAGCAGATCCGGGTGCCGGTGGCCAACCCGGGCAACGCCAACGTGCTCACCGTCAAGCGGACCGGCTTCGACGCGTTCACCGGTCTGTCGCTCGGCCGCTGCGGTGACACCCCGGCGACCGCGATGATCGTCGGCATCAACGCCAACGCCAACCGCGCCCGGTGGTTCACCCTGGGCAGCCAGCTCTCGCCGTCGGCCGGGAACCTCACCGACCGTGGTCTGGCGGCCGAGGGCAGGAACTGGCAGATCCGCCCCACGGTCTGACGCTCGCGTGGTCGGAGCCGCACGTCACAGTGACGTGCGGCTCCGACGCTGCGGGTCGGGTACGGGTCAGCCCGGCACATCGTGGACTCCTACGCCACGGGACCTTCCGCCCTTGTGCCTCGCGGCGGGCAGCCGGACGCTGGAGCCGTGGCGACGGGGTCAGCAGGTCCGACTCGTGGGTCCGCGCCAGGCAGGCACGGTTCCGCGGTCGAGCAGTGGTCGTCGACCCGCCAGTTCTACCTCGACAACCTCAAGGTCATCCTGATCGCCGCGATCATCGCGATCCACGGCGTCCTGAGCTACGCGGGCACCCTGGACGTGTGGCTGTACACCGAGGTGCGAGAGGTGACCCTCTCGCCGGTGGCAGAGGCCGCGATGTTCGTGGTCGTGGGCCCGTTCGCGTTCTTCATGATCGCGCTGTTGTTCCTGGTCGCGGGTCTGCTCACGCGGCCCTCGCTGGAGCGCAAGGGCCCCGGGCGGTTCGCCAAGGACCGGTTGCTGCGGCTGGGCGTGCCGTTCGCCGTGTACGTCGTGCTGCTGCAACCCCCGGTGGTGTACGCGCTGGAGCACCCGCTGGGTGTCGCGCCGCGCTCGTACTGGTTCGAGTTCCTCGGCGAGCCGGCCCAGCTCGACATGGGTCCGTTGTGGTTCGTCGGCGTGCTGCTGATCTTCTCCCTCGTGTACGCCGGCTGGGTCGGCGTACGACAGCATCGGCCGGAGGGGCGCGGGTTCCCACAGGTCCGGGCGGCGCACCTGCTGCTCCTCGTGGCCGCTGTGGCTCCGGCGACGTTCCTCGTCCGGCTGGTGTTCCCGATCGGGGGAGAGGCCGGTGTGCAAGGCCTGAACTTCTGGGAGTGGCCGGCCTGCATCGTGGCGTTCTCGCTGGGTATCGCCGGTGCCCGGCAGGGCTGGCGTGAGGCCGTTCCTGACCGCCTGTTCCGACAGGCCCGGACGGTGTCGCTGCTGGGCGTCGGGGCGCTCGGAGCCTTCATGGCAGTCGGGGGCGCCCTGGGCGTTGTCGACGAGCAGACGGTCCGAGGAGGTTGGGCCTGGGCCACGTTCGTGTTCATCACGCTCGAGAGCGTGCTGACCGTCTTCGGGCCGGTGTGGCTGCTCGGCGTGGCGCAGCGGCACATCAACCGGCCGCTTCGGTGGATCGGGCCCGCCGCCCGGCGCAGCGCGTACGCCGCGTTCATGCTCCAGCTTCTCGTCCTGACCGGGCTCGCGGTCGCCCTGCGGCCCGTGCCGGTTGCGGCGGAGCTGAAGGCTCTCGTCGTGGCCGCCGGCGGTGTCGCGGGGTCATTCGCTCTCGCCTGGCTGCTGATCAGCCGTGTGCCGGGCGTGGGGCGGGTCCTCTGACGCGGCCCGCACCCGCCGGGCCGACGGTCACGACAACCGGCGGGCCGGACATCGGCGGACCCGAGCCGGAGGTCCAGGTTCCGCCGCCGTACCGGCTGCAGTACGACGGTCACGAGCTCGTCCTGCGGCCTCACACCTGGTGCTACGGAAACGGCTGCGTCGACGGCGTCTCACAGAACCCGCCGTCGGTCGGCAGCCCGAGCGTCATCCGCGTGCAGGTGCCCCTCGACGGCTGGAGTCTCGAGGCCACGTTCACCTCGACCGAGCACGAATGCGGGCGGCAGCAGAGCGTCAAGCCCGAGAAGGACGGGGACTGGTACGTGCTGCGGCCGGCCGGCCACGCGGGCGACTACGAGGTCTCTCTGTTCGCGCAGGGGGAGGGCGACATGATCGCCGCCTTCCGGTGGCACACGCCGACCGACGGCACGCTGCCCAAGCCCGAGGCAAGGCTCGCCCTCATCGCCGACCACGACGGTGAGCCCGACAGCTACGGCGTGGAGCTCGAGCTGAAGAACCTCGCCGAGACGCCGACATCTGCCCAGGCCCGGGTCACGGTGAGCGCCGCCAACGGCCGCTCCCTGACGTTCGACGCGACCCGCACCGGAGACGGAGACGGCTGCCCGTGGGAAGGCACCGTCTACTTCGATGGACCGGACGCGCAAGGCAAGGCCGCTGCCGCACTGGGTGACTGGCCGTTCCACTACGACGTGACGGTGACGCTCGACGGCGAGACCTACCGGGCCTCGGCCGACTATCCGGCGGACGAGATTCGTGGCAACGAGCCGTCCGTCGCGCTGACGTTCACGCCCGCGCTTCCCGCTCTCGACTGACGCTGGCCGCCGAGCCCGGGGGAGTCGAAGGTCGGTGCCACCGAGGACCAACGGCTCTTCCACTGCCTCCCAGCCTGCGTAGCGTCGATAGGAGAGAGGGGTCAGAGATGACGAACGTAGAGATTGATCGAGACACCGAGCTTCGGGATCGGGCGATCAAGCGTCTGAAGAAGCGTCGGGACTTTCGCGGCCACCTCCTGGTCTACGCGTTGGTCAACACCTTCCTGGTTGTGATCTGGGCAGTGACGACCCCGGGCGGCTTCTTCTGGCCGGTCTTCCCGATCGTCGGTTGGGGTATCGGTGTGGTCATGAACGCCTGGGACGTCTACTTCGCCGAGGACTTCAGCGAAGAGGACATCGACCGGGAGATCGAGCACCTGGAGCAGCAGCGCTGATGCAACCGGGGCTGTGCCCGACCTGAGGTCGTGCACAGCCCCGGCTGTTCTTTGACGGGTCTTCTAGCCAGTCGTCACACGGTCACGGTGTCGAGGCCGTGCCGCACGGGTTCGTGAACGACTCCGTGATGGTCACCCTGCTGCCCTTGACGACGCCCGTCGCGCCAGAACCGACGCCGAACTTCGCGAACGCGTTCCACACGAGGCAGTCGCGGTCGGTCGCGCCACGGGCAGCGTTGGCGGCGAGGATGCCGTCACGCATCTCCTCGTACGTCGGCTGCTCTGGCGTGAAGTTCATGCCGTCGACCAGGTCGGCGAGGAGCTGCTGCTTGGTGAGACCAGCGGCCTCGTACTGCTGGATGAGCTCCCAGCCGATCGCGCCGTACACCTCACCGTCGAAGTGCACGCCGGTGCCGGCGACGTCTCCGTAGGTGCGGGAGTAGCCGGCGTAGGGCTCGCTGCGGATGCCGAGCTCGTCGGTGGCGGAGTACTCGCCCACCCGGTCGTCGCCGTTGGCGATCAGGGCCAGTACGTCGCTCATGCCCTCGCCGATCGCGCCCGCGAGCGGACCGTCCATGCGGCCGATCATGCGCCAGGTGAGGCCGTGGCCGTACTCGTGCCAGACGATGTCGGAGTCCAGGTCGCCGTCACGCATGATCGCGTTCGGGTTCAGCCGCAGGACGGCGTTCGAGCCCGTCGCGGCCTTCAGCGTGGTGCCGTCGGCCTGGCTGACCATGAGCCCGGGCATCTTGACCTTGCGGTCGCTGCCACCCATGGTGAACGGCGCGCCGGCCGCGTTGTTGGCGACGACCATGCCGGTGGCGCCGGCGTCCTGGACGTTCTTCGCCTTGATGATGAAGGTGCAGGTGCCGCGGTCGACGATGACCAGCTTGCCGGTCATGTCGCCGACGAGCGGCTCGCACGCGTCGGACGTGGTGCCGGTGCCGTCGTCGCCGAGCGCGAGCGCACCGCTCACACCCTGGGCGGTGACGGGTGCCCACTCGCCGACCGCGGCGTCGTAGCTGCCTGCCGCAGGGCCGTCGGTGACGTTGACCTCGTACATGCCGGGCACGGACCACAGGTACATCTGCATCCGCGGGTCCTGGCCGTCGCGAGGCGTCGCGAAGTTGGCGTTGTCGGTGCCGCCGCCGTCCTGGGCCTCGGCCGCGACCGGGTCGCCGCCGCGGCCGCCGTTGCCGAAGTTGTTCTCCTGGAAGTTGCCGACAGCCTCGGTGAAGCCGGCCTTGTACAGCGTGTCGTGGATCAGGTTGTTCAGGTAGAAGAGGTTCTGGACCGCGACTTCCCGGTTGGTGTCCGTCGACGGCTTCGTGGTCGCGCTGAACGCGGTGTCGAAGACGCCGTCGGTCACCGACGTACCACCCGCGTCGGGGGCGTTGTTGTTGTCGGTGTCGAGGTAGGCGCGGGCGTTGTTGCCGCCGATGTTCACCGTGGTCTGGCTGCCGGAGAGCCAGCCGTTGGGGGATGCGGTCGGGTCGAACGGGTCCGTCACCGTGGTCTGGGGCGTCGACGCCGGGTCCTCCGGGAAGATGGAGTAGCTCTCCTGCGCGGTGCGCAGGACGCTCTCGACCACCTCGCCGTCGCCGCTGACCAGGGTCTCGCGAAGCATGTTGTCGTCGGCGGTCCAGGTCTCCACCAGGTACCCGACGGCCAGGTCGCCGCCCTCCGTGGGGACCGCGACCCGCTCCACGCGCGGCTCGGCGTAGAAGCCGTCACGCGCGAAGGTGGTGACGTTGCCCTTCCGGCCGGTGACGCGGGTGTCGGCGGAGCGGCCCGGGTAGAGCGAGTCCACCGCGGTGCGGAGCGCGTCGCCCGCGTCGACCGAAGCAGCCTGCGGAGCGCCCTTCGACACCTCGGCGACGTTCTCGATGACGTCGACCAGCTGGCCGTCCTTGTTGAAGGCGGCCTTGACGTAGCTGCCGTGCACCCGCATCCCGGCGACCGACTGGTCCATGCGCAGGTGCGAGACGCCGCGGGTCTTCCAGACCGGGCCGACGCCGTGGAGCGACGCGGTCGCGGCGGTGCTCAGTCCCCGTCCTTCGAGGAAGTCCCTCACGGAGTCGGCGGGGGAGGCGCCGGCCTTGCCGAGCGCCTTGCCGTTGTTGCGGTAGATGTTCTCGTCCTGCTGCCCGGCGGGGACCAGCTGGTCCTGGCCCTGGGCGGTCGGTGCGAACGACACGAGTCCGGCGGCGACGACCGCGGCCGTCATGGTGCCGGTGAGCCGGCGGAGCTGCCGCCGGCTACGAGGGGTAGATCCCTGCATCAAGTTTCCTCCCTGGATTGTGGCCCAAATCACCGTACGTCCGTCAAAGGCCACGTGTCTGGAGCATCAGGGAGAAACTCCGAGAAACCTAGAAATGGGAGATTCTGGACAGCCGTCAGAGGTCGAGGACGAAGGCGTCGTCCTCGCGGTGGAAGCCGACCTTGTCGTAGTACGGCCCGACCATGTCCTTGGGCGTGACCACCTTCCGGAACCCCTCGCCCTTCAGCAGCCCGCTCTGGCGCCACACGAACTCGCCGGGGGAGAAGTCCCTGAACCTCGGGGTCACGTAGTCCAGCTCGACCTGGGCCACGCCCTCGCCGGCGTCCCGGATGAGCACGACGCCGACGGTCTCGTCGCCGTGCAGGACGAGGTACGCCGACCGGTCGGGCTCTGCTCCGTCCCAGACGAAGTCGGGCTGGAACTGGAGGATGTCGGCGCCGTGGACCCGCAGGACGTGGCGGAGGTACTCGTCGTTGGAGCCGACCTCGAGCACCTTGAACGCCGCCTCGTCGTGGCGCTCGGAGAGGAGCTTGCGGATGAACCACAGGTTGATCCCGGAGAGTACGACGTTCATCGCGACCATCGGCCAGATGCCGAGGAGCCCGTTGAAGACGACGAGGACCACGCAGGCGATGAGGTTGAGGATCCGGAAGCGCAGGATCCGCGCCTGCATCAACGAGAAGATGAGAAGCGCGGATCCTGCCCAACCGAGTGAGTCGAGCCAAGTCATGCAGAGGAGGGTAGTGCCCCTCTACCGAACGCAGCCGGGTCAGTACGCCCTGAAGCCCCGCCAGGACGAACTCTTGATCGGCTGGTAGCTGCCGTCGTACGCCGTGACCCGCCACTTCCACCCGCCCCGCGTCCAGCACGCTGGTCGGTGCGTAGGCAGTGGACACGGTCGAGATCGTCACGGTGTTCGAGCTCGAGCCCGACTGCCGCAGCTCGAACAGGTAGTACGCCGCTCCAGAGCTCGCCCTCCAGGTGAAGAGCGCGTTCTTGCCGCTCATGCGCGCGTCCGGCTTCGGGCTCACCAACGTCGGAGCCTTGCCCGTCACCTTGAACGACCGCCAGGCGCTCCAGGCGCCTCGCCGCCCGTCGGCGTCCGCCGACGAACCCGCCAGACGTAGCTCTTGCCGGAGACCGGCAGCGCTCGGGTGAAGGAGTACGCCGTCTGCTTGCTGTTGGCGGACAGGACGCGGTTCGCCGCGGACGCGTTGGTGTCGCCGTTCTTGTAGACCTCGATGTCGTAGCTGGCAGCGAAGTTCAGCGGCTTCCAGCGCAGGGGCTGGGTGCCGCTCACTGTGCTCACCGTTTGCCGGGCTGTCCAAGGTCACCGTCGGTGACTTCTTGACGAACTTCCACGGCCGCTCCAGGAGAGGCCGTTGCCGGACCCGTCGATCGCCTGAACTCGCCAGTAGAGCGTGCCCTCCGGGTAGGTCTTGCGAGAAGGCGGTGTACGTCGTCTGGTCGACGACCATGTCGTCGACCAGCGTGCTGAACGCGGACGTGGTGCCCACCTGGATGCGGTACGCCTTCGCGGACTGAGAGACCTTCTCGCCGGTCTCCGGGTTCTCCTTGCCTGACTTCTGGTTCGTCTCCAGGTAGTCCGTCCAGTTGAACGTCACGTCGTTGGCGACGGTGGCGCCGTTGACGGGCGAGAGTCGCTCGACCTCGTTCGACTTCTTCTGGAAGGCGTGCGTCGCCGATGTCGGGTCCGGTGCGCAGGTCCCGAGGCCTTGCACGGACGGATGTACCAGTAGTAGGCGCCGCCAGCCTGGCTCTCGCTAGTGCCTCGGTGGTGTCCAACGTGTGTTCTGGGTCCAGGGCAGGGTGTTGGGATCCGCCTTGTTGCCGTAGACCAGATTGGTGAACTCGCGGTCGTACGAGAGGTAGATCATGTAGTAAGCCGGCGTCCGGCACAGGTTCCCAGTCGAGGACAGGGGTGGCCCGGGCTTCGGTGCAGAGCTGAGCGTCCGCCTCGGTAGCCGCAAGAGACTTGGTGCAGGAGTCGCGGTTGCCAGCAGCCCGAGGCGTCCAGCGCGATCTTCTGCCCCGAGGTCGCTCCGAGATCGGTGATCGTGAAGGACCCGTGCGGTAGGCCGAGCCGTGTGCGATGCGTGTGCCTCCCTTGTAGGCCTCGACGTACCAGTCGTAGGTGCCTGGCGTAAGATAGGTGGCGTCCGTGATCGGTGGCAGCTGGGTAGGCGTAGTCTTCGCCGAGTTCGGTGTAGAAGTTGAAGCCGCCCTCTGCGATCATGACCCGGTAGCGCGTGGCATCCGGATGGGCTCCCAGCGAAGTTCCGGGAAGCGGGGAGTCGCGCTTGCAGTGCGTCCCGGCGCCAGCGGTGTGAGAGCGGTGCGCTCCGGTTGTCGGGATGTTGCCTGAGACGTTGAACTCGGCCCCGCCGTAGAGCGGCAGCGGCGACATGCGCCGTTCTGGTACACGGCCTGAACGGTCCACGTGTAGTGCGCCCTTGGCGAGCCGTGAGTCCCGTCGGAGTCCACGAGTAGGAGTGCGTCGTCGCCGATCTGACCACCTTGCCGGCGGACGAGGATCCTGCACCTAGTACTTCACGGCGTCTTTCGACCGGGTTCCAGTGGAGCGTGGGGATGTCGACAGTCTGCGCCGTTGATCGGGCTGACCTGAGTGACCTGGTCCTGGGTCGTAGACGAACATGTGGACGTCAGAGATGATGCCGTTGACTCGCCGGGCGTCGTCGAGTGGCTGCACGCGCCAGTAGTACGTCACGCCCGGGGTCGGCATGCACCGGTCACCGGGCTTCTGGATGTAGCCCGCCGTGTAGGTGGTCTGGGTCGTGTAGCAGGTCTCGAAGAACGCTGTTGTCCGAGAAGTTGGGGTCGGTTCCGACGTCGAGGCGGTAGCGCGACGCGAGTGCGCACCGGGGTCCACTGGTAGTAGAAGTCGTCGCCCACCGTGCGTCCTGTCGGCCGGGTAGAGCAGGTTGCTGGCTTGGGCCCAGGCGCGGCGGAACTCGCGGACCTTGACCTCGTCCCACTCCTGGGCCTGACCGAAGATGTCGCGGGCGCGCACCTGCCACCAGTAGTTGGTGTTGTCGTAGGTCGTGGTCGGTGAGTAGCGGGTTCCCTTGACGACCTGCGCTGTCGATGATCTGGTTGAACGAGTCGTCCGTGCTCACCCGGATGTCGTAGGAGATTGCGCCGGGGACGGGATCCCAGTCGAAGACGACCTCCTCCAGCGTCGTGACCGGCGGCCCGTCGGCTGCAGTCGCGGGTGTGGCTGCGCCGACGACGGGCAGAGGGCCGACCGTGTAGGAGCGAGCGGAAGACGGCTTGCGTGATGAGCCCACCCCGAGCTGGGCGCGCACGCGCCACCAGTAGGTGCCGTTGTGCTGCGGGTTGGGGACGACAAGCGATGTGGTCCCGGTGGCGTACGTCGTGGTCTCGACCCAGTCGTGCTCCGGTCCGTCGATCTCGACCTCGTAGCTGGTTGCACCGCTGACCGGGTTCCAGCGCAGGAGCGGTGGGTTCTCCGGCTGCTTGAGCAGAGAGCCGGACTCGGGGCGCGATCAGACCGGGGCCAGCAGGACGGCCGCGGGTGAACGACGCAGTGGCCCACCTGCCGGCCTGCCCGTCGAGGTGCACTCCCTGGACGCGCCACCAGATCTTGCCGGTCGGCAGCTGGGCGGTCGGAGTCGCCTACCGGTTCGTCGTGCGTGCGCTGTAAGAGGAGCGAGCAGAACGCCTTGCTCTCTGACACCTCGACGTTGTAGCTGGCGGCGCCTCGGACCCGGCTCCACTTGAGGACCGGGTTGGCCTTCACGGTGGTCGACTTCGGCGCCAGGTTTCCCGGCGCCGCGGGAGCGGCCGTCGCCGGCGATGCCGCGAGGACTCCGATGATCAGTGCCAGGACCAGGCCGAGTGGCCAGGTCCATCGTGCAGCAACAGTCCCACGGCTGGTCATGCGTTCCCCCTACTGAACAAGACAGATCAGGGTCACGCTAGGAGTCGGCACATAGGGGGCGCAGTGGAACGAAACGGACTGACCCGTTCGGACTATGACAATTGGCCCAACCGGTCAGACGCTGAGTGACCTCAGTCGAGGCCGAGGGAGAACGCCGACTCCAGGTCGTGCTGGGAGTAGGCGCGGAAGGCGATGTGGGTCTCGGTCTCCTGCACGCCGGGGATCTTGTTGAGCTTGTCGGCGACGACGGTCGCGACGTCCTCGTGCTGGCGGACCCGCACCAGCGCGATCAGGTCGATCTGCCCGGTCACGGAGTAGACCTCGCTGACACCTTCGAGGGCGGCGATCTGTTCCGCGACCTCGGGGATGCGGGCGACGTCTGCCTTCACGAAGACGATGGCGGTGATCATGGCCATCAACCTATCGGACGGGCTGGTGGACGGTGCGGATCGACCGCCGGTCCTCGAAGGGCACCAGGTTGGTCCGTGACTCGTTGACCGCGTCGTGGATCCGGAGGTGCTTGGTGGCTCCGCCGACGGGGCAGGTCCACTCGCCGTCCACGTGGACGAGACGGACACCCGGTGACTCCAGCCAGCGCAGCAGCTTCTCCGACTCCTCGGCGGAGGCGGCAGGTGTCGGGCCGGGGCCGGGCGTGACAGTCTCGGCGCCCGCGGTCAGCGTCTTGACCCACTCGCCGGCGTGCGCACCCGCAGGGATGACCCCTGCCGCGGCGAGGCGGCCGTGCCGGACCACGTGCACGCCCCAGCGACCGTCGTCCTCGCGACGCGCAGCCACGATCTCCGGGCAGCGGGTCAGGGCACGGATGCGTTGGGTGCGGGCGGCTCCTCGGATGAACGCTGCGAGCCGGTCGCGGTAGGAGCCGGCGTCCTCGAACCGCTCGCTGGCGGCGAGCGCGGTCATCCGCTCCGAGATCGAGGCCACGACGGAGTCCGGCCGGGCCACGAGCGAAACCCTGAGATCCTCCACGACGGCCGCGTAGTCGTCGGCTGTCACGCTGCCGTCGCACGGCGAGAGGCACTTGCCCATCTCGCCGAGGGCGCAGGGGCTCATCGACGGCTCCTTCGCCATCCGCCCGGCACACTGTCGGACGGGGAACGACTCGTGCAGGGCGGCGACGGCTCGCTCCGCGGTCTTCTTGGAGGAGAACGGGCCGAGGTACTCCGCTCCGTCGTCGAGCACCTGCCGGACCAGCGAGAGGCGCGGCCACGGCTCGACGGTGAGCTTGACCCAGTGCACCCGCTCGGGGAACCGCGAGCGCCGGTTGTACTTCGGCTTGTGCTCGGCGATCAGCCGGAGCTCGCGCACCTCGGCCTCGAGCGGAGTCGCGCACTCGATGCCTGTCACCGACTCCGCGAGACCCACCATCTCGCCCATGCGGGAGCGGGTCTCCGAGGCGGTGAAGTAGGTGCGCACCCGTGTGCGAAGGTCCTTCGACGTGCCGACGTACAGCACCCGTGACTGTGCGTCCCGGAAGAGATAGACGCCGGGGGCGTGGGGGAGCTGCTCGGCGAGGTGGCGCTTCTTGCGCTGCGCCTGGCTGACCCGCGAGGAGAAGGTCTGCAGCTCCTCGAGCGTGTGAACGCCGAGGCCTCCGAGCCGGGCCATCAGGCCGTGCAGGACGTCGACGGTGGCGCGGGCGTCGTCGAGAGCACGGTGGTTCGGGGTCGTGGTCGAGTGGAACAGCGCCGCAAGCGAGCCGAGCTTGCAGTTGGGAGTCTCGTCACGGGTGACGACACGGCGGGCGAGCTTGGCGGTGTCGAGCACCTCGAACTTCGGCCAGGGGCGCCCCTGCTCGGCGGCGAAGTGCTTGAGGAAGCCGACGTCGAACGGAGCGTTGTGGGCGACCAGGACGCAGCCTTGCGCGAACTCGAGGAACTGGGGCAGCACCTGCTCGATCGGGGGAGAAGCGGCGACCATCGAGTCGGTGATCCCGGTGAGGACTGCGATGAACGCCGGGATCGCCTGGTGCGGGTTGACGAGTGTCTGGAACTCCCCGAGGACCTCACCGCCGCGCACCTTCACGGCACCGATCTCGGTGATCATCGAGCCGCCCTGAGCTGACCCACCCGTGGTCTCGAGGTCCACGACGCAGAAGGTGACGTCACGCAGCGGTCTGCCGAGCTCGTCGAAGCTGCGTTGCGACTCCCACCGCTTAGCGGTCCCCGAGGATCCGGACGGTGAAGCCATGGTGCTGCTCATGGCGATGACCGTAGATGCGGCCACCGACGAAATCGGACAGGCACGCGCAATAGGCTTACTGTCGAACTGCCCGGCCAGTCCGAACAGAGGAGATCGACGTGACCGCAGCCCTGCCTGATGCCAACACCCGCTGGCGGTGCGGGGGATGCGGCAACCTCACCCGCTTCGACGTGACCCGCACCCGTCGTACCACCGAGTTCTGGCACTTCGACCTCGCAGGCGACCACCAGGTCGAGGAGAGCGAGACGCTGGGGGAGGACGTCGAGTCGGTGACCTGCCGCTGGTGCGGCCGGTCCGACGCGATCGAGCTCGTCGACCGCACGGAAGCGAACACCCCCTCTCCGTGAGCGCCGAGGCATCGGATCCGCACGACTCCGGTGGGGGGCTTCCAGGCCCGCTGCCGGATCAGGTGCGGAACCGGGTCATCACGCTGGCGGCCGAGTCGTTGGGTCGGCTGCCGCTTGAACAGCTGCCACCGGCTCTGAAGCGGGTCGCATCGTTTGCCCCGTCGCGGCGCGCGAAGCTGGCCGGAAGCCAGATCGCGAGTGTGCTCGAGACCGACGAGACGTTCCGCGAGCGGGTCGCCACCCAGGTGCGGACCCAGGTGGCGGAGCTCGCGCAGGCGCTGGAGTCCGGTACGCCGCCCGCCGCTGCTGACCCCGTCGATGTCGCCGCGGTGGCCTACCTTCTGCGCCCCGAAGGCTGGGTGCCGCTCGTCGCCGGTGCGGCCGATGTCGCCGATGCCGAACGGGCGAGCGTGGTCAACCGCCAGGCCGGCGAACAGGTCGACCGCCTGCGCAAGCAGCTCGAGGATGCGACGAACGAGCTGCGCCAGACGCGCGAGAAGTACCGGGAGCAGGTGGCGGCGCTCAAGACGGAGAACTCCGAGCTCCGACACAAGCTGGGAGACGCACGAGGCAAGGCCAAGGCCGCGCAGGAGAGCGCAGCCAAGGCCGAGTCGACCGCCGCAGAGGCCGTGGCCGCTGCATCGGCCCTGTCGAACAACTCGGAGGCGGAGCTGCGCCGGCTCCGCTCGCGCATCGAGGAGCTCGAACGTGACCTGGCCACCGCCCGGCGCGCCGACCGCGCCGAGAAGGAGTCCGGCACTCTGCGCGCCCGCCTCCTGCTGGACACCCTGCTCGACACGGCGCAGGGGCTGCGTCGTGAGCTGGCACTGCCGGCCGTCGAGGGCTCGCCCGCGGATGCGGTGGAAGCTGACGTGGCGGAGCAGGGGAGCCGTACGCCGACCGGCCACGGCTCGCTCACATCGGACGACCCCGCCCTGCTCGACCAGCTCCTGAGCCTTCCCAGAGCGCACATGATCGTGGACGGCTACAACGTCACCAAGACCGCCTGGCCGGAGTCGTCGCTGGAGATCCAGCGTGACCGGCTGATGAGGGGGCTCGCGCCCCTCGTGGCCCGGACCCAGGCCGAGGTGACGGTCGTCTTCGACGCGGCGGAGAAGACGGAGCGGCCGGTGGTCAACAAGCCCAGGGGAGTGCGGGTGCTGTTCAGCCCCGTGGGGGTGATCGCTGACGACGTCATCCGCCAGCTCGTGGCCGCCGAGCCGCCCGGACGGCCGGTCGTGGTTGTGTCGAGCGACCAGGAGGTCGTGCGCGACGTGCTCAAGGGCGGCGCTCGCGCGGTTGCCTCGCCGGCGCTGAGCCGTCTGCTGTCGCGAGGCTGACACCGGCGACACGCCGGTCAGTCCCTGTCACAAGGCAATTTGTCGGTGGCGCCTGCGAGCGTCCAGCGCAGTAGCCGACTTTCCTGTGGAGGGTGACATGAGTGTTGAGATCGACTGCGGCACCTGCATGGTGCGCGGGCTGGCCTGCCATGACTGCGTGGTGACGGTCCTGCTGGGGCCACCACCCGAGTCGGGCTTCGACGACGACCAGCAGCGGGCGCTCGACGTGCTGGCCGGGTCAGGCTTGGTCCCGCCACTCCGGATGGTCACGCCAGTGTCTGGACCCGATGCCGCTTCGGCCTGACCGAATCGATAACCCTGTGATCTTTGTTACCTCTGCCCTTCCAAAGGCGTATGTGTTTCGATAACACTGTGATTTTTGTTACCTCTGCCCGTCCAAAGGCGTATGTGGCCCATACCTGGGTAGAAACAGACCTTCAACATGCCTGTGCGGGGTTTGCCTGACTGCGCCACGGGCAATAACCTCTCTTGCTGGTACCTGTACAAAGCCGACCAGACCGGGTCGACTCAGGTGCCGCGTCGAGTTCGGAACTCGGACGGGGGATGCCGAGTCCCGGAGCCGGGGAACCAAGTTCCTGGGGTGAATCGCGCAGGTTCGCGGCCGTGCACGCGGCCAAGATCAGGTGCGTAGGGTTTCTTTGCCGCCCGAACCCGTCAGCTCACCTGGTAGGCGTTGAGTCAAAGAGGGAGACCGTCTTCTCGTGACAGACGGCCGGAAGCGCATCACACGTGTCATCGCGGCACTGGGCATCACCACGCTGAGTGGTTCGATGCTCACCGCCAGCCCCAGTTCCGCTGAGCCGAACATCGACGATGTCGAGGCTCGCGTCCAGACGCTCTACCACGAGGCCGAGGTTGCCTCGGAGCGCTACAACGATGTCCGCGAAGAACTGAAGGACACGCGGGCCCGCCTGAAGTCCCTGCGAGCCGATCTCGACCGGCAGCAGGCCAAGGTCGAGGGCATCCGTGAGCAGGTGGCCTCCAGCGTGGTCTCCCAGTACCAGGGCCAGGGGCTCTCCTCCACGTCGCAGGTCTTTCTCTCGAACGACCCTGACGCCTTCCTGGAGCAGCTCGCGACGGTTTCGGCGTACAACGACCAGCAGAGCCAGATGATGGCCGACTTCGCCCTGCAGATGAAGCAGCTGGAGATGCGTGAGCAGGCCGCCGAGCGCGAGCTTGCAGCGATCGCCAAGGCGAAGAAGACCATGGCCGAGAAGAAGGCCGAGATCGACAAGAAGGCCGGCGCGGCCCAGGATC
>CAVPPN010000001.1:0-94984 GCA_963707425.1 uncultured Actinomycetota bacterium | reverse complement strand
GGCACCAGTACGCCGCCCGCTCCCGGGTCTCGTCGCCCTGCATCGCCACCATGACCGGGGCGCCGCACCGGCGGCAGGGCTGCCGGTCTCTCCGGTAGACCCACAGCTGCCGTCCGTGCCTGGTGTCGCCTGTGGTGGTCGGTTGCGCGCGGTCGGCGTTGGCGGCCAGCAGGGACTTCGCGCGGCGCACCGTCCGGGTGAGGTCCGGCACGTCCCGCACCGGGAGCCTCGGGTTCACGCCGACCAGGAAGCACAGCTCGGCGACGTACATGTTGCCGAGCCCTGCCAGGTTGCGCTGGTCCAGCAGCGCCTCTGCGACGGGGCGGTCCGGAGCTGCCCGGATCCGGCGTACCGCCTCATCCTCGTCCCAGTCCGTCCCGAGCAGGTCAGGACCGAGGTGGCCGACGAGGTCGCCTTCCTCGCGGCGGCGGACGACCTCGACGACTCCGAGGGAGAAGCCCACGGCGTGCCAGGTGTCGGTGGTGAGCACGACCCGGGCCTGGTGTGCCGGCCGGCGCCACGGGGTCCCCGGCCGGTACAGGTGCCAGGAGCCCTCCATCTTCAGGTGCGTGTGCAGCGTGACCGCTCGGTCACCCGAGCCGACGCGGGTGAGGAGGTGCTTGCCGCGGGCGACCGTCTCGACGACCTCCTGTCCCGCGAGGTCGAGCGTGGCGAGCGCGGGCACCCGGAAGTCGGTCTCGACGAGCGTCGACCCCGACAGCGCCTGGTCGAGGTGACGGGCGGTCCGCCAGACGGTGTCGCCCTCAGGCACGGATCCGCAGGCCTCTCGGGGTGACGACGAAGCCGGCGTCCTCCAGCGCCTGCCGGAGGGCGGTCGACCGGTCGCCTCGGCCCAGGATGTGCTCGCCGTCGGCACGCTCGACGGTCAGCCGGCCGAGTGCGCCCTGCCGCACGGCGGTGGCCAGCGCCTCGACCGCCGGTCCGAGGACGTCCAGGTCGTCGGAGAACGTGAGCAGGGTCCGCCCACCGCGCTCCACGTAGACCGCGAGCTCGCCGTCGACCATGACGACCAGCGCGCCCGCCTTGCGTCCCGGGCGGTGACCTGCTGCGGAGTGGCCGCTCGTGGTGTCCGAGGCGTCAGCGCCGTCAGGGGAGCGCTCGGGCCAGGGCAGGGCGGCGCCATAGGGGTTCGCCGGGTCGGTGGCCGCCAGGGCGACGGCGCGCCGCTTCTCACCCGGCGGGGTTCCTACCTCCGACGAGAACGAACGCAACCGGTCAACAGCACCGGGCACCCCGAACTGGGCGGCACCCAGCGAGGCGATGAAGTAGCCGCGGCGACAGCGTCCGGAGTCCTCGAACGCGGAGAGCACCTTGTAGACGCCCGCGAACCCGCCCGGCACCCGTTCGCTGGTCACCGCGCCACGGGTGACGATGCCGTGACGTTCGAGGAGCGCCTCGGCGCTGGCGTGCGCCCGGCGGGTGGCGTCGGGCTCGAGGTCGGGGAGCAGCGACCACCGGCCGGCGGCGCTCGGGGGACCGGTCCGGGTCGGCATGTTCGGTCGTCCAAGGCCAGAGGGTCGTCGCGTCATCCGGGCCCGAGGAGGAGTACGCCGGGCGCGGTGCGCGGTCGTGCCACCACCGGTCAGGGCGCGCAGCGGGGCCAGCGTGTCGTTGGACAGGCGGCCGGCCCAGACCAGGTCCCACACGGCGGCGAGCATCGACGGGTCGTCGGTCGAGCCCACCAGGTCGGAGAGCTGGCGGAAGAAGTAGGCGCCTCCGCCCTCGAGGGCGGTGAGGATCGCGTCGTGCAGCGGCGTCCGCTCGGGCTCGGCGTGGTCGGGGAGCGTGAGGTGCGCCGAGTCGGCCAGGTGCAGCGACACCCACCCGTCGGTGCCCGGCAGGGTCCCGTGGCCGGCCCAGAGCACCTCGCCGGTGGCGGTCAGCTCGTCGAGCATCGCGGGGGAGTAGTCGACCACGCGGCTGCCGAGCACCAGCGGCTCGAGGGCGGAGGCCGGCACCGCGCAGCCGGCCAGCTGGTCGACCACCGCGAGCACGCCGTCGACTCCGCGCAGTCCTCTGCCGTTTGCTGCGACCACGTTCTGCCACACCGGCAGGAACCGCCCCAGGGTCGACGGCTCGACCGGCTCCACCTCCTTGCGGAGCGCGGCGAGCGAGCGTCGCCGCAGCCTGCGAAGCACCTCTGCGTCACACCACTCCGAGCCGGCGCCGGCCGGGCGGAACTCTCCCTCGAGCACCCGCCCCTGCGCCGACAGGCGCACCAGCGTCTGGTGGGCCACCGCCACGCCGAGGCCCAGCCGCTGGGCCACGTCGGCGGCCGTGAACGGACCGTGCGTGCGGGCGTACCTCGCGACCAGGTCGGCGAGGGGGTCGGCCACGGGCTCGCTGAACGCCTCGGGTGTGCCGGGTGGGACGGGCACCCCCAGCGCGTCCCGGAGCCGGCCGACGTCCTCGACGACAGCCCAGCGCTCGACGCCCGCGAGCCGCACGGGCACCACCCGCCGCGAATCCTGCAGCAGTGCCAGCCACGACTCGACGTCGGAGCCCTCGACGCTGCGGTCCGCGACCTCTTCGGTGGACAGCGGGCCGAGCAGACGCAGGAGGTCGGCCAGTCCCTCGGCGTCGCGCGCCTGCCGGTCGGCGGTGAGCCGCTGCAGCTCCGCCTCGAGCTCGGTGAGCACATCCGCGTCGAGCAGCTCGCGGAGCTCGACCCGGCCGAGGAGCTCGGCGAGCAACCCCTGGTCGAGCGAGAGCGCTGCCGCACGACGCTCCGCGATCGGGGAGTCGCCTTCGTACATGAACGCGGCGACGTAGCCGAACAGCAGCGACCGCGCGAACGGCGACGGCTGCTGCGTGGCGACGTCGACGACCCGGATCCTGCGCGACGAGAAGTCCTTCATCAGCGAGACGAGCGACGAGACGTCGTACACGTCCTGCAGGCACTCGCGCACCGCCTCGAGGACGATCGGGAAGGACGGGTACTTCACCGCCACCTCGAGCAGCTGTGCGGACCGCTGCCGCTGCTGCCACAGGGGAGAGCGGCGACCCGGGTCACGGCGCGGCAGCAGCAGAGCGCGGGCCGCGCACTCGCGGAACCGGGAGGCGAACAGCGCAGAGCCGCCCACCTCGGTCGTGACGATCTCCTCGATCTCGTCGGGCTCGAACATCACCACCTCGGCGCCGGGCGGCTCCTGGTCGGTCTCGGGCACCCGGAGCACGATGCCGTCGTCGCCGGGGAGCGCCTGCGCGTCGATGCCGTAGCGCTCCCGGAGCCGGGTCCCGATCGCCAGCGCCCACGGAGCGTGCACCTGGGCGCCGTACGGGGAGTGGACCACGATCCGCCAGTCGCCGAGCTCGTCGCGGAACCGCTCGACCAGTACCGTCCGGTCGCTGGGCAGTGTGTTGGTCGCCTCTCTCTGCTCGTCGAGGAACGCGACCAGGTTGGCGGCGGCCCACTCGTCGAGACCCGCCCCCGACAGCCGGGCGGCGGCGCCCTCCGGCGACAGAGCGGAGAGCTCGCGGGTGAACGCGCCGATCGCCGCGCCGAGCTCCGCGGGACGCCCGAGCTGGTCTCCCTTCCAGAACGGCAGCCGGCCCGGCTGTCCGGGGGCGGGGGAGACCAGCACCCGGTCGTGGGTGATGTCCTCGATCCGCCAGCTCGTCGCGCCCAGCGCGAACACGTCGCCGACCCGCGACTCGTAGACCATCTCCTCGTCGAGCTCGCCGACCCTCGAAGCGGTCTCTCCGACCAGGAAGACCCCGAAGAGCCCGCGGTCGGGGATGGTGCCGCCGCTGGTGACGGCGAGCCGCTGCGCTCCCGGGCGCGCGGTCAGGGTCCCGGTCACCCGGTCCCAGACGATGCGTGGCCGCAGCTCTGCGAACTCGTCGCTCGGGTAGCGGCCGGAGAGCAGGTCCAGGGTGGCGTCGAAGGCCGACCGGGGAAGGCTGGTGTACGGCGCGGCCCGGCGTACCAGGTCGAAGAGGTCGTCGGCGTCCCACGTGTCCGCGGCGGTGGTGGCGACCACCTGCTGGGCGAGCACGTCGAGCGGGTTCGCGGGCACCCGGAGCGACTCGATCTGTCCCTCGCGCATCCGCTCGACCGCGACGGCGGTGTGCACGAGGTCGCTGCGGTGCTTGGGGAACAGCACGCCGCGGGACACCTCGCCGACCTGGTGGCCCGCGCGGCCCACCCGCTGCAGGGCGGAGGCGACGCTGGGCGGGGACTCGATCTGCACGACGAGGTCGACCGCGCCCATGTCGATGCCGAGCTCGAGGCTGCTGGTCGCGACCACGCAGGGGAGCACGCCCCGCTTCAGGTCGTCCTCGATCAGCGCCCGCTGGTCCTTCGACACGGAGCCGTGGTGCGCGCGGGCGATCACCGGGGCCGCGCCGTACGACTGCCCGGACTGAGCCATGAGCTGGGCAGGTGGCCCGATCGAGGCCGGGCTCTGCGACGGGGGCCCGCCGGGCAACCGGCCTCGCTCCTTCGTCGCTCGGCTGCCAGGCCCATCCACGCCCGGCGGTCCCCCGTCGCCCAGCCCGGCCGCGTCCACGCCCGCCTGGTCCCCCTCGCCCAGCCCGGCCCGGCTGCCAGGCCCATCCACGGTCGGGCCGCCCCCCTCACGCCACCCGTCGCCCTCTGCCGCCTCCGCGGCGGCTGACAACTCGGCGCGGTCGGCGGCGATCTCGTTGAAGCGGGCGGTGAGGCGCTCGGCGAGGCGGCGCGAGTTGGCGAAGACGATCGTGGAGCGGTGCTGCTCGATGAGGTCGACGACACGCTCCTCGACGTGCGGCCAGATCGAGGCGCGGTTCTCGCCGCCTGCGGCGGACCCCTCGGCGAGGGAGTCGTCGGCCGCCTGGGCGAGCGCGAGCTCGGTCATGTCCTCGACCGGTACGACGACCTGGAGGTCCCACTCCTTGGCCGACCCGGGCGCGACCACCTCGACAGGCTGGACGCCGCCGAGGAAGCGGGCCACCTCCTCGATCGGGCGGACGGTCGCGGACAGGCCGATCCGCTGCGCGGGCTGGTCCAGAAGCGCGTCGAGCCGCTCGAGGCTGAAGGCGAGGTGGGCGCCGCGTTTCGTGCCGGCCACGGCGTGCACCTCGTCGACGATCACGGTCTCCACCCCCCGCAGCGACTCACGCGCCTGGGAGGTGAGCATCAGGAAGAGCGACTCGGGGGTGGTGATGAGGATGTCCGGGGGCGTGGTGCCGAGCCGGCGCCGGTCGGCCGCGCTGGTGTCGCCGGACCTGACACCCACGGTGATGTCGGGGGCCGCCACTCCGAGTCGGCTCGCGGTCTGCCGGATCCCGGTCAGCGGCGCCCGCAGGTTGCGCTCG
Source organism: uncultured Actinomycetota bacterium (assembly GCA_963707425.1). Taxonomy (GTDB): domain Bacteria; phylum Actinomycetota; class Actinomycetes; order Propionibacteriales; family Nocardioidaceae; genus Nocardioides_C. The sequence goes on along the minus strand of CAVPPN010000001.1, from coordinate 89,665 downwards.
ACGTCGACCGCGAGCGCCTTCAGGGGCGAGACGTAGAGAACCCGGCAGCGCCGCAGCTTCTCCGCCGGTGCCGGCTCGGCCGCGAGGCGGTCCAGCGACCAGAGGAAGGCGGAGAGGGTCTTGCCGGACCCGGTCGGGGCGACGACCAGAGCGTTCCGGCGCGCCGAGATGGCCTGCCAGGCCCCGACCTGGGCGGGCGTGGGCTCCGCGAACGCTGCCTGGAACCAGGCACGGGTCGGTTCGGCGAAGCCGGCGAGCGCGTCGGACCCGGCGGACGTCGTGTCCGGGCGGTCCGGCGTACCTTCGTCACGCGTCACGCCACCATCCTGACCCACGCCGCCGACATTCCCGAGCGGGCCGTCCCGGTCACACGTGCAGGCCGCCGTCGGAGTGCAGGAGCTGGCCGTTCACCCAGCCGCCCTCGGCCGAGCACAGGAACGCCACGAGGGCGGCCACATCGCCTGGCCGGCCGGAGCGGCCGAGGGGGGTCGCGGTCAGGATCTGCGCCCGGAGATCGTCGTCCATCCAGCCGGTGTCGACCGGCCCCGGGTTCACCACGTTCGCGCTGACGCTCAGGTGCGCGAGCTCGCGAGCCGAGGCGATCACGATCCGGTCCAGGGCGCCCTTGCTCGCGCCGTACGGCATGTTCCCGACCACGGCGTCGCTGGTGAGCGCGACGACGCGGCCGGTCCCGGGCTCGCGGCGGAACCGTCGGCCGAACTCGCGGATCAGCAGCCACGGGGCGCGGGTGTTCACCGCGAAGTGTCGGTCGAAGCTCTCCACGGTGGTGTCGAGCAGCCCGGAGTCCACCGACTCGCAGTGGCTCAGGACGATCGCGGTGACCGGCCCGAGCTCCTCCTCGACGGCGTCGAAGATGCGCCCCGGCGCCTCGACGTCGCTGAGGTCCGCGGGCACCGCGACGGTCCGCGCGCCACGCTCCTCCAGCGCCTTGGCGATCGTCGTGACGTCCGCCTCCTGGCGGCCCCACGGCATCCGGTCGTCGTAGGGCGTCCAGTGGGTGGTGGCCACATCCCAGCCGTCCTCGGCCAGGCGCAGTGCGATCGCTGCGCCGAGCCCTGCCGTTCGGCCCACACCGGTGACGAGGGCGACGGGTCGGTCGTGGGTGCTTCTCTGGCTCATCTGCTCATCCTTGCGGCTCTCGGCATGTGCTGGTTCTGGCTACTCGGACTGCTCGTCGGGCGTGAGGGCGCGCAGCACGCAGAACTCGTTGCCCTCGGGGTCGGCGAGCACCACCCAGGTGACGTCCTCGCCCTGGCCGACCGAGACCCGGCGGGCACCGAGGCCGCAGATCCGCTCCACCTCGGCGGCCTGGTCCTCGGGACGAAGGTCGAGATGGAGCCGGTTCTTGGCCTGTTTCGGCTCGGGGACCTTGAGGAAGATCAGGTCGGGTACGACTCCGTCCTCGGCGCTGCCGGCCGGAGGTTCCAGGACGACCTCGTCGTCCTCCTCGTAGGTCCGCCGCCAGCCGAGTACGTCGGCCCAGAAGCGGGCCAGGCTGTCGGGGTCGTTCGCGTCCACTGCCACGCACTGAATCCGGATTGTCATGGGTTCCACCCTTGCGTCTCGGGAGCGGCGACGCCACGTCATTTCGGCCGGTACCGAGCGTCTCGGAAAATCGGGTGAAAACTGTCGGCGCCCGCAGTTAGGTTTGAAGGCGTGCCTCACACCTCTCCCGAACCGGTGAACACCGTGCGCGACGACGTCAAGACACCGATGATCCGCGCGAGCGGCCTCCGCAAGTCCTTCGGCGACTTCGAGGCGGTGCGGGGCATCGACGTGGAAGTGCGGCAGGGGGAGGCGTTCGGCTTCCTCGGCCCCAACGGCGCCGGCAAGTCCTCCACGATGCGGATGATCGCGGCGGTCTCTCCGCCGACCGGCGGCCGGCTCTCGATCCTCGGCATGGACCCGGCCACCGAGGGCCCGGCGATCCGGGCACGGCTGGGCGTGTGCCCGCAGGAGGACAGCCTCGACACCGAGCTCAACGTGCGGGAGAACCTCGTCGTCTACGGGCGGTACTTCGGACTCTCCAAGGCCGAGGTCACCTCACGCGCCGACGAGCTGCTGCGGTTCGTGTCGCTGACCGAGAAGGCCAAGGCGAAGGTCGAGGACCTGTCCGGCGGCATGAAGCGGCGGCTCACCATCGCCCGGTCGCTGATCAACAACCCCGACCTGCTACTGCTCGACGAGCCGACCACCGGCCTGGACCCGCAGGCGCGCCACACGCTGTGGGACCAGCTCTTCCGGCTCAAGCGGCAGGGCGTCACGCTCGTGCTGACCACGCACTACATGGACGAAGCCGAGCAGCTGTGTGACCGGCTCGTGGTGATGGACGGCGGACAGATCGTCGCCGAGGGCTCGCCGCTGGACCTGATCCGCGAGCACTCCACCCGCGAGGTGGCCGAGCTTCGCTTCGGAGTGGGCGAGCACGACGCCCTCGCGGCACAGGTCGAGGACCTCGCCGACCGGGTGGAGGTGCTCCCGGACCGGCTGCTGCTCTACACCCACGACGGTGAGGAGGCGCTGGCCAAGGTGCACGAGCGGGGGCTGACGCCGGCCGCGATGCTGGTCCGGCGCTCCACCCTCGAGGACGTCTTTCTCCGCCTGACCGGACGGACGCTGGTCGACTGATGAGCGCTCCCACGGTCTCGACGCCCGTCGGTAGGGTCACGATGGTGCTCCGCCAGGCGGAGTACTGGGTCACCGTCTACCGCCGCACCTGGCGCGGTTCGGTCATCACGTCCTTCCTCTCGCCGTTGATGTACGTCGGGGCGATGGGCGTCCTCCTCGGTGGGTACGTCACCGGCGGGGGCTCATCACTCGAAGGTGCCCCGACGTACCTCGCCTACATCGCCCCCGGCCTGCTCGCGGCGCATGCCATGCAGACCGCCACCGGTGAGGTGCTGTGGCCGGTCATGGGCATGATCAAGTGGAACAAGACCTACTACGGCATGATCGCGACGCCTCTGTCGATCTCTGACATCGTCGCCGCACACCTGATGTACGTCGTGTTCCGGGTTGCCTCGACCTCGGCTGTCTTCATGGTGGTCATGGCCTTCTTCGGGGTCTACGAGTCCTGGCTCGGCGCGTTCGCGGCGTTCTTCGTGCAGGTCCTCGTCGGCCTCGCGTTCGGCGCCGTGATCTACGGGTACACCGCCGGACTCACCTCCGAGGCCGGGTTCGCGCTGGTCTACCGTCTGGTCATCGTCCCGCTGTTCCTGTTCTCGGGCGCGTTCTTCCCGATCTCGAACCTCTCCGCGCCACTGGAGTGGCTGGCCCGGCTCACACCCTTGTGGCACGGCGTGGACCTGACCCGGATGCTCACTCTGGGGAACCTCGACGCTCCGATGGCCTTGGTCCACGTGGCCTACCTCGGTGCGATGGTCGCCGTCGGCTGGTGGTGGGCGGTCCGCCGACTCACGAACAGGTTGATCGACTGATGGCACTGACAGGACTCGCCGCCACGCGGATGGAGCGTCGGCCGATGTCGGCCGCGAACGCGTCCTGGCGGCTCGTGGACCGCAACTACCGCGCCTACATCCGCAACTGGATCTTCTTCGCCACCGGGTTCCTCGAACCGGTGCTGTACCTCTTCTCGATCGGCGTCGGCGTCGGTCAGATGATCGACTCGTTCGAGTTCAACGGGCAGACCGTCGCGTACGCCGCCTTCGTCGCGCCGGGCATGCTCGCCGCGTCGGCGATGAACGGCGCGATCCTCGACAGCACCTTCAACATCTTCTTCAAGCTGAAGTTCGAGAAGCTGTACGACTCGATCCTGGCCACGCCGATGCGCGTGAGCGACATCGCTCGCGGCGAGATCACCTGGTGCCTGATCCGCGGCGGGATCTACTCCGCGGGCTTCCTGCTGGTGATGCTGGCGATGGGTCTGATCGATTCCTGGTGGGCCGTGCTCGCCCTGCCGGCCACGCTGCTGATCGGCTTCGCGTTCGCCGGCGCCGGCATGGCTCTGACCACGTTCATGCGGTCGTGGCAGGACTTCGAGTACGTCCAGCTCGCGATCATGCCGATGTTCCTGTTCTCGGCCACGTTCTTCCCGATCACCGCGTTCGACGGTGCGCTGCGTTGGGTCGTGGAGGCGACTCCGCTGTACCGCGGCGTGGTGCTCTGCCGGGAGCTGACGACGGGCGCGGTCAGCCTGGACTCGGCGATCTCAGTGGTCTACCTGCTGGCCATGGGGGCGATCGGACTCCTGATCGTCTCGCGCCGCCTGGAGAAGCTCCTGCTGTCCTGACGGACGTGGTCGCGGCTTCGCCACGGTCAGGCAGCCGGCTTCGTGGTCTCGGTGGTCAGGCGCTCGCCCCAGCGCAGACCCTGCTCGTAGGCGGGCGAGTACACCTGCCTTGCGCGGTCGGCGTCGAAGAGGCTCAGCGGGTTGATTCCGGCCAGCTTGGCGATGTCCCTGTTGGGCCGGATCAGGATGACTTCGCGGTCGGGATGCCGGGACCGCCACCTGCGGAGCTCGCGCTCGAGCAGGAACCCCGCCGTGCGCCCGAGTGCCCCGCTCACAGCGCCGGCCAGGGGCGCGACGACGATGACCCGGTCGGCCTCCGCGGCAGCGTCCACCGACGTGACCGACCACATCCCGCCGTCCACGTAGTAGCGACCGTCCACACGGTGCGGCGAGAAGAGACCGGGGACCGCGGAGGACGCCGCGACCAGGTCGGCCAGGGGGTAGGCGCCGCCGTCGAGGATGTGCCTCCGCTGGGTGCGCAGACACACCGCTGACACCGTGACGAGGTGGTGAGACGCCTCGTCGAAAGCCTCACGGGCGATCTCCGCGAGCAGTCCGGGCCTGAGGTTCGGCACCCAGGGCGCCCTGAGCCCGTCCAGGTCGTCGTAGGTCAGTCCCAGGGCGAGGGCCGACGCGGTCCAGGCTCCGGCCGACGTTCCGAGAGAGGGGGCGGAGGCTACGGGGATGCCGGAGTCGGCGAGTCCCGCGGCGATACCGGCGGTGTAGGCGATCCCGAAGATCCCACCGCCGCCGTACACCATCGCCAACGGGTAACCCCCGTCCAGCAGCGCCGGGCGACCGTCGACCTCGACGTTCCCATCCTGGCTGTGTTGATGGCGAGCCATGCCTCCTCCAAGCAGTCCCCCCGAACCTGCTTCAGTTCTCCCCGAGATGGCCTGCCGCTTACAGGGTCCTAGGACCCGGACTTCGCGGCCAATGGCCCGTTGTGACCTCGGTTGTACCCACCGCTGCCGCCTACGCCTAGCCTGCGAGGAACCGCCGGTTGGCCCGGATGGATCATCGGAGGTGCGACAGACGTCGCGATCACGGACATCTTGCTCGGGGGGAGCGGAGGTCAGCCCTCCTCGACGGAGAGCATCTTCTGGAACCAGGCCACGTCGATCCACTGGTCGAACTTGTAGCCGACCTCGCGCATCCGGCCGACCTCCTCGAAGCCGCACCACTCGTGGAGCCGGATGCTGGCCGGGTTCGGCAGCGCCACCAGGGCCACCGCCGTGTGCACGCCGGAGGCCGCCATGGTCTCCAGGAGGGCGGGGTAGAGCAGCCTGCCGACCCCCTTACCGCGCACCGAGGGGTCGAGGTAGATCGACGTCTCACGGGTGAAGCTGTAGGCGGGGCGGGGACGGTATGACCAGGAGTACGCATAGCCCACGACGTCCTCGTCCCTGTCGACCGCGACCAGGAGGTGGTCCCCGGGGTGGTCGCCTGCCAGCTTCTCGTGCCAGTACGACGTGTCCGGTGCCTCGAGGTCGAAGGTTGCGATGCTGTGGGCGATCTCGTGGGCGTAGATGGCTGCGATGTCGCTGAGGTCTTCTTCGATGGCCGGACGGATGACGAAGTCGGCGGGCATGAACGCCATTGTCTCAGGCACACTTGCGGGCATGACCATCGAGCCCGACACCAAGGACTGGACATGGGTCCTCGAACGTCGCTGCGACGAGTGCGGTTTCGACTCGTCGGCCGTCCCCGTCGACCAGCTGCCGGACCTGCTCCGGCAGAACGCGCGCGACTGGACCGAGGTGCTCACGGGCGAGGATGTAGCCGTCCGTCCGGTGCCCAGCGTCTGGTCGCCGCTCGAGTACGCCTGCCATGTGCGCGACGTCCACGTGTTGTTCGACCGGCGGGTCGAGCTGATGCTCACCGAGGACGCTCCCCGGTTCGAGAACTGGGACCAGGACGCGACCGCGGTGGACTCTGCGTACGGCGACCAGGACCCCGCCGTCGTGGCGACGGAGCTGGTGGCGGCCGCGGAGGCGGTGGCGCAGCGGTATGCATCGGTCGACGGTGACCAGTGGCATCGGACCGGGACTCGCAGCGAGGGCACGGTCTTCACGGTAGAGAAGCTGGCGAGGTACCACCTGCACGACGTGGTGCACCACCTGTACGACGTACGCTCGTAGACGTTGTCCTCGACAGGAGAAGGGGGAGGGCTCGTGCGGCACACCGAGTTCTGGGCACGCATGGAGGCGGCCCTGGGACCGACGTACGCCCGGACCTGGGCCAGGGAGCACGTGATCGCGCAGCTCGGCGGCCGGACCGTGGCGGAGGCGCTCGACGCCGGGGAGAGCCCGAAGTCGGTGTGGCGGGCCGTCTGGGAGATCCTCGGCCTGCCCGCGAACCAGCGATGACACCGCCCGCCGGCGACGGGGCGTCCCGGGCGGGACGAGGCTTCGCCGGCTGGGTCGGCCGCGGAGCGGTCGGCTTCACCCAGGGTGCGCTGGGCGGAGTCCGCTGGCCGGAGCACCGGGTGCGCCAGGTGCAGCGCCGGACCATCTGGACCCTGGTGGCCGCGCAGGGTCTCGGCGGCCTGGGGATCACCATCGGCCTCGCCGTTGCGGCGATCCTCGCCGAGGAGATCTCCGGCTCCGAGAAGCTCGCCGGCCTGGCGCAGACGATGCAGGTGCTCGGCGCGGCGATCGCCTCGTTCCTGCTCGCGCACCTGATGAGCCGGCGCGGCCGCCGCCCGGGGCTGATGCTCGGCTACGTGCTGGGCGCGTCCGGCGCAGCGCTCTGTGTTGTCGCGGGGGTTGTCGACTCCTTCGCGCTCCTCCTGCTCGGCGCCGCCCTGCTCGGCTCCACGACGGCCGCGAACAACCAGTCGAGGTACGCCGCGACCGACCTCGCCAGGCCCGAGCACCGGGCTCGGTCGCTCGCCCTCGTCGTCTGGGCGACCACGGTCGGCGCGGTGGCGGGCCCGAACCTGACCGGCGTCGCCGGCTCGCTCGCGGAGAACCTCGGCCTGCCCAGGCTCACCGGGCCGTTCATGCTCGGCATGGTCGGCATCCTCCTCGCTGCCACGGTCATGGGTGTCTTCCTGCGGCCCGACCCGCTGCTCGTCGCACGGGAGGCAGCCCTGGCACGCGGCGGGGCCGTGCGGTCCGAGACCCACTGGGCGCGCGTCGTCGAGGTGATCCGCCATCGCCCGGGTGTCGCGGCCGGGGTGGCCGCCCTCGCTCTGGCGCACGCGGTGATGATCTCGGTGATGGTGATGACACCGCTCCACATGCACCACGGCGGCGCCACCCTGGAGATCATCGGGATCGTGGTCAGCGGCCACGTCCTCGGCATGTTCGCGTTCGCCCCGCTGGTCGGGTGGGGCGCGGACAGGTACGGCCGGCCTCCGATGATGATGGCCGGGTCGGTCGTGCTCCTCGTGTCCCTCTTCCTGTCGGGCACCTCCCCGTCGGGAGCCTCGTGGACGATCGGCGCGGGCCTGTTCCTGCTCGGCGTCGGCTGGTCGTTCTGCACCGTCTCGGCATCCACGCTGCTGTCCGAGTCCGCACCGTTCGACGCGCGCACCGACGTCCAGGGCGCCGCGGACCTGATCATGGGCGTGGTCGCCGCAGCAGCGGGGGTCCTGGCCGGCGTGATCGTGGGCTCGCTCGGCTACGCGTGGCTGAACCTGTTCGCCGCATTGCTGGCTGCCGGGATCGCGACCGCGGCCGAGCTCGCCCGTCGTACGACGGGCCGTCCGCTCGCCGACGACGAGGAGCCGACCGCAATCTGACAATCGGGTGTGTCGCGATGGTGATCGAACAGGTGTTCGGGTTAGTGTGGTTGCCACAACCGAATGACCCCTCTGATCGAGAGACACGCGCTCGGAATCCACAGGTCGTCAGGTATCCATCGAGAACTGTCGGAGGTCCGATCTAGTGTCACTGACTGTGAAGAAGACATCAGGCGCCGCGAGCAAGCGGGCAGACGGACGGAATGGTGCAGTAATGGCTGGTGGAGACCGCGACAAGGCGCTCGACGCGGCGCTCGCGAACATCGAGCGGCAGTTCGGCAAGGGATCGGTGATGCGCCTGGGCGACGACACCCGCGCCCCGCTCGAGGTGATCCCGACCGGAGCGATCGCCCTCGACATCGCCCTCGGCATCGGCGGGCTCCCGCGTGGCCGCGTCGTGGAGATCTATGGTCCTGAGTCCTCGGGTAAGACCACGGTCGCCCTGCACGCGGTGGCCAGCGCCCAGCGCGCCGGCGGCATCGTCGCGTTCATCGACGCAGAGCACGCGCTCGACCCGGAGTACGCCAAGGCCCTGGGCGTCGACACCGACGCGCTCCTGGTCTCGCAGCCGGACTCCGGCGAGCAGGCGCTCGAGATCGCGGACATGCTGATCCGCTCCGGGGCGCTCGACCTGATCGTGGTCGACTCGGTGGCCGCGCTGGTTCCCCGCGCCGAGATCGAGGGCGAGATGGGCGACAGCCACGTCGGCCTCCAGGCCAGGCTGATGAGCCAGGCGCTGCGCAAGATGACCGGTGCCCTCAACGGCGCCGGCACGACGATGATCTTCATCAACCAGCTGCGCGAGAAGATCGGTGTCATGTTCGGCTCGCCGGAGACGACCACTGGTGGCCGGGCGCTGAAGTTCTACTCGTCGGTGCGCCTCGACGTGCGCCGGATCGAGACGCTCAAGGACGGCCAGGAGATGGTCGGCAACCGCACCCGCATCAAGGTCGTCAAGAACAAGGTCGCTCCGCCGTTCAAGCAGGCCGAGTTCGACATCATGTACGGCCAGGGCATCAGCCGCGAGGGTGGCCTGATCGATGTCGGTGTCGAGGCCGGACTGGTGAGGAAGGCCGGTGCTTGGTACACCTACGAAGGCGACCAGCTCGGCCAGGGCAAGGAGAACTCCCGGAACTTCCTCCGGGACAACCCGGACCTGGCGAACGAGCTCGAGAAGCGCATTCTCGAGAAGCTGGGTATCGGAGCCCAGGTCGACGCCGAGGCGGCGCCGGCTGAGCCGACGAACATCGACTTCTGACGCTGCTGGTGGCTGACAAGGCCGAGAACCGCTCGTCTGGCCCTTCCGTACCGGAGGACCAGGTGGGCGGTTCCGCACGTTCCAGGGCGCCCGAGGAGTCAGGCGCGCGACCTGTCAGGGAAGGCGTCGAGGCCTGGCTCGCGGCTCACGGCGTGACTCCGGAGCGACGTGCACCCCGGTCCGCGCCGCCCGAGGACCCCGTCGCGATGGGCCCTGATGCGGACGACGAGGCGGTCGCCCGCAAGATCCTGCTGGACCAGCTCACCGGCCAGGCCCGCAGCCGCGCCGAGCTCGCCACCAAGCTCGCCAAGAAGGGCGTCCCGGAGGACGTCGCCGAGCGGATGCTCACCCGCTTCGAGGAGGTCGGCCTGGTCGACGACGAGGCCTTCGCCCGGTCGTGGGTGCAGTCCCGGCAGGCCGGGAAAGGACTCGCGCGTCGAGCGCTCGCCCAGGAGCTGCGTCGGAAGGGGGTGGACGACGAGGCTGCCCGTGCGGCGCTCGACGAGGTCGACCCCGACGACGAGGTGGAGTCCGCCCGGATCTTGGTGCGCCGGAAGATGCGGTCGGTCCAGCGAGTCGACCGCAACACGGCGATCCGACGGCTGTCGGGCATGCTCGCCCGCAAGGGCTATCCCGGCGCGGTGGCCATGAGGGTGGTCCGGGAGGAGCTCGAGGCGGCCGGGCACGACGCCGACGACGTCGTGGAGCAGTTCGACTGACGACGGGCCGTCGGCCGGCTGGCTAGGCCTTTCCTTGACCGCCCGGGGTCCGCGACCTAGCCTCAAAAGAGGAACAACTTGTCCGGGAAGTCGGACACTGATGAGACATATGACCCGGCGAATGCCGGAAATTGCGCGAACTGGTGAGAGTGTTGAGGGAGCGGCGGAAGTCGCCCATATCGGCGTACCCGCGTCCGCCTCGAGGCAACGTCGACCCTGCTCCGCGCGCACAGTGACAGGAGCCTGGTATGAGCCGGACGGGGAGTTTGGGAAGCCAGGCCAGCGAAGTGAGCCCGATGATCGCCGGGCTCAGCGTCATCGAGCTGCTGCTCGTCGTCCTCGTCGTGCTGGTGACGCTCGCGGTGGTCACGGTCGGTGTCGTGCTGCTGACACGGCACCGGCAGTCCAAGCGCGAGCACGACCTCCATCAGGACCTGCAGGAGCAGCGGCACGACATCGAGCGCCGTGAGCACCGGCTGACCGAGCGTGAGGCTCGGCTGGACTCGGAGTTCCGGCACCTCGAGGAGCGGGCACATGAGCTGGCCGAAGCAGAGAGCGACGTCGAGACGCGTCGAGCCGAGCTGCTCGACATCGAGGCGGAGCGAAGGAAGACCCTGGAGCGACTGGCGGGGCTGACCGCCGAGGCCGCGCGCCGGCAGCTCGTCGAGAGCATCGAGACCGACGCGAAGCGGACCGCCGCGATCATCGCCCGCGACATCGAGCGCGCCGCACACGACGAGGCCGAGAGTCGCGCGAAGCGCATTCTGAGCACCGTGATCCAGAGGCTTGCCTCGGAGCAGACCAGCGAGTCGGTCGTCTCGATCGTCCAGCTCCCGAGTGACGACATGAAGGGTCGCGTGATCGGCCGGGAGGGCCGCAACATCCGGTCCTTCGAGCAGGTCACCGGGGTGAACCTGATCATCGACGACACACCCGGCGCGGTCCTGCTCAGCTGCTTCGACCCGGTACGCCGCGAGATGGCGCGCCTCACGCTCGAGGAGCTGGTCGCCGACGGCCGCATCCACCCCAGCCGCATCGAGGAGGTTCACGAACGTTCGTGCCTCGAGGTGGAGCGGCTCTGTGTCAGGGCGGGGGAGGACGCCGCGTTCGAGGTGGGCGTCACCGACCTGCACCCCGAGCTGGTCTCCACGCTCGGCCGGCTGAAGTACCGCACGTCCTACGGCCAGAACGTGCTCAAGCACCTCGTCGAGTCCGCGTTCGCCGCGGGGCTCCTGGCCGACGAGCTCGGCCTGCAGCGTGACGTCTGCGTCCGTGGGGCCTTCCTCCACGACATCGGGAAGGCGCTGACCCACGAGGCGGAGGGGTCGCACGCCATCGTGGGCGCCGAGCTGGCCCGCAGGTACGGCGAGTCCGACGACGTCGTGCACGCCATCGAGGCGCACCACAACGAGGTCGAGCCGCGCACCGTCGAGGCGGTTCTCACGCAGGCCGCGGACGCGATCAGCGGCGGCCGTCCGGGGGCGCGCCGGGAGTCGCTGGAGGCGTACGCCGAACGCCTGCACCGGCTCGAGGAGATCGCCCTGGGCAAGCCGGGGGTCGAGAAGGTGTTCGCGATGCAGGCCGGTCGCGAAGTGCGCGTGATGGTGCTGCCCGACGTGGTCGACGACATCGCCGCGCAGGTGCTCGCCCGGGACCTCGCCAAGCAGTTCGAGGAGGAGCTCACCTACCCCGGCCAGATCAAGGTGACCGTCATCCGCGAGTCCCGAGCCACCGAGGTCGCCCGCTGACAGCCACCTCCGCCGACCCGTCGATCCTGGACCTGTTTCGGCGGCGTGTCGCGCGCTGAGTGACGGTTCGCGGATGGATGACCTTTGGGATGCTTTGCCGCATGGAGACGACGTGGGACGGCCTCGAGATCGCGTCCGACCATCCACAGGGCAGCTCGGTGGTGGTACGCCGGCCCAGCCGGCAGCGCGGCTTCGAGTACCTGGTGCTGCATCGCGCGTCCGAGGGTGTCGACTACGAAGGTGACTGGGCCTGGACCTCGCCGGCAGGTGCCCGGTTCCCCGGCGAGCCCGTCCAATCCGCCGCGCTTCGTGAGCTGCACGAAGAGGCCGGCATCGAGGACGCGGACGTCTGGGCGGTCGACCTGTCGGGTCGGTGGGCGGTGTTCGCCTGTGACGTTCCGGATGACACGAAGGTGACCCTCCACGACGTCGAGCACGACCGGTTCGACTGGCTTCCCGCCGCCGCCGCGCTGGGCCGGATCCTCCCCAACGAGGTGGCCGACACCCAGATCGGGGTGCTGGAGCGCATCCCACCCGCCGTGGTGGGTTTCCGGCCGATGAGCCGGGCGGACCTTCCGTCGATGGTGGACTGGCAGGCGGAGCCGCACGTCGCCCGCTGGTGGGACGGCGACACGAGCACGGTCGAGGCTGCCGAGCGTCGCTACGGCGCCCGCATCGACGGGACCGACCCGACGCGGCTGTGGGTCATCGAGGTCAACGGCCGGTCGATCGGATGGGTGCAGGACTACCGGATCGGCGACCATCCGGAGTACGCCATCCTGACCGGTGAGCCGGATGCGATCGCGTTCGACTACGCGATCGGTGACCCGGCGTGGGTGGGCAAGGGGATCGGCACCCGCGTCGTGTGGACCTTCCTGCGCGACGTCGTACGCCGGGACTACCCGGATGCCACGACGTACTTCGCGGCGCCCGACCACCGCAACCACGCGTCCCTGCGGATGCTGGAGAAGGTCGGGTTCCGTCAGGGGCTTTGGTTCGACGAGCCGCAGCGGGACGGGCGGGTCGACACGGTGGTCTCGTGCACCTTCGACGTCCGCAGGATGTTCGGGTAGACCGGCGCAGGTTACCAGCGGGTAATATACGGTCCATGGCAAACGTGATGGACCTCTACGACAAGGTGACCCGGCTTCCGGCGGGCAAGACGATCTTCTCGGTGCTGTTCAGCAAGAAGGCGCCCTACTTCGCGACGGTGCGGCCCCGGTTCACCGAGCTGCGACCCAACTACGCCGAGCTGACGATCAGGAAGCGCCGTGGCGTGCAGAACCACATCGGCACCGTCCACGTGATCGCGATCTGCAACGGGCTCGAGGCGGCGATGGGCTCGCTGGCCGAGGCCACGATCCCGCCGAACAAGCGCTGGATCCCGAAGGGCATGGACGTGAGCTACACGGCCAAGGCCACCTCGGACATCACCTGCATCGCCGAGACCGACCCCGACGCCTGGACCGGAGACGACCCCGACCTGCCCGTGCGCGTGCGCGGCGTGCGCGACGACGGCACGGTCGTGGTCGAGGGCGTCATCCGGCTCTGGGTCACCGAGAAGCCGGCGAAGGTGCCCGCCGCCTGAGGCCAGGACCGTTGCTGGTGGTCAGGCGCTCCTGTCGGGGGCGTGCGCCACCGCGGAGATCTCGAGCTGCTTCTTCTCACCGACGATGCGCCGCTGCACGAGTGTCGCCAGCCAGGTCAGAACCAGGTTGGTCAGGATGTACATGCTGGCGACCACGATTACGGTCTGGAACTGGTTGAAGAACTGTCCGTAGATCTGCTTGCCGACCGCGGTGAGACCGGGTGCGGCGATGTAGAAGCCGAGGCTGGTGTCCTTCAGGGCCACCACCATCTGGCTGATGATCGCTGGCAGCATGATCTTCACCGCCTGTGGCAGGAGGATGATCGTCATCACCTGCCTCTTGCGCATGCCGATTGCGTAGGCCGCCTCCGACTGCCCCTTGGGAACGGCGTTGATACCGGCACGGAACACCTCGGCGAGCACCGAGCCGTTGTAGAGGGTGAGCGCGATGACGACCGACCAGTAGGAGCCGAAGCCGTCGCCGACACCGAAGGTGAAGTAGATGAAGACCATGAGCAGTAGCACTGGCACCGCGCGGAAGAACTCCACGACCAGCCAGCAGGGCCACCGCACCCACGCGTGCTCGGAGAGCTTGCCGACGCCGAAGAACAGCCCGAAGACGACCGCGAACACGATCGACAGGAACGCCATCTGCAGGGTGTCCCACAGGCCGGTGAGCAGCGCCTCCATGTAGACCGGCGTGACGAACGGCTCCCACAGGGCGTACTCGAACTGATCCTTGTCGTACATCCGCCAGACCACCACGCCGAGCGCGGCGAGGAGTGCGAGCGACGCCAGGACGGAGTAGAGGCGATGACGCGCCCGGGTCCGCGGCCCGGGGTTGTCGTAGAGAACGGAACTCATCGGGCGGCCCTCCAGCGGCGCTCGAGTGCGAAGGCGCCGGCCGACATCACCTCGACGATGATGATGTAGCCCAGCGCGAAGGTGAGGAAGATCTCTGGCCGGGCGTCGGCGTTCCTGTCGAGGAAGTACTTCATCCGCGCCGTGGCCTCGAGAATCCCGAAGGCAGCGGCCACCGACGTGTTCTTCGCCAGTGCGATGAGCACGCTGACCAGCGGCGGCACGACCGCCCGGAAGGCCTGGGGGAGGATGACGAGCTGCATCGACTGCCCGAAGGTGAGCCCGATGGCCCGCGAGGCCTCCGCCTGACCGAGGGAGACGGAGTTCACCCCCGAACGGACCGCCTCGCAGACGAAGGCGGAGGTGTAGATGGTCAGAGCGACCACGCCTTTGACCAGGAACGGTGTGTCCACGAACCAGCCGAGCTCGGGTGCTGCGACAAAGACGAATATGAAGACGATCAGCAACGGAGTGTTCCGGACGATCGAGACGTAGAGCGCGGCGAACTTGGCAAGCACTCCGACGGGGCCGACCCGCATGGCACCGAGCAGGGTGCCGAGCACCAGCGAGGCCAGCCCGGACCACACCAGCAGCTGGATCACGACCCAGAACGCCTTCAGCACGAGGTCGAAGTTCGACGCCACGTCGTCCACGCGCTCACCTCCTCACTCTCGTGGGCACCCGAGTCGGTGCCACCGGCCGTGGGGCGCCCCGTCTCGAGGCGCCCCACGGGTGTTCACTGACCGCCGAGGTCAGCAGTGGGTCACTCGCAGGCGTCCATGGCCGGCGGCTCGGGGGTGTCCACCCCGGACTCGCCCAGCGTTGCCTCGAACGCCTTGGCCCAGGTGCCGTCGTCCTCGGCCTTCTTGATCGTGTCAGTGATCCACTGGCACATCTCCGGGGAGTCCTTCGAGTAGCCCACGCCGTACCGCTCCTCCGAGAACGGGTCGCCGACGACCTCGAGGTCGTCGGGGTGCTGGGCGACGTAGCCGAGCAGGATCGCGCCGTCGGTGGTCATCGAGTCGACAGTGCCGTTGAGCACCTGGTCCACGCACTCGGAGTAGGTGTCGAAGCCGCGCGGGTTCGCGCCCTCGGCCTCGACGTTCTCGAGCGAAGTCGACCCGGTGACCGAGCAGACCTCCTTGCCCTTGATGTCGTCGACGCTCTGGATGTCCGAGCCCTTCTGGACCATCAGCTGCTGACCGGTGACGTAGTACGGACCCGCCTGACCGACGATCGCCCGTCGCTCGTCGGTGATCGAGTACGACGCGATCACCAGGTCGACCTCACCCTCCTGCAGGAACGGCTCGCGGTTGTCGGAGATCGTCTCCTTCCAGGTGATGTCCTCGGGCGCGATACCGAGCGATGCCGCGAGGATCTTGCCGATCTCCGGGTCGAAACCCTCCGGCATGTCGTCAGCGGCGCCCTTGAAGCCGATTCCGGGCTGGTCGTACTTCACGCCGATGGTGATCTCGCCGCTCTCGGCGAGCTCCTTCATCTGCGTGCCGTCGTCGAAGTTGTCGGCGGCGTTCTCCGTCACCTCGACATCGACGGTGTCGCTCTCGTTGTCGTCTCCGGCACTACCGCAGGCCGCGAGGGCGAGCGACAGGCCGGCGGCCGCGAGGACGGCCTTGGTTCTCTTGAACCGCATGAATTCCCCTTTTCTCATTCTGACCAGACGGCTTGTATCGCCTGACCGAGTTCGTGGGTCGATCAGTGCTTGAGGATCTTGCCGAGGAAGTCCTTGGCACGGTCCGACTGCGGGTTGGTGAAGAACTGCTCGGGGGTGTTCTCCTCGACGATCTTGCCGTCGGACATGAAGACCACGCGGTTTGCCGCCGTACGCGCGAAGCCCATCTCGTGGGTCACGACGACCATGGTCATTCCCCCCTGCGCCAGGTCGACCATGACGTCGAGGACCTCCTTGATCATCTCGGGGTCCAGCGCGGAGGTCGGCTCGTCGAAGAGCATCACCTTGGGGTCCATCGCCAGTGCGCGGGCGATGGCGACACGCTGCTGCTGACCGCCGGAGAGCTGGGCGGGGTACTTGTTCGCCTGCTCGGAGACGCCGACGCGGTCGAGGAGCTCCTTGGCTCGCTTGTCCGCGTCCTCCTTCTTCATCCCGCGGACCTTGATCGGCCCCAGCGTGACGTTCTCGAGGATGGTCTTGTGGGCGAAGAGGTTGAACGACTGGAAGACCATCCCGACCTCGGCCCGGAGCTTGGCGAGGTCCTTGCCCTCCTGGGGCAGCGGCTGGCCGTCGAGCGAGATGGTGCCCTCGTTGATCGTCTCGAGGCGGTTGATCGCGCGGCAGAGCGTCGACTTGCCAGACCCGGACGGGCCGATCACCACGACGACCTCACCTTTGCTGATGGAGAGGTTGATGTCCTGGAGGACATGCAGGTCGCCGAACCACTTGTCCACGTGGTCTAGAACGACCAACGGGCCCGTCGATCTGGGTGAGGAAATCGCGTCGGCGGCGGCAGTCATGGAGGTCACCGTAGCGACTTCGAGTGTCGACTGCCTATACGTACGCCCCCGCTCGGCGTTTCAATACGGTTAAGGCGGGCACCGAGGCCGCCTTCGACGAAAGGACGAACGTTGCCTCCGAAGAACCCCATCGGCAAGATCGCAGACTCCGCTCGCAGTTCGCTCAAGGACCCACGGGGTACGGCGCACAAGGTCGTCGAACAGGCCAAGGGGACGGCCGCGCTCGGCAGGTCCGTCGCAGGTCAGGCAGTGTCCAAGGCGGCCGCGGCGGCGGGCACGGTCGTCAGTCGGGCAAGCAGCCGTCGACGGGGTGCGCCGGGCAAGGGCGACGTTGCGACAGGACGGAAGTCTCAGGCGAGGCTGCGCCCGGTTCCTGACGTGAACGAGCCCGCACACACCCCGGCGGAGAACAGGGCCTCCGAGACCGGGATCACGTCCGAGCCAGCGGTGGAGCAGGTGAGCGCGCCGGCCCAGCCTCCCGCGAAGACGGCCCCGGCCAAGAAGACGGCAGCGAAGAAGGCCGCCGCTGCGAAGAAGGCTCCTGCCAAGAAGGTCGCAGCGAAGAAGGCTCCTGCCAAGAAGGTCGCAGCGAAGAAGTCCGGCGGGAACGTCGCGGCCACGCCGGCCGATGTCGCCGAGGTGGTCGAGACGGCCGTGGCCGAGGACCCGGCCAAGACCGCTGCCAAGCCGGTGGCGAAGAAGGCTCCCGCCAAGAAGACCTCGGCGAAGAAGGTGCCTGCGAAGAAGGCCGCTGCGAAGCAGGCAGCCGCCGAGTCGAGCCCCGGTGACGTCCTGCCTCCACCGGCCAAGCCCGGTCCGGCGGAAGGGGCCGAGAGCTCCCCAGCACCGGCGGCGGAGCCGAACCCCGAGCCGAACCCCGACACGAAGCCGGAGTAGGCAACAGGCTCGCCTTGCGCGACGAGCTCCCGGCGCCCCACCGACCTGTTCGATGGGGCGCCGCTTTCGTGCACTTCGCCGCAGGCAAAGTAAAGAAACCCTGGCGCGTCCGGTAGGGCGGGTGCATTGTTCTGCTCAGAAGCAGGACATCTCGGACGTCCGTCCGAGAGAACCACAAACAGGGAGATCTGCCTTGTCACGACTCACCAACGTCATCATCGGGTTGACCGGAGCAGGACTGACAATGTTCGGGGGACAGGTCGTCGGTGGCACAGCCACCAACGTCGCCGGAGCCGCGCAGCCGGCCGCGGTCGCCGCGGCGGCGGCGGAGACCGACCCCGCACTCACAACCGCCATCGACACACTTCTGGAGGATCCACGCTTCGAGGGGTCGATGGTCTCCGTCGTGGTCCGCGACGCGAACACCGGCGACACGCTCTACGAGAGGGATCCGGCCCAGCGGCTCAACCCGGCGTCGAACGCCAAGCTCTTCACCTCGGCCGCCGCCATGGACGGCCTCGGCCCGGACCACAGGTTCACCACCGACGTCCTGGCCACCGGGGCCGTGGACGGCGGTGCCCTCCGGTCCGACCTCTACCTGCGCGGTGGAGGCGACCCGACCACGCTCGCCGACGACTACCGGGACCTCGCCGGGCAACTCGCGGCCGCAGGTGTCAACCGGGTGGCCGGCGATCTCGTCGCCGACGACTCGTACTTCGACGACGTGCCGCTGGGCCGGGCGTGGTCGTGGGACGACGAGCCCTACTACTACGCCGCGGTGACCTCGGCGCTGACCGTCGCGCCCGACACCGACTACGACGCGGGCACCGTGATCGTCGAGACGTCCCCCGGCGCGACCGAAGGCACCAAGCCGTCGCTGACGACGCGACCGGCCACCGGTGCGCTCGTCATCGACAACCAGGCCACCACCGGGCCCGCCGGCTCGGCCAACACCCTGTCCATCGAACGACAGCACGCCTCCGACCGGGTGCTGGTCACCGGCAGCATCCCGGTCAACGGATCGACCGATCGCGAGTGGGTCACGGTCGCGAACCCGACGACCTACGCCGCTGATGTCTTCGCGCGAGCCCTGAAGGCAGAGGGCATCAAGCTCACCGGCGGTGTGCGCGAGGGGACCACCCCCACGGGCAGCCGGACGCTCGCGAGCCACCAGTCCATGACGCTGGCCGAACTGCTGACGCCGTTCATGAAGCTGTCCAACAACATGCACGCCGAGGCACTGGTCAAGACTCTGGGCAAGGAGGCCGGAGGCGGCGGCAGCTGGAGCGCGGGACTGGAGCAGATCCGCGACTACGCGCAGAGCAGGGGAGTCGACACCAGCACCCTCCGGCTCTCCGACGGCTCCGGCCTGACGCGGTTCGACCTGGTCAGCGCCGACAACGTCGCTGACCTCCTGGTCGCGGTCCGCTCCGAGCCCTGGTTCGAGACCTGGTACGACGCGCTCCCGATCGCGGGCAACCCGGACCGGTTCACCGGCGGCACCCTGCGCAGCAGGATGCGCAACACCCCGGCAGCGAACAACCTGCACGGCAAGACCGGGACGCTGACGTCGGTCACGGCACTGTCGGGATATGTCTCCAACGCCGACGGGCGAGAGCTGGTCTTCTCGATGCTCTCCAACAACTACCTCGCGAGCCCGCGCAGCGCGGAGGACGCGCTCGGCGTGACGCTGGCGTCCTGGAGCGAGGCCGAGGACGCCGATGCCCCAACCGTCAGCAGCCGGATGCTGCGCCGTACGACGGACTACGGGCCGTCCGACGTCGAGTGCTCGTGGGTCAAGGCCTGCTGAGACCTCCTTGATCATCTCGGGGTCCAGCGCGGAGGTCGGCTCGTCGAAGAGCATCACCTTGGGGTCCATCGCCAGTGCGCGGGCGATGGCGACACGCTGCTGCTGACCGCCGGAGAGCTGGGCGGGGTACTTGTTCGCCTGCTCGGAGACGCCGACGCGGTCGAGGAGCTCCTTGGCTCGCTTGTCCGCGTCCTCCTTCTTCATCCCGCGGACCTTGATCGGCCCCAGCGTGACGTTCTCGAGGATGGTCTTGTGGGCGAAGAGGTTGAACGACTGGAAGACCATCCCGACCTCGGCCCGGAGCTTGGCGAGGTCCTTGCCCTCCTGGGGCAGCGGCTGGCCGTCGAGCGAGATGGTGCCCTCGTTGATCGTCTCGAGGCGGTTGATCGCGCGGCAGAGCGTCGACTTGCCAGACCCGGACGGGCCGATCACCACGACGACCTCACCTTTGCTGATGGAGAGGTTGATGTCCTGGAGGACATGCAGGTCGCCGAACCACTTGTCCACGTGGTCTAGAACGACCAACGGGCCCGTCGATCTGGGTGAGGAAATCGCGTCGGCGGCGGCAGTCATGGAGGTCACCGTAGCGACTTCGAGTGTCGACTGCCTATACGTACGCCCCCGCTCGGCGTTTCAATACGGTTAAGGCGGGCACCGAGGCCGCCTTCGACGAAAGGACGAACGTTGCCTCCGAAGAACCCCATCGGCAAGATCGCAGACTCCGCTCGCAGTTCGCTCAAGGACCCACGGGGTACGGCGCACAAGGTCGTCGAACAGGCCAAGGGGACGGCCGCGCTCGGCAGGTCCGTCGCAGGTCAGGCAGTGTCCAAGGCGGCCGCGGCGGCGGGCACGGTCGTCAGTCGGGCAAGCAGCCGTCGACGGGGTGCGCCGGGCAAGGGCGACGTTGCGACAGGACGGAAGTCTCAGGCGAGGCTGCGCCCGGTTCCTGACGTGAACGAGCCCGCACACACCCCGGCGGAGAACAGGGCCTCCGAGACCGGGATCACGTCCGAGCCAGCGGTGGAGCAGGTGAGCGCGCCGGCCCAGCCTCCCGCGAAGACGGCCCCGGCCAAGAAGACGGCAGCGAAGAAGGCCGCCGCTGCGAAGAAGGCTCCTGCCAAGAAGGTCGCAGCGAAGAAGGCTCCTGCCAAGAAGGTCGCAGCGAAGAAGTCCGGCGGGAACGTCGCGGCCACGCCGGCCGATGTCGCCGAGGTGGTCGAGACGGCCGTGGCCGAGGACCCGGCCAAGACCGCTGCCAAGCCGGTGGCGAAGAAGGCTCCCGCCAAGAAGACCTCGGCGAAGAAGGTGCCTGCGAAGAAGGCCGCTGCGAAGCAGGCAGCCGCCGAGTCGAGCCCCGGTGACGTCCTGCCTCCACCGGCCAAGCCCGGTCCGGCGGAAGGGGCCGAGAGCTCCCCAGCACCGGCGGCGGAGCCGAACCCCGAGCCGAACCCCGACACGAAGCCGGAGTAGGCAACAGGCTCGCCTTGCGCGACGAGCTCCCGGCGCCCCACCGACCTGTTCGATGGGGCGCCGCTTTCGTGCACTTCGCCGCAGGCAAAGTAAAGAAACCCTGGCGCGTCCGGTAGGGCGGGTGCATTGTTCTGCTCAGAAGCAGGACATCTCGGACGTCCGTCCGAGAGAACCACAAACAGGGAGATCTGCCTTGTCACGACTCACCAACGTCATCATCGGGTTGACCGGAGCAGGACTGACAATGTTCGGGGGACAGGTCGTCGGTGGCACAGCCACCAACGTCGCCGGAGCCGCGCAGCCGGCCGCGGTCGCGGCGGCGGCGGAGACCGACCCCGCACTCACAACCGCCATCGACACCCTTCTGGAAGATCCACGCTTCGAGGGGTCGATGGTCTCCGTCGTGGTCCGCGACGCGAACACCGGCGACACGCTCTACGAGAGGGATCCGGCCCAGCGGCTCAACCCGGCGTCGAACGCCAAGCTCTTCACCTCGGCTGCCGCCATGGACGGCCTCGGCCCGGACCACAGGTTCACCACCGACGTCCTGGCCACCGGGGCCGTGGACGGTGGTGCCCTCCGGTCCGACCTCTACCTGCGCGGTGGAGGTGACCCGACCACGCTCGCCGACGACTACCGGGACCTCGCCGGGCAACTCGCGGCAGCAGGTGTCAACCGGGTGGCCGGCGATCTCGTCGCCGACGACTCGTACTTCGACGACGTGCCGCTGGGCAGGGCGTGGTCGTGGGACGACGAGCCCTACTACTACGCCGCGGTGACCTCGGCGCTGACGGTCGCGCCCGACACCGACTACGACGCGGGCACCGTGATCGTCGAGACGTCCCCCGGCGCGACCGAAGGCACCAAGCCGTCGCTGACGACGCGACCGGCCACCGGTGCGCTCGTCATCGACAACCAGGCCACCACCGGGCCCGCCGGCTCGGCCAACACCCTGTCCATCGAACGACAGCACGCCTCCGACCGGGTGCTGGTCACCGGCAGCATCCCGGTCAACGGATCGACCGATCGCGAGTGGGTCACGGTCGCGAACCCGACGACCTACGCCGCTGATGTCTTCGCGCGAGCCCTGAAGGCAGAGGGCATCAAGCTCACCGGCGGTGTGCGCGAGGGGACCACCCCCACGGGCAGCCGGACGCTCGCGAGCCACCAGTCCATGACGCTGGCCGAACTGCTGATGCCGTTCATGAAGCTGTCCAACAACATGCACGCCGAGGCACTGGTCAAGACTCTGGGCAAGGAGGCCGGAGGCGGCGGCAGCTGGAGCGCGGGACTGGAGCAGATCCGCGACTACGCGCAGAGCAGGGGAGTCGACACGAGCACCCTCCGGCTCTCCGACGGCTCCGGCCTGACGCGGTTCGACCTGGTCAGCGCCGACAACGTCGCGGACCTCCTGGTGTCGGTCCGCTCCGAGCCCTGGTTCGCCACGTGGTACGACGCGCTCCCGATCGCGGGCAACCCGGACCGGTTCACCGGCGGCACCCTGCGCAGCAGGATGCGCAACACCCCGGCAGCGAACAACCTGCACGGCAAGACCGGGACGCTGACGTCGGTCACGGCACTGTCGGGATATGTCTCCAACGCCGACGGGCGAGAGCTGGTCTTCTCGATGCTCTCCAACAACTACCTCGCGAGCCCGCGCAGCGCGGAGGACGCGCTCGGCGTGACGCTGGCGTCGTGGAGCGAGGCCGAGGGCGCCGATGCCCCAACCGTCAGCAGCCGGATGCTGCGTCGTACGACCGACTACGGCCCCGCAGATGTCGAGTGCTCGTGGGTCAAGGCCTGCTGATCACATACCGCCACGACAGGTTCGCCCCGCGTTCACCGCATGGTCGGTGGGCGCGGGGCGCCCGAGCCCTAGCCTGCCACGGTGCAGCAGAGCGCTCCCGACCCTTCGGTTCCCCCGCCCTACCCTCCCATCTCCGCAGAGGTAGCCGTCCGACGCGTGATCGGGACATCTACGCTCCCGGTGGTCACGCGAGGAGGGGTCGGTGCGGTACTCGTGCTCCTCGGCGGTCTCGTGACCGCCGAGCTGCCGGACTCGAGCTGGGTCTCCCGACTCCCGCTGTTCCTGCCGCTGCGTGGCTCGATGCCCGGACGTATGTTCGGGCTGGTGGTCGTGGTGGCTGGGCTCGGCCTGTTGGGCTTGGCCTGGTTGCAGCTCCTGCGTCACGTCTCTCCCCGTGATGCCGGAGCCGGTGCGGCTCAGCGGGTCGCGACCGTCCGTTGGGCAGCAGCACTGTGGACTGCTCCGCTGCTTCTCGCGCCGCCGCTGTTCAGCCGGGACGGCTGGAGCTATGCGGCGCAGGGTGCGCTGACCGCGCTCGACCTCTCGCCGTACATCTGGGGTCCGGGGATCCTCGATGGTCCGATCGTCGAGGCCGTCGACCCACGGTGGATGGCCACTCCCGCGCCGTACGGGCCGCTGCCTCTCGTCTGGGGTGCCGGCCTGGTCGGTCTGACCCATGATCCGTGGCTGCTGGTCCTGGGCCACCGGCTGCTGGCCGTGCTCGGTCTGGCGATGCTCGCCTACGCGGTGCCCAGGTTGGCGCGGCGGGCAGGACAGGATCCGGGTCTCGCGTCGTGGCTGGTGCTCGCCAGTCCATTGATGCTCGCCCACGGCGTTGCCGGGCTGCACAACGACCTCGCGATGGCCGGGCTGATGGCAGTCGCCCTCACCACGGTGGTCGAGAGGCGTTGGGTCCTGGCAGCAGCACTCGTGGGAGCCGCGGCGGCGGTGAAGCTGCCCGGTGGGCTGGTGGGCGTCGCCGTCGTCCTCGCCTCGCTTCCCGCCGCGGCGTCAACCTCCGACCGGGTTCGCCGGACGGTGGGGGTCGGCGCCGCCTCCTTCGCCGTCCTCGTCGGGCTCGGTGTCGTGAGCGGGCTGGGGGTCGGATGGCTGCACGCACTGGGCGTGCCGGGGGAGGTACGCACCCCGATGTCAGCGACGACCCAGCTGGGCCAGCTGCTCGAGCTGCTCCTTGGTCTCGCGGGCGCCGACAGCGTTGCCGTGGGTGTGGTGGAGCTCGTACGCGGGTTGGGCGCGCTCGCGATCCTGGGGCTCGCGGGATGGCTTGTGCTCCACCGGGCCACGGGCCCGGGGGTCGAGCCTCTGCGCGCGGGCTCTTTCCTGATGCTCGCGACAGTCCTGCTCAGCCCCGTGGTGCACCACTGGTACGCGCTCTGGTGCGTGCCTCTGCTCGCCGCGTGCCCGCTGGGTCGGCGTGCCGTCACGGCGCTGGTCGCCGCCTCGCTGCTGCTGGGGCTCGTGGCGCCGCTGGACTCGTCGCTGCACGGCGCGACCGTGGCAATCGTCGTCACGACGGTGCTGGTCGCCGGGGTGGCGGCGCCGCTGCTCGGACTGCTGCGAGGGCTGGTCCCGTGGCCGGAGGCGGCAGCGGAGCTCGACGAAGACCGGGTTGGTGAGGGCCACCATGCTGCCACCGGGTGACCCGGTGGTCGGGCCATCCCGCCCGGCGTGACACGCGGACCTCGGCACCCTCCATGCGACCACGGTAGGCCGCCTCGGCGGTTTCTCGATGCGGTGCGCCGCGCCGTACCCTTGACGCGTTATGTCTTCCACCCCATCCCTCGACACCGCGCCCCACGACACCGAGCCCGCCGTCGCGGCACCCCGCACGTACGAGGTGCGCACCTACGGCTGTCAGATGAACGTCCACGACTCCGAGCGGCTCACAGGTCTGCTCGAGGACGCCGGCTACGTGCCCGCGCCGGAGGACGCCCAGCCGGACGTGGTCGTGTTCAACACGTGCGCGGTGCGGGAGAACGCGGACAACAAGCTCTACGGCAACCTCGGCCACCTCGCCCCGATCAAGGCGAAGAACCCCGGCATGCAGATCGCCGTCGGCGGCTGTCTCGCGCAGAAGGACAAGGGCGAGATCACGAGGAAGGCGCCGTGGGTCGACGTCGTCTTCGGCACCCACAACATCGGCTCCCTGCCGGTGCTGCTCGAGCGCGCCCGGGTGCAGGAGGAGGCGCAGGTCGAGATCCTCGAGTCGCTCGAGGTGTTCCCGTCCACGCTGCCGACCAAGCGCGAGTCCGCGTACGCCGCGTGGGTGTCGATCTCCGTGGGCTGCAACAACACCTGCACGTTCTGCATCGTCCCGGCGCTGCGCGGCAAGGAGAAGGACAGGCGGCCCGGTGACATCCTCGCCGAGATCCGGGCGCTGGTGGCCGAGGGCGTCACCGAGGTGACCCTGCTCGGCCAGAACGTCAACTCCTACGGAGTCGAGTTCGGGGACCGCCTCGCCTTCGGCAAGCTGCTGCGTGCCTGCGGTGAGGTCGAGGGGCTCGAGCGGGTCCGGTTCACCTCGCCGCATCCCAAGGACTTCACCGACGACGTGATCGCGGCGATGGCCGAGACCCCGAACGTGATGCCCCAGCTGCACATGCCCCTGCAGTCCGGGTCGGACAAGGTGCTCAAGGACATGCGCCGGTCCTACCGGCAGAGCAAGTTCCTCGGAATCATCGACCGGGTCCGGGCCGCCATGCCCGAAGCCGCAATCACCACCGACATCATCGTCGGCTTCCCCGGTGAGACCGAGGAGGACTTCCTCGAGACCATGAAGGTGGTCGAGCAGGCGCGGTTCTCGGGCGCTTTCACGTTCCAGTACTCCAAGCGGCCCGGCACCCCGGCGGCCGTCCTCGAGGACCAGGTGCCGCGTGACGTCGTGCAGGACCGCTACGAGCGACTCGTCGCCCTGGTCAACGACATCGCGTGGGACGAGAACAAGAAGCTCGTCGGTACGACGGTCGAGCTCCTCGTAGCCGAGGGGGAGGGCCGCAAGGACGCTGCGACCCATCGGATGACCGGTCGTGCCAGGGACAACCGGCTGGTGCACTTCACCGCGGTCGACGCGGCCGGCGAGCAGGTGGCCGTGCGTCCCGGCGACATGGTCGAGGTCGACGTCACCTACGCGGCGCCGCACCACCTGGTGTCCGACGCGCCGGTCCGCTCGGTCCGACGTACTCGTGCCGGTGACGCCTGGGAGGCGCGCACACAGTCGCCTGCGGCAGGTTCCGGCGTACTCCTGGGGCTTCCGAAGGTCGGAGTGCCGGAGCCGCTGCCGGCGGCGACTGAAGGCTGCTCGGTCCAGTAAGCCTCAGCCCAGGTGAACCAGCCCAGGTGAGTCAGCCGAGCGCGCCGAGCAGGTCGTGGCAGGACTGCTCGCAGCTCTGGCAGGACTCGGCGCAGACCCGGCAGTGCTCGTGCATGGTCGCGTGCTGCTGGCACTCGTCGCCACAGGACTTGCAGGCCTGGATACAGGCCTCGAGGACCGCTCGGGTCAGGTGCGCGTCGTAGCCGGTGTGCCGGGACAGCACCTTTCCGGTGGTCACGCAGACGTCAGCGCAGTCCAGGTTGGTGCGGATGCACTTGGTGAGGTCGGCGACCATCTTCTCGCTCAGGCAGGCGTCGGCGCAGGCGGTGCACACCTGGGCACATTCGAAGCAGGTCTCGATGCATCTCTGCAGCGCGGCCTGGTCGACCCTGCCGAGGTCGCGGGGGTAGGTCTCGAGCATCTGGGCGGTTGCGGTTGCTGTCATGGCGTTGCTCCTCTCCCTCTGACTCAAGACCGTACCCGGGCGCGCACACGGAATCGAAGGTCGCGCGCCCTCAGAATCCATGAGCGACGATCGCCGGCACGTGGCCTTTCCGGACCCCCTCGAGCACCTCGAGCTCATGCGCCACGACGGGGTCAGGGAGGTCGTCGAGCCCGAACCAGCGCAGGTCCGCGCACTTGTGCGGCTCGATGATCCGCGGCTCCCCGGACCACTGCGACGACGAGAAGAAGTAGTCGACGCGCTCGTCGATGGGGTCGCCGGTGTTACCGGTCCGGTGCATCGCGCACAGGGGAGTCAGCACCACCTCGGCGACTCCGAGCTCTTCGGAGGCCTCGCGGCTCGCAGCCTCGAAGACGGACTCGCCCCGCTCGACGTGGCCCGCGGCCGCGGCCGCCCAGTGCCCGTCCATGTAGCCGGTGTTCTGGCGGAGCTGCAGCAGCACCTCTCGCTGACCCGGGGCGGAGGGTGACTCGCGCAGGAAGAAGATGTAGGCGGCCGGTACGACGGCGAAGGGGCTGACCATGAGCCGAGGTTAGTCGCCGAGTTGTCAGGAGGTGAGGGGGTTATGGCGCCCCCACGCCCTGACAGCTCGGCGTAGGGTCCGCCTCGGTCAGGCCTCCGCGCCTTCGTCGTCCTCGGTCACGAGGTCGTGCGGCGTGGTCTCGGGCTCCCCGGTGATCCCGTAGGTCACACCGGTCTCCTCCGAGGTCGCCGCGGACTGGTCGTTGGAGGTGTACTCGTCCGGGGTCGCGTCACCCGCCGGTGCAGGAGCGACGAACTCCTCCTCCTGCTGCTGCTCCACGTCGAACTCACTCATGTCTGGGCTCTCCTCCTCGTGATGGAGTGTTCGGGCGGCGTGCGTACCCGACGGGCGGGCCGTCATTCACCGCCGGCGCCGTCGGACGGCTCGCCCTGGGACGACGAGGCGTTCTCGGCCTGGTCAGGGCCTGGCTCGCCCTCAGGGGTCGGCGGGGTGGGAATGGTGGTCGGCTCGCTCGGCGTGCTGCTGGGCACGATCTCGGGGTCCGGCCGGTGCACCGGGGCACCAGGGCCGCCCGGGTCCTTGGGAGAGCCGGGTTCGACGGGCGCGTGAGATCCGGAGTCGACCTGCCGCGGCGTGCCCGGCTGGGTGGGCGTGTCCGGGCCTCCCGGCGTCACCGGGCCCGAGGGAGCATCCGTGCGGAGCGGCCCACCGGGCGGCTGCGGCGCGTCCTGGCCGCCAGGGCCCTGCGGGTTGGCCGGTCCGGTCGGCGTCTCGGCAGGGTCGTTCGCGCTGTCGCTGCCGTGGTCGCTGGCGGGGGAGGACATGCCATGCACCTCTTTCCGTCTCGTGTGCGCCGGGGTGCTCCGGACGCCTCTCCGTGGTGTCCGGGTCATCTTTGTCAGACTTTGCCTCATGGACCGCGCTCAGACAACGCCCCCGATCGTCGCGGTCGTGGGCCCCACCGCCGCCGGCAAGTCCGAGCTGTCACTCGACCTTGCCCAGGAGCTGGCTGGTGAGGTCGTCAACACCGACTCGATGCAGGTCTACCGGGGGATGGACATCGGCACCGCCAAGCTGCCGGAGGACGAGCGTCGCGGGATCCCGCACCACCTTCTCGACCTCCTGGACGTGTCCGAGCCGGCAACCGTCGCGGAGTTCCAGGGCTGGGCCCGCGGAGTGATCGACGACTGCAGGAACGGTGGCGTGGTGCCGGTCCTCGTCGGGGGCTCGGCGCTGTACACCCGTGCGGTCCTCGACCGTTTCGAGTTCCCGGGCACGGACCCGATCGTCCGTCGCAGGCTCGAGGACGAGCTCGCCGAGATCGGCCCGCTCGAGATGTACCGGCGCCTCGAGGCCGCCGACCCGGTGGCCGCCGCGAAGATCATCGCCACCAACGGGCGGCGGGTGGTGCGTGCGCTCGAGGTCATCGAGATCACCGGGCGGCCGTTCAGCGCGAGCCTGCCGAGCCTCACCTACTACTACGACGACGCGCACCAGGTCGGGATCGACATCCCGCGCCCCGTCCTCGACGAACGGATCGCGCTGCGGGTGCAGCGGATGTGGGACGCCGGCTTCGTCGACGAGGTACGCCGGCTCGCCGACCGTGGCCTGCGGGAGGGCAGGACGGCGAACCGCGCGCTCGGCTACCAGCAGGTCCTCGCCTTCCTCGACGGTGAGATCACCGAGGACGAGGCGAAGGAGCAGACGATCACCGGGACCCGGCGCTTCGCCCGCCGCCAGGACAGCTGGTTCCGCAAGGACCCGCGGATCACCTGGGTCGCCTGGGACGACCCGGACCGGGCCCAGAAGGCGTTGGCAGCCGTCACCTGAGGACCTTCGCCCCTGTCCGGCGCCGAGGTCGCTGACCCAGCCTGTGGGCAAGGGAGGTGAGCCATGCGCGGACAACGAGCTCTCACCGTCGCTGCCACGGCGGCGGGCGCCTTGGCGGGCCGCTACGTCAGAGGCCGGGAGAAGGTGAGCAGGCAGACCGTCACCGACCTCGAGAGCAGGCTCTCGAACCTCGGTGAGGTGGGGCGGCTGTCGATCCTTCCGGTGGTCGAGCGGCTGACCGGTGGCCCGGGGCTGCACGGGGAACCAGGGGTCTCCTACCTGATCCGGGCCGACGACCTGACCCTGCTCTTCGACACCGGCCTCGGCACCGGTAGGGACCGCACGGTGCTGGAGTCGAACGCGGACCACCTCGACGTCGATCTCGACAGTCTCGACTGCGTGGTGATCTCGCACCTCCACGTCGACCATGTCGGCGGACCCAGGTCGCAGCTGCGGCGTACCTTCAGGTTCGGAATCGAGCAGGCAGTGCCGCGCTCGCTGCCGGCGTTCGTGCCCACCGAGATGACCCACCCGAGCGCCGACGTGTCCGTGGTCGACGAAGCGCGGGTGGTCGGCAAGGGCGTCGCGCTGTTGCCCCCGCTGCCGCGCATGCTGTTCTGGCTCGGGCCGATCGCCGAGCAGGCGCTGGTGGTGAACGTGCGCGGTCACGGGCTGGTCCTGGTGACCGGCTGCGGGCATCCGGAGATCGAGCGCATGCTGGCAGCCGCGGAGCACGTGGTCGACGCGCCGGTGCACGCCGTGGTGGGAGGCCTGCACCTGCCGGTGCACCCGCTGGGTACGCGCCTGCTGCCTCAGGCCGTGCTGGGCAACCCGAACTGGCCGTGGCGGCCGATCAGTGAGGGGGATGCGCGGGCGGTGATCGAGAGTATCCGTGAGCGAGGGCCGGGACTCGTCGCGCTCTCCGGCCACGACAGCACCGCCTGGACGATGGACGCGTTCGGGCAAGCCTTCGGCGACCGGTACCGCACGCTGCGCGTGGGGGAGGAGATCGTCATCGGGGCTGGGTGAGCGCCGCCGGCTGGGTGTCAAAGGCGGGTGAATGGGTAGGTGACGGACATCTCACCACCCAACGGAGGAACCATGCCGTACCCGTCCTCGCGTCGCAGACTCGCCCTCCGGCTCGCCGTGGTCACCACCGCCGGCGCCACCTTGCTCACCTGCGCCACGCTCGGCACCGCCCAGGCCGACCCGCGCTACCCCGCCAAGACCCCCACCAGCGTCGGGTTCGGCGGCGCTGTCTCCTCCGTCGACCCCGAGGCGTCCAGGGTCGGCCTCGATGTGCTGAAGCAGGGCGGGAACGCCGTCGACGCGGCCGTGGCGACCGCCGCAGCGCTCGGTGTGACCGAGCCCTACAGCGCCGGGCTGGGTGGCGGCGGCTACTTCGTCTACTACGACGCCGACACGCAGCGGGTGCAGACCATCGACGGTCGGGAGACCGCACCCGCGTCGATGCCGCACGACGCGTTCATCGACCCGAAGACGGGGAAGCCCTACAACTTCACGCCCGAGCTGGTCACCAGCGGCGTCTCGGTCGGCGTCCCGGGCACCCCGGCCACGTGGGAGTCCGCGCTGAACCAGTGGGGCAGCCTCTCCCTGGGCCAGGCGCTCGAGCCGGCCGCGAGACTGGCCGCCCGCGGCTTCGTCGTCGACGACACGTTCCGGTCGCAGACGTTGGACAACAAGCGACGGTTCGAGGCGTTCACCTCGACCTCCGACCTGTTCCTGCCCGACGGTGACGCCCCCGAGGTCGGGTCGGTGTTCGAGAACCCCGATCTCGCGCGGACCTACCGCCTCCTCGCCCGGAACGGGATGGACGCCTTCTACGACGGGCCTCTGGCGGACCAGATCGCCGACACGGTGCAGGACCCGCCCAAGAACCCGGGAACCGACCTGCCCGTCCCGGTCGGGTTCATGGAGCCGAGCGACCTCGCGTCGTACGAGGCGATCACCCAGGACCCGACGCGTGTCGGCTACCGGGGCTACGACGTGTACGGCATGGCCCCGTCGTCCTCCGGAGGGTCCACCGTCGGTGAGTCGCTCAACATCATGGAGCAGTACGACCTGGCCGGGATGACCGACGGGGCGGCGCTGCACCACTACCTCGAGTCGACCGCGCTCGCCTTCGCCGACCGCGGCGCCTACGTCGGCGACGAGGCGTACGTCGACGTGCCGCTCGACGACCTGCTCTCGGACACCTTCGCCAAGGAGCGGGCCTGCCTGATCGACGGGGACACCGCGCTGACCAAGCCGGTTGCCGCCGGGGACGTCGACGGCTACGACGGCGAGTGCGACGACCCGGCGGCTCAGGGCGCTGCGGCCGAGGACACGGAGAACATCTCCACCACCAACCTCACCGTGGCCGACAAGTGGGGGAACGTCGTGGAGTACACCCTCACCATCGAGCAGACCGGCGGGTCGGGGATCGTCGTGCCGGAGCGGGGCTTCCTGCTGAACAACGAGCTCACCGACTTCTCGCTGGTCTGGAACGAGAACGACCCCAACCGGATCGAGGGAGGCAAGCGGCCGCGCTCGTCGATGTCGCCGACGATCGTGCTGAAGGACGGCGAGCCGTTCCTGGCGCTGGGGTCCCCCGGCGGGTCGACGATCATCACCACCGTCGCCCAGATGCTCTTCAACCGGGTCGACCGCGGGATGACGCTGCCCGAGGCGATCGCGGCGCCGCGCGCGTCCCAGCGCAACACCGCCGCGGTGATCGCGGAGCCGGAGTTCATCGACCGCTACGGCGCGGAGCTGACGCCCTACGGCCACAAGCTGCAGAAGTCCGGCGACGCCTTCACCAGCGCTGCCGAGATCGGGGCGGCGACGGCGATCGAGTTCGGCGAGGACGGCCTGCTCACCGCCGTCTCCGAGCCGCGCCGTCGGGGCGGAGGGTCGGCGCTGGTGGTCTCGCCGGCTCCGTAGGGGGCGGCGGCCGCCTCAGGCGACGGTCAGGCGACGCGGCGGTGCGCCGTGCCGGTGTTCTCGAGCACCTCGAGCAGGAACACCGCCGCGTCGCACGTCGTACAGCAGAACTCGCAGGCGTCGTGGTCACAGCCGTCCTCGACCGCGACGAAGATGCGGTCGTCGCCACAGTCGGCGCAGAACGCCATGACGCCACTGAGCATCAACAGGTCCGACTTGTTCTCCATGTCCGAAACGGTGCCAGAAGGCTCCGACAGTTTCCGCGGCGACGCGCCCGGTAGCCTGAGATGGTGCCCGAGACCCCCCTGAACACCGAGAGCGCCGGTGGCGTCGACAACTCCGACCTTGGCTGGTTCCCCTTCGTCAAGGGCCACGGCACCGAGAACGACTTCGTGCTCCTGCCCGACCCGGACGGGGGCGTGCACGGCGACCTGTCGCCGGAGCTGGTGGCCGCGCTGTGCGACCGACGCGCCGGCATCGGTGGCGACGGTGTCATCCGGGTGGTCCGGTGCGAGGCGTACGACGACCCGGCCTCGGTAGCCGCCAGAGGGCAGGCGGAGTGGTTCATGGACTACCGGAACTCCGACGGGTCGGTCTCGGAGATGTGCGGCAACGGCGTCCGCGTCTTCGCGCGCTACCTGGCCGACCACCAGGGGGTGCCCACCTCCGAGCCGCTGGCGATCGGCACCCGTGCGGGGGTGAAGCTCCTCCGCTTCGAGGACAAGCGGCCGGATCACCGCCGACATGGGACGGCCACGACTGCTCGGCGACACCAAGGTCGGGGTAGGCGAGCGCGGCTGGCCGGCCACGAACGTGAACATGGGCAACCCGCATGCCGTGGCGTTCGTCGAGTCCCTGGACGACGCGGGCCCGTTGCTTTCCGGCCCGTCGTACGACCGGGCCGACTACCCCGAGGGCGTGAACGTGGAGTTCGTCGTACGCCGGGATGAGCGGCACGTCGCGATGCGCGTCCACGAACGCGGTTCGGGGGAGACCCGCTCCTGCGGCACCGGCGCTTGTGCGGTGATGGTCGCCGCGGCTACGGCCGACGGCCTGCGACCCGAGGCGGACGACGTGGCCTACCGGGTGGACGTGCCCGGCGGCGAGCTGACGGTCACGTGGACGACGCAGGACCACGTCCTGCTGACCGGACCAGCGGTGCTCGTGGCACACGGGCTGGTGCCTAAATCGCTCGCAGGGCCCGCGTAGGCCGTGCGACCATCGAGGGGCCGGAACAAATCCGTGCGCCGACGATGTTCTCCAGGTGGATATGACTAACACTCACAACGCATTCGAACCCGACCCCATCCGTCCGGTCGACCAGCCCGTCGAGGACTTCGACCTCGACGACGAGCTCGACGAGACCGCCGACTGGGAGTCCTTCGACGGGGCTCAGGAACCGTCCGGTTACGCCGACTTCGACGACGCCGACCCCGAGGAAGAGGACGGCGGCTCGCTGGATCTGGCCGAACGCCACGCCCTCCGCCGGGTAGCCGGCCTGTCCACCGAGCTCGAGGACATCACCGAGGTCGAGTACCGCCAGCTCCGCCTGGAGCGCGTGGTGCTCGTCGGGGTGTGGACCGAGGGGTCGGCCGAGGACGCGGAGAACTCCATGGCCGAGCTCGCCCTGCTCGCGGAGACCGCCGGCTCCCAGGTGCTCGACGCGATCTACCAGCGTCGCCAGAAGCCGGACCCCGCCACCTTCATCGGCCGCGGAAAGGTCGACGGGCTTCGCGAGATCGTGCAGTCGAGCGGCGCCGACACCGTGATCTGCGACGGGGAGCTCGCGCCCTCCCAGCTGAGGAACCTCGAGGACCGGGTCAAGGTCAAGGTCGTCGACCGCACCGCGCTGATCCTGGACATCTTCGCCCAGCACGCGAAGTCCAAGGAGGGCCAAGCCCAGGTCGAGCTCGCCCAGCTCAACTACATGAAGCAGCGCCTGCGTGGTTGGGGTGGCAACCTCTCCCGCCAGGCCGGTGGACGCGTCGGGTCGCAGGGCGGCGGTATCGGTGGTCGTGGTCCCGGTGAGACCAAGATCGAGACCGACCGGCGCCGGATCAACACCAAGATCGCCAAGCTCCGTCGCGAGCTCGCGCACATGCGGACCACCCGCGACACCAAACGGGCCGAGCGCCGTCGCCACGCGGTGCCGTCGGTGGCGATCGCCGGCTACACCAACGCGGGCAAGTCGTCGCTGCTGAACCGGCTCACCGACGCCGGAGTGCTGGTCGAGGACTCGCTGTTCGCGACCCTCGACCCGACGACCCGCCGCACCACCACCTCCGACGGCCGGATCTACACGATGTCCGACACCGTCGGCTTCGTCCGGCACCTGCCCCACCAGCTCGTCGAAGCGTTCCGGTCCACGCTGGAGGAGGTCTCCGACTCGGACCTGATCCTGCACGTGGTGGACGGCTCGCACCCCGACCCGGAGGGCCAGCTCTCCGCGGTCCGCGAGGTCTTCGCCGAGATCGGCGCGGACAAGGTGCCCGAGCTCGTGGTGATCAACAAGGCCGACGCCGCCGACCCGATGGTGATCTCGCGGCTGAGGGCCCGGGAGCCGCACTCGGTCGTCGTGTCGGCGAAGACCGGTGAGGGCATCGCCGACGCCCTCATCGCGGTCGAGGCGGACCTGCCCCGTCCGGGCATCGCGTTCGAGGCCCTGCTGCCCTACGAGCGTGGTGACCTGCTGAACAAGATCCACGAGCACGGCGAGGTCAAGCACATCGACCACACCGGCGAGGGGACCGTCGTACACGGGCGGGTGCACGCCGACCTGGCCGGTGAGCTCACGCCGTACATCACCTCGTCCGCGAACGCCTGACGTGGACCGCTGGGGAGGCAGGCCGCGGCCGCCTTTCGTCGGTGACGAGCGCGCCGTGCTCGACGGCTGGCTGGACTTCCACCGCGCGACCCTGCTGTGGAAGTGCGAAGGGCTCACCGACGAGCAGCTCAAGAGCCGCGCGGTGCCCACCTCGGAACTGACCCTTCTTGGCCTGGTGAGGCACATGATCGAGGTGGAGCGAGGCTGGTTCCTCCCCTTCCTCGGCGAGTACGTCGATCCCGTGTACGGCACCGACGAGGACCCGGACGCCGAGTTCGACGTGACCGATGCCGACGCCTCGGCTGACGTGGAGAGGTTCCGAGCCGAGGTGGACGCCATCCGCACGAGGCTCTCCGGCCATGACCTCGACGAGACCGAGGTCGGCGAGGAGAAGTCGTTCAGCCTCCGCTGGATCTACACGCACATGATCGAGGAGTACGCCCGCCACAACGGTCACGCGGACCTGCTGCGCGAGGCGGTCGACGGCGCCACGGGCGAGTAGGCCACGACTAGGCCGAGGCCGCCTCCTCGTAGACCGCGAGAGCCCCGAGGAACATGCCGTGCGACCAGAGCAGGGGGTGGGCGCTCGGCCCCCAGCGCTCCTCCCACTCCGCCAGCCGCTCCGGAGCGAGCATCGGCGCCACCTGCTCGGGGAGCAGCAGGTCGTTGTCGGCCGTCGACACGACCCAGTCGAGCAGCTCCGCGGCCCGGTCGCGGTTGCCCGCCCTCGAGTGGTGCCAGGAGAGCAGGCTCGCGAGCACCGGCCACTGGCCACCGCCGTAGAACGTGTCGGACTCGTAGCGGTGCACACCGCCGTCGGTGAGGCGGTCCTCGACCGCCGCGACGGTCTCGGAGACGACCGGATGGTCGATCGCGAGGACGTCGTACAGCGCCGCCACGGCCAGTAGCGAGGCATCGAGGTCGGCCCCGCCCAGCCACTTCACCAGCCGGCCGTCGCGGACACCCTCACGGAGGATGTCCTCGACCGCGGCGTCGGCGACCGTCGTCGCCGAGCCGGCCAGCTCGGACGACAACGTGCCGAG
The DNA here is from genome assembly GCA_963707425.1 of uncultured Actinomycetota bacterium. Lineage (GTDB taxonomy): Bacteria > Actinomycetota > Actinomycetes > Propionibacteriales > Nocardioidaceae > Nocardioides_C. The sequence goes on along the minus strand of CAVPPN010000001.1, from coordinate 54,081 downwards.
CCTGACGGCTGAGCGCAGCCCAGCCGCGACCCCGGCCAGGGTGGTCACGTGCGTCCGGTCGCGGTTCTCCTCCCACCAGTCGCGGCAGGTGTCCCGGCCGGTGGCGACGAGGTAGCGAACGGCGACCTCGATCGCGTCGGCGTACCGGTCGGCTGTGCCGCCGGTGCGCCGCAGATGGCGCTCGAGACCCCACATCCAGGTGCCGTAGCCGTCGACCTGGAAGTTCCACCAGTCGTCGACCTGCCGGCTCCCGTCGAGGTTGTAGCGCGCGGGGAGGTACGCCGAGTCCTCGACCTGCTCGCCCGCCGCCAGGGCCTCGACCACGGCCTGGACCGCTGGTCGCTCCCGGAGCAGGACACCGGCGCACCAGTCGTGGAAGCGGCCCGCCTGCGCGTGCAGGCCCGCGGCGTCGGCGCCCTCGGCGATGAACGCCCCGTCGCGGAACCAGGAGTACTGGTACGGCGCGAAGTGCGGCGACGCGGGCCAGGCGCCGCCCGGTTGCTGGGTCTGACGTAGGAGCGAGATGGACCGCTGTGACTGGTCTATCCAGGAGTCGGACTTCTCGGACGAAGTATTGACATGTGTACTCATCGTGAGACACGTTACGTGATGTAACCGTTTTCAGAAACCGGTTACAAAGCCTGATCTCACCTACTCGGAGGCGAGCCGTGCGACCCACGATTCGTGACGTGGCCCAGCGTGCCGGCGTGTCCATCGCGACCGTCTCCCGCGTCATGCGCGACTCCGAGAGCGTCAGGCCGGAGACCCGTCAGCGGGTCGCCGAGGCGGTCGATGAGCTGCACTACACCCCCAGCCAGCTCGGCCGTCAGCTCGCCGAGCGGCGGCACGCCGCGAACGGGATCGTCTTCCCCGACCTCTCCGGCCCCTACTACGCAGAGGTCGTCCTCGGCTACGAGGACGTGGCCGCGGAGCTCGGCCGGTCGGTCCTGATCCTGTCCACCCACGGGCGGGACGCGGCTCCGGCGATGGTCGAGGACATGGCGGGCCGCTGCGACGGCCTGGTCATCCTCGGTCGGACCGTGGCCGACGACGTCGTCGAGCGTCTCGCGCGTCGCCACACACCGGTGGTGCTCCTCGCGCGTCCCCCGATCGGGGACGTCGACTCGGTCGCCGCCGAGAACACCCACAGCGCGGTCCGGCTCACCGAGCACGTCATCGGAAACGGCGCCCGCCGCATCGCCTTCGTCGGCGAGCCCGACGACTCCCCGGACGTCGCCCAGCGTTGGGAGGGCGTCCAGAAGGCGGCCGCCGCCGCGGGTGTGGATCTGTCCCTCACCCGCCCCAAGGGGTTCGGTGAGGCGGCCGGGGCCGATGTCGCCGGAGTCGCCGGCGCCGGGGCGGCGCTGCCCGACGCGTTCATCTGCGCGAACGACGAGCTCGCGCTCGGCCTGATGGGTGGTCTGCGCCTCGGCGGAGTCGACGTACCCGGCCAGGTCATGGTCAGCGGCTGGGACGACGTGATGGCGGCGCGGTATGCCGGCCTGACGACGGTCCGCCAACCCATGCGGGAGCTGGGCGCCACAGCGGCCCGGCTCCTCGACGAGCTCATCACCGGCTCGCGCACCGAGCCACGGCACGAAGTACTCCCCACCGAGCTGGTCGCCCGGGCCAGCACGGACAACTCTCGGAAGGAACCACGATGAAGAGAAGTACGACCACCGCGGTGCGCGCCCTCGCTGTGCTCGCGGTCAGCAGCCTCGCACTCACCGGCTGCGGGCGCGAGGCGGAGAGCGCGGACGGAGGGCCGGGCCAGGGGGCGGCCGTCGGAGAGGGTCCCGCCACGGGCACCATCGACGTCTGGGCGATGGGCACCGAGGGCGACATGCTGGGCGACTTCGTCAAGGCGTTCCAGGAGGAGAACCCAGAGGCCGAGGTGAAGGTCACCGCCGTCCCGTGGGAGGCCGCGCACGACAAGCTCGCGAACGCGATCGCCGCCGGTGAGACGCCGGACGTGAGCCTGATCGGCACCACCTGGATGGGTGAGTTCGCCGAGGCGGGCGGGCTGGAGCCGACCCCGGAGGGCCTGGTCGACGAGGCTGACTTCTTCGAGGGGGCCTGGGGCTCGACGGTCGTCGGCGACACCTCCTACGGCGTCCCGTGGTACGTCGAGACCCGGGTGCTCTACTACCGCTCCGACCTGGCGAAGAAGGCAGGCTGGTCCGAGGCGCCGCAGACCTGGGACGAGCTCCACCAGTTCGCCACCGACATGGAGAAGAAGGCCGGCGCCGAGTACGGCATCAACCTCCAGCCCGGGCAGACCGGGTCGTGGCAGACCGTGCTGCCCTTCGCGTGGTCCAACGGCGCGACGGTCACCAACGATGCGGGCACGGAGTACACCGTCGACTCGCCGGAGATGACCGAGGCCCTGGAGTACTACAAGACGTTCTTCGACGACGGGCTGTCCCCGACCCGCGTCCTCGACCCCGGCGAGCTCGAGAGCGGCTTCGCCAAGGGCACGTTCGGCGCCTTCGTCTCCGGCCCGTGGCACACCGGCCTGGTCGAGGACGCGGGCGTCACGCAGGACCAGTACTCGCTCGCCCCGATGCCCGGCAAGGACTCCGGACCCGGCACGTCGTTCGTGGGCGGCGGCGACCTGGCGGTGTTCGCCGACTCCGACAACAAGGAGTCGGCCTGGAAGCTGGTCAAGTGGCTGGCCGAGCCCGAGGTGCAGCAGGACTTCTACGAGACCGTCGGCGACCTGCCCTCCGTCAAGGCGGCCTGGGACACGGGCAAGCTGGCCGAGGACCCGCAGCTGCAGGTCTTCGGGGGGCAGCTCGACAACGCACTGGCCCCGCCGGCGGTTCCCACCTGGGAGCAGGTCGCGGCCGTCATCGACTCCGACGTGGAGAAGGCGGTGAAGGGCGCGGTGCCCGTGGACGAAGCGGTGGCGGACATGCAGAGCCAGGCAGAGTCGATCGGTACCGGGCTCCAGTAGATGAGCGCGACAGCGACTCGTCACGTCGACCCCACGCGGCGGCAGCAGGCTGTCGCCGCGTGGGTGCTGGCGGTGCCGTTCGTGGCACTGTTCCTGGTCTTCACGGCCGGACCGGTGCTGGCGAGCCTGGGGATGAGCTTCACCGACATCCGCAGCGCAGACATGCGTACGCCGTTCGCTGTCTCGTTCGTGGGGCTGGAGAACTACTCCAAGCTGCTCGGCGACCCGCTGTTCCAGAAGGTCGTCGTCAACACCGGCCTGTATGTCGTCCTCGGGGTGCCGCTGACGATGGCCCTCGCGCTCGCGGCCGCGGTCGGCCTCAACCGGATCACCGTGCTGCGCGGGCTGTTCCGGGTCGGCTACTACCTGCCGGTCGTGACCAGCATCGTCGCGGTCTCGGTGGTGTGGAAGTTCCTCCTGCGGGAGGAGGGCGGACTGGTCAACACCGTGCTGTCGTGGGTAGGCGTCGGCGGCCCGGCATGGCTGGACAGCACCACGCTCGCGCTGCCCTCGCTCGTGGTGATGGCGGCCTGGCGCAACCTCGGCACGCTCATGGTGATCTTCCTCGCCGGCCTGCAGACCATCCCTGAGGAGGTTCGTGAGGCCGCCGAGGTCGACGGCGCGGGCGCCTGGCAGCGGTTCCGGCACATCACGCTGCCGATGCTGCGGCCCACCCTGCTCTTCGGCGGCGTGATCACCGGCATCGGGTACCTCCAGTTCTTCGAGGAGGCGTTCGTGATGACCAAGGGCGGGCCGCTGGACGCCACCCGCTCGGTCACCTACTTCACCTACGACCAGTTCAGCTTCGGCAACTACGGACTCGCCGCCGCGGCGAGCTACCTGCTGTTCATGGCCGTGCTGGTGCTGACGTTCGTGCAGTTCAGGCTGTTCGGCGAGAAGGACTGACGCGATGACTACGACGACGATCGATGTCCCGGAGCAGGAGCTCGAGGAGGTCGAGCCACCCCGTGGGTCGACCGGCAGGCGTGGGCCGTGGTGGCTCTATGTCGTGCTGACCGTGGGCCTGTTCCTGATGGTGGTCCCGTTCCTGTGGATGGTGCTCTCCTCGGTGAAGCCCAACGGGGAGGTGATGGCGGTGCCGCCGACCTGGTGGCCGGAGACGGTCACCATGGAGAACTACCGGTTGCTGTTCACCAAGCTCGACTTCCCGACGTACTTCATCAACTCCACCGTGGTGGCGCTGGCGGTCACCGTCGGCAACGTGGTCTTCGGCACGATGCTGGGCTACGCGCTGGCCAAGCTCGACTTCCCGGGCAAGCGGGCCGTGTTCAGCCTGGTGCTGTTCACGCTGATGATCCCCGGCGTGGTCACCTTCGTCCCCCTCTTCGTCCTGGTCACCAACATGGGGCTGACCAACACCCTCCCGGGCATGTTCCTGCCGTTCCTCGCCGCCCCGTTCGGGGTGTTCCTGATGCGGCAGTTCATCCTCGGGCTGCCGGACGAGCTGATCCACGCGGCACGCGTGGACGGCGCGGGGGAGCTGCGGATCTTCTTCTCGGTGATCATGCCGCTGTGCGGGCCGGCGATGGCCACGCTCGGCATCCTCACCTTCCTCGGGTCCTGGAACAACTTCCTGTGGCCGCTCGTGGTCGCCCAGACCGAGGACAAGTACACCCTGCCGGTCGCCCTGGCGCTCTACTCGGTCGGCCAGAACGCAACGCAGTACGGCCTGCTTCTCGCCGGGGCGGTGGTGGTGGTGATCCCGGTCGTCACCGTGTTCCTCCTGCTCCAGCGCCACATCATGCAGGGCATCGCCATGACCGGAATCAAGTGACCTCACCATCATCTCGGGAGACGGAATGAGAGTACGACGTACGCGGCTGGCCGGACTGGCCGCAGGCACGGCCATCGCACTCGGCGCAAGCCTCGTGGCACAGGTGCCGCAGGCGACCGCCGCCAGCAGCAGCGACAAGGACGAGCGCACCACCCTGATGCGCTACGCCAAGGACACGTGGCGGTCGTTCGTGGCGATGACCGACGAGGGCACCGGGCTGCCCGCCGACAACATCGAGGGCGACCTGGACGCGACGTCGCGCAGCCGCTACACGAGCCCGACGAACGTGGGCGGCTACCTGTGGAGCACGGTGGTCGCCCGCGACCTGGAGATCATCAGCGCCGGCGAGGCCCACCGTCGGATGAGCCGGACACTGGACTCGGTGGCGAAGCTCGAGCGGCACGACGACAGCGGCATGTTCTACAACTGGTACGACCCGACGACGGGGGAGAAGCTCACCACCTGGCCCTCGTCCGGCGACCCGGTCCACCCGTTCCTGTCGAGCGTCGACAACGGCTGGATGGCCGCGGCGCTGCGCGTCGTGTCGGAGGCCGACCCCGGCCTGAGCGCGAAGGCCGACGCGATCTACGACGACATGGACTTCGGCTTCTACTACGACCCGAACGCCCGGCCCGACGCCGGCGTCGGCCTCATCCGCGGAGGTTTCTGGGACGAGGAGCCGCCGGGCTGCTCGACCAAGGGCAACTACCGCAACCGTGGCGCGGACGTGTACTACACCTGCCACCACTACGGCGCGTTCAACTCCGAGCCGCGGATCGCGTCGTACATCGGCATCGCCAACGGCCAGATCCCGCGGGAGCACTACTTCGGTCCGTGGCGCACGTTCCCGGCCTCGTGTGACTGGTCGTGGACGGAGATGATGGCGACGGGCGAGAACCGCGAGTACTTCGGTGTTCCGGTCTTCGAGGGCGCCTACTCCTACCGCGGCATGAAGATCGTGCCCACCTGGGGCGGCAGCATGTTCGAGGCGCTGATGCCCGACCTGTTCGTCCCCGAGGCACAGTGGGGGCCGAAGTCCTGGGGCGTCAACCACCCGCTCTTCGTGCAGGGCCAGATCGAGCACGGGATGGACGAGGCCGACTACGGCTACTGGGGCTTCAGCCCCGCCAGCGACCCGTTCGCGGAGTACCGCGAGTACGGCGTCGAGCCGCTGGGCATGGACCCGGCCGGCTACGCCTCCGACAAGGAGCGGACCACGGTGGACTACGGGTACGGCGACTGCCGCCCGGCCCAGCCCGAGCCCGAGTCGTACGGCGACGGCGTGGTCACCCCGCACGCGTCGTTCCTCGCCCTGCCGTACGCCACCGACGCCGCTCTCGACAACCTGAGCCGCATCAAGACCGAGCTGTCCGCGTACGGCCCGGGCGGCTTCAGCGACTCGGTCGCGGTGCGCAGCGACACCGTCGCCGACCGCTACCTCTCCCTGGACCAGGCGATGGTCATGGCCGCGATCGGCAACGAGCTGAAGAGGGACGTGGTGAAGAGGTACTTCGTCGACCCCGAGCTCGAGCAGGCGCTGCGGCCGCTCATGGAGGCCGAGGAGTTCGGCGCGGAGCCGCGGCAGTGACACCTGCCCGGCGACGGCCCAACATCCTGCTCGTCGTGGCAGACGACCACGCCGCCAACGCGGTCGGCTGCTACGGCGGGCCCCACCGGGTCACCCCCAACATCGACCGGATCGCCGCCGAGGGGATCAGGTTCGACGCGTGCGGGTGCACCAACTCGTTGTGCTCACCGAGCCGGGCCACGATCCTCACGGGCACCTACAACCACGTGAACAAGGTGACCACCCTGTCGACGGAGTTCGACAACCGGCAGCCGACGTTCCCCGAGATGCTGCGCGCCGACGGATACCGCACCGCGCTCGTCGGCAAGTGGCATCTCGGGCACGGAGGCGTCCACGACCCGCGCGGCTTCGACCACTGGGAGGTGCTGCCGGACCAGGGTGACTACCACGACCCGGAGTTCCTCACCATGGACGGCGGCAGCCGGGTGCGCCCCGGCTACGCGACGGACCTCATCACCGACATGGCGCTCGAGTGGCTGGAGGGCGCGGAGTCCCAGGATGCGCCCTGGTGCCTGCTGGTCCAGCACAAGGCACCGCACCGGCCGTGGGAGCCGGCGCCCCGGCACGCCGACCTCCTCGAGGACGAGGAGATCCCGCTGCCGGAGACGTTCTTCGACGGCTACGCCAACCGGTCCGAGGCCGCGGCGGAGGCGAGGATGCGGATCGCGCGCGACCTGGTAGCGGAGGACCTGAAGCAGGAGCCCCCACCGGGTCTTGCCGCCGAGGAGTACGCACGGTGGGCGTTCCGCCGCTACATCCTCGACTACCTGCGCTGCGTGGTGGCCGTCGACGAGGGCATGGGCCGCCTGCTCGACCACCTGGACGCCACCGGCCAGGCGGACGACACGGTCGTGGTCTACACCTCCGACCAGGGCTTCTTCCTCGGCGAGCACGGCTGGTACGACAAGCGCTTCATGTACCGCGAGTCGCTGCAGATGCCGCTGGTGGTCAGGTATCCACGCCTGGTGCAAGCCCGGGTCCGTCAACGACGACCTCGTGCTCAACGTCGACTTCGCGCAGACCTTCCTCGACCTCGCCGGTGTGAAGCCGCATCCCCGCATGCAGGGGCGCTCCCTGCGGCCGCTGCTCGAGGGCGGCACCGGTGAGGAGGTCGGCTGGCGGACGGCGGCGTACTACCGCTACTGGGAGCACCTCGACGGCTGCCACAACGTCGCGGCTCACCGAGGGGTGCGGACCCGCCACCGGAAGCTGGTCCACTACTACGGCTCCGGCTGCGACCAGCCCGGCGCGTCGACCCGGCTCACCACCCCCGAGTGGGAGCTGTTCGACCTCGACCGGGACCCCGAGGAGATGCACTCGGTCGCCGGCGACCCCGCCTACCGCGACGACGTCCGGGAGCTCGCAGCGGCTCCTCGACACCCTGGCCCACGAGCTCGGGGACGAGCTCCCGCCATCCATCACCCACGACCTGGCAACCACGAGATGACAGTGAAGAAGGAGAAGCCCGTGACAACAGATGCTCGCAGCGACTGGGAGCAGCGGATCGGCATCCGCAGCGGCCAGGCGGCCATCGGGCAGGCCCCGCGGCTCGACCCGCCCGCGACGGTGCGGGCCGAGCCCGGCGCCGCGCAGGTGACCCTCGACTGGGACGAGGTGCCGGGTGCGGTCGGCTACCAGATCTACGTCGCGGACAGCCCCGACGGCGAGGCCGACAGGCTCGACCACGCCGGGCGCGACGTGCTCTCGGTCCCGCACCCGCCGTACGTCGACACCACGGGTGAGGTCGGCAAGGAGCGGTGGTACGCCGTCGCGACGCTGTCCGACGTCGCGGTCGAGGGGCCGCTGTCAGACCGGGTCTCGGCGGCCTCCACGGCCGACGAGGCGGGACCGGTCCACCTCGCGGTCGACGCGTCCGGCGACCTCGGCGAGCTGCCCCGGCCGTGGCGCCCGATGATCGGCAGCGAGCACCTCTCGCACGCCCTGTCGAAGGACACGACCGGCGGCCGCGTGATCGGCGAGGAGCTCACGGCGGCCCTGAAGGCTGCCCGCGAGGAGCTCGGCGTCTCGTCGGTGCGCGCCCACGGCATCCTCTGCGACGACCTGGGCGTCTACCGGGAGGTGGACGGGGACCCGGTCCACGACTTCTCGGGCGTGGAGCAGGTCTACGACCACATCCGGTCGCTGGGGCTCTACCCGGTGGTCGAGATCTCGTTCATGCCGCGGGACCTCGCCAGCGACCCCGACAAGACCGTCTTCGACTACGGCGCGATCGTGTCGCCTCCGAAGGACTGGGAGCGCTGGTACGACCTGGTCCGCGGCCTCACCCAGCACGTGGTGGACCGCTACGGCATCGACGAGGTCGTCGAGCACTGGTCGTTCGAGGTGTGGAACGAGGCCAACCTCGAGGTGTTCTGGTCGGGGACGCCGGATGAGTGGATGAAGATGTACGACGTGAGCGCGGCCGCGGTCCGCTCCGTCGACGCGCGGCTGAAGGTCGGTGGGCCGTCGTCGGCTGCGGCCGGGTGGGTCGAGGAGCTGCTCGCCCACGTGGAGAAGTCCGGCGCCCCGCTCGACTTCGTCTCCACCCACACCTACGGCGCCCCACCGCTCGACTTCCGCGGCTCGCTCGAGAGGTACGGCCGGGCCGGCACGCCGATCTGGTGGACCGAGTGGGGGGTCACGCCGACCCACTTCAACGAGGTCAGCGACGCGGTCTTCTCCGGGGCGTTCCTGCTGCGCGGTATGGCGTCGGCGATGGGACGGATCGAGGCGCTGTCCTACTGGGTGGTGTCCGACCACTTCGAGGAGCTCGGCCGGCCTCCCGCCCTTCTGCACGGGGGCTTCGGCCTCCGGACCGTCGGCGAGCTGCGCAAGCCGAGGTGGTGGGCGTTGGCGCTCCTCGAACGGCTCGGGACGACCAGGCTCCCGGTCGCGTCCTCGGGCGACGGCGCGGGGTCCCTCGTCGAGTCGCTCGCGACCCGTGACGAGTCGGGCACGGTGTCGGTCCTCGCCTGGAACCTGACGCTGGACCAGAACAAGGCCTCCGGCTCACCGGAGCTCGCGCGCACCGTCACGGTTTCCGTGGACGGGCTCGCGGCGGGTACGTCGTACACCCTCACCCACGACCGGGTCGACCAGGACCACTCCGACATCGCCACGGTGTGGGGGAGGATCCGCGAGGAAGGCCAGGCGTGGCCGACCGACGAGCAGTGGGAGCAGCTGCGCGCGGCGGACCGGCTCGAGCAGCTCGAGCCGCCCATGCTCGTCACGGCCGACGGGCAGGGGCGGGTCGCGGTCACCTTCGAGATGCCGATGCCGTCGATGAGCTTCCTCGAGCTCACACCCGTCAGCTGAGCTGAGCGTCGCCGTCACAACGTCAGGGAGAGTTGTGACGGCGACGCGGCCCTAGGCGAGCAGGCCGTCGCGTAGCGCGGTCGCCAGGGTGGGTGCGAGCGGGAGCCGGGGGATCAACGTGGCCTGGACCGCGTGGTAGGTGTCCGGCTTCCCGCTCCACACCACCCCGCTGAGACGGTTCTCGGCGTCGAGCTCGTGCCGCCAGGAGCCCAGCCGGTGGTCGATGAAGAACTCGTCGATGTGCTCCCACCAGACCTGGTACCAGTCCGCGTAGGTCGGGTCACCGGTGGCCGACCAGAGCGCTGCGGCGGTCGCGGTCGCCTCGGCGGCCACCCAGTGCATCCGTTCGCGCACGACCGGCCGGCCCTCCCAGTCGACGGTGTAGACGAAGCCGTCCGCCCCGTCCACGGCCCAGCCCTCACGCACCGACGCGTCGAACAGGCCGCTGGCGTCCTCGAGGAGCCAGGCGGGTGCCTCGTCTCCGAGAGCGGCGCGCACATGCAGGGCGAGCCGGGCCCATTCGAGCCAGTGGCCGATCGTGGCGCCGTACGGGCGGAACGGGTGCGCCGGCGTGTCGACGTTGTAGTCGAGCAGGGGGTTCCACGCGCTGTCGAAGTGCTCGGGCAACCGCCACTGGTGCGAACGGGCGACGTCGTGCACGACCCGGCTGACGATGCGCGCGGCCCGGTCGAGGAGCCCGCGGTCGCCGGTGACGTCGGCGGCCGCGAGCAGCGCCTCGACGGTGTGCATGTTCGCGTTGACGCCTCGGTACTCGTCGAGCGTGGAGAAGCTCTCGTCCCACTGCTCCACCACCATGCCCGACGACTCGTCCCAGAACCTGGTGAGCATCACCTCCAGGGCGTCGTCGAGAAGGGCCTGCGCCCCTGGCCGGTCAGCCGCCACGGCCGACGACGCCGCGAGCACGACGAACGCGTGCTCGTAGGCCGTCTTGTCGCGCGTCACCGGTCCGTCCGCCGAGACCTTGGCGTACCACCCGCCGTGCTCGGGGTCACGGAACCGCGAGGTCAGGGCCTGCACCCCGTGGTCGGCGAGCCGGCCGCAGCCCGGTCGGCCCATCAGGTGGCCGAGCGCGAAGACGTGCGTCATCCGGCAGGTGATCCACAGCTCGACCGGTCGGTCGAGCTGCGGTTGCCCCGCGGAGTCGAGCCAGGCGAACCCGCCCGCCGGATGACGCGACGCCCGGCTGAACGACAGCAGGCGGTCGGTCTCACCCTCCAGCCACCGCTGGTGGGAGGGAGCCGAGAGCCATCGCATCATGCGCCTCCGAGGGTGGAGTACCTGTCACCGACCTTGTAGGTGGCCACACCGAGAGTGGAGTCGCTCTGGCCGTAGTAAGCGAACCACGTGTCCTTGAAGAACACGAGCCCCTCCACGAAGGTCACGTTCGACACGAGACCGTTCTGGTCCTCGTACGTCGTCGGCTCCAGCCACGGCCGGTTCATCTGCGCCAGGATGGTGGTCGGGTCGTCAGGCGAGAACAGGAGCTGGCCGCACGTGTAGCGGACCGAGCCGTCGTCGTTCTTCACCGCGGCGTTGTGCAGCAGCAGGATCAGGCCGTTGTCGGTGATGATCGGCTGCGGACCCACCTCGACCAGGAACTCGCCGAACGTGCCCTTCGGCGTGGGTGGCATCAGCGGCTCGTCGTTCGAGCAGGGGGTCCAGTGGATCAGGTCGTCGGACCACGCGTACCAGATCGAGCCCTCGCCGAAGTACATCAGGTAGCGGCCGTCGATCGGCACCGGCAGGATGCCGCCGGCCTTGCTCCACGGGCCGTCGATCCCGTTGCCCTGCGGCAGGAAGGTGTTGAAGTCCGGGAAGATCGGACCGTGCTTGGTCCAGGTGTACAGGTCGGTCGAGGTGGCCAGGCACAGCCGTGCGTGCTTGCGGTCCCAGCCGGTGTAGGTGAGGTAGTAGGTGCCGTCGATCTCGGTGACCCGGGGGTCCTCCGCGCCGAACTCCTCGTAGTCCTCGGTCGGTGAGAGAACCGGCTCGGGGTGCCGTTCGAAGTGGATCCCGTCGTCGCTGGTCGCCAGGCCGACGTGCGACACGATGTCGTCGGCGTGGGCGCGGTAGAGCAGGACGACCTTGCCGTCCTTGACGATGGCGGCCGGGTTGTAGACGCTCGCGGACTCCCAGGTGTCGCCCTGTGGGCGCAGGATCGGGTTCTGCTCGTAGGGCCTGAAGGGACCGAGGGGGAACTCAGCGTGGGGATTGACGGGTGCGGACATGTCTCCTCTTTCTCTGTCGGTCTTGGTGGTGCGGTCGGTGTCGTCGGTCGGGGCGGTGCGGGCTAGCGGCGGACGATGGCGAAGCCACCGGCGGGTACGGCGACCGGCACGCTTCGTGCGAGGCTCGCCCGGGCGTCCACGAGTCGGCCCTGGCCGTCGTAGGTCTCGATCCGGGCGGCGCCTGACCCGGCGACCCGCACCTGTGTGTGCTCGACGCGGCCGGACGCGCTGGACAGCAGGGCAGTGCCGTGCCCGTCGCCGCCGAGCACCAGTCGCGACACCAGCGGTTCGAGCATCACGGCGTCGAGACGGGCCGGGGTGTCACCGGCGTGTTCGGTGTGCGCGGCCAGGCGGGTCGCGTCGGCGGGGAGTGCGGTGGGAAGCGTGACCGGCAGCAGGGCACCGGGCGCGGGTGAGTCGCCCTGCGCGCCGATGTCGCCCGACCTCACCTCCCCGAGGTCACGGTCGTCCGCGTGGAAGGTGGTGACCGCGGTGCTTCCCGGCTGCAGGTCGAACACCGGGAGCGCGAGCGACTCCGGGTGCGGTGGCAGGGCGAACGACGCGGTGCCACCGGTGCCGAGCGAGGCGTACCCGGACCCGCCGAACAGCGACTCGCCGGTCCACGGCGACTGCGGCTTCACGACGGCGGCGTCACCGGACAGGGACGCGTCCTCGGCCTGGAGGGTCGTGGTCCCGACGCGCTGCTCGACGGCGGCTGTGCGGGCCAGTGAGGCGACGCCGGGATGCTGGTCGAGCGCGACCATCGACAGCAGGCCGTGGATGGTCGACTCGGCACCCGAGTTGCGGTTGATCCTGCCCTCACCGGAGATGCCGTCGTAGGTCCGCCCGGTGGCCGGGTCGTACATCGCCTCGCCCGCCGGGTTGGCACCGAAGTACCAGGCTCCGACGACGCCGGCCAGCGTGCGGGCCGCATCCCGGCCCGTCGCGTCGGCAGTGGCGAGCAGCGACTGGAGCCGGGAGTCGGCGCCGTAGGCGATCTGCGACCGGTCGCCGCGCGTGGGCATGCGGCCGTTGTCCGGGCCTCCCGAGGTGAGCAGCCAGGGGTCGAAGGTGAAGGAGTCGCGAGCGGCTGCCGCCGAGAGGTCGGGGTCGTCGAGCACGACGGACGCCTCGGCGAGCGCGGCAGGCATCTGCGCGCCCCACCCGTGCCACATCGAGCGTGACAGGGCCCACGGGCGCGTCGCCCCGAACGGCCACGTCTGCGCGTCCCCGCCCGAGAGTCCGGCGATGCCCTCGCTCAACCGGCTCAGCGCGATCCTCGCCTGCGCCGAGCCGCCCGCCTCGGCGTACGCCGTGAGCCCGAGCACGGCCTCGGCGGTGGCGTCGGCGCCGTCCGCGATCAGCCAGGCCGGTGCCCGTTCCCCGTCGATGTCCAGGTACTCGCCGTACCGGTCGAGGACCTGCCGGTCCACAGCGTCGACGGCGAGCTCGAGTCGGTCCCGGAGGAAGGTCGCGAACGCGGGGTCCTCGTCCTGGAACGCCGCGTAGCCCTCGCCGAGTGCCCAGATGGTGCGGGCCAGCCAGTAGGACGCGTCGCTGTCGGACGGGTCGGGGAGCTCCTTCGGCTCGGCGCTCGGGTTCAGCGTGCCGTCGGGCTGCATCCACAGCACCACGTTGCCGGCGTTGGGGCCGGTGGCGGTCTGGAGGTAGGTGAGACCGCGGAGCAGCTGGTACGCCGAGTCCCGGCTCGACGAGGAGCCCGTGGACTGCCAGTGCCGGAGGTACACCACCGCGGCCCGCGAGATGTCGTCGGCGTTGTAGGCGCCCTGGCCCCACGTGTTCGTCGACGGGTCGTAGGCGCCGCCACCGACGTGCCGGTAGCCGCCGTCGGCACCGGGCTCGGCGTAGGTCCACAGCGTCCCGATACGGGGCTCTTCGTCGAGGCGGTAGCTGGTGTGGCCGTCCTGGGCAGGCGGGTCGACGGTCGTGCCCAGCCAGTCGAGATGGTCGAGGTTGGCCAGCGGCGCCTCCGCCGCGTCCACGGGAGTCGGACCGGCCAGTGCCGGAGCCGTGAGAGCGGGTGACGCGAGTACGGCGACGAGGGCGGTGACGGCGGCGATGGTCCGCCGGGCGGGTGAGCGGTTCATGGGCTCCCTGTTCCGAGATGTGGAAGTGTTTCGCTGGTTCCTTGGTCGGCGGATCGGGTCGCGGCGGTGGCGACGGCGACTGCCGCGGCGCCCTCCGCGACACCGCTGAACGGGGTGGCGCCCCCGGTGACGCACGAGACCAGGTCGGCCATGGCGGCGCGCACGCTCTCGGCGTACGCCTCCGCCTTGGCCGCCGGGCCACCGAGCGTGAGGTCGATGCGGACACGGTGGGGGATCTCGAGGGGCACCCCACGTCCACGGGCCTCCGGGCGGGCCGCGTCGCGGTCGACGGCGACGTCGATGTGGGCTCGCGGGCCGAGCCGGAAGCCGTCCACGTGCATGAGCTCCGCGGTCTGGCTGGGAAGGGTCTCCGCGAGGCTCGCGCCGACGTCGTCGGTCCAGGCGTCGACGACGGCATGCACCGGGATCCAGCCTTCGACCCGTGCCTCGGCGGGGCCGTAGTCCAGGCGCATGAGCTGTCGCTCGCAGCGGTGCGCGTGGGCGAAGCTGTGCAGGTGGCTCGCCAGCACGTCGTCGCCGTGCGCGGCGGTGGCGCTCACCATGTCGACCCGACCGTCGGGACGCCGAGCCGCGGTGGCGGTCACCGCCGTCGCGGGGCGTCCGGTCATCATGGCGGCCGCGTCGAAGAAGTGGACTCCGTGCTCCACGAAGATGCCTCCGCTGAGCGACCGGTCCCAGAACCAGTGCCCTGGGCCGAGGTCCTCGTCGCTGGCGTCGTTCTCGAAGCAGAACCGCTGCACGCCTCCGAGCAGCTGCCCCTCCAGCCGTTTCAGCGCACGCAGGAGCGGGTTGTAGCGCAGCACGTGGTCGACCACGAGCACGCGCCCGGTCCGACGTACCGCCTCCACCAGGTCGGCTGCGTCGGCTGCGGTGGTCGCGACCGGCTTCTCGCAGAACACGTGCTTGCCCGCCTCGAGGGCGGCGACCGCGATGGCTGCGTGGCTGCTGGGAGGGGTGGCCACCACGACCACGTCGACGCTGTCGTCCTCGAGGAGGTCCTCCCAGCGGGGCGTCGCCCGTGCCTGATGGCGGGCGGCCAGGTCCGTGGCGCTCTCCGTCGCGGGGTCCGCCACCGCCCGCACGGCCACGTCGCCCAGGTCCGCGACCGCGTCCGCGATGAAGCCGGCGAAGCGTCCGGCGCCGGCGATGCCCAGCCCGAGAGGAGGGCTCATCCCTTGACCCCGGACCCGAGGTTGGAGGAGGTGAAGTGCTTCTGGAACGCGACGAACAGCGCGACAGCGGGAGCGGCCAGCACGACGGCACCCGCCAGGATCGCGCCGTAGGGGTTGGCCGCCCGACCGGCGACGTTGCTGATGTAGTTGGCCAGCGACACCGCCAGGGGCTGCATGTCGGCCTGCTTGGTGACCAGGAACGGCCAGAGGAACTCGTTCCACGGCCCGATGAACGTGAGCAGCGTGGCGGTGATGAGGGCCGGCCGCACCAGCGGGAGCGCGACCGACCAGAGGATGCGGAGCTCGCCGGCGCCGTCGAGACGCGCGGCCGCGAACAGGTCCTCGGGAAGCTGCAGGAAGAACTGCCGGAACACGAACACGGCCGTGGAGTTGATCGCGAACGGCAAGATCATGCCGGCGTAGCTGTCGGCCAGCCCGTACGTCCGCACGACCATCACGTAGATCGGGATGACCAGGAGCTGGAACGGGATGATCTGCACCAGCAGCATGACCGCGAAGAGCGTGCCCTGTCCGCGAAAGTGCAGCCGGGCCAGGGCATAGCCGGCCAGCACCCCGAACACGACCGTGAACAGGATGACCCCGCCGGTGAAGATCCCCGAGTTGACCAACGACTGGAGGAGGTTCACCCGGTCGTTGATCTGGGCGTAGTTGTGCAGGGTCACCCCACCGCTCGGCACCGCACCGCCGAGAGAGGTGTCCGGGTTCTCCTGCAGCGAACCCACGACCATGTAGTAGAAGGGGAAGATGAAGACGAACGCGCCCAGGTAGAGGACGAGGTTGCGTCGCCAGCTGCGTGAGCGCATGTCAGTCTCTCTCCAGGAGTCGCTTGTTCACCAGGGCGAGCAGCAGGACGCCGACCACCAGCAGCACGCCGATCGCCGACGCGAGGTCGGGGCTGCCCTGCTCGATGCCCTTCTGGTACATCAGCAGCACCGGCGAGGAGGAAGCGCCGTCCGGCCCGCCACCGTTGGTCAGCAGGTAGGGCTCGGTGAACAGGTTCGCGCCGGTGATGGTGGCCAGGATCACCACCAGGGTCGTGGCCGGGCGTACCCCGGGCACGGTGACGTTCATGAACTGCCTGAACCGGCTTGCACCGTCCACGGCCGCCGCCTCGTAGAGCTGGGTCGGCACGTTCTGCAGCGCGGCCAGGTAGAGCAGGATGAAGAAGCCGAGCTGCTTCCAGGTGACGAAGAGCGCGATCACCGGCATCGCGAGGGAGCTGTTGACCAGCCACGAGGGCTCGGGGGCGAGCGGGCCGAGCAGCTGGTTGACCATGCCGTCGCTGCTGAACAGGAACAGCCACACCGCGACCAGCGCGACACTGGCCGTCACGTAGGGCACGTAGTAGGAGACCCGGAGGAAGGCCCGTCCGCGGACGGCTCCGTTGAGCGCGGTGGCCAGGACCAGGGAGAGTACGACGGTCAGCGGGACGTTGATCACCAGGAACACGACCACGTTCAGGAACGACTGCCGGACATCCGGGTCGGCCAGCACGGTCCGGTAGTTCTCCAGGCCCACGAAAGGACGCTCCACCTCGACGCCGGGAGCGGCGAAGAAGTAGTCGTGGAAGCTGATCCACACGGCCAGGCCGAGCGGGTAGGCGAACACGGCCGCGAGGAACACCGCGTACGGCGCGGCGAACACGATCCCCAGCGGCTGGCGGCCGAGGACGGCCGCCAGCCGGGGGCGAGGCCTCGCAGGCTTGACCTCGTGCTTCATCGTCAGGACTGGCCGGCGAGCTCGGTGGCCTTGTCGGCCGCCGTCGACAGCGCGTCGTCGGCCGGGGTCTTGCCGAAGATCACCGCGGAGGAGTACTCGTCACGGAACGTCTGCCAGATCTCGATCGAGTTCGGCACGTTGGGCACCTCGACCGTGCGGGACGCCTGGTCCGCGAACGTCTCGTACTCCGGGTTCTCCTCGAAGTAGTCGGGGTACGTCGACTGCAGGTCCTCGCGCAGCGGCATCTGGCCGGTCGTCTCGAGCAGCTTGCCGTCCTGCTCCTCGCTGGTGGCGAACTTCAGCACCTCCCAGGCGGTGCCCTGGTTCTCACACGCCGAGTAGAGGCCGATGTTCTTGGCGTCGGAGAACGTGTAGGTCTCCTCCGGGCTGGTCCCGCTCGACGTGGGGACCGGCGCCGCACCCCAGTTCACCGCGTCGCCGTACACCGCGATCGCCCACGGGCCGACGATCGACATGGCCGACTTGCCCTCGCCGAACGCGTCGCCGTTGTAGGCCTCCTTGGGGGAGAGACCCTCGGAGTACATGGTCGACCAGAAGTCCGCGACCGACTTGCCTGCGTCGGAGTCGAACGTCGCCTCGCTGTCCTCGACCAGCTGCTGGCCACCGCTCTCGGCGGCGAAGAGCGGGTAGAAGTCGAACCAGGACTGGAAGAACTCGCTGGTGGGCGCCGGCCAGATGGCCGCGTCTGCTGCGCCGCTGTCGACCACCTTGTGGCTGGTCTCGAGGAACTCGTCGTACGTCGAGAGCGGCGGGTTCTCCGGGTCGACCCCGGCCTTCTTCATGATGTCCTTGTTGTAGAAGATCATGACCGGGTTCGACTTCCACGGGATCTGGTAGTACTGCCCGTCGGGTGACTTGTACTGCTCGGCCACGTCGCCGCTGCGGGACTCGATGTAGTCGGCGGCGCCGTCGAAGCTGTCCAGGGCGACCAGGCCTCCCTGCTTCTGGAACTGGGGGACGGCTGCGGGCGAGGTGTTGAACACGAGGCACGGGGCGTTGCCTGCGGTGATGGCGGCTCCGATGACCTCCTCGGAGGTCTTGCCCGCCGGGATCTCCTGCGCGGTGACCTTCTGGTCGGGGTTCTCGGCGTTCCACTCCTTCACCATGGCCTTGCCCCAGGCGATCTCCTCCGGGTTGTTGGAGAGCCACACGTCGATGGGGCCCTTGGCGCCGGCGGCAGCGCTGGCGTCGGCCTGGTCGCCGCCACCACATGCCGCGGTCATCCCGAGAGCCAGCATCGTGATCGTTGCTGTCATGACCTTGTTCTTCATCACTACTCCGTTCGCGGGCGGCCCCGTGCGGGACGTCCTCGGTGTTGTTTCGTCGACTTCTTGTTCTGTGGCTCTCCCGAGCCTGTGGCGGCTCTGGCCGGGCCGGTCGAGTCGCGCACCACCAGCCGCGGTGGCTGGAGGTCGAACGTCGAGCCCGGCTTGCCGTCCACGAGCTCGAGGAGCCGGGTGGCGGCGGCGCGGCCCCACTCACCGACGTCGGTGCTGACCGTGGTCAGGGGAGGTTGGAGATGGGCCGCGATCTCGGTGTCGTCGTAGCCGGTGACCGACAGGTCGCCGGGGATGTCGACCCCGCGCGCCAGCGCCACGGACATGCCGGCCATGGCCATCAGGTCGTTGGCGTAGACGATCGCCGTCGGTGGCGAGTCGCCGTCGAGGAGCTCGCGGGTGGCGTTCGCGCCGGCCTCCGCCGAGAAGTCCGCCTCGACGCACCGCCCCTCCGGGAGGCCGGCGTGCTCCAGCGCCGTGGCCCAAGCCTCGCGGCGCGACCGGCCGTGCACCATGCCGATCGGGCCTGAGACATGGGCGATGTGGTGGTGGCCGAGCTCGACCAGATGCGCGACCGCCGCGGCGATGCCGGGGCCGTCGTCGACGCCGACCGCGGGCCAGTACTCGTCGGCCACCGCCGGGCCCACGACGAGCGCCGGCAGGCCCAGGGTCGCCAGCAGCTCCGGTCGAGGGTCGTCCGCCCGGAGGTCGGTGAGGAAGACCCCGTCGACGCGGCCCTCGTCCGCGAGGCGCCGGTAGCTCTGCTGCTCGGTGTCCGGGTCGGTGACGACCTGCAGCAGCAGTGCGTACCCGCGCTGGGAGAGGACGCTCTCGAGCCCGGCGATGAACGACGGGAAGAACGAGTCCGAGCGCAGGGTCTCCGGCGCCCGGGCGATGACCAGTCCGACGGCGAGCGCCCGGGACACCGACAGTGCGCGTGCCCGTGGGCTCGGGGTCCAGCCCAGCTCCCGGGCGACGGCCAGGATCCGCTCACGCGTCGAGGGCGCGACGCCGGGCCGGTCGTTGAGCGCGAACGAGACCGCGCCCTTCGACACACCGGCGGCACGGGCGACGTCGTTGATGGTGGGCTTGGGGGACATCCGTCCCAGATAAACCGGTTTAGCACCGGTATGTCAAGGGCTGTTCCACTGCCTGACATGCATAACGTCATCCGCCCTGGTCGCTGCGCAGACCAGGGCGGATGACGTTATGCACTAGAGGCGCAGGCCGGCGGGGTTGTGCGTGTGGGACTCGATCTCCGTCGCGGCCGTCGCCAGGAGCTGGTGCGCCAGGTCCGACAACGCGCGGGCGGCCGCCAGCTCGTCACCGATCCTGGGCACCGACTCGTCGGCGGGATTGCGCCGGCTCACACCACGTCCGTGCATCTCCATCTTGTTCTCGAGGCTGAGCAGGGCGTCGGCCCTCGTGTCGTCGCCCTGCTCGTCGATCGTCACCTGAATGGTCCAGGTCTTGGCAGCCATGTCTCGCTCCTCCCGGTGGGTGGGTGCGACTGGGACGGGCATCTCACAGTGTGCTCCGATGCCCGTCCGCGCACCAGACATCGGGCGCTGGGTGGCTGGCGCGGTTCAGACGCCGATCGACCTCCACGGGCCCCAGATCGCGAACGTCATCCCCTTGCTGGCCTGGATGTTCACGAACAGGGTGTGGCCGTCGGTGCTGAACGTGGACCCGGCGAACTCGTCGCTGTAGCGCGCGGCCCCGGTGCTGCTCGTGAGCCGGTTGAGCGCGATGTCCCACAGCCGCCCGTCGGTGGACAGCCCGCGGAGGTAGTTGTCGCCCGCGCTGTCCTCGCAGAGCACGATCGTCCCTCGCGGTGAGGCGGTGACGTTGTCGGGGAAGTCCAGGGTGTCCTGGTCGGGGGACTGGTAGATGCAGGTCAGCTTCTGGTTGCGGGTGTCGTAGCCCCAGACCTGGCCGAAGCCGTTGCCGTACCCGGCAGGGTCGTGGGTGCCAGCCTCCGGTTCGCCGCCGGCCTGGGTGGAGGTGAAGTAGACGACCCCGTCGTCGTACACCTGTCCCTCGAGGCGAGAGAAGTACGCCGCGCCCTTCGACCGTCCCTGGTCGCCGACGAAGACGATCGCCTCGTCGTTGCTGGTGGGAGCCTGCTGACCGGGCGTGTAGTCGAACAGGAAGTCGGGCTCGTCGATCACGACCCACTCGACGTCGTACGTCGCGCCCTGCTGCTGAGCCCCCTCGAGGTGCTTGTTCGGCTCACCCTTGACCGCCAGCATCTCCAGAACGCCGTCGTTGTCGAGCGAGCCGGACACCATCGGGTTCTGGCGCGGCGTGTAGCGGTAGAAGCCGGAGGCGAACGCGAAGTTGTCCTCGGTGAGGTAGAGCGACCCGCCGACGGGGTCGAAGGAGACCGCCTCATGGGCGAACCGGCCCGCGCGTGTGACCGGCTGCCGGTCGGACTCCCCGTTCGCCGGGACCTCGAAGACGTAGCCGTGCGGCTTCTGCAGCGAGGTGTTCGGCGCGCCGGTGAAGTCCGGGCCGACGTCGGGGCCGTTGACCGTCTCCTCGCACGTGATCCAGCTGCCCCAGGGCATCACCCCTCCGCTGCAGTTCATCATCGTGCCGTTGAGGCTGGTGTAGGCGCTGAGCACCTCACCCTGCTTGGTGACGTGGACGGTCGTCGTACCTCCTCCGGCGGACGCGTCGTACGGCGTGCCCGGCCCGAACGCGCCGACGGGGTTGTTGACCTCGTGGTTGCGGACCAGGATCACGGAGTCGTCCGGGCCGCGGAAGGCGCCCATCCCGTCGTGCCGGCCGGGGAGCCGGGTGCCGTCGTCGAGCACCACCGGGGACTCGGTGTCGTGGAACGACCGGTAGCTGAACCCCTGCGGCAGGTGCAGCCGGACCTTCCCGTCGCGCTTGTCCTTGACGGGGACCAGGGCGCCTGCCTGAGGCGCGCTACGGGCGTGTGCGGGTGAGGCCGCGAATCCTGCGAAGGGCCCTCCGAGCAGGGCGCCGGCGGCACCGGTCTTGAGCAAGGTGCGACGTTCGATCGACATGGGCTCTCCAAGGGCAGGGTTATGTGACCTGCGCCACAATAGCCACGAATGTGAGGGTTCGTCAGATGCCGCCTCTGTTTTTGCCGACCCGTCAATTCCGGACCGAAACCTGCGCGTGTCGCGTCCAGAACTGACGGGTCGGCATGGCCGGCTGGTGGGAGCCGAATAGGCGAACGCGGTGTGAAGAAGGCAACATAGGACACATGTCCCGCGCCTCGATCGTCCGCCTTGTGCTCGCACTGCTGGTCCTCGGCGGGTCCGTGGCCATCGCCCTCCAGTCCGAGCCGAAGCTCGGGCTGGACCTGCGCGGAGGCACGCAGATCGTGCTCGAGACGCAGGACTCGCCCACCGTCCAGGCCGACGCCGAGGCGACCGACCGCACCCTGGAAGTGCTGCGTGGACGCGTGGACGCCCTCGGTGTCTCCGAGCCGACGCTCGCCCGGGCGGGGGAGAACCGGATCATCGTCGAGCTTCCGGGACTCGACGACCCGCGCGAGGCGGCACGCGTCATCGGCAAGACCGCGCAGCTGAGCTTCCACCCGGTGGTCGGCGTGGCCGGCCCCAAGCAGAAGGCGAAGAAGGGCGAGCTGGTCATCCCCGACGAGTCGGGGCAGCGGCTCAGGCTCGGGCCGGTGGCGGTTCCCGGCGACCAGGTGTCCTCGTCCGACCCCGGCAACGACCCCACCCAGGGGACCGGCTGGTACGTCACCGTCGACTTCAAGGGCGCGGGGGGCGACAAGTGGCAGCAGCTCACCGCCAAGGCGGCGTGCGCTCCCAGCGGCGACCCGGCCCGACGGGTGGCGATCGTCCTCGACAACAAGATCATCTCCTCTCCTCAGGTCGTGGAGAGCATCGGCTGCAACGTCGGGATGTCCGGCGGCTCCACGCAGATCACCGGTGACTTCACCGGCGATGAGGCGCGACAGCTCGCCATCCTGATCGAGGGCGGCGCACTTCCGGTCCCCGTCAAGACCGTCGAGCAGCGTGTCGTCGGCCCGACCCTCGGCTCCGAGGCCATCGATGCCTCGGCCAAGGCCGCGGTGATCGGCCTGATCCTCACCGGCCTGTTCATCGCGATCGTCTACCGGCTCATGGGCCTCCTCGCGACGGTCGCCCTCGCCTGCTACGCCGTCATCTCCTACGCCACGCTGGTGGCGCTGGGAGCGACGCTGACACTGCCCGGCCTCGCCGGCTTCGTGCTCGCGATCGGCCTGGCCATCGACGCGAACGTCCTGGTGTTCGAGCGCGCGCGGGAGGAGTACACCGCGTCCGAGAAGACCGGCATGCGCAACGCCTTGACGACGGGGTTCAACAAGGCCTGGTCGGCGATCATCGACAGCAACGTGACCACGCTGCTCGCGGCGGGCCTCCTGTTCTTCCTGGCCTCTGGGCCGGTGAAGGGCTTCGGTGTGACGCTGTCGATCGGTGTCATCGCCTCGATGATCTCCGCGCTGGTCATCGCACGGGTGCTCACCGAGCAGGCGGTGCGGATCGGTTGGGTGCAGCGGCACCCGAAGGTGACCGGTCTGGCCACCACGGGCCGGGTCCGCGACGCGCTCCGGCGGTGGAACCCCGACATCATGGGCAGGGGGACGCGATGGCTGGGCATCTCCGCCGCGGCGCTGGTCATCGCCTTCGTGGGGATCTTCGTCAACGGCCTCAACCTCGGTGTGGAGTTCACCGGCGGCCGGCTGATGGAGTACTCCACCGGCTCCCCGGTCAGCGTCGACAAGGCGCGCGAGGCCGTCGCGGACGCCGGGTTCCCGAGCGCTGTCGTGCAGGAGTCCGACAACGACAAGATCGCCGTGCGCACCGGGCAGATCTCCAACCAGGACGAGGTCGACATCCGCGAGTCCATCGGTGAGGTCGCCGACGGCGCCACGAAGGAACGCGACGAGCTGATCGGCCCCAGCCTCGGCGACGAGCTGCGCAACAAGGCGCTGATCGCCTTCGGGATCGCGCTCGCGGCGCAGATGCTCTACCTCGCGGTGCGCTTCAAGTGGACCATCGGCGCCTCCGCGGTGGGCGCCATGTTCCACGACGTGATCCTGGTGCTCGGCGTCTTCGCCTGGCTCGGGAAGCCGATCGACGGGGTCTTCCTCGCCGCTGCCCTGAGCATCATCGGTCTCTCGGTCAACGACTCCGTGGTCGTCTTCGACCGGATCCGGGAGAGGTGGACCACGACCCGCGAGCGCGACTTCGCCAAGGTCGCCAACGAGGCTGCGCTGGAGACCATGCCGCGGACCGTGAACACCGGCCTGGGCGCCATGTTCATCCTTGCCGCGCTCGCGATCCTCGGTGGCGACTCGCTGCGTGACTTCGCGATCGCGCTGCTGCTCGGCCTGGGCATCGGCACCTACTCGTCGGTGTTCACCGCGACACCGATCGCGGTCCTGCTCCAGAAGCGCTGGCCGATGGCGAAGGCGGAGCCGAAGAAGAAGGCGGCACGGCAGACCCGGGATCGCGAGGACAGTGGCGCGGTCGTGTAGCCGGACCTGTGGAAGCGTGGTGCCGGGCGTAGGTGCGGGTCGGTAGGGTTCGTTGGTGCCCGAATCCACCGCCCCGTCCGCAACGGTGACCAAGCCCTCCGTGAAAGAGGTGCTCGCCGGCGCCGTCGAGGCGCTCGGCGGCCAGGAGCGCTCCGGCCAGATCCAGATGGCCGAGGCGGTCGCCCGGGCGATGGACCACCACGAGCATCTGCTGGTCCAGGCAGGGACCGGCACCGGCAAGTCGCTGGCGTACCTCGTCCCGGCGCTGCTGCACCACAAGCGGGTGGTCATCGCGACCGCGACCCTCGCGCTGCAGCACCAGCTCGTGGAGCGCGACATCCCCGCCCTCCTGGAGGCGGCCTCGCACGTGCTGGCTCCCGAGGACAGCCACCGTGAGGCGACGTACGCCGTCCTCAAGGGCCGGTCGAACTACGCCTGCCTGCACCGGATCCGTGAAGGCGCGCCCGACGACCAGGGCGTCCTGGTCGACGTGCCCGAGGGGACGATGGGCGCCGAGGTGCTCAAGCTGCGCGCCTGGGCCGAGCAGGAGTCCGAGCAGGGTGGCAACGGCGATCGGGACTCCGCCCCCAAGCACACCGACAAGCTGTGGCGCCAGGTCTCGGTCAACCACCGGGAGTGCCTCGGCGCGACCAAGTGCCCGTATGCCGCCGAGTGCTTCGCGGAGCGCGCCAAGGAGAAGGCGGCCCAGTCCCAGCTCATCGTGACGAACCACTCTCTGCTCGCGATCGACGCGATCGAGGGCGTCCCGATGATCCCCGAGTACGACGTGGTGGTGATCGACGAGGCGCACGAGCTGTCCGCCCGGGTCACCCAGGCCGCGACCGACGAGCTGTCCGTGCCCGAGATCGAGCGTGCCGCCAAGCGTTCGCAGAAGCACATCGACGGCGCTGAGGCCGACGAGCTCGCCGACGCGGCGGACGCCCTCCGGGACGCCTTCGACGAGTGCCCACCCGGCCGGCTGGACAGCCTGCCGGTCGCGCTCGCCGATGGGCTGACCCTGGTCCGCGACTCGGCCCGTGCGCTCATCTCCGCCTTCCCCAAGGAGCAGTCGGGGCCCGGCGGGGGAGGGGGCGACGTGGACCCGGGCCGGACCCAGGCGCGAGGCTGGGTCCAGGAGATCTTCAAGACCGCCGAGCGGATGGCAGGGAACCTCGAGTCCGACGTCCTGTGGCTGGCCGAGCGTGAGCGCAACCGCGGCGGGAACCAGCTGTGCGTGGCGCCGCTGCAGGTGTGGGGTCCGCTGCGCGACAAGCTGCTGACGGACAAGACCGTCGTCTTCACCTCCGCCACGCTCATGCTCGGTGGCGACTTCAGCTCCGTGGCCACGTCCATCGGCCTCAAGCCGACGGAGCGGGTGACCCACTCCGTCGAGGGCGACGCGCAGGCGGCGGCCGTACCCGACGAAGCGGGGGAGCCCGGCGACGAGACCCTGCCGTGGCGGGGGATCGACGTGGGGTCCCCGTTCGACTACGCCAAGCAGGGGATCCTCTACGTCGCCAGACAGCTGCCGCCGCCGGGACGTGACGGTCTGGGCCCTGCGCAGATCGAGGAGATCGTCGACCTCGTCGACGCAGCGGACGGCCGGACCCTCGGGCTGTTCTCCAGTCGCCGGGCTGCTGAAGCGGCCGCCGAGGCGACCAGAGAGCGCCTGCCGCACCTGACGATCCTGGCCCAGGGCGAGGCCCAGCTGCCCGAGCTCGCCCGGCTCTTCGTCGAGGACCCGCACGCGTGTCTCTTCGGCACCCTGAGCCTGTGGCAGGGGCTCGACGTCCCCGGCGATACCTGCCAGCTCGTCCTCATCGACCGGATCCCGTTCCCACGCCCCGACGACCCGCTGATGTCGGCGCGCCAGCGCGCGGTCGACAGGGCGGGTGGCAACGGGTTCATGTCCGTTGCCGCGACCCACGCGGCGCTGCTGCTCGCCCAGGGAACGGGGCGCCTGATCCGGACCACGAGTGACAAGGGCGTCGTCGCGATCCTCGACCCGCGACTCGTGACGGCACGCTACGGCGGTTTCCTCCGCGCGTCGCTTCCGCCCATGTGGCCGACGACCGACCGCTCCGTCGTCCTCGACGCGCTCCGGCGGCTGGCGGGCTGACGCGCTAACGTCGATGCCGTGGCCCGGTCGAGGTGGGCGCGTACGGCACTGCTGGCGGGGGTGGCCTCGCTCGCGGCCGTAGCCTGCACCGACCCGAGTCCGGCAGAGCCCCAGGCTCGGACCTCGCAGAGCGCAGCGCCGACCGGCGGGCCCACCCAGCCGCTCGTCGTCGTCACCCACATGACCCGGACGAGGTTCGACGTGTCCGAGGCGGTCGCGCTGCGGATCATCCGAGGCGACCTGCGGAGCTGGCAGGACCTCGGCTCCGGTTCCACGCTCCTTCGCACCGTCTCCGCGCCAGGCACCCCCGCCCCCGACCGGCTCGAGCTCGGCTCCGCGCGCGCCGCGATCCGGGCGGTGGTCCGCGACCGGGACACGGTCGCCGTGGTCCCGGCGAGCGCTCTCGGCCCGAGCGTGCGGGCCATGCAGGTGGACGGCATCAGCCCGGTCCGGCGGCCCGGCGACTACCCGATCCGCACCAGGGTCGCCCGGGGAGCCACACGACCTGGCCCTGTCGTCACGATGACCGTCACCGGCGACATCATGCTCGCGCGCGGGGTGGCGGAGGCGGCGCGCGGTTCGGGTAGTCCGGCGCCCGCGCTGCTGCCGACGAGAAGGCGCCTTTCCGCCGCGGACATCACGGTGGGCAACCTGGAGAGCACGCTGTCCCGCGCCGGTGCGCCAACCCAGGGAGGTGACTCGTTCGCCGCCGACCCCCGGGTGGCCCGCAGCCTGAAGGCGGCGGGGTTCGACGCGCTCAGCCTCGCCAACAACCACGCCGGCGACTTCGGGGGCCAGGCCCTCGTGCAGACCCGGCGCCGGCTCCGGTCGGTGGGTCTCCAGACGTTCGGGGCAGGAGCGAACCCCGCCCAGGCATGGGCGGCCGCGGTCGTGGAGCGCGCAGGGGTCCGGTTCGGCTTCCTGGGCTTCAACGCGATCGGGGAGACCCCAGAGGTCGCGCCCGGGCAGCCGGGTGCGGTGTCGGTGAGCATGCCGCCGCGGACGGGTCCGCTCGACCGGTCCGAGCTGGCACGGTTCCTGCGCGCGGTGCGCCGCCTCGACAGCGAGGTGGACGTGGTGGTCGTGCTCCCGCACTGGGGCACGCAGTACACCAACCGTCCCGAGCCGGTCCAGCGCCGGGTCGCGGCCCGCTTGGTCGGGGCGGGAGCGGATCTCGTCGTCGGTGGCCACCCCCACTGGGTGCAGGGCGTGGACGTCGTCGACGGCACCCTGGTCGCGCACTCCCTGGGCAACTTCGTGTTCGACATGGACTTCATGGCCGAGACCATGGAGGGCGTCCTGCTCGAGCTCACCTACTGGGGCGGGACGCTGAAGGCGGCCGAGTTCGTGCCCTACCGGATGGACTCGTCCTTCGCGCCCCGCGTCGTCTCGTTCGAGCGCGGCACGGACATCCTGCGGCGGATGCGAGAGACCAGCGGCATCGCCTACCGCGGCTGAGCATCCGTCGCCGGCTGCGTCAGCCAGGCCCAGGTCAGCCGGCCGACCCTGGCGAGCTGCGCAGGATCCACGACCCTCGGCAGGTCCGCGGATGAGTGGTACGCCGAGTAGGGGGTGCTGCCGAGCCTGGCTACCGCGAACCCGGCCTTCTCGAACGACCAGTGGTCGCTCGCCGTGTTCTCACAGGTCTGCGTCGGTACGTCGATCCGGCGCGCTGTCGCGACGAGCTGCCGACTGACTCGCCGCGGCGAGACCGGGCCCGTGCAGACCGGAACGACGGAACCAACGCCTACCCGGTCCAGAGACACCATCGCGCGCAGAGCGGCTCGCCTGCTCGGGCCCATCTGCCGGACGTAGTGCCGAGAGCCGAAGTGGTGCATGTCGTCGCCGGGACCGCGCGGCTCCTCGGCGCCGAACGCGACGAACACCACCGGCAGCCTGGTCGGGCCGGTCGACGCGAGCCGGGCGGTCTCGAGCATCACCGCGACGCCGCTCGCGTTGTCCTCGGCGCCGGGTGCCACCGCGACCGTGTCGAGATGGGCGCCCACGATCACGTGCGCCTTCCGGCCGTCGAACCCGGGCGGCGTGGCGACGACGTTGAACGACCGCCCTGCCCGGACCGGGACGCCCCAGGAGTCGCCGGCAGGCACAGGGAAGCGCTGAAGAACGACGTCGTAGCCGAGCGCCTCGAACCTCGTCGTCACCAGTCGTCCGGCTCGGCGGTACTCGGGTCCGGTGGCGAGACGAGGGCCGATGGTGCCCGCGAGCCGGCGCACGTCAGCGGCGGCCGCCGAGCCCCGGAACCGGGCCGGGGACGTGGTTGGCGGCGGAGACGAGGTCGGCGACGGGGAGGCTGACTGTGTCGGTGTCGGTGTCCGTGTCGGTGTCACCTCGAGGGACGACTCCGTGGTGCAGCCGGTCAGCATGAGGGCCGGCGCGACGAGCAGCACCGTGGCTGCTCCTGCGACGACCCGCCCCATGACCTCGACGGTAGCGGCTCGGCGCCGTGGCTACAGGCGGCTTCGTCCGTCGTACCCGCCGCGCGGCTCGCCCAGCCCGAAGACCGTGCCCACGGTCGGCGCCACGTCGATGGTCGCCGCCCGTCTGCTCGAGCTGGTGCGGTGCTTCACCAGGCGGTGTCCGCCGTTGACGAAGAAGGGGATCGGCCGGGTCGCCGGGTGGCCGTGGTTGCCCGGGATCGGGTTGGAGTACTGCGCGGGGTCGCTGAAGCGGTAGCCGGAGCGGCAGTAGACGACCAGGTCCCCGGCGAGTCGGCTCAGCCGGAGCGTCGCGGGGTCGTGCGCGGCGAGCACACCCGGTGTGTCGAGTGCGATGTCGCGCATCCGCGCCACGGCCGCTGTGCGACGGTCCTTCGGCCCGGTCCAGTAGAGCAGGTCTGCGCCCCCGTTCTGCGCGATCTGGACCCTGCCCTGCAGCAGCGGGTCGGCGTCGAACGCGGGACTCAGCGAGATCAGCCGGTCCGGACGCGACCAGTCCATCGAGTGGTCGGCGAGCACGATGACGACAGAGTTCGCCCAGCGGCCGGTGGACCTCAGCATGTCCTCGAACCGGCCGACCTGGGTGTCGACGTCGACGAGTGCCGCGCGACGGGCGGCCTGCAGCGTCGTACCCGTCAGGTCGGAGTGCCCGACCCGGTCGCAGTCGCCGAGGTTCACGAAGACCAGGTTCGGGTCGAACTTCTCCACCATGGTCATCGCGGCGTCCATGGTGAACGCGTCGGGTGCATGGCCGCTGACCGGGACGACCGGCTCCGGCTCCCAGCGGTAGGTGGCGCGCTTGCCGAAGATGCCGAAGAGGTACTCCTTCGACAGCACGGTGCCGGTCGTGAACCCGGCCGGTTCAGCCGCTGGATCACGGTGGGGAACTGCAGGTCGCTGGGACGGTCGAGGTCGCGGATCGCCTTCTCGCCGCGGTCGTAGATCGAGTTGGCCGGCACACCGCTGCGGTCGGGCCGCACGCCGGTCATCATCATCACGTGGTTGGGGATGGTCTCCATCACCGGCATCGACCGCGCTCTTGGGAAGTTCATCCCGCCGTCGCGCAGGGACTGCAGCCTCGGCATCAGGCCGGAGCCGATCTCGTCGGGCCGGCAGCCGTCGACGACGAGCACGTAGACCCGTCGCTTCCCCTTCCCCGCCGCCGCGGCCATCGGCGTGCCGAGTGCGGTCGAGAAGAGGTACGACGCGCCCGCGGTCGCACCCGCCGCCGCACCGAGCCGCAGGAACGAGCGCCGGTCCAGCGAGCGTCGGCTCGTCGGTCGAGTTGTCGAGACCATCAGCCCACCGGCCTGTCGACCGCGTGCACCTGCTGGCTGTCGGCTTGGGTGGCCCACGAGGCGGTCCAGCTCGCGGTGGCCTTCGGGTCGGTCCGGTCGCTGATCACGTAGTAGTCCATCTGCGTGCGCTTGGACGTCACGTCGAGGACCGAGAAGCCGTGGTCGTCGAAGTTGAGGTACTTCACGTGTCGGTTGTTCGCCTGGATCCCGGCCTCGACCGCAAGGCTCGTGGTCCGCGGCGGGCTGCCGGTCATGTCGTCGAGGTTGTCGCTGGTGATGCTCGTGCAGACGAACTCGGTGGCGACCGAGGGCGTGGCCGGGTAGGTGCCGGCGTCGACGGGGAGGTCACAGGCCCAGCCCGAGTGGATGTCGCCGGTGAGGAAGACCGCGTTCTTCACACCGTGGTCCGTCAGGTGCTGGAACACCTCACGCCGGTCGGCGGTGTAGCCGTCCCACTGGTCGACGTTGTACGGCGCGCCGTTCTCGGGCAGCAGGCCGGTCACGTCGTTGATCTGGCGGGTGAGGTCCGCGGGCAGCGGCGGGAACACGACCGGTGCGATCATCACCGGGTTTCCGACCAGCTTCCACTGGGCGCGGTCCTGCTGCAGTGACTTCTTCAGCCAGCGCATCTGGGCGTCACCGGTGATCGTCCGGGAGGGGTCGCTGACGGACCCGTCGGGCGAGGGGACCGGAGTCACGGCGAGCTCGGCCTGCTTGGAGCGGTAGGAGCGCAGGTCGAGCATGGACAGCTCGGCCAGCGTGCCGAACCGCAGACGCCGGTAGAGCGCAGTGCCGTCGCCGAGCGCGACGGTGTCGCCCATGCGGACCGGCATCCACTCGTCGTAGGCGCGGTGGGCGCGGGCGCGGCGCTCCGACCACTTACCCTCCGTCGCCGGGTCGTGGTTCTCGGCGCCCTTGCGGTAGGCGTCGTTGGCGGACTCGTGGTCGTCCCAGGTGACGATGAAGGGGGCCTTCGCGTGCAGGGCCTGAAGGTCCTTGTCCTGCTTGTACTGCGCATGCCGCTGCCGGTAGTCGGCGAGCGCGACGGTCTCCTTGGCCGGGACCGGCTTGCGGACCTCGCCGTACTCCGCGGGACCGTACTCGTAGAAGTAGTCACCGAGGTGCAGGACCGCGTCGAGGTCGTCGCGCTTCGAGAGGTGCCGGTACGCCGAGAAGTACCCGCCGGGCAGGTTCGCGCACGACACCACGCCGAACCGGAGGTTCTTCGGGCTGGCCTTCGCGGCGGGTGCGGTCTTGGTGCGACCCACGCGGCTGGACTCGCCCTTGTAGAGGAAGCGGTAGAAGTACGTCGTCCGCGGCCGGAGCCCGGTCGCCTCGAGCTTCACGGTGTGGTCGCGCCGGGCGCTGGTGGTGAAGCTGCCCTTGGCGACGATGTCGGCGAAGTGCCGGTCCTTGGCGACCTGCCACCTCACGCTGACCCGGGGGCCCTTGCCCGAACCGGGTGTGGCCGCTGCCGTGGGCGTGACCCGGGTCCAGAGGATCACGGAGTGCGGGTGCGGGTCGCCGGACGCGACGCCGTGCTGGAAGTAGCGGTTGCCCGCCTCACCGGCGGCGTCGGCGGGGTCGGGGAAGGACACGCCCAGGGCGACGGCTCCGGCACCGGCTGCGCCGGCTACGAGGAGTGACCGTCGGTCGAGCTCAGGCGTCGTCACAGTGTTCGTCGCGCTGTTGGTCATGCGGGGTCCAACGAGCGAGCTCCACGGGGGTGACGCGCCGGAGCGGCTGTTCACGGCGTGTTCACCGGCCTTCCATGGCGGGTGTGGCTCACGTCACCTGACAGGATGGACGCATGGGGTCACTGTTCGTTGTCAGCGACGTGCACGGCTACCGCGACGACCTCCACGAGGGGCTCGTCGAGGCGGGCCTGGCGGACGCCGACGGGAAGTGGACCGGCGGCGACGACCAGCTCTGGGTGCTCGGTGACCTCACCGACCGCGGTCCGGACGGCATCGGCGCGGTCGACCTGGTCAGGTCGCTCCAGCAGCAGGCACCCGACCGGGTGCACGTCCTGATGGGCAACCACGAGGCCCTCGCGCTCGGCATGCACCGGTTCCCCGACAGCCGGTTCGCGGGCGCCTGGTTCGTCAACGGCGGGAAGATGCGTGACCAGGAGGCGCTGACCGAGGACCACGTGGAGTGGCTGGCGTCGCTGCCGGTGATCGGCCGCGCGGGTGACTTCCTGATGATGCACTCCGACACCACGGAGTACCTGGCCTGGGGCGAGTCTGTCGAGGAGATCAACGAGACCGTCCGCGCGCTGCTCCAGCCGGGCGACGTCCAGGCGCACTGGGACGTCTTCGCCAAGCTGACCAGCAGGTACCACTTCGCGCGACAGGACGGCCGCGAGGTGGCGGCAGGGTTCCTGGAGACGCTCGGCGGCGACTGCGTCGTGCACGGCCACAGCATCATCGGGTCGCTGGTCGACGTGCCCTCCGAGGAGGTGGACGCGCCGATCCTGTACGCCGACGGGCTGGTCCTCGCCGTCGACGGCGGCCGCTACGACGGAGGCCCGCTGCTCGTCGTGCGCCTGGACCAGGTCTTGGACTGACGCCCTGGACGGGTCTTGGTCAGACGCGTCGGAGGACCGCGGTGACCTTGCCGAGGATCGTGGCGTGGGTGCCGTCGATGGGGTCGTACTGCTCGTTGTGGGGGAGCAGCCAGACCTTGCCGTCCTTGCGCTGGAACGTCTTCACCGTGGCCTCGCCGTCGAGCATGGCGGCGACGATCTCGCCGTTCTCCGCGGTCGGCTGCTGGCGTACCACGACGTAGTCGCCGTTGCAGATCGCGGCGTCGATCATCGAGTCGCCGACCACCTCGAGGAGGAAGAGGGTGCCGTCGCCGACGAGCGACTTGGGGAGGGGGTACATGTCCTCGATCCGCTCCTCGGCGAGGATCGGGCCACCGGCGGCGATCCGGCCGACCATCGGGACGTAGGTCGCCGCAGGGCGAGCGTCGCCGACGCCGGTCTCGTCGGCCGCGGCCTCACCGCCGGCCTCACCGGGGGCGAAGACCTGGAGGGCGCGGGGCCGGTTCGGGTCGCGCTTGATGAACCCCTTCTCCTCGAGCATGCGGAGCTGGTGGGCGACGGAGGAGGAGCTGGTCAGGCCGACGAGCTCGCCGATCTCGCGCATGCTCGGCGGGTAGCCCCGACGCTCGATCGAGTCGCGGATGACGTTGAGGACGCGCTGCTGGCGCGGGGTGAGGCCGGTTGCGTCCGGAGGACCGTCGGGCAGCTCGGCGACCTTCGTGGACTTGTTCGTACGTGTGCCCTTGCCTGCCGCCATGGCCTGTCCTCCTGTGTCGACACCGGCGCGCCTCTTCGACCGGCTGGTCACAACGTAGACCCATCCGCCGTTCGGTTCAAACATTTGTTCGAACAGGCGTGTCTGCTTGAGTTCCTCCATGCAGCCTTCCTCGTCCGCCGTCGTCACAGGAGCAGCCCGGGGCATCGGCCGGGCCATCGCCGAGCGGCTCGTCCGCCGGGGGCATCACGTGGTCGTCACCGACGTGGACGGTGACGCGGTCCGTCGTACTGCCGACGAGATCGGCGCGGTGGCCGGCCTCACGCAGGACGTGCGGGACGAGGCCTCCCACCAGGCGGTGGCTGAAGAGGCGTTGAGGCACGGGCATCTGGCGGCGTGGTTCAACAACGCGGGAGTCGGCAACGACGGCGCGCTGGCGGAGCTGTCCTCGGCTTCGGTGGAGCAGCTGGTGCAGGTGAACCTGCTGGGGACGATCTGGGGCATGCGGGCCGCGATCGCCGCGTTCGGGCCGGAGGGCGGCGACATCGTGAACACCGCGTCGCTGTCGGGGCACGGGCCGGTGCCCGGGCTGAGCGTGTATGCCGCGACCAAGGCGGCGGTGGTGTCGTTGAGTACGTCGGTCCACGTGGAGACCCCGCGGAACGTTCGGGTGCACGCGATCTGCCCGGACGGGGTGTCCACCGCCATGGTCGACGCGATGAAGCCGGACGGCCGGGCGAAGGAGCTGGTGCACTCCAGCGGGCGGATGCTGTCGGCCGACCAGGTCGCGGCCGAGGCCGTGGCGATGCTCGGGTCGTCAAGGATCGTGCGAACCGTTCCGGGCTGGCGTGGGGGACTGGTGCGCTTCACCGCTCTCGCACCATCGCTGTCGATGAAGGCCGAGCCCCTGCTCCGGTGGCACGGCAAACGCACGATCCGCAAGATCGGCTGATCGGTTAAGCGATCCAGACGAAGAACGCGATGAAGCCGATGAAGAACGGGGTCCCCGCGCCGTCGACCTGAGCGACCCAGTCCAGAGCGTCGCCACCGGTGCCTGGGATCAGCACATGCGCCCCGCTCGTGGCCATGAAGGCGATCCCGACGACGAACCTTGCCGTCGTGTCTGCATCGCGCACCTCCCGAGAACGAGGTACCTCATCTGAGGTCGTCCGCTGCAGTTCCCTGCGGGTCAATGGCCCGGACTGCCGGTTGTCGGGGGAGCGTTGGCGCGGCCCGTTCGTTCGAACAAATGTTCGGCGTGTTCCTTGCTTTCGCGCCGGACGTTCGTCTAACTTCGTACACATGTTCGAATCGAACAGATTTTCGACATCCCCGACAAAACTGTCGGTGGCCGTCGGTAGACATCTGTTCATGACGAAGAGGACCAGCAACGCGGCCACACGGGCCGTCTTCCTCCCAGGAGGTCTCAGATGAGCACCATCGCAGCACCCCGCAGCTTCAGCGCCACTCGTTCGACCGGGCGTCGACCCGCTCGACGTCCTGCGCCCGCTCCGGCATCGGTCCGGCTCACGCGCCGTGGCCGAGTCGTGGTCCTGGCGGCGTTCGTGGCGATGGTGTTCGCAGTGCTCGCGGTCTTCGGGGGCTACTCCGCGGCCACCGGCGAGGCGGGGGAGCCGGTCGAGACGCGCACCGTCATGGTGCGTGAGGGCGACACGCTGTGGGGCATCGCCTCCCAGATCGCCGAGCCCGGCGAGGTCAGGGAGATGGTCTACCAGATCCAGGAGCTGAACTCGCTCCCGAGTGCCGGCCTGGCGGAGGGCCAGAGGCTCGCGGTCCCGGTCGACTGACCGACGTGACGACAGACTTGCCGCTTGCTCCACTCGACCCGGAGTCAGTGACAGGAGGACAGGGGCGGGGCCACTACGCGTCGGCGCCGCCCCTGTCGCATGCTCAGGGTGTTTCTGCGGTCGTGCTTGTCGAGATCCCCATGAACGCGTCGAGCTCGGACAGGAAGTGCCTCCAGGCGGGGTCACGCTCCGGCAGCAGGTGGTTGCAGCTGTCCAGGGGGACCAGCCGGCTGTCGGGGATCAGCGAGGCGAGCCGGCGTGACTGCTCGAACATTCTGTCCGGCTCACGGCGGCTGCAGGCGATCAGGGTGGGCACCGTGACCTTCGCGGCGATGTCGGTGACGTCGATGTCGGCGAAGACGCGCAGGAACCTGGCCGCGTTCTCCGCAGAAGTGGACCTGCGCTGCAGCTCGTCGAACTCGCGCCACTCCGCCTGGGTGCCTTCGGGGAGGAAACGAGAGACGAAGACCTGCCGGTACGTCGGGTCCGGCTGCCCCCAGGACAGCCCGGCGAGCTTGATGCGGGTGTCCGCGAGATCGAGCTCTTCCGGCGTGCGTGCGCGTCTGCGCCGGCCCTGGGCGAACGACCCGAGCATCACGAGACGACTGACGCGCTCGGGATGGCGTGCGGCGTAGGCCATCGCGACCGGTCCGCCCTGGGAGATGCCGAGCAGGGCGAAGCGGTCGAGTCCCACGGCATCGACGACGGTCTCCAGGTCGTTGACCCACGCGTCGAACGAGAAGTCGGGGACCTCCCAGTCCGACAGGCCGCAGCCGCGTTCGTCGTACCTGACCAGGCGGAAGCGGCGGGAGAGCTCGACGAGCCAGTGCCGCCAGACCGTGGACTCGTGGTCGTAGTCGAGGTGGCTGAGCCAGTTCGCCGCCTTGACCATCGGCAGGCCCGACCCCATCGTCGCGTAGGCAAGGCGGACACCGTCGTCGGTGGTGCAGAACCTGATCTCCTGCGGCGGCAGCTCGGAGGGAGCGGGTCTGGTTGTGGGCGCGCGGGATGGGGCTGCCGTGTCGTCGGTCGTCTCGGTCACGTCGCCGACGAACTGGTAGCCGCGGCCGTGCACGGTGCGTACGTACCTCTGGGTCTTGCCGTCGTCGCCGATCGCCCGGCGCAGGGCCTTGATCCTGCTGGTCAGGGCGGACTCGGTCACGAAGCGGTCTCCCCAGACGTCGTCGAGGAGCTCCTCCTTGGTGACCACCCGCTGGCGTTCGCGGACGAGCAGCGCGAGCACGTCGAAGACCTGGGGCTCGACCTTCAGCCGTTCACCGGCTCGCCGGAGCTCGAAGCGCTGCAGGTCGAGCACACAGTCCCCGAACGAGTAGGTCATTGCCGCGCCGTCCTGTCGTGGTGCCCCTCGGAACGGCGCTGGCAGCGTTTACAGGTGCAGGATCGCCTGCGATGTCAGCCAGAGCGTCGCCATCCCTACCGCGATTGTCGCGCAGGTGGACCGGGTGCGCATCGCAGTCACAACCGCGGCGCCCATGGCTGCGGCACGAGGCAGGAGCACGTCCATCCCCTCGGGGGCTGCGTTGGCGAGCGCGGTTGCTGCCAGGACGGCGAACGCCACTGGCGCGACGAACGGGCCGCTGCGGTCGAGCCAGGCGGGCGTCTCGAACCGGTCGAGCAGG
Organism: uncultured Actinomycetota bacterium; assembly: GCA_963707425.1. Lineage (GTDB taxonomy): Bacteria > Actinomycetota > Actinomycetes > Propionibacteriales > Nocardioidaceae > Nocardioides_C. The sequence goes on along the minus strand of CAVPPN010000001.1, from coordinate 17,731 downwards.
ACAACCGGCACGAATCGCAGGAGGTAGGTCACGAGACCTGCAACCAGGATCAGCATGAGGGGAGTCATCGCGTGTGCTCCTTGCGGATGATGCCGGCCGCGATGCCGGCGACGATGGCGACCGGCAGGCCGAGGTGGAGGGGGAGCGTGGTCGTGGCTGCTGCGGTCGCGGCCCCAACGGCGACCGCGGTCCGCGCCGCGCCGTCCTTGGCCCGGGGCACGAGCTGGGCGACCAGGTAGAGGGGTACGACGAACGCCAGGTCGACGCTCTCGGGCACGAGAGACCCGACCGTCATGCCGGTGGCGATCGCGCTCTGCCACGTGACCCACAGCAGCACCGCGCCACCGAGGTAGTGCGCGTGCCCGGGGTAGGGACGGGGTCGGTCGTAGCCGCGCATGCCGACGACGAAGGACGGGTCCACGAGCAGGTAGGCAGACAGTGCGCGTCCGGCCGGGCGGGTGCCTCGCCACTGCGGCCCGATCGCGGCGCTGTAGAGCAGGAGCCGAGCGTTCACGGCGAGGACGGTAGCGAGGATCACGACCGGGGTTGCGCCGCCCGCGATGAGCTCCAGGGCCGCCAGCTGCGCACTGCCGCTGTAGACGAACAGGCCGCTCGAGAGCGTGACGAGCGGAGAGAGACCGCGCTCACTGCCGGTAACGCCGATCACCATGCCGAAGGGCGCGATGCCGGCGAGCAGCGGGAGCATGTCGCGCATGCCCGCTGCGGCCGCGCGTACGCGGGAGGGTGCCGAGGAGTGGCCGCTGGGGGTGGTCCTGAGGGTGGTTGCCATGACTCCGACTGTCGTCAGAGTCCGGCCTTGGACCTTGGGGATCTCGGGGTGATCCGGTGGAGAAGTTGTGGGGGAGCGCGGCCGGGCGTTCCTGTCCGGTCGCTCAGTGTGCTGCTGCGACGCCTTCCGAGATGAGCCACTGTCCGGCCGTGTACGTAGCCATGACAGCGGCCTCCAGCTCGGGGCGGCGCTCCTTGAGGAGGAACTCCTGGACGCCGAGGATGCCGTCGGAAAGCAGGAAGAGGGTCGTGCCGGCGACGAGCTTGCGGCGCGCGCGCCGCGGGATGCTGCGGTCGAGCAGCGTCGAGGTCGCGGACATGGTCGTCAGGACGCCGGAGTATGCCGCGATGGGGATCCGAAACGCCGGGTCCTTCCTCCCCGCGGCGACGGACATGACCGGAGCCAGGAGAAGCCACGTCGCGCCGGCGATCTTGGGTCCCGTCGTGGAGACCGGCGGGCCTGGTTCGCGTGCGGACAGGAAGCCGCCGACGTAGGCGACATGTGCGGCGAAGAACGACCCGACGCCGGCGAGAAACGCGCGCTCGCTGGAACCGAGAAGGGCGAGGTCGCCACCCCAGGAGAAGGCCTGTGCCGCTACCGTGCCGCGCTTGAGCCCGTCGGTGCGTCCTGGTGTCGTCTCGACGAGTGACGTGGCGAGGGCAGGCATCAGCAACGGCTTGGTCAGGAACCGGGCTCGCTTTGCGGTGGGGCTGGAGCTGCCCGCCAGGACGGTGTCGAGGGCGGCGAGCCCCAGGTACCCGACCTTGGCGAGACGACGTGCACGCATGACCTCATCCTGACTGATGTGGGGTGGGGCGGGCAGCCGCATGCGCCTTTCGTGAGGGCGTGCGCAGTTCCCCGCTGGTGTCAGCGGTTGAACGAGCGTCTCGTTGTGGAGTTATGCGGCTGATGGCGCCTGGTCAGGCGGCGGACCGGTCGCCCTCCGGCTCGTCGTCTCTCATCCACGGCCCTTGCGGTTGTTCGACGGGCTTGGTCCGGAAGACCGAACCGGCTCGCGTGATCCAGAGGTACGAGCCGTCGTCCAGTCGCCGTAGGTCGAAGCCGCCGGAGTGCTTCACCTTGTGGTGCCGCTCGCAGAGGGGGCCGAGGTTCTTCGTCGAGGTCGCTCCCTCGGGGAACTCCTCGCGATGGTCGAGCTCGCAGCGGACTGCTGGGCGGCTGCAGCCTGGGTAGAGGCAGGTCTGGTCGGTTGCGACGACCTCGCGGAAGATCGGTTCGGACGGGCTGTACGCCTCCGTGGAGAGCTCGACGCATCGACGGGCCTCGTCGGTGAGCATGCGGTACCACGTCGAATCCTTGTCCAGCGCGATGATCCGGGCCATCTCGGCGGGGATAGGAATCCCGCCCGACAGCAGCGCGGGCTCGTCGCAGGTGCCCATCAAGGTCTGGATCGGCACCGTCACGTTGATCACCGGACGCGCGAACTTCCCGACCGGGTGGCGCTGCATCATCTCGCCGGCGTCGCGACCGCCGCCTTGCTCGTCGTCCTCTTCGAGCTCGCCGTTGCTGGCGGTTACCTCGAGCCGCCCGAGGATGAGGTCGATCAGAACGTCGGCGCGGATCTGCTCGAGGTTCCGGGTCTCGTCGTTCTGACGGACTTTCTTGGCGATCAGGGTGAGCCGGTGGTCCGCGGCCAGGAGCTCGGTGACCATGTGGGTCACACCGAGATGGCCGACGCCGTTCTCGTCAGGCCGAAAGCTGACGCGTCGCCGCTTGAACGCCTCCGCGAAGTTCTCCTCCTTCGACTTCTGCCTGAACCGGAGGGCGCGGTACTTCACCGCCCGTTGGAACTGCGTGCGGGTCAGCGTGACGCAGGGGAGCCGCCGGGTCGTCGTACTTGGTGAGGTACTCCTCGATCAAGGCAGCCAGCTTGGGGATATCTGCCTTGTTGGCAAGAGCGTTGGCGGCGTCGAGCACGATCTGGGCGCGTGCCATGTCGAGCCGACCTTGCAGGCAGCGCGCCCAGATGGTCGGGAACCAGGTCTGGAGCTTGGTGGTGTGATCGATGTGGATCTCGACGGTCACCTCGGCGATGCCGAGCAGCGGACCTATCTCGGCTGTCGCCTCCTGCAGCGGAGTGAGGATGAAGTGCGGCGGGGTGTCGCCGTTCTTCTTCTCGCGGTCCTCCTCGCAGCGGTGGAGGAACTCGACGGCGAGCGCCAGGCGCTCAGCGTGGTTGCGGTTCTGGGTCTGCTGTGCCGCAACGATGCGGTCCAGCATCTCCCGTTCGGTGAGTCGTGCTGTGTTGGTTGGTGGGGATGGATCCATGTGCGCCTACCCGAATAGGTTCGAACATTTGTTCGAACCTATCGGAATGCGCCGACAGTCTGGAAGGTCCTTTTTGTGACCTGTGGACGACTACTCGTAGGTTCCAGAGAGCACCGCAGTAGCTTCGCTGATCCGCAGGTTTCCGGGCGGTCCCGTGACCGTCACCGTCTCGGGGATGTCCTGCCAAGCACCGCCGTTGACGCGGAACCGCGCCGTGTACGTCACGTCCACCCGCGGCGCCACCGTCGTGTGCGCCTTCGAGTAGCTGTACGTGATGTCCTTCGACGGGTACGGCGCCCCGGGGCTCGTCGTGATGTCGCTCGAGCCGTCACCGTGTACCCAGGTGAACCTGCTCGGCGTCGCCTCGATGTCGACCTGCTGGCCGAGGAGCTGGACCGTCCTCGCGAACGGCTCCGGCTCGGCGTAGAAGATGGTGGCGAAGTTGACCAGCGTCTTGCCGGCCGGCTGCGTCCGGGCCTCCAAGGTGGGGAGGCCGATGCGCCGGATCTCGTTCAGGACAAGTGCGGGCGTGATCCGTGGCTGTGGGGTATCAGCCGCGGTCGGCGGCTCCCCGAAGCAGTGCGTGGTGAGCGATAGCCATGCCGGGGGATCCTCGGTGCGTCCCCAGAGACGCCAGAGTCTGGCTCGCGCGTCAGCGCAGACCCTCGCTGCCTGGCAGTCGTAGTCGACGGCCGAAGACGGGGCTTGCGGTGCGTCAGTGCATACGGAGACCCATCGGTACTCAACGAATGCGAGTGCCTGCGTGGCGTCAGTGGGGCTGAGTCCGACATCCCCGTCGGATGGGTCACGCTGGTGCACTTGATCGCAACGGCCACAAAGTACCGCTGTCGCTCCGGCAGCTGCGCACCGCTCTGCCGTGCGGTGGGTCGCTGGCCACCGCGGAGGACTGAGCGGCGCAAGTGCCAGGAAGCAGCGAGTAAGCCAGGCAGCGCGCGGCGAAGCTCATTCGCGGTTGCTCCAGTCGCGATACGACCAGCCAGCCCACGGCGGCGTCTGCAGGCAGAAGCGTTCATGGCAGCTTCCGCTCCCGGGTCGAACAGTCTGGCGGCGGCGCTCGGACTCTTGGATGCACCAGTTGCGGCTGAGCATTTGATGCCGACGTCAAAGCACAGGGCGTCCGAGCTTGCTGGTCGGCACCAGAGTCTGATCGTACGCTGACCGTCCAGCCGTTGCCTCGGATGACTTCCCTTCGGCGCATAGACCTCGTCGATGTTCTCGATCGATGGCCTGCGCAGGACTGGCGCATTCGCGGCTCGTCACGTGCGCAGATCGAGAGCTCGTGTCGCCGGTCGCGATCGGCGTAATTGAGGGTCTCGATGTAGTGACGGACGAAGGCTTTGGCGGAGGCCGCGCTGGTGCCCTCGCGCCTCCGGCGGCATGGTGGGGGCCGCAGCGACTGACGGCGAGGGCGACTCGGAAGGACTCGTTGAAGGCGTCGCCAGGGGAGCCGGTTCCGGGTTCGAGTTGCATCCGGCCACGGCGACCACGCCCATGAGGCAGGCCGAGGCCAGCGCAAGCCTGCCGGCCGAGTGGCGACCTGTCCGACGACCTGAACGCCGCCGCGCACGTGTATGAGTCACGGGTACGACCCCCAGAGACCTTGAAGCACCGAGACGCCGGCCCGGGCAAATCGGGCGCGGCGCGAGCAATGTACTTAGTCGTCCGCCAGTTCGACCAGCCCAAGACGAACAAACTGTGGACAGGTACAGCCTCGCCGGGTCCCTGGACGGGCTGGAGGCCGAGCGGGCAGGAGAGCGGGAAGGGCCGGGAGGAGGCCGAGCGGACCGGGCCCCAAAGGAGCCGGGGCAGGCTGGAGAACCTGGTCTGGCCGGAACACCCAGGAACACCCGGAAGACCCCCGAAGCAACCGCCCGAAGCAACCCCCGGAACGCCCAGCGATGGGAGAATCGAGCTGTGTGTGCGGACCAGCTCGAGCCATCGCTCGATGGAGTTGCCGCGCCGTACCCCTTCCGAGTCCACCAGCAGCAGGCGCTCGACGCGCTCGACGAGGCCATCGCAGCGGGCCGGAACCGGGCATGGGTGGTGCTCCCACCAGGCGCGGGCAAGACGCTCGTCGGCCTCGAGGTGGCGAGGCGTCGCGGACGCAAGACCATCGTGTTCGGCCCGAACACCGCGATCCAGGCGCAGTGGCGGAAGGGCTGGGACAGCTTCCTGCCCGATGACAGGCCAGACCTCGAGGCGCAGGGGAGTCGCGACCTCGAGGTGTTCTTCACGGCCCTGACCTACCAGTCGCTCGCGACGTTCCGCACCGACAGCGAGATCGACGAGGAGGGCCAGGAGCGGTCGCTGCTCGTCAGGCTCCACCCCAACGGCAGGAAGCTGGTCGACGCTCTCAAGGACGCCGGCGACGTGACGCTCGTCCTCGACGAGTGCCACCACCTGCTCGAGGTCTGGGGGCGTCTCCTCGGCGAGATGCTCGAAGAGCTGCCGAACGTGTTCGTGCTCGGGCTCACCGCGACACCGCCCGGGGCTCTCACGCGGGAACAGGCGGAGCTGGTCGGCAAGCTCTTCGGCGATGCCGTGTTCGACGTGTCGATCCCGGCCGTCGTACGCGAAGGAGACCTGGCGCCGTTCGCCGAGCTGGCATGGCTGACGACGCCGACGCTGGAGGAGTCCGAGTTCGTCGCGAGCCAGGCCGAGCGGTTCGTCGAGCTCGTCGGCCAGCTGACCAACCCCGAGTTCGGAAGCATCCCGTTCTTCGACTGGATCGACCGCCGCTTCGTGAGGGAGGCGCGCGACGACGTGTCGTGGCACCGCCTCTCCCGCGAGGAGCCCGCGCTGTGCAACGCCGCGCTGCGCATGCACCACCAGGAGCTGCTCCGCCTTCCCGCCGGCGCGCGGATGCTCGAGGAGCATCGGCACGCGCCGTCCGCCGACGACTGGGTCGCCCTCATCGACGACTGGATGAGCAACCACCTCCTCAAGACCTGGCAGCCGGCAGACCAGGAGGTGGTCGAGGCGGTACGTCGGGCGCTCCCGTCTGTCGGCTACCAGTGGACGAGGACTGGCATACGACGAGGACGGTCACCGGTTGACCGGGTGCTCGCGCGGAGCGAGGCCAAGACGTACGCCGCGGTGGAGATCGTCAACGCGGAGCAGCGCAACCTCCAGCACCGGATGAGGATGCTCGTGCTGTGCGACCACGAGTACGCGTCCGCCGTACTCCCCGCCGACCTCAGCGGTGTCATGGCGCAGCAGGCAGGGTCGGCGCATCTCGCCCTCGAGCGGCTCGTCGAGGACCCGGAGGCGCAGGAGCTGAACCCGCTTCTCGTCACCGGCAGCACGGTGGGTGGCGCCCCGACGACGTTGCAGCGGCTGATCGAGTTCATCCGCGAGGAGGATCCCGGCCTCGCGGGCGACCTGGCGGTGGCCTGGCCGAACGCGACCGTGACGAGCATCCACGGGCCGTGGAAGAGCCGTCAGTGGGTGGGGTGGGTGACCCGGTTCTTCGAGGAGGGACACAGCCAGGTCCTGGTCGGGACGCGAGGCCTGCTCGGCGAGGGGTGGGACGCCCGGTCCGTCACCGGGCTCATCGACCTCACCGCCGCGACGACCGCCGCGGCCGTCGTACAGACCAGGGGCCGCGCGCTCCGAACCGACCCGGACTGGCCGGACAAGGTGGCGCTCACGTGGACCGTCGTGTGCGTCACCGAGGAGCACCCGAAGGGCGGGAACGACTGGGAGCGGTTCTGCCGCAAGCACGAGGGGTTCTTCGGGGTCGACGCGGACGGGGACATCGTCAACGGGGTCGCGCACGTGGACCCGATGTTCTCGCCGTACGCGCCGCCGAAGGTCGCCACCTTCGACCAGGTCAACGCCCGCATGTTGCTGCGCGCGGAGAAGCGGCATGAGATCGGCGAGCTCTGGAGCGTCGGCGAGGAGTACGACGACACCCTCGTGCACACCGTGCGACTGCTTCCGCCGACGCCGGACGCGGTGGGCGTGAGCAAGCAACCTGCTCCGGTCGTCATGCGCCACCGGCATCTCGACGTACGCGAGGCGCGGGTCTCACCGTGGCGGCCCCATCCGCTGCTTCTCGCGGCCCTGGCACTCGCCGTAGTCCTCGCGCTCGTCGGCGTCCCGTGGCTCGCTGCGGTCGTCACCGGACTCGTGGCGGGCGCCGGCATCCAGTCCGTCGTAGCGGCGCGACGGGGGCGGGACATCGTCCGGGCCGCGGCGAGGCGGCCGAGCATCGAGCAGATCGCGTACGCCGTGGCCGACGGCCTCCACGACGCGGGCATGTCACCGGTCGGCGCCCAGGCGGTGCGGGTCGAGATCGACGAGGAGGGGGAGTACCGCTGCTCCCTGTACGGCGTCGCGCCCGATGTCTCGGCGACGTTCGCAACCGCGCTCGACGAGGTGGTCTCGCCGATGGCCTCGCCGAGGTACGTCCTGCCTCGCTGGGTCGTCGATCCGCCCCCACCGGGCGCGAGAGGCCTCGGCACCGGCTTCAAGGCGGCGACCGGTCTGCTCCGGCCGACGGGCGAGGTCTGGCACAGCGTCCCGACCGTGCTCGGCACGAACGGGACGACCGCGCAGGCGTTCGCGCAGGCCTGGGACAGGTGGGTCGGCGGCGGTGCGGCGATCTACACCGGCAGCCCGCAGGGTGAGGGGGTCCTGGTCACGCACCGCGGCAGCGACCCGTTCGCCCTGACCACGGTGCTCCGCGTCCACTGGCGCTAGGCCTCCATGTTCCGGGAGATGACTTCGACCGTCTGCTGCAGCTCGGTGGTCGGACTGAACTCGACCACCTCGGTGCCGGCGTGCAGATAGGGAGTGTGTCCCGGTTTCGCGTAGTAGGCCTCACCCTCTCCGATCGTGTCCTCGGTGCCGTCGCCGTACCTGTAGGTGAGCCTCCCCTTGAGGACGATCCCCCAGTGCGGGCACTGGCAACGGTCGTCGGGCAGTCCCTTGAACAGCGGAGCCATGTCCGCGTCCGCGGTGTACGTCTCGAACCCCACCGTGTAACCGTCGAGCTCGCTGAAGTGGCCCTCGTATCCCTCTGCCGTCAAGGACTCGGGCGCCTCGCTCTTGGAACTCTTCATGCTTGACACCTCCTCGTTTCCTGCCAGCGTCGCACCCCGCCGGCCGGGAAGCATGGGGACATCTCCCTATCTCGGCGAGCAGCCACGGCGATGAGTTCTGGCGGCCGTGCTGGTCCTAACCCCTGAGAACGGATGAGCTGGGAGGTCCGCCATGCCTGAGCCCAAGACCCTGATGACCGGGATCGCGTTCGGAGAGTCGCCGCGCTGGCATGACGGCCGCCTGTGGTTCTCCGACTGGATGGCCCAGGAGGTCATCGCCCTCGACCCCGACGGATCCAACGAGGTCATCGCGAGCGTCTCATCCGGCCTGCGGTGCATCGACTTCCTTCCGGACGGGCGCCTGCTCATCGTCTCGTCGAGCGACCGGGGTCTCCTGCGCAGGGAGCCGGACGGCTCGCTCGTGACCCACGCCGACCTGAGCGCACTCTCCCGTCACCCCTGGAACGACATCGTCGTGGACGGCCGGGGCAACGCCTACGTCAACAACATCGGCTTCGACTTCCCGGAGGGTGAGCCCGCTCCCGGGATCGTCGCCCTGGTGACGCCCGACGGCTCGGTCCGGCAGGTCGCGGATGGTGTCATGTTCCCCAACGGCATGGTGGTGACGCCGGACAACGCCACGCTGATCGTCGCCGAGTCGTACGCCAGCAGGCTCACCGCCTTCGACATCGAGGCTGACGGGACCCTGTCGAACCGCCGGCTGTGGGCCGACCTCGGCGAGGCGGCACCCGACGGCATCTGCCTCGACGCCGAGGGCGCCATCTGGTACGCCGACGTCCCCCACGCGAACTGCGTGCGCGTGCGCGAGGGCGGTGAGGTGCTGCAGGTGATCGACCTCGACCGCGGCTGCTTCGCCTGCATGCTCGGCGGTGAGGACAGGAGCACGCTGTTCATGGTCGCGACCGAGTGGGGCGGCGCCGAGAACATGGGGGAGGGGGCTCGCACGGGTCAGGTGCTGGCCGTCGAAGCGCCCGCGCCGGGCGTCGGCTGGCCGTAGGGCCTCGTCCCCTCACTCCATGTAGGGGTCGGTGATCTCACGAAGCCGCGTCAGGGTCCGTCGTAGCCGTGCCATCTCCCGGGCGCCGAGGTGAGCCGTCCACTCGGCCTCGACCTCCGCCACCACGGCCCCGGCGACCTCCACTGCGCGAGCCCCGCGCGGCGCGATGCACACGAGCCTGGCCCGCGCGTCGGTCGGGTCGGGCCGGCGTTCGACGTACCCGGCGCGCTCGAGCTGGTCCACCAGGAACCCGGCCGTCTGCTTGGTCACCTGCGCCTGCTCCGCGAGGTCGGTGAGCCGCGTGCCGTCGGCTCCGATCCGCTGGAAGACCCGCGCCTGCGCCAGAGTGATGTCGTCGAAGCCCGCATCCGCCAGCGCAGAGAGCACTCGCGTCTCGAGGGAGCGGTAGGCGATGAACATCAGGACCCCCAGGCTGGGCTCCTCCGGCTCCGGACTAGTCACGACAACCCCTTGACACTCGGTGGGAGAAGGACTGGAATTAGTCAGAGAATCTTACCATCGGCGATCGGGGAGGACGGTGGACAAGGACACCGCCTGGCAGAGGATTCACCAGGAACGCGCCGCGCTGGCCGACCTGCTCGAGACGCTGCCCCCAGCGGAGTGGGAGCATCCAAGCCTCTGTGCAGGCTGGACCGTCCGCGACGTCGCGGCCCATGTCATCGGCGCACCGCAGCTGACCATCGGCCAGATGATGGCCGCCGGATGGCGGGGCCGTGGCAACATCAACCGGGTAATACACGACGAGGCGAAGCGGATGGCGGGGCGGCCAAGCACGGACATTGTCGCCGACTTCCGGAGACTCGACGGGTCGCGTCGTGTCGTGCCCGGGTTGACGTACCGCGAGGCGCTGCTCGAGTCGCTCGTGCATTTCCAGGACATCGCGATCCCGCTGAAGCGACCCCACGAGATGCCCGTCGACGGTGCGCGTGATTCGGCAACTCGCGTATGGGGGCGGTGGGGCTCCCTGTTCCGCATGAAGAAGACGCTGTCCGGGCTGCGGCTCGAGGCCACCGACACTGACTGGGCGGTTGGAGACGGGCCGGCCGTCCGGGGGCCGATCTCAGCGCTGCTTCTGCTCCTGACCGGTCGTCCCGTTGCGCTGCCGAGCCTCGAGGGCGACGGACTTCACCAGCTCAGAGAGAGACTCGAGGTGACCCGATGAATGTCGTAGCGCAGGTCGCGGCCATCGCGACCGGCCTGTCCCTGGTCACGGTCTTCGTGCTGGAGAGCTTCCTGTTCCGGCGCAGGGAGCTCTATCCGATCTTCCTGATCGAGCCGGGGGAGGAGGCGGCCGTCCGGCTCTGGACCGTGAACCAGGGCTTCTACAACCTGTGCTTCGGCATCGCGGCACTCGGCGGGGTGGCGCTTGTGGATCTCGGCTACGAGACCGTCGGCCAGACCCTCGTGGTCTTCACGGCCGCGAGCATGATCGTGCTGGGCCTGGTGCTGTACTTCTCGGAGCACCGCCTTTGGCTCAGCGCGATCGGACAGTGCCTGCCGTCCGCGGTGGTGCTGGTTGCCATGGCCGTGTGACGGGAGCTGGGCCGTCGTAGGCCGTAAACCGGTTGCCGCGTCATGCGGCCGGGCTCGATGCTTCACCTCGTGAAGCAGTCGGCGTACTCGACGTGGATGACGTACCGCGGTGTCTGGGGGTTCGTCGGCACGCTGTCATGGACCACCGCGGCGGTGTACTTCATCCGCGACGTCGGGATGTCACCGCTCGAGCTGATGCTCGCCGGCACCGCGCTGGAGATCGCCTACTTCGTGTTCGAGGTGCCGACCGGCGTGGTCGCCGACCTGTACTCCCGCAAGCTCTCCATGGCCGTCGCCGCACTGGCCTCCGGCCTCGCCATGGTCATGATCGGCGCGCTGCCGTCCTTCGGTTGGGTCGCGGCGGGCATGGCGCTCTGGGGCTTCGGCTGGACGTTCCGCAGCGGCGCCGAGGACGCCTGGCTCGCCGACGAGGTCGGACAGGAGCGCCTCGGCGCGGCGTACCAGCGCGGCGCCCAGGTCGCCCGCGTCACCGGCCTGCTCGGCATCGCCGTCGCTGTCGCGCTGGCTCTGGTGGACCTGCGTCTGCCGTTCCTCCTCGCAGGCTGTACGACGGTCCTGCTCGCGTTCTACGTCGCGGCGTTCATGCCCGAGGACGGGTTCACGAGACCGGCCCGCGAGGCAGCCGGTGCGCTGCCTGGGGGACCGGTCAGGGCCATGACGAACACCGTCCGACAGGGCGGGCTGCTCGTCCGGACGACACCGATCCTGCTGCTGGTCCTCGTCATCTTCTTCTTCCTCGGCGCGTTCGAGGAGGGCTTCGACCGGCTCTGGGAGGCACAGCTCCTGCTCGAGGTCGGCCTGCCTCCGATCGGTGGCCTCGGCGACGTGGCGTGGTTCGGCATCTTCGGGGCCGCGACCCTCGTCCTTTCCTTCGCGGTCGCGGCGCCGCTCGTGAAGCGGGTGGAGCGGCTGAACGAGGAGAGGCTTGCGCGCCTCCTTCTCGTGCTGCACGCCCTCCTCATGGTGTGCGCCCTCGGGTTCGCGTTCGCCGGATCACTGCCCCTGGCCGCGGCTGCGTTCCTCGCCACGTCCGTCGTACACAACCTCACCGGGCCGCCCGTGCAGACGTGGCTCAACGGCACCATCACCGACTCGTCCGTGCGGGCCACGGTGCTGTCGATCACCAACATCTCGGGCAGCTTCGGCGAGTGGGCCGGGGGACCGGTGCTCGGCGTCGTCGGCAACCGGTGGGGTGTGCGCTGGGCGCTGGGCGTCGGGGCCCTGCTCCTCGTGCCGACGCTGGCGCTGTTCGCACGCGCGGTGCGCCACCACGGGGTCGAGCCCGAGCTCGCCGAGGCCGACGGGGAGATTGGGAAGCCCGCCTCGGTCAGGAGGACGTGATGGCCGGGTACTCGGGCAAGCCGCTGGAGGCGAAGCTCGGCATCAAGCCGGGGATGAAGGTGTACGTCGATGGTGCGCCGTCGTCCTTCGAGCTGGCCGCGCCGCACGTCACGCGGCTGCCGAAGGAGGCGGATGTCATCGTCACCTTCTGTCCTGACCGCGCGCGGCTCGAGAAGCGGATCGACCTGCTGGTCGAGCGGACCGTGGTCGACGGCATGGTCTGGGTGTGCTGGCCGAAGCGCGCGAGCGGCATGCAGACCGACCTGAGCGAGAACGTGGTCCGCGACATCGGCCTGGCAGCGGGAGTGGTGGACGTGAAGGTCGCCGCGATCGACGAGGTGTGGTCAGGGCTCAAGTTCGTGCGGCGGCTGCGGGACCGTTGACCGGTCGGCCGAGCGACGCCTTGCCGACGGCCTGAGCTACTTCTCGAGCCGACGGCGGCCGGCGGACCGTCTCGGCTTGTAGTCGCTGATGACGCCGAGGGCGACGAGCGCGCGGGCGACCATGGTGAGCATGAGCAGCATGCAGAGGACCGCGCCGAGCGACGGCGCGAGCATGAACGCCCACCCGATCAGCTCCCCGGAGAACGCCACGCCACTGAAGTCGATCGCCGCGTTGACGAGATACACCCAGGCCACTCCGGCGCCCGCGGCACCCAACAGCATGGCGACGGCGTAGGGGAGTGGTCCGTTACCGCGCTTGTCTTGGCTGTGCTTGCTCACGTCAGGTTCAGCACCCTTGTGCTCACGCTCACACCCATGGGAGAAGTATGTACCTTCCCAGAGTCCCCGTCTCGAGCCACACCGACACCCAGTGGACCAGTCAGCCGCGTCGCCGCAGCATTGCCCTGATCTGGCTGATCCCGGTCACGAGCGGCAGCACCACCAACGCCACCCCGATCGCGCCGAGCGCGAGCGACACGAAGATCGACCCGTCCGCCTGCGCAAAAGCGACGCTGGTCCCGATCAGGCGGAAGCCGAAGTAGACCATGAAGGCGCCGAGGAGCCCCATGAAGATCCAGCCCGCCACGCTGCTGATGCCCTTGCTCTCGTCACCCACGGCACACAGGGTAGGCCGACCTACTCGGTGTAGATCGCGCGGAGTACGTCGAGCCGCGCGGCACGTCTCGCCGGCAGGACAGCGGCGAGGACCCCGACGAGCGCGGCGATCACCACGAAGATGGTGAGCTGCAGCCACGGGATGGACAGCACGTCGACGCCCTCGTCCGCGAGCGCCCGCTGCAGCGCGACCCCGAACGCGATGCCCATCACCACGCCGAGCATGGCCCCGAGGACGGCGACGATCACCGACTCCAGCCGCACCATCTGGCGCAGCTGGCTCCGGGCGAGGCCGACCGCGCGCAGCAACCCGATCTCCCGGGTCCGCTCGATCACCGACAGGGCGAGGGTGTTGACGATCCCGAGGACGGCGATGACGACCGCCAGGCCGAGCAGTGCGTAGATGAAGTACAGGAACAGGTTGACCTGCTGCTTCTGCTCGTCGGCGAACTGGCCGGGGTCCTTGAGCGTGACGTAGGGGAGGTCGTCGGTGATCTTGCTGACCGCCGTACGGATCTGCTCCGTGTCCGCGGCGTCGTCCTTGGTGATGTACAGGATCGAGTCGAGCGGGTCCAGACCGCCCTTCTCGAGGGTGTCGAAACTGACCAGGTAGCTCGCCGGAAGGGCCCCGGAGACGCCGAAGATGCCGACCACCTTCAGGTCGACCGTCGCGCCCTGGAACTTCATCTTCACGGTGTCGCCGAGCGACGTACCCCTCCTGCTCGGCCGTCCGGGAGTCGACGATCACCGTGCCGGGCCGGAGGATGCCGAGCGCGCCGGACATCATCGGGAGGTTCAGCGCCTGTCCCAGCTGTTCGGCGTCCACGGCCCCGACGGCGGCGAAGCCCGACGAGCCGATGACATCGGGGAACGCCTGGCGGAACTGGGCGACGGTCTCGACCCCGTCTACCTGGCGGATCTGCTCGGCGACGCTGGGGGAGAACGGCGTGCCCACCGCGTTGGACAGGATGAACTGCGAAGTCAGGGTCTTCTCGATGGCCTGGTCGGTGCTCGCGTTCGCCGAGCGGCCGAGGATCGACATGAGGGCGACCAGGGTGAGGCCGATCATGAGGGCGCTCGCGGTCGCGGCAGTACGGCGGGGGTTGCGCATCGAGTTCTGCGCGGCCAGCTGTCCCACCGTCCCGAAGGCCCGGCGGTAGACCGCGCCGAGCCCGTGAACCAGCGGCCGGCCGAGGACCGGGCTCATCAGCGAGACGCCGACCAGGATGGACAGCATGCCGCCGCCGATCATCGACAGGCCGCGGTTGCCGTCGTCGCTGGCGAACCCGGCGATCATGAGGCCGATCCCGAGCAGCACCAGACCGGCGCCGACGAGCATGCGTCGCCGCAGCGACGTCTCGGTCAGGGCGACGTCGTCACGCATTGCCGCCACCGGTGCGATGTGCGAGGCGCGGCGTGCCGGGAGGTACGCCGCGACCATGGTCACGACCACTCCGACTCCGAAGGAGGCCCAGATCGTGCGCAGCTGGATCCCGAACTCGGCCCCCGACAGGTCGAGCCCGAAGATGCCGAACAGCGACCTCAGCCCGAGCGCGAGCAGGTAGCCGACGCCGATCCCGACCGTGGACCCGATCACGCCCACGGCGAACGCCTCCGCGAGGACCGAGCGGTTCACTTGCCTGCGGGATGCCCCCATCGCGCGGAGCAGCGCGAGCTCGCGGCTGCGCTGGGCGACCAGGATCGAGAAGGTGTTGATGATCAGGAACGTGCCGACGACCAGAGCGACCGTGGCGAACACCAGCAGGAACGTGTTGAGGAACCCGAGGATCTCTGACAGTCCCTCCTCGTTGGTGTCGACGACCTCGTCACCGGTGCGGGCGGTCACCCCGTCCGGCAGCAGGGGAGCGACGGCGTCGCGCAGCTCTTGCTGGGAGACACCTTCCGCGGTGTTCAGGGAGATGCCGGAGTAGACGTCGCGGCCGTCGAAGAACAGCTCCTGGATGGCCCGCGGCTCGAAGATCGTGAGAGTGGCGCCGGCCGTCGATCCCTCGCCGAACTCGACGAGCCCGACCAGCTCCGCGGTGAGCTTCGGCTGCTCCCCGGGGCTGACCAGGGTGACGGTGTCCCCGACCTCGTAGCCGCCCTTCTCCGCGGTGTCCACGTCGAGCGCGATCTCCTTGGTGCCCTGAGGGTGGTCGCCTTCGACGTACTCGACGATCTTGTTCCCGGTGACCGAACGGGTCTCGACGTCGGAGAACGCGAGCCCGGGCGGGCCGTTGGCGCCGACCATCTCCCCGTCGCTGCCGACGACGTAGAGGCTGAGCAGCTGGTTCCACGCGTAGACGCCGTCGGCCTCGGGGACGTCGCGCAGCTTGTCCACGACCGACGCGGGGATCGTGCGGACGTCCTGGGCGGAGTCGAAGTCGGTCGCGCCGGTCGGGGCCACCTCGACGTCGGCGGTGCCGCCCTTGATGATGCCGCTGAACGCGCCGCCCATGGCGTCGGTGAAGATGAACGACCCGGCGACGAACGCCACGCCGAGCACGATCGCGAACGCGCTGAGCAGCAGCCGCACCTTCCGTGCGATCAGGTTGCGCCAGGTCACCTTCCACATGCCCGCATCACCATCCTGCGCCCGACGCTAGCGCGGTGGGGGGACAGGCGTCTCCGTGTTTAGGTACGCCGGCTCGGCGGGTTGGGCTCGAGTGGCTGTGGGCGAGGGCGCTGTGGTGATGGCTGCAAGAACTTCGCCCGGCGAACTTGTGGCCGGTGAGCGTTGGGACGTTCGGCAGGTCCCAAGCGCCGTTCGACATGCCGAACGTCCCAACTGACGTGATTCTGGCCCGTAGCCCCTGCCGTACGTCGGTTCGCAATCCCCAGCGAACCGGGACGGGGTGCATGTGGCTGCTGTGACTCATGAGTAATGGCTCGAACGGGCCATCGACGGGCCCGAAGCGGTGTGCTGGCGACCTCCAGGCCGACACGCCGACCCGACCGGACACGCCGGTGCCAGACAGGTCACAGGCCCTCTGACCTGCGGTTTTGCAGCTTTCGAAAATTTGGTGCCCCAGATTGCCCGTTTCGGTTGCGAGCGGTTGTGGCGCGACGTACGGTTACCACTACATCTAGTAGTCACACAGATGTAATTCTCCACAGATAGTGGTGAGTTCTTCACAGGGTGACCACTGGTTGTCCCCAAGTTACCCACAGATCCGCCCACAGCGGACCTGGCCGAGACGTGCCGCAAGCAGGCCGCCGAGCCGGTCGCGACGAAGGCAGAAACTGTCGGTGGGGAGCGTTCAAATAGACGTGTGAGACGACTCGAGGAAGGGAGCGGCGACCATGCACTGTCCGTACTGCCGCAACACCGACACTCGGGTGCTCGACAGCCGCGTCGCCGAGGACGGCAGCGCCATTCGCCGGCGCCGCACGTGCCCGGCCTGCGAGAAGCGGTTCAGCACCGTCGAGCAGATGCAGCTGGTGGTCGTGAAGCGGTCCGGAGCGACCGAGCCGTTCACCCGCGACAAGGCGATCGCCGGCGTGCGCAAGGCGTGCAAGGGCCGGCCGGTCTCCGAGGACGACCTGGCCCGTCTCGGGCAGGTGGTCGAGGACTCGCTTCGTGCCGAGGGCTGGGCCGAGGTGCCCGCCAACGAGGTGGGCCTGGCGATCCTCAAGCCGCTCCGCGAGCTCGACGAGGTGGCCTACCTCCGGTTCGCGAGCGTCTACAAGGCCTTCGAGAGCGCAGAGGCGTTCGAGGAGGAGATCGCGATCCTTCGGGCGGAGCGGGAGGTCTCGAGCGGCGACAGCGCCGAGACCGTCGTACCCGCCGAAGACGCGGCACAACCTCAGCCAGTCCCCACGCGGACGGGCTGACCCCAAGCCGCCCGGTGCGCGATGGGGAAGTCGCGCGCCGGGCGAACCAATCTTTGAAGAATCAGAACAAGCAAAGTCGATGACAATGCAGTCAGGGGATAGGAGAACCATGACGGAGACGGTCAGCGGGTCCGCACGCGCTACCCGTAAGGGCAAGGGACTGAAGATCAACCGGGTCTTCAGCACCGAGGGCGTCCACCCGTACGACGAGATCAACTGGGAGCGTCGCGACGTCGTCCAGACGAACTGGAAGACCGGCGAGGCCGTCTTCGAGCAGCGCGGCGTGGAGTTCCCCGACTTCTGGTCGGTGAACGCGTCGACGATCGTCACCACGAAGTACTTCCGCGGCGCGGTCGGCACCGACGTGCGTGAGTGGAGCCTCAAGCAGCTCATCGACCGCGTGGTGAAGACCTACCGCAAGGGCGGCGAGGACAACGGCTACTTCGCCACCGTCGCCGACGCCGAGCTGTTCGAGCACGAGCTCACCTGGCTGCTGGTGCACCAGTACTTCTCGTTCAACTCCCCGGTCTGGTTCAACGTCGGTACGCCGAGCCCGCAGCAGGTCTCCGCGTGCTTCATCCTGTCGGTCGACGACTCGATGGACTCGATCCTGAACTGGTACAAGGAAGAGGGCTTCATCTTCAAGGGCGGCTCCGGTGCCGGCCTGAACCTCTCCCGCATCCGCTCCTCGAAGGAGCTGCTGTCCTCCGGCGGCACCGCCTCCGGCCCGGTCTCGTTCATGCGCGGCGCCGACGCGTCC